>NZ_FZOA01000017.1 GCF_900187985.1 Methylobacillus rhizosphaerae
TGATGTCGCCACCTCCCAGTAGGTTGGTGACGGGGCCAAGGAGGCCACCGGTGATGTCGCTGGCAGCGACGTTGCTAGTCAATGGCAAGATGCCACCTGTACCGATCAGGGGATCCAGGGCGGTTTGGTTGCCAGTGGCGCTGGTGAGAGGCAGGATGCCGCCTTCGCCAATGATGCCGTCCAGTAAGGCGGTCTGGTCGTTACGGGGTTCTCCGCTGGTAAGAGGCAGGATGCCGTCTTTGCCGACAACGACGTCAAGCAGGCTGGATTGGCCGCTGGCGGTGGTCAGGGGGACGAGGCCGTTGCTGCCAATGACTGGGTCCAGGAGGGTGTTGAGTCCGCCTCCCAGTAGGCCGGTCACTGGGGAGAGGAGTCCGTCTGTGCCAGGGACTACGCCGCCAATGGTGGAGCCTAGTTGGGTGACGAGTTCGCCTACGGTGGTGGTGACTGGGGTGACGGTACCGTCAATCAGGCCACCTACGGTGGTGGTGACGTCAACCAGTGAGCCTACGGTGGTACCTACTGTGTCGAGGGTAGGTGCCAGGGTGCTGGCCAGTGGGTCGGTCAGGCCGGCCACGGTGTCAAGGACGGGGTTGAGGACGCCGCCAACGGTGTCGATGACGGGGGTCAGGTTGCCTGTCACGGGGGCCAGGGTGTCAAGGACGGGAGTCAGGACGCCTGCGACGGGTTCCAGGACGGGGCCCAGGGCACCACCTACGGTATCAAGGACGGGAGCCAGGGGGCCTGCAATGGGTTCGAGCAAGGCGCCTACGCCGTCCAGGACTGGGTCAAGGGCACCGCCTGTAGCGGTGGTCACTGGCAGGAGGATGTCGTTGAGTCCGTCAGCCACTGGGCCAAGGGCGGTGGTGATGGGGCTCAGGACGCCTTCCAGGGCTTCGCCGGTCGGACCTAGTGCGTCGATTACCGGGGCGAGGATGTCGCCTACTGCACCAGTGACTGGTTGCAGGGCGTCTGTTACAGGTGCAAGGGCATCAGTGACAGGGTTCAGGGTGTCTAGCACTGGGGTCAGGATAGGCTCCAGGGCTGAGACGACTGGGTTTAAAACAGGTTCCAGTGCATCGCCTACTGGACTCGTAATCGGCTCCAGCGCGTCTGTAATGGGTTTGATGACGTCGTTCGTGGCGTCGTTTACAGTA
>NZ_FZOA01000015.1 GCF_900187985.1 Methylobacillus rhizosphaerae
TGCACCAATCGCGATGGAAGAAGGTCTGCGCTTCGCGATTCGTGAAGGTGGCCGTACCGTTGGTGCCGGTGTCGTCGCTAAAGTTATTGAGTAATATCTCATGCGGTCGTGCTTGAATGACAGGTGCGGCCGTTATGTACTTCGAAGCTTTACAGGCCAGTAGCTCAATTGGCAGAGTATCGGTCTCCAAAACCGAGGGTTGGGGGTTCGAGGCCCTCCTGGCCTGCCATTTATTTAAGTGCAAAATATGACCGAAAAAATTAAGCTGGTAATTTCCCTGCTGCTGGTAGCTGCTGGGGTTGCCGGCTTTTATTTGCTGGCTGATCAGGCGCTGGTGGTGCGTATCCTGGCCTTTTTGGCGGGGATAGTCGCGGCACTGCTTGTGCTGAAAACAACTGTCACTGGGCAGGGGGCTTTTGCTTTCGCAAGAGAAGCTGTCATTGAAACCCGTAAGGTGGTTTGGCCTAGTAGGAAGGAGACTATCCAGACTACGGCTGCGGTATTCGGGCTGGTGATTGTAATGGCTATTTTCCTCTGGGTCGTTGATATTGGCTTCATGTGGGTTGTGAAGCAAGTGATGGGGAGGGGCGCTTGATGAGTAATATGCGGTGGTATGCTGTGCAGGCTTTTTCTGGATTCGAGAAGTCGGTCAAGAAAGGTTTGGAGGAGCGCATTGCACGTTCTGATATCGGAGATATGTTTGGTGACATTCTGGTTCCGGTTGAAGAAGTTGTTGAAATGAAGAATGGCGTAAAAAGTATTACTGAACGTAAGCTTTATCCTGGGTATGTGCTTGTGCAGATGCAGATGGGTGATGAAAGCTGGCATTTGGTGAAAAGTACGCCGCGCGTTACCGCTTTTATTGGAGGAACGGCTCAGAAGCCTACTCCAATCAAGGATAAAGAAGTTGAAATAATTCTGCAGCGCATGGATGATAGTAAGAGCAATCCAACACAGAAGCTTACCTTTGATAAGGGTGAGTCTGTGCGCGTAATTGATGGTCCGTTCAAAGACTTTTCCGGTACTGTTGAAGACCTTAATTACGAAAAGAGCAAGTTGCGAGTTTCGGTTGTGATCTTTGGTCGTGCTACTCCTGTGGAGCTGGACTTCGGCCAAGTAGAGAAAGAAGTTTAAGTATTCAGGCTGCGCCTTGCTTATTGGCTGGGCGTGGCTTTTTGCACTTCAGTATTTTGGAGTGTCGAGCGTGATGCATAGCATCACATATCTAAACTGGGGAGCTTGAAAAGCAAGCGTTACTACCCAAATTAGGAGTTCAAGATGGCAAAGAAAGTTGTCGGCTATATCAAGCTGCAGATCCCTGCAGGTAAAGCCAATCCAAGTCCCCCTGTTGGCCCGGCTCTGGGTCAGCGTGGTCTGAATATCATGGAATTCTGCAAGGCGTTCAATGCTGCTACACAAAGCCTTGAGCCAGGCTTGCCGATTCCGGTTGTGATTACTGCATTTGCAGACAAGAGCTTCACTTTTGTGATGAAGACTCCTCCTGCTACTATCTTGATCAAGAAGGCCGCGAAGATCGATAAAGGATCTCCTCGTCCTCATACCGATAAGGTGGGCAAGATTACTCGTGCGCAGGCTGAAGAGATCGCTAAGACTAAAGAGCCTGATCTGACAGCGGCTGATCTGGATGCTGCTGTGCGTACTATTGCTGGTAGTGCACGTAGTATGGGTATTGAAGTGGAGGGTGTGTAAATGGCTAAGGTTTCTAAGCGTATTGATGCTTTGCGTGCCAAGGTTGATCGTAACAAGGTATATCCTGTTGCTGATGCGTTGACACTGGTTAAGGAAACAGCGACTGCCAAGTTTGATGAATCTGTGGATGCAGTGATCAATCTTGGTATTGATGCACGTAAATCCGATCAGCTGGTGCGTGGTGCACTGGTGTTGCCCCATGGAACTGGTAAAACCAAGCGCATTGCAGTATTCGCACAAGGTGCTGCTGCTGAGGCTGCCAAGGCGGCTGGTGCTGATGTTGTCGGTTTTGAAGATCTGGCTGAACAGGTCAAGGGCGGTATGCTCGACTTTGACGTTGCGATTGCAACACCGGACGCAATGCGTATCGTGGGTACCCTGGGTCAAGTGCTCGGTCCTCGTGGCTTGATGCCTAACCCAAAGGTTGGCACTGTGACACCTGATGTGGCAACTGCCGTGAAGAATGCCAAGGCTGGTCAAGTACAGTATCGTACTGACAAGGGCGGTATTGTGCATTGCACTATTGGACGTGCTTCTTTTGGCGTGGATGCGTTGAAGGAGAACTTGGCTGCATTGGTTGATGCGCTGAATAAAGCAAAGCCTGCTTCATCCAAGGGTGTTTACATGAAGAAGATCTCAGTTTCCAGCACGATGGGTGCTGGTGTGCGAGTGGATCAGGCCAATCTGGCGTAATGAATCTGGCGTTGTGCCCAGCATGACGCCACAATGAACTTTGGGCCTGCAGTTTTTACTGTGGGGTTATCAAAGACCGTAGGAATCAGTAATGGTTTAATTGCAGCAAAATTCTAGCTGCATCCTACGCAGATGGCGTTACCCGGAACAGGATTTTATTCCTGATGAAAGGTCGCCGTGGGAAGGTGTTTGTGGAAAGCCACAAATGCTTAATTAACGGAAGGAGAAGACCTTGAGTCTTAATCTTGAGCAGAAAAAGGCAGTAGTTGCTGAGGTTAGCGAGCAAGTCGCTCAGGCTCAGGCAATCGTTCTTGCTGAGTATCGCGGCATTGAAGTGGGCGACATGACCAAGTTGCGTGCTGAAGCCAGAAAATCAGGTGTTTATCTGCGCGTTCTTAAGAACACGCTGGTACGCCGTGCCGTTGACGGCACACAGTTTTCTGAGTTGGCAAACAACATGGTAGGTCCACTGGTGTTCGGCATTTCTGCCGATCCGGTTGCTGCGGCAAAAGTATTGAATAGTTTTGCCAAGTCAAACGACAAGTTTGTCATCAAGGCGGGTGCATTGCCAGGCAAAGTCCTGGATGCCAAGGGCGTACAAGCTCTGGCGACATTGCCAAGCCGTGAAGAGTTGTTGGCCAAGTTGCTCGGCACAATGCAGGCTCCGGTTGCACAGTTTGTACGTACGCTTAACGAAGTACCTACAAAATTTGCACGTGGTCTTGCAGCTGTGCGTGATCAAAAGCAAGCAGCCTAATCTAATATCATATTTATCAGGAGTATTAACAAATGGCATTATCTAAAGCAGAAATTCTTGACGCTATCGCGTCTTTGACCGTACTTGAGTTGTCCGAACTGATCAAGGATCTGGAAGAGAAGTTTGGCGTATCCGCTGCAGCTGCAGCTGTTGCTGTTGCAGCTCCTGCAGCAGGTGGCGATGCTGGTGCAGCTGCCGCTGAAAAGACTGAGTTCGACGTTGTTCTGGCATCTGCTGGTGACAATAAGGTAAACGTCATCAAGGCAGTTCGCGAACTGACTGCCCTGGGTCTGAAGGAAGCTAAGGATCTGGTTGACGGCGCTCCTAAGGCAATCAAGGAAGGCGTTTCCAAGGCTGATGCTGAAGCCGCAGCTAAGAAGCTGGAAGAAGCTGGCGCTAAGGTTGAAATCAAGTAATATCGCTGTAAATCATGGTGTATGGGCTGGCAGGAAACTGCCAGCCTTCACCATTTTAAGAAGTTAGAAGACAGCAGTCCCATCTGGGATTGCTGTCTTCTGCCCTCTATCCTCAGGAGATGCTATGAGCTATTCCTTTACCGAAAAGAAACGTCTGCGTAAAAGTTTTGCCAAACGTGAAAGTGTGCAGGAGGTTCCATACCTGCTTGCCATGCAATTGGAATCTTACGCTGCATTTTTGCAAGCTGACACTCGCGCTGACAAGCGCACCGATGCAGGTCTGCAGGCTGCATTCAGTTCGGTTTTTCCTATCGTCAGCCATTCAGGCAATGCGCGATTGGATTTTGTTAGTTACAACCTCGGTCAGGAGCCATTTGACGTCAAAGAATGTCAACAACGTGGCTTGACGTATGCTGCACCTTTGCGTGTGAAAGTACGCTTGACCATTATGGACAAAGAGGCTTCAAAGCCTACTGTCAAAGAGGTGAAGGAGCAGGAAGTCTATATGGGCGAACTGCCGCTCATGACTGAGAATGGATCATTTGTGATTAACGGGACCGAACGCGTCATCGTGTCACAATTGCATCGTAGCCCAGGTGTGTTCTTTGAGCATGACCGTGGCAAAACACATAGCTCTGGCAAACTGCTGTTCTCGGCACGTATCATTCCTTACCGTGGTTCCTGGCTTGATTTCGAGTTCGACCCGAAGGATTACCTGTATTTCCGCGTTGACCGTCGTCGTAAAATGCCTGTCACCATTCTCCTGAAAGCGCTTGGTTTTACACCAGAGCAAATTCTGGGTGCTTTCTATGATGTGGATACTTTCCATATCGCCAAGAAGGGTGTGCAGTTTGAGTTGGTGCCTGAGCGTCTGCGTGGTGAAGTTGCTAAGTTTGATATTCTGGACAAGGATGGCGAGATTATCGTCGCCAAGGACAAGCGTATTACCGTCAAACATATCCGTGATATGGAAAAGGCTGGTATTACCAAGATCACTGTGCCCGAAGAGTTCTTGTTGGGCCGTGCTCTTTCCACGATTGTCGTGGATAAGTCCACTGGTGAAGTTGTAGCCAATGCCAATGATGAAGTGACGGAATCATTGCTGGAAAAGTTACGTGATGCAGAAGTCAGCAAGATCAATACGCTGTATGCGAATGATCTTGATCATGGTGACTATATTTCACAAACATTGCGTATTGATGAAATTCCGGATGAGTATAGCGCGCGCGTTGCCATTTATCGCATGATGCGTCCAGGTGAACCGCCAACAGAAGATGCTGTGCAGGCTCTGTTTGATGGCTTGTTCTTCAATGCTGACCGCTATGATTTGTCAGCTGTTGGTCGCATGAAGTTTAATCGTCGTGCGTTCCCTGAAAAAATTGAAGAACGCACTGCAGCCTGGTTGCGTCGTTTTTACGAACAAGTTGGCCCGCAAGGTGCGGAAGGCACCGGCACTCTGTCCAATGACGACATTCTGGCTGTGATTGCCGTATTGATTGAGTTGCGTAATGGTCGCGGCGAAATTGATGATATCGACCATTTGGGTAACCGTCGTATCCGCTCTGTAGGTGAGTTGGCAGAAAATCAGTTCCGTGCTGGTCTGGTACGTGTTGAGCGTGCGGTTAAAGAGCGTTTGTCTCAGGCGGAATCGGATAACCTGATGCCGCATGACCTGATCAATGCGAAGCCGGTTTCCAGTGCGATTCGTGAATTTTTCGGCTCTTCCCAGCTGTCACAGTTCATGGATCAAACTAACCCGTTGTCCGAGATTACGCACAAGCGTCGTGTCTCCGCTTTGGGCCCTGGTGGCTTGACTCGCGAGCGCGCGGGTTTTGAAGTGCGTGATGTGCATTCCACGCATTATGGCCGCGTCTGTCCGATTGAAACGCCTGAAGGTCCGAATATTGGTCTGATCAATTCTTTGGCGCTGTATTCCCGTACCAATCAGTATGGATTCCTGGAAACGCCATATCGACGTGTGGCTGACAATAAGGTATCAGGACAGATTGATTACTTGTCCGCGATTGAGGAAAGCCAGTACATGATCGCCCAGGCGAACTCTGAACTGGACAAGGCCGGCAAGTTCAAAGAGGACTTGGTATCTGCGCGTTATCACAATGAATTCACCATGGCGCAGCCAGACCGTGTTCAATACATGGATGTTGCACCAGGCCAGATTGTATCTGTGGCGGCTTCATTGATTCCGTTCCTGGAGCATGACGATGCGAACCGTGCCTTGATGGGTGCCAACATGCAGCGTCAGGCCGTGCCATGTCTTCGTGCTGAAAAAGCCGTGGTTGGTACCGGCATTGAGCGTACTGTAGCTGTTGACTCCGGTACTGTGGTAACTGCCCGTCGTGGTGGGGTTGTAGATTATGTTGACTCCAGCCGTATCGTGGTGCGCGTGCATGATGAGGAAGCTGCTGCCGGTGAAGTCGGTGTGGATATTTACAATCTGATCAAGTACACCCGCTCCAACCAGAATACCAACATCAACCAGCGACCGCTGGTCAGTATTGGTGATGTGCTGGCGCGCGGTGATGTGATTGCCGACGGTGCTTCCACTGATATGGGTGAATTGGCACTGGGTCAGAACATGCTGGTTGCCTTTATGCCATGGAACGGCTACAACTTCGAAGACTCGATTCTGATTTCGGAGCGTGTGGTGGCAGATGATCGCTACACTTCCATTCATATTGAAGAGTTGTCTGTTGTTGCACGTGATACCAAGCTGGGTGCGGAAGAAATTACCCATGATATTTCCAACCTGTCCGAGCGCATGCTGGGACGTCTGGATGAGTCAGGGATTATCTACATCGGCGCTGAAGTCGAGGCTGGTGATGTGCTGGTTGGTAAAGTCACTCCAAAGGGTGAAACCCAGCTGACACCGGAAGAAAAGCTGCTGCGCGCCATTTTCGGCGAGAAGGCATCGGATGTGAAGGATACTTCACTGCGTGTTCCTTCAGGCATGTCCGGCACTGTGATTGATGTGCAAGTGTTTACACGTGAAGGTATTGAGCGTGATGCGCGTGCACAGCAGATCATTGATGATCAGCTTGGTGATTACAAGCAGGATCTGGCTGACCAGATGCGTATTGTGGAAGAGGATACCTTTGGTCGTATCCGTCGCCTGATTGAAGGCAAGATTGCCACCGGTGGACCACAAAAGCTCAAGAAGGGCGAGGCAATTACTTCTGAATATCTTGACAGCCTGGCACGTTATGACTGGTTTGACATTCGATTGAGTGAAGAAGACGTTGCACGTCAGCTGGAGCAGTTGCGTGACAGTCTTTCTCAGGCACGTATCGAATTTGACAGCAAGTTCGAAGAGAAGAAGCGTAAGCTGACACAGGGTGATGAATTGCCACCAGGTGTGCAGAAGATGGTCAAGGTTTACCTGGCCGTGAAGCGCCGTATTCAGCCTGGTGACAAGATGGCGGGTCGTCACGGTAACAAGGGTGTGGTTTCCAAGATTGTGCCGATTGAAGACATGCCTCACATGGCGGATGGTACACCGATGGATATTGTACTGAACCCGCTGGGCGTGCCATCACGTATGAATATTGGTCAGATTCTGGAAGTGCACTTGGGCTGGGCAGCGAAGGGCTTGGGTATTCGTATTGGGAATATGCTGCAGGCACAATCCAAGGCAACTGAACTACGTAAATTCCTTGAGCAGATCTATAACGAAAGCAGCGGTAAGAGCGAAGATATCAAGTCTCTGACGGATGAAGAAGTGTTTGATCTGGCGAAAAACCTGCAACGTGGCGTGCCTTTTGCGACCCCTGTGTTTGACGGTGCTGCGGAAACTGATATCAAGGCTATGCTGGATCTGGCGTTCCCTGATGATGATCCACGGACTCAGCAACTGCAATTTGCCGCAGGCAAGACGCAGGTGAAATTGTTCGATGGCCGTACTGGTGATGCGTTTGAACGTCCTGTGACTGTAGGCTACATGCATGTATTGAAACTGCACCACTTGGTTGATGACAAGATGCACGCACGTTCTACCGGTCCATACTCACTGGTGACTCAGCAACCATTGGGTGGTAAAGCCCAGTTTGGTGGCCAGCGTTTCGGTGAAATGGAAGTCTGGGCACTGGAAGCTTATGGCGCTTCCTATACCTTGCAGGAAATGTTGACAGTTAAGTCAGATGACGTGTCCGGCCGTACCAAGGTATACGAAAATATTGTCAAGGGTGAGCATAAGATCGACGCTGGCATGCCAGAGTCCTTCAATGTATTGGTGAAGGAAATTCGCTCACTGGCTATCGATATTGATCTTGACCGCAACTAAGGAGAAACGCGCGTGAAAGCTCTATTAGATTTATTCAAGCAGGTCACTCAGGAAGAAGAATTTGATGCGATCAAGATCGCATTGGCTTCTCCTGAGAAGATTCGCTCTTGGTCCTATGGTGAGGTCAAGAAGCCTGAAACCATTAACTATCGTACTTTCAAGCCCGAGCGCGATGGCTTGTTCTGCGCCAAGATTTTTGGCCCAATCAAGGACTATGAGTGCTTGTGCGGCAAGTACAAGCGCCTCAAGCATCGCGGCGTGATTTGCGAAAAATGTGGCGTTGAAGTTACCTTATCTAAGGTGCGTCGTGAACGCATGGCGCATATTGAACTGGCATCCCCGGTTGCGCATATCTGGTTCCTGAAATCTTTGCCTAGCCGTCTGGGTATGGTGCTGGATATTGCATTGCGTGATATCGAACGCGTACTCTACTTTGAGGCATACATCGTTATCGATCCTGGTATGACACCGCTGAATCGTGGTCAATTACTGACGGAAGATGACTATCTGGCCAAAGTTGAAGAATATGGTGACGAATTCAGTGCTGTGATGGGCGCTGAAGCGGTGCGTGAGCTGCTTCGCACCATGGACGTGCATACGGAAATCGAAAGACTGCGCCGTGAACTGGGCGAAACTGGTTCTGAAGCCAAGATCAAAAAACTGGCGAAGCGCTTGAAGGTGCTTGAGGCATTCCAGAAGTCCGGTATCAAGCCAGAATGGATGATTCTGGAAGTATTGCCTGTATTGCCACCTGAATTGCGTCCACTGGTACCGCTGGATGGTGGTCGCTTCGCGACTTCCGACCTGAACGATTTGTACCGTCGCGTCATTAACCGTAACAATCGTCTGAAGCGTCTGTTGGAGCTGAAGGCACCTGAAATCATCGTTCGCAACGAAAAACGTATGCTGCAGGAAGCAGTTGATTCGTTGTTGGATAATGGTCGTCGCGGCAAGGTGATGACTGGCGCCAACAAGCGTCCGTTGAAGTCTCTGGCTGACATGATCAAGGGTAAGGGCGGTCGTTTTCGTCAGAACCTGCTGGGTAAACGTGTCGATTACTCTGGTCGTTCCGTGATTGTGGTTGGTCCACAACTCAAGCTGCATCAGTGTGGTTTGCCAAAGAAGATGGCATTGGAGCTGTTCAAGCCATTCATTTTCCATAAGTTGGAAGTACTTGGCCTGGCTACCACCATCAAGGCTGCCAAGAAGAAGGTTGAAGAGGAAGGACCAGAAGTCTGGGATATTCTTGAAGACGTGATTCGTGAGCATCCAGTGTTGCTGAACCGTGCGCCTACACTGCATCGCCTGGGTATTCAGGCTTTCGAACCAACATTGGTCGAAGGCAAGGCGATCCAGTTGCACCCATTGGTGTGTGCTGCGTTCAATGCCGACTTTGACGGTGACCAGATGGCGGTCCACGTACCATTGAGCCTGGAAGCCCAGATGGAAGCACGCACGCTGATGCTGGCATCCAATAATGTGCTGTCTCCAGCCAATGGCGAGCCTATCATTGTGCCTTCCCAGGATATTGTGCTTGGCCTGTATTACATGACGCGTGAGAAGAAAGCTGCGCGTGGCGAGGGAATGCGTTTTGCCAATGTGGCCGAAGTACAGCGTGCATATGACAATCGTCTGGTTGATCTGCATGCGCGGGTCACGGTTCGTTTGCGTGAATACGATGTTGAGCTTGATGGCCAGAAGCGGGAAAAGATCACACGTTACGAAACAACGGTTGGTCGTGCATTGCTGTCTGAAATCCTGCCAGCAGGCCTGCCTTTCAGTGTGATTGACAAGGCGCTGAAGAAAAAAGAAATTTCCAAGCTGATTAACGCAAGTTTCCGTCGCGTGGGTATCCGCGAAACGGTCATTTTTGCCGATAAGCTGATGTATACAGGTTATACCTATGCTACCCGTGCCGGTATTTCCATCAGTATCAACGATATGTTGGTGCCGTTGGAGAAGGAGCAGTTGATTGCTTCTGCCGAAGCGGAAGTCAAGGAGATTGAAGACCAGTATGTCTCTGGCCTGGTGACCCAGGGTGAACGCTACAACAAGGTTGTGGATATCTGGGGTCGTGCTGGTGACAAGGTTGCTGATGCGATGATGAGGCAGCTGCGCGAAGAAACGGTGCTGGATGCAGATGGCAAAGTTGCCAAGGATGCAGCTGGCAAGGACGTCAAGCAGGAGTCATTCAACGCAATTTACATGATGGCCGACTCCGGTGCGCGTGGTTCCGCGGCTCAGGTGCGTCAATTGGCTGGTATGCGAGGCCTGATGGCGAAGCCTGATGGCTCCATTATTGAAACGCCGATTACCGCGAATTTCCGCGATGGTCTGAATGTGTTGCAATACTTCATTTCAACGCACGGTGCGCGTAAAGGTCTTGCCGATACTGCGTTGAAGACTGCGAACTCAGGTTACCTGACCCGCCGTCTGGTGGATGTAACTCAGGACTTGGTAGTGACTGAGCGCGACTGCGGTACGACAGAAGGCTTGTATACCAAGGCATTGGTCAAGGGTGGTGAAGTTGTCGAGCCATTGCATGATCGTATCCTTGGCCGTGTTGCTGCGCTGGATGTTATCAATCCTGAAAACCAGGAAGTGGTTTATCCTGCAGGCACATTGCTGACTGAAGATGAAGTTGAGCGTATTGATGCTCTGGGTATTGATGAAGTCAAGGTACGTACTGCGCTGACTTGTGATACCCGATATGGTATTTGTGCCAAGTGCTATGGTCGAGATCTTGGTCGTGGCAAGCTCATTAACATGGGTGAGGCAGTGGGCGTGATCGCTGCGCAGTCCATCGGTGAACCTGGCACACAGTTGACCATGCGTACTTTCCACATCGGTGGTGCGGTATCGCGTGCAGCATCCGTTAGCCAAGCAGAAAGCAAGTCCAACGGTATCGTGAGCTTTACTTCTACCATGCGTTATGTCACCAACGCTCGTAACGAGCAGGTGGTGATTTCACGGAATGGTGAAGCGATCATTCAAGATGAGAATGGCCGTGAGCGTGAGCGTCACAAGATCCCTTATGGCGCTACCCTGCAAATTACCGATGGCAAGCAAGTCAAGGCTGGCCAGGCGTTGGCAACTTGGGATCCGCATACTCGTCCGATCATTACCGAATATGCAGGTCATGTGAAGTTCGAGAACGTCGAAGAAGGTGTGACCGTTGCGAAACAAGTAGATGAAGTGACCGGCTTGTCTTCTCTGGTGGTAATTGATCCTAAGCAGCGTGCTGGTCAATCCAAGGGTTTGCGTCCTCAAGTCAAATTGCTTGATGCTAATGGTGTTGAAGTCAAGGTTGCCGGTGGTGAGGCTCCAGTGAGTGTTACATTCCAGCTGGGTTGTATCATCACGGTGAAAGATGGTCAGGAAGTTGGTGTCGGCGAAGTTCTGGCACGTATTCCGCAAGAGTCTTCCAAGACCCGCGACATTACCGGTGGTCTGCCGCGTGTGGCTGAACTGTTCGAAGCTCGTTCGCCCAAGGATGCCGGTTTGCTGGCTGAAGTGACTGGGACGATTTCTTTCGGTAAGGATACCAAGGGTAAACAACGTCTGGTGATTACTGATCTTGACGGTGTTTCCAATGAATTCCTGATCCCCAAGGACAAGCACGTAACAGCGCATGACGGTCAAGTGGTTACCAAGGGTGAAAGTATTGTCGACGGTCCGGCAGATCCGCAGGATATCCTGCGCCTGCAAGGTCGCGAGGCATTGGCGCGTTACATCATTGATGAAGTGCAGGATGTTTATCGTCTGCAAGGCGTGAAGATCAATGACAAGCATATTGAGGTCATTGTGCGTCAAATGCTGCGTCGCGTGCGTATCACTGATGCTGGGGATACGAACTTCATCCTGGGTGAACAGGTCGAGCGTGCTGATGTACTGACCGAGAATGAGCGTGTATTGGCAGAAGATAAGCGCCCAGCCAGCTTTGAGTATGTATTGCTGGGTATTACCAAGGCGTCCTTGTCAACTGACTCCTTCATCTCAGCTGCTTCCTTCCAGGAAACAACTCGCGTGCTGACTGAAGCTGCAATTCTGGGCAAACGTGATGAGTTGCGTGGTCTGAAGGAGAACGTGATTGTAGGGCGCTTGATTCCTGCAGGTACTGGTCTTGCTTACCATGAAACGCGCAAACGTAATGCTGCCGGGGTGGATTCTGCTCCCGCTAGTATTGAAGAAGCTGGTGATGTAGAAGTCGAAGAGGTCTCCGGAAATTCCGAGGTTGCTTGACAACACATTGAACGCTAAATAGAATGCTAAGTTTTTCGGGATGGCCTTTTGCCGTCCCGTAATTTTTAGCGGTTAAATATAAAGGCTAAAGGTTATGCCAACCATCAATCAATTAGTGCGCAAGCCGCGCCAAAAAGTAGTTACCAAGAGCAAGGTGCCAGCGCTTGAGAGCTGCCCACAAAAGCGTGGTGTATGTACTCGTGTTTACACCACAACCCCAAAGAAGCCAAACTCCGCTTTGCGTAAGGTTGCCAAAGTGCGCCTGACCAATGGCTATGAAGTGATTAGCTATATCGGCGGTGAAGGCCACAACCTGCAGGAGCACTCTGTTGTGCTGTTGCGCGGCGGTCGTGTAAAGGACTTGCCAGGTGTGCGTTACCACATGGTGCGTGGCAGCCTGGATACTGCTGGTGTTAAAGACCGTAAGCAGTCCCGCTCCAAGTACGGTGCTAAGCGCCCTAAGGCTGCTTAATAGCAAACAGCCAATAGTTAAGGAATCGAGAAAGCCATGCCAAGACGTAGAGAAGTTCCCAAGCGTAACATCCTGCCTGATCCCAAGTTCGGTAGTCAGGAAGTTTCAAAGTTCGTTAATGTGCTGATGACCGGTGGTAAGAAATCGGTTGCAGAGCGTATTCTGTACGGCGCATTTGATCAAATTACACAAAAGACTGGCAAGGATGCGCTGGAAGTATTTACTCTGGCAATTGGTAATCTTCGCCCTGTTGTTGAAGTGAAGAGTCGCCGTGTTGGTGGTGCTAATTACCAAGTTCCGGTTGAAGTGCGTCCGGCTCGTCGTAACGCCCTGGCTATGCGCTGGTTGCGTGATGCTGCGCGTAAGCGTGGTGAAAAGTCCATGGGTCTGCGCCTGGCTGCTGAGTTGGCTGAAGCTTCAGAAGGTCGTGGTGCTGCTATGAAGAAGCGTGAAGAAGTTCACCGTATGGCAGAAGCCAATAAGGCATTTTCGCATTTCCGTTTCTAATCTGAAAAAAATAAGTTAGGTAATTACTGTGGCTCGCAAAACCCCTATCGAACGTTATCGCAACATTGGTATCAGTGCGCACATTGATGCTGGTAAAACTACGACCTCTGAGCGTATTCTTTTTTACACTGGCGTCACTCACAAGATTGGTGAAGTGCATGATGGTGCTGCGACTACGGACTGGATGGAGCAAGAGCAGGAGCGTGGTATCACGATTACCTCTTCTGCGGTGACCTGTTTCTGGAAGGGTATGGATCTGGCTCGTCAAGAGCACCGTATCAATATCATTGATACCCCTGGACACGTTGACTTCACGATTGAAGTTGAGCGTTCCATGCGTGTGCTGGATGGTGCTTGCATGGTGTACTGTGCAGTAGGTGGTGTGCAGCCTCAGTCTGAAACTGTTTGGCGTCAGGCCAATAAACACAAAGTGCCTCGCTTGGCATTTGTGAACAAAATGGACCGTACTGGTGCGAACTTCTTCAAAGTCGTTGATCAAATGAAATTGCGCCTCAAGGCCAATCCTGTGCCTGTGGTGATTCCAATTGGGGCTGAAGATAGCTTTGCTGGTGTTGTAGACCTTATCAAGATGAAGGCTATCATCTGGGATGACGCATCCCAAGGTATGAAGTTTGATTACAAAGATATTCCTGCAGACCTCGTTGATGTGGCCAATGAATGGCGCGAGAAAATGGTTGAGTCTGCGGCCGAAGCTTCTGAAGAATTGATGAATAAGTACCTGGAAAATGGTGAATTGTCCGAGGCGGATATTATTGCTGGTTTGCGTCAGCGTACTATCGCCACTGAAATTCAGCCTATGCTGTGCGGCACCGCGTTCAAGAACAAGGGTGTGCAACGTATGCTGGATGCTGTTCTGGACTTCCTGCCTTCCCCTGTTGACATTCCTGATGTTGCTGGTGAAAGCGAGACTGGTGAGCCATTGACCCGTAAGGCGGATGATAAGGAGCACTTCTCTGCGTTGGCGTTCAAGCTGATGAGTGATCCGTTTGTAGGTCAGCTGACATTTGTTCGTGTTTACTCCGGCGTGTTGACCAAGGGTGAAACTGTTTATAACTCTAACAGTGGTCGTAAAGAGCGTATTGGTCGTATCGTGCAGATGAGTGCGAACGAGCGTAACGAAATTGAAGAAATTCGCGCTGGCGACATTGCAGCCTGTATCGGTTTGAAGGACGTTACCACTGGTGAAACTTTGTGTTCTCTGGATCATCCTATCATTCTCGAGCGCATGGTGTTCCCTGATCCCGTGATTCACGTGGCAGTTGAGCCCAAGACTAAGAGCGACCAGGAGAAAATGGGTCTAGCATTGGGTCGTCTTGCTCAGGAAGATCCTTCTTTCCGTGTGCGTACTGATGAAGAAACCAATCAGACTATCATTTCCGGTATGGGTGAGTTGCACTTGGAAATTCTGGTTGACCGCATGAAGCGCGAATTTAACGTCGAAGCGAATGTGGGTGCTCCGCAGGTTGCTTACCGTGAAGCGATCAAGAAGGCGGTTGAAGTCGAAGGTAAATTTGTCAAGCAGTCTGGTGGTAAGGGTCAGTACGGTCACGTATGGATCAAGATGGAGCCAAACGAAACCGGTAAGGGTTATGAGTTTGTTGACCAGATCAAGGGCGGTACCGTGCCGCGCGAATTCATTCCTGCGGTAGATAAGGGTCTGCGTGAAACTATCCCGAGTGGCGTGTTGGCCGGTTTCCCGGTAGTGGATGTCAAGGTTACCTTGTTTGATGGTTCCTACCATGATGTTGACTCCAACGAAAACGCCTTTAAGATGGCTGCTTCCATGGCATTCAAGGATGGTATGCGTAAGGCAGATCCAATCCTGCTGGAGCCTATCATGGCAGTTGAAGTTGAAACGCCAGAAGATTATATGGGTGATGTAATGGGCGACTTGTCTTCCCGTCGTGGTGTGATCCAGGGTATGGATGACCTGGTTGGCGGTGGCAAGGCGATTCGTGCTGAAGTTCCCCTGTCTGAAATGTTTGGTTATGCCACAACTGTGCGTTCTTTGACGCAAGGGCGTGCGACCTACAGTATGGAGTTCAAGCATTATGCTGAAGCTCCAAGAAATGTGGCAGAAGCCATTATTAATAAGAAGTAATTGTATATATCTGAGCGAAATAGATAATTAAAGGAAACAGAAATGGCAAAAGGTAAATTTGAGCGGACGAAACCGCACGTAAACGTGGGAACGATTGGTCACGTTGACCATGGCAAGACCAC
>NZ_FZOA01000014.1 GCF_900187985.1 Methylobacillus rhizosphaerae
AGATCAAGGTAGTCAGTTCAGCAGCTATGATTGGCAGGCATTTTTAAAAGCGCACCGTCTCAAACCTAGCATGAGCAGACGAGGAAATTGCCACGACAATGCAGTCGCAGAAAGCTTCTTTCAATTGCTGAAGCGGGAAAGGATACGTCGGAAGATTTATGAGCATCGAGAAGCCGCCCGCCAAGATGTATTTGATTACATCGAGATGTTTTATAACCCTAGGCGTCGACACAGTTTCAATAATGGCCTATCGCCAGTAGAGTATGAAAAGCGTTATTTCGAGGGGCTGGAGACTGTCTAGAATAGTAGGGGCGATTCATTATTCGGTTGCTACGGTTCTGTTCCCTGCTGTCATTGCAGGAGCGTGTGTTCTTCTGATGCTGCTTATCGTGTATAGAAGGCAAGAGGTGGCGGCCAATATGGACAACACAGTTGGATAAACGGCTTCGGATAAATCACTTGCCGAAGTAACTTATCCAACCATGCTCACCATCTTTACCGCCTGATATTGAAAAGCGAATACTCATGCAGTGCGACTGCATGAGGTATTGAGGAGCCGTCCTCTGCTTGTCTACCTTGCTGGACGCCAGGCAGTACAAGCATTCACCTCATGCGAACAGTCTGGACGACTGTTACGCTCGGAGGCTTTCAGCCTCTTTGCAACATGTCTGCGCTGGACGCTTGTCATGTCACAAATTCACCTGCCGTCGTCCACGCTGGCGCTCGACCAAAGAAGAAAACACAACATTTAGACAACGCCTCTGCTACCGCAGACACGATGACTAAAAGTTGCCCTCCACGATGTTCTGGGTTTCGCTGGACGCTGCATGTGTTCTTCTTTGGTCGAGCGCCAGCGTGTGCTGTCACCGACGACGGCAGCTGCGCACGCCCTTTTTTCGCTGGGGCGAACGCTCCGCTAACAAGGTCTTATCCGCACTAGGGTGCGGCTATCACAGCTTGGGTTGCCACTCTGGACGAGTGGCAATTTTAACGCCCTGTTGGTCGTTAAAACAGGCACAGCCATTTTGATGCTTGGACATCGCATGGCTTCACTCGCCTTGGGGTGAGTGGCCTGCCATGGAAGACGCGCCTCTCCAGCAAGTCGGTGCTGAACTATCTGCGAGCCGAGGGCGTCCAGCTCCGAGCCACACACGGGTGGCAGCGCTAGTGAACGTCGGCTACAGGTCCCGATGGTGGCGACCAGTACGGGAGCGACGATGACGTCGTTGCTGCTTCGGTAAGGATCGCCACGCTCTGGCGTGCACGGGTCACGCCCACGTAGAACTTCGATACCGATCCGTCTGAAAGGACCGTCCCGTCCTCGACGTACTTGGTGATCGGCTTGGTCGGATGGATCAGGACTCGCGTGAACGTGAGCCCCTTGACTTGCCCGAAGTTCTTCGCGCCTTCACCAGCAGTCTTGCAGCGCTTGTCCCAGCGCAGCTCCTGTGGCTCATATGCGGCCCGGTAGGCATCCAGGTCGGCTGCCTTGACCAAGAAGACCCCGTCATGTCCGGTCTGCTCCCCGTTGTGCGAGGTCGTCGCAGTCATGTTGGGAAAGAGCGCATCTGCGAATGTGCAGATTGTCTGGACGCATCGGTGGCTGTGGGCATGCTCGACCTTTCTGCATGTGCCTGCCTGAACGCGCTCGTCGATCCAGTCGAGGATGCTGACGCCCTTCTTGTTCTTGTTTTTCGCCGACTGGTTCGTGAAGTAGACGGACTGTCGCGGGTCACCAACGAGCGTAACTTCGATTGACGAACCCAGCAGCAGTTGAACGAATTCGAGGTCCCAGCCAGCAAGGTCCTGCATCTCGTCGATCAGGATCGCGTCGTAAATCGCCTCTAGCCGGGCCACCACCTTTCCGCCGGACTCGGCATTGAGAACGCATGCGAGATCGGAGACGGCATCTCGATAGACGTTATGCGAGTCATCCAGATACGACGCTTTGAAGTCGCTCTTCTTGGCGAAGCGCGGGCGATCCGAAACGAAGTTGACCGACCGAATCTGCGCGATGCCCGCCTTGAAGGTCTGGTAGGGCTTAATGCACTCACGCAGGAGGAACTCGAAGATCGTCATGGTCTCGACGTGAGCGTGGCTCCCCGCCGACCTTTGCCACAGGCGCGAGTTGATCTCGCGAAGGTTCTCGTTCGTATAAGTGATGATCAGAGCCCGCTTGGTCGGATCGGCGAGGGCTCGCTCTAGCAGGTAGGTCGTCTTGCCGGAGCCAGCGCATGCGATGACAACCTCATTCGTGGATGCCATCGACTGCATCCTGAATGTACTGCGGCCAAGTCAATGTCTGGGCAGTGTCGTGTAGGGCGAGAGCCGCACCCGTCTTATTGGCGATCATGAAGTCGCTGGCCTCTGCCTCGGTCGTGAACGCCGTACTGAGCGCCTTGTTCACGGCGTCCAAGCCAGCGGAGGCGACGATCTGCGGCTCCAGCGTCTTGAGGTCGTCCTCGTCGCTGGCATGAATGGAGATGAAGTCGTTGGTCGAGTAGTCGGCGTACTTCTCGGTGATGTTCTTCGCGAAGTCGCCGTCGTTGTCGTTGATCACGGCTACCCGGCGCTTGAGCGGCACGGCCAAGTCGAGGAATCGCTTCGCGGACAGCCCGCGCACGTTGATGACATCGACGCCGTCTTCGATGGGCCGCTTGTTGTGCTTGTCTCGGTAGGCCCGCTGCACGATCAACTCGTCGGATGGCCCTTCGACCAGGATTACTGCCTTGGCGAGCACGAGGCGGAGCGTGTCGTAGCCCGAAAGCTTTTTGAAGTAGTCCTGCGTGTCAGCGGGGAGATCGCTTGTGCGGGTGACCGACTCACCGCTCAGCAGCATGAGTTTGTCGAGACCGAGTTTGTTGATGACGTACGAGCTGTGCGTCGAGATGACGACCTGCCGTTCCTCGCACTTGGTTCCGATCTTCTCGATCAGTTGGTTGAGCGAGGAGAATGAGAGGTGGTTCTCGGGCTCCTCCACCAAGATCAGGTGGGCATCCTCCACTCGTCGGGCGAGCGCCAAAAGGATCTTGAGTTTGTTCTGCTCGCCGCTGCCCGCCATGTGGAGCGGCAAGGAGTCAAGGTGCGGCGCTAGAGCGCTATCCCACTGGTTATTCTGGGATGCGTTGATTGCCATCGTGAGCTTCTTGTCGGTGATCTGCTCTTGACTGGCGTCGAGTGCGTCGTTGAGCGCCGTGATGGATGCGTCGTCAACGAAGGACTCCTGCAGCGACCGGAATGCGCGCGAAAGTTGGGCGCGCTGCTTCGTGTCGAGGCTCTCGGTGATGATGCGCTGCAGGTAGTAGTCAGCGCCCGACTGGAGTCTGATTCGCGATGCATCGATGAGTGACGACGTGACCTTGATGGCGCGAGGATTGACGGCGTGGGCGCCGAAGTCGTGCCAGTCGATCCTGTAGAACTCGGTCGGAACTGATCGGACTTCATCCTTGTCCGCGACGTATGACTGGTACTCGTCGCTGAAGCCCTCCTGGTCGAATCGAGCGACCAGACGAAGGCCGCACGCGTCCTCGCCGAGAGAGTTGTTGGTTCCCTTGAGCCTGACCGTGTCCGCCGACTCACTCAGGTAGAGCTCGACGACCACCTCCGGCGGCTCAGGCGTTTCCCCTGCGCGCACGGCGTCGAGATACTCCGTCGTTGCGTCGAGGTTGATGAAGTGCGGTGCGAACTCGCCTGAAAAGAACTTCCCCTGCCACCGAGAGGTGAGGGCGAGGTTGATCGCCTCGAGAACCGTTGATTTCCCGGCCTCATTGTCGCCCACCAAGATGTTCAAACCGGCTGCAAACTCGATCGTCGTGCTTCGGAACCTGCGGAAGTTCTTGAGGACGACTTTCTGGATCACCTGGGGTGCCATGCTCGAGCTCGTCATTGCCCACCCACATGACTCAGCCCGAAGAACCGGTCGAAGAACTCGCCAAGGCGGTCGAGCACGCGTGCCTTCTTCTCGCCGTGGCCTCTCCCGCCAGAGAAGCGGGAAGCGGGCGGAAGGATCTTGGTGATCGCCGTCCCGGTGGTCGGGATGGACCCGTCGCGGAACGCGTGATCGACGAAGGCTCGGGTCTCGTCGAGCTTGAGGTTCTCGTCGTTGATGATGGTGTCGAGCTCGGCAGTGCGCTGTGCCGCGACGTATGCACGCCACTCCTCGTCAATCTCGCCGGACGCCGAGACGCGGTCGACAAAGTCAAGGATGAGGTCGCGCTTGTTCCGCAGGGTCGGACTGGAGTCGACGGAGCGTTGGATGTCCATGAGCGCGGACATTTCCTTGTCGGCACCGTTGCCTCGGGCGTCGCGCCACTTGGCGACGAGCATAAGGATGTAGTCGACGTTGATCTCGACCTGCTTGATGAGCTCGATCTCGAAGACGACGTCGTCGTTGATCGCTTCCTTCTCGCTCTGGCCTTCCTTGCGGAACTCGGCGTAGAGGTTGAGGTAGATGCTGCGGTAGTCCTGCATCTGGCGGGCGGTGATGATCTCATTTCCTGCGAAGTCGTCGAACGAGGTCAGGATGTTCTGCAGCCGCAGGATCGCGCCGAGCAGCGCGATGAACTCCTTCTGCGCCGTTTCACCGACGATCTGCTCCTCGAGCGGGAACTTCGCCAACAGTTCCGAGGCCTTGTCGGCGTACTCGGTGTAGTACTCGCCATACGGCTTGAGCAGCACGATACCGCGCGCGTCCTTGTTTCCGAACAGCGCGATGGCGTCGTTGGTCTCTTCCTCCAGGTCGCGGAAGGACACGATGTTGCCGTAGGTCTTGACCGAGTTGAGGATCCGGTTGGTGCGCGAGTAGGCCTGAATCAGGCCGTGATTCACGAGCCGCTTGTCGACGAAGAGCGTGTTCATCGTGGTGGCGTCGAAGCCGGTCAGGAACATGTTGACCACGATGACGAGGTCGATCTCGCGGTTTTTCAGCCGCAGCGACAGGTCCTTGTAGTAGTTCTGGAACTTGTCGGCGCTCGTGTCGTAGCTTGTGCCGAAGAGCGCGTTGTAGTCCTTGATCGCCTCGTCGAGAAAGTCGCGCGACGACTGGTCGAGCGAGCTGGTCTCGAAGCCTTCCTTGTCGAGGTAGTCGTCACCGACATCCTCGTTCGCCGCGTAGGAAAAGATCGTGGCGACCTTGAGCCGCTGGTCAGGCGTCAGGTCGGCCTGCTGCTTCTTGAACTCCAGGTAGTAGCGCTTCGCCGCGTCGATCGAGGCGGTAGCGAAGATCGCGTTGAAGCCCTTCACCCGGCTCGCCTGCTTGAGCTCGGAGACCTTGTTGCGGCTGCCGACCACGTCGGCAACGTTGGTCACGACCGAGTAGTCGTAGCCCTGCGTCCGCTTGGTCTTCTGCTCGAAGTGCTCCAGCGTGTAGGCCGTGACCTGGCGGAGTCGCTCCGGATCAAGCAACGCCTTTTCGGTGTCGATGGCGCTGACCTGCTTGTCGCCCACACCCTCCGGGACCTTGACGGTGTTGACGTAGTCGATGCGGAACGGCAGGACGTTCTTGTCGTTGATCGCATCCACAATCGTGTAGGTGTGGATCGCCATCTGGTGATCAGCAGGCGGGCAATCAGCAGGACTGCCGTGCTGGTAGCAGCCGAAGGCCTGCGGCGTGGTGCGCAGGTTAGGGTTGCCGCCGCTAGATGAGTTGACGGCGAAGATCGGCGTGCCGGTGAAGCCGAAGATGTTGTACCGCTTGAACGACTTCGTAATCGCCGAGTGCATGTCGCCGAACTGCGACCGGTGGCACTCGTCGAAGATCAACACGATGTGGCCGTCGTAGATCGCGTGGCCCTTGTTGGCGTTGATGAACGTTGCGAGCTTCTGGATCGTGGTGATGATGATCTTGGAGCTGGGGTCTTCGAGCTGTTTCTTCAGCACCGAAGTGGAGGTGTTGGAGTTGGCCGCGCCCTTCTCGAAGCGGTCGTACTCTCGCATCGTCTGGTAGTCGAGATCCTTGCGGTCGACCACGAACAGCACCTTGTCGACGCTCTCCATGCGCGACGCGAGCTGCGCCGTCTTGAACGAGGTCAGCGTCTTGCCGGAACCGGTGGTGTGCCAGACGTACCCACCCGCGCCGACGGTCCCGAGCTGCTTGTAGTTGGTCGAGATCTCGATTTTCTGGATCACGCGCTCGGTGGCGACGATCTGGTACGGCCGCATGACCAGCAGGAGCCGGTCCGCAGTCAGCACGCAGTACTTCGTCAACACGTTGAGCAGCGAGTGCTTGGCGAAGAAGGTTTTCGTGAAGCCGGTCAGGTCCTGGATCGGACGGTTCGCCGCATCGGCCCACCACGAGGTGAACTCGAACGAGTTCGAAGTCTTCTTGGCCTTCTTCGTCTGCCCCTGCTCCGAAAGGTGCTGGCGACGGGTCGTGTTGGAGTAGTACTTGGTCAACGTGCCGTTGCTGATCACGAACAGCTGGACGTACTCGAAGAGCCCCGAGCCTGCCCAGAAACTGTCGCGCTGATAGCGGTCGATCTGGTTAAACGCCTCGCGGATGTCGACTCCACGGCGTTTGAGCTCGACGTGGACCAATGGCAGGCCGTTGACGAGGATCGTGACGTCGTAGCGGTTTGAGTGTTTCGCACCGCCTTCACCCTGACCGATATCGTACTGGTTGATGACCTGGAGACGGTTTTTGTGGATGTTCTTCTTGTCGATGAGCTGGACGTTCTTCGTCGAGCCGTCGTCCCGCTTCAAGACCTGGACGTGGTCCTCTTGAATCCGGACGGTCTTCTCAACGATGCCGTCGTTCGCGCCAGCGACCTTCTCGCTGAAGAACTTCTCCCACTCGGTGTCGCTGAACGTGATGCCGTTCAAGGCTTCGAGCTGGGTGCGCAGGTTGGCGATCAGCTGCGCTTCGGTCGTGATCGGGAGGTAATCGTATGCCTGCCCCTGCAGGAGCTTGATCAGCTCGCGCTCCAGGTCAGCCTCGGACTGGTACGAGGCCGCTGACGCAGCATCCGGGATGAACTCGGCAACAACCGTGCTCTCAGCCGACACCGCGATCGGCTCGTAGCGAGTGGCCTTCGGCTCGATCATGCTGCCACCTCCTCGAACGCGAGGAGCTTGTTGCGGTAGTACTCGTACTGCTCACGCCGCGCAGCGATCTCGGCTGGAAGGCCATCAGTGAGGCTGTTCACCAGTGCGTCGAACCGGTCGAGGGTCTCAACGATCCGTTGTTGCTCACCCAGTGACGGCAGTGCAATCGGGAACGATCGGATGATGCTGGCATTGAGATCCGATCGAGCTCCACGACCGAGAGCCTTCAGCTCCTCGTAATGCCTCGAAACCCAGTGGAAGACGTAGCGATATAAAGCCTTGTCGGGGTCGATCTCCATGTTGAAACAGTGCTGATTTGTCGTCACCGGGATCTTATTGACGGCCGCACGGGCCGCCGACGCGCCGGAGATCGCAACGATCACGCAGTTCTCGGGAATCCACTTGATGGCTGTCTCGCGAAGAGCCTGCTCGGTCACCTTCACGTCGGTGTCCCAGACATCAGCCCAGACCACCTCTTGAGTGCGGAGCCACGGAATCGTCCCGCCGTCATAATACGCCGACTTGCCCGCCAGCGGCGTTGCCCCAGACGACATCTTCGCACACACCTCACCCATCGGAATCCTCTGTACCCCCCCCCCCGTCTCAGGGAAGGTCAGGAGGGCGTCCCGGTAGTGGGCATACTGAAGTCGACGCGCTTCTAGCTCCGCTTCTAGCTCCGCTTCTAGCTCCGCTTCTAGCTCCGTGAACGCATCCAATACTTTCACGATCTCGCGCTGTACCTCGAGCGGCGGCACGGGGATTCGGATTTTGGCGAGAGAGTCCGCGGAGATCCGCCGCACCTTCGTTCCCGTGAGGTGACGTGCCTTCTGCGACTGGAACTGGTCAGTCTGGAAGTAGTACGCAACGTAACGCGGGTCCAAAGAATGCCGGTAGATGTGGGCGTCGCCGCTGACGGCCACCTCGCCGTCGCCTATCCATGCGGTTGCCTTTGCGACGGCCGCGTCGTCCTCACTGGTTGTCGCGATGACGAGGTCCCCGGTGTGGGCACGACGCAGTTTCGAGGCCAACCCGGGATCCGTGAAGGACTTCGTTGACGCCGTCCAAGTGCCGTAGAAGGTGTGGATCTGGCCGTAGTGGATCGCCGGGAAACCAACATCTGTCAGGTCCGATTTCTGCAGCCCGTTTCCTCGGATGAACTCGCCAACGTCACCAAGCGTTCGGAAGGCCGCCCCGTCCGCGCAGTGCTCGGCGATCAGTTCATCGATCCGGCTCACGACGCACCCTCCAGGTTGGCAACGATCGCGTCGATCTGTGTCCGGAGCTCGGCCTGACGCGCCACGATTCCGGCGATCCGCGCGTTCAGCTCGGTGATGTCGATGGCCTCGCGGGTGTCCTCGGCCTCAACCCATGAGGTCACTGAGAGGTTGTAGTTGTTCTCAGCGATCTTCTCGGTCGGAATGACGGCGCTGAAGTGATCGATAGTTTCGCGGTTGGTGTACTCGTCGAGGATCTTCTGCTGGTGCTCAGGCAAGAGCTTGTTCTTGTTGCCGGCGCGCTTGAACTCGGCGGAGGCGTTGATGAAGAGCACCGAGCTGTCCTTGCGCGACTTCTTGAGCACGAGGATGCAGGTGCCGATAGTCGTGCCGAAGAACAGGTCTGGCGGAAGCTGGATGACCGTATCGACGTAGTTGTTGTCGATCAGGTACTTGCGGATCTTCTGCTCGGCTCCGCCTCGGTACATGACTCCGGGGAACTCTACGATAGCCGCCGTGCCGTTAACCGCCAGCCAGTTGAGCATGTGCATCGTGAATGCCAGGTCGGCGTAGCCCTTCGGGGCGAGCACGCCTGCTGGGGCAAACCGAGGGTCGTTGATCATGAGTGGGTTGGAGTCGCCCTCCCACTTGATCGAGTACGGCGGGTTGGACACGATCGCCTCGAACGGCTCGTCGTCCCAGTGGCCCGGATCGGTGAGCGTGTCACCGTGGAAGATGTCGAACTTCTCGTAATTGATGTCGTGCAGGAACATGTTGATCCGCGCGAGGTTGTACGTGGTCAGGTTGATTTCCTGACCGTAGAAACCTTGGCGGACGTTGTCCTTGCCGAGAACCTTGGCGAACTTCAGCAACAGTGAACCTGAGCCGACGGCAGGGTCGTAGACCTTGTTGACGGCGGTCTTCCCGACGACCGTGATCCGCGCCAGAAGCTCCGAGACCTCCTGCGGCGTGTAGTACTCGCCGCCGGACTTGCCTGCGCTGGAGGCGTACATGCCCATGAGGTACTCGTAGGCGTCACCGAAGGCATCAATGGTGTTCTCGGCGAAGCCACCGTTGCCGAAGTCCAGCTCGCCGATCGCATCGAGGAGCTTGACCAGCCGCTCGTTCCGCTTGGCGACGGTCGGGCCGAGCTTCGGGCTGTTCACGTCGAGATCGTGGAAGAGACCCTTGAGGTCGTCCTCGCTCGCCGCCCCGACCGCCGAACCTTCGATGCTAGCGAAGACCCGTGACAGTGTCTCGTTGAGGTTCACGTCCTGCGCCGCGCGCTTGCGCACGTTCTCGAACAGCTCGCTCGGGAGGATGTAGAAGCCCTTCTCGTCGACCGTGTCCTTGCGACCGAACTCGGCGTCGGAGTCGCTGAGTTTGGCGTAATCAAAGTCGGCGTCGCCGGCCTCGCGCTCGAGCTTGTTCAGGTAGGCGGTGAGGTTCTCCGAGATGAAGCGGTAGAAGAGGATGCCGAGCACATAGGACTTGAAGTCCCAGCCGTCAACGCTGCCGCGGAGGTCGTTGGCGATGCGCCAGATGGTCTTGTGGAGCTCTGCTCGCTGGGCTTCTTTGTTGTTGTTCACGTCCGCACCTTCAATCGATCAAAATTTTGAAACTGGTCGCCTTTCATAGCAAACCACGCTCCGGCAATATACGTACCTTATCGCCTTTGCGGATAAGGCGTTGTGGCAACTCAACGACCTCAGGGTGATGAGGTTCGAAATTAAGCCCAAAGGGCAGGCGAGATGACAGAACCTTGAACTCTTTATCCAGGTCCGCCCCTATTTGAGGATCTTTGGCTCTGACCTGAGCAATCAAATCGGTCAGTCGTGACACGAGTGCTCCCTAATTATTATGATTGTTTGATTTTATTGCAGTGCTTCCGCATTGCCCAATAATACTGGAGCAATTATATGATAATACGACGAATACCCATAAATAAATCAGAGTCTTTCCTGATTGAAAGACAGGCATTCGCCTATGACCTACATGCTTAAGGGTGATCGTTCACGGCTCAAGCCGTTTGGAGCGAACACCACTCTATTCCCATAGTCAAACTCCTCAAATATTTCCTGAAACTCGTTAACATCTATCCCGAATTGCTTAAGGATAGAGTGGTACTTATTTCGAATTGAGCTAAAAATCGCAAGATAAACTTCATAGAACTCTGATTTTATGGAAATTCCAAACCCAGAAAGACATTGTTGAATGTCACCTTCACCCCACAATAATTGCTTCCCATCCGACAGCATATCCATTGACTTTATACTGGTCTCTGGCATTACTCTGTAATATCCATCACGCCTGCGGAAAGCGTTAAACAACCAGTAAAAAGCTAAAACTGATGATGCAAAATCCAGTACCCAGAAATCCAAAAGTGGGTGCTCTGAAATATCTTTAGAAACTGGAATGCTGGATAGAAATTCGCCGATCTTTGCCGGGGAGAAAACATCATAAGTCTGATAAACATTATCAGGCGATTTAAACTTGGCAAAGATACGTGGATCAAACAAGTCCATAGATGGATCATAACTACCATTCAAACTAATGAACTTTTCTAAATAATCTCCTTCGTCCACATGAATGAAGTCAGCTTGTGAGAATTCCATACACTCGAAAAAGCAATTTGAACCACGAGGATTCCATCGTTCATGAATGCGACGAAGTAATTTATCGCACTTAGCGATATTTTCTTTCGAATACTCCATGCACCCTACATCTAATGCAGTTAAATGTTCATGCAGAACATCGTTGATTGCATTTCTATTGATCCAGCTAGATGGCTTTATATCGATGCCGGGGAAATATCCTATATGCAATCCATCACGATAATACCCGGAAGAGCGAAGCTCTTCATACTGCATTTTTGATCTTTCCAAGGCAGCCCTAGCTGAGTCTTGGTAAATCTTATTCTGATTTTCCATTGTGTATGCGAGCGTGGCTTCAGCTGAAGCAATATCATCTAATGCCATTTCCAGCTTTCTTTCATGCAAACGCTTATTTAAAGCAATACGATCATTCCAGTCATCCAAACTCTCTTTGCTATATTCCTGGACAACCTCATCTAGCAGCCATTGCGTCTCTAGTTGCGGACGTCGCTTCCCTTGCCAGCCATCCTCATAGGTTCTGCGCCCAATTCGTTGCTTGCCATCAGGCAATGCGAGACTAGAGCGACTTAACGCATCCACGAACAAATCCGCCTGCGGCTTAGACGGATCATGTTTATCCTCTAGCAAACACTGCTTAGCTAGATTAAAAGCGATTCTCTGCCTGAATTTATCTCCTGGATTCTTCTTCATATTTATTACCTTTCAATAGGTTACGAAAAAGTATATGAGATTTGTGCATTTTTTTGCACCAAAATTAGACAGGTATTTTTCAGAATCCATTGCATCGTTTAAATGACTTTGGATGACAAAATTATGCAAACAATGAGCTTAATTGAAGTATGTCAGCTATTAAAGATTTCAGTACAGACTGGCAGAAACAGGCTGTCGTCAGGAATGCCGATGCCGCCAAATTTCCGCGTAGGTAGAAGACGCCTATTTCTCGCATCGGATGTTGTGAGTTGGATAAAAGAGCAATCAAGCGCCAGAACTTACCATTCAAAAACACCACTGGGGAGTGCTACCCAACCACACAAAAGTAGCTCAACAAAAGCTGGTTCGCATCTCAAAAAATGAGTATTGCCGCGATGAACTGGGCTTGGCAGCTTCGCTTAAGGCCATCTATCAAATTGGTGCTCATGGCGCTGGCTGATGCAGCTGACGATGAAGGGTGTTGCTGGCCTAGTATCACAACTTTAGCCCATAAAGCCTGTATGGATGAGCGGAGCGTACAGCGCATACTCAAAATCCTAAGAAACAGTCACTATATTGAAGTGCAAGCCCGATTCAGGAATGACGGCTCACCAGCTAGCAACAGGTACTATCTGGCAATGAGACCCAAGGGTGACAAATTGTCACCTACCCTACGGCAAGCTAGCCACGAGGTCGTGGCAGCTACCCCACCACCTGGTGACGTAGCTGTCACCCAAACCACCATAGATCCTCTAATTAATCAAAAACTACCACTACCCACTGGTAGCGGTAGTACAGATTATATTTTTCCAAGGCAGCTCAGCCCCAAAGAGCGTGCACTTGCCAAGCCGCAGCTGGATACCATCGACGCATCCTTGGCCCAGGCCGTACTTGACGAGCTATCAGCACGCCTGAATGCCAAC
The DNA here is from genome assembly GCF_900187985.1 of Methylobacillus rhizosphaerae. GTDB lineage: Bacteria > Pseudomonadota > Gammaproteobacteria > Burkholderiales > Methylophilaceae > Methylobacillus > Methylobacillus rhizosphaerae. The sequence goes on from NZ_FZOA01000014.1 coordinate 12,484, forward strand.
AAAGTCACGGGCGCACCACTCAGTTATCTGCGCTCACTGATCTCCCGCGCAAAAGCAGGGCTGTTCACACCCGAGGCGGGCATTCGCATTGCTGCGGCACGTGAGCAAGCAACGCTGGAAAAAATCAAAAAATCCGCCGAAGTCATCAAGCCAAGTAACCCAAGTGATATTCCCAAATATCTGGACGCCATGCACCAGGCTATTGGCCGGAAATCGCAATCTGTAGAACAGGAGAAGTCATGAATTTTGTAACCAGATTCAATCACCTCGTCATCGACTTTCTGAATGCCTGGATCATCCAACTTGAACAACTCTGGTGGTGTGTCGGACTGGTGTTCGGCATTACCGCCACTCTCTTCTGGCTTAATCGCCAGAGCAAGGCGGGCCGCCTGTTTGCAAGCATGGCAATGCTCGCATTGATCTTTCAGCCAGGGTTTTACTTTGCCATTCCCCATCTTGCGTTCTATTACGCCAACGCCGTATTTCACCTGCAAACCTATCATTTATGGGGGTTCGGTATTGGCTCCTTTGCCGGGCTTGCGATGGTGATCCTGCTTATTCGTTACACCTCGCCTTATATCGAAGTCATCAAACACCGTCTGACCAAGGCTAACAGCACAGAGCGCAATCGCAAGACGGACATTCGCCAGATTGGTGTACATCTGCCGGACTCGCAAAGTACCTACGACCCAACCAAATACTGCAATGACAAGAAAGGCATGTTCTTTGGCCTGAATGAACAAAGAAAGCCGGTCTATATTCCATGGCAGCAATGGCGCAAGTCGCATGTAGATGTAATTGGCACCACTGGCTCAGGCAAGGGTGTCGCAGCAGGGGTGTTGCTATCTCAGGCCCTTGCATCCGGCGAGTGTGTGGTGGTCGTTGATCCCAAGAATGATGAATGGCTCCCATATGTCATGCGTGAAGCTGCAAGACAGGCCAATGTGCCTTACGTCTACATCGACTTGCAGTCTGAACAACCGCAATGGAACCCTCTTCAGCATAAAAATGCCAATGAGATTGAAGAACTGCTATCTGCAGGATTTTCTCTTGGTGAGAAAGGCACAGACGCGGACTTCTATCGCCTTGATGACCGACGTGCAGCACGGATTTTTGCAAACCTGGCCAACAGGCAGGATTACTCGCTGATTGAAACCCTGCAATTACTGATACAGCATCAGCCGGATATTGCGGAGGCCGGTAAGAAATTTGTGTCCGATCTGGAAGAGATTGGCCTGGTCAATGCTGTTAATACTAGAGCAGGCGTAGATCTGGGGAGCCTCATCAAACAGGGTGCGGTCATTTACATGCGCGGGTCCATGCGCAATCCACGTATCCTAAAATTGCAGCGTATCTTCGTTTTATCCGTAATGCAGCACATTGAAGTGCGCCCGCGTGAGTTGGTTAACGGACAAAAAGCACGCCATGCCTGTCTGTTCCTGGATGAGTTCAAATACCTGATCAGCCGCCCGACATTGGAAGCACTCGGCGCCATCCGTGACAAAGGCGCCCACGTAATGATTGCCCATCAATCATTAGGCGACTTGCGCGACTGCCCTGCCGATCTGGATCCGGAATCCGTCGTAGCTTCCGTGAATGAAAACTGTGCGATCAAGATGGCCTACCAGGTCAAGGATCCCGATACCGCTTTATGGCTAGCACGCATGAGCGGCACGATCCTGGTCGATGATGAAATTCGGCAGGTCAAAACCAATGCAGGGCTGACAGAAGCGCGTGATGGAGGGCGAACCTTGCGCCAGGCAGAGCGCCCACTGGTAGATACCAATATGCTGCATGCCCTGCCTGAGCGCTGTGCGGTTTTATATGGTGCTGGCTTGGCACAGTTCTTCTTCACATCACCAATTCGGGTTACTAAAAGCAGGTGGGCCATTACGCCGGTATCCATTCCAGGTGCTGAGCCTAAGTTGGAGAAACCCTCTCCAGCAAACCCGTCCCTGACCACCGCACAGAGTCTGCTCGATGTTGATTAACTCCTACCAACAGCGCTGTATGCGCAGTCAGGCCAAACGTGAAACGGTACTGCGGTTCCTGCGTGATGAAACCTGGAGCAATCTGACCAACCTGGCTGATATGCTAGGTTTGTCAGAACCGGCAACCTTCAAGACCATTTGCCAGATGGAGCGTGACGGGTTCTTGCTGAGATACAAGGTAGATGCACTCAGGTTAAGCCTCTGGGGAGTTACGCCGCAGGGTCTGGCTTTCGCATGGGCTGACAATGAAGCGATGCGGGTCCGACCCTACTTTGAACCCGGCAAATTATCCGTCATGACGATTCCCCATTACCTGGATATTCAGCGAGCAAGGCTCATGGCAGAACAAGCTGGCTGGACCAATTGGGTTCCCGGACACCGGCTGCCCAAAGGCATTAAGAAACGTCCAGATGCGATTGCCACCAATGCAGAGGGCCAAACCATTGCGATTGAGCTGGAACGCAGCATCAAGACATTAAAGCGCTACGAGGCGATCTTTGCGATTTACCTGCAAATGATGAAGCGGGAGGAATACGCCAAGGTGCATTACCTCTGCCCGGACGCAGGTTTTGCACCACGGCTTGAGCGTATGTTTGCACTCATTCAGTCGGTACCCGTTGCCGGTGAACGCGTACCGATTACTAAAAAACACCGCGCCAGATTTCCAGTGTTTGCACTGGATAACTGGCCACCTGAGCACCCGCAGAACGGGATGACCAGAGGAGTAGATGGGAAATGAAAACGATGGAAATCGAGGAAGCTGCGCAATTTATAAAAGTGCATCCCATCACCCTCTCAGAAATGGCAAGGCGGGGCGAAATACCAGCGGCAAAGCCGGGTAAGAAATGGGTATTTATAGATGTTGACTTGGTTGAGTGGCTGCGCTCAAATTACAAGGCGCAGGCGTCTGTAAGTGACTCAACGGAAAGGAGTAACGCATGTCACTTTTCAAACGCAAAGACTCACGAAACTGGTGGGTCGAAATTACTGCCCCCGACGGAAAGCGAATACAAAAAACAACTGGGACTCAAGTAAGAGAACTCGCTCAGGAATACCATGATCGCTTGCAAGCTCAGATGTGGGAGCAAAAGCGATTAGGGATTAAGCCTAAGCGAACCTGGCAGGATGCAGTCGTCAGATATCTTTCCGAAAAATCCCAGAAGACAACCATCGAAACGGACAAGTCGCATCTGCGCTGGCTTGATCCTTTTTTGAACGGTAAGTATCTGGATGAGATCAATCGTGACCTGATTTCAGAAATCACAATTGCTCGCCAGAAGCCTTACGAGATACCGCGCAAAAAAGGGCCTGCCAGAAAGATTGTTCCGAAGCCGAGCACGATCAATCGCACCCTGGAAATTATCCGGGCCATTTTGCGCAAGGCGAGGGACGACTGGGAGTGGATCGCTTCTTGTCCAAATATTCCGATGATGAAGGAGCCCGTGAAGCGGATTAGCTGGATCACGCGTGGCCAAGCCGAAGCACTGCTGGGCTATCTCGCTGATCATCAGCAGTCGATGATGCGCTTTGCTTTGGAAACGGGATTGCGTCGTCACAATGTCACGCATCTGGAATGGTCGCAGGTGGATCTGGAAAGGCGCATTGCCTGGATACACCCGGATCAGGCCAAGGCGGAAAAAGCGATTGGCGTTCCTTTGTCGAGAGAGGCTGTTTTAATTCTGAGAGGGCAGACAGGGAAGCACGAAACATGGGTGTTTCCTTACAAGGGGCTACCCGTGACCCAAACTTCCACTAAAACGTGGCGGGATGCATTAAAGAAAGCGGGAATTCCGGCTGGCTTCAGGTGGCACGATTTACGGCATACCTGGGCAAGCTGGCATGCACAGGATGGTACCCCTTTGCATGTGTTACAGGAGCTTGGCGGCTGGGCTTCGGCTGAAATGGTGCAACGCTATGCGCACCTTTCAACGGAGCATCTGGCCAGCTATGTAGACAGGCGCGTCGGCTTGAAACTGGTGGGAGGTACTGACGTTTTCCCTACAGAAAAAGAAAAAGGCCACCAGGAGGTGGCCTAAGACTTTGATTTTATGGTGCGCCCGAAGAGATTCGAACTCCTGACCCCTTGGTTCGTAGCCAAGTACTCTATCCAGCTGAGCTACGGGCGCTTATGTGAGGCGTGCATTATACGTGAAGAAAAAATTAATGCTAGAAAAATTTTATCTCGTTTGTATGTATCGCAATTGCGATGAACAACGTCTCAATCAAGAGGGCGCAAGTATTACATGAAGTGGCATGGTTGGCAAGAGGTTGAATGATGGTGGGAGTAATCTTGGTGGATGATGGATTACTCCTCACGGCTGATTGGGAGGTATATCGAAGAGGGCAGAATTGCAAATCCTAGTATTCGAATAATGAAAGATATAAGTTGAATAGCTGGCGGATGAGCTCTGAGCATTTTTTGATATAGCTCATTGTGTTGCTACCAGGTTTTTCTGGCAGTCCGTACGATGTTTTTATCGTATACATTTCAGTATTGTACTTTGAGGTATCAGTGCATTGCGTGTAGCAGTATCGTGAAGGTAATCCACATGAAGCCGATCGTGGTCAGTATGAAACTGATGGCACTGAAAATCTTCCAGCGTTTCTTTTCCCAGAAGTTGGTATCAAAGGCGGCAATGGTGAAAATGGTCGGGTTGGTGAAGCCTCCGATGGCGAGGCAGACGCAGGCAATAGCTGGTAGCTCTATGCCCAGTCCATAGAATGCCAGTCCAAATAGCGCCATCAATGCATAGTCAATATGGGCCCTGATCATGGTCTTGTAATCAATCAGGAATTCATCCACGCCCTTGATGGGAAACCATTTGGCGAAAGTCATCAGCCAGGCAGAAAGAATCAGGGCGGTGATACAGGCAGCGGCGCCAATCAGCAGAATTTTCATTTGGTGTCTCCTTGTTGTGTTTAATATACAGGTCTGTATATTAAATGTGAGTATTGTATAAACTGTTGAGGTTGGCAAGATATTATTTCGGTTAGCGAGATTGCTGCTGTAATACAGTAGTGGCACTTAGTGTGATGAGGAAAGGTTGTTGCGGATTGCATTGCAAATGAGGTGACTATTCAAGAGAATGGTCGGTGCCTGATTGGATTGCAGGGAATTGTGCGATGGATCAGGACAGATATCGTTGCCATGAGTGATTTTATGAAGCCCAGTAGTTGGTATTACAGTTTTCTTGTGTTTGTTGCAGGGTGTAGTTTTGGAGCCTTATCCACTATCGTCAAGAAGGCTTATGAGCACGGATACACCCTGGGAGAGGTGACAGGGTCCCAGGTGTTGACTGGTGTATTGATGTTGTGGGGGATATTTCTGCTTGGACGTAGCTGGCGGCATTCGCATGGCCAGGTTGATGGGCATCATGTATCGCCTGGAATATTAAGGTTGAAATTGATCGCGGCAGGTGTTTTTCCGGGGCTGGTTGGGGTGTGTTACTACCAGTGCGTCAACCTGATGCCTGCCTCAGTTGCCATTGTATTATTGATGCAATACCTGTGGATTAGCGCCTTGATTGATTATCTCGTGTTCGGGCAGCGTCCAGGGTTGGTGCAAATGGGCTGCATATTGCTGGTGATGCTGGGAAGCTGTCTTGCCGTGAATATTATCGGGCAGGATGTGGAATTAAGTGTTCCAGGCATAATGTTTGGCCTGGCTGCGGCAGTGTTTTATGCATTATTCATCATGATAAGTGGTCGCATGGGCAACCATCTGCCCAGTGCATTGAAAAGTGCCCTGATGATGACGGGGTCATGTATCGTGATTTTCATTCTGTTCCCACCTGGGTTTCTGCTGGATATGGACAAACTGGGGCCATTGTTGAAGTTTGGCATACCGTTGGGTTTATTGGGGATTGCATTACCTACCATGCTGTTTGCCATCGCCATTCCGAGAATAGGTGTGGCCTTGGGTGCGATCTTGTCTTCGTCAGAGTTGCCGATGGCAATGCTATGTTCATATCTGATATTGAAGGAGCATATTGAAATGATTCAATGGATAGGCATGGTCGTTATCCTGGGGGCAATCATTATTTCCAACCTGTGGGTAGCGAGGGTTGATGCTCGCTCTCGCTGAGGCCGGCTGTCCTGTTATGGATGAGGTGAGTCTGATGCCAATGAGGACAGGATTGCTGATAAGTGTTCAAGAGGACATGCTTTGCTGAAATGCCATCCTTGCAGGAAATCGCATTGAAGCCTCCTCAGTAGCTCGGCCTGCTCTGCTGTTTCCACGCCTTCGGCCACGACGACTTTGCCCATGCGATGAGCAATATGGATAATGCCGTCGACAATGGCCAGGTCATCTTCCGATGTGACAATATTGGAAATAAAGCTGCGGTCAATTTTTAATCTGTCTATCGGTAATTGTCGCAAATGGGTCAGCGAGGCAAAACCTGTACCGAAGTCATCCAGCGCCACTTCGACACCTGCTTCATGCAGGCGCCGTAAACCATTATGGACACGTTTCTGGTCACGTCCCAGAAACATGCCCTCGGTGACTTCAACGCAGAATTGTGTTGGTGATATGCCATGAAGGCGGCATAACTCAAAGAATCGGTCCACAAAAGTCTCGGAACGGAAGTCTGAATTTGTCAGGTTGATGGCGACACGACTGACATGAATATTTTTATGCTGCATCTGTGAGACATCATGAAAGACCTGTTCAAGGGTAAAAAGCCCAAGTGTGGCGCTCAGGGCCCTGTCCTGCAATGCCTCAATAAAGTGCCCCGGAGTGAGCAGGCCGCGAGTGGGGTGGTGCCAGCGCATCAAAGCCTCAAGTGATATTCCCTGTTGCTGGTTGATGGGGAGAACTGGCTGGTAGAACAGGCAGAACTCGCCGTTGCGTAATCCATCTTCAATGTCCGAAAGTGCTTGTGACCTGCGCTCGGCAGTTTCTTTCAGCTCAGTATTGAATGATGCAACACGATCGCGGCCCAGGTTCTTTGCCCGGTAAAGGGCCATATCTGCGGCCTTGAACAACGTGGATGCACTGTTGCCATCCACAGGATAGGCTGCAATGCCGATACTGGCAGAATAGCGCCGGGTGAAATGACCAATTTTGATGGGGTTTCTCAGGTGCTCCAGGACTGTTTCCAGGAAAGCGTCTACTTCGTCAGAACTCTTGTTGGGGATAATGAAGCCAAACTCATCTCCCCCAATGCGGGCGATGAAGCAGTTGTTCTGGCTGATGGATTTAATGCGTTCTGAAATGATTTTCAGCAGATCGTCACCAATCGCATGGCCGAATGAATCATTGATTTCTTTGAAATCATCAATATCAAGCAGCGCCAGATGGAATGTTTGCACATGTTGTGGCTGGGAAAAAAATTCATCGATTTTCTCGTAGAATTCCCTGCGGTTTGGTAATTCAGTCAAGGGATCAGTACTGGCAAGGATATCCAGTTCTTCCTTGCTTGCCCGGAGTTCTTCTTCTATGAGTTTTCTCTGGGTAACATCAAAACGGATAGCCGTATAGCTGTCGACCTTCCCCGAAAGGGCCACATGGGGAACAATCGTGGTATCTACCCAATACAAACTGCCATCCTTGCGGCGGTTGCAGATTTCGCCATGCCAGACTTTGCCCTTGGCGATGTGGCGATACATTGCTCGGAAAAACTCTCCGTCGTGTACGCCGGACTTCAGGATGCGGTGATTGCCGCCAATTAGTTCTTGTTCGGTATAGCCGCTGATTTCACAAAACTTGCTATTGACAAAGGTAATGGTGCCAGTCACATCGGTAACCGCCACAATGGCTGCGCTATCCAGTGCATACCGAATAAACTCTTCACTTTGAGAGTATTGATGCTCCATGGCTGGATGAAGGGCGCAAATAGTCAGTGATTAGTAGTTGATGCGTACTGCTTGGTGGAGATTTGGAGAGCGGTTAGCGATGGCTTGAGTGAGGAGCCATCGCGCCCCGTTTATTACCCGTTAAATGAAGCATTCTGGGTGAATGGTGGAGGCGCGTCGACGGGGGGAAATTCCGTCGTGTGCAATCCCGCTATCATGAGAGATGAACTCTTTTAGACCGGTGACTTTGCGTCCCCAACTTTCGTTGAGTTTGCCATTTAACAGTTACAGATTCTATAGACGCATGAAAGATGAGTCAACCCGGAGGTTGATAAAAATTTCAAATGCATTATGTATAAAGCATAAGAGTGACGTAATCAGGCAATATTGCATTCCCAATCGCGGAAAATGAAAAAGCCCTGAGAACTCAGGGCTTTGATTCATTGTGGCGGAGAGCGAGGGAGACTCAGTAAAATTAAAAAAATTCAACTAAATCAGGTTGTTAAAAGCTACTCTTTTTGCCACTGTCTCAGTAAAGTGTCTTACCAAGCTCAACATTATAACAAGAGCTCTAATTGTTGTGAAGATACAAATTGTCTTTGTGATTTAACACACTTGGTTTTCCTGCAGTCTTCTCGTTATAAGTAGTGTGCAGCTTCTACAAAGGATGCCCGGCGTGTGGTGGTGGCAGGCGTGTGACCAAGTGCGGCTGAGAAAGTGATGCTGCAGCATCAAGTGTAATCTTATTCACTTGGCCTGCTGTCTTGGTCAGGCACTTCTGTGCCGGGATATGCGGCTTGATCGACGATCAGTTCACTTAACTTGGGGCTGGCTTGCTGTTGTAGGCTATTAGAACATGAATACCTGTCAGTCTGCTGGTGGTTTGCTGACAGGGAAATATAATTGACCTACTAACTTCCGTGATAACCAGTCTCTCGATTGATTATGAAGTCGCAGAGAGTCCTCTGGGGTGAATTTTTATTGTATTTTAACTAGACGACCGGTCTAATTAATGCAATAATGCACTTATGGGAAATAAGCTTCCAATCACAAAGTCTGGCGATACGCGTCAGCAAATCCTCGATACAGCCAAGGACATCATCCTCGGCAAGGGCTTTTCTGCGGCAGGCCTCAACGAGATACTTTCTACTGCCGGCGTGCCCAAGGGCTCGTTCTATCACTACTTCAAGTCAAAGGAGCAGTTTGGCGACGCCTTGCTAGCAGACTATTTTGACGACTACCTGCAGATGTTAGAGCGTATGCTTAAAGATGACGGCAGTACTAACTCCAGCCGCCTACTCAAGTTTTTTCAATTTTGGTTGGATAGCCAATCCAGCGATGTCACAACAGATAAATGCCTGGTCGTTAAATTGAGTGCGGAAGTGACAGATCTTTCCGAAGCCATGCGCTCGACGCTGAAGAATGGCACGGATCGGGTGGTAGCATGCCTCACCAACTGCGTGGAACAGGGCATACGCACCGCCGAGTTTCCCGCCAACCTCGATGCAAAAACTGTCACGACCGAGATTTACTATATGTGGATAGGCGCAACGCTTTTGACCAAAGTAAGCCGAACGCGTGCAGCTCTGGAATGCGCCATGAACGCCACGAAAACTAGACTGGGGCTTGATTGAGTACGATCTTTTTATTTGGCCGAAAACTAGCCGACTGGTCTAATAACGGTAATTTTTAAGGAGTTTTTGATGTTGAATTTTGATTTTTATAATCCCACGCGTATCGCTTTCGGCAAGGGCAAGGTCGCCGAAATCGACAAGCTGGTGCCTGCTGAGGCTCGCGTGTTGATTGTTTACGGTGGAAGTAGCGCCAAGAAGAATGGTACGCTGGATGAAGTCAAAGCCGCTCTGGGCGGACGTTATGTCGAGGAGTTCAGCGGCGTCGAGCCTAATCCGACTTATGAAACGCTCATAAAAGCTGTCGCCCAAATCAAGGCTAACAGGCTGGATTATCTGTTGGCAGTCGGTGGCGGCTCGGTGATTGATGGCACTAAATTTGTCGCGGCGGCGGTGTATGCCGAGGGCGACCCGTGGGAGATTTTGCTCCAGCGCGGTGCTAATGTGAAACAAGCCATGCCTTATGGCACTGTGCTGACCTTGCCTGCAACAGGCTCGGAGATGAATGACGGCTCGGTGATTTCACGCACCGAAACTGCATCCGGCTTGCACGACAAGCTCTATTTCACCAGTGAGCATGTGTTTCCACAGTTCTCCGTGCTCGATCCGACCAAGACCTATACCTTGCCGCCGCGCCAGTTGGCTAACGGCGTGGTGGATGCCTACACGCACATCATGGAGCAATACCTGACCTACCCGGTGGAAGCGCGCGTGCAGGACCGCTTTGCCGAAGGCCTACTGCAAACGCTGATTGAAATCGGCCCTAAAATTCTGCAAAACCCACAGGATTATGATTTGCAGGCCAATTTCATGTGGGTTGCAACGCTGGCCTTGAATGGCTTGATCGGCTCCGGCGTACCGAGCGATTGGGCGACGCACATGATAGGCCACGAAATCACCGCGCTCCATGGATTGGATCACGCGCAAACGCTGGCTATCATCCTGCCGACCATGCTCAGCCTGCGTCGCGATGCCAAACGCGCCAAGCTGCTCCAATACGCCGAGCGCGTCTGGCATATCAGTGAAGGTACAGAGGATGCTCGCATCGAAGCTGCCATCCAAAATACCCGCGCTTTTTTCGAAAGCCTCAGCGTGCCGACGCGCTTATCCGCCTACAACATTAGCGCGGATGCCATTCCTGCCCTGCTGGCGCAGCTTGAAAGTCATGGCATGGTCAAACTCGGTGAGCATCAGGATGTGACGCTGGATAAGAGTAGGGAAGTGCTGGAAGCGAGTATTTAGATTTTTAGTAGGGTGGATAAGCGTGATAGCGCGTATCCACCATCTTCGTGTTTTATTTTTTTATTAGGAGCAATCATGAGCAAGAAGTTAGCCCTGTATGTACGTCTGCACGCCAAGCCATGAATCGCCCCCACTTTCCTAGACAGCTCAAGAGCCTCAAACTATGCAAGTTGAGGAGACATCATGAGCAAGCAACAACGTTACACCGAAGAATTCAAACAGGCCGCCGTCAAGCAAGTCACTGAGCGTCAGTTTTCTGTGGCAGAGGTCGCTGAGCGGTTGGGCGTTTCAAGTCATAGCATTTATGCTTGGATCAAGCGATGCGGCACCCCTAAAGACGAACGACAGCACTCCTCTAATCAGCAAGCAGAAATCCGTCGCCTTCAGGCTGAGCTGCGTCGCGTCACGGATGAGCGAGATATCCTAAA
>NZ_FZOA01000013.1 GCF_900187985.1 Methylobacillus rhizosphaerae
GGATTAGGTGGCGGTGCTGAAGGTGGCCTGTTGGCTCCTGTCACCAACATCCTGAATGGAGGAGAAAATGGTGGTGGATTACTAGCCCCCGTGACCAACATTCTTGGAGGCCTCACAGGAGGTGTAGCTAACCCCACTCCAGTGGACACCAACACGCCTGCTACAGCCAATAACAACACACTGGGTGGCCTGACCTCCATCCTGGGCCCATTGTTGGGTCGTTGATCAGCAAACGCTGATTGAGCTTGGTCGTTAGTTTGATGAGTCCCGGTACAATCCTTTGTGCCGGGATTTTTTTATGAATCAAATGGATTGCATAGGGGAGATAATGCAAGAGCACAGGAAACATTTAGAAAAAGTTGGGATAGGGGTATTGATAAGTAGTATTTTATTTACTCCAACTGCTTTGTATGCAGAGAATCCTGTTGATACTTTGCCAAAAGCAGAAACGCCTAAGACAAGATCGCAAGCGGAAATCAATGTACAGCAGCAGAGTACTATTTCACCTGAATTACAGAAAGTACTGAATACAGAAATACAACCTGCCAGCTTTGGTATTTATGGCGTGAAGGCTGTGCCCTTTGAAGAGGTCAGTGCATTTTTTGCACCATATGCAAATAAGAAAGTAACGATAGGAAAACTTGTTGAACTGTCACAGCAAGTCACTGCGTTTTATCAGCAACGTGGATTGCCATTATCCTTTAGTTATATTCCGGCCCAGAATTTTAATGAACGGGTTATCAAGGTTGTTGTGATTGAAGGGCATATCGGTTCCGTCAAGATAGAAGGTAATCCGGGCGCAACAGAAAGCAAGATTCGTGAGATTGTGGAGCCATTGCTTAACGAAAAGCCATTAACCAGGCCAACCATGGAGCGCTACACGACGATGCTGGGTTTGTTGCCTGGTTTAAAAATACAGGCATTCCTGCCTTTGCCGCAGCAGATGGATGGAGCCTCTGAGCTGACGTTGAAAGTTGAGCGGAAAAGCATAGAAGCCATGGGAAGGCTGGAAAATGTCAGGCCCTTTACACGCGGCATTGTGACGGTACGGGCAAGTGGTAATACATCGCTTGCAGAAGAAATTACGGCATCAACCCTGATTTCGTCACAGAATGAACAATATTATGCATTGAGCTATGCTCAACCCATTGGGAAGGAAGGTTTACTCATTCGGGTGGATGCATCAGATTATGATGGCAAGCCTACGACGGATCTGGGAGATGACTTGAGGCGGCACGTGAAGACCCAGCGTTTGAGTGTCGGGTTGACTTATCCGCTATTGTTGCGACAGGATAGAAGCTTGCTCGGCTCGGTTGCCCTGACTGCAAATAATTTTGATGACAATATTCGTAGCAAACAGACCGGCGCTGCCATCAAGACAACAGCAGATGTGCGTACGCTGTCCGTTGGTGGAACTTATAGTGACACTACGGCGACGCGAGGAAGAAGATTGCAGCTGATGATGAGCCGTGGTCTGGATGCACTAGGTGCTTCCAAATCCGTGGATTATCTATATGGAGGAGTGAGGTATCCGTTTGGCAGCAATATCGATCTCAGCTTCTCTAAATATGTGGTCAGTTTCGTGCAACGCAATTACCTTGGAAATAATTGGGGGACGGCGATTTCAGGCATGGCCCAATATTCTGGGGATAGTTTGCCTATCAGTGAAAAAATCCAGTTTGGTGGGTATCAATATGGTCGTGCGTATCGCCCGGGAAGGCTGGCGGGTGATTCTGGTTGGGGGATTTCCCTGGAGTTGAATCGCACAATACCGTTCAGCTATAAATTGCCATTTTATAACCTCGCTGGCCTGCAGCCTTATGTCATGATGGAGACTGCACGTATTTATGAACATATTGATCAGTCGGAATATGACCATATCAGTTCGGTTTCTCTCGGTATGCGGTTGATCAGTGATCAGCCTGACAGGACAAACCTGGATTTCTCTTTGTCTAAGGCCGTGGGTTCAGGAAGTGGTAGCAATGCTTTTAAGGATATGGCGTTGGGATTCAATTTCGGCATTCCGTTCTAACGGATAGCCATCATAAAAAAAGAGCACCCCTGGGTGCTCTTTTTTATTGCAACATTGGTTTTATACCACGCCTTGTGCCAGCATGGCTTCAGCCACTTTGACGAAGCCGGCTATATTGGCGCCGTCAACATAATTGACAGTGCCGTCTTCGCGTGTGCCGTATTTCACACAGGCATCATGGATGTCTTTCATGATGTCAAACAGGCGTGCGTCGACTTCTTCGCGCGTCCAGGATAAACGCATGGAATTCTGGGTCATTTCCAGGCCAGAGGTTGCCACGCCGCCGGCGTTGGTGGCCTTACCTGGCGCATAGAGGATGCGGTTTTCATCAAACAGCTTCATGGCATCTGCAGTACAAGGCATATTGGCACCTTCTGCGACACATAGTACGCCATTGGCAATCAGCTTGGCAGCGTCATCCTGGTTCAATTCATTCTGTGTAGCGCAGGGAAGGGCGACTTCTGCATTGATGCTCCATGGTGTTACCCCGGCAACAAAGCGGGCGCCTACACGCTCTGCATAGTCCTTGATGCGACCATATTCGACATTCTTGACCTGCATGAGCACCTGCAGTTTTTCTGGTGTGAAACCTTCTTCATCAATGACTGTACCACTGGAGTCTGAGGCGGTAATGACCTTGGCGCCTAATGCCATACATTTTTCGATGGCATATTGCGCTACATTGCCGGAGCCAGAAACCGCGACACGCAAGCCTGCGATGGTGCGTCCGCTATGGCGCAGCATTTCTTCTGCAAAATACACAGCTCCATAACCTGTTGCTTCAGGACGGATGAGGGATCCACCATAGCTCAAGCCCTTGCCGGTCAGGACACAGTCTGCGCGATTGGTGAGTTTCTTGATCATGCCTGTCATGAAACCGATTTCACGGCCACCTACACCGATATCACCTGCAGGCACATCCGTATCTGAACCTACATGGCGGAACAGTTCGCTGACAAAAGCCTGGCAGAAACGCATGATTTCACCATTACTTTTACCTTTGGGGTCAAAGTCAGAACCACCTTTACCGCCGCCCATGGGTAGCGTGGTGAGCGCATTCTTGAAGGTTTGCTCGAAAGCGAGGAACTTCAGGATGGATAAGTTCACTGAAGGGTGAAAGCGCAAGCCGCCTTTATATGGGCCGATGGCGCTGTTATGCTGGATACGATAGCCGCGATTGACCTGGACTTCACCCTTGTCATCAACCCAGGAGACGCGGAATAAAATCGCACGTTCCGGCTCAACCAGTCTGTCCAGCACGCCATGCTCTGCGTAATGTGGATTCTTGCTGATGAACGGCCACAGGCTGTCAACAACCTCAGTGACTGCCTGCAAGTATTCCGGCTGACCGGGATTCTTTTGTGCGACAACGGCTAGAAAATCGTGTGCCGATTGATACTTCATTCCTGATGCTCTCCGTGATTATGATCAAAAGTGATGCATTTTCCCCCATGGCAAATAAAAATGCACCAAAAAATTCATTTTTATATCATGGTGATGCACCATGTTTGTGCATTTGCGAAGGTGAGGATCAATATTCAGTATCGTCTTCGCCTAAGCATCTCTTAAGGCAGGCAGTTTTTGTGCTGCGACTCATGTATGCTGTCATCCTTTTAGTCTTGCAAAGCTTTAATTCTGATGATCGCTCCCCCGTTTTCCACGCTTACCCCGGATCTGATCCTTGATGCCATCGATAGTGTCAATATTATGGGAGATGGTCGATTACTGGCGCTTAATAGTTATGAAAATCGTGTTTATCAACTGGGTGTGGAAGACCAGGCGCCCGTAATAGTGAAGTTTTATCGTCCGGAACGCTGGAGTAAAGCGCAGATCCTGGAAGAGCACCATTTTTCGCTGGAGCTGGCAGAAGAAGAAATACCTGTCGTTGAGCCCTTGATGATTGAGGGGAGTACCTTGCAAGAGTATCAGGGGTTCTATTTTGCAGTATTTCCCCGGCGTGGAGGACGTATCCCTGAACTTGACCAGGAAGGGCGTCTGGAGTGGATAGGGCGCTTCTTGGGCAGGATTCACACTATTGGTGCACGTAAGCAGTATGTTCATCGTCCAGGTATTGATGTGAACTGTTTTGGTGCGGATTCTGCGCAATGGTTACTGGATCACCAATTCATACCTCCAGACTTGATCCCGGCATATCGTAGCGTGGTCGATCAGGCATTGGAAGGAGTGCAGCATTGCTATGAGCGGGCGGGTCAAGTACCTGTTTTACGTTTGCATGGGGACTGCCATTTAAGTAACCTGTTATGGACGGATGATGGTCCGCATTTTGTAGACTTTGATGACAGTCGAACGGGGCCGGCAATCCAGGATTTATGGATGCTGCTTTCAGGCAGCCACGCTGAAATGAGCTTGCAGTTTGCAGAGTTGTTGGAGGGGTATGAATGCTTCTGTGATTTTAACCCGGCAGAGTTGCACCTGATTGAAGCTTTACGCACATTACGCCTGATTCATTACTCTGCATGGCTGGCTAGGCGCTGGGAGGACCCTGCTTTTCCCATGACGTTCACCTGGTTCAATACCCAGCAATATTGGCAGGAGCGTATCCTGGAGTTGCGGGAACAAATCGCATTGATGCAGGAGCTGCCTCTCAGCGTGGTCGGTGGCAATCGTTAGATTTTTCAATCAATATTGAAAGGAGTGTCTTCATGAATAAGATCATGGTTGAGCATCATCCGGACCAGGCGCACCTGGATGCACTTGGCGTTTCTCGCTGGCCTACCTGGTCCAAGGAGGTCTCGCAGTTTCCATGGAGTTTTGGGGAGCAGGAGATTGCTTATATCCTGGAAGGACAAGTGACGGTCATTCCCGATGGCGGAGAACCTGTCAGTTTCGGTAAGGGGGACCTGGTGACTTTTCCAGCCGGACTGCGCTGTACATGGCATGTGCAGCAGCCATTGCGCAAACATTATCAATTGGGATAGATGTTCTAAATTTGCAACAATGTTGCAAATTGTGGGGATAATATGGATAATGTCCGTTGTGCTTAATGAAGGGCTATCCATGAAAATTCTATCGTCACTGAAGTCTGCCAAGGAGCGTCATCGGGATTGCAAGGTTGTACGTCGCCATGGCAAGGTGTTTGTGATCTGCAAAACCAACCCGCGTTTTAAGGCGCGCCAGCGGTAAACGCTGAAAAGGAAGCCTTTGGCTTCTTTTTTATTGATATCGCTGTCCGATGATTTTTAGTGGATAACTGGCATATTTTTCCAATTCCTCTTTTATTTATACCCAGGCCAGCAAATGATGTTTGCACCGATAGTCAGCATTATCTGACTCGGATTTAAGACAGCACTGATATCGACATGAATAGTGGCTGACTATGCTGCGAGTAGTAGACGTACGCTGAAGGATCAATCATGACGCTGGAAAGTGTGACAGGTATTTACCCTGCTATTGATGATGCGCACCAGGTGGCGCAGCAGTTGATTGACAGAGGGATCCCGCATGAACATATACAAGTTGTCAGCACGCGCACAGATGGTCATCATGTCAGCCAGGTTGAAAACAACGGCGAAGTACTGAAAAACGTCATTCTGGATAGTGCTGTCGGAACGACGATAGGGGCTGGAGTTGGGGCTTTGGGTGAGATAGCCCTTGTTGCTGCGAATGTGAGCCTGTTTGTAGCCAGCCCGCTGATCGCACCCTTGGTGATGATAGGATGGGGAGCGGTTGTTGGCGGTTTTATCGGGGCGGCCAATGGCATTTCCAATCATGAGAGGGATTTCTCTGATCTCTTGGCTGATGCCATCACCCAAGGTCATGTTGTATTACTGGTTGATGCTGAAACAGAAGAGGAGGTGGAGATTGCGCGAGCGATTATTGCTGCATCCATGCAGGTGGATGCATCCCAGGACAGGTAAAATAAAAAAGCCGTTGCATGCAACGGCTTTTTTCATTGGGGCAGGGTAGTTAATCCACATCCATATTCATCTGCGGAATGGCTGCCGGGTGACTGTGTACTGCGACCCAGACATCACTTTGGCGAGGCTCCTGGAAGTCGATGGACATCATGACGCTCAATGCAGTGATCGTGATAATGGAGAACATGAATAGTTTCTTTGCCCATAGTTGATCATTACTGGTTTTAT
The DNA here is from genome assembly GCF_900187985.1 of Methylobacillus rhizosphaerae. Classification (GTDB taxonomy): domain Bacteria; phylum Pseudomonadota; class Gammaproteobacteria; order Burkholderiales; family Methylophilaceae; genus Methylobacillus; species Methylobacillus rhizosphaerae. Next base: position 6,139 of record NZ_FZOA01000013.1, read on the forward strand.
AGCCCGCCAGCGCCATTCCAAGCCAGTAAATGCTGATCACACCCGCAACGACAAGGTAGTGATTGCCGGTATAACCGCTGAGTGTCAGCATGACGGTCGCAATCACGAAAGCAACAATGTAAAGCACAATGTGTTTCTTGGTCGCGAGGATGCCTTTTTTTACTGGAAGTACCGGGATGGCAGCTGCCGTGTAGTCCTTGAGCCGGAAAATTGCGATGGCGTAGGAGTGCGGCATTTGCCAGAGGCTGAAAATGATCAACAGGATAATTGCTCCCATATCGAATTCATTACTGACAGCGCAGTAACCAATCACAGGGGGAGCAGCGCCCGAGAGACTGCCTATCAACGTACCGTAGACAGAATTGCGTTTCAGGTAGAGGCTGTAAGCCACGACATAGATTGCAAATCCGAACAGCGATAACCAGACGGTGAGCATGTTGGTGGCAACGTAAAGCAATGCAATGCCGGCAATGCCCAGCAGGCAGCCATAAATCACGGCATGGTGCGCAGGGATCAAGCCTTGTACCAGGACGCGGTTACGGGTGCGCTCCATCTTGCTGTCGATGTCACGGTCTATGTAGTTATTGAGTACGCAGCCTGAGGCAATGACCAATGAAATACCAATGGCTGTTGCCAGGAACAGGGCGAAATCGATATCACCTCGGGAGGCAAGGAAAAAACCTCCGGCAACCGAAATCAGGTTGCCGAAGATGATTCCCGGCTTGGTGATGAGTAGATATTGCTTCATTAATCTGGCTTTTAATGCCTCATCATATTGTGGTTCAGGTGGAACATGACCCACAGGGAACCCACCACCACGATTGCAAGAATCAGGACGGTGAAGATGAAAGCAGTCACATTCCAGCGTTGCTCGGAGGATGTGTTCATGTGCAGGAAATACACAAGATGCACCAGGATCTGAACAACAGCGAATACCAGAATGGTGGCCAGGATTGTAGAGTGGGTTAGCTCGTTCGGAAACATCAACAGCCCGAACGGAATGACTGTCAGAATGACCGAAAGAACAAAACCAATCAGGTAAGTCTTGAAACTACCGTGGCCTGCGCCAGCGCGCTCAACGTGCCCGTGTGACATTTACATCACCCCCATCAGATAAACAATAGTAAATACGCAGATCCAGACAATATCCAGGAAGTGCCAGAACAGGCTCAGGCACATCAGGCGGGTATTGTTGGTGTCGGTCAAGCCTTTACGCGAGATTTGCGCCATGAGCACTGCCATCCAGATCAGGCCGCAAGTCACGTGCAAACCGTGAGTGCCGACCAGGGTGAAAAAGGCAGAAAGGAAGGCACTGCGATCAGGACCAAAACCTTCATGGATCAGGTGCTGGAATTCATTGATTTCCATCACGATGAAGCCCAGACCTAACAGGAAGGTGACGGCGAGCCAGTTCAGCACGGCCTGCTTGTTGCCCTTGTGCTGGGCAATCATGGCAAAGCCGTAAGTGATGCTACTGAATAACAGCAGGAAGGTTTCACCCAGCACATAGTCGAGTTCGAAAATATCCTTGCCGGTAGGACCTCCGGCAAAACTATGGCTCAGGACTGCATAGGTCGCAAACAGGGTTGCGAACAATATCAAGTCCGTCATCAGGTAAATCCAGAACCCGAATATCTTTGTGGCTCCAGCGTCGTGGTGGTGCTCATGCTCATCGGCATGAGCGTGTTGTGTATGCAAAGTTTGACTAGACATGGTTACGCCTGACTCGCTTGTTTAACTTGAATATGCTTGTTTTCAATTGCCTTGATTTCCTCGACAGGCACGTAGTAGTCGATGTTTTCGTTGTAGCTACGTGCAATCACGGTCACCAGCATGGCAATCGTGCTGAGAATGACCAGCCACCAGATGTGCCAGATGAAAGCAAAACCAAATACCAGGCTGAATGCACTGATGATCACGCCTTCAGAGGCATTTCTAGGCATATGGATTTTTTCGTACTTGGCAGGTGCTTTGTCAGCACGACCATCCTTCTTCATTTCCCACCATTCATCCAGGTCTTTCACAACAGGCACATGAGCGAAGTTGTAGAAAGGAGGAGGGGAGGAGGTGGACCATTCCAGAGTACGACCGCCCCATGGGTCACCAGTCAAGTCCAGGTTCTGCTTGCGGTCACGGATACTGACGTAGAGCTGAATCAGTTGGAACAGGATGGCAAGGCCAACGACGAAGGCACCAAACAGGGCAACGTACAGTAGTGGTGTCCAGGCCGGGTTGTCATAATTGTTCAAACGGCGTGTCATGCCCATGAAGCCGAGCATGTAGAGTGGTACGAAAGCCAGGAAGAAGCCGCTGATCCACAGGTAAGCAGCGATACGACCCAACTTTTCATTGAGTTTAAAACCGAATGCCTTGGGGAACCAGTAGACAAAACCAGCCAGGTAACCGAATACCACGCCGCCGATGATTACATTATGGAAGTGCGCAATCAGGAACAGACTGTTGTGCAGTACGAAGTCGGCACCGGGAACCGCCAGCAATACGCCGGTCATGCCACCGATAGTAAAGGTGATAAGGAAACCAATGGTCCAGATGATCGGGGTGGAAAACTCAATACGACCGCGATACATGGTGAACAGCCAGTTGAATATCTTCACACCGGTTGGTATGGAAATGATCATGGTGGCGATGCCGAAGAACGCATTGACATTGGCACCTGCACCCATGGTGAAGAAGTGGTGCAACCAGACGATGAACGACAGGATGGTGATCACCGCGGTCGCCCATACCAGGGAGGTATAGCCGAACAGTTTCTTCTTGGTGAATGTTGCCACAACTTCGGAGAACACGCCGAAGGCAGGCAGGATCAGAATATATACTTCAGGATGACCCCAAACCCAGATGAGGTTGACATACATCATCTGGTTACCGCCCATGTCATTGGTGAAGAAGTGTGTACCCAGGTAACGATCCAGTGTCAGCAATGCAATCGTTGCTGTCAGTACAGGGAAGGCTGCCAGGATCAGGATGTTGGTACACAGTGCAGTCCAGGTGAAAACTGGCATCTTCATCAGTGACATGCCGGGCGCGCGCATTTTCATGATGGTCACGAAGAAGTTGACACCCGTAAGCAGGGTCCCCAGTCCGGAAATCTGCAAGCTCCAGATCCAGTAATCAACACCTACACCCGGGCTGTATTCAATGCCGGAAAGCGGAGGATATGCCAGCCAGCCGGTCTGAGCGAACTCACCAACACCAAGCGAGATGTTGATCAGCGCGACACCGACCACAAACAGCCAGAAGCTCAAGGAGTTCAGGAACGGGAAGGCAACGTCACGTGCACCGATCTGCAATGGCACGACGATATTCATCAAGCCCACCATGAATGGCATGGCCATGAAGAAAATCATGATCACGCCGTGAGCAGTGAAAATCTGGTCGTAATGGTGAGGAGGCAGGAAACCTTCAGCACCTGCGGAAGCAACAGCAAGCTGACCACGCATCATGATGGCATCGGCAAAGCCGCGCAACAGCATGATCATGGCAACAGCGATATACATGATACCGATCTTCTTGTGGTCAACAGAGGTTAACCATTCGAACCAGAGCCATGTCCATTTTTTGAAACGTGTCAGGGCTGCGGCAATGCCGATACCCAGCACGGCGACCACGGCAAGCGTGATCATGATAATCGGTTCGTGGTAGGGAACCGCTTCCAGGGTTAATTTGCCAAACATTTTTACTCCTTGCCCTCCGAATGTGAGTGCGTATGCGAACCAGAAGAATGCGTGTACCTCTCGACAATACTGTCATAGAAATTTGGCGTGACATTGGAGAAACGCTCGACAGGATTATTGTAAGAAGCCTTTTCCAGAGCGGCGTACTTGTCAGTATCCAGGTTCAGGCTGGACTGTTTGACTTGCTGTACCCACTCATCAAATTTTTCCTGGGAGGTCACAGTGGCATTGAATTTCATGCCAGAGAAGCCGTGTCCGCTATAGTTGGCGGATAGGCCGTGATAGACGCCTTCCTCGTTCGCAATAAGGTGCAATGTGTTTTTCATCCCCGCCATGGCGTAGATCTGGCTACCCAACTGCGGAATAAAGAAAGAGTTCATTACTGAGGCTGAGGTGACTTCAAAGCGTACTGGAACATCGACAGGGAATGCGAGTTCGTTGACTGTAGCAATACCTTGTTCCGGATAGATAAAGAGCCATTTCCAATCTAGTGATACCACCTGAACAGTCAAGTGCGGGTGTTCAGAGTCGATAGGTTGACGTGGATCCAGGGAGTGGGTGGTTTTCCAGGTGATGGTGCCAAGTGCCAGGATGATCAGCACTGGAACAGTCCAGACAACTGCTTCAATCTTATTGGAGTGGGACCAGTCAGGGGTGTAGGTGGCTTTGGTGTTTGAGGCTCGATAGCGCCAGGCAAATACGAGTGTCATGATGATGACGGGGATGACTACAATTAACATCAACAAGGTCGCGGTGATGATAAGAGATCGTTCTTCAACTCCTATCTGGCCTTTCGGATCAAACAACACAAAGTCACAACCGCTCAGCAACAATGTGGTACCTAGAATGGACAATAGACTGAAAAGTCCGGGGTATCGCTTTTTTATCATTTCAGCATCTCAACAATGTAAAGGACTCATAAAACCACAAGCCATACTTGCCCAGGGGGAACATGCTTGCTTGTTACCCTGAGTGCCCATTGTCGGCGAGCCGCCGACATTGAGTGTGTTGCTGGTAAGCGACACTGTAGGCCGGTTGTCAATTGTTGATATAAAAATTGCCTATACCAACAATCTCGATAAGACAGGTGCAAAGTACAGCACCTTTGAAGTCCGACAGCTTTTTTTGACAGGCTTCCTTATCAGCCCGCTATTTTATACGATTAACCCAAATAAACCCACACCCAATAAGGAGTATTTCCATTGGGGTATGGGTGGGTGTCGTTAAAAAGTCACAAAATGCTGCAGAGAAGAGATCAGCTTGGATTATTCAGGCTGGGCATCCTGAAAATCAGGGGAGGCATGCCATACTCGGTACCGTAGCTCGAATCCACTGGGGACATAGACTACAACCGGGAGTTTGCTGTTATAGCGAAGCAGGAAACCATCTCCTCCTGCGGCCACGAATTGGCGAGTCTTGCTTTGTTCAGGGCAGGCCTTCAATGTGGACACTGGTCCCTTGATGTTCTCGATGTGGTAATAGGGGTAGCCCCAACCTTGCAAGGTGTGTTCTTTGAGGGTGGCATGGAATCTATGGATATTACAGTCGACTTCCAGGGTTTTGCCGACTTGGATCTCAATTCTTGCTTCATACTCATCCGCCAGGGGAGGCAGGTGGACGGCATAGCGTGTATAGCCGCTATCAGCTTCCGGGTAAGGCGCACCCAGTCCGGATGTGTTGGCGGCGTATGCGCTCAGGCTGGCAAATGCCAGTAGTGGAAACAGGTTAATACGTGAAAGCAACATGGCATGATCCTCAAAGGTGCGGTAGACATTACTTTAACGCAACAATGAAGATACGGGATGAATTGATTCAGGCAGTGGGCGCCAAAGCAATGATTTCTACGATCCAATAACCCAGAATGTAAACCAGTATGCCCACAATGATGACCACGATAATTTTTTGCATGATGAATCCACTGCATGAATGACAGGGATTTAAAGTCTACATCTTTTTATTTATCAGTGAATTGCATAAATTTCTGAAAGTTGTGTAGGAACAACTAAACCAGGCATGCAGACATGGCACCCACTGGGAGTGCCATGAATAATGTTATACGCGTTCTGGCTGGAATGGCTCCAGTACACAGCGGATTTCCAGCACCTTGGCCTCATTCTCTACACCTTCTTCCTTGGTGAAGCTGAATTTGGTATTGCGTGGGGCAGTGTAGACAGTATTGTTCTGGATCTGCTCTGCAATGTTCTCCAGGCGGACTGCACAAGATTTGGCATCATCATGGACGGAGGTCTTGAGCAGGTAGTGGTTTTTCAGGTGGTCAAAAATGGCAACTACAGTGCTCCATTGGCCTGGCTGAGGATTTAGTTTGGGGAGATCTTCTGCTGCCTGAACTTGAGCAGAAAATGCTGTAACCAGGGTGAGGGCGGCAATAGTGTGTTTCATCATCATTGATTTTCCTTATACGTGTTGTTGATGGAAATTATGAGCCTGTAAAAGTCATGAAGGTTCAATAAAGTATTTTCTGGCAACGCCACATTATCATACACATATTTTGTGGATAAGTTTGTGGGCAGCGCCAGGATTGCGGCTTTAAGTGCTTGTCATGACATGAACTTGAAACCTTGATTATAAATTCAGCACACCATTTTGCTGCGATGGGAACTAATAGTAGAAAGTATTGTAGAGGTAGAATGACGGTTTGATGATATAAACGATGCGCTATGGTTTTTGTTCCTGATCTTCTTTCTGAAGCCAGCTCGCAAGGTTCTCTTGATCTTGAGTCCTGGTTTGCCTCACTGGACAGGCAGTTCAATACCGATGAGGTTGCCTTGATTCGCAAGAGTGCGGCTTTCGTCCAGCCTTGCTACGCGGATAAAGTGGAGTTGACCGGATTGCCTGTGCTGCATCATGTGCTTGGCGTGGCTTCTATTCTCGCTGGCATGGGGATGGATGCAGAAACGATAGCAGCGACGATCCTGCATGCCTGCCCTGAGTATCTTGATGGGTGGCAGGCCGGGATCAATGAGGCGTTTGGTCCTCAGATATGCGCCCTGGTTGAGGGGATTGCACGCATGGAGCAGATACAGGGATTCAGTCGGCAGGATATCAGCCATGCCAAGGACCGCAAGAAGGAAGACGCAGCGCAGCAAGCCCAGGTTGAAAGCTTGCGGAAAATGCTGTTGGCCATGGTGGAAGATATCCGTGTGGTATTGATCAAGCTGGCAGACCGGGTGGAGACATTGCGCAGCCTTGGATCAGCGCCGGAGCCAGAGCAACAGCGTATTGCTTATGAAGCCAAAACGATATTTGCTCCGCTGGCCAATCGCCTCGGGGTCTGGCATATCAAGTGGGAGCTTGAGGATCTGTCCCTGCGCTTTCTCGAACCCAAGCTATATAAAGAGATAGCCAAACTCCTGGCAGAGAAGCGTGTAGGGCGGGAACAGTACATCAACGAGGTCGTTGATATCCTGCAGGAACAGCTGCGGTCAGCAGGTATCCAGGCCCAGATGATGGGTCGCCCCAAGCATATTTATAGCATTGTCAACAAGATGCGGCGTAAGCAGATTTCCTTCAATGAGTTGTACGATGTGCGGGCTGTACGCATCCTGGTGGACGATATCAAGGATTGTTACGCTGTCCTGGGGTTGGTGCATAATCTCTGGCAACCTATCCCGAAAGAATTTGATGATTATATTGCGCGTCCCAAGAGCAATAACTATCGCTCGCTGCATACGGTAGTGATCGGGCCTCGCAATCTGCCGCTTGAAATCCAGATACGCACGCATGAAATGCACCAGCATTCCGAACTGGGGGTGGCTGCGCATTGGCGCTACAAGGAGGGTGGTAAGGGAGATAGCAAATTTGACGAGAAAATCGTCTGGTTGCGGCAAATCCTGGAGTGGAAACAGGATGTTTCCGATGGCACAGGAGGTGTGGAGCAGTTCAAGAGTGAGCTATTCAGCGATAAAGTCTATGTATTGACACCACAGGGTAAAGTCGTGGATCTGCCTCGTGGCGCAACACCTGTGGATTTTGCCTACATCCTGCATACAGACCTCGGCCATCGTACACGTGGTGCCAAGGTCGATGGCAGTATCGTGCCGCTCAATTACAAACTGCAGAATGGCCAGCGCGTGGAGATCATGGCAGCCAAGCAGGGAGCGCCCAGCCGGGATTGGCTCAATCCCAATCTGGGATATCTGCAAAGTTCGCGCGCACGCGCCAAAGTGCGACACTGGTTCCGTTACCAGAATTTTGAGGAAGATGTATCCCAAGGGCGTACCAGGCTGGATAAAGAGCTGCATCGCCTGGGTGCGGGAGGCCTGAATCTGGAAAAAGTGGCGCAGAAGCTGCATTTCACAAAGCTGGATGAATTTTTTGCCGCGATTGGCCGTGGAGAAATTGGCGAGCACCAGATTACACAGGCGTTACAAAGTGAGCTGCCTGCCAAGCCGGAGCAGCTGGCGCCGTTCCAGCTCAAATCCGGGAGCAAGGCGGATGCCTCGGGTGTGCTGGTTGAAGGAGTCGGTAATCTCATGACCTATATGGCCAAGTGCTGCAAACCAGCACCGCCGGACCCTATTGTCGGCTATGTAACGCGTGGGCGTGGTGTGACCATCCATAGGCAGGCGTGTGCCTTCATCAAGCGCTTGCCGGTGGAAAAGCATGACCGCCTGCTTGCCACGCAGTGGGGAAACCGTCAGGAAAGGCTGGCTGCAGTCGATATCGATATCGAAGCCTATGACCGGCAGGCATTGTTACGTGATATCAGTGACCTGTTTGCACGCGAGCGCGTGAATGTGACCCAGGTCAAGACACAAAGCCGCAATAATCAAGCCAGGATGAGCTTCTCCATCGAGATTGCTGATCTGGACCAGCTTGCCAGGCTGCTGACGCTGCTACGGCAAGTGCCCAGTGTCAATTCGGCAAAACGGCATCTCTGATCGATATCTGGCACTCATTTGCTGCCATGACATTATTTTCCTCCGCAGGGCCAGAGTGGATTGCCCCGGGTGCCTGTATCCTGCGGGATTTTGCCAGTCCATATGAGCGCCTGCTTTGGCAGGATCTGCAAGCCATAGTGCGCCAGGCTCCATGGCGGCATATGCAGACTCCGGGAGGGCAAGCGATTGCGGTGAGCATGAGCAACTGCGGGAGATTGGGATGGGTATCTGATCGAGGCGGGTACCGGTATCAGATGGAAGATCCATTATCCGGCATCCCCTGGCCCGTAATGCCTGCCTCCTTTGAATCACTTGCCATAGCGGCAGCAGCCCAGGCCGGCTTCGTGCAATTCAGGCCAGATGCCTGCCTGCTCAATCGTTATGAGGCAGGCACCAAGCTCGGCTTGCATCAGGACAAGGATGAGCAGGATTTCTCCCAGCCGATAGTCTCGGTCTCCCTGGGCTTGCCAGCCACATTCCTTTTTGGCGGCCTGAAACGCAGCGATCCTGTATTGCGTACAGAGTTATATCACGGAGATGTCGTTGTCTGGGGCGGGCCGGATCGCCTGCGTTACCACGGTATATTGCCACTCAAGCCTGGTTGGCATCCGCTGACAGGCAAGCTGCGTATCAACCTGACATTCCGTGTTGCAGGCTGATAGTATTCTGCACACGGTATTTACCGCATAATTTATCCATTGAACAATGGTGAAGCCGGGCCAGTTATTGCCGGCATAAGGATGATCTGATGAAAACTGCTGTTGCGTTACGCCATCTTGCATTCGAGGATCTGGATGGTATGGCACCATTGCTGGCACGGGCGGGCTATGAAGTGCATTATATTGATACGCCCAACGCTACCCAGGATGATTTCCAGCAAGCACGGGATGCTGATCTGTTGATCGTGCTCGGTGGGCCGATCGGCGTCTACCAGACTGAGGATTATCCTTTCCTGCAGCCTGTCATTGACCTGGTTGCGGAACGGTTGCAATGTGCGTTGCCTACGCTTGGTATCTGCCTTGGTGCACAAATCATGGCACGGGCGCTGGGTGCGAAGGTCTATGCTGGAGAAGCCGGCAAGGAAATTGGCTGGAGTCCCTTAATACTGATGGAGGAGGGAAAGGAGTCAGTATTGTTTCCCCTGGGAGAGGGTACAGCCGTTCTGCATTGGCATGGCGATACATTTGATTTGCCGGCAGGCGCAGTCAGGCTCGCCTCTTCAGCTTTATATGAGAATCAGGCATTTGCCTACGGCAGGCATGGGCTCGCCTTGCAGTTTCATATCGAAGTGACTGCAGCAGGCCTGGAACGTTGGTATGTCGGCCATGTTGGAGAGCTGGGGGGGTATTCGATTTCAGCATTACGTCAACAGGGAGCAATGCTGGCACCTGGTCTTGCACCCAAGCAGGAACAGGTGGTTTTCCAATGGTTAGGCCAATTCTGAAATGACAACATCTGAGGCCTGTCATGGTCGTTTATACGGCCTGTAATTGCTGCTTGAGGGTACTTAGTTTCTCAATATCGTGATTTGTGAGACCAAGCTCAGGATTGCACTTGACCAAACGGTTGAATCTGTCAGGAAAAATCCCATCATCCAGTATCAGCCATACTTGGTCATTGGCGCAGTGCTTCATCCAGTCAAAAATCTCGCTTAAGCGCCAATAATGGTCATCGGGGTGTCGGGTAATCACTGGCGTTACTCCTATGATGCGCTGTTGCAAATGGGGACTGAACAGCTTGCGCAGCGTATCCAGATTCATTTCATTGCGCCATTTGCTGCTGATCACCAGTCTGACTTCCGGGTGTTGTAGTAGCCATTGTTCCAATAGCGGCAATCTGCTGAGCCGTGGCTGCTTCGGGCATGATAGGTGCAATACGCCATCAAAGCTCAAAAATAGAATCATTATGTTCAATTATGTAGTCCTGATGGTAGGAGTCTGGTATCACATTGTGATGTCTTGATGACATTGGCTGCATTTGTAAGCTTGCTGTCAGTCAGGATTAAGGTTGGTGTATGGGATGGCTGCCTAGAATCCAGTCATGATGAGAAGAACGTATCACCAGTTACTGTGTAGCATGGTGCTGATATCTTGGGCACCTTTATGCTGGTCAATCAATCCTGAGCCCATGACCTTGCAAATGCTCGCACATGAGTTGAGATCGCGTAATCTGCAGTTTGTCCAGGCTGAACAGGAGCTTCAGCAGATCGAAGCCCGCATCCCTCAGGCGCTGGCATGGGACCAGCCCATGATAGGCATGGAGCAGACGCCGGTACCGCGCAGCCCGCTCAATGTCAACCGTTCCCAGGGCATGAGTTACCGTCTGACGCAAACCATGTCTTTCCCAGGCAAGAAGCGCCTGGCCGCCGATATCCTGGAAGCAGAGGCAGGCAGCGCTGGCGCACAGATCTATGGTTTATATATTGGCCTGCTGGCAGAATTGAAGCGGCAGTATTATCAGTTGCTCGCCCTGCAGCAACAAGCCGACATTAACCGCAACACGATCGAACGCCTCAACCAGGTCAAACAAGTGGCCAAGGTGCGCTACGCCAACAATGCTGCGGCATTCGTGGAGTACATGAACGCCCAGGTGGCGCACGGTAGCGCGGAAAACGACATCTACCAGACCCAGCGCCAGATCGAGCAGACCCAGCAGGGGCTGAACGTCCTCATTGGCCGCGACCCTTCCCAGCCGCTGGCCGTCACGGTCGAACCATTGTCGCCATTGGAACTGGCACCGTTGGCTGAATTGACCAGCCAGGCACAGGGGCTGCACCCAAATGTGCGCGATTCGGCCTACCGATTGCAGGCGGCACGCAAAAGCCTGGACCTGGCGAAAAAAGCTTATTACCCCGACCTGCAGCTCATCCTGACCAAGCACAGCAACAACCCGCCCTATGGGCTGGCAGGCAATGAATATGGTGTGGAAGTTGACTTGATCCTGCCAACCTGGTTCTTCGAGCGTGAGAAAGCAGGCGTCAGCGAAGCCAATGCAGGCGTGATTTCTGCCCAGGCCGGGGCAGAGCTGGCATGGCGCCAGGTGCAATTGGGAATCGCCAATGCCTATAGCCAGTTGCAGCAGGCCATCAAGGAAAAAGAACTGTTGCAGCAGCGCCGCTTGCCGGAAGCGCAAGCCGCTTACCGCCTCGCCTTGAACGGCTACGCAAACAACGCCGGGGATTTCAACGGGCTATTGCTGGCGCAGCAGAACCTGCGCGATACCGAGCTCTCAGCCGCATGGGTCGATAACGCGCTGCACCAAGCCAAGGCCGCGCTGGATGCGGCAATAGGACAAGGAATGGAATCGCCATGAAGCGACTCTTGTTGCCGCTGGTATTTATGTCGGGAGTAGGGCTGGGAGGTTGGCTGATTCCGTGGACATCAACCACGTCGCTCGAGCCGAAAGTCGTCAGTCAGCCAGCGCAGAAAGAAGAAGCACTGAGCGCGGATAAGGTCGCTGCGGATTTCTTTTCCAGCGCCTTGCCCGAGCAGCGCGAAATAGAGGATGTCGTACCCTTGATGGGGCGGTTGGCGTTCAATGCCGAGAAGATACACCTGGTATCGGCGCGCATCGCCGGCAGGCTGGACCGCATCCTGGTGTTCGAGGGCGCCCAGGTTCGGCAGGGCCAGCCGTTGGCGGCGCTCTACAGCCCTGAATATGTTTCAGCACAGAACGAACTGCTGCTGGCGCGCAATACCTGGCGCACGCTGCAGGCGAGCAAGGTGACGCAAGACCTGGCGCAGGATGCTGAGTCCACGCTGCAGTCGGCCCGTGAGCGCATGCGAGTGATGGGCGCTTCCGAAGATGATATTGCTGCATTGGAGCAGAGTGGTCACGTCAATGAGCACCTGTTGTTGCGTGCGCCGATCAGCGGCGTGGTCACGCAGCGCAATCTTGATCCTGGCGCTTTCATCAACCTGGGTGACAGCTTCATGTCACTCGCCGACACTTCCACGCTTTGGTTTTTTGGCAACGTCTACGAGCAGGATTACCAGCGCATCCGCCAGGGGCAGCCATTGCAGATCGAGGTGCAGGCGCTGCCCGGCAAGCGCTATAGCGCGCGCGTCGATATACTGTCTCCTACCTTGGATGTGGAAACCAACACGTTACGCGTGCGTTGCCTGGTGGTGAACGACGGCACATTGCGCCCGGACTTGTTCGCCACGGCCAGTCTCAATGTCGGCAAGCGTCCGGCATTGCTGGTGCCGGCTGATGCCGTAGTGCGCTCACAGCAGGTGGATTATCTGATTGTGGAAACGCCTGACGGTAATTACCGCAGGCGGCAAGTAGGCGTCAGGCCTTACCGGGAAGGCCTGGTTGCCGTCACGGAAGGCCTATCTGCCAATGAGAAAGTGGTCGTGCAAGGCGCAACCCTGCTCAACCAGAAACTTTCGGGAGCCATGTAATGCAGGCAACCGGTGCTTTCATCGCTGGCGTATTGCGCCGGCGCCTGCTGATCCTTGCGCTGTCTGTCGGCCTGCTGGTGCTGGGATACATCAGTTTCACCAAGCTGCCCATCGAACCTTACCCTAATATCTCGCCGCTCAATGTACAGGTGATCACCCAATGGCAGGGGCGCGGCACCAACGAGGTGGAGCGACAGATCACCGTGCCGGTGGAAACCGCGCTCGCCAACTTGCCCAGACTCAAGACCTTTCGTTCGGTATCGCTGTTCGGCCTGTCGGTGGTGACGCTGCAATTCGAGGACGGCACTGATTCTTTCACTGCTCGGCAGAACGTGCAGCTGCACCTGGATAGCGCCGCATTACCGGAGGGCGTACAGAGCGAGTTGAGCCCGGATGCCGATGCCCTGGGCGAGGTGTTGCGCTATCGCGTGGCTTCCGAGAGCGGCGACGATGTCATGGTGCTCAAGTCCTTCCAGGATTGGGAAATCTACCGCCAGCTCAAGACCGTGCCCGGCATTGCCGACATCAACGGCTTCGGCGGCCCGACCAAGCAATACCAGGTGCTGCCCGACATCCGCAAGTTGCAATCCTACAATATCTCGCTCAACGAGCTGGTCGAGGCGTTGAGCAACGCCAACGCCAACGCCGGTGGTGGTAACCTTCGGGCCGGGGAGCAGCAGTACGTGGTGCGCGGCATAGGCCTCATCAAGACCCTGCAGGACGTGCGCAATATCGTGATCGTCTCGCGCAACGGCCTGCCGGTCCGCGTGGGCGACGTGGCGCGCGTGGAGTTCGGTTTCGCGCCGCGGCTGGGCGTGGTGCAATACAACCAGGATCCGGACGCGGTGGAAGGCATTGTACTGATGCGGCGCGGCGGCAATGCCTCGGAAATGCTGGAGCGCGTCCATCACAAGGTGGACGAGATCAACCGCGGCGGCATCCTGCCGCAAGGCATCAAGCTGGAGCCTTTCTACGACAGGCAGGAGCTGCTGGATTTGACCATGGGCACGGTGCACCATACCTTGCTGTTCGGCATGGCGCTGGTATTGATCGTGCTGTTCGTCTTTCTCGGCAGCCTGCGTGCGGCATTGGCCGTGGCCTTGGTGATCCCGCTTGCGCTCAGCGTTTCCTTTGCCGGCATGGTATTGGCTATTCCCGCCAACCTGATCTCGCTGGGCGCGATCGATTTCGGCCTGATCGTCGATGCGGCAGTGATCGTGATCGAGAACATCATGCGCCGCATGGAAAACGGCACCAGCAACCTGCGCCAGACTATCGTCGCGGCAGCGGCGGAAGTACAGCGCCCGATGATCTTCTCCACCATGATCATCATCATGGCCTATGCGCCGCTGTTCATCATGGGCGGCGTGGAAGGCAAGATCTTCCATCCCATGGCCTATACCATGGGCCTCGCCTTGCTCGCCTCCATGGTGCTGAGCCTGACCTTCATCCCCTCGGCGGCCTCCTTCCTGTTCAAGCCGGACAAGCTCGAACATCGCCCAGGTATGATTAACATCCTAGTCAAGATCTACCGCCCCATCTTGGCAAGATTACTGCGCAACCCGGGCCTCGTGGCATTGGCAGCCTTGCTGGCGTTTTCCGTTGCCTTATTCGGCGCCAGCCGGCTGGGAACCAGCTTCCTGCCAACATTGGAGGAAAACAACCTCTGGTTGCGTATCAGCCTGCCCAATACGGTGGACCTGCAATATTCCTCAGGCTTCGCCACCCAGGTGCGCGGCTACCTGCGCGAGCAGCCGGAAGTGAAGACCGTCGTGGCCCAGATCGGCCGCCCGGACGACGGCACCGATGCCACCGGGGTGTTCAACGTCGAGTTCGGGGTGTACCTGAAAAAGCCCGAACTGTGGCCGCAAGGCGTCACACGCAGCGACCTGATACGCCGTGTGGAAAACTATCTGCAACAGGTTCCCGGCATCGAGTACAACTTCTCGCAATACATCCAGGACAATGTGGCGGAAGCCTTGTCCGGTGTGAAAGGGGAAAACTCGGTCAAGATTTTCGGCGACGACCTGGAAGTGCTGCATGAAAAGGCACTGGAAGTGCAGGCCATCCTGCAAGGCATCCAAGGCATGAGCGATGTCGGTATTTTCCGAGAGCTGGGCCAGCCAACCATGAATATCCGCGTCGACCGGGAAGCCAGCGCGCGCTTTGGCCTCAATGTGGCCGATGTGCAGGCACTGGTGGTGAACGCTATCGGCGGCAACCCGATCAGCAAGGTGCTGGAAGGCGAGCGTACCTTCGACCTTGCCTTGCGATTCCCTGAAGGTCAGCGCAACAGTCTGGACCTGATCCAGCGCCTGTTCGTTGATACGCCAGGCGGGCAGCGCATCCCGCTTTCCATGGTGGCACAGGTGGAACTCAGCGACGGCCCGTTCTTCATCTACCGTGAATCCGGACGGCGCTTCATCGCCATTCGCTTCGGCGTGCGCGACCGCGATCTGGGCAGCGCCGCAGCCGAGGCGCAGAAGCTGGTGGCGGAGCAGGTCGAGCTACCGCGCGGCTACCGCACCCAGTGGGATGGGCAATTTAACCAGATGAAGGAGGCGCACAAGAAGCTGGCCGTCATCGTGCCGCTGACTCTGCTGGCGATCTTCATCATGCTGTATTCCGCGTTTGGTTCTGCCAAGGACGCCAGCCTGGTGCTGCTCAACGTGCCGTTCGCCACTATCGGCGGCATTGCTGCGCTCTATTTGGCGGGCGAAGAGCTTTCCATTTCCGCAGGCATTGGCTTCCTATCACTGTTCGGCATCGCCATCCAGGATGGCGTCATCCTGATCTCGTATATCAAGAGTTTGTATAATCAGGGGGAGCACGCGCTGGACGAGGCTATTCTCGAAGGCGCTGCCATGCGCCTGCGTCCGGTGTTGATGACTGCTATGCTGGCTGGCTTGGGCCTGTTGCCGGCTGCCTTGTCACAGGCCATCGGCTCGCAGGCACAGCGCCCGCTGGCGCTGGTGATCGTGGGCGGCATGGTCACGACTACCTTATTGACCCTGCTGGTGCTGCCTGTGGTGTTTGGCTGGATTTACCGCCATTATCCCAGGAGCGCCAGCACCCAGAGTGCTTATTAAGCTTAAGGAAAACCATGCGCATATTGGTTGTTGAAGATGATGCCATCCTCGCCGAGGGCACTTGCGAGTCGCTCTCCAAGGCGGGCTATGCCGTCGACCTGGCGGAAACCGGCACCAAGGCCAATGCCATGATAGAGGCCGGGCATTACGACATGCTGTTGCTCGACATCGGCCTGCCGGGTATGGACGGCTTCGAGGTGCTGCGCCGCCTGCGTAAGCACAACAGCAGTATTCCCGTCCTCATCATCTCTGCGCGCGACGATGTCAATTTCCGCATTTACGGCCTGGATCTTGGCGCGGACGACTTCATGCTCAAGCCTTTTGTCCTCGCGGAACTGCATGCGCGCACCCGCGCCTTGCTGCGCCGCCATACATTGAGCGAGCGCAACACCCTGGCCTGCGGCAAGCTGGTAGTGGACCTCGGCGCCCAGCGCGCCAGCGTCGATGGTGAGCCGATCGAGCTTTCTATCCGCGAATGGGACGTGCTGGTGTACCTGTTACGCAATCTCGGCAAAGTGGTGCGCAAGGAAGCCATCATCGAAACCTTGTGTGACTGGAAGACGGACATCAGCCTTAACGCGGTGGAAGTCTACATTTCGCGCCTGCGCAGCAAGCTGGACGCATACGGCATCCAGATTCGCACCGTGCGCGGCTTCGGCTATCTGCTGGAAGAGCCGGCGCCATGAAGGCGGCCAACAGCCTACGGAGCAAACTGCTGCGCTGGTTGCTGGTGGCGCTGAGCGCGCTGGTGGCGGTCGGCATCCTCACCGATTACTTCATGGCATTGGAACCCGCGCGCGAAGTGTACGACCAGCACCTGCTCAAGTTGGTGTACAACCTGGAGCGCTCGCTGCCGAATGACCCGGCACAGTGGCATGAGGCCTATCCAAAAATCGAGCGCACCTTATTGAGCAGCGAGCAGGATAGCTACGATGTGGCCAAAGCCGCCATTTTCGATCTTCGAGGCCAATTCCTTGCAGGCGTGGCGGACCTGCCCATCCAATTTCCCTCTGTCGACAATAAACCATATTTCTATGAGGCCAAATATCAGGGCGACCCGATCCGCGTCGTCGCCATCAAGAGTCCGACGCTGGATGCCGTGCTCTACCTGGCGGAAACCACCTACAAGCGCAACCGCCTGGTGCAGAAAACGCTGATCCACATGATCGTGCCCGAACTCATTTTTGCGATTTTCTCGATTATCGTGCTCTGGGTCGGGGTAGGGCGAGGTCTGCAGCCGTTGGCGCAAATCCGCGCCCAGATCAACGTACGCTCCGAAACTGACCTCAGTCCCATGGACGAAGGCAAGGCCCCGGTGGAAATCCGCGAGATCATTGTCGCGCTCAACTTGCTGCTTGCACGGCTCGATCAATCCCTCAAACTGCAAAACCAGTTCCTGGCCAATGCCGCACACCAGTTGCGTACTCCATTGGCAGGCTTGCAGATGCAGCTTGAATTGGCCTCCGGACAAAGCCCGCAAGAAAGAATGCAATCCCATGAACGCATGGTGATCAGTACTCGGCGCATCGTGCGTCTCGCTAATCAGCTATTGGCATTGGCGCGAGCGGAAGGAGAGGGTGAAGTCAAGCAGTTTGCCGAGCTGGATATCAGCAATGCGATTGAGGTCCAGGCTACGGAATGGTTGTTGCGAGCCGATGCGAAAAGTATAGACCTTGGCTTTGACCTGCATCCTGCTAAAGTCTGGGGCAGTCAGTGGCAAATCCAGGAAATGCTTGCCAACCTGGTCGATAACGCCTTGCGCTACACTCCCATGAACGGCAACATCACCATTCGCTGTAAACAACAGCAAGAGGTCGTAATCGAAGTGGAGGACAACGGCTCCGGAATCCCGCTAGATCAGCGTGAGAATGTCTTTAACCGCTTCTATCGCCTGGATGAAGGGCCTGAAGGCTGCGGCCTGGGGCTTGCCATTGTTCACGAAATTGTGCGCCATCATGGTGGACAGATTACTCTCGCAACAGCAGCCCATGGCGAAGGCGTCTTGGTACGGATCAAATTACCGGTAATAGCGCTGGAATGATCCTATTGATCCGTTGAGAGTTGGTTGTCATGCTGCAAATACTGTGATTCTATTGATTTTCTGGTCTGGAATGAACTTCCTTGAACAGGAAGATGGTGCCCGGGGCCGGAATCGAACCGGCACGCCCAAAGGGCGAGAGATTTTAAGTTTTCACACTTTTATATCAACATGCCCCATTATCCCATAAATTCATACCGTTACATGCTTGATATATTTCATGGAACGCCTACAGCCAATCTTCCGGTTGACTAATTGTTGTATATATCAAATAGTGTTTACTTCCACCGCATTCCTCACAACCTACAAGAAAGTATGCAATGGAGCTTTTCATTATTGGACAAGAATATATTCGCTCCCAGCTTTTGGAATTTACTGGGAGCAAACAACAACAAACAGGAGTGATTTGGGGAAATCTTGAGCCAGGATGCATGATTGTAACTTCAGGGGGCAGGCACGGTAAAAAAGTCGGATATTCTGATGAACCCTTACAAAATGGCTGTTGGTGGTATTTCGGACAAGGACAAAATGGGGATCACTCAATCACCAACCCAGCAAATGCAAGGCTTATTGAGGGAAAACGCTCTATCCTACTTTTCACCACCAGGGAACCTACAGCTAGCGAAGTCAGGCAACGCGGCAACTATCGGAAGTTATTTGCATTTCAGGGTACTTTCAATGTCTCCGGCTATGAAGTAGTGGTTCCTGAATCAGGCCCGCGGGCAGGGGATAAATTGCTTAAATTCCTCTTAGTCCCTGTCGAGTCCGAAGGCTATTTAGCAATATCTTCCCAAGAACTATCATCAGGAAACATTCAAACCCTGCGTAATGAATTGATTGGCAATACTGCTCCTGCATCCGTTATTACGGTCACTGCCTTGCGTGAATACAGGTTTAGGAGCCAAAAGGTTAAACGATACGCTTTACTAAGAGCCAATGGGACATGTGAAGCTTGCAACTCACCATCCCCATTTATTGATAGCAACGGAAATGGCTATCTAGAAGTTCACCACATATTACGCTTGGCTGATGATGGACCAGATGAACCTCAAAATGTTGCAGCAATCTGCCCAAATTGCCATAGACGAGCTCATCACTCCAATGACCGGGATGCCTTCCAACAGCAACTATTAACCGCGATCGCCACAAAAGAGGAATTGCTATCCAAGCAAATTTGATAATAAAAATAATCAATTAAATTCAATATGTTACATAAAAACAAACTTTCAAACTTGAATTCCTGGACATTCAATTTACAATTGTGTATATTCAGGGGTCATAGTACATAAAAATCATATAGTTATGGATAAAAAAGTTTTTATTGACCTGTTTGCGGGGTGTGGGGGGTTGTCACTTGGGTTAACCAATGCTGGGTGGCAAGGGCTGTTTGCTGTCGAAAGAACCGCCGATGCGTTCAAGACGCTTAAGCACAACCTGATTGATAAAAACACAGTCACGCCTTTCAAGTGGCCCGAATGGCTTCCTCAAAAGGAAATGACAACATCCGAGATCCTGGACAACTACAAGGAACAGCTTGCCAACCTAAAGGGCACTGTTGACCTGATTGCAGGTGGCCCGCCTTGCCAAGGGTTCTCGTTTGCTGGGCGTCGTAATCCCAATGACCCTCGCAATAAGCTAACAGAGCAATACATTGAAATCGTCAAGCTAGTACAACCCAAATACCTGCTTCTGGAAAACGTAAAGGGCTTCAAGTCACCATTCAAGGGGAGTGGTAGCGATATCGCCAAAAACAAGGTATATGCCGAGGTGGTCAAGGACAAGCTTGAGGAAATTGACTACAAGGTTTTCTACAAGGTAATCCAGGCTTCAAAATTTGGTGTTCCACAACCACGTCCCCGTTTCATCATGATCGCCATCAAGGATGGTGAGAAAATCGAAAAATCACCTTTCGACCTGATTGAAGAGTTCCTCCCTGAATACAGGAAATCCAAGGGATTAAAAGAAGTCGGGGAAATCTCTGTGAAAGAGGCCATTTCCGATTTAGAGATCACAGGGCGTGAGTTAATCGATTGTGAAGACACCAAGAACTTCAAACAAGTTAAATACTCTGCTGAGTCCCTGACAACCTACCAGCAACTCATGCGCTCAGGTGTCCAGGACAAATATAGCCCTAATAGCTTGCGCCTACCTAAGCACAAGACAAGCACACGCCTCCGGTTTGAAAAGGTCATAGATAATCCCGACAAATACAAAAAAGGGACTAGTTTGCCCAAAGCACAAATGGTCTCCTTAGGTACAAACAAGCGATCATTTACCCCACTACACCCAGACCACCATGCTTGCACCATCACTACTCTACCGGACGACTTGCTGCATTACAGCGAGCCACGAATACTTACCGTTCGTGAGAATGCCCGGATCCAATCATTCCCGGACTGGTTTGAATTTCAGGGCAAGTACACTACAGGCGGCCCTAAACGAAAAGAGGAATGCCCTCGCTACACACAAGTAGGCAATGCGGTTCCGCCACTTATGGCTGAGGCTTTAGGCAAAATTATTGATAAATTAAATAATGAATAATGGGGAGGGCACAACTTGTCCGAGAAACTTCACTTCATTACTAGCTCTGGAATAAAGAATATTGTTGGCAAGGATCTTATTACAGACAGATTTGTTGCAATTTTTGAGCTAGTAAAAAATGCTTATGATGCAAAAGCAAGCAAAGTTGTCGTCTCTTTCAATATAGACAATAGCTCCGAAACCAAATCACTTCAATCAATTGTCATCAGAGACAATGGAATTGGAATGAATCGTGATGATCTGGAAAAAAAATGGCTTCATTTAGCTTACTCTGAAAAAAAAGAGGGTCAAAGTAACTCAGGAAGAGCATTTGTAGGGTCAAAGGGAATTGGGAGGTTTTCTTGTGACAGTTTAGGATCAAACTTAACAATAACAACAAAAAAAACTAATGATCCTATAGAGCACATATTAAAAGTCGACTGGAAAGATTTTGAAAAATCTCTTGAAGATCGATTTGAAAGCATAGCGGTTGATTATAATTATCGCAAAGTTGAAGATGAGAAATTAGGCACGTCTTATACTGTTCTTAAAATAACAAACTTGCATCACCTTTGGGATGACGATGCAATAATCAAAGTGTCGGACAGTCTTCAGCGATTAAAAAATCCATTTAACGAAGATGATGGTTTTGAAATTTACTGCGGTGCTGATATTACAAATTTCTATTCCTCATTTTCCCAAATCCCTTCCAAATATCTGGTCAAGAGTAACATCTCCGAAGTTCTTCGTGATAAAAGTATTACAATAGAAACACAAATCCATGACAAGATAGTAGTAGACTTATTTGATAGGGGAAATCATATTTTCACCCTTGAAAAAGATAATGACACTATCCTTAAAAATGTGAATGTTTTTATCTCTATAAACTATCTCACAACTAGTGCAAAAGCAACATTTACGCGCCGAATGGGAATACAACCGGTTAATTATGGAAATGTATTTATCTACAGAAATGGATTCCGTGTAAGCCCATATGGAGATAAAGATTTCGATTTATTTGGGTTAAATATTAGAAAGACTCAAGGACATAGTAGATACATTGGAACGCGTGAAATTATTGGCTATATAGATATATCTGATCAGTTTGGTATATTCAAGGAAACATCTTCCCGCAACAATGGGTTCATTGAAAATGCTCATCTTGATGTATTGAAAGATGTATATATGGATTATGCACACAAACTATTAGAAAGGTATGTGTTGCTAATCAACTGGGGGGAAAACTCAGACACTGCCA
Organism: Methylobacillus rhizosphaerae; assembly: GCF_900187985.1. Taxonomy (GTDB): domain Bacteria; phylum Pseudomonadota; class Gammaproteobacteria; order Burkholderiales; family Methylophilaceae; genus Methylobacillus; species Methylobacillus rhizosphaerae. The sequence continues at coordinate 28,046 of NZ_FZOA01000013.1, forward strand.
CCGAGTTTTCTTTTGATTCAGTTAATACATCCGAAGCGGAAAAGTATAAAAAAAGTTTAACTAGCAAAGTTAATGGTGGATTTTCACTAAAATTCTTTTCCGATACGGTATCATTTGAAGACAATAATCCCAAAAAGAAACTTGAACAGATTGCAGCATCCCTTCCTGAGAAAGAAAGAAGCGAAGTCAGTAGAGTTATTGATAAGTTTGAAGACTTGCAAAGAGAGCGCCAAGAACAAGAAAGATCTTTGTTTAATCAGCATCAGACAATTACTGCTCTAAAACTGCAAAATGAAAACATACTAAAAAGAAGAAGTGAAAGCGAATTTGGCGAACAATTAAGCCACCACTTTCCTGCTATGGCAGATAGATTAAAAAATGCAGTAATTGAACTTCAGGCTCTAGAGTTAGATTTACCTGCAAGTCAAAGTAATCAATATTATGCCGCGCTTCGAAAAATCAGGCGTACAGAATATGAGTTGCGTGCATTCAAAAACCTGCTTCTTAATACAAGTATTGATCTTCGCTCTCCGCAGGTTATCAACTGGTTTGACTTAGCCAACCAGTTCATTAGAGATAAAAATGGTGCCGCCATAAAGCTAAATTGCTCTTTCTCATCTCCCGATATAGTTCCTATGTGGGATATTGCAGCTAATGCACTTGAAGTTTTTATTATGTATGAAAACTTCTTCCGAAATTCTGTTGAACACCAAGCCACTTATCTTCAGTTTTATTTTGAAAACAACACTCTAATCATATCTAGCGATTCGACACCCATCTTGCAAGAAAACCTTCAATCTATTTTTGAACCAGGTTTCTCCACAAAAGCAAATGGCACTGGAATTGGACTTAACCAAATTAAGACATTCTTGAATAGACTTCAGCTCGACATACACGCTGAATCTTCTAATAATATAGTTAAATTCATTATTCAACAAAGGGGAGGTAGTAACCAATGAGGCTTGATTTTAATATTATTGTTGTTGATGACGACCTGAATGATGATGATAACAATCCAGACATTAAAGCACTAATTCAACAACTAAAATATAAAGTTCAATCGAAGGGGTTCATTCCAAATATTGATGAATGCTTAAATATTGATGCTGCGCGGTCAAAAAGCTCGAACAGGACAGACCTTTATATTAGTGATAATAATCTTGGAAACAACCCCAGCCAGAAACAATCTCAGCCAGTTTCTGAAAACGGCGGGATTGAATATTATCTTCACCTTAAGCAAAATCATCTTAGCGATTTTGTTCTTTATACAAGATCAAAAAAAGACAGCATTATCGAAAAATTAACTGCTGACCTAAATAACACAAAAGATCCAAATTTATTTACAAGATTTACCTTTGTGAGTCGTGAAGATGGAGGTATAGATTGGCATCAACCAATTTTAGCGGTTATAGATCACATCCTCACAAAGCGTGAAGAGTTAAACAACATTCGCGGACTTTATGCTCAAAAAACTTCTGAGATTGACCTTTTCTTAAAAGAAAAATACAAGCGAAGGGACTCAGAATCATTTCATGACACGATTGAGGGAATTCCAAGAAAGGACTATGACAAGAAAATCATTAGTGATTTACATAAAATCCGAGGAATCCGCAATGGACTAATGCACAACAGCGAAACATTTTGCACCAAGAAGAATCAATATGTAATAAAATTTATTTTTGGTGGGGAAAATTACGAAATATACGAGAATGATTTACAGAAATATCGTGATGAATTGTATCAAACTCACAAAACAATTATTGTTGCGACGATCTAGGAATCAAGAAATATTATTCTGAGAAGGGGAAGAAATTTTTAACTCTTCCCCGTTGATGAAACTCACTAAAACTTCAATTAGTTTTTTACTATCCCTGAGCTCACACTCCCAAAGTATAAGTACACGCCAGCCTAACAAGATGAGTTCCTGATACTGCTTTTCATCTCTCTGGATATTGTTTTGTATCTTTTTTTGCCAAAACTCATTATCTGGAATTTTTGCTATTAAGCAGTTGGGGTGTCCATGCCAGAAACAACCATGGATGAATATTGCCTTCTTTCGTCCAGGGAAAACAATATCAGGTTTTCCGGGTAAGTCTTTTTTATGTAGCCGGTAGCGATAGCCGAGTTGGGTAAGTAGCTTTCGCACCAATAACTCAGGCTTGGTATTTTTTGACTTTATAGAGCGCATGATCTTACTACGCTTTTCTTTAGTTAGATTGTCCACTTTATGAGATGTGAGCAATAAATACCCTAATTATAACAATAGCCCCAACCACTCTTTTAGCTTGTCTTCTGATTGATATAAATCTAAATCAAACTCTTCCCTTGAATCCCTAAGCTGCTTTAGTTTATTCCATCGCGACGTTGCGTGTGATTCCCTCATTCTATGCACACTGTTCCCAGATATTAAGAAATACTCTTCCGTCGACTCTTTTAAGCTATCTTCATAATTAACTTTAATAATCGTCTTAGGTTGGGTCATCAACCAACCTGTATCAAGACTATTAATTTTGATAAGTGTTTCATACATCTTCTTGTTATTATCAATGCCAATTAAAGTACTGAGCTCACCCTTAATTAACTCGGATGGAAAACTTGCTATAAAATAACTATTAACAATCTTCTCGATAGTTTTATTATTTCGTGCAGGCAGCTTTATGGAGTCTAGCTCTACCCAAGTTATCTGTTGAAAGTCAAAGTTATATGCTGGCCCACCTTCGTTTGAAATAATAATTTTACGATCGGTCATAAACCTTGTAGTAGGATCTTCTATAGACAATGCCCTTACTTGTATTGCTGGCTTTATTTGGATTCGGGCGGCTTCAGCCTGTAAATCTGCTACGCGGTATTGCATAAATGAAACACCCAGGGCAAATAGTGTTATTACCACGCCTATTACTGTAGTCCATCGCTCAAAATGGGTCATTAATTCGGAAGACGTTTCTTCCGTAGCTTGGACATTGCGTCTAAGCCTCGTGCGCTTGAGTCGGCCCATCCGCCTCCTCCCCTTAATTTCTAAACCATCGTTGTTTTACTTCTCGAGCGATTAACTCGCATTTTTCTGATCTTCCAATTCCTTGGCCAAAGCTTCTAACTCTGGGTTTCGCTGCTTTACTGATGTGTTATCAGTTAACAAGTATGCTGCGTACTCCGGCCAATGATCTGCAATAGCCTCTAAAACACCAGCTTTCGGTTCGTGTCTATCCTGCTCAATACCAATCAGTGTTCCTTTGGGAATACCAGTGGTATCTGCAAATTCCTGCCTACCCATACCTAAGTTTTCTCGGATAGCTCTAATTTTTTTTCCAACAGCGCTTGACATATATACGTAAATATACTTACAGTGTGACTTAGCGTATACGTAAATATACGTATAGATATCCAATGACATGCAAAGGGGTCTTTTACGATTATGGACACCTCTATAGATACAAGTCAAATGCCATCTGTACCCGTGATGTCGCGCAAAAAATTTGCAGAGATTGTCGGCGTGACAGAAGACACCGTCACAGGCTGGATTAATCGTGGTTATTTGCCTGTGGTTGAGATCGGCAAATATCGCCTTGTGAATCTTGCATTGCTCAACAAACATGCTCTGGATCAGGAGTTTTCACTGTAATGGCTTCCATCAAGAAACGTCCGATCCTCCACGCTGATGCTCATGTGTTGGCACATGCACGCATTACCCCTGACGACCTCAACAAGATCAATGCAGGCTTAAAAGATCATATCAACGCAATGGAGGCGGCCATCGCGGGGGCGTTCCCGGCGCCAGCCGGTGGCGCCGCCGTGTTGGCCTCCCCCCTAGGTAATACGGGGGGAAAGTCCATAAACCTGGTACTTGAGGGTGGAAAAATCAAGGAAGTGTTACCCCGTAAACACTATTCATCCAAGGTATGTTTTATTGACTGGTTGAATTTCACGGTACATGAGGACACCTTCCAGATTCTTGAACATGCTGTGACCGATAAGGAAGTCATCATGTCCATTTCCATGGCATGTGAATCCCTGTTTGGGTTTGGCATTACTGCCAAGCGGGATAAGGGCGCACATTTCTACCATAGCTCCTATGTCCTGGGCGATAACTACGGCCTGATTTGTTATGGCGGTCAACGTAACACTGTCATGGTCTCCCTATCTGGTGACGGATGTGCAGCTGCTCGTAATGGATGGGAGCGGCGGGTATTTGATTTTCTCAAGTCAGCCCAGTCTCCCAAGATCACCAGAATTGACCTTTCACATGACGATATAGAGGGCAATCGCTTTTCCCCTGAGTTGCTGGAACAGTGCTACGAGAATGGAGGATTCAATTGTGGAGGGCGTAATCCTGATATTGAGCTGCGCGGCAACTGGAAAAATCCTAATGGTAAGGGGCGAACCGTCAATATTGGCGTACGCTCAAATGGAAAGTTTTTCCGAGGCTATGAGAAAGGCAAGCAGCTTGGTGATGCAAATTCGCCATGGATGCGGCTTGAAGTTGAATTCAAATCAGTTGACCGAGTTATACCGTTTGAAATACTTAAATTTCCACACGAGTGAATCGCCCCTACTATTCTAGACAGTCTCCAGCCCCTCGAAATAACGCTTTTCATACTCTACTGGCGATAGGCCATTATTGAAACTGTGTCGA
>NZ_FZOA01000012.1 GCF_900187985.1 Methylobacillus rhizosphaerae
CAGATGGGGAGGTGCTAGTCCACTCAGATCAAGGTAGTCAGTTCAGCAGCTATGATTGGCAGGCATTTTTAAAAGCGCACCGTCTCAAACCTAGCATGAGCAGACGAGGAAATTGCCACGACAATGCAGTCGCAGAAAGCTTCTTTCAATTGCTGAAGCGGGAAAGGATACGTCGGAAGATTTATGAGCATCGAGAAGCCGCCCGCCAAGATGTATTTGATTACATCGAGATGTTTTATAACCCTAGGCGTCGACACAGTTTCAATAATGGCCTATCGCCAGTAGAGTATGAAAAGCGTTATTTCGAGGGGCTGGAGACTGTCTAGAATAGTAGGGGCGATTCAATTGAGTTCTCTCTCTACTTCCTCGTCTTCCTTGTAAACAGATAGCACTCGGGCGATGTCATCCAATTGTTGTGGTTGTCCATCAAGGGCAGCCACGGAAAGTTTCTGCCATTCATCTTCTAGTCTTGCCACCTTGAATGCTTTCTGTAACTCTTGCCAGCCTGGAAGCTTGATGAGTTTTTCATCTTCCGGATTTTTAGCTTTTTCTTCCTCGCGCTGCTTATCGCTAGGATAAGCAAGGCTGGCAAACCGGAAACCATCCTTTTGTAAAAAACCTTCTTTCACCAGCGCGTTACCTAATTGCTTGTAACTAAAATCACTGGCTTGCTGATAAGGAAGCAGCAACGCAAAACGACGCTCAGCATCTGATAATGGTCGTGTTTTACCATCCACTACTAGCCGCAAATTATTCAATCGCGTGAGCCAGACATGACGCTCAGCAGTGAAACTAGCTTTGGGTGCGCGATATTCAGTTTTCTCAAAAGTGCATTTACCCAACATTTTGAGTAAGTCTTCACCAGATAGCGCAGGTTTTTGCGCCCAGAATAGTCCTATCTTACGGTCAAGCAATGCAGATTCAAGCGTTGCAGACGTATATGGATTACCCAACTCACGTTGCCGTTGAAACATAGCAGTCAACTCATCAGCCAAGAGCAGTCGGGAAAGCGCTTTGCTGTAGTCCCCACGCTTATTGCGCTGAGCATCGGGAAACTCATGAAGCACCATTTCTGCGGCAGTGCGATAGTTTTTTTCCTTCATCAGCCTCTGGGTTCCCGCCAACCCTTTCTTGACTGCGCCACCTTCCTTGTCATCGTCGGCTTTCTTTTCTTCCGCCTTACTCATCCAGTGAAAGCCGCGATGTTTGACAAGGTGATAAATCACGCGTGCCCATTCTTCGGCATTAAGCCTGCGGTCCAGAGCCTCGACGCGCAATTGCCACAAATTGGGAGTTTTGAAACCTTGGGCCGGCTGTTTCTTTAAAACATTGACATCAGCAATCAATCCTTCGCGTTTAAGCAGACGTGCCAGCTTGGTCAACCTCCATGCACGTCGCCTTAGCCGCCGACGCAACAATCGGGCTGTGCGCCGAGCAAGATTGAGCGGCTCTCCTTCCTTGGCTGTTTCTGCCTTATCGAAACAACGCACACCAAGATCAACAATGCGATGGTCGTTCAATACCGCCCAGCCAACTGACGCAATACCAATATCCAGCCCGAATACCAAAGGCCCCAGATTCTTCTTGTTTTGCATGCCGAAGTCCCCTATCATTTGTTCTGTTGTAGTCATCCGGGGTGAGAGCCGTTGCTACAATAAGAACTTAATTGTTCGTATCCAGCCCGGCCTCTGGCCGGGCTTTCATTTTTTCTCGAGTCAGTTAGTTATATCCCCGACTCCCTCGCTACATGACTATGTCACTTGCCCATGCATAGTGCAAGCTGTGCTGAAGTCTGCGATACGCTATAATCCATAGCAAATTCCAGCCTTGTAAACATTCAGCCAACATAATGATTAAAAAACTGCTGCAACGCGTTTTTAAGCCTTCCCAAAAGTCTGCGTCGTCCAAGAAAGTTGCTTCCAGCATCATTGCGCGGATTCCTGCATCCACACACCGCATTAACCGCTCGCTGATCAGTAAGGCTGCGATCAAGACTACTGAGGGTCTGCAGAAAGCTGGGTTTGAGGCTTTTATCGTGGGAGGGGCGGTACGCGATTTATTGTTGAAGAAGCGCCCCAAGGATTTCGATGTGGCGACCAATGCCACGCCGGAGCAGGTGAACCGGATTTTCCGCCGCTCTCGCATTATTGGCCGGCGTTTCCGGCTGGTGCATGTGATGTTCGGGGATGAAACGATCGAGGTTTCCACGTTCCGCGGTCATCACTTGAGTGAGGAAGGTGATGCCAAGGTGGCGGATAGTGGCCGTATCCTGCGCGACAATGTGTTTGGCAGCCAGGAAGAGGATGCTGTCCGGCGGGATTTCACCGCTAATGCGTTGTATTACGACCCTGCCAGCGAGGATGTGCTGGATTTTCATGAAGGGGTATCGGACATTCAGGCCGGGATTCTGCGCATGATTGGGGACCCTGAAACACGCTATCGTGAAGACCCGGTGCGCATGCTGCGTGCAGTGCGGCTTTCTGCCAAACTGGGGTTGAAACTCGATCCTGCCACGGAGCGGCCTATTTCCGAGCTGGCTGACCTGCTGCATGATGTGCCACCTTCGCGCCTGTTTGACGAGATGCTCAAGCTGTTCCTGTCTGGCCATGCGCTGGAGAGTGTCAATGCCTTGCGGCAACATGGCCTGCAACATGGGTTATTGCCGCTATTGGATGTGGTGCTGGAACAACCACTGGGAGAACGCTTCGTTACGCTGGCCCTGAAAAATACGGATGACCGCGTATTGGCGGAGAAGCCGGTTTCGCCTAGCTTCCTGTTTGCCACATTGCTCTGGCATGAGGTGTTGCTTGCCTGGAAACAGTACGAGAAGCAAGGCAATAAGGCCATCCCTGCACTTTACATGGCCATGGATGAAGTATCCGATATCCAGGCTGAGAAGATGGCCATCAATAAGCGCTATAGTGCGACCATGCGCGAGATATGGAGCCTGCAGCCACGCTTTGAGAATCGGGCTGGCAAGCGTCCATACAGTCTGCTGGAAAATCCGCGTTACCGTGCGGCTTATGATTTTCTGTTATTACGCTGCGAATCCGGGGAGTTACCTGCGGAGCTGGGCCAATGGTGGACTGATTTTGCCAATGCAGATGGCGAAAAGCGCCAGTCCATGCTGCAACCGGACACTACACCTCGCAAACGCAGGCGCCGCCGGACAAAAAAACCTGCGGCAGCAACAGCACCAGAATCCGGAGAATAAGCCTCATGTCACGTGCCTATATTGCCCTGGGCAGCAATTTGCGTGACCCTGCCGCTGAAGTCACGCGTGCCTTTGCCGAGCTGGACACACTGGATGGCACTCGTGTCATCAAGCACTCTTCACTATATCGCACTGCGCCGGTCGGCTATGACAATCAGCCGGATTTCATCAATGCTGTTGCCGAGGTGGAAACCAGCCTGGAGCCAATCGTGCTGTTACGTGCCATCCTGAACCTGGAAAATCTGCATGGGCGCGAGCGCCCTTTTCCCAATGCGCCACGCGTGCTGGACCTGGACCTGCTCATGTATGATGAAACCATGATGCACACTCCCGAATTAACCTTGCCCCACCCACGCATGCATGAGCGCGGCTTTGTCCTGTTTCCGCTGGCCGAAATCGCACCAGACCTCAAGATTGCGGATTATGGCACTGCGACAGACCTGGCCCGGCAGTGCGCCGATCAGGGGGTCACCTTACTGGAAACTCCAAGCACATGAGTATTTTCGACCGTTTTCACTATATTGTTATCGAAGGACCGATCGGCAGCGGCAAAACCACGCTCGCCCGCAAACTGGCTGACATGTTCCCGGTCAACCTGCTACTGGAGAATGCTGGCGCCAACCCATTCCTGCCACGCTTCTACCAGGATACGGCACGCTATGCCCTGCCGACCCAGATGTTTTTCCTGTTCCAGCGGGTGGAGCAGATACGTAATCTTGGCCAGCGCGACATGTTCAATCACGCCACGATCGCTGATTTCTTCCTGGAAAAAGACCCGCTGTTCGCGCAGATGAACCTGAATGATGAGGAATATGCCTTGTACCGCCAGATGTACAAGCACTTGCATGTACAAGTACCGACGCCGGACCTGGTCATTTACCTCCAGTCGCCGGTCGATACATTGCATGAACGCGTGAACCAGCGCGGGGCCAGTTATGAGCAGGAAATCTCGCGTGAATATCTTGGTCGCCTGTCAGATGCCTACAGCAATTTCTTCCATCAGTACGATGCTGCTCCCGTGCTCATCGTCAACAATGAGAAACTCGACATCACTGAAAAAGATGCGGCTATGAATATGCTGCTTGATCGTATTATGCAGATTCGCAGCCGTCGCGAGTTTTTCAATCCCAACCTGGAGTAACACCATGAACCTGCTTGCATTGCAGCAGATGAAGGCTCGGGGCGAGAAAATAGCCGTGCTTACCAGTTATGATGCCAGTTTTGCCGCATTGAGCGACAAGGCAGGGGTTGAAGTCCTGCTCGTGGGCGATTCCCTGGGCATGACCATACAAGGCCATCACAGCACCCTGCCTGTGTCACTACGCGATATGGAATATCACACCCGATGTGTCGCCAACGGCGTGCAAAATGCATTCATCATCACCGATATGCCATTTGGCAGCTACCAAAAAACCCCGGAACAGGCTTTTGAGAATGCTGCCCTGCTTATGGCTGCCGGCGCCCAGATGGTCAAGATCGAAGGCGGCACCATCATGCGTGACACCGTGCGCTTCCTGGTAGAGCGCGGCATTCCTGTCTGCGGTCACCTGGGACTGACACCACAGTCCGTCCACCAACTTGGTGGCTACCGGGTGCAAGGCCGTGATGAAGACGCTGCCAGGCAATTGCTGCAAGATGCCAAGGCATTGGCAGATGCCGGTGCTGGCATGCTGGTGCTGGAAATGGTGCCTGCCGCGCTGGCGGCAACTATCAGCCAATCAGTCACGATTCCCGTCATCGGCATTGGTGCAGGCAAGGATTGCGATGGCCAGGTTCTGGTCATTCAGGACATGTTGGGTATTTATGCCGGAAAATCACCGCGGTTTGTACGCAATTTCATGCAGGATGCCAGCAGCATAGAGCAAGCCATCATGCATTACGTTACCGCCGTCAAGGACCAGAGTTTCCCGGCCCCGGAACATAGTTTTGAATAACCCATGGCACTAGAGATCATTACAGACATCGCCAGCCTGCGCGCCAGGCTGGCCCAGGAGCGCAATATTGCCTTGGTACCCACCATGGGCAACCTGCATGCCGGGCATATCCACCTAGTGCGCCTGGCACTCCAGCAAGCACCATGTGTGGTGACCAGCATCTTCGTCAATCCTTTGCAATTCGGCGCCAATGAAGACCTGGATAATTATCCGCGCACACTGGATGCCGACTGCGAGAAACTGGCAGCCGCAGGCGCGCAGATTGTCTTCGCGCCATCCGTCAGTGAAATGTACCCGGTCGCGCAAACTATGTGCGTGACATCACCTCCCATTGCCAATGAACTGTGTGGCGCTGCCCGGCCCGGACATTTCGATGGCGTGGCGACTGTGGTCATGAAGCTGTTCAATATCGTACAACCGCAAACAGCAATTTTCGGGAAAAAAGACTTTCAACAGCTGTTCATCATTCGCGAGCTGGTACGCCAGTTCAACCTGCCCATCAACATCGTCGCCGGTGATACCCAGCGGGAAGACAGCGGCCTGGCCCTGAGCTCACGCAATGGCTACCTCAGCAATGCACAGAAACAAGAGGCGCAACGGCTGCACCGCACATTACAATTGATTGTGGATAACGTTCAGCAAGGAAACCACGACTACGCTGCGATTGAAGCACAAAGCAGCCAATATCTCACCCAGTTGGGCTGGATCGTCGATTACATCTCCATCCGCTCCGCCCTGACGCTGATGCCAGCCAACGCGGAAGATAAAGAATTGGTAGTGCTTGCCGCCGCTCGTCAGGGAAAAACCCGCCTGATCGACAATATTGAGTTCACGCTTTCCTGAGTACTCTCAACTTATCCAGCATCCAGGCAGGACAGGACATTCGCGCGCTTCCCTGCGGCATTTGCTATACCAAATTTTGCACAAGATTTACCTAACTTAACAATCAGCCCGGCTCCGGGTCGGTAAAATCAAGGCACTCGACAACCCCGATTAGAGGTGTGAAATGATTTTGCGTAAAAGTTTTCTACTGATTGCTGTATTTGCCATGCTGCTTGGCGGCTGCTGTGGATTCGGCCCACACGGCGGTGGTCATGGAAAGCATGACAGAGGCCCTGGTCATTCCCATCACGGCCCGGGCGGCGACAGAGGTCATGGACGCTAAGTCATCGTCATCCAGCAAAAAGCCGGCAATCGCCGGCTTTTTTCATTGCGTCATCATCCCTTGCCAAAAGTATCACATGCATCCACGGCACCACTCTTGTAACCGGTATTAAACCATTGCATGCGCTGGGCACTGCTGCCATGGGTAAAGCTTTCTGGCACCACATATCCCTGTCCGCGTTTCTGCAGGTTATCATCCCCTATCTGGGATGCTGCATTCAAGGCAGATTCAATGTCTCCCGTTTCCACGATGCGATACTGGGCATCTGCATGATGTGCCCACACGCCAGCCAGGCAATCAGCCTGCAACTCCTGCAAGACAGACAGCCTATTGGCTTCCGTTTCGCTGGCGCGCGCACGCAATTGATCCACCTTGGGCAACACGCCAAGCAGGTTCTGCACATGATGTCCGACCTCATGCGCAATCACATAGGCACGGGCGAACTCTCCCGGCGCACCCAGCTGTTTTGCCAAGGTATCGTAAAATCCCAGATCAATATACACAGTACGGTCCAGGGAGCAATAGAACGGCCCCATGGCACTCTGCCCTACACCGCAACCAGTCTGCGTCGTATTGGCGCGACCACCGAACAGCACCAGCTTGGGTTCCTGGTAGGTACGACCCGCCTGTTTGAACAGCTTACCCCAGACATCTTCCGTATTGGCCAATACAGCAGAAACAAACATGGCCTGTTTATCATCCGCTACAGGCGCGCTTCCCTGCTGGGTGGCAGGTGTACTGGCGCTATCGAGCAACCCCAGGATGGTCAGGGGATTGACACCAAATATCCATCCCGCCACCAGCGCCACCAACAGGGCACCTATACCCAGGCCGCCCTTGCCACCGCTGCCGCGCCTGTCTTCCACATTACCCGAACGTCTCAATCCATCCCATTTCATCTCTGATCTCCCTTGAATATCCTTACAGGTATTTAATTAATCATCAGCGCCAACGAAGCTCATATCAGGCTATTAGCTAACACCACTCTTGTTTAATTATCATTAGAATACAAACGCACATCTCCAATCCAGAGCTCCTTCCAGCGAGCAGGCCTGGTCAAAATCGCAGCTTGCGCAGGAAATCTATTTTCCATCAGATTGTATATACCATCCCCATACAAACTTCCAGCCAGGGACCACCGGCCATTCTCAATACTGTATATCTTGCCAATATAACTCATCAGCATAATCCACTCATTGCGCCCATCACCATCCAGGTCCACAGACAAGACCGGACACGGTTCTGCCTCACTGCAGGTAGGTCGGACAGATGGATTGTCCAGCAGATAGTCCACGAACTCAGCATCAAGTTCAGTACCCCGCGGATAAGGTCTCCACTGTTTAAACAACTGCTCTTGCGTCAGTTGATGTTCTTTACCCTCAGAAGAAGTGAAAGTACGGTACTCTACCGTCAAAGCAGCTTCTGCTTTCTGCTGGATCAGTACAGCATCAGGATGTATCGTATTCTTGCTGAGTTGCTGCAACACAGCATTGCCATAACGCTTTCCATTCAGGCGCAAGTATTCAAAATCAAAATCATAGGCGGCCAGCTTTCCGCTCATCAAACGGGCTACCTGGCTATTCACGGATAATCGCACCGGGTCCAACACAGGGGTCAGGGTCAACAGCAACAGGACAACCACACTCAACGCTGCCAGGATATTCACTTGCCGCACTCCTGCCATCCAGACAGCTTGCCTTTTCAGCACCACCCAGGCGTAGCCCAGCGCGTAGATAGCTGCCAACACAACCACCAGCGCCGCCCAGACTCGATCCACTGTCCAGCCATACTGGCTCACGCGCAGCCCCAGAGAGTATGCGCACAATGCGATATAAACCGGCATTGCCAACAGGCCGATACCGATAAAACGTAGCAGCCAGCGAGGAAAACGTTGCTCACCCGATGCATCCTGCCAGGCAGCATTAAACAGAAATATAGTGCAGGCCAGCAAAACAAGGATCAGGCTGGTGGCATATCCGGTTTTCCATAACAAGGTGAGCCCCTGGAACGGCAGGGCCAACAGGAACAGAATCAGGATAAAACTCACCATGGGCAACAACCAGCCAAGAATGTTCAGGCTCGCGCGATAAATGCCAACCAAAGCCTCTTCCTTTGCCGCATACAAGGAAATCCCAATACCGAAGACAATCGCCGTGACGGGATAAGCGAATATGCGACTGGTGAATAGATCCATGAACAAAGCAACATTGAGCACTTTGAACAGGCCAGCCAGCAGGAACAGTAATATCCAGAACACACCTGTGAACACTGCTGCCAGCGCAAGTTTGACGCAGTTACGCCACGCGGAGGCAAATAACAGCGAATAATTGCTGCACCAATTACCCTGGCTGAGTTGATGCTCCGCAAAAGGCAACAGGACAAACCAGCTGATGAACGCCATCGCACCTAAAAGAAAACCAGCCTGCCCAGTCCTGTGCAGAGGTAAATCCACAACCCAGGCCTGGTACCCGGTGTAGGATGCTGCAGCGGAGATCAACAGGGTAAACCCTGTCACCATGATCCATAAATACTTATCCTGCCTATATTTGGACAGCAGCATCAGGGTGGATGGCAGAATGATCACACCGGCATACAGTGGCCAGATCACACTTAAATAAGGCCCCGTGCCCGGCAGGCTGAGCAGCCACTCATGCAACAACCACAAGCCAATTCCCTGCAATGCAGCCCAGGCAATAATCCAGCTGCGCTCTGCTTTACTCATGTAAATTTCCCTCAGGCTGAGATAAATCTTTCGTTTATTCAGCGTGTTGTTTCCACTATAATAGTCGGTCTTGTTTTTTCACATTGACTGGCCATGCAAAGAACTATGCTCAAATCCAAGCTGCACCGCGTATCCGTCACGCACTCGGAGTTGAACTACGAAGGCTCCTGTGCCATCGATGAAGTATTGCTGGAAGCAGCCAACATTAAAGAATATGAGCAGATTGACATATACAATGTCAATAATGGTGAACGCTTCACCACTTATGCCATTCGTGCCGAACGCAATTCCGGCACCATTTCCGTCAACGGTGCCGCTGCACGCAGGGCCAGCCCTGGCGATCTGCTGATCATTGCCACTTATGCGAGCTATACAGTTGAAGAGCTCGCTGAATTCAAACCCCAGCTGGTGTATGTCGATGCGCAGAACCGTATCAACAACACACGCCAGCACATCCCGGTACAGACTGCATAAATGCTAGATTTAGAAGAAATGAAGCTGGCCGTCATTGACGCGCTGGAAGATATTAAAGCCTTTGATATTACGGTCATGGATGTGCGCAAGCTCACTTCATTGACCAGCTATATGATAGTGGCAAGTGCGAACTCCACACGCCAGACCAAGGCTATTGCCAACAATGTGCGCGAAAAGCTCAAAGAGAAAGGCGCCCCACTGCAGGGGATTGAAGGCGAAAAAGAAGGTGAATGGGTATTGGTGGACCTGACTGACATCGTGGTACATATCATGGTGCCTACTGCTCGCGCCTACTACAACCTTGAGCAACTCTGGGGCGAAACCGAAAACCGCCGCGCCACTGCTGCCTCCAGCAGCTGATCCCCGTCTTGAAGCTCCGCATCCTTTCCGTTGGCCACAAAATGCCGGACTGGGTGCAGGCAGCTTGCGCTGAATATACCAAGCGCATGCCACGCGAAATGAGCGTGGATATCATTGAAATCAAGCCCGACAAACGCGCTTCCGGGAAAAACTCGGATGTCGTGCAGGAAGCGGAAGCCAAGCGTATTCTCGAAGCCGTCGGACGCGACTATCTGATCGCGCTGGATGAGCGCGGACAGGAAGTCACGACACTGCAACTGGCAGATAAAATGCGCGGGTGGATGGAAAGCGGACGCGACGTCAGCCTGGTCATTGGGGGTGCCGATGGCCTGCATGACAGTCTTAAATCCCGCGCCGACTGGCTCTGGAGCCTTTCACGCCTCACAATGCCCCATGGCATGGTACGCGTAATGCTGAGTGAGCAACTCTACCGTGGGTTAAGCGTCATCAATAACCACCCTTATCATCGCGAATAAAATGTCCAAATCGCTGGTCTGGTTCAGGCGTGATTTGCGGGATTACGATCATGCGGCGCTATACCACGCTCTCAAGCACGCTGCGCCTGCCACATGCGTGTTTGTTTTCGATACCGATATCCTCGACACCCTAACCAACCGCCAGGACAAAAGGGTAGAGTTTATCTGGGAAAGCGTCCGGGAACTGAAACATGCTCTGCAACAGCAAGGCAGCGACCTGCTGATTCGCCATGGCCGGGCTGTGGAGGAAATCCCCAAACTTGCTTGCGCCCTGGGAGTGGAAAGCGTTTACTGCAATCATGACTATGAACCTGCCTGTATCGCGCGCGACAAATCAGTGCAGCAGGCACTAGCAAGCCACAACATCACATTTCACAGCTTCAAGGACCAGGTAATTTTTGAGCAGGATGAAATCCTGACCAAATCCGGCACCCCGTTCAGCGTTTTTACTCCCTATAAGAACGCATGGCTCAGGACACTGAATGACTTTTACCTTCAGGCATACCCTGTAGGACCTTATCTCTCAAGATTGGCAACGAGCCTTCCAGAACCCATGCCAACGCTGGAAAGCCTTGGATTTGAACACAGCGACCCCAACCTGCCAGCGCTTCCGACCGGTATGTCCGGCGGACAGCAACTATGCACCGACTTTCGTGACCGCATGCAACATTACCGCGATACACGTGACTTTCCAGCGATCAAGGGGCCTTCTTACCTCTCCGTTCATCTACGTTTCGGCACAGTTTCCATCCGCCAGTTGGCAAGCGCAGCCTACTATCAGGGCGGTGCTGGCGCAGAAACCTGGCTTTCGGAACTGATATGGCGCGATTTCTATTTCCAGATATTGCACCACCACCCCCATATCGCCCATGGTCGTAGCTTCAAGCCGGAATTCGAGCAGATCCCGTTTTCCAATGATCGCGCCCTTTTCCAGGCATGGTGTAACGGAAAAACTGGCTACCCCCTCGTTGATGCCGCCATGCGCCAACTCAACCAGACTGGCTACATGCATAATCGCCTGCGCATGATTACTGCAAGCTTTCTGGTCAAGGACCTGCTGGTAGACTGGCGCTGGGGTGAGCGTTACTTTGCCACCCACCTGATTGATTTCGACCTGGCAGCCAACAATGGTGGCTGGCAATGGGCCGCTTCCACTGGCTGTGATGCACAGCCCTGGTTCCGCATATTCAACCCGGTGACGCAATCAGAAAAATTTGATCCCCGGGGAAAGTTCATCCGCAAATACGTGCCTGAACTCAAGCAATGTGACTCCAGGGAAATTCATGCGCCGTGGCTTATCCCTCCGCTGCAGCAGCAAGCACTCAAGCTGGTGATTGGCGAGAACTACCCCGCTCCCATCGTCAACCATGCACTGCAACGTGAGCGAGCACTTGCACTCTACAAAACGGCAGGCAGTCCACCATAGCGCAGCCCTGCAGTCCGCCAGGGCGCCATACCTCCCGGCAATCTAAACTCAGGCGGAAGGGTCCTTGAAAGAGTGGTAACTGACCAATAATTCCAGCTCATTCCTGGCTCCCAGCATGACCGGCACGCGCTGGTGCAGGCTGGTCGGCTCGACTTCCAGAATGGACCTATGCCCAGTAGTCGCCATGCCACCTGCCTGCTGCACCAGCCAACCAAGGGGATTCGCCTCGTACAGCAGGCGCAAGCGCCCGCCACGCCCCACTGTGCGCTTATCCAGTGGATAGAGAAACACTCCACCACGTATCAGCAGCCTATGCACCTCGGCAACCATCGCCGCCACCCAGCGCATATTGAAATCCTTGCCGCGCGGCCCGCTGTTCCCGGCAATGCATTCATCAATATAACGCTGTACCGGAGGCTGCCAGAACCGTTGATTGGACATATTGATGGCGAATTCCTGGGCATCCGGCGCAATCCGCATCTCCGGATGCGTTAAATAAAACTCCCCGGAATCAGGATCCAGCGTAAATCCGTATACCCCATGTCCAAGCGTCAGAACAAACATGGTCGAAGTGCCATACAGCGCATATCCGGCGGCAATCTGACTGGTGCCGGGTTGAAAAAATGACTGCGCCACAATTGTCCCTGCCGGCTTTGGCAATAACGAGAAGATGCTGCCTACAGAAAAATTCAGGTCTACGTTGGAAGAGCCGTCCAATGGGTCAAATACCAGCAGGTAGGCTGCATTTTTCCCACTGAACACCTGCACATGCTCCATTTCCTCAGAAGCAATGGCAGCTACATGTGGCTGCTGTTCTGCCATATTGGCAAAAATATCGTGGCTGATCAGGTCCAGGGTTTTCTGCTGCTCACCCTGGCTGTTCTCACTACCAGCATTGCCCATATTGCCGCGCAACGCTCCCCGGCTGATTTCATAGGCAATGTCTTTGCATGTGGCTGCAATATCAGCGATCAGCGATAAACTTTCGCCCGGCACATTAAACTGCTGGCCGTGGCCGGTAAGGAATTGCGCAAGTGTCGGTGTTACCATGAATTTCCTTTCAATCATGCCGGACCGATATCCGGAATCAACAGACACCGCATGATGCTCACATCAAAGGTGTTTCTTTTTTACAACTGGCAGCTCTACCCAGGCCGCACAAGGTCAAGATTCAATGGACATATAAAAACCGCTCGGTTAAAGTTAGCGCGTTTGTGTCAATTTAGAGACACGATAACCATTAGGACAGATGTATGCGCGTTAAAATTTCAGGGATTGCGCTTAGTGTTGCGCTGGCACTGACAATGTCAGGCTGTGCTACCCATGCCAATAAGGACCCTCTGGAAAGTATGAACCGTGGGGTTTATAAATTCAATGATACTGCTGATAAAGCAGTCATCAAACCAATTGCGGGCGCCTACAAAGCAGTATTGCCCAGCCCGATTCGTACTGGAGTCCACAATTTCTTCAGTAATCTCGGCACCTTTACCTCCTTGGTCAACAATATCCTGCAATTTGAACTCAGCAAGGCCATGGACAATGCCGGACGCCTGGTAATCAATTCCACCGTCGGTCTGGGTGGCTTGATTGATGTGGCTTCCATGGACAATATACCCAAGCATAACGCTGACTTTGGTCAGACCCTGGGTAAATGGGGTGTCGGTAGCGGTGCCTATCTGGTATTGCCACTGGTGGGTCCAAGCAGTTATCGTGACGCCGTCGGGTTTGCTGTAGATTCAGTTTACCTCGACCCTATCCAATACCTTGATGAGACTCGTGCCCGCAATCAATTGCGACTGGTCAAGTTCATTGATTTGCGCGCCCAGTATCTGCCTGCTAGCGACCTGATTGATGATGCAGCCCTGGATCCTTACATCTTCATGCGTGAAGCATACCTGCAACGCCGCGAACTCAGCATTACCGGCAAGGTCAGTGATGATTTCGATGACGATGATGACGATGACGACATTGAGTAATCGCCAGTAAACATGAAAAAAGCCACGCAATGCGTGGCTTTTTTCATACCCGGCAGCAGGATGAATCATTCACCACTGGCAACTGTCATCCGCTCGATCAGGATGGAGCCTGTCTGTTTGGAGCCCTGTACCAGCACATCATTTCCGACAGCCACGATATTCATGAACATGTCTGCCAGGTTACCGGCAATGGTGATTTCCTCGACCGGATAGGCAATCACACCGTTTTCCACCCAGAAGCCTGCGGCCCCACGGGAATAATCCCCTGTCACCATATTGATACCATGTCCCAATAGCTCAGTCACGAACAAACCGGTTCCCATCTGCCTGAGCAGGCCAGCCAGATCAAGGTCTCCATGCAGGATCACCAGGTTATGATTCCCGCCTGCATTGCCAGTACTCTGCATACCCAGCTTGCGCGCTGAATAGCTGCCCAGCATGTATCCTTCCAACACACCATTCCTGACCAATGTCCGGCTGCGCGTTGCCACCCCTTCATTATCAAAAGGGGAGCTGGCAAGCCCGCGCGGGGTATGTGCCAATTCCTCGATATTGACCAGCGAGGACATGACTTGCTTGCCCAGGCTATCAAGCAGAAAAGATGACTTGCGATACAAGCTGCCTCCTGAAATTGCCGACACCAGGTGAGAAAGCAAGCCGCTGGCCAAAGGCGCCTCAAACAGTACAGGCACTTGCCCAGTCTTGACTTTGCCTGCATTCAGACGTCGCACCGTGCGCTCACCGGCGCGCAGGCCGACCTCTCGCGCAGAAGCCAGGTCACCAGCATGGCGCGCGCTGGTATACCAATAATCACGCTGCATGCTTTCACCAGCCTCCGCAATCACGGAGCAACTGATTCCATGGCGGGAACTGGGATATCCAGCATTGAAGTCATTGCTGTTGGCATAGGAAAACAATCCTTCATAGGTGGACACTGAAGCCCCTTCGGAATTGGTAATCCGGGTATCGGTATCCCGTGCCGCCTGCTCGCATTCAACCGCCAGCGCAAGGGCATCATCGACGCTGATATCCCATGGATGGTACAAGTCCAGGTCGGGAATGTCCTGCGCCAGCAGCGCTGGATCAGCCAGGCCGCAAAATTCATCCTGGGCGGTATAGCGGGCAATATTGCATGCCGCCGCCACTGTATCCTTAAGGGCCTGGGCGCTCAGGTCTGAGGTGCTGGCATGCCCTTTCTGCTGACCGAAATACACGGTGACCGACATTCCCTTGTCACGGTTGTACTCTATGGTCTCGGTTTCACCCATGCGTACAGATACATTCTGCCCGATGCCCAGACTGACCTCAGCCTCAGCCGAGCTTGCCCCGGCATTCCGGGCCAGCTTCAATACTTCATCGCTCAAGCCCTTGAGATCATCCAGCGTGTATGAAAAGCGCGAACCACGCTCAGTCAAGTCTTTCACAGAAGTCTCTTCGCAAAAAACTGTTATCATACATCAGCATGAAACCTAACAAGACAGAAAACACTGAACTCGACATCGAGCCCATCAGCAAAACCAGGCGCAAGGCGGAAGCTGACGCGGTCCAGGCAATCGGCGTCACACTGGTCGGCCTTCCCAAGGATAAGCTTGCCAAGCTGGATCTGCCTGAAGCCCTGCAGGACGCCGTCAATGAAGCAAAACGCATTACTTCCAATGGCGCGCTGCGTCGGCAGATGCAGTATCTTGGCCGCCTGATGCGTGATATCGATACCACCCCGATTGTGGACCAGCTGCAACGCTGGGAAGGCACGCACCATGAAGAAAATGCCCGCTTCCACCGCCTGGAGCAATGGCGCACGCGCCTGATTGCAGACGAATCTTCGCTGGCGGAATTCATCAAGGAATACCCTCATACGGAAGTGCAGCAGATCCGCAACCTGATCCGCAATGCACGCCGGGAGCAGGACGCAGCTAAACCACCCAAGAGCAGCCGGGAATTATTCAAGCTGTTACGCAGCATTACTGAAAATTTAACGACAGAAACTGAACTCAACACCGATTAAACTATATCTGTAACAGCGAGCGGCCATGCTGCTTGCGGGTAGTTTCCCGAGGCACAGGACAATGCGACTTGCCAGCAAGGCCAAAGACTACTGCAAAACTTAATAATCGCACTTAAAATATAATGGTCCTGGCATATTTAACACTTATTCCGTTTCTCGGGGCAGTTCTTACAAAACTCAGCACCAGGCTGGGACGGTACTCGTCCGCCTGGGTCGCCATTCTTTCCGCCACTTTGGCTTTATGCCTGCTTTGGGCACCGGCACAACAGGTCTGGCAAGGTAGCTCCGTTGTCCAGCAGGTCGCGCTGTGGGTGCCAGCGATGGATGTCAACCTGGCTTTCCGCCTGGATGGACTATCCTTGCTATTCACCCTGATGATCCTGCTGATCGGGCTCATTGTAGTGATCTATGCCCGCTACTATTTATCACCACGTGACAGTATGGGCCGGTTTTATGCCTACCTGCTGCTGTTCATGGGCTCTATGCTGGGTGTCGTACTTTCGGAAAATATTATCCAGCTCCTGATGTTCTGGGAACTGACCAGTCTCTCCTCTTTCCTCCTGATCAGCTATTGGCAACAGCGCGAGGAAGCCAGCCGTGGGGCACGCATGGCCCTGACAATTACGGGGGGTGGTGGCCTGGCCATGCTGGGCGGGTTCCTGTTACTCGGCAACATGGCCGGCAGTTATGAGCTAAGTGATATCCTGCTGGCAGGCGACACCATCCGCTCCCATGCCCATTATCCTTACATGCTGGTGCTGATCCTGCTGGGTGTCTTCACCAAATCGGCCCAGTTCCCGTTTCATTTCTGGTTACCAAATGCGATGGCAGCCCCTACTCCTGTGTCGGCCTACCTGCATTCCGCCACCATGGTAAAAGCAGGCATTTTCCTGCTCGCCCGCTTGTTTCCTGCCCTATCTGGTACCCA
The DNA here is from genome assembly GCF_900187985.1 of Methylobacillus rhizosphaerae. Taxonomy (GTDB): domain Bacteria; phylum Pseudomonadota; class Gammaproteobacteria; order Burkholderiales; family Methylophilaceae; genus Methylobacillus; species Methylobacillus rhizosphaerae. The sequence goes on from NZ_FZOA01000012.1 coordinate 16,681, forward strand.
GGAATGGACCCTGATTGTTTCCAGTGTCGGCATTATCACCTTCATCATGGGTAGCTATTTTGCCCTGTCCAAGCATGACATGAAGGCTTTGCTGGCCTACTCCACCATCAGTCATCTTGGCCTGATTGTGGCGCTGTTCGGCATCGGCAGCCCATTAGCTGTCGTCGCCGGTATTTTCCACATCATCAACCACGCCACGTTCAAGGCATCACTCTTCATGATGGCTGGGATTGTCGATCATGAAACCGGGACCCGGGATATGCGCCAGCTACGCGGCCTGCGGCGCTATATGCCGCACAGCGCAGTGCTGATGGTCATTGCAGCCGCGGCCATGGCTGGCATTCCTGGCCTGAATGGGTTCATTTCAAAAGAAATGTTTCTTGCCGAAGTCGTCCAGCATGGTCATGCCAGCAGCCATCCATGGCTCTTGCCCGTAATCGTGACAGCAGGCGCTATTTTTTCTGCCGCATACTCCCTCCGCATTGCACACAATGTGTTTTTTGGCGCGGAACCCAAAGACCTGCCCAAGAGCCCGCATGAACCCTCCCGCGGCATGCAGGTTCCTGTGGAAATCCTGGTCATTGCCTGTATCGTCATCGGCTTGTTCCCTCAACTCGCCCAGCCCCTGGTGACACTGGTGGCTGACAGTACCCTGCAACATGCCGCACCTGAATTCCATCTTGCCATCTGGCATGGGCTGACACCTGAACTGCTCATGAGCGCAGTTGCGTTACTGGGCGGTATTATCGTTTACACAAAGCGAGAGATATTCTTCTCCCTGCAGACCCATCTTGATGGCAAGCTTGATGCCAAGATGATCTATAACGGCCTCATGCGCAGGCTGTTTGCCCTGTCCAGCGTCATTACCATGAATGCTGACAACCTTTCCCAGAAGCGCATGTTATGGATATTGTTCGTCACTTCGATTGCACTGGGAGCGTATGGTTTCTTCTCTGGTGGCAGCCCGCTTGCAGGTGACCGCCCCATGCTTCCAGTCGATCCCATGAGTGCCATGGTGGCCATCATCATGATGGTGGCGGCCGTCTCTACCGTCATCATGCACCAGCAACGCTTCACCTCGCTGGTCCTGGTCAGCGCTGTAGGCCTGGGCGTGGCCCTGACGTTCGTGAAATTCTCCGCACCCGATCTTGCGCTCACCCAGCTTGCTGTGGAATTCATTACCGCTGTCCTGCTATTACTGGCATTGTTTTTCCTGCCGCAAACCACACCAGATGAGCAGGATAGACTACGCCAGGGACGCGACGTTGCCATTGCACTGGTCGCCGGCATCGGTATTGCAGCACTGAGTTATGCCGTCCTGACGCGTGATTACACCAGTATTGCCGATTATTTCATTGCCAACAGTATCAGTGGCGGCGGTGGCGCCAATGTCGTCAATGTACTGCTGGTAGATTTCCGTGGTTTTGACACCATGGGTGAAATCACGGTACTGGCACTTGCCGGGTTGGGTATTTACGCCATGCTGGACCAGCTCAAGCTATTGAGCCCCAAACAGGATGCCGAAGGACGCCCCTGGAACCCGGATACCCATCCACTAGTGCTGGCCACGTTCAGCCGCATCCTGCTGCCGCTCGCCTTGCTGGTCGCAGTATTTATCCTGCTACGCGGCCACAATCAGCCAGGTGGCGGCTTCATTGCCGGCCTGATCACCTCAGCGGCGCTCATCGTGCAATATCTGGCCAACGGCGTGGAATGGACTCGCAGCAAGCTTCCCGCCAATACGCACCCGCTGATTGGTTATGGCTTATTGGTGGCAGCCAGCACAGGCATTGCCAGCTGGTATTTTGGCTACCCATTCCTGACCTCGACTTTCAATCACCTGCACCTCCCCGTGCTGGGTGAGTTCGAGTTGGCATCTGCCATGGCATTTGATATCGGCGTATTCCTGGTTGTCGTAGGCACTTCGCTCCTGATCCTGATCAACCTTGGCATGATTCATCAAGTCAGCTATCTGCCACGTATCCATAAACCTGCATCAGGAAAAGATGCAAAAACATCGCGATCACAACGTGGCAGCAATACGCTCCCCATACCAAGTGACACTATCAAACAGAAAAAAGGCATGCCATGGAAGCATTGATCTCCATCCTGATCGGCATACTCACGGCAGGAGGCGTATATCTCTGCCTGCGCAGCCATACCTTCCCCGTTGTCCTGGGCCTGACCTTGCTGTCATATGCCGTCAACCTGTTCCTGTTCATGATGGGTCGCCTGGTGATTGGCAAACCGCCCATCATCACTGAACAGGCAAGCAACTATGCGGACCCGCTGCCCCAGGCCCTGGTACTCACTGCCATCGTCATCAGCTTTGCCATGACAGCCTATATCATTGTGCTGGCCCTCAAGGCCCGTACCGAAATGGGGAATGATCACGTGGATGGAAAGGAAATCCGGTGAGCCACCTTGCCATCATCCCGCTATTGCTGCCGCTATTTACCGGCATATTCCTGCTGTTGCTGCGCGAGCAGCGCATCTATATCAAGCGCACACTCTCCGGCATCAGCAGTCTCATCCAGATTGCCTTTGCCGCCTACCTGCTGTGTACCGTCAGCAATGGCAATATCCTGGTCTACTCCCTGAGCAACTGGCCTGCGCCATTTGGTATCGTGCTCATGGCAGACCGGCTGGCAGCGCTGCTGATACTCACAACCTCATTGCTGTCAGTCTTTGCCCTAATTTACGCCATGCGCGGCACGGATAGAGAGGGTCGCCAGTTTCACATCTTGTTCCAGTTACAGCTGTTCGGCCTGAATGGAGCCTTCCTGACAGCAGACCTGTTCAACCTGTTCGTGTTTTTTGAAGTGCTGCTGCTGGCGTCATACAGCCTGATGCTGCATGGCGGTGGCCGCAAACGCATCCGCTCCGGCCTGCATTTTGTCGTCATCAATGTCGTGGGTTCTTCCCTGTTCCTGTTTGCCGCAGGCATCCTCTATGGCGTACTGGGCACGCTCAATATGGCCGACCTGGCAGTCAAGGTAGCCCACATCACTCCTGACAACATCAGCCTGGTCAAGACTGCCGCATTGTTGTTATTTACCGTATTCGCCCTCAAGGCTGCCTTGCTGCCACTGTACCTGTGGCTGCCCTCTGCGTATTCACAAACCAGCGCACCAGCAGCGGCCCTGTTCACTATCATGACCAAGGTAGGCATCTACAGCATCCTGCGCGTCTATACCCTTATCTTTGGCAATGAAGCCGGCCCGCTGGCCAATCTGCTCGATGACTGGTTACTGCCAATGGCACTATTGACCATCATTATCGGCAGTTTCGGGCTACTCGGCAGCAAGCGGCTAAGGCAGCAGGTCGCATATCTGGTTGTGATCTCGGCAGGCACTCTGCTCACCAGCTTCAGCCTCAATTCCGAAGCAGGCATTGCTGCAGGACTTTATTATCTTCCCCACACCACCTTTGCCGCAGCGGCACTGTTTCTATTGGCAGACCTGATCGTCAAGCGCCGGGATCAGATGGAAGACAAACTGGAGGAAGGATTTGTCATTACGCGCCAGCGCCTGCTGGGCATGACGTTTTTTGTGCTTGCCATCCTGGTATCCAGCCTACCCCCGCTCTCAGGATTTATCGGCAAGTTCATGGTATTGCGCGCAGCGCTTGAACACCCGGCATTGCCTTATATCATGACCATCATCCTGGCAAGCGGGCTACTGACCATCATTGCCATGGCACGCACTGGCAGCCTGTTCTTCTATGAGGCGCATGCTGTGGACAAGTCCACCAACACCTATGTGAAACAAGGCCCACCTGAACCTTTGCGTGTCAGGGAGTTGCTGCCGATCTTCTCGCTACTGGGCTTATGCCTGCTCATCACGGCCTGGTCAGGCCCAATCAGCCAGTATGGCCAGGATACTGCCAAGCAGTTGCTGGATACGCCAACCTACATCCATGCTGTACTCGGCAAAGGAGTCCAATAATGCAGCGTTTATTGCCCCATCCCCTGCTGACTATCATCCTGGCGATCATCTGGCTCCTGCTCAACAATAGCATTGCCCCTGGCCAGATTACTCTCGGCCTGCTCCTGGGCTGGGCAATTCCATTCTTTGCCCTGCAATTCTGGCCGACAAAACTCAAGGTTCATAAACCTCTGACCTTACTGAAATTCAGCTATATCCTGCTGTATGACATTATTGAAGCCAACTTCATTGTCGCCTTGCGCATTCTCGGCAAACCCGAAAAGCTGCGTCCGGCCTTCATTGTGGTGCCTATCGACCTGAATTCCGATTTTGCCATGAGCATTCTTGCCAACACTTCCTGCCTGACTCCTGGCTCATTGTCTGCATTATTGGCACCGGATCGTAAAAGTATCCTCATGCACGCTATGGATGTGGAAGATGTAGATGTTTTCATCCACACCATCAAGACACGCTATGAACAGCCTCTGAAGGAGATTTTTGAAGAATGATGGAAATTGCCATTCATATTGCCTTTATATTGGTTTCTGCAGCCTTGGCGCTCAATGCTTGGCGCCTGCTCAAAGGCCCAAGCACGCCGGACCGCATCCTGGCACTCGATACCTTGTACATCAACACCATTGCACTGCTGGTGCTGTTCGGCATTCACATCAACAGCATGGTGTATTTCGAAGCAGCCCTGCTTATTGCGCTTATGGGATTTGTCGGCACCATCGCCATGTGTAAATATCTGCTGCGAGGAGATATCATCGAATGAATATCGCTCTTGAAATCCTGCTGTCGGTATTGATCATCACAGGTGCCTTGTTCACCTTTATTGGCTCACTCGGTCTTGCCCGGCTACGTGACTTCTATACCCGGCTACATGGCCCGACCAAGGGAACCACTCTGGGTGTAGGCTGCCTGCTGATCGCTTCATCCATTTTCTTCAGCACTCAGGGAGATGGATTCAGCATCCACGAGATACTGATCACCTTCTTCCTGTTCATTACCGCCCCCATCAGCGCCCATCTGCTGGCAAAATCAGCGCTGCACCTGAAAGTCGATTCTCTGGTGCCGTTACCGGATGAAGCCATTGCCCGCAAGAACAGCCAGCACAAACCCTATCAATCGCTGGACTGATAGGGTATCAGCACTCAGTGCTGCTCCGGCTTTTCTGCTACTGGCACAGCTTCCGTATCCTGCTCAACATCCACAGCCATTTTTTCACGCTTGGGTGGTAGCAGGAACATGCCTGGGTTCTGGATAAAGCGCTTGCCCAATGTCATCAATAACAATCGCCATTGAGCGAAAGTCACCTTGCGTGACTTCATGGCCACATAAAGCGCCAGACTGAAACTCACAATCAGGTTAGCCGTACCGGCCAGCAATATTCCCAAGGCTGCGATAACCAGCATCTGCCATGAGATCATGAAATCCAGTGCCACGAACGAGTAGCCGGCGAAGGCCGATACGAAAGTGATATGACGGATATCAATCGGCAAGCCCAACAGCACTCCCAGACCCGACATCCCACCAAGCAGACAGCCAAAATAAAAGTTACCCGCCAAGGCACCCAGGTTATTTTCAACATAACGTGCGACACGATCCAGTCGCGCCGAACCCAGCAACCATTCCAGCCAACGCAGAGCACGCAGCCTTTGTGGAATCTTGTTATAAACGGCCAGATTATCGTGGTAACCTGCGATCAGGCCCGACAGAAACAGGCACACCCCTGCAATCGCAGCATAAAATATAGTCCCGCTATGGAAGGGATCATTCGAATCCAGCATCGCATGAGCTTTTTCCGGCGTCACGAAATGCTCCCCTGTGAAACTGAATATCAGCCAACCCACCAGCATCGCAACCGGCACTACCAGTACAACGTTGCCCAGGATGGCGATAGTCTGGCTGCGGAAGGTTTGCGCAATGATAGTCACCAGTTTATCCAGATTCTTGTTCTTACGGTCACTGGCATCGATACTCGCCGCAATCGCGGCTGCCGTCATTGCAGGCTGTTTGGTTGCCACAGTGAAATGCAGAATATGGATCAGTACAAAGCCCAGGCCATAATTGAGACTAAACAGAATGGCTTCCGTCAAAGGTGCATGATGGTGCGCTGCAGTCATAATCTTGATCATGGCCATAAAGGCAATAATCACCCCAGCCCCCATGGCTGACCGCATCAGACTGAAATACTCGCTGCGCGTTTCCGTGATGTAATGCTCACCGGTACGGCTGGCATTCTCGGTCACACGCAATGCCATCAGCTCGACATTTTCACGGCAATGCTGGCGTACAGCATTCTTGTGCCGCTCGGTAGAGACTAATGTCTTGAACAACTGCACGATGGCAATCCCGGCATCCGCCTGATTACGTACAGCACTGAGAATACCAAGCAGGCCTTCCAGGCGCTGGATCTGCTGACTCATTCTTTGCAGTAAAAACGTGAGGCGTACACTGGTGCCAGTCTGTGAGCTATTACGTCGTATCCGCTGAATCACTTGCCTGCACTGGTCAAGCATCACCAGAATATGGCCGATATCATGCTGCTCGTCTTGTGGTACCAGCAACAATGCCTGCAACTCTACATTCTGGGTGATAAAGGGAGAATCATGATGCTCGATTTCAGGGTGATTCCTCACCAACTCCGGCTCAAGACCTGATGCAGCCAGACGATAAGACAATATCTGGGCGGCATCCAGTAGACTTTTCTGGCATTCAGCCACTTTGTCTGTAGACAGCTCATGAAAATGCAAGGCCGCTACCAGCTGCAGCCATACTTCATCAGGCACAGCAGCCACCCAGCGCTCATCTCCCTCCTGGGGAAATATCTGGGCGAACAAGTCCTTGAGATAAGCCGGATTAATGGCATCCGGCAACACTTTATGTCCGATACGGCGGGTTAACTCAGTAAAAAATCCGCTATTAGGCTGGATACCAGAATCCACATACAAGGAAATCGGCTTGCGCCCAATCAGTAAGCTCACAATGGCATCACGCAGTAAATCCGCCTTGCTGCGGTCACTGTTCAATATATGGCACAACGCCTGGACAGTGTGTGAGGCATGATTGATATCATTAAGCTGACGGGGGCGAATATGCGCCACCAGATCAGTCATCAGTTGGGCAGCATCAAGCGGATGCTGCGCGTAATTACGAAGAGTATTTTCCATCATTATGCCGGTTTCTGTTTTTTTTAGTTTTTTGACCTGTATTTTACCTATTGCATGCAAAACTTGCCTACCCATTACTTCCTGGAGTCACGCGTACACGTTGCTGCGCCTGCGCACGCTTGAAGACAAGTTCCACATCCTGCCCGGCATATCGCTGGCTGGCTGCTTGCAGCACCTGTCCGGATGATAGCGCTTCACCTCCCAGTGTCAGTAACCTATCTCCAATCGCCACACCGGCTTCGGCAGCAGGAGAGCCTGTCACAACAGCCAAGACAATCAGCCCTGGCTCGACATCTCCATCCCTGCGTTGCATGACGTGCACTCCCAATGCCTGCGGTATCAGTTTAGCCCAATAGCTTGCAAAATGGCTGTAGGCCTTCTCATTGCCGATCATGACATTTTTACGCTCGGATTGCTGCTGGGTTTGCCTGCTTCTCACTGTCGAAGCCAGCTCAACCAGAGGCTTGGTATAGACAATGACCGCTGCGGCATTCACCCGGTTGGCTTGTGCCAGCGCATAGGAATGCGGCACCTCACCCGACTCAAAACTCGCATAACCGACCATCTCATAGCCATCACTGAGCATGCGTTGATAATCGTCCATCTCCAACCGGCCCTGATAAATCCTTGGCTGCCCTGTTGCTTCCTGCAGCTTGATACCGTGCAGGTCACGCGCAACAAAATGCTGTGTATACGGATTCTTCTCTACCTCAGGCTCGGCAATGGTCCCTTCGGGCAAAGGTGGAATGACAGGTACAGGCTCCTTGACGGCAGGCGTGCTACATGCAGCCAACATTGCAAACAATATTAATACTAAATACGCACGCATCACTTCTCCACTCATTTTTTCTGGTGACAATGGTATGATGAAATCACAGTTTTTCATTGTCTATGTACAATACGCAAGCATCATTTTAACTATTTCACCATCATAACTCATGGCAACAGACACTATCCGCATAGGCTTGGTATCCATCAGCGACCGTGCTTTTACTGGCATTTACGAAGATAAAGGTGTCCCTTCATTGCAAGAGTGGCTTGGAAACGCATTGCTCACACCATGGGAGAGCACTGTCCATCTCATTCCGGATGAACAAGAGGAAATCGAATCCACATTGCGGGACCTGGTTGATTTCGATGGCTGCCACCTGATACTGACCACAGGTGGCACAGGGCCAGCCATCAGAGATGTGACTCCTGATGCCACCCTGGCAGTTGCCGATAAAATCATGCCGGGATTTGGAGAGCAGATGCGCCAGATCAGCTTGAACTTCGTGCCGACTGCCATACTTTCCCGCCAGGTCGCTGTGATCCGTAAACGGTGCCTGATCATCAACCTCCCCGGACAACCCAAAGCCATTGCCCAGACACTGGAAGGATTAAAAGACGAATCAGGGAACACTGTCGTCCCCGGCATTTTTGCTGCAGTACCCTACTGCCTGGACTTGATCGAAGCCCCCTACATTGAAACCAATCCTGACATCGTGCAGGCATTCCGTCCCAAATCAGCACAAAAACCTGCCTGAACCATGTCTTCAGAATTTGACCTGATCAAGCGCAACTTCAACCGTCCACATACAGCGGCTGTTCTTGGCATCGGGGATGATGCTGCGTTGGTCCAGCCATCGGCTGGCATGGAACTAGCCATTTCAGCAGACATGCTGGTAGCAAACACCCACTTCTTCCCAGAGACAGATGCTTGGCTGATTGGATGGAAATCCCTGGCCGTGAACATATCAGACATGGCCGCCATGGGCGCCCAGCCACGCTGGGCAACGCTGGCACTGGCCTTGCCACAGGCAGATGAAAACTGGCTGGAAAAATTCGCCGATGGTTTTTTCGCCTGCGCAGATCAATTCAATGTTGCACTGATTGGCGGTGATACCACCCGTGGCCCCTTGACCATCAGTATACAAATCATGGGAGAAGTGCCTCCCCACACCTCCTTGTTACGCAGTAATGCCCAGGCTGGTGATGATATCTGGGTATCAGGCCGGCTGGGCGATGCCGCCTTGGCCCTTGCCGCCATTCAGGGTCGCTATCCCTTGCCAGAGGCGGACATTGCCCAATGCAGTCTCGCCCTACATCAACCACAACCCAGGGTAGCCCTGGGCCTGGCATTGCGTGGGCTTGCCCACAGCGCATTGGATATTTCAGACGGCCTGCTGGCGGATCTCGGCCATATCCTGGAGCGCTCCGGCACAGGTGCCGAAATCTGGTTGAAACATATCCCCACTTCCAAGATTGTAAGTGCACACTCTTCTTCTGAACAGGTTCAGTCCATGATTTTGAGTGGTGGAGATGATTATGAACTGTGTTTTACCGCGCCACCACACCATCATGACCGCATCGCCAACATTACTCAGGAACTGGGTTTGAATGCAGCCGTGATTGGCACAATCACCCACCGACAACAACTCGTCGTCAGAGGCTGGAATGACCAGAGTATGACGCTCAAGGAGCATGGTTTTGACCACTTCGCCTGATAAACACTTCCTGCTCAGCCATCCTGCACATTTCTTCGCCCTGGGTTTCGGGAGCGGTCTCGCCCCCAAGGCTCCCGGTACTTTTGGCACACTGGCCGCCATTCCCTTGTTCGGCTTGTTGTTGCTGTTGCCTGAAACCAGCCATTGCTTCATTATCGCGGCATTATTCCTGCTCGGCATCCCACTCTGCCATATTGCAGGCGCCAATCTCGGCGTCAGTGATCATGGCAGTATTGTCTGGGATGAGATCGTGGCATTCATGCTGGTACTGGAATTCACGCCTGCCTCATGGACATGGTGGTTATGTGCCTTTCTCTTGTTCCGCCTGTTCGATATCTGGAAACCTTTTCCCATCCGCATCCTGGATCGCAAGGTTCACGGTGGCTTTGGTGTCATGCTGGATGACTTGCTGGCGGCGATATACGCCATTATCGTTCTGGAGGGATTGCAATGGCTGATGATGCAGAGCTTCTAGCACTTTCCGTACAGTTGGGCCAGGCTTTGCTGGAAAGACAATGGGTGTTGGCACTGGCCGAATCATGCACTGGTGGTTGGGTGGCACAATCCATCACCGCTATCCCCGGCAGTTCAGCCTGGTTTGACCGCGGCTTTGTCACTTACAGCAATCTTGCCAAAGAGCAAATGCTGGGAGTCAGCGCCTCAACCCTGGAACATTACGGCGCGGTCAGCACAGCCACTGCACAGGAAATGGCAGCCGGCAGCCTGGCCCATAGTGCGGCAGATATCAGCGCTGCCATTACCGGCATTGCCGGCCCGGATGGTGGCAGTGCGCAAAAACCCGTTGGCACCATCTGTTTTGGCTGGGCGCATAAAAATGGATACATCATGACACAGCAAATGGTATTTTCCGGCGACAGGGAGGCCGTACGCAGACAGTCCGTGAAAACCTCCTTAAACGGCTTGTTACAACTTACCTTGAACACTGATTTATGAAATAATTGCGTGCTTTAGCAGGCAATTCAAAAAGGGACTCCACGGATGGACGAAAATAGAAGCAAAGCACTGGCTGCCGCCCTCTCGCAAATCGAGAAACAGTTCGGCAAGGGCTCCATCATGCGCATGGGTGACACTGATGTCGCAGCCGACATCCAGGCAGTCTCTACCGGCTCGCTGGGGCTGGACATCGCCTTGGGCATCGGCGGGTTGCCACGTGGCCGTATTGTTGAAATCTACGGCCCGGAATCTTCCGGTAAAACCACCCTCACCTTGTCCGCCATTGCCCAGATGCAGAAATTGGGTGGCACGGCTGCATTTATTGATGCAGAGCATGCGCTGGACCCTGTCTATGCACAAAAGCTAGGTGTGAACGTTTCCGAACTGTTGATTTCGCAACCTGACACTGGTGAGCAGGCACTGGAAATTGCAGACATGCTGGTACGCTCAGGCTCCGTTGATATCGTGGTCGTTGACTCAGTTGCTGCACTGACACCCAAGGCTGAAATTGAAGGTGAAATGGGTGACTCCCATATGGGCCTGCAAGCCCGCCTCATGTCCCAGGCGTTGCGCAAACTGACTGCCAATATCAAACGCACCAACACGCTGGTGATTTTCATCAACCAGATTCGCATGAAAATCGGTGTCATGTTCGGTAATCCTGAAACCACCACCGGTGGTAACGCACTCAAGTTCTACGCTTCCGTTCGCCTGGATATCCGCCGCACTGGCGCAATCAAGAAAGGTGATGAAATCACCGGTTCAGAAACGCGCGTCAAGGTAGTCAAAAACAAGGTTGCTCCTCCGTTCAAGCAGGCAGAGTTCGATATCCTGTACGGTGAAGGCATTTCCCGTGAAGGTGAAATCATCGAACTGGGGGTCAACCTCAAGCTGGTAGACAAGGCGGGTGCCTGGTACAGCTATAATGGCGAAAAGATTGGCCAAGGCAAGGACAACGCACGGGAGTTCCTCAGGGAACATCCGGAAATCGCCGATGAAATCGACGCCAAGATTCGTGAACATTCCAACCTGACCAATGCCGCAATAACGACGGCACCGGATGAAGAAGACGACGAATAAACCTGCCACCAGCCTGCGAGAGCGGGCTTTGGCACATCTGGCACGGCGAGAATATTCCTATGAGGAATTGCTGCACAAACTGAGTTCTCATGCAGGAGAGGAGGACAACCTCCCTGCCCTGTTGGAGGACTTCAAGCAACGCGGCTGGCTATCTGATACACGTTATACCGAGCAAGTCGTGCATGCCCGCAAAGGCCGCTACGGCTACCTGCGCGTAGCACATGAGCTCAGGCAGCACGGTGTCAGCGACGAACTCATCAGCCAGGCCGTGGCCGAAATGGCCCCAGATGAACTGGAAACCGCCAAAACGGTTTACCGGAAAAAATTTTCCCAGCCACCGCAATCGCGCGAGGAATGGGCGAAGCAAGCGCGATTTCTGCAAGGACGCGGCTTCAGTTTTGAAGTGATACGCAGAGTACTGAGCAACAGCCCGGAAGATATCGAGTGATACAGCAGGCTACATGCGGTGCATATTGAATTTTGACATTAACGTTTTGAACAAGAACACACATCAATGAAGAGCAATCAGATTCGCCAGGCCTTCCTGGATTATTTCGCCTCCAAGGGCCACCAGATCGTCAGTTCCAGTTCACTGGTCCCGGCCGGCGACCCCACCCTGCTCTTCACCAACGCCGGGATGAACCAGTTCAAGGACGTGTTCCTCGGCTTCGACAAGCGCCCTTACACCCGCGCCACCTCGTCACAGAAGTGTGTGCGAGCGGGCGGCAAGCACAACGACCTGGAAAACGTCGGCTATACCGCGCGCCATCACACTTTCTTCGAGATGCTTGGCAATTTCAGCTTCGGCGACTACTTCAAGCGCGACGCCATCAACTATGCCTGGGAACTGCTCACTGAAGTTTTCAAGCTGCCCAAGGACAAGCTCACCATCACCGTCTATGCCGAGGATGACGAAGCCTATGACATCTGGACCAAGGAAATCGGCGTACCCGCCGAGCGCGTAATCCGCATCGGCGACAACAAGGGAGCACGCTACGCTTCCGACAATTTTTGGATGATGGGCGACACCGGCCCCTGCGGCCCATGTACCGAGATTTTCTACGATCACGGCGAACACATATGGGGCGGTCCTCCGGGCAGCCCAGAAGAAGACGGCGACCGTTTCATTGAAATCTGGAACAACGTGTTCATGCAGTTCAACCGCGACGAACAAGGCGTAATGCATCCACTGCCCAAGCCATCCGTCGATACAGGCATGGGTCTGGAACGCATAGCTGCCGTGCTCCAAGGTGTGCACAGCAATTACGAGATCGACCTGTTCCAGCACCTGATCAAGGCAGCGGCTCGCGTCACCAGCACCACGGACCTCGACAGCCCCTCACTCAAGGTGCTGGCCGACCACATCCGCGCTTGCAGCTTCCTGATCGCCGACGGCGTCATCCCGGGCAACGAAGGCAGAGGCTACGTGCTGCGCCGCATCATCCGCCGCGCGATCCGCCACGGCTACAAGCTGGGCGCACGCGCCGCATTCTTCTATAAACTCGTGGCAGATCTGGTGGCCGAGATGGGTGATGCCTATCCCGAACTCAAGAGCGGCGAGCAGCGCATCACCGATATCCTGCGATTGGAAGAAGACCGCTTCTTCGAGACCATCGAGCACGGTATGGCAATACTCGAAACCGAACTTGAGGAAATGACCAAGACCGGCAGTAAGGTATTCAACGGCGAGACCGCCTTTAAGTTGCATGACACCTTCGGCTTCCCACTCGACCTCACCGCTGACGTATGCCGCGAACGCGAAGTCAGCGTAGACTCCGCCGCATTCGATGCCGCCATGGCACGGCAGAAAGAACAGGCTCGCGCCGCTGGCAAGTTCAAGATGGCGACCAATCTTGAATACACTGGCACCGCGACCACTTTCCACGGCTACGACACGCTCGAAGCCCAAGGCAAGGTGCTGGCACTTTACAAGGACGGCAGTCCAATCGAGGCTCTCAATGAGGGCGAGCTGGGCGTGGTCGTGCTCGACAACACCCCGTTCTATGCCGAATCTGGCGGCCAGGTTGGCGACCAGGGCATTTTGAAGGGTGTGGAAGGCATCTTCCAGGTGGAAGACACCTTGAAAATCCAGGCCAGCGTGTTCGGCCACCACGGCGTATTGAGCACCGGCACCCTGCGCGTGGGCGACGAAGTCAGCGCGCACGTAGACCTCGTCTCACGCCATCGCACCATGCGCCACCACTCCGCCACCCATCTCATGCACAAGGCATTGCGCGAAGTGCTGGGTAGCCATGTGCAGCAGAAGGGCTCACTGGTGGATTCTGATAAAACCCGTTTTGACTTCTCGCACAACACCCCGGTTACCGCCGAGGAAACCCGCCGCATTGAGGAGATCGTCAATGCCGAGATCCTCGCCAACGCACCAACCCAGGCACGCGTGATGCCTATCGAAGAAGCGCAGAAAACTGGCGCCATGATGCTGTTCGGCGAAAAGTATGGCGATGAGGTGCGCGTGATCGACATCGGCAGCTCGCGCGAACTCTGCGGCGGCACCCATGTGAGTCGCACCGGCGATATCGGCCTGTTCAAGGTCGTCGCCGAGTCAGGCGTCGCCGCTGGCGTGCGTCGCATCGAGGCTGCGACCGGCGATGTGGCATTGCACTACATCCAGCAACAGCAACACCTGCTTGCAGATGCTGCTGCTTCCTTTAAGGCGCCTGCCACCGAACTGGCTGGCAAGATCAGCCAGACCCTGGACCAGGTCAAGGCGCTGGAGAAGGAACTTGCCCGCCTCAAATCCAAGCTGGCCTCCTCGCAAGGCGATGAGCTGGCGAGCCAGGCCGTGGACATCAACGGCATCAAGGTGCTGGCCGCCACGCTGGATGGCGCAGATGCCAACACCCTGCGTGAGACTATGGACAAGCTCAAGGACAAGCTCAAGACCGCCGCCATCGTGCTCGCCAGCGTCAATGGCGACAAGGTCAGTGTCGCTGCAGGCGTGACCTCCGACACCATTGCCAAGGTCAAGGCCGGCGAACTGGTCAATTTCGTCGCCGCGCAGGTTGGTGGCAAGGGTGGCGGCAAACCAGACATGGCCATGGCGGGCGGCACCGATGCCAGCAAGCTACCACAGGCACTCGCCAGCGTTGCTGGCTGGGTAGGGGAAAAACTGAACTAAAAAGCCGCCGGCATCAACAGATGCTGGTGTTTATTGATGCAGCACCTTTGATACAGACATAGATATATGGCACTCATCGTACAAAAATACGGCGGCACCTCAGTCGCCAACCCTGAACGCATCGGCAATGTCGCCCGCCGCGTGGCACGCCACAAAGCATTGGGTCAACAAGTCGTGGTTGTAGTTTCTGCCATGTCAGGTGAAACCAACCGCCTGATCAACCTGGCCAAGGAAATCATGCCCACTCCCAATCCACGTGAGCTGGACATGTTGGTATCCACCGGCGAGCAGGTTACGATCGCCCTCCTCGCCATGGCGCTACAAGAGCTTGGGGTCAAAGCCAAGAGCTATACCGGTGGGCAGGTCAAGATCACAACCGATAGTGCCCACACAAAGGCACGCATCCTCAAGATCGATGAAGAACTTATCCGCCAGGACCTAGATAACGGCTATGTCGTCGTCGTCGCTGGTTTCCAGGGCGTGGATGAACACGGCAACATCACTACATTAGGCCGCGGCGGCTCAGACACCACGGGCGTAGCGCTCGCTGCCGCGCTCAGGGCTGACGAATGTCAGATCTACACCGATGTAGACGGCGTCTACACTACCGACCCGCGCATCGTACCCGAGGCGCGCCGCCTCAAATCCGTGACCTTTGAGGAAATGCTGGAAATGGCCAGCCTGGGCTCCAAGGTATTGCAAATCCGCGCTGTCGAGTTTGCAGGTAAATACAAAGTCAAACTGCGTGTGCTTTCCAGCTTCGAAGAAGAAGGCGAAGGCACATTGATTACTTTCGAGGACGATAACAATATGGAACAACCGATCATCTCCGGCATCGCCTTCAATCGCGACGAAGCCAAAGTCACCGTTCTGGGCGTTCCTGACCGCCCAGGCATCGCCTACCAGATTCTGGGCCCTGTGGCAGAAGCCAATATCGATGTGGATATCATCATCCAGAATATCGCCGCCGACGGCACCACAGACTTCACCTTCACTGTTCATCAGAACGATCTGCCAAGAACGCTGGATCTATTACGCAACAAGGTGCAAGGCAACATTGGCGCCCGCGAGGTGATTGGCGAAGACAAAACCGCCAAAGTATCCCTCGTTGGTGTTGGCATGCGCTCCCACGTTGGCATCGCCAGCAAGATGTTCCAGGCCCTCGCCGAAGAAGGCATCAATATCCAGATGATTTCCACTTCTGAAATCAAGATTTCGGTTGTCATCGACGAGAAATACATGGAACTGGCAGTACGCGTCCTGCACAAGGCCTTCGGGTTGGAAGAAGTTTAAAAAAACGCGCCGTTTTGGCGTTGCTTTTTACGGCGTAATCAAGTATTGTTACGCCCTCGTGAGGAGAGCTGGCCGAGTGGTCGAAGGCACTTCCCTGCTAAGGAAGCATACGGGCTTAAACCTGTATCGAGGGTTCGAATCCCTCGCTCTCCGCCATCAACAACCTAACCTCCTATTTTTTAAAGAATTCAATAGGGGCTTGGGTTTCAAGATGGCCTGGTAAGACACTGAGGTGAGACGCTTATGACAAAGCGAGCCCCCGACATGACCGTTCAGGATTACATCTATAAAGTAGATTCAACCTGGTATTTCCGCCTCACCATTCCCAAGCAAGTCAGAAATTTCATTCAAGATAGCCTTAAGGCTGGTGATGATATTTCACACATCATTCCAGAGCAGCTTCAGAAAAAATACTCCTCAAAGGAAATCAAACTTTCTCTTGAGACAAAAGATTATTCAGCAGCAAAAAAGCTCAGAGATCGTCATTTGGCAACCTACAATAGCTTCTTTGAAGCGCTCTTAGGTCTGATCTCACCAAATGAAACAATTGAAGCAGCAAGGAATATCTTGGACTGAATCGCCCCTACTATTCTAGACAGTCTCCAGCCCCTCGAAATAACGCTTTTCATACTCTACTGGCGATAGGCCATTATTGAAACTGTGTCGAC
>NZ_FZOA01000016.1 GCF_900187985.1 Methylobacillus rhizosphaerae
AATAAAAGCCTGGCGGTGACCTACTTTCGCATGCGAGGTGCATACTATCATTGGCGCAGAATCGTTTCACGTCCCTGTTCGAGATGGGAAGGGGTGGGTCCAATTCGCTATGGCCGCCAGACATAACCGGTAGTGCGTGTACGAGGTACATTCACTGATGTCTGATGGAATTTGCTATCGCAAATTCGTCTTCAACAAACAGAAGAAGTAAAGATGGTATTTTGATTGCTGCTTTAAAAATACCTTGATTCAAGTTTCAAGGTTATAGGATCAAGCCTCACGAGCAATTAGTATCGGTTAGCTTAACGCATTACTGCGCTTCCACACCCGACCTATCAACGTCCTGGTCTCGAACGACTCTTTAGTGTGCTCAAGGCACAAGGGAAGTCTCATCTTGAGGCAAGTTTCGCGCTTAGATGCTTTCAGCGCTTATCTCTTCCACACTTAGCTACCCGGCGATGCCACTGGCGTGACAACCGGTCCACCAGAGGTGTGTCCACTCCGGTCCTCTCGTACTAGGAGCAGCCCCCCTCAAACTTCCAACGCCCACGGCAGATAGGGACCAAACTGTCTCACGACGTTTTAAACCCAGCTCACGTACCACTTTAAATGGCGAACAGCCATACCCTTGGGACCGGCTACAGCCCCAGGATGTGATGAGCCGACATCGAGGTGCCAAACTCCCCCGTCGATATGAACTCTTGGGAGGAATCAGCCTGTTATCCCCAGAGTACCTTTTATCCGTTGAGCGATGGCCCTTCCATACAGAACCACCGGATCACTATGACCTGCTTTCGCACCTGCTCGACCTGTCCGTCTCGCAGTCAAGCAACCTTATGCCATTGCACTATCAGTACGATTTCCGACCGTACCTAGGTTACCTTCGCACTCCTCCGTTACTCTTTGGGAGGAGACCGCCCCAGTCAAACTGCCCACCATACACGGTCCCCGATCCAGATTATGGACCTAGGTTAGAACCTCAACAACATCAGGGTGGTATTTCAAGGTTGACTCCACAAGAACTAGCGTCCCTGCTTCATAGTCTCCCACCTATCCTACACAAATCTTGTCAAAGTCCAATGTAAAGCTACAGTAAAGGTTCATGGGGTCTTTCCGTCTAGCCGCGGGTAGATTGCATCTTCACAAACATTTCAACTTCGCTGAGTCCCGAGAGGAGACAGTGTGGCCATCGTTACGCCATTCGTGCGGGTCGGAACTTACCCGACAAGGAATTTCGCTACCTTAGGACCGTTATAGTTACGGCCGCCGTTTACCGGGGCTTCGATCAAGAGCTTGCACCCCATCACTTAACCTTCCGGCACCGGGCAGGCGTCACACCGTATACGTCCACTTTCGTGTTTGCACAGTGCTGTGTTTTTATTAAACAGTCGCAGCCACCTTTTCACTGCAACCCCTTCGCGCTCCCAGAGCAAGTCTGTTCACGCTAGCGGGGCGCACCTTCTCCCGAAGTTACGGTGCTAATTTGCCGAGTTCCTTCTCCCGGGTTCTCTCAAGCGCCTTAGAATTCTCATCCTGCCCACCTGTGTCGGTTTGCGGTACGGTTCACATATACCTGAAGCTTAGTGGCTTTTCTTGGAAGCTTGGTATCAATCACTTCGTCTCACTAGGAGACTCGTCGTCACGCCTCAGTCTTAACCTCCCGGATTTGCCTAAGAGATCAACCTACACGCTTAAACCAACTATTCCAACAGTTGGCTGACCTAACCTTCTCCGTCCCCACATCGCAGTATATGTAAGTACAGGAATATTAACCTGTTTCCCATCAGCTACGCATCTCTGCCTCACCTTAGGGGCCGACTCACCCTGCGCCGATGAACGTTGCGCAGGAAACCTTGGGCTTTCGGCGAGGGAGCTTTTCACTCCCTTTATCGCTACTCATGTCAGCATTCGCACTTCTGATACCTCCAGCATTCCTCACAGAACACCTTCGCAGGCCTACAGAACGCTCTCCTACCATGCATATAAATATGCATCCGCAGCTTCGGTTACGTGCTTAGCCCCGTTACATCTTCCGCGCGGGACGACTCGACCAGTGAGCTATTACGCTTTCTTTAAAGGATGGCTGCTTCTAAGCCAACCTCCTGGCTGTCTGTGCCTTCCCACTTCGTTTTCCACTTAGCACGTCATTTGGGACCTTAGCTGGCGGTCTGGGTTGTTTCCCTCTTGACCACGGACGTTAGCACCCATGGTCTGTCTCCCGTGATTGCACTTCTTGGTATTCGGAGTTTGCCATGGTTTGGTAAGCTCTTATGAGCCCCCTAGCCATAACAGTGCTCTACCCCCAAGAGTGAGACACGAGGCACTACCTAAATAGTTTTCGGAGAGAACCAGCTATTTCCAAGTTTGTTTAGCCTTTCACCCCTATCCACAGCTCATCCCCTAATTTTTCAACATTAGTGGGTTCGGACCTCCAGTACCTGTTACGGCACCTTCATCCTGGCCATGGATAGATCACTTGGTTTCGGGTCTACACCCAGCAACTGAACGCCCTATTCGGACTCGCTTTCGCTGCGCCTCCCCTATCGGTTAAGCTTGCTACTGAATGTAAGTCGCTGACCCATTATACAAAAGGTACGCAGTCACCCCTTAAAGAGGCTCCCACTGTTTGTATGCATGCGGTTTCAGGATCTATTTCACTCCCCTCCCGGGGTTCTTTTCGCCTTTCCCTCACGGTACTGGTTCACTATCGGTCGATTACGAGTATTTAGCCTTGGAGGATGGTCCCCCCATGTTCAGACAGGATTTCTCGTGTCCCGCCCTACTTGTCGTTATCCTAGTTCCACAAACGGGTTTTCGTATAAGGGGCTATCACCCTCTATGGCCGGACTTTCCATTCCGTTCTACTAACGCGTCTGCTAAAAATAACAGGCTTTTCCGGGTTCGCTCGCCACTACTTCCGGAATCTCGGTTGATTTCTTTTCCTCGAGCTACTTAGATGTTTCAGTTCACTCGGTTCGCCACCTGCTCCCTATATATTCAGGAGCGGTTACCCTTGCGGGTGGGTTTCCCCATTCGGATATTCCCGGATCAAAGCTTGTTTGCCAGCTCCCCGAGACTTTACGCAGGCTACCACGTCCTTCATCGCCTGTAATCGCCAAGGCATCCACCACATGCACTTATTCGCTTGACCCTATAACGTTGAAACCTGAGCCCTTTTACACTCAAGTCCCGCGATGCATGAGACATCCGTTACAGGTTTTCTAAAGCTCTTCATCTAATCACACCAAGCCGATGCGATTAAACTAATCTAAACCACTAATTCTTGCGAATCAGCCGTCTAAATGTTTCGATTTTGCAATCAATTTACCCATTGAATGTTTCAGACCTCATCACAAAGTCTTACTTCATTCTCTTTACTTCTTCCATTTTGTTAAAGATCAATCCAGCTTCTAAAAGCCAGACATAAATACAGTTCTCTGCACTGCACTTATGTCTAACTTTTCAACAAAGAGTTGGTGGAGGATGACGGGATCGAACCGACGACCCCCTGCTTGCAAAGCAGGTGCTCTCCCAGCTGAGCTAATCCCCCTCTGAACTTCCACTTGATAATCTTGGTGGGTCTGGTTGGGCTCGAACCAACGACCCCCGCCTTATCAAGACGGTGCTCTAACCAGCTGAGCTACAGACCCTTAAGGCCAATCTTTGTTGCGCTCTTTTAAACAACCGATAAGTGTGAATGCTTGCAAGCAAGGCATACTCTAGAAAGGAGGTGATCCAGCCGCACCTTCCGATACGGCTACCTTGTTACGACTTCACCCCAGTCATGAATCCCACCGTGGTAATCGCCCTCCTTGCGGTTAGGCTAACTACTTCTGGTGAAACCCACTCCCATGGTGTGACGGGCGGTGTGTACAAGGCCCGGGAACGTATTCACCGCGACATGCTGATCCGCGATTACTAGCGATTCCGACTTCATGTAGTCGAGTTGCAGACTACAATCCGGACTACGATCGGCTTTCTGAGATTAGCTCCCCCTCGCGGGTTGGCAACCCTCTGTACCGACCATTGTATTACGTGTGAAGCCCTGGCCATAAGGGCCATGAGGACTTGACGTCATCCCCACCTTCCTCCGGTTTGTCACCGGCAGTCCCAATAAAGTGCCCAACTGAATGATGGCAATTATTGGCAAGGGTTGCGCTCGTTGCGGGACTTAACCCAACATCTCACGACACGAGCTGACGACAGCCATGCAGCACCTGTGTCCACTTTCTCTTTCGAGCACCTAATGCATCTCTGCTTCGTTAGTGGCATGTCAAGGCCAGGTAAGGTTTTTCGCGTTGCATCGAATTAATCCACATAATCCACCGCTTGTGCGGGCCCCCGTCAATTCCTTTGAGTTTTAATCTTGCGACCGTACTCCCCAGGCGGTCAACTTCACGCGTTAGCTGCGTTACTAATGGATTTTACTCCACCAACAACTAGTTGACATCGTTTAGGGCGTGGACTACCAGGGTATCTAATCCTGTTTGCTCCCCACGCTTTCGAGCATGAGCGTCAGTATTAGGCCAGGGGGCTGCCTTCGCCATTGGTATTCCTCCACATCTCTACGCATTTCACTGCTACACGTGGAATTCTACCCCCCTCTCCCATACTCTAGCCTTGTAGTTTCAAACGCAGTTCCCAGGTTGAGCCCGGGGATTTCACATCTGACTTACAAAACCGCCTGCGCTCGCTTTACGCCCAGTAATTCCGATTAACGCTCGCACCCTACGTATTACCGCGGCTGCTGGCACGTAGTTAGCCGGTGCTTCTTATCAAGGTACCGTCAGCCTCACTCTATATTAGAGAGTAAGTTTTCTTTCCTTGCGAAAGAGCTTTACAACCCGAAGGCCTTCTTCACTCACGCGGCATGGCTGGATCAGGCTTGCGCCCATTGTCCAAAATTCCCCACTGCTGCCTCCCGTAGGAGTCTGGGCCGTGTCTCAGTCCCAGTGTGGCTGATCATCCTCTCAGACCAGCTACTGATCGTCGCCTTGGTAGGCTTTTACCCCACCAACTAGCTAATCAGATATCGGCCGCTCCATTAACGCTAGGTCCGAAGATCCCCAGCTTTCCCCCTCAGGGCGTATGCGGTATTAGCTAATCTTTCGACTAGTTATCCCCCATTATTGGACACGTTCCGATATGTTACTCACCCGTTCGCCACTCGTCAGCAGAGAAGCAAGCTTCTCTCTGTTACCGTTCGACTTGCATGTGTAAAGCATGCCGCCAGCGTTCAATCTGAGCCAGGATCAAACTCTTCAGTTTAATTCCGACTATTACTTGTTTGACCTCTTGCGAGGTCGGTATATCGCTTGGCTTATTCTCAAATGAATCTTTAGGTGTAACTGTTAAGTTACAGATTTCATTTAAGTGTTAAGCACTTGTTTGTTGAGTTATCGATACTTAATCAATTAAGTATCAATGTGCACTCACCTACAAGCACCCACACTTATCGGTTGTTCATCTTGTTAAAGAGCAGGGCACTTCTTTTATACTTCCCACTGACTTCATCAATCAGCGAGAGGCCGCATTATACAGGGGTT
>NZ_FZOA01000001.1 GCF_900187985.1 Methylobacillus rhizosphaerae
GGAGGTGCTAGTCCACTCAGATCAAGGTAGTCAGTTCAGCAGCTATGATTGGCAGGCATTTTTAAAAGCGCACCGTCTCAAACCTAGCATGAGCAGACGAGGAAATTGCCACGACAATGCAGTCGCAGAAAGCTTCTTTCAATTGCTGAAGCGGGAAAGGATACGTCGGAAGATTTATGAGCATCGAGAAGCCGCCCGCCAAGATGTATTTGATTACATCGAGATGTTTTATAACCCTAGGCGTCGACACAGTTTCAATAATGGCCTATCGCCAGTAGAGTATGAAAAGCGTTATTTCGAGGGGCTGGAGACTGTCTAGAATAGTAGGGGCGATTCAGCCTTCTTGAGTGATCCGTTACCGTACTTTCTAATGACTCCCAAAGTATTAGAGAATAAAAAATTGCGTATTAAGATTGCGAAAATCAGCAAGGATTGGCACTATGAGATGACAATCAATGCTGATAAAAGAGAAATGGCTTTAACTTCAGGGTTTGCAGGGAGGTTAGAAATTTCTATTCCTCAAGTCGATATTGCAGTTGCGCGCACTTCTTTTGATCAATTCGTAGCAGCAGTCCATTCGGAAGTTATGAATGTTTATGAAATAAGGCTTAGCGATTAAGGTTATTTTTGTAAACTATCGTACACTATCTCGTTCAAAACAGTATAACTGTAAGACCTCATGCTAGAGGTTTCTCATGAGAAGTGCCTGGCTTAGGCTCAACGCCACGACCAGGTTACTTCTGCTGATAAAATGATTTTACCTTCGAAAGATATTTATTCTACTCTTCTGAATTTAGCGAAAGCGGATCCAATTACTTGGTGCATGTCATAGTATTTATATTCAGCTAACCTTCCACCAAAAATTACATTATTTTCGGTCTCAGCTAGTGCTTCGTATTTTCTGAACATGTCAGTATTTTCTTTATTCCCGACTGGATAGTATGGTGTTTTCTCCCTGGACCAAGTATCGGGGATTTCTTTGGTGACAATGGTGACAGGTTCATTGTTTCCACCCTCAAAATGTTTGTGTTCAATGATGCGAGTCCATGGAACATTGCCTTCGGTATAGTTGATTACCGCATTGCCTTGGTGATTGACTTTATTCATTACTTCAGATTCGAAGCGTAGTGCACGGTATTCCAGCTCACCAAACTGGAAACCGTAAAATTCATCAATCTTGCCGGTGAATACAACTTTCTTGGCCTTGGCATTCCAGGCATCCCTGTCGGCCAGATAGTCCACACCAAGTTCTACATCTATACCCTCCAGCATGTTCTCGAAGAGAGCGGTATAACCTCCAATGGGAATGCCTTGATATTTGTCATTAAAGTAATTGTTATCCCATGTCAGGCGCACAGGCAGGCGCTTAATAATGGAGGCAGGCAACTCCTTGGGGTCTTTCTGCCATTGTTTGCGAGTATAGTCGCGAATCAGTGTTTCATAGATATCAGAACCAACCAGAGTCAGCGCTTGTTCTTCCAGGTTGGCCGGTTCACGATCCAATTTGAGGCGTTGTGACTCGATCTTGGCTTGTGCCTCCTCGGGAGTCAATACCCCCCACATCTGGTTAAAGGTATACATACTGAAGGGAAGGGAATATGCCTTATCCTTGTGGAAAGCAATAGGGCTGTTCTTGAAGTTGTTAAATTTCGCAAAGCGGTTCACGAAGTTCCAGATGCCATCATCATTACAATGGAAAATGTGCGGTCCGAATACATGGACATTAATGCCATGTTGGTTTTCGGTATAGCAATTACCAGCGACATGTGGGCGCTTATCAATTACAAGACAACGCTTGCCAGCTTCGGTTGCCAGACGCGCAAAGGTGGAGCCAAAGACACCAGCACCAACAATGAGATAATCATACATATTGAGTAAATCCTTTTCTTTCTTCAAATCCAGTTGAAATTATACTTTGTTAAGTGAGCTCAAGATTTCTTGACTCTTTGTGTGGTATGTTTCCTGCAGTTCAGCAGGAATCCTGTCTTTTGCCCATTTTAATAGGTCGGTAGCGAATGTCTTCCAGCTATCCAACAGGTCTTCAGATTGTTGAGGATAGTGAGTCATCAGTTCATATGTATAGCGCAATGCTTCCAACACTGCCATACGACGGGCATCAGAAACGTTAGTGATCTGGCTGCGCTCACTGAATTTACGGTGAGTGGTGACAAAATCGTCGCAGTATCCGATATTCTTGGCAGCTACAATGCTATGCCAGTGGTAAGGAATATCGTTATGCACAACGGTTGAGCCGAAGAATATATTGGCATCATGTAATAGGTCAGTCTTGATGATGCGGTTCCATGGATAGTTGATTAGCTGCGCAAGAACCTTTTGTCGTTCCTCATTTGTTTTCATCTTTGGAAGCTGCGACCAGAGTTTCTCGTCGGCATTGAACATATCGCGAGATTTTTTCTCTTCAAAGAATTCGATGCGATATTTAAAGAAATATAGATCATTATTGTGTTTCTTGGCATCTTTCACAGCTTTGACAAGATGCTCGCTGTTGATAACGTCATCTGCATCCATGAAGAACGTGTAATTACCTGAGCATAATGGGATGACAGCATTCCGTGCACGCCCAGCGCCTCTATTGCCTTGTGTGAAAATATGAATATTGGAGTGCTTGTTCTCATATTCCTGCAAGATGCTCAGGGATTCATCAGTTGAGCCATCATCAGTTGCAATGATATTGAATTTCAATCCTTTAATGCTCAAGATTGAATCCAGTGAGTCACGCAATAAATCAGCTGAATTGTAAACGGGCATTACGACTGTCAGGTCAAGGTCGGGATATGCTTCAGAATACTCTTTGATGCGTTTGGGGAAGGGTGCCCTGTTTGTTGTTAGAGGGAACTCTTTCTCAGCTTTTTCGATAATTTGTGCCCAACGTTTCTTGATCATATTCTGGGCAGCTGGCTGGGTTTGTCTTTGAGTAATCCAGTCAGAACGATAGCAATAGTCATAAAACTCTGTAAAAGCCGTCTTGCGCTGTTCACCTTTTATTGGACTGATGTAGTTAAGAATAGTATTGAGATGGCAGCAGATTGCTGACAGCTTATAGCTTGCAGAGCTCATTGTCTGGCCTTCGCGCGCCAGGCGATGGTAACTGACTGTATCTTCGGTAACGATGATACGATTCGCCTTGGATATGACAAACCAGTGCAATGGGTTATCTTCGTAGAAATAATCACCTTCTGGGTATTCTATTTTGTTCTGCAGCAGAAAATCTCTCTTGTAGATTTTTCTCCATGGCACAGGAGATAACCGCAGTAGATCCGGACATTCCTTAAGCGAAATTACCTTTCCTTTTGGCACAGCAGTCCATGCAACACTGTCATAAGCTGTAGAAACTATCCGCTCATCTTCCTTGAACGTGCAGAAAGAGCCGATTGCTACGTCCACATCGTGAGTGACTGCCTGTTCCATTAGGTTGGCAAAGGCATGTGGCAGTACCCAGTCATCACTGTCAATAAATGCGATATATTCGCCACGAGCCGCGCGAATCCCGATGTTACTGGGGATACCTGCGCCGCCTAGGGTGTTATGGTCAAGGTTGATAAACCTGATGCGACTATCTTGCGAGAGATGCATTTCAATAATGCTTTTTCCATTATCAGTGGAAGCATCATTGATGATAATGAGTTCAAAGTTTTGGTAATGCTGTGAGATCGCAGACACAATGCTGGTATCCAGATATGGAGCTACATTGAATACCGGCATTACAATGGATAACAGCGGTTGACGGATTGATGAAGGTTTGCTCTCTGCTATATGACTCTCAACATTGGTTTTGATATGTGAAAAGCTTTCAATATGTTTGATATTGAATTGAGCATGATCGTACAGAGGGCTATCGGGAGCCACCTTCTTATATTCCAGAATAGCTTCTTCATATAAGCCTTGTCTACTTAACTCATTACCCTTTTTTAAACTCATGATTGTTCCTAATTGTGATGAAAGTATATGTTCGAGTTGAGATTTTGTTTTCTGCTGCAGTAATTTTTATTACTCAACTTTTGTCTGGCTTTCAGCGGTTTTTATTCAATAGTTACAGCGCTCTTGGTTTTGTCATTTCTAATAGCAAGAGGTGACATAGCTGATATTCAGTTTTTATTCCAGACGTTCTTTATTTGCGAAGATCATCTTCGTTGAGCCTCCTATCTAATGTAAATCTATCATGGCTAGTGACTTTAGCCATGTTAAAGGTAAATTGTTAACTACGTGTGCACTTCTTTTTGCGGATGAAGTATTTCGCCGGTTATTACTCCACAATACATACTCCACTTCTCCATCTGGCTCGCCAAATGTGCTGTATACCTCGGGCATGATGGGGACATGGTCACCGTACCAGCAGAGGCTGGCGGGAGATGGGCATGTTTCCAGTGTCTGGCGCAGCTTGGCGATCATGCTGTTGGCATTACGCAGATGGCGCAGGTAAATGGTCAGGTCATCACAGCCTGCAGGAGGCGGGATGTTGTATAAGGCATCAATATCCCCAGGGTTGACGCGTTCCAGGTGCAGCGGGCCATGGTTTTCCATGGTGATGGCGAAGATGAAGAGCGGGGCGGTGGCGTCCTGCAATAGGGCGGCAACCTTGTCTGCAACAGCAGCGTCGCTGATATAGGGGCCGGAGCGCATGCTGTCATCAAATGCTGCAATATCAATGAATTCATCAAAGCCCAAGCGCGGGTATACACGATCACGCTGGTAGAAGCTGGCTGGATAGGGATGGATGCAGATGGTACGGTAACCCAGGCGCTTCAAATGAGATGCCACAGATGAGACCGGTTGCCCGGCAGCAATGGCGCGATAAGGGTTGAAGCGGTGTACGCCAAGCTGATCAGCGGGGATACCTGACAGGAAGGCGAACTCAGTGCGCACTGTATTGGCGCCCCAGGCGGGGACAGTCAATTTCCCATGCGCGACCGCATCCTGTTTCAGTCTGTCGAATTCTGACAGGACTTCAGGACGTATACCGCCATAGAGTGCGCGGGCATCAAAGAAGGATTCACTCTGCACGGCAACCAGATGCGGCAGTGGGTTTTGTGTTGTGCTTGAGTCAAGCGATCCAAAGGGCGACTTGGCGCTCCAGGGCAGCTTCTCTGCCTGGTAGTAGTGCCAGAAGCCGGCGAGCAGGCCAAAAGCCCGGTTGTCATGGGCTGGTGCGAAGCGGATGGCAAGGCGCTGCCTGTTGCCTAGCCATAGTAATAGCACACTGCCTGCAAAAGTCACCAGGACGCCGCCCAGCTGTCCATTGATTGCCAGACGGTGTTCAGGCGTGGCTTCTCCCCACAAGCCAAGGGATACGGCCAGCACAAAGCCAGTGGCTGCACCCAGGAATTTCCACCAACCCAGGAAAGGGATATAAAGCCGAGGATGCCGGATGGCATCCGTGAAGTATTCGTAATCCTGGTAGACGAAAGGCTCGCGCAATGCTTTGAATTTGGCGTTGTTGACCAGCACTACCATTAGCAGGAAAGCGGAAACTGCCGCTGCAGCAAACCACGGGCGGCCTAGCAGCAGGATCATGCCGGCATGGGCGGATAGCCACAATCCGCCATGCAGAGCCCAGCTTGCCCACGGGCGCGCCAGGCTGGGGCGTGGCGTCATCAGGCTTTCAATCATGACGGATAGCGCCAGGCCAGTCAGGGCGGCGGCAAACACGGATGAGAAGGCGCTATGAATGACCATAACCCATCCATTTCACAATGCGGGTAGAAAGGCTGGCTGGCAACGCAGCAAGGAACCAGGTACCCAGGTTCAGCGGGAACGGGAAGCTGATGCGTGCCTTGTTGCGTCGCAAACCGCGTTGTATGACGCCGGCCGCGCGTGCTGGTGACCAGAGGAACGGTTTGGGCCCTGGCATGTTGTGGCACATGGGAGATTCCACATAGCCAGGCATGATGACGTTGACGCGTATGTTC
Source organism: Methylobacillus rhizosphaerae (assembly GCF_900187985.1). Lineage (GTDB taxonomy): Bacteria > Pseudomonadota > Gammaproteobacteria > Burkholderiales > Methylophilaceae > Methylobacillus > Methylobacillus rhizosphaerae. The sequence goes on from NZ_FZOA01000001.1 coordinate 5,928, forward strand.
TCAGGTGCCAACCAGCCGCGTAATGCCTCGCCATACGCCTTGAGCCCGGCTTTGCTGGCGCAATAGGCTGGAGTGACTGGCAGGCCGAAATAGGCAGCCAGGGAGCTGACCAGTGCGATCTGTCCCTGCCGTTGCTGGCGCATGAGTGGTAGCAATGTCTGCACAATCAGCATGGCAGCTTTCAGGTTGATATCCAGCAGGGCTTCAACTTCGTCCCATGGTTCAGCCTGGCCTTGCGGGCCAATGTGAGTGTTTACTCCAGCATTGATGATCACCAAATCCAACGCTCCCAGCGCGGATAGCCAGTTTTTCAGTGCAGCAAAATCGCGTATATCCAGGAGCTGGGACTGCACTTCTGCACCTTTGCTGATGCAGCGCGTAGCGACTTCAGCCAGTTTCTCCGCATTGCGACCATGCAGATAAAGCGTCACGCCAGGCTGAGCATAGGCTTCTGCCAGGGCAGCGCCGATGGCGCTGGTAGCCCCGGTGATCAATATCCGGTTTTGTAGATAAATTTCATGCATGCTTACGTTTCTCCTGCCACGACCAGAATAGAGTCATGCCAAAACCGACACATACGGTGAAATTCATGGGGACCAGGAAGTAATTGCCATGCTGGCAGGCTACTAGCATAGTCAGCAGTGAATAGAAAAAAGTGAATATCTCTCCGGTCATCAAGACCCGAGTGATGAGTGGAGCAGAAGCAGGGTGTTCATCGTGCCCTTTTGGCGTGCGATGGAATTCTCCACGAATGCCGAGCAAAGCTCTGACACCACCTGCAAAGTAATACCAGGCCATGGGCAGGAAGATACAGACATAGCGGTAGCCGTCCCATGAAATATGGAAAATGCAGGCTTTACCATCAATGCGCGTGCTTTGGCGCGCGCCCAGCACATTGTTCAGCGCCCAGATGGCGACCAGGCCGAAGAAGATCAGGGCGATCCATTGGAAGTTGGCATTTTCGAGATTCACGATAAAGCTCAACGGCAGGCTGAGCAGGATCAAGACATAGATCGAAGCCAATAATGGCGCAGAAAACATCATGGAAATGGCATGCAGCCGCTTCATCAATGGCATAGATTGCTGGAACATTTCCAGGGCATGCTTGAAGGCGCTGTGGATCAGGCCGCGCCCCCATCGTTCGCGTTGGGTGCGGAAGGCACTGATGCTCTCAGGCAACATGGACATGGAAATGACATCAGGCAGGTAAGCATATTTCCAATGACCGAACTGGGCGCGGTAACCGAGATCCACGTCCTCGGTGGCAGTGGTGGCATTCCAGCCGCCCAGCGCCTCGACACAGGTCTTGCGCCATACGCATGAGCTGCCGCTCAGGGAGGCCATGTTTCCATCTTCGCTCAGGCCGACGGTGACATATTGCTGATGGCCCATTTCCATGGCCTGGAACCGGGTCAGGAAGGACACATCGCGGTTCTCGTAATCAATGCCGGTCTGCAGGAAGCCCAGTGCCGGGTCCTTGAAATATGGCATGGTTCTAAGCAGGAAATCTTCTGGCGGTACAAAATCGGCATCGAAAATGGCGAAGAATTCACCGGATGATTCCTGAATGCCATTGAGCAGGTTGCCAGCCTTGAAGTGTTTTCTTTTATTGCGGCGGATCAGGCGGATATTGACGCCTTGCTGGGCGAAGTGGTTAACCCGGGCTTGTGCCAGCTTGGAGGTGTGGTCTGAGGAGTCATCAAGCACCAGGATTTCCATGAATTGTGCCGGATATTGCAAACGGCAGACAGCATCAATCAGGCGCTGTACCACAGCGGATTCATTGCAGATGGGTAGCAGCACACTGACTGAGGGGTGGAAATTATCCTCAACGGGTGCTGTTGTGCGTGCCAGTTCGGTGAGTTTGCGTTTTTCCACCTGGCGCGAGATCAGCAGTACTCGTAGTTCAAGCACAACATAAATGGCGAAATAGATCACCACAGCCAGGAATACGACCTGGGCAAAATAGGAAAACAGGGTGGTCAGGGTATTCAATTGGATCAAATCCCTGTGATGGCGCAAATATCTTGCAACCGCTGCGTCCAGGTATAGTGCTGGCGCACGTGGGCAGCACCAGCGGCAGCCCGTTCCAGGTCTGAGGGGGAGGGGCCTTGGCGCAGGCGTGCAAATAGCTCCCTGGTTTCTTCGGCGCTGTCTACCACATGGCAGAATTCGCGGAAATGACGGTCAACAGCACGGCTTGGGTTGGTGACGACAATGCCGCCACAAGCCAGTATCTCCAGCAAGCGCCGTGAATACATGGTGTCAGAGTTGGTGACCGAGTTGACATTCAGGGATACGAGATAGCGTTTATAGATATCCGCCGTCTCGCGATGCGGCACTTTCCCATGCATGCGAATCTGGCTATTGGTGGGGAAGCTGAATTCAAAATAGCGCGACAAGCGGTCATGGTTGCGATCAAACACATTGAGCGTCATGCCGGTTGCTTCACAGCTATCGAAAACCATATCCAGGAAGCGCCTGCGTTCGTTCAATATCCGCTTGTAGTAACTGCCAGTGAAACAGGCCTCATTATGTGTGAAGTTGAATCCCGTAAAACTGTGATACGCAGGTTGGAACGGCATCAACAGTGTATTTACTGGTACGTGAGTGGGTACTTGCTCTTTATACTTGGCAACGCATTCCTCGTCTGTCGTGAAAACGTAATCAAACACCTTGGCAACTTCAATAAAGGCATCAAAGAACGGGCCATCATCCTTGTTCCAGAACACGGTGGGAATACCTTGGCTCTTGGCAAACTCAACCAGGCGGAATATCGCGGTAGGTTTTGTCAGGCGCAACAGCCGTGGTTGTTTTGCCAGCTCATAGCGCCAGCTGCCGTCCGTGCCATGGAAAGCTGATTCTACAAACACCAGGTCAGGCTTCCATTGTGTGATGACCTCTTTATAATTAGAAGGCGTCATGACACGGATACGTGCTTCGGAAGACAGGCAGGCAGCGGTGAAGTAGTCCACCACGACCGCAATTTTCAGCGTGCCGAATGGCCCTGTCTGCTCAGTATCCTCCAGCACTGCCGGATATTTGTATACCAGTGATCCCAGTTTTCTGATGACTCTGCCGACCATTTATGGTTTCTTCTTCTGTGGTTTTTTTCGTGGGGGTGGTGCTTTGTATTCTGCCAATGACAAATCAACAGTGTGAGGCATCTGGATCTTGCCGCGGCGGTGTAGATACAAAAAATCCTCACTGGTGATAACGTCATAGTCCTTGGTCAGGCGGGCAAGCAATTTCCTGTAACCCTCGATGCGCTGGTCATCCTTGTAAACGCCATGGCCGTTTTCATCCCAATATAATAAAGACCAGGAATGCAGTAGGAATACGGCAAAATCCGGGTTGCCACTAAGAGTATTCAAGAGTAGGCGTCCCCACCAGGGACGGAACCTGAAATAACTTGATTCAGGATAGGTCAGTCGTGCCCACCATTCATCCTTGCCGACTTTTGGCAGGATTTTCTTCTCTGTCATTGGCACTTCAATCGTACCGTTGGACCAGAGGTAAGGCAGGTTGGTGGGTTCGCTATACACGCACTGCTTGGAATACATGGCATGCATGGAGTTATTGAACGACAAGGGGATATTGGCTGCCTTGAGTGCACGGATGGATGCTGCATTCCAGCGGAAGGAGCCGGCACGGTGCGATAGCAATGGTTTGCCTGTGACATCTGAAATCAGTTTGCCAAAATGATTGATGACAAATGCAGATTTCTCATCATCCGGATACTGGTTCATGTACTTTGGTTTGACAGGCAAGCCGTGCTCCTGCCAGAAACTGTCCGGCAGGTATTCAGGATGCGTATGCAATTGCACATCCTGTCCATCGGCATCCAACCAGCGCATGACTTCCTTGATTTCTTCCAGGCGGTCATAAGCACCGCAGAGATCGGTGAAGAAGATATGTTTTGCGCCGAATTCGTTGCCGATTTCCGACATTTCGCGCACACCGGCGCGACCATTAGCGTGTTGGCCCCACATCAAGCGTGTGACATGGTCTTCAGCAGCACGTTTGGGCAAGGCCTCTGTATCAACAGTGAGAAGGGCGTAACGATTTTTCATTGTTGTATCTCCGTTTGAGACAACGAAGCCAGCGTAGCCGCAGGCTTGACAATGAAGTCCTGCCAGCGACGTTGTGTCTGTGCGTATTGCCGTGCACGGGCTGACAACGTCTTTAATTGCTCTGGATTTCCCAGGGCAATAGTTATGATGCGGGCCAGATCGACAGGATCACCTGCCTTGAAGAGCCAGCCTGCAGGGTTGTTGCCCAGCTCATCGCGAAATACCGGGAGATCAGGCACGATCACCGGTTTCGCCATTGCCAGGGCTTCTACCAGTTTGATAGGAGGTACGATCTCGCAGACCTTGAAGGGCTTGCGGGGAATGCAGACCAGGGAACAACCGCCTAGTAACGCGCGCGTTGTTTCAGGAGGTAGTTTACCATGGAAGCGTATATGCGCTGATAAGCCCAGCTGTTGGGTTTGGGCTTCCAGACTGGCTTTGACCTCGCCGTCGCCAATGATATCCACATGGACGGGAGTATTGTTCTTTACCAGGATATGCACAGCGTCGATCAAAGTATCCAGGCCTTCGTAACTCATCAGGGAGCCAGCATAGGCAATGGTATTGGCTTCTGTCAGCTCCTGCTCTGCAGGGAAAATCCGTTCAGGGTCCACGCAGTTGGGCAACAGGCGGATACGTTCCGCAGGAACGCCCCAATGCTGTTGCGCATAGCGGCCCAGTTGTTCGGAAATCACAAACAGCGTATCTGCATTGCGTGCGACCAGGCCTTCGAGCGCCAGGCCTTGCAGGTAGGCTTCTGAACCCTCAAATTCCGGCATCCTGGAAATGCGGGTAATTTCCCAGATGCCGCGTAATTCATAATGGAATGGGATGCCAAGCTTACGCGCCGCCAGTAATGCCGGCAGGGCATTCACATGGTTTGAGGCAGCATGAATGACAGCAATTTTCTCCCGGCGGGCGTGGGCGATGATGGGCCTTGCAGCCACAAAGGCATAGGCCACAACCGGTAGGTAATTGGGCGGGAAATGGAAATGCCGGTATTCCATGTCATCGACAATGGTCACATTCTGACTGCTGTCTGCGCGCCTGTCGCTACGATCCCATGGATAACCGGGGCGGGTAACGACCTGGATATCAATCCCGCTATCGCGCATAGCCCTGACAACGGCATCAGTGCGGGTGGTATAGCCGCTCAGGTGATAAGGCAAGCAATTGGCGGCGACATACAATAGACGGCCAGGCACAGGCGTGCCGGCTGGAGATGTTCTTCTCGGACGGCTCAACCACCAGGTGAGTATGAATACTGTAATTTTTCTTATCATGTGTTGTTGGAATCTATTAACTACTCGTTCCTTATTGACTGCAAAAATCGTATTACCGGTACTGCTCTTATTGTTCCTGCGTTTCTGTCATCCAGTTCTGGATCGTTATTTCAGGATGCGCTTCCAGTCCTCATCGGTTGAGGTAATGGCACTTATGGGGATTATCAGTGCATCCCGATAACGCCAAGCCAGGTAACGTATCTTCCTGTCCTGGTAAACGGTACCTTGGTCACCTAGTTTGGGTACATACTCTACCAACCAGCCAAGGCGGGAGAAAAAGGCAAAATCGGCCACATTTGTTATTAACACTGGCGCGAGCGTATTGTCGTGCGCCAGTCTCTGCTGCAAAGCAGTACATGCCTGGCGTAATTCCTCATGCGTGCAATCCAGTGCCCAGATCAACAACGGGCGAGCATGCTCAGCACGGGGAGCATGTTTCAGGGTCGCTTGCCACGGATAAGGAGTGACGTAGGGCGGTGTGATTTTCAATGTGCTCAGCAGATTCCTCGTCTTGCGGACAGCACGGCCTTGCAACGTAGGCAAGCGTTTTTCGCGCAGCAGGTCGCAGCTGGCCAGCAGCTCCCATTCCGGAGTGGCAGCCATCGCGGCCAGTTTTTGTCTCAGGGCAACGGTTTCTTGCCAAGTGTTCATCGTCCACTCCTTTGTCGCGCCAGCTCCAGAATGGCATCAGCAGCCAGTGCCGCGCCGTTCATGGTAATGACAGGTGGTTGATGCCCAGCTGCACTGACTTTTGCCAGCAACGCTGATACGGCCTCTTGGCGTTGTGCTGCTGTTTCGCAAGTGGAAACAACAGCAGGAATAGTGGCGGCTACCATTTGCGCACGACGCATCTGGTCATCTGCCAGTTCCACATTGGGAACCAGCAGGGTAGGGATGCCTGCCTGCACCACTTCACAACAGGCGTTATAGCCAGCAGCCCCGACAAACACATCAAATGCGTGGAGGTAACGCGCAAGAGGATAGAGTGACAGCGGTTTCACCCCGGCTGGCAAATCAACGTCTTTCACAGAAATCGGCGCACATGCCCATGCGACTTGATACCCGGCTGCCTCAAAGTCACGGATCAACCCATGCCCGATCCCGCTAACATCCTTGAGATTGCCAGGGCCAAGTGAAAATAGCGCATAACGGCCATCAGGTGCCAGTCCCAATGCTGCCCGTGCGGCCTCGCGTGATAACAGTTCATCATTTCCCAGCAAGCACACGGGTGGTACCAGTAACTTACGGTTTCCGCTTGGCAGCACGGATTCCTGCATCGAGGCACCTAGTTCGCCGGGTTGTATTACCAGGTCAAATGCATTTTCATCGACTGGTACAGTTCCGACACTGCTTTTCATCAGGCCACGGTTCGACCAGACCAGCGCAGGAGCGCCGTAGGATTGTGTGGCTGTCATAAAGCCCTGGAATGGCCAGGTGCCGTCAAACACAACAGCAGTGGGACGTACCTGGTCGAGCACCATACGGAAGCGTATAGCCAGCTCACTGTTCCACGCAAAAGTGGAGCTGGCAGACCAGTAGTGCGACACAAAATACTCAGCCTCAAATCCCATTTCTTCAATGATCCCAATAGCTGAAGCCAAGGAGAAAAAGAATGGCCGCGCACGCCCCTGCAACTGGCGTGCATAAGCCAGGCACCGGTTCATGTGTCCCATGCCGGAGCCATTGATATTGAAGAAAAGGATTGTTGGCAGCATCAAGTATTACGAGTCTTTACCGAATAAATCGCGGGTATAGACCTTATGAAGCACGTCGATCAGATTCTCGGTTGTGCGGTTTGCCACAATGATGTCCGATTGTTCCTTGAATGCAGCAAGATCCTGGATAACACGGGAATTGAAAAATGTTTCTTCATTCAGTGTCGGTTCATAGACAATGACTTCCACGCCCCTGGACTTGATACGCTTCATGATGCCCTGGATACTGGAGGCACGGAAATTATCTGAACCGGCTTTCATTACCAATCGGTAGATGCCAACAACCTTGGGTTGTTTCTCCATAATGTCATCAGCAATGAAGTTTTTGCGAGTGGTGTTTGCTTCCACAATGCCGTGAATCATGTTTTGTGGCACGTCGCGGTAGTTTGCCAACAGCTGTCTGGTGTCCTTGGGCAGGCAATATCCGCCATAGCCGAAGCTGGGATTGTTGTAGTGTGTGCCAATACGTGGATCAAGACAGACACCTTCAATGATCTGGCGAGTATCCAGGTTGTGGCAGGCAGCATATGTGTCGAGCTCATTGAAGTAGGCAACACGCATGGCCAGATAGGTGTTGGCGAACAACTTGATAGCTTCAGCCTCAGTACTGTCAGTCAGCAGCACCGAGGTTTCTTTCTTGATAGCACCTTCCAGCAACAATTCTGCAAACTTGCGGGCGCGGTCTGAACGTTCGCCGACAACAATCCGAGAAGGATAGAGGTTGTCATACAGCGCCTTGCCTTCACGCAGGAACTCAGGAGAGAAAATCAGGTTATCGCAGCCAAACTCTTCGCGGATACGGGCAGTGTATCCAACTGGCACGGTCGATTTGATGATCATGATGGCATCAGGATTGATTGCCATGACATCACGGATAACCGCTTCGATCGAGCGGGTATTGAAATGATTGGTTTCAGTATCGTAATCCGTTGGTGTTGCAATGACGACATATTCAGCACCAATGTACGCTTCTTCCTTATTCAATGTAGCGCGGAAATTGAGTTGTTTTTTGCTGAGAAAATTACTGATCTCATTATCCTCAATTGGAGATACTTTGCGGTTCAGCATCTCCACTTTTTCAGAAATAATATCTAAAGCTACCACTTCATGGTGTTGGGATAATAAGACTGCGTTGGATAAGCCGACATACCCGGTCCCTGCAATTGCTATTTTCATTTTCTACCTTTCTTTTCTACAATTCTTTATTGCATTATTTTTATTGTTAGTGATTATATTGGTTGCCTTATGCAGCAGCGTCAACGCGGATGACGCAGACGTCTTTTTCCAGTTTTCTTTCTTGTACTGATACCTTGCGAGAATGCCTTTCCAGATATTCAAGCCATAATTTTGTAATTTCCTTTTCATCCTCTCGGATGTAATCATCCAGTACATAATCAATTGCTTGTTGCGGGAATATGCTGTTGATTATTGGCAGTGCAGGGTAACGGGCGTGTTTGCCTGTGGATCCAGGAGGGCCGTCAACCAAGACTAGAATTTTCCTCGGTGAGGAGCCCAAGGTTTTTTTTACCTTTCTCAAAGCTGATACACAAGAGTAATAAGGATAAACATTGTCGTCCTCTGATTTCCATTTCTTCAATGGAGTGTGAATGACGTTGACCTTGTCGTGTAACTGATGGAGCTCCAGCTGTTTTCTGGTTTTTTCGTGATAATGCTCAAGATGTTCGAAAGCTATCTGATATGGTTGTGGTTTGTCGGGAGATCTGAGTAGTTGCTGCTGCAGGACTCTGGCTATCAATAAAGTTGAATAGCCTGAACCAAACTCAATGATCAGGTCGTAATGCTCCGATTCCAGCATCTCTATCAGGAATAGTGAAAGATCTGGACTGATCGGCCAGGCGTGGGACTCACTGGAAACGGAAGGCAAGTTTCCTGTATTGAAGTAGTTCTCTACGCTGATGAAAGCTTCAATTTGTTTTGAAGCATTGCGAATTTCCTTACCAAGGCGATTAGCAATATTTTTTTGCGATGTTTGCAATGCATCAATTTTATTATGTAGTTTACTTAATGATTCAAGTTGTTCGGCAAGAGCATCATGCGTTTGATCAGGAAAATCCGCTTGCATTAGCTGATTAAGCTGTTCAGCAGATTGCGTGAGAGCATTGCGTATCTGCATCATTGAGTTTTTAGGATTGTTATTTGACATGATTAATGGTTCTTACGGGCATTGTTCAGGCGAATACGAAAGGCGGTATAACGAATTTGACTTGCCTGGCGAGATTCTGATTCGCTAAATGATGTACCCTTTGGCAAGACATCAAGCATGGCCTCTGCCTCAAGAATAGCGTTGCTTTCGTGCAAGCGAAATGCCAACCATTTAAGTCGATATGACTGAGGATCTGCATTGTAGGCACGTCTGGCAGCGTCAGTTGCTTGTGTTTTATTTCCTTGAGTAATCAGGTGGCGTGCTAATGCAGTATAGGCGTTGCCAATGATTGCTGGCGTAACGATACCTTGCAGTAAATTCTCTACTTCTGGGAAACCATTTTGTTCGTAAGCTTGAATAATTTTGTCAAAATTCTTTCCACCCAGCTTGGCTGGGGGCTGTTTATTTTTATAATTGCGCCAGAGATTCAAGAGTTGTCCTGGAGTAGATAACCATCCTTTTGGACTGTCAATTCCCTTAATCAGTATGCTACCAAGCTGTGCTTGTAATGAGGATCTAATTTCTAATTGATGAATGGTAGCTTGGGTTGCTACGATAGCCTGTAGACGTTGTATTTCTGCTAAGGATTTATAAAGTTCATCACCCGAGCTGAGGTTGTTTATGGAAAGGTCGGAGAAGTTTTGTTTTCTTTCCAGTCTCAATAGTTCTAATTGGGTTTCTTTCAGCTCAGATTGAGTTTGTTCTAATAAAGATAGAAGATATTCTTCTTTTCCAAAGTTTTGAGGGATTGCTGTGTGATTCTCATCCACTAAATACTGAGTTTGTATTTTTTCTTGTATTTGATTTAATTGTAAAATGAGATCCTTATTATCTGCAGTCAGTTTTGATACAGTCTGGTTATGGCTGCTTAGGTATTGGTATTCCAGCTGCTCCTGTGTCTTTTGTAGTTGTAGAAATAAAGACTGATTCCCAGTGTTCAAGTTTTTTACAGTTGCGTGTTGGTCTTCTAGCTCTTCTTGGGCTTTATATAATTGACTTAGAAGCAGATTTTTCTCATGAACAACATTTTCATCTTGTTCAATTTCTATTAGGGAAATTTGGTCAGAATAGTGCCTTAATTCTTCTTGTATCTTATTTAGTTGTAGGATGAGATCTTTATTATCCGTAGTCAACTTTGATACGGTTTGACTAGGGTTGTTTAGGTGCTGATATTCTAGTTGCTCTTGCGTTTTTTGTAGTTGTAGTAATAAAGCTTGATTTTCTATTCTCCAATTTTTTAAATTTTTTTGTTGATTCTGATTATTTAACTGTTGACTCTCTAGCTCTTCCTGAGTTTTATGTAATTGTGATAGGATATTTTTATTGTCAACAATAAATTCTGGTACGGGCTGAATAGAATCCTGTAAAAGTTGAATGTTTACTTGGGGTTGATATTGGTCTAGTCGACTGGATGGTAGAGTATTTTTATGCTCTATTCTGTCATTTTTCTCTGTCTGAATCTTCTGGATAAGAATTTTTATTTTTTCTTGCTCTTGCAGTAATTGTAGACGGAGAGCCTTGTTCTCTGCTTTCAGATTTTTGATACTTGAAGTATGGAAGCTATTATTGTTTTTCATGATGATGTATGCCTATATTTCCCAGACGCCACGCGTGTCAATAAGTAGCTGATTGTTTAATAATGATGGTTGTATATTTTTGAATAATGTATGGTCCACAAGCAACAGGATAATGTGAGCTTGATTTAGCGCACTTTCCAAGTTGCTGATGTTGACAGAATCAGATTGCAATTGTTCGGGCAAAGCATCGATATGTGGTTCGACGATGGATATTGATCCCGTATGGCGCTGTGTCAGGGCCGTTGCAATGTGCAATGCCGGACTTTCCCGCAGGTCATCAATATCCGGCTTGAAGCTCAGGCCAAGGCAGGCAATGCGGATGTCTTTTTGTGTCATCCCTTGATGTGTCAGTGCTGTAATGGCTTGCTCGACCTTATCGATTACCCAGCCTGGCTTGCTGTCGTTGACTTCACGTGCTGCGCGGATGAGGTTTGCTTCATCAGGGTTGGCACTGACGATGAACCAGGGATCGACGGCGATACAATGCCCTCCCACGCCACAACCTGGTTGCAAGATATTGACCCTGGGGTGGAGGTTTGCCAGGCGGATGAGCTCCCATACATTAATGTCCTGGCTATCGCAGATCATGGACAGTTCATTGGCAAAAGCAATATTTACGTCCCGAAAGCTGTTTTCAGCCAGTTTGCACATTTCGGCAGTGCGGGCGTTGGTGACTATGCACTGACCCTGCACAAAATGATGGTAGAACGCCATGGCTGCCTGGGAGCAACTTGGTGTAATGCCGCCGATGACTCTATCGTTATTGACCAGCTCGTGGATGATTTTCCCAGGCAGGACTCGCTCCGGGCAGTATGCAATACGGATATCCGAGGTCTCGCCAGACTGGTGTGGGAAACTTAGGTCGGGACGTGCCTGCGCCAGCCAGCCGGAGAGCTGCTCTGTAGTGCCAACCGGTGAGGTGGATTCCAGGATGATGAGGTTCCCCTTGGCTAGCACTGGAGCAATCATTTCTGCGGCCGACTGGATATAGCTTAGATCTGGTGTATGACCATGCTTGAAAGGTGTCGGCACGGCAATTACGAATACACTGGCTGGTTCTGGCGTGGTGGTTGCTCTCAGGTATCCGTTGTGGACTACTTCATGCACGAGTGCATCCAGGTCGGGTTCAACAATATGCGTGTTGCCCTGGTTGATGGTATCAACAATGGATGCAGAGACATCGACACCAATGACGTCCAGTTTCCTGGAGGCCAGTATGGTCGCGGTGGGTAGGCCGATATAACCCAGGCCGATTACTGAAAATTTGTTTTGCATTGTTGTATCAGAATATCGTGAATACGGCTGGCAGCTCTGCCATCGCCAAACGGGTTATGGATATTGCTCATGGCTGCGTAGGCTGCAGCGTCATCAAGCAGGTGATTGGTTTCGCGAATGATGCTTTCCGTGCCTGAACCAACCAGGTGGGCAGTTCCTGCTTGTATGGCTTCCATGCGCTCTGTTGCTGCGCGGGTGACCAGCACAGGTTTGCCTAGTGAAGGGGCTTCTTCCTGTATACCACCGGAATCGGTAATCATCAGGGTGCTGCGGTCCATCAGATAGACAAAGGATAAATAATCCAGGGGTTCTATGAGATGAATGTTGGGGATATCGGACAGTAAACGACGTACTGGCTCCTGCACATTCGGGTTCAAGTGTACCGGGTATACAATTTCTACATCGCCCCGTGCGGCAATGTCACGTAGAGCCAGGCAGATTTGTTCAAAACCGCTGCCAAAATTTTCCCGCCGATGACCGGTAACCAGAATCAGGCGCTTACTGGCATTGAGAAAGCTGAATTCTGCTTCAAAACGGTTTTTTAGAGTGGCATCGTTGCGCAGACGTTCCACAATATCCAGCAAAGCATCAATGACGGTATTGCCTGTGACATGGATGGATGCTGCAGTCACACCTTCTTGCAGCAGGTTCTCGCGTGCCTGTGCTGTGGGTGCGAAGTGGAGATCGGACAAGGAACTCGTTAATCGACGATTCATTTCTTCGGGCCAGGGAGAATATTTATCGAAGGTGCGTAGGCCTGCCTCGATATGCCCGATCCTGATCCTTGCGTAATAGGCTGAAAGGCTGGCTGCCAATGTGGTAGAGGTATCGCCATGCACCAGGATGAGGTCAGGGCGCCACTGTGCATAGACCTGGCGCATGCTGAGCAGCACATTGCTGGTGATATCGCTGAGATCCTGGCCTGGCTTCATCAGGTTAAGGTCGAAATCAGGTACCAGGGAAAATATCTCCAGTACCTGGTCCAGCATCTGGCGATGCTGGGCTGTTACACAAGTCTTGACTTCCAAGGATGGGTCAGTAGCCAGTGCTGTTATCACTGGCGCCATTTTTATCGCCTCTGGCCGAGTGCCGAAAATCGTGAGAATCCGCATCACTGACTGAAGTTAATCTACGTGATCCAGAATAATGGCTTCCAGTAATTTGAGAATACCAGCCAGCATCAGGCCAATCAACAGTGTGACAATAACGTTATAAATCCTGCGAGGCTGCATGGGGAATTCTGCCAGGGTGGGTGCCTGCAGGATAGAAACCTTGTCCAGCATGCGAGCTGCGTCCAAGCGACCTTTCTCCAACGCAATCAATGAGGAGCTATACAATTCCTGTGCGAAAGTAACCTGCATCTGCAGGCGTTGGAATTCCTCAACAGAACTACTCAAAGTTTTGCCAGATGGTGTTGCCAGTTTGGCTTTTTCTTCCGCAATTTGTTTATCCACGGCAGCCAGGGATTGCTTGAGCATCAATATGTTAGGGTGATTCTCATTCAGGCTGGTGGGTAGGGAGGCAAGCTTGGTCTGGAGTTGAGTACGCTGAGTTTCCAAGCCAGTAATGATGGTATTGATGCTTTCGGCAACGGCTTGTGGGGACAGGATACCTTTTTTGTTCTGGTAATTCAGCAAAGTACGGCTGGCTGTCTGATAACGTTCCTGTGCCTGGGTAACCTGCTGAGTAAAGAAATTGACTTGTACAGAGGCCAACTCATGACCCAACTGATTCATGTAGCGTTCACCTTCATGTACCAACATATTGGCAATGGCCTGAGCCATTTTCGGGTCATAGGCTTGTACATTGATACGTAGTACACCAGCATAATCATCAAACTCCACACTGACCCTGGAGAGATAATGCAGGTAGAACCATTCCATGGATGCGTCCTGGAACCACATGCGCGAGATGATGTCATGTTCTTTGTTACTGTAATGGGTGCGCAAATCCAGCTTGGCATCCAGCATCTTAAGCATATCAACGGACAGCAAGTATTCACGTAATAGCAGCTGATCTGGGCGAGTAGGGGTACTGGAGCCAGGTAGAAGGGCAGAGACAAGGTCTGTACCGGCAGCGCTGATGGAATCGGTTTTACGCAATACCAGATTGGCTTCTGATACATAGCGTTCAGAGGCAAAGAATATCCAGTATAGCGAGACTAGTACTGACAAAATGAGTACTAGACGAATCAGCCACTTGAACATAAGTGCCGCCAAGGACTCCCTGGATTTTTGTAAATGCCGTGGAAGCTGATTGTCCTCATGAAGGGTATGGGTTGCTGTCATTTTTTAATAGAATCCTTGTAAGCTTTTAATGCATCATCGATATCGTCAAACCAGTATGCTTTTCCTCCGTTTACCCATACGCCAGACTGACAAAAGCGCTTGAGCGTGCTTTCGTCATGCGACACCATGATCAAGCCCGCTCTATTACTCATAGCCTTGAATGCATCTGCTGCCTTCTGGCGAAATGCGGCATCGCCTGCAGCGGTCACTTCATCCGAGATATAGACATCAAAGTCGAATGCCAATGACAAGGCAAATTGCAGACGTGAGCGCATACCGGAAGAGTAGGTGTTCACAGGTTCATCAAAAGCCGCCCCCAGATCGGAGAAATCCAGGACAAAAGCAAGTCTGTCTGCCAAATCTGCCGGGTCATGAAAGCCATGCACGCGGCAGACAAATTTTGCGTTTTGCCTGCCTGTCAAATCTGGCTCCAGGCCGCCACGTCCCATGGGCCAGGATACATTGCACTGACGTTCGACGGATCCCTTGGTCGGATGATCCACTCCACCGATGAGGCGTAGCAGTGTGGACTTGCCTGCACCATTACGGCCAATCAGTGCGATATTGTGGTTTCTGGGAATAGTCAGGTTGATCCCTTGCAACACCCATGGACCAAAACCATGTTTGGTTTTATAGCGTTTATATACGTCGTCTACGATGATCATTTCATTACCAATTGGAATGCAAAGCGACGGTAGAGCAATAAACCTAGCAGAACACTGGCGCCGGCCCAACCATATAAATAACTCATGCTGACTCCAGGCACTGCATGATAATAAGGGAAATAGCCTAACCGGACTAATTCCAAGGCATGTGCCATCGGGTTATACATCAATAGGTCAAGGTAAGGCTGAGGTACGGAAGATATAGGCCAGATAACACCAGATATTAGGTAAAGAGGTAACATGATAAGTTTTAATACATGCTCCATTTCTGGTACTAGAGCCATTAGCACTGAGCCGATCAAACCATAACCTAGGCCAAATAGCCATATTCCTATCAATATCCAAATTACCATTAATGGGTCAGCAGGGACTGTGTCATGACCAAAAAATGCACCAATAATGAGTATCATGATGGAGATTACCATCATGAGAAAACCTTCCAAACCTGCACGTACAATTGCGGTATCAAAGGGCTTGACTTGTCGATAGGTGAACAAAGGTTGGTTGGAGTCACAGGCATAGGTAGTTTGTACTGCTGTGCGCCTGAACAGGAAGAACGCCAGCATGCCGACCAATACCCAGATTATTATATCCATGCCGCCGACAGAGTGTGTACGTAGTGCGCGCCAGACATAGGCTACAAATGCTATATGGCAGGTAGGTTCCATAAATAGCCAGAACCATGCGAAGCGCATATCGAATAGTCGGCCAAGCGCTTCTCGCAGGAAAATGGCATGCCACACTGCTAATGTAATGGCAAGCGGGCTACGTGCCTTAATCATGCGCACCTCGCAGGATTTCAAGAGTCCGCATCATTACTGGAAGAACCGGTAAAGGTAGAGTGGTGAAACGGCGGCAGACAACAAGCGCACAAATTTCTCGAATTCAGCCCCTGGTGCGTTGGAGACGTAGATGATGTCATGATTCTGCATCGGGAAATTCTGGGTCACGAAGAAGGATGCCGGGTCACGCAGGTTCACCTGGTAGATGACAGGCACTTTGCCATCGACAATATCTTCAGGTGCTGTGTTTTTCCGTTCCACCAGGTCAGCATCTTCAAAGCGGAAAATGAAGACGCCCTGAGCATCCGCACGGTTATCCAATAATCCGCCAGCACGGGAAAGGGCTTGTGCCAGTGAAATACCTTGGGCTTCGAATGTTACTTCATCATTCTTGCCAGTTGCGCCCAGTACCGAGAAGCTTTGCGGCTGGAACAGCGCCGTGACGACATCACCCGGTTTGAGCATGATGTTTTGTCTTGGATCACGAATAATGGAATCCAGTGCCATGGTGGCTGTCACGTCCTCGCGGGAGTACTGGATCGCGACCTTGTTGAGTGGCTGTTTGACGCCACCTCCTGCTGCGATGGCATCCAGCAGGCGTTCGCCTTTGGGTGTTAACGGCATCATGGTGCTGTTGTTCACTTCGCCAACTACGGTCACTTTGGAGGTGTTGTTCTGGATAACCCGGACCAGCGCCTGAGGCTGGTTGGCCTTGCCTGTCAGGTGCTTGACGATATCCTCTTCAATTTCCTGTGTGGTTCGCTCGTTGACTGTGATACGTCCGGCAAAGGGGATGGAAATCGTGCCATCTGGCGTCACCATTTGTTCAGGGAAGGTTACCATCTGGGTGGTGGAGGAACCCGCACCGGGATCAAGATTAGTTGTGCCAAACAAGACGGCAGGCGGCGTTTCCCATACCGATGCTTCGATGACATCCCCAGGGCCAATCAGGTAGTTATTACTGGCGGTGGTGGGGAAAATATCGGAAAACAAGCCCAGTTTTTTGCTCTCGGTCAGCTTTCTGGCCAGGGAGTCATTGACATCCACCAACTCAATACCCTTGATACGAGGTGGTTCCTTGGATTCTTCAGGTTCCTGGATCTGTTTCTTGCTCGGGCCGCTCGTTGCTCCCCACTTGGCTAGCCCGGTACAGCCGGACAGCGAAATGAAAAGCGAGGCGACAACTAGCAACAGGCCTGTTCTGGAAAGCATTTTTTCTATGATCATATGATTTTTTCAGTGTGAAACGTCAATGTTTGCCCATCAATTTCTTTATAGTCTCATAAGTCAGTTGCAAATGCTCCTCACTATGCATTGCCGAGACGAAAAATCTTAACCTGGCGGCTGATTCTTCAACACCCGGGTAGATGATGGGCTGGACATTGATACCAGCTTCAAAAAGTTTATTGGATAACTTGGTGGCTTTGAGCGAGCTGCCAACAATCAGTGGAATGACGGCATAGCCTTCAGCAAAACCAGTATTGGCTCCCAGGGATTGCATCAATTCCAGAAATTTCTGGCCACGGGCATGCAGCCGGGCAACACGTTCCGGCTCACGCTGCATGACTCTTAGGGCCTCCAGTGAGGCAGCGGCGAGTGGAGGTGCGATGCCTACGCTGTAGACAAAACCGGGCGCAGCATACTTGAGATGTTCGATCAGTGCACGCTCTCCTGCAATATAACCTCCGCAACTGCCCAAGGTTTTGCTGAGTGTACCCATCCAGATGTCTATGTCCTTGCCTGCAACACCGAAGTGCTCGCGCACGCCTTTGCCGGTTTTGCCCAGTACGCCCAAGGCGTGTGCCTCGTCAATCATGAGGAATGCCTGGTGACGTTGCTTGACCTCAATCAGTGCGGGCAGGTCGGGAATGTCGCCATCCATGCTGTACAAGCCTTCAGCGACGATCAGCACTCTTTCAAATTGACCACGAATTTCTGACAGTATCTGGTCAAGCGTCGTGACGTCATTGTGCGGAAAGGAGCGGCGGGTTGCGCCTGAGAGTTGTATGCCTTGCAATACGCTGTTATGGATGAGGCTGTCGTGGATTACCAGATCCTTGGGACCGAAAAGATAACCTATGGTGCTGACATTGGTGGCATGGCCGCTGACCATGACAATGCAGTCCTCGACGTCATAGACTTCTGCGAGCGCAGCTTCCAGCTCACGCTGGATAGGGCGCTCCCCGGCAACCAGTCGGCTGGCGGAGACAGAAGTGCCATAGCGGTCAATGGCATCCTTGCTTGCCCGGTTGACGGCAGGGTGGCCGCACAGCCCCAGGTAGTTATAGCTGGAGAAGTTGATGTATTCGCGCGCCTGGATACGTGTGGTTGCACCGGCTACGCCATCATGCACGCGAAAAAACGGGTTGGCCACGCCGAAACGGTCGGCGGCAGCCTTGGGAACCAGCATTTTTTCGTAACCCGGATGGCGGTCAAAGCGTGTAAATGCCTCTGGCATCGACGCCTGTACTGATACACGTGATCCAGGCATTGCTGCCGCTGTTGCGCCAGTTTTCTTGCCAAGAATGCGATTAATCAGTTGTGCCTTGGTTTTTTTCTCGAGATTGGGCTTGCTCATGAAATCAATTTTGTTCCTGTTTGTGCAAGCTTGCGTGCATCATCATTCAATTCTTGTATTTCCTCTGAAGTAAAGCCTTCTCCGTGCTGGCGTAGTACATCCGTGGCTAGCCCCGCAGACTGGGTATCTTCACTTGGGTCTTCATTTCCCAGCAGTTTTTCGACAATACGTGCCGTAACGCTGATGGCAGTAGGCGAATCGTTCAGCATCATGACGGGCAATTGTATGCCAAAACGCTGTTCCAGGGCCAAGGCAAGCTCAACTGCCATCAGGGAGTCCATACCCAGATCATGCAGGGAGCGATTTGCATCAATGCGCTCCGGATTGATACGCAGAATTTCTGCCACTTCCTGAATAAGCAAACTTTGTACCAGCTCTTGCACTTCCTCTGGAGTTTTACCTGCGATCAGGTCACGGATATTGACCGAATCCCCAGACTGGGACTGATCCTTGCGGTCACGGTTGAGGATACTGAAGCGTGAGGTGCTGGAGGATGGCAACAGGTGTGCCAGCGTGTTCCATTCGAAATTGGCCGGGATGGACAGTCGGGTTCCGCTGACAAGTATGCGGTCCAGCTGTGCCAGTGCTGTTGCTGCCGAGATAGGTGATTTGCCCAGCCGTTGCTCCAGGCTGTCCTTGATGGCTGCGTTGCGGGTAAGGTAGCCAGCGTCGCTGATAGGCCCCCAGCCGATGGAGACAGCAGGCAACCCCATGTGGTGGCGCAGGAACATCAGGCCTTCAAGCCCGGCGTTGGCCGCTACGTAATTGGCCTGGCCGGGGTTACCGATCATGGTAGTGACCGAGGAGTACATGACGAAATGGTCGAGCGGGATGTTGCGCGTGGCCTGGTGCAGGTTCCAGGCACCCAGTAATTTGGCGCTCAGGACATTTTCAATGCTTGCGTTATCCAACCTGTCTATCAGCTTGTCGTCAAACGTGGCGGCGGCATGCAAGATTCCCTTGAGCGGCGACATGGTTTGCTTGATCCGCTCCACCAGGTCGCGGACTGCCTTGGCATCACTGATATCGCAGGCTTGCGCCACGACATTCACGCCCTCTGCGGCGAATGCTGCGATGATTTCCCGCGCCATTGGCGTTTTCAGTCCGCGCCGACCTGCGAGTACCAGGTTGCCGACGCCGCGAGCGGCCAGCCAGCGTGCGGATTCCAGGCCAAAACCAGAGAGGCCGCCAGTGACCAGCCAGGTTGTATCCTTGTCAAATGTGACGGCAGGTGCCTGCTGGGCTGATTGTTCGATCGCTGGCCTGGCGTCTGCCATGGAGACGACAATCTTGCCGATATGACGTGCCTGCTGCATCAGCCTGAAGGCTTCTATGACCTTGTCGGCGGTGAATGTGCGATATGGCAATGGTGCCAACACATCTTCATGGAACAGCATCATGACTTCACGGAAAACACGTGCTGCCAGCTTCGGACGCCCGGTCAGCAGTTGGTCGGCATCTATGCCGAAGTAGCTGATATTGCTCTTGAATGGGCGCAGGCCTATGGGGGTGTTTTCGAAGAAATCACGTTTGCCCAGTTCAAGGAAGCGGCCAAATGGCTTGAGTACATCAATGCTGCGGCGCATGGCTTCGCCAGCCAGGGAGTTGAGTACGACATCGACACCTTCACCAGCAGTGGCTGCCAAGATCTCATCGGCAAATGCCAGGCTGCGCGAGTCGAACACACGGTCTGCGCCAAGCAATTCGACGAAGTCGCGCTTCTCATCGCTACCAGCGGTGGCGTAGATTTCTGCACCAAGATGGCGCGCAAGTTGGATAGCGGCGATGCCGACACCGCCAGCTGCGCCATGAATCAATATACGTTCGCCAGGCTGCAGGTCCGCCAGTTGCTTGAGGGCGTAATACACGGTGAAGAATACGGTCGGCACCGTGGTTGCAGCCTCAAATGACCAGCCTTCAGGGATGATGGCAACGGCATCCGCACGCGTGACCACATGGCTGGAGAAGCATGAGGCGCCAAAGCCCATGACCGCATCACCAGGCCGGATGTCCTTCACGCGTGGGCCGACACGGCTGACCACGCCAGCGAATTCCAGGCCGAGACTGGCGCCAGCAAAGCCATTCTCAACCGCTTCATCTGGCAACAGGCCCATCAGGTACATGACATCGCGGAAGTTGAGGCCTGTGGCCTTGGTCTGCACTTCGATGTCGTCATCATGCAACACCTGTTCGGCTTCAGGTAGCCAGACCAGGTTCCTCAATTGGCCGGGAACATGGAAATCCAGGCGGAAGCGGGCGTTCTGTTTTGCCGGTGCCGAGCGTTGCTCAGTGTCTTTCTGGATGACCAGGTAATGGCGCGCGCTATAGGAAAGTACGATTTCTGTTGCGCCATCGGGGCGCAGCAGTTCGTTTTCCAACCGGGCGGGAGTGTTGAAATCCTGCGGGTTGCAAGCCAGGTCTATCAGGGTACAACCCAGCTGTGGCTGCTCATTCATGATGACCCGACCGAATCCCCATAGTGCGGACTGGGCCGGATTGGGCTGCACATTGCTCAGCAGGCTGGTCGCAAGTGTTGCACCTTGGGTGACCAGCCAGAGGTGGGGAGCCTTGCCCGGATTCCCGGACAGCGCCTGGACATTCCTGGTCAGGCTGGCGAGCGTTGCGCTAGCTTGATCCGGGGTGTCGCTCCATCCCGACAGATGCACGATATTGTCTGCGGTGTCTGCATCCTGCGGCAGCTGGTTTGCGATAACGACTTGCTGGCCCTGGGATTCCAACCGGATGCGCAAATGCCTGGCCAATGATGCGGAGGCCTGGTCTGCCAGCAGAAGCCATGATGCGACGGCCGGTTCTTCCAGGACTGGCATATCTTCTATTGAGCGTTTGGCGAGCAGCAGGTAAGCGCCTTCGGAAAGTTCTTCGGCGGCAGGTTCGATGAATGTTGTGCCATCAGAGAGGCCTGCATCGGCGATCAATTGCTCCCATACGCCTGGAGACATCAGGGACGACACAGGGACATCGGGGTTGGTTTCATTTGTATGCCACCAACTCGGGCTGATACCTTCCAGGAAATCAGCGCTCCAATCCGGGTGACGTTCAGCCAGCAACATGATGCCGCCGGCAGCCAGCCAGCGCTGTGTCTGAGAAAGTGCTGCCAGCGGGCTGTTGGTCTTGTGCAGCGTGTGACGGACGATCACTACATCAAATGCGCTGGACAATGGCTTGTCGCTGGTGATTTTCCAGTTTGCAATGTCGAACGTGCTGATGCTGATGTTTGCATGCTCGTGAAACTCGGCTTGCTGGCGTGATTGCATCATGTCACTTGGCAATGCCAGGACATATTCGAAACGATCCTCGGGGAGCAGGTCGATCAGCGTTTTTGGCAGATCGCTGGGGCCGGCACTGATTTCCAGCACTCTCAGGCGCCGTGAGTCAGGCCAGGTACTCGCCATTTTCCCTAGCGTGTTTTCAATGGCTTGGCTCAGGCCCAGGTAGGCTGGGTCATGATCGTACAGTGCTTCGGCAATAGGAGAGTGCTGCAGTTCATGCAGCAATTCCTGGCCGTCGACGGTTCCGCTGAGCAATGCAGGCAGCTGGCGGCCAACGCGACCGATCACTGACAATTGTGGCAGGCTGGCCGGGGAGTCGCGCAGGATGGTCTGCCAGAGTTCTTCTGCCGAAGGCAGGTGGGAATTGGCTGATAGTGCCCATTGTCCATCCTGCTCTTCCAGCAGGCCTTCATTGCTGAGGAGTGTCGTCAGCCATTGTCCATACGAGGAGGCCAGCATCTGCTGCCAATGTTGAGGGTATTGGGCTGCCAGCTGCTGGCAGGCTTCGTATACAAACGAGACTGTGAGCACCTCAATGAGCGGCAGGGTTTCCTTGAACCATTTCTCGCGATCGTACTCAATGCCCGCAAGCAGGGCACGCATCTGGGTCGTGATCTCCGGAATGGCAGGGGTTTCGGTCTGCATACCATCCAGTGGGTGCGGTGCCAGCCAAGGAGTAATACGCCAATTGGCTACTTTGTTTTGATTGCGCTGCTTCAGGTGCGCGGCGCGGAAGCGGCATGCGGAAACGCTGGCAATCAAGTTGTTATGCGCGTCGAACAGCTCAAAATCAGCCAGGACCGAGCGCGTGCTGTGGCGGCGCAGACGCGCGCGCAAATGGGTGATGGTCGCGTTTGCGTAAAGATCGAGGCGGCCCACCTTGACGGGAAGCAGGGCAATGCCCTGTTTCGCTTCAATGGCTTCACCGAAGAAATCAACCAGCGACTGGAAACATACGTCCAGCAATGCTGGATGCAGGAAGTAACCTTCCAGTTCAAGTTTGGCCGGACATGTGATCCAGGCTTCGAGTTTGTCGTCTTCAACGACCACTTTCTGCAAGCCCTGGAAAGCCGGACCATAATCCAGCCCGAGGAGCGACGCCAGGTGATAATGCTTTTGCTGATCCAGCTGCTGGCTCGGTGCACTTAATGCACTCAAATGGGCAACGGGCGCCCTGTTGCTGGATTCCAGCAAACGGCCTGTGGCATGCAACGACCATTCATCATTGCTCAGGCGCTGGCGGCTTTTGATCTGGAAACCGCAATCACGCGGGTTCAGCACCAGGCGCAAGGTGCGGCTGTGCTCGCCATCGAATACCATGGGCGAGACAATATCGAGCTGTTCGACAATGAAGTGTTCGCTTCCCAGCCACTCATGCGCGGCTGCCAGCGCCATCTCGACGTAGGCTGCGCCTGGATAGACAATGGCGCCGCCGACTTTGTGGTCTTCCAGCCATGGCAGTATGCTGTGATCAAGGATGTTTTCCCAGGAGGCTTCCGCATCGTCCAGGCGCCAGCCTAGCAGCGGGTGTACACGCCGCCGCTCAATAACGTGTAGGCTCTCGCTGGTCTTGGCATGCCAATGGCGTTCCTTTTGCCATGGATAGTTGGGCAGGCGCACCCTGCGGCCCTGATGCGGGAAGTAAGTGCTCAGTAATGATTGTTCTGCGAGCAGATGCAGTCGCGCCGCTGCTTCTTCAATGCGTTGCAGGCCATCATCATTCCGACGCAGTGTGGGAATAAAGCGTCCCTGGATATTGACAGCACTCAGTGATTCAGTGACATAGCGTTGCAGGATGGCATGTGGCCCGATTTCAACGAACAGGCGGCAACCCAGTTCAGCTATCCTGGTGATGGCATCAGCAAAGCGCACTGGCTCGCGCACATTGCGCCACCAGTAATCCGCATCCAGGACTGTGCCATCGAGCACATTGCCAGTGACAGTCGAAACAAAGGTGATTTCCCCAGGTTGTGGCGCAGGCAGGCTTGCAAGGCGCTTGGCAAGATCGGTGCGGATGGAATCCATCTGCTTGCTATGGAAGGCATAATCCAGGTCCAGCAGCCTGAAGAAAATCCGTTTGGACTCCACGATTGCCTGGATACGCAGCAGGCTTTCCAGGTTGCCGGAAAGCGTGACATTGTCCGGGCTGTTGATGCCGGCAATTTCCACTTCAGAAGTGATGCCCAGCTCATCCATGACCTCCTTGATTGCACTGGCTGACATTCCAACTGCTGCCATGCGCCCCATGCCCAGTGTCAGACCCTGTGCCTGGCTACGGGCGCAGATCACGCTGATGGCTTGTGCCAGTGTCAATATGCCTGCGGCCCAGGCTGCTGCGATTTCACCCACACTATGGCCGGCTACTGCTGACGGCTTGATGCCGGATTCTTCCAGCAATGTTGTGATGGCGACCTGGATTGCGAAAATCAAAGGCTGAGCGACAGTAGTGTCATGCAGCTTGCTGTCCTCATCTTTAGCCTGAATTTCCTCAAGGATGGAAAACTGTGCTTCAGGCTGCATGGCAGCATCTACTTCTGTGAGGATTTCAGCAAATCGCGGCGACTCTGCCAGCAATGCCCGACCCATGCCAAGCCACTGCGCACCGTTGCCTGAATAGATAAATGCAATGCTGCCAGCTTGTGGCAGGCTGTCTTCAGTCAATATCTGCGGAGGGTTTTCACCGGCGGCATATTGCTGGAGCAGGCTGATTGCAGATTCCACTGTGTCTTCGTGCAGGAAGAGCCGTTTTTCCAGGCGATCCCGTTGGAAGGCAGCGGCATGGGCAATATCGTAGAAATCCGGCGCGGATTTATCAGCCAGCAAGTCTGCGTAGCGCTCGGCCAACGCACGCAAGGCTGTTTCTGAGCGTGCGGAAAGCACAAGCGGAGGCAGGTTGTCAGTTATAAGTGTTCGCTCACTTTCGGATTGGGCCGGGAACTCCTGGATCAGGACGTGGGCATTGGCACCGCCAAAACCAAAAGAATTGATACCGGCAACCAGTGGCTTGGCATCTTCCCTGGTCAGCGATTTGTATTTTGGAACCAGTTCAAGGTTCAACCCCTTGAAATCTATCCGTGGGTTGGGGGTTTTCAGGTGCAGCGCGGGTGGCAGGGCATGATGTTTCAGCCCCAGTACTGCCTTGACGAGCCCGGCCATGCCGGAGGCTGGCTCCAGGTGGCCCAGGTTGGCTTTGATAGAGCCTATTGGGAGGGGCTTGGCGCGGCCTTGGCCATAAATCTTGCCGATGGCGGCAGATTCTATGGGGTCGCCTACGACCGTGCCTGTGCCGTGGGCCTCGATGAAGTCGATGTCCTGCGGAGCCAGGCCGCTGCGGGACAATACTTCGCGCATCAGCTCGGATTGGCCGTCGCTGCTCGGGATGGTGATACCGGTTTTGCGAGAGCCATCTGCATTGACACCGCTTGCGAGAATGACGGCATGTACTTCATTTCCATCTGCCAGTGCCTGGTCCAGCGGCTTCAGGAGCAAGACCGTTGCGCCTTCGGAACGTACATAACCATCGCCGGCAGCATCGAAACTCTTGCAGCGACCGCTTGCCGACAGCATGGAAGCCTTGGTGAAACCGACAAACGGATGAGGGTGAAGTAGCAAGTTCACACCGCCTACCAGGGCAGTGGAGGCCTCTCCGTTACGCAGGCTGTTGCAGGCGTGATGCAGTGCGACCAGTGAGGATGAGCAAGCCGTGTCAACAGCGAGCGAAGGCCCGTGCAGATCAAAGATATAAGACAGCCGATTGGCCGCAATACTTAAGGTATTGCCGGTCATGGAATGTGATGAGGCTGCAGCAATGTCATCCAGGCCGCGAGTGCCATAATCAAAACCGGAAATGCCGACATAGACGGCGCAGTTGGTACCCGCCATGGTGGATGCAGGGACACCGGCATTTTCCATGGCTTCCCAGGATAGTTCCATCAGCAAGCGCTGCTGAGGGTCCAGCCAGGCTGCTTCGCGCGGGGAAATGCCAAAAAAGCCGGCATCAAATTCATCAATACGGGACAGTACGCCAGCAGAGAACGTGATACTGCGGCCCGGTTCCGCGCGCTTGGCGTGCTGCAGTTCGTCCGTTGCCCAGCGTTCGGCTGGTACTTGCGTGACGAGATCGCGCTTTTCCTTTAATGCCTCCCAGAGGCTGGCTTCATCGCCAATGTCACCGGGAAAACGGAACGCTATACCAATAATGGCGACAGGTTGAGCGGAACGCCGGGTGTCAGCAGTCACTGACCCGGTTTCTGGAGTGGCGGCATTGCCATCTTCATCGCTATGTTTGTCGTTATTAGTGGATTGAATCATCAAGCCGTCCTTAATTTATCAACGCCCCGATCTTTCAATGTTCGATCTTCAATATTCGAAGATCAAGTGTAAGGCTGTGTATAGCCTCATGCTGCAACGCAGCAGTTAGGAGGAGGTCATTTATTTTAGTTATTAGGGTAATAGATTTTTATTATTGTTATCTGCGTGATTATAGCGGTACTGTTACACAGTCGTCATTGTTATCACTTAGCTCACGGCTATCTATTGAGTTGTACCCGTTTTGCAGAGCTGTTGCCTCCCTCCCTTGATGCGACAGTGCAAACGCTTACTTGAAACCATCTTCCAGGCTTGATACAGGCTTGTATTCTACATTTTCTATCAGTTCAACCTCAAGCCTAGCTCATAGCTGCTTTGAGTATCGCATGAGAGTGTAAGGCGCATCCTGATCTTGTCAGTACAGTGGGTAATGATGAAGGGAGTGTCGGGATTATTTGATTAATATCAATTATATAGAGAAGAGTTAATGTGTGGGTGTTCGCTATTAGTCTTCAGGATATTTATGGAGACTGGGGTGTGAGAATATCCCGAATATTCTGCCTTGATAACATTTGTTAATAATTCTTCTGGTTTGGAGAGTAGGAGCTCCATGCTCGCGATGGTTGATAGGTCATAGACTTCTGTTTATGCCATCAATGCTGTACCGTCCGCTTCCTTGAGTCAGGATGGCAAACAACATCAGGGCCAGCAGCAATGGGACCTTGAATCCTAGGCCTGCCTCTGTTTCAATCTGATTCCATCCTGTCCAACCCAAATCAAAGTGGACGGTATATACAGCGACGAATGTGACGTACAACAAGCCGAGTGCTGCAAATCGACTGTAAAGGCCGAACATAAGCATTAAGCCAAATGTGATTTCACCTGCCCCCGCAGTGACCCAGTTCAGGTTGGAGCCAAGAAAGTACAGGGGGAAGGGAAATTGCAGACTGCTGAACCATGCGGGAGCATCAATGCCACCACTGAGCTTGGTATAGCCGGCAAACAGGAACTCTTGTGCTGCGCCAATCCGGAGAGTCAGCAACCCGATATCATGTATCTTCTCTATCGCTTTCGCGTGCAAGGAATGCCAGGAATTCATCTTTCATATCTCCATAATAATGTGAGGTCCATGCAGACTGGCGAATGAATGCCTGCAGTAATGCTTTCCATGCAGGCTCTCCCAATTGTTGCCGCAGCTCGGGGAAGTGAGCCTCTATCATTTGGCTGGCCCCGAGAAATACCAGGTGCCGATAAGTACGCATTCCCGACTCTGTATATCCAGGAGGAATGGTTTCGGTAGCCCCTCTTATGTAGAGGTAGAAGTCTTCAGCCATGATAGTTCCTGATTGATTGTGACCATGGATGGAATATCGTTATCCCATTCCAGGAGGATGGGGATGTTGTGAAGTTCATGTAACCTGAGCGCCGCTTCTCGGGTTGTGGCTTCAACCGGCCGGCTGTGAGTGTCAATGTAAAGGTTGAAGCGCTGGTCGAATTCATGGCCTGCCACATGCATGTAAGTGACCCGATGTAGGTCCAGTTTGGTCACGAAATGGTGCAAGTCTGTCTGCTGGTGATTCTTGTGATTGACCGCAATGTTGTTGATGTCCAGCAATATATTGCAGTCTGCTCTTTCAACGACTCGCATCAGAAACTCTACTTCGCTCATGTCGCCTGTGTTGGTGTAGTAAGTGGTGTTTTCTACCGCAATCCTGGTTCCGAGCACGTCTTGGACTTCCTTGATGCGATCACTGACGCGGATGACTTCACTCTCAGTAAAGGGAATCGGAAAAAGATCGTAGAGTTGATGTGCGTCACCGCTTGCTGCGAGATGGTCGGAATAATATTCCGCACTGATATCTATCATGAGCTCACGTACTGCTTTGAGAAAGTCATGCTGGATGGGCGCTTGCCCGCCCAAACTGAGTGACACACCATGCAACCTGACCGGGCGACCAGAGTCCAATAGCTTGTAGAGGGGAGTCCTGTCGCGCCGAATCCAGTTCTCCGGCGCAACTTCAAAAAAATCAGCATGAATTGCCGATATGTCCCATCCTGCCATTTCACCCCGGTAGCCTAGTCCAGTCATTGCTGTTTCCTTATTTCTTGGAGCAAGACGCTTCTTTTTTACTGCAGGAGGATTCCTTTTTCACGCTGGATGCATCCTGATGTTCGGAAGAAGCTTCTTTCTTGGAACAGGATGCGTCCTTTTTCTCGGCAGATGCCTCTTTCTTGCTGCATGAGCCGGCACTACATTTTTTCTCGGCAGGATTACCGGCTAGTGCAGAGGTGGCGATGATGGCGGTGGCGAGTGCAGCCAGGTGTTTGATATTCATGTTGATACTCCTATTGTGTGGTTGAATTGCATGGTGAGTATTCACGATGCCCCATTGCTAATACGTGATTGCTCAAGTCATGGTTACACTGGTGCTAAAAAATAATGTGGATATTTTTTTTGGTATCGCTGTAACCTTTACTCCTTCCCCAACGAATTCTTTGAACCATGATGGAAAAAGAGCTGCGTACATTGATGTTGGGGGCTTTGGATGGCAATGCCGAGTCTTACCGCTATTTTCTGCAGCAAGCCAGTTCGCTATTAAGGGCTTATTTCAGGCGGCGACTGACCGCTGCCCCGGATGAAGTAGAGGATTTATTGCAGGAGACATTGCTGGCTATCCATGCCCAGCGCCATACCTATCGCAGGAGTGAGCCATTGACGCCGTGGCTGTATGCAGTGGCACGTTACAAAATGATTGATTGCCTGCGGCGTCGGTCACGGTATGAGGCTTTGAATGATCCTTTGGATGATGAGGCAGAATGGCTTGCTGCCACTGATGAGGAAGCGTATGAGTCCAAGAAGGATCTGGGCAGAATGCTGGAAGTTTTGCCTGTGCATCAGCGTTTACCCATTCAATATACAAAGCTGGATGGGATGTCTGTGGCAGAGGCGGCGGCAATGACGGGAATGTCTGTCTCTGCAATCAAAGTGGGCGTGCACAGGGGAATGAAGGCGTTGGCAAAAATATGGAAGGAGCAGGCATGAAAACCGATGAGTTGATCAAGATGCTTGCAACGGGCGTATCCCCAGTCCGGTCTCTCATGGCTGAGAAGCTTATTGGCATGGCGTTGCTGGCAGGTAGCGTAATCTCGCTTATTTTGCTGTGGATGATCTATGGCATCAGGCCCGATCTTGGGGAAGTCAGCACCAGTGTTGCTTTCTGGATGAAACTGGGCGTACCGCTGGCTAGTGTCGGGATTGGGCTGGTGTTGATATTCATTCTGGCCCACCCCGGTAAGCGTCCCGGCATAGGCTATTGGGCGCTTGTTATTCCAGTAGCCGTACTATGGGCTTGGGCTATCTGGACTTGGGCCGCAGCAGACCCAGGTATACGTCCTGAATTATTGTGGGGTAAAACCTGGAAAGTCTGCATATTGAATATTACTTTCCTGGCTTTGCCTGTGGGGGCTGCAATACTATTCGCTTTGCGTCGTCTGGCCCCTACCAGGCCGGTACTGACTGGCGCAATTGCGGGCTGGTGCGCTGGCGGTGCTGGTGCGAGCGTCTACGCACTGCATTGTCCTGAAATGGCGGCACCTTTCCTGGCTGTGTGGTATGTGCTGGGTATGATGGTGCCGAGCGCAATCATGGCTTATCTTGGACATCGTTGTTTGAGATGGTGACAATCCATGAGGCCATTGACAGACGGGTGAGGATGCCCAAATGAAAAAGGCTGGTTCATTTCTGAACCAGCCTTTTGAATCAGGTTGGTGGCCAGGGGCGGAATCGAACCGTCGACACGCGGATTTTCAATCCGCTGCTCTACCAACTGAGCTACCTGGCCACTCTTTGCGTCAATCAACGCAAGACCGGCATTATAGCGAACTTCTGTATTTCGTCCAGAGGAAATGCGAAATTTTTTGTGTTTCGTCCATGCATTTGAAAAATTCCTCTGCTCGGGTATGCTCCACAGGCCTGATTCAGAAAAGCGTTCTCATGATGCAGTATATTCAACCCGATTTTTGTATTGTCCCTGTGGATACCTCCCTGCGTGCGGCATTGCAAAGTGTTATTGATAACAAGACCAAGCCATTGGGTGCGCTGGGTATGCTGGAATCCCTGGCCTTGCAGGTGGGGTTAATACAGCAGACCTTCTCACCTGTGCTGCAGCAGCCGGTCGTGTTGGTGTTCGCCGGGGATCACGGCATTGTGGAAGCAGGCGTTAGTCCCTATCCTCAGGCGGTGACGCAGCAGATGGTGATGAATTTTCTGGCTGGTGGTGCAGGTATCAATGTGTTTGCGCGCCAGCATGAGATGCGGATTCGCGTGGTGGATGCAGGCGTGAATCATGTGTTTGCCGCCCACCCCGGGCTGGTGGATGCCAAGGTGGGGATGGGGACAAGGAACTTCCTGCACGAGCCAGCGATGTCGGCGCAGCAGTGTGCACAAGCCATTACAAGCGGTAGAGCATTGGCCCGGGCAGAGGCAAGTGCTGGCAGCAATGTGATCGGATTCGGTGAAATGGGGATAGGGAACACCACTTCGGCATCCGCGTTGGTCGCTATCCTGTGTGGTTTGCCTGTAGAGCAGTGTGCAGGCCGTGGCACTGGTCTTGATGATGCCGGTGTCCAGCATAAGGTGCATGTGATCCGCCAGGCCATGGATCGGCATGAGGTCGACCCGGACGATGCTTTGGCAGTGCTGGCAACTTTTGGCGGGTTTGAGGTCGCCATGATGGTGGGAGCCATGTTGGGAGCAGCAGAACAGCGTATGGTGTTGCTGATTGATGGGTTTATTGCCACAGCGGCATTGCTGGTAGCCAGCCGGATAGCGCCGGCTATCCTGGATTACTGTGTGTTCGCCCATTGCTCGGATGAATCGGGGCATGGCGTGTTATTGGAACAGTTGCAGGCGCGGCCATTATTGAATCTGGGTTTACGCCTTGGCGAAGGCACAGGTGCTGCGTTGGCGTATCCGCTGTTGCAGTCGGCCGTGAATTTTCTCAACCAGATGGCTTCTTTTGATTCTGCCCATATCAGCCGCCAGGAGTCCTGATGAAGAAGCAGTGGCGCTTGTTCCTGATTGCATTGGCTTATTTTACTCGTATCCCGTTGCCGCCTATCCGGGATTTCGCCGCTGAAGAATTGCATGATGCTGCGCGGTATTTTCCAATGGTGGGCTGGGTTGTCGGCGGTGTTGCGGGCTTGGTGCTGTATCTTGCTGTCCTGGTATTGCCACCGGAAATTGCCGTGATCCTGAGTATGATCGCCACAATCTTGGTGACTGGCGCATTTCATGAGGATGGCCTGGCTGATACGACTGACGGGCTTGGCGGCGGATGGGAAAAGCAGCAGGTGTTGAATATCATGAAGGATTCGCGTATTGGCAGCTATGGCGCCATTGCGCTGGTATTGGCACTGTTGCTCAAGTATCACAGTCTGGTGCATATTTCCCTGGTGCTCCTGCCATGCGTTATGTGGGCATCCCATGCATTGAGCCGCCTGGCCGCGGTATTGCTGATGGTGCAGCAGGAATACGTACGTGAAGAGGGCAAGGCCAGGCCTGTGGCGGGTAATTTTTCTGCTGCTGATATAGTGATCGCCCTGTTGGGTGGGCTGGTACCCCTACTGTTCCTGCCTGTATATTTATGGTGGGCATTGTTGCCTGTTGCCCTGGTATGGTGGTGGTTCGGCCGCAGGCTGAAGCGGCGGCTCGGCGGTTATACCGGAGATTGCCTCGGGGCAATGCAGCAACTGACGGAATTGGCATTTTATATTGGCATCTTGATCTGGAGTTTGTAATTGGAAATTTACTTGATTCGTCACACGACACCGGATGTGATACCGGGTACCTGTTATGGACAAAGTGATGTGGATGTAGCGGCAAGTTTCATGGATGAATTTTCTGCCCTGTGTCCCAAGCTCCAGCATTTGAAGGAACCTGTCATCTATAGCAGCCCGCTGCAGCGATGCGTCAAGCTGGCAGAGTCGGTTGCCGCGATTTTTAATCCGCAACAATCAGTCCAGCTCGATACCAGGTTGATGGAGCTGAATTTCGGTGCCTGGGAAATGCAAGCCTGGAATGATATTCCTCGCGGGCTGGTGGATGTCTGGGCGGAAGACCATGTCCGGCATGTGCCGCCAAATGGAGAGTCCTATCTGCAGCTTGCAGAGCGGGCACAGACATTCCTTGCAGACTTGCGGCATACGGAGCAACCTGTGCTTGTCTTTACGCATGCAGGTGTCATTCGTGCCCTGACTGGCCATGCTCTGGGTCTGCCGCTGGTGCATACCTTCAAACTGCAGGTGGATTATGCCAGTGTCAGCAAGATTGTGATTGAGGAGAAGTTGAGCAGCGTGGGTTTCGTCAATCGCTGATGCAGGTCAAGAGGCCGGAGGCAGTTTGTCCAGCGCGGCTGTAAATCTATCCCAACCATTTTCCGGCGGCAGGCCGATGCGCAAACCATTGTATTGTGTGAAATGGCGTGTCCAGATGCCATGACGCGCAAGTTCTTGATGTAAGTGTTTACTATGGCTGGTATGTAGCCATTGGAACAGTGAGCAGCCACCTACCGGATGCAATCCATATTGTTGTAACAGGGCAGCCAGTTGCTGGCTTGCTGCTGTCAGTCTGGACATATTGGCGTGCTGCCAGACTTGGTCAGTGAGTGCTGCATGCGCCACGAATTGCGCAGGCCCTGTCACCGGCCAGGGACCAAGCAGCTCGGCAGCTTGGTCGAGCAATGTTGTTTCTGCCAGCAGGAATCCCACACGTGCGCCAGCCAGGCCAAAGAATTTTCCCAGTGAACGTAGGATGATCAGCTCGGGCAGGTGGCTGGCAGGTGCGAGGCTATGCTGTGGCGTACTGTCCATGAAGGCTTCGTCCACGATCATCCATCCGCCATGGGAGGCAAGGGTCTGGTGCCATGCCAGCAGCGCATCCGGTTCGATCAGCCTGCCGGTCGGGTTGTTGGGGTTACAGAGCAGCAGTACATCCGTACGCTGCAACAGGGCATGGTCAGGGAGGTGTGCTATTTCAGTGACGATATGGCCATGCTGGCGCCAGGCATGTGCATGCTCTGCATACATGGGGCCGAGTACTGTCACTCGACATGAAGGTCGCAAGCGGGGCAGGGTTTGGATGGCAGCCTGTGACCCGGCGGTGACGAGAAGATGGCGGGCACCATAATAACTGGACGCTGCCTGTTCTAGCTGCCTGTCAGGCTCGGGCAGGCGTTGCCAGGCTGCCGCAGGGATATCGGGAATGGGGTAGCCATATGGGTTGATGCCGGTGGAGAGGTCAAGCCAACTTGGCAGGGGGATGCCATATTGCAGGCTGGCTGCATGCAGGTTGCCGCCATGTTCAAGCATGCCATGCTCCGACCAGTACGCTTCCCGCCAATATAACAATGCACCAGAGCACTGTGCTGCGATCCACCAAACGCACGGCAGCCTGGATAGTGGCCGCTGTTGCTGCTGCTCCTGATCCCAGGGTAGGGCGCAGTTTATCTGTACCGTGGTAACGCGCTTTTCCGCCGAGCATGACGTGCAAGGCACCAGCCCCGGCTGCCATGACAGGCCCTGCATTCGGGCTGTACCACGTATGCGCTTGTTGCTGCCAGCAGCGTAATCCGCTCCTGGTATGGCCGCACAGCGCGTAGCTGAGTGCGGTCAACCGTGCAGGAACCAAGTTCAGCAGATCGTCCAGCCGTGCAGCAACCCAGCCAAAATGCAGGAATCGGGGAGTGCGGTAACCCCACATGGCATCCAGCGTATTGGCGAGGCGGAACAGCACGGCACCGCTGCCACCGAGCAATACAAACCAGAATATGGCGCCGAAGATAGCGTCATTACCGTTTTCCAGGACAGATTCCACAGTAGCTGTGGCTATTTCTTCTTTGTTGAGGGAAGCGGTGTCGCGGCTGACCATCATGCCGACAGCAGTCCGGGCAGCGGGCAGATCGTGCTGGATGAGGGCCGTGTAAACGCGCAAGCCATGTTCTTTGAGACTGCGGGCGCCGAGGGCAAAATACAGCAGTACAATATCCAATAGCCAGCCATGGGTGAGATGGGTGAGCCACCAGGCCATGCCAAATGCTGGCAGCAATAATATCAGCCATGCCAGAATGCCGAGTAAACGTGCAGTAAACGGCGCGTGAAAATGATTGAGCTGTTGTTCGAGGTGTGAGGCGAGGTGACCGAAACCGACCAGCGGATGCCAGCGGCCAGGTTCACCCAATAATCTATCCAGCCATAATGCGGTAATCAGCAGGGCCGGAGTCATAAGAAAAATGAAGGGAAATTGCGCCAATGACATATGCCAAAACATTGATGATCCAGGGTACCACTTCTGATGCGGGCAAAAGCACGCTGGTGGCTGCGTTATGCCGGGTATTGTACCGCAGGGGGGGGCGTGTCGTGCCGTTCAAGCCGCAGAACATGGCGCTGAATTCTGCCGTGACCAGCGATGGTGGCGAGATCGGGCGCGCACAGGCAGTGCAGGCACAGGCCTGCGGACTTGCGCCACATACCGACATGAACCCAGTTCTGCTCAAGCCGAATAGCGATACTGGTTGCCAGGTAATCATCCATGGCCAAGTGGTTGGCAATCAGGAGGCACAGGCCTATCACGATTACAAACCCCAGGCACGCGAAGCGGTGATGGCGTCCTGGCAACGGCTGCGTGAGCAATATGCATGCATTATGGTCGAGGGTGCTGGCAGTCCGGCGGAAATCAATCTGCGCCAGAATGATATTGCCAATATGGGGTTTGCCGAAGCTGCAGATTGCCCCGTTATCCTGATCGCGGATATCGACCGCGGAGGCGTGTTCGCGCATATTGTTGGCACACTGGCCTTGCTGTCCGAGTCTGAGAGAAAGCGTATTGTCGGTTTTGTCATCAATCGCTTCCGTGGAGATATTGCCCTGTTACAACCTGGCCTGGAGTGGCTGGAGAAGGAAACCGGCAAGCCTGTGATCGGCGTACTGCCCTATTTGCGCAATCTGCATCTCGAAGCCGAGGATTCCATCATCCATGAAGTCCCGGACAAGCCACAGACCTGGCTGCGTGTTATTGCCCCAGTGTTGCCGCATGTCAGCAATCACACGGATATGGATGCATTGCGCATGCACCCTCATGTGGATTTCCAGTTCATTGAGCTGAATGAGGCAATGCCGCCAGCGGACCTGATTGTGTTGCCTGGCAGCAAGAATGTACGTAATGACCTTGCCGCACTCAAGTCGCATGGCTGGCAGGAAAAGATTGCACGGCACTTGCGTTATGGCGGCAAGGTGCTGGGTATCTGCGGTGGTTTCCAGATGCTGGGGCAGAAAATCCATGATCCTCATGGGGTAGAAGGGGAGCCGGGCTCCAGCGATGGTTTCGGTTGGCTGGAGATGGAAACCAAATTGACCAAGAAGAAGCACCTCAAGGAAGTTGAAGGCAGGCTTGCTTTCACCGATGTCACGGTGACGGGTTATGAAATTCATATGGGTGTGAGCCATGGTCCTGCCTTGAAACGGCCTGTGCTGTATATAGGTACTCAGGCAGAAGGCGCTATGTCAGAGGATAAACAGATAGCGGGTACTTACCTTCATGGTGTATTTGATCATGCGCAAGCAACCCAGGCATGGCTGGATTGGGCTGGATACAACCAGATGGCGCAAACCCAGGAGGAAATCGCACATTACGATTATGTTGCGCTGAGAGAATCCAGCCTGGATCGACTGGCAGATGCGGTAGAAGAACATCTGGATTGGGGCAGGCTCCAGGCATTCATCAGTTAAATCAAAGAGATTTCATCTATTGGAGGGATGCATACTGATTTAATTTACATTAAAATGAGAACAATTCTTATTTTAATGTGTGCCATGGCTATGGACTCTTCGCAATCAGTGCATCGCTTGTATCTTCACCATCATCGCTGGCTGCATGACTGGTTGCGGCGCAAGCTGGGCGATTCTTTTGTCGCAGATGACCTTGCCCAGGACACTTTCGTTAGCATCATGGCTGCGGATAAAGTGCAGGAAATCCGCGAGCCGCGACCATTCCTGGTGACAATTGCTCGTCGCCTGATGGCGCATCGCTACCGTCGGCAATTGCTCGAAACCAGTTATCTTGAAATGCTGGCCGGTCTGCCAGAGGCCATGGTGCCAGCGCCTGAGGCGCGTTTGATGGCGCTGGAAGCGCTGCAGCAGATTGACCGGGCATTGGACGGTTTGCCGCCAGCAGTCAGGGAAGCCTTTCTCCTGGCCCATCTCGAAGGGTTGAGCTATGCGGCTATTGCCGAGCGCCTCCAGGTGTCTGCCAGCTCGGTCAAACAATATCTCACAAAAGCCAATCGCCAATGCTTGTTTGCATTGATGGTGGCATGACGTTCTTATGTCGATCCCAGTATCCACACATTATTCCCAACATTCGCTGTTAATTGGTGGCAGGCATATCAGCGCTGCAGCCGCAGACCAGGCTGCCGAGTGGCTGACCTTGCTGATGTCTGGGGAGGCAACGCCGGAAGACAAGTTGCGATGGCAGCAATGGCGCGAAGCTGACCCAGATAATGAATGTGCCTGGCAACACATTGAGTCTGTCACAGGATGGCTGGGGAATATGCCAGCGCAAGTGACATATGGTGCACTTTCTCCTTATGCGCAATCAAAAGCCCCAATTTCGACAGGACGCCGCAAGACGATAGCCTTACTTTCTGGTGCGGTTGTGCTGCTGGGTAGCGGTGCTCTGGCCAGCCGGAGCAATATGTGGAAGCTGGCAACGGCTGATTACAGGACTGCAGCGGGGGAGCAACGCAGCATGACTTTGGATGATGGCACCGTGGTGACGTTGAACACGGCTTCTGCCATTGATGTGCGCTTTGATGAATATGCCAGGGTCGTGCATTTGCTATCTGGCGAAATTGCATTGATGACCAGGCATGATGTTGCGGGACAAACCAGTGATCCGCGACCACTGTATGTGCAGACTGCGGAGGGAAGTATCCAGTCGCTGGGTACGCATTTTAGCGTACGGCAGTGGCAGGGACATACCACTGTGGCGGTCTTGCAAAGTGCGGTAGAGGTTGTGCCTGCCCAAAGCCCGATGACGCATATCATCGTCAAGCAGGGGCAGTCTCTGCTGTTTACCAGCCGTGATGTTGCTGGCGAGCCTGCACCCATGGAAGAACAGCAGCTGGCCTGGTTCAAGGGCCAGATCATTGCAGACAATATGCGGCTCGGGGATTTCATGGCGGAACTTGCACGTTATCTTCCCGGTATTGCGCGTTGTGAGCCGGAAGCGGCAGACCTGAGATTCTCCGGTGTTTTTCCATTGAATGACATACCGGGCATCCTGACCGCGCTACCCAGGGTTCTGCCAGTGCGTGTACGGTCACGCACGCGTTATTGGGTCAGTGTGGAGATTGCAGCTTAACTATTTCAGCAAAATGTCTGCCCGATTTTTTGTTTCGCGGCACTTACCTTGTAAGAGAGTTGATTTTTCATTCATTCATTCATTACAAGGGAAACGATATGTCAGGCTGGAAACGCCATCTCGAGCAGTCAGTACGATCAGAAACAATAAGCAGGCAATCTGTGGCGTATGCGGTTGCCATGTTGCTGTCCGCAGGTAGTTATTTCTATTTGCCAGCATCTGCGTATGCAGGGGCGACAACAGAAGCCAGTCCAACTGGGCACGTGCAGCACTACGACATTGCTGCAGGACAATTGGCGCCTGCGCTGCGTAGCCTGGCAAGTAGTGCCAATGTGCTGCTGACCTTCACAGATGCGCAGACCGCGGGAAAAACAACGGCTGGTATTGCCGGTCAATACACCTTGCCCGCTGCCTTGTCTGCTTTGTTGTCAGGTACAGGGCTGGAAGCAGTGGCGCTGGATACCGGTGGCTATGTGTTGCGGCCGGTGGCGAAGATGTCAGGCAGTGCTGATACCCTGCCAGAAGTGCAAGTAACGGCGAAGGCAGGGCCTGGAGTCTTACCCTCAGCGTATGCGGGTGGCAGGTTGCCAAGGGTGCGCGACTGGGGCTGATGGGGAATGTTGAGGTGATGGACACGCCATTCAGTGTCACCAGCTACACGGTCAAGACGATTGAAGACCAGGGCGCGCGTACTGTGGCTGATGTGTTGAAAAATGATGTTTCGGTACGCTATGCCACATCGGATGGTCATCCGTTCGAGAATTTCCGCATCCGCAATTTTGCCGTCAACCAGAACGAAATGACGATTAATGGTCTGTACGGGCTGGCGCCTTATGGCCATACGCCGATCGAGATGTTCGAACGAGTTGAACTGCTGCGTGGCCCGAGTGCTTTATTCGCCGG
This sequence comes from Methylobacillus rhizosphaerae, assembly GCF_900187985.1. Lineage (GTDB taxonomy): Bacteria > Pseudomonadota > Gammaproteobacteria > Burkholderiales > Methylophilaceae > Methylobacillus > Methylobacillus rhizosphaerae. The sequence goes on from NZ_FZOA01000001.1 coordinate 44,245, forward strand.
TATGGCACCGGCTGGCGCGTTGGGCGGAACCATCAGCCTGGTACCCAAGCGTGCAGGTGAGGAGCCGCTCAACCGCGTGACGCTGGACTATATTTCAGAAGGGCAGTTTGGTACTCGCTTCGATCTGAGCCGCCGTTTTGGAGAGGACAAGGCATGGGGGATACGCCTGAATGGTTCGTTCAGTGATGGCGATACCGAGCTGGATGGTCAGTCCAAACAACGTCAGTTTCTCTCGGCAGCATTGGATTACCGCAATGATGGCTTCAAGGCTTCGCTTGATACTTATTACAGTAAGGAGAAATTCAGGGGAGGCACGCCTGCGGGTATTCTCTTCAGTAATGCTGTGGGTGTGCTGAAAACGCCGGATGCCAGCTCAAACCTGTTCCGTGATGCCTATGGCGAGTCAGAAAACAAGGCGGCTCTTCTCAGTGCTGAATATGCGTTTAATGATAATGTGACCGCTTTTGCCAACATTGGTGCACGTCACGGCAAAGTGGCAGGATTTTTCACCGGGTCATGGGCGCGGGTCTCGGCAGCTGATGGTACTGCATCGCTTTCCATGTCCGGTCAACGCATGTACGAAGACAATGTGAACACTGAAGCAGGGCTGCGCCTGAATTTCATGACCGGTACTGTTGGCCATGAAATGACGCTCCAGGTATCGCGCCTGAAAATGGATTACGGCTATGATGCTACTTCGAGCAGCGGTATCATCAATATCTACGACCCAGTGAACGTGGCGATGCCTGCCCTGGCTGGCTCGGCGCTCAAATGGTCTGACAAGACATTCGACAGTCTTGCGCTGGTGGATACCTTGTCCATGCTGGATGACAGCCTGCGCCTGACGCTGGGCCTGCGCCACCAAAGTTTCAAGGTTGATCCTACGGCAGCAGGCATAGCGGTTGGCGGCGAGGTTGACTATGATGAGCACGCAGTGACGCCTGCATTGGCTGTAGTCTATAAACCATGGGGTCCGGATATTTCCTTGTATGCCAGCTATGTGCAGGGTTTGAGCCAGGGGAATAGCATCCGCATGGACAATGGCTATGTCCGCAATCACGTGTTTGCACCATATAAGACCGAACAGAAGGAAGGCGGCATCAAGTGGAATGCGGGCACCTTTACCAATACACTGGCGCTGTATGAAATCGAGCAGCCGACGCTGATCTCCTTTGCCTCAGGCGCGGGCATGGATGCGACCGATGATGGGGAAAAGCGCGTACGCGGCCTGGAGTGGAATATTTTCGGCGAGTTGAGCGACAGTGTGCGTGTGTTGGGTGGTGTGGCTTATGCCAAGAGCGAGCAGACCAAGACCCAGAACGGTACCTATAACGGGTTGGCAGCACCTGGCGCACCGCGCTGGCAGGGCAACCTGGGAGTGGAGTGGGATGTGCCAGGCAGCAATGGCCTGACCCTGATCAGCCGGGTCCAGACCAGCTCCAGCCAGTACCTGACCAGTGACAATACGTTGAAGCTGCCAGGATGGGGAGTGATGGATGTGGGCGCTTGCTATGCGACTAAGCTGCAAGGGCGCAATGTCATGCTGCGTTTGAATGTCTACAATTTGTTTGACCGGGATTACTATTCAGGTGTCTTCAGGGAAGGGGCGGCAATTGCTACAATTGGCGCGCCACGCACTGTATCCGCTTCGGTAACAGTGGATTTTTAATGGCACCTGATTGAATTGCCCGGCCGGATGTATGTGTCCGGTCGGGTTTGTTGTTTTATGGAGCGAGTGTTATTTCATGCCGATTTTTACCTTGGGTGGCCTGGCCGCCATCATATTGGGTTGCCTCAGCATTTATGCTGCATCGCCCAATCAGCGCTGGTGGTCTGAACCCTGGCCGCAGTGGCCGGCCCGTATTGCAGGGACTGGCTTGCTGCTGCTGGCCTGGTTGGCACTGGCGCAGGATATGCAGCGATTGACGGCCGCATTTGTTTTCATGACCACGCTGATGCTGGTATTCGTGTTATTGCCTTATCTTGGAGCACTGCTACATGTCCGCCGTACCCGCTGAGATGCCTGCCCCTGAAGTTACCAGGCGCAAGAAGCCAGATCCTGTCAGGCCGGATTGGACCTCCAAAACGCTGGCCGGGCTGTTGCTCGGTCTGGCATTGTCACTGGCTGTCGTCAGCAGGGAAAGCCGGATGACATGCCTGCGCGCAATCCTGCGGATATGCTGCCGCCTGCACAACTGGTAAAGATCGCGAAAGATGTGGCACCGGGGTTCGTTCCTGGTGGATTGCAGTATGTGCAAGTGACAGGCGCGCGGCCTACGGTACGTGTCTGGGGCAAGGACCCGGCAGCTGTTTCACCGCGTGCATTAGGTGGTTTTGCTGCCATTGATCCTTATAGTGGAAAAATACTGACTACTGATTTCATGCCTGGCCAGCAGGATACGGCCAATCTGTTCATCAGCAGTTTCTTTGCACTGCACATGGCTTCTTTTGGTGGCACATCTGTGCACTGGTTATACTTCCTGCTGGGGCTGGCAGGGGCCTGGCTGTTTTATAGCGGCAACCTGCTGTGGGTGGAATCACGACGCAAGGCTCAGCGGAAAGGCGGAGAGATGCCAGTACAGCGCCGCGATACATCACTGATGGCATCTGCCAGTATCGGTGTGTGCCTGGGTTGTGTGGCCGGGATATCGCTGACCATTGCCGCAGGTAAATGGTTGCCCGGCCGGGTGGACGATATGGCCACATGGCATATGGGTATTTATTACGCGGTTTTCTTCGGTAGCATTTTCTGGGCATTCATACGCGGGGCTGCACGCACTATCGTGCCGTTGCTGTGGCTGGCAGCTGCGAGTACCGCAGCGATTCCCCTGACTTCATTGCTGGCCTTATGCCTGCCGGGGCTGAGCCTGTGGGTCGACAGTACAGCTCTGGGCGTAGATGTGACAGCATTTTTCGGTGTGCTGGCGCTGGCCTGGATGGCACGGACTACTGCGCGGCGTGTACAGCATGGCCCGGCCGACAGCATATGGTCTGGGCGCCGGACTACCGTAGTGCGGGAGGCAACTGCAGCCTGATTGCATATTTAGCCTGAGACTTGATTGCCGGCAGCAAGCGCTGCGCAGGCTGCACGGCAGCATAGTCACCAATACCGATGGTGAGTTTACGCAATGTTGATGCTGCGCTGGAAGTATTGATATTCCTGTAACGCAGGCATCGCAGATGTAAGCACTCTCTCGGGAGTGCTTTTTTTTATCCATGCCGGACAAGTTATAATCCGGAATTGCATCAGACCCAATATCAAGGAGCTCCAATGACCAGCAGCGTGCAGAATGAAGACCCAGGCAAGAAACTTGGCATCATTGCCTTGTTGCTTTCAGTGTTTTGTGTGCCCTTGATGGGCGTCGTGGTCGGTATCCTTGCCTTTTTCAAGTCCCGTTCCGCGGGACACAGCAATTTGTTTGCCATTCTGGCTATCATCATCAACCTGATCTATACCGTGCTGCTGCTGTTTTTCCTTGTGAGTATTTTTTATGTTTCCAAGGCAGCCTTGGAGCAACGCAAGCAAGAGGATGCCTTGGAGACACTGATCCTGCAACAGCAGAAAGAAGAGCGGGCCGAAGGCAATGTGGATACTGACCGCATTGCGGAAGAGCTACAGGCCAAACTGGAAATGTTCCATCAGGAATATGGTGTCTATCCCTCTTATGGCAAGTTACTTTCCGAGCGCGGTCCGTTGATCTTGACCGAGGAGCAGCGCGAAGTGCTGGTCAATACGGCAACCCCGCGCAGTACGCGCGTGGGGTTCCAGGCCTGCGTGGCTTCCAATGGCGTGAGCAGCGGAGTAATGCTCCGGCCAGGCTCCGGCAATACTCCATTGATTGCAGGGGATTGCAGCAATATCGCGGCTAGGCGCGAGTAGGCTTCTATGTCCTGGTCAGCAGGGCAGATTGCCATTGTGGATTGTGGCGTATCATTCCTGTGCCTGCACCGTGACAGTCTGCCCCATGCATTCCACCACCTGCCCAGCGCGGATCTTGGCGGTCTTGCGTATTTCCGGCTGACCATCCACTTGCACTAACCCTTCGGCCACCATGGTCTTACCCTGGCCGCCGGAGTCGGCAATACCCACAAGTTTGAGCAGGTTGCAAAGCTCGATATAGTCGCCGCACAGCGTGAATTCCATGGTTGATCCCGGTGATGATTGAATGCCTGCGATTAGACCATGTTTTACTCGGTCAAGAAACGAGCTCGGGCCTGGTTTCGCGTAAAATATTATCCAATTCATTGATGCAAGGTGTGTGGCATGCAAGAACTCTCACAAGCAGTATCACGTTTTTCGCAGGTAATCGCCGCATTTGACGCACGCAATGCGCAAGATTCCAACCATACGCTGGTCGATGGTGTTGCGGTACCCAAGGAGCTGGCCTATGCCCGGCGCATGACGGAGATGCTGCAACGCTATGCTCCGCAAGCGTCAGTTGCGGTGCAACTGGCTGCGCGTTGCCAGCATATCGAGCGCTGGACCTTGCCGCGTGATGCTTACCCGATGACCAAGCCTGGTTATCACCAATGGCGGCGCAAGCTCAAGGAATACCACGCCCAGGTGGCACGCGAGATCATGCAGCAAGTTGGCTACGATGCTGACACCATGGATAGGGTAGCAGCATTGGTCAGCAAGGATGCGCCGCTGGCAGATGCCGAGATGCAGATGCTGGAAGATGTGATCGTGATGGTGTTTGTCGAACACTACCTGGAAGAATTCGTCGGTCAACATCCTGAATATGATGTGCCGAAATGGAAGGACATCCTGCGCAAAACCTTGCGCAAGGTCTCACCTACAGGGCATCAGGCCTTGCTGACGCAGGTGAAACTACCGCAAGCCTTGGTGCCGTTGATTCAAGAAGTCATGGCAGAAGGAGGGTAGATTCCCGCCGCTGATTGAGTCAATCAGCGCTCCAGTCCCTGAGTGGGTGCTCCAATATGTTGTCGTTGTAGGCATGCAGGACTTGGGCAATAACCACCTGGTAGCCATTGAGCCAATCGCCCTGCGCGGCTTTGGCTTCAAGGTGTTTGGGGTGCTGCATGAGTTCATGCAACCCGCTCATATCCGTCCAGTAATATACGGTGCAGATACGCCCATTCTGCGGGTTTTCCCAGGCTTCTTCTCCGACATAGCTCGTGGTTTGCCGCGCAAAAGCAGCTATTTCCTCATCCAGCCGATGAAAGCGCTCATCAAATTGTTTTTTCTCGAAAATGAAGGTGGCGGCAAACATCGCCTTATTCTTTCAATGCCAACGGCAAGCCAGCAGCAATAAAGCTGACTTTGTTGCAGAGCGCAGCCACTGCCTGGTTGAGCCGTCCGGCTTCATCCTGGAACTGGCGGTTGATTTCCCCCAGCGGCACGATGCCCATGCCGACTTCGTTGCTCACGAACAGTATTTTCCCAGGCAGGGCAGGCAATGCTTCCAGCAAGGCGCTGCGTTCCGCCTGCCAATCCACGCCTTCTGGCGGTGCGCATTCCGGGCAGATGCATTGCGCCAGCCATAAGGTCAGGCAATCCACGAGCAGGCAGCGTCCGGGCCTGGCTTCTGACCGCAGTGTATCAGCCAGTTTGTGCGGTACTTCCACGGTCCGCCAGTGTGCCGGGCGGCGTTGCTGGTGGTGGCTCACACGTTGGCCGAACTCGCTGTCATATACCTGCGCGGTGGCGATATAGACGACCTCCAGTCCGCTTTCGCTGGCGAGCTGTTCCGCATGGGCACTCTTGCCCGAGCGCGCGCCGCCGAGGATCAGGTGATGGTCGTGTGCGTTCATGTTCAACTCCAATGTTTGCTGTGTGCCTGTTGGACGCCCCAGCGTTGTATGATTGTCTGCAACTGCTTCAGACCGTGCGTGATGGCGGCGGGGCCGGGTTGCAGGATGTCGGCGGACTTGATTTCATGTACTTGTCCTGATTGCACGGCAGGAATGGTATGCCATTCCGGTCGGGCCAGTACTTGTTCCGGCTGGAATTTCTTGCCGCACCATGAGCCGATGATGATGTCAGGCTGGCGCCGGATGACTTCATCTGGCGCAATGATGCGGTCTTTGGCTGATTTGCAGATGGACAGTTCGGAAAAGCAATCCACGCCGCCAGCGATTTCTATCAGTTCGGCCACCCATTGAATGCCACTGATGAGCGGATCGTTCCATTCCTCGAAATATACCTTGGGCCGGGACGATAGATGACTCGCCATTTCAGTTGCTCGCTGCATGTGGTTGCGCAAATCCATAATCAGTATTTCCGCACTCTCTGTGGCGTAAGTGAGTGCTCCCAACGTGGCTATCATGTCGAGGATGCCCTGCACTGAACGCTGGTTGAACACATGCACCTCCACTCCCGCACGGATCAGTTCCGCGGCAATATCTGCCTGTAGGTTGGAAAACGCCAACACCAGGTCTGGTTTTACCGCAAGAATTTTTTCAACCTTGGCGGTGCTGAATCCCGAAATCTTGGGGTGTGCTTTGCGGGCAATTGCCGGGCGCGTGGTGAAGCCTGAAATACCTGCAATGCGTTCCTGTTCTCCCAGCAGGTAAAGCACTTCTGTGGTTTCCGCAGTCAGGCAGGCAATACGTTGCGGACCTTTCACTCAGTGGCGCTCCAGCTGTTTTCCATCATCAGTTCCGACAAGGGGCGTTCTTTTGCCCAGCCTTCTTCTACCAACATCGGGTGTTTGTAGAATTCCTCTACATATCCCAGGCAAAGAATGGCAACAGGCTTGGCTCCTTCAGGCATGCCAAGCAGGGAAGCCAGCTTGACCGGGTCGAAAATGGAGACCCAGCCCATGCCCAGTCCTTCAGCCCGGGCGGCTAGCCACAAGTTCTGGATGGCGCAGGCCACGGAAGCCAGATCCATTTCTGGGAGTGTGCGGCGGCCAAAGATAAAACGCTCACGGTGGTCGCACAAACCCGCAACCAGTAACTCGCCGCATTGCAGGATACCTTCCACCTTGAGGCGCAGGAACTCTGATTCACGCTCTCCCAGGGCATGGGCTGTCTGCATGCGCTCTTCCTGCACCAGGTCATGGATGGCGTGCCGGAGCTGGTCGCTGGTGATGCGGATGAAGCGCCAGGGCTGCATCAGGCCGACACTGGGCGCGTGATGAGCTGCATCCAGCAGTTGATGCAGGATTTCTGGCTCTATCTTGCCTGGCTTGAAATGCCGCATGTCGCGCCGTTGCTGGATGGCACGGTAGACGCCGGCAATCTCACAATCGGTAAAGGCAAACTCCCTGTTCATATCAGGCTGGATACCAAGGTTATCAGGAGTTGGCGGAGCGCAATGACCGCACGTGGCGATAACCCTGCGCTACCAGCCAGATCATGGCGAAATACATCATGGGATAACCCAGGGAGACTGGCAGATAGTTCCAGCCGTGCTGGATAGTCTCGTGCAGGCCATTATTGGGGAAGCGGCCCGAAAACAGGTAATAGGTCTGGGTGGAAATCACAAATGCCAGGAATGTCGTGAGCAGGGTGACCGGCAGGTAGCGGGATAGGGCAAAGGCATCAGCCTGCCGTGCGAGCCAACGCCCGCCCAACCACATCACGCCATAAGCCGGGACCAGGCCCCAATACGCATCCGTCAGGCAGAAGGCAAAGTAGGAGTTCCACGCGGCAGCACCGAAATCAATGGTGGCTGCGACCAGGAAGAAGAGCACAAACCAGGCTGCACGGCGCAGCAGGATGCCGCCCAGCAAGAATACGGCAAGGCTGGCGTCCGGCAAGGCCACGCTGGTCAGCGCATGGCTACTGCGGGTGAGCAGCATGAAAAAAAGCAGCAGGATGGCAATGCCGCTCTGTTGCAGCAGGGAATGTTGGTTGGGTTGGACATTCATGGTGAGAATCCAAATGGCTGGAAAGCAGTGATGATAACACTGAGCAGGCGGCCATGATCTTCAGGCTAGCGGTAAAACGTATCTGGTGAAGCCTCTGATAGTTATATCAGGTTCCGCCCTCTATCTCTTCCTGAGCCGGCAACTTCAAGGCTGACGCGACTTGCTCTAACCTTCACGGGCGACGGCACACGGCCAGTCAAGGCTCTTCACAATCTGCCATATCAGGCTTTAACAGGCATCTCGTGACATTTCGGCATCTTCACAAGATCACGGTGTGTGGGCCGGGATGACAGCCAATGTCAGGCTGGATACAAAAACAGCCTGCCAGCAGAGGCTGGACAGGCTGTCAGGATAAACCTTGATTCAGGTTTCGCAGGTGTTAAGGTTGCGGTGAGTAGCTGACGCTGAAGAATACGTTGGAACCAGCGGTGTTGTAGTATTCACCCGAATAATCCCTGGCCAGGGCGTACTTCTTGTCGAAGATATTGTTGGCGCGGCCCAGCAGTTTCCATTCAGGAGTGATCTGGTATTCCGCCACCATGTTGAATAAGGTATAGCCACCCATGCGGTTGGTATTTGCCAGTTCGGCATAACGCGCGGAGGAGCCGACCATTTCTCCGGCAATGCGCAGCTTGTTCCACTGGTAAGCCAGGTTCAGGCTGCCATGGCGGTTGGCGCGTAAAGGCAGCAGATTGTCATCTTGGTCATCGCTGCGCGGGGATTGAATATCCACGTTGCCGCGTAAGGTCCAGGCATCCCATTGCTGGCTGCCTGCCAATGTCAGGCCTTGAATCTTGGCGCGGTTGACATTGATGGGGAGCCAGGTAATTGGGTCACTGGAAATCAGGTTGCGCACCCTGTTTTCATACACGGTGGCAGACAGGCTGGTCTGCTGGTTGTGATAGCGCACACTGGCTTCCACGTTGTCTGACTTCTCCGGCTCCAGGTCAGGCGTGCTATAGCCTGGGTAGTACAGCTGGTTGAATGTCGGGGCGCGGAAAGCACTGCCGTAGCTGGCAGTCACTTGCCAGGCATCATTGATCTGGTAGCCATAGCCGATATTGCCGGTGTCGTTGGTGCCATATTGTGAGTTATGGTCGCTGCGATAGCTGAGCTGGGCTGAGTGCGCGCCATGGGTGAGCGAGTAGATCGCGGCATAGCCATCGTTGTTGCGGCTGGTTTTGTCATATTGCGTCGAGGAACTCACGCGTTGTTCCAGCCTGTCATACAACAGGGTCAAGGTGCCGACAGGCAGAGTAATGTCATTCTGCCAGGAGAGCTGGCGCTGCTTGGTATCGAAATAGGAGCGTGAAACTGGCGACCACATGCTGGTTTCTGCGTAGTCCGTGCTGTCATCGCGACCTTCGCCGATACGGATGGTTGAGTGCCAGTTTTCGGTGATCTGGTTACGGCTGAAAATCGAATAGCTGAATTGCCGCGCCATGTTGTGGTTGGAGAAGTCCGTGGCATTACTGCTATTGTCATAGCGGTTATGGCCTTCGCTGGAGAAGAACTGGATGCCTACACTATGGCCGGGCACGATCTGGTGAATCAGCGAGCCGCTCACGGAAAGGTTGCGGTAACCGTCATCATCCTTGTACAGCCGGTTATGAGTGCGAACCGCGGAGAAACCATCAGTCGCGTAGCTGGAAGCGTTCAGCGAGAAGCTGGTATCGCCTACGCTGCCGCTGATGCCAGCATCTGCTGTTCTGGTGTTATAACTGCCATAGCCTGCCGAGGCATGAAAGCGCGGTGCGCCATCTTTCCCCTTTTTGGTGAATATCTGGATTACACCGCCAATGGCATCCTGGCCATACAGGCTGGTGGAAGGGCCTCGCAGGATTTCCACGCGTTCGATCTGGGCCGTAGGGATATTTTCAAAGGCAGTGGTGCCCGTGGTTTCCGAGTTGACGCGCATGCCATCAACCAGCACGATGATGTGGTTGGAATTGGTTCCGCGCATGAACAAGGCACTGGTCTTGCCAGCACCGCCGTTATGCATGACTTCAATGCCTGGCTGAGTTTGCAGTAGCTCCAGCAACGTGCTCTGGCCGGCACGCTCGATATCGGCGGTTTCGATTACGCTGACATCGCCAATCACGGTTTTACGTTCTTGTGGAATGCGGCTGGCAGTGACGACGACATCGTCATCCAGTGTGATCAGAGGTTCTGCCCATACCATGGCAGGAAAAGCGAGACTGACCAGGCTCGCGATGGTGAGTTGTTTCATGGTGTTTCCTTGAATTGCATGCGACCCCGCATGCAGGACAAAATTAAGGGAAACCAAATCATGAGATGACGATGATGCCAGGCAGTGGAATTGCCAGGAATTAAAGACCGTCACCCCGCGGTTTTCCAGCTTTTTGTCAGGCCGGTCTCCGGGCTTACGAGTTGAGATAGCTCAGATATTTGCCGCCTTCCCATGATGAATCGGGATTCATCACAGTGGCATCATGGCAGATATTACTCGCTTACCGTTGCGGGGGCAGCGCAGGCATTGCTTCAATATTGAAAGCGCACCTGCTTCCCAGTTTCACCTTGTACACAGACTTTTCAGTGTGTGGTCGGGCACCTGACAATTGCTGCGCATTATAGCCTGAATTACGTCAAATCCTGCTCAAACCCAATATGGAATCAAATGCTTTGTTCATCCCAACCTTCGGGCCGGGATAGCATCAGTGATACGGGAGTACTAGAGGATAATCGGATCAAATCCGGCATGAAAGAAGAGGATTGCCTATCTCTATCAACCAGAGTTGGTGCAGGTTTTTATGGGCGAGCAGAAGGTTGTTGTTCGATCAGGATCAGTTTGCCGGTTTTGGGGTCACGGTAAACCTGCCCGACAGCCTGGTAGCCGCTGCCGGTGGCATTGTTGCTGGTGGTTTCCGGCGCCTCGATTTCCTTGCCTTGCTTGATCTCCTTGGGTTCGACCAGCATGGCTTGTCCCCCGGCGCTCAAGGCAGCGAGCAGGCCGCAGGCGAATACCAGCATTACGTCCACTAGGTTGACCAGGCTGGCGCGTGGGTCTTCATCCTCGTGGTCGAAGCGGCTTTTGAGGCGCAGCTTGCTCATGATTGGGTTCCCAGCGACTGGTCTTCCAGCGTTTCCAGTACATCTTCATACCAGCGGCGGCGCAGCTTGCCGATTACCAGGCCGAAGATACCGGCGATCAACCCCAGCACCGTGGCGTCGAACGCAGTAGTGACGGCTTGCGCCAATTGCGCAGGATTGCCCTGCCCGAGTGCAGCCAGCCCCGGCCCGAGCGGGATGATGGTGGCCATCAGGCCGAGCATGGGAGGAATGCGCGAAAGCAGGTCGGCACGTTCCAGCCGGTGGCGGGCCAGTTTGACTACGGCATCGGCATTGCCCGAATTGCGCATGGCCCTGAGGCCGAACAGACGCTCCCCCACAGCCAGACCGGCTTCCAGCACGGCAAGGATGACGGAGACCGCCAGGATGATGATGACAGGCTTCAATAACCAGGTGATCGCGTGATGCAGGGTGTCGAGTTCAAATGACATGATGATATTCCGTCCTGTGTCAGGTTAGAGCTTGGGCTTGCGTGTGCCGAACCAAAGCCCGGCAGCGAATATTGGCAGCAATGCCAGCCACCAATACCAGTATTCCTGCACCGACTTGATGGCGACCTCAAAGGCGCGCTGCGGCACGGTGCTTGGTGCTGCCTGTGGCTGGGCAGGCTCGGGTTTTGGTTCAGGCTGTGCAACAGGTCTGGCTTGTTGTGCTGGAGCAGTTTCTTCCGGCGCAGGTGTTGCCTCTTCTCTCTCGATAGCAGTTTGTTCCACAGCATCGACAGCAGCATAGTCTGGCGTTGCATCGCCACGTGCCTTGGCCAGTGTTTGCTGCAATGCGGCGGCGGAGTCGTCGTCGAGGTATTGGCCCAGCCATTGCCACATCGGATGGTTGGGCGAGGTATGTCCGCTGCCGGGCAGGCCGTTCTTGTTGACCAGCTTTGCCAGATCGCCGCCCAGTTGGTGCAGGGTCTGCTCATCCGTATGCCAGAAGCCTTTTTCCGCCGCCACCATCATGATGGCGAGCATGTGCGCCTTCACCTGGGCATTGTGTTGGTGCTCAAGGAAGGGTTTGAGGCCCAGTTGCAGGCTGTCGTCCATGTAAACCTTTTTCACTTCATCCCAGGCCCAATCCTTGATGATGTCGGGGCGGGTGACTTGCCAGCCCCAGAGGTTTTCCATGAATTCCTGTCCCATGGTGCGCGCGCCTGCATAGCCATGCTGCATCAGCGGGCGTATCCATGCCGGGTTCAGGTAGCGTCCGCGCAGTTCCATCAGCAGTGCGGTTTCCAGTGGATCGTCGCTGAGGTTATCCGGGTCGGTGTGGTTGAGGATGCGTGCAGTGGGCCGCTTGCCAGTCACAGTTTCCGTCGCAAGCGACAGGCCGCCAAGGTAATCAAAGGCATCGTTGTTGTCCATCAGGCCATAGAGATTGGAAGCTCGGCCGTGATAGGTGTTGGCGATGCTGGTGAGCGCAGTCCTGAATATAGCCTGCGCAGGCTGGCCCTGGGCATCCAGCCCGTAGGCATGCCCCATGCGCGTGAGGTAGGCCTGGCCTAGTTCGTTGCGGTCCTTCCAGGTGCCTGAACGCTCCGTGAGGCGGTTGACGCCGGTGCCGTAAGCGCCTGGTGCATCGCCAAAAATGCGCCAGGCGGCTTCTCGACCTGCTTGTGGCAGTGGCTGGCCCTGTTGCCGGATGGATTGAGTGCGGCGTATCCATTGCATGGCGACACCATTCTCTGTCAGCACTTCGCTGCCTTCTTCCAGGCTTGCGCCCAACGGCAACAGGGCTTCATCCAATGCAGGCTGCAGGGCAGGATATTGCGCCCGGATGGTCTTGGCGGAGGCGGCGAGCGCGAGGCGACCGCCAGTGTCTATCCATTGCATGAGGTTGGGGTAGAGGTCACGGAACAGGCCGGAGGTGGTGACGATTACGTCATGTCGTGCAATTCCTGGCTTGAGCTGCATGCGTTGTACGATGCCGCGTGCGTTCCATTCCGGCTCTATGCCCATCAGGCTGAGGATGAAGCTCACCATCACGCCCTCGTCGCGCACGGCATCCGAGGCCCAGAGAATCACGCCTTCGCTATCCTGCACGCTGTCGCGCTCGCGCACTTTGGCCGCCATTTTCTCCCCGATCTGGAAGCCGAGACGGGTCGGCAACACGTCACCGTCCAGTGCATGGAAGTTGCGTCCTGTGGGCAGCGAATCAGGTGAGCGCAAGGGGTCGTTGCCTTTGCCGGGCGGTACGAAGCCACCGTCGAGCGCATGCAGCAGGCTCTGCATTTCCAGGCGTGGTGAAGCCGCCAGCTTGTCGCGGGTCTCTACGCTGACACCTTGCTCATGGCCGCGAGCCATGGAGTCCAGCATCAGTGCCAGCGACTCTTCCGACCAATCCTTGCCGAATACATGCAGGCCATGCGGCATGAATTTCTCCTGTAATTTCGTCAGGTAGTGGCCGATTTCATGCGCGAGCAGGTCGTCGTCAGTCTGTTCATAGCCGATGCCGCGCACTTCCAGCACGTCGGCCATGCTTGCTTCCAGTTCGGCGCGCAGTTGCAGGGCTTCCACCAGTCGGCGCATCTCGCGCGCGGCCTCGACCTTCATGGTCTCGGAGCTGGAAGACTCATAGCTTTCCACCACCTGGCGCAGTTCCAACAGGCGGTCGTAGAGCGGCGTGGAGGTGAGCGGCGGCGTGAGATGGTCCACCATTACGGCAAGGCCACGGCGCTTGGATTGCGTACCTTCACCCACGCCGTCGACGATATAGGGATAGATGCCGGGCAGGTCGCCCGCGATCAGGCGTGAGTAATCGCTTGCTGCCAACCCAACCGCCTTGCCGGGCAGGAACTCATAGGTGGAGTGCCGGCCGATATGCACCAAGGCGTCAGCCTTGAATACGCTGCGCAGCCAATGGTAGTAGCCCAGGTATTGGTGTGGTGGTGGGATGGTGGTGTTGGCATGCAGCAGTTCCTCGTCCACTTCCCAGCCGCGCGGTGGCTGCGGGCCGATAAAGATATTACCGAACCGTATGCCGGGAACCAGTATTTGGCGGTCGTGCACCATGATCTTCCCCGGAGCGGGGCCCCAGCCGCGCATGCCTTCTATGCCCAAACCTGCAAGCCGGGTTTTCTGCAAGGCCAGCGTGTTGCAATCGGTGTGCTTTTCCAAGCACTGCAAATAGCTGTTGTTGAGCGTGGTTATCTGCCTGAGCGCATTGTCGCGCTGCGGGTGGTCTGCGCCTTCAAGCAAGTGGCGCAGTTCGTGCATGGCTTTGTCCAGGCGGTTGCGTGCAATGTCGATTTCCCCGGCGCGTTGTGCCGCCACCAGGTCTGCATGCAGCTTGCCCAGCGGGCCTTCCTCCATCTCGCTGCTCACTTGCGCAGGCAGGGTGCCGAGCCAATTGAGATAGGCGGCATTGTCGAGCTTGTTCACATGTTGGCTCATCTCGGCTAGCGCGGCCTGGTCTTCAGGCAGGTTAACGCCGTATTCTTGCATGAGATCGAGCAGCGCCTCTGGCGAAGCCGGCAGCTCGCCTGTGTTGTAGCCTGCACGTTTCAATGCGTGCAGTATCTCGAACAGAGAAGCGGGTACATCAAGATTATCTGCGCCGATGTTCTGGCGGCCGGGGGGGTGGTTGTAGTAGATCAGCGCGACTCTCTTCTCGGCATTTGGCGTGTTGCGCAGGTGCTGCCAATTGAGGCTGCGTCTGATCAGCGATTGCACCTCGGCAGGCAGGATCTGCGGCAGTTTCAGCTCGACGCCGGTGAGCTTGTCTATGCTGGCAGGCCCAGCAGCGGCCACCACCAAAGGCTGCGAGCTACCCTGGATTTCCGGCATGGCGACGCGGTATTGCACCGAATTGATCGGCAGGCCGTCTTCCGAAAGCTGCCAGGCATTGGCACTGCGGTCGGTAAGCCGGATGGCCTTGTACACCGGTACGTCGAGCTGGCCCAGCAGTTCGGTCACGGCTTCGCGACCCTCGGCTGCGCCGACGACAAAATCCTGCAACACTACCAATCCGCTGGGAGCGGCAGGCGCAAGCAGACTCTTCAAGTTGGCGATGGCATCGCGCGACGCCTCGCCCCAACGCGCCATGATGGCGATGCAGGGTTGGCCCTGCTTCTCGCTCGCGGCACAGATCGCATCCACGGGTTGCGGGTCGCTGGTGCTGAGGTCGAGCACTGCAAGTACGGATGTATTGTTTTCCGATAGTTGAGGTTGGCTGACTTCCTTGCCACCCTGACGCAGGCGCACCAGCGGCTCAGGCTGTATAGCAGGCAAACTGGTTGATGGATGCAGCAGGTGACGCATGAAGGCGCTGAGGTTGCTGTTGCCACCTGCTTGCCAGAGATTGTGCAGGCCCAGCCATTGCCGTGCGGCAATGTGCTGCTGCGCGAGATCGGCGACTTCTTGCGGCAGATTGTTCTGCGTCAGGGTCAGGCGTTTGGCTTCCGGGAAGCTGCTGACGGCTTCTCCTTGCCAACGGCTTTGCAATGACAGGGTGCTTTCGCCGTTGAAGGCGATGAAGTTGCGCGGCTTCTTCATGTCAAGCTGCTGCATCTGACTTTGCAGTTGTTGCGAGGCTTCGCCATATACTGCCACGGCGAATACCGTGTCGGCATCGCGCAGCCAGCGCTGCAATGTCTTGCTGTTGGCGGCCAGCACCTGGGATTGCGTGCGCAGGATGATACGGTCCTGTTTGCCGGATTGCTGCAATGCCTGCTGTGCTGCCTGGGCAGCAGCAGGTGCAGTGCGATCGGACACTACGCCGAAGAGGGTAGCCGCCTGCGCGACTTCTACGCTGATGACAAGAAAAATGCCGAACAAGACGGAAAACAAAAATTTCATGAGGTAAATAACCGGGCAATTGCCGCAGGGTTGGAAGGGAAATAAAAATGCAGGTAGCTTGCAGTGAGACTACCGTGGCGGTAAATGGCTTCGCCCGGCTTGCCGCGCTGGGTACTTGTCTGCGCGTATGCCGGCAATGTTGTCTCGAAGCGTGAGTAATGGAAGGTATGCGCATGCAACCTGCCTTCCGGTAATTCGGCGAATTGCACGCCTAGTCCCTGGAAGCGAGGCTGCATGCTGCAATCGCCGGGCAAAAGGCCAAAGCCGGGCTGTTGGTTGATATTGTCTGCCACGGCCATCATGCCACCACATTCCGCCAATATTGGCAGGCCTTGCTGCCATGCCTGTTGCAGAGCGACGCGCATGGCATGGTTGCCACCCAGTGTTGCAATGTGCAATTCGGGATAGCCACCGGGCAGCCAGATGGCGTCTATGCCTGTTGGCAATACCCTGTCATGCAGCGGTGAGAAGAATACGGTGTTTGCTCCCAGCGCATGCAGGCAATCGAGGTTTGCGGGATAGATGAAACAAAAGGCTTCGTCACGTGCGATGGCGATGGTTCTGCCTGCGAGCAATTTGGGTACGTCGTTGGCAGGCACAGGTAAAAATGTGGTGGCAGGCGGCAAGGGCAATGGGCCTGACTCCGCAAGCAATGCTGCGGCTTGCGCGATACGTTGCTCAAGATCATCGATTTCATCGGCGCGGAACAGGCCCAGGTGCCGTTCCGGCAACGCAAGCGTTTCCTGCCTCTGCAATGCGCCCAGCCAGGGGATATCCGGCGTCAGGCTGGTACGCAGCAATTCACCATGCCCGGCGCTGCCGGTACGGTTGGCAATTACGCCTGCCGGAATCAGTCCGGGCTGGTGTACAAACAGTCCGGAAGCCAATGCGCCAAATGTTTGTGCCATGCCGCTGGCATCGATGGTCAATGCGACAGGCAGTTGAAAGCGTGTCGCGATATCTGCGCTGCTCGGGTTACCGTCATACAAGCCCATCACGCCTTCCACCAGGATGACATCAGCTTGCTGCGCCGCCCAATAAAGCCTGGTGGCAATGTCATCTGCGCCACACATGGCAAGGTCGATGTTGTAAACCGGCCTGCCTGTCGCGGCTTGCAGAATCATGGGGTCTAGAAAATCCGGCCCGCACTTGAATGCCTGGACTGTCAGCCCTTGATTACGCCAGGCACGTGCCAGTGCGGCAGATACCAGTGTTTTTCCCTGGTTTGAGGCCGGTGCGGAGAGCAGTAGGGTCGGGCAACTTGTTGTCATCAGCCTACCATTCAATGCCGGACATGGCCTGAACGCCATTCTTGAAGGCATGCTTGACCATGGTCATATCGGTGACGGTGTCGGCCTGCTCGACCAGTTCTGGCTGGGCGGCACGACCAGTGACGACCACATGCTGCATGGCGGGGCGGGCTGCAATGTCAGTGAGTACTTCCTGCAGGTCCAGGTAATGGTATTTGAGGACAATGTTGAGCTCGTCGAGGATGACAACGCCGACACTCTCATCCTTGAGTGCCGCCTGCGCAGCCTGCCAGCCTTGTTGGGCGGCGGCGATATCGCGGTCGCGGTCCTGGGTTTCCCAGGTGAAGCCTTCGCCCATGACATGCCATGTCACATTGGGCTGGTTACGGAAAAAGGCTTCTTCGCCAGTGTCGGAACGGCCTTTGACGAATTGCACTACCACGGCTTTCATGCCATGGCCGAGGGCGCGGGCGAGAAGGCCGAAAGCGGCAGTGGATTTGCCCTTGCCGTTGCCGGTATTGACCAGGAACAGGCCGCGCTCAATACGCGCAGCCTCTATCTTGGCATCAACGATGGTTTTTTTACGCGCCATCCGGTTGGCATGGCGCTGGTTAAGGTCTGGGGTTTTCTGGTCTGTCATGCGGTTCGTTTATGTTGGGCGTGGAGCGCCTTCACCACAATATGGATGATGGCAGCAATCGCCACATAGAATGCCAGGGTACCCAGGTAGGATGGATAGTATTTGGCAATGCGTGGCAGAAATTCGGCTAGTGCCGGGTCGGCATAACGGCCGGAGAAAAAGTAGAAGCCGCCACTGGAAAACAGGTGGCAGATAAAGCTGCTGGCAACAACGCTGGCAGCCAGCGTGGCAATGCTTTTGAAGGCAAACTGATAGTGCTTCGCGAACCAGCGTCCACCCAGCCACAGGCTACCGTAAGCGGGAAGCAGGAAACCGTAGGCCGGGGAAGTGCAGAAACCGTCCACGCCACCCCAGGTGACAGCGGCAAAGTCCAGGCCGGCGGCGACAGCCAGCAGGGCGGGAAATACCCAGATGGGACGCAGGTAAACACCGGCAAGGAAGAATACTGCCCAGGATGCGCTGGGCAGATGATTGATGGTTGCAAAGTGATGACCGCGTGTCAGGATGAGCAGGGCGGTCAGCACAATGCCTATCAGGATCTGGTGATTCTTGTTGAGTGTCAGCATGTTCTATTCCTTGAGCTGGGTCGTGATTGAATAACGCTGGATTTTAACTGAAATTCCCAGCCGGTTTCTGCTTTGTTGCATCTGCTGCAAGGCATCAGAACCCGGGTGCGTAGCGCAGTGATACGAACAGGTTGGCGCCAAATGTACTGTAACCCTTGGCCAGTTCATATTTTCGGTCAAACAGGTTGTTGATGCGTGTATTCACGGACCAGTCGTCGTTGAGCTGATAATTGGTATAGAGATTGACCAGTGTGTAACCTGCCAACCTGGTTGTATTGGCAGTGTCGTTGTAGCGATGGGAGCTGCTTTCGATTTCGCTGCCTATTTCCAGATTCTGCAGGCGCTTGCTGATGGCGAAGACACCATGTTCCTTTGCCCGTTTTGGTAACAAATTACCATTGTCAGCATCTTCCGGGCGCTGGAAATCAGCACTGGCGCGGAGATTGAAACCAGCTGCCATGCCTTGGTAGCCCAAGGTCAGGCCGGACAGCCTTGCTCGATTGACGTTCTGTGCCACATTCGTGAAATTATGGCCGGTTCGCGGGTTGACGATCAGGTTATCAACATCATTGTAATAATAGCTCGCCGTGACATGATGGCCGCCACTGTCATATTTCACGCCGATTTCCCGGTTACGGGATTCTTCCGGTTTGAGGTCCGGGTTGCCGAAATTGGGATAGTAGAGCTGGTTGAAAGTAGGGGCGGCAAATGCCGTGCCATATGCGATATTGGCTTTCCACTGTGGCGTGATGGCATAGGCGTACGCCAGGCTGCCGGTCGTCTTGCTGCCAAACTGTGAGTTGTCATCATTGCGCAGATTGATCTGCACACTGTGTTTGTCAAAAGTTTTGTACCATCCAGCAAGATAGGACTGGATGTTTCGATGATCTTCCGGCAATGGGCTGGGGCTGGTCTCTACCCGCTGTTCCCGGCGCTCCACACCCAAATTGAATGTTCCCCATGCGGAATTCAGCGTGTTCTGCCAGAGGTATTGATCCTGAATGGTCTTGATGGAGTTGCTGGTGGTCTTTGTGGGTTGTTTTGAATAGGAAGTCAAGTCATCAATACCTCGTGACATGGTCACCAGGCTGGTCCAGTTTTCAGTGAAGCGGTTCTTGCTATGCACGCTATAGGTGGACAACGTCTGATCGAGATATTGATCGTACTTGGCAGAAGTGGCGCTGGTGCCGTCATTGAAATTGCGCGCATCACTGATCAGGATATTGAAGCCGATCTCATGCTGATCGCCAATATGCTGCACGATGCTGGCGGAGATATTCTGGTTGCGGTAGCTGTCAGCATCAGGGTTGTAGCCGGATGATTGCTTGTTACGTAGCGCACTGATGCCATGCACATGTGTCATGCCACCTTGCAGGCTGTAACTGGTATCTCCAATACGACCACTGACACCCACTTCTCCTATGGCAGTGCCATAGGTACCCAGGCCGATGGCAGCATTGAGTCTGGGAGTACCCTGACCCTGTTTGGTGAAAATCTGGATGACGCCACCAATGGCATCTGCGCCATACAGACTACTGGCCGGACCACGCAGGATTTCCACTCGCTCTATCTGGCTCAGTGGAATGTGCTGGATGGCCGTAGTGCCAGTGGTGGCAGAATTGATTCTGACGCCATCCACCAAGACCAAGGTGTGAGTGGCATTGGCGCCACGCATGAAAATATCGGCATTTTTGCCAGTGCCGCCATTACTGGTGATCTCGATGCCGGGTTGCAGGCTTAATAACTCGAGCAGGCTTGATTGTCCTGCTTTCTGGATCTGCTCCTCGGTAATGATGGAAACATCACCCAGTACTTCGCTGGCTTTTTGCTCTGTGCGAGAGGCTGTGACGATGGTGTCATCCATGGTGATATCAGCTGACATGGCCGGGCTGGAGACAATGAAAGAAAGGGCAAGACTGCCCGAAGCAATACGCAACATATTAAAAAGACTCCGCAATACGCCTGCTACCCCGCAGGCTGATGTTGTATGCATGTACGGAGTTGAAGTGACGGTTGCTGGCCTCGGAATGAGGCAGTGACTGGTCTGCTGCCTCCCCGCAACATTGCCGTTTAGTTTTAAGGCCGGTCTCCGGGCTTGCAAGATGTGTTGAGCGACATATCGCCTTCCCATGCAGTGATTGGCACAGTGGCATTTGATGTGTCTGTCTTGCTTACCGTTGCGGGGGCAGCACAGGCATTGCCAGATTGGACAGAGAGTCGTCTGGCGCACCTGTTTCCCAGTTTCACCCTTGGAGTCAGGAACTGACTCAAGGACACCGTAAAACGTAGGGCGTGATTATAAATGATTGGTACTTGACGCGATTAAATAAGTTTTTGATATAAGATATTGTAAACAAGATAAAAATGCTGCATGCATGGTTGACCATGTGCAGATTTTGCAATTATAGTGGCGCCATGAATGCCGATTTGATCACATTGGAAGAAAAGCTTTCTCAGCTGATAGCCTTATATCAATTGCTGCGTGCGGAGAATCTTGAGCTTCGTCAAGCGCTTGTACGTTCACAGGATGACAATCAACAGTTGCAGGAGAATATGGAGCTTGCAAAGCATAAGTTGCTGGCCCTGATAGATCGTCTTCCAGAGGGGGCAATATGAGTAATGTGCGAGGAGTGAGTGTCAGCATCATGGGACGTGAGCTGACGATAGCATGTGCGGATGAGGAGCGTGAATCCTTGCTGCGTTCGGTCAACTATCTTGACAGGAAGATGTGCGAAATCCGTGACACAGGAAAAGTGGTCGGCACAGAAAAGATTGCCCTTATGGCTGCCCTGAACATTACACACGAATTGTTGACCACGGATGGTGGTGGTTTTGACATTGGTGATATCAAGCGTACAATCAGTTCCATGCAGGAGCAGATTGATGTGGTTCTGGGAGAGTCACCTCAGCTTTTCTAGGCAGGATAGGTTCTCCAAGTTTCTCAAGAAGCGATGATTGATCGCTTCTTCCCTTTGTTCCCTGCAGTGCTGTCTGGATCATAGATTCCTTGAACCATAAATTTGGGCCCTGGTTTCGGTCTGTTAAGTAACAGTGTGCGCGCTCCGATGTGGGTGTACCTAACGTAGCTTAAGGTCGTTACCACTTGAACCGTCAGGTTCAGGATGCCGGTCTGGATAGCATCTGCAGGGACTTCTTACCACGGCCTTTCTTCGGGCCGGCAATTCAATGTTGTTCATTATGTGACACGCCCAGCGCACTCATGCCAGGTAAGCAGAATGGCTTTGACTGGGCAGTACTGGCATTCATGCAAACTCAGGGTATGATATGCGTTTGCATTAACGTGAGAGTTTCATGCGGTACTGGTTGATGAAGTCTGAACCATCTGATGTGTCCATTGATGACCTGGCGTCATTTCCCGGGCAATCGGTGGATTGGTATGGCGTGCGCAACTATCAGGCGCGTAATTTCATGCGTGACCAGATGCAACTTGGTGATGGGGTGCTGTTTTACCACTCCAATTGCGCAGAGCCTGGTATCGTTGGCATCGCTGAAGTCAGCAAGCTGGCTTACCCTGATCGCCTGCAGTTTATCGAAGGTCATAAATATTACGATCCCAAGGCGACACCAGAGAGTCCGCGCTGGTTTAATGTGGATGTCAAGCTGGTGCGCAAGACCCGGCTGTTGAGCTTGCAAGAGATGCGGGAAACGCCGGAATTGCAGAACCTGCGTATCCTGCAACGCGGCAATCGTTTGTCGATTACACCGGTCGATCCGCAGGATTGGGAATTTATTATGGGCTTGCTGAATTGATCAGGCTTGGTTGTATTGATATGCGTGATATGCTATTGCAAGGTCATGCACCAATTCATTAAGGAGAAAATAGTGGTAGCAAAAAAAGAAGAAGGCGTGGTGGATCCACACCAGGATTTGAGAAACAGTGGCCTGAAAATTACCTTGCCACGCCTCAAGGTGCTGGATATCTTCCGCAACAGCGAACAGCGCCACCTGGCGGCTGAAGATGTTTATCGTATTTTGATTACCGAACATTCAGAGTTTGGTCTGGCCACTGTTTACCGTGTACTGGCACAGTTTGAGCAAACCGGCTTGCTGAAGAAAAGCCAGCTGGGAAACAACAAGGCTGTGTATGAGCTGAATGACGGTGAAGAGCACCATGGACACCTGGTGAGCACCAGTACCGGTGAAGTGCGCGAATTTTATGACCTGGGTATCGAGGACAGGCTCAAGAAGATCGTGCGTGATCTGGGTTACGAACTGACCGATTACGATATTACTGCCTACGGTACCCCACTGGCCGACAAGGGTTAATTGATATTGCGATGCCAGCCTGGAGCTGGCATCGCAATTAACCCAGGAACAGTTGGTACGCCGGGTTGTCGCTCTCTCTCCAGTATGGATAGCCGAGATTCTGCAGGAACTGGGTGAATTCTTCCTCTTCGCCCGGCGGCACCTGCATACCAACCAGCACCCTGCCAAAGTCTGCACCGTGGTTGCGGTAATGGAACAAGCTGATGTTCCAATCGTGGCGCATGCTGTCCAGGAAATTCATCAACGCTCCCGGTCTTTCAGGGAATTCAAAGCGGAACACCTGTTCATGCTCTGCCTGCGGGGCGTGACCTCCCACCATATAGCGCAAATGCAATTTTCCGACTTCGTTATCGCTCAGATCCAGTGCAGGCAACCCGTGTTGCTGTAATTGTTCGACCAATCTGTTGGACTCGGCTGGTTCATGGACCGCAACACCAACATAAATGTGCGCTTCATGGGCATCTGCATAGCGATAATTGAATTCTGTAATATTGCGATTGCCAATCAGGCGGCAGAATTTCTTGAATGATCCCGGGGTTTCCGGAATGGTGACTGCGAGCACGGCTTCGCGTTTTTCACCGATTTCAGAACGTTCCACTACAAAACGTAGGCGGTCAAAACTCATATTGGCGCCTGAGGCGATGGCAACCAGGTTCTTGCCTTGTAGGCCGTTCTGCTGCACATAGGCTTTCAGGCCAGCCAATGCCAGTGCACCTGTAGGTTCCAGAATGGCGCGTGTATCTTCGAATACATCCTTGATGGCGGCACAGATGGCATCGTTATCCACCAAGATCATGTCGTCCACATATTGCTGGCAGAGCCGGAAAGTTTCTTCTCCTACCAGTTTGACGGCTTTGCCATCGGCAAATAGCCCTACCTGGTCCAGTGTGACGCGTGCACCCTGTTGCAGGGATAAGGTCATGGCATTGGCATCATTGACTTCAACGCCAATAACCTTGATTTCAGGGCGTACTGCCTTGATGTATGCCGCAACTCCTGCAATCAGGCCACCGCCACCGACGGGACAGAAAATGGCCTCAATGGGTTCTGGATGATCCTGCAGGATTTCCACAGCGACAGTGCCTTGCCCGGCAATGACATCGGGGTCATCGAACGGGTGAACAAAAGTCAGTTGTTGCTCTTCCATCAGCTTCAAGGCGTGGTTGTAGGCATCGGTATAGGATTCACCTGCCAGCACCACTTCGCCGCCACGGCTGCGCACAGCGTCGATCTTGATGGACGGTGTTGTGACAGGCATGACAATAACTGCACGGCAACCGGCATTCTTGGCGGCCAGCGCTACACCCTGGGCATGATTGCCTGCAGAAGCAGTAATGACTCCGTGTGCCAGTGCCTCAGTCGAAAGCTGGGCCATTTTGTTGTAGGCCCCACGTAACTTAAACGAGAACACAGGCTGCATATCTTCACGCTTGAGCAGGATCTGGTTATTGAATCGCCCGGAAATATTGGAGAGCAAGTCCAGTGGGGTTTTGCTTGCGACGTCATAAACGCGGGCGGATTTGATCTTCTGCAGGTAATCGATTTTCATTGGGACGCTGTCCAGGGCTGCGCGGTGCAGTGTATGATTAAGGGGCTTGATTCGAAAGAATCTGAATTATAAAGAAAACGCAGGGTCTGCAAAATGCTGTCATCAGCATTTGTACAGTATATGTAAACGCCTGAGAAGGTCACAAGCAAATAAAAGGTTTTAGATAAATGGCTACACAAGACGAATTGAAGCAACAGGTTGCCAAGGCAGCAGTAGAGTATGTAAAAGGCGGCATTATCGGCGTGGGTACTGGATCCACTGCCAATTTCTTTATCGATGAACTGGCCAAGGTCAAGGATCGTATTGAAGGTGCTGTGGCGAGTTCTGAAGCCACAGCCCAGCGCTTGCGCGGACATGGTATCCAAGTATTTGATCTCAACGATGTTGATGGTATGGAGATCTATGTGGATGGTGCAGACGAAATCACCGAGCAGATGCATATGCTCAAGGGTGGCGGTGGCGCGTTAACGCGCGAAAAGATCGTAGCTGCCTGTGCCAGAGATTTCATCTGTATCTGTGACCAGAGCAAACTCGTGCCTGTACTGGGCAAGTTCCCTTTGCCAGTGGAAGTGATCCCCATGGCCCAGGCATATGTGGCGCGTGAGCTGGTCAAGCTGGGTGGACAGCCCAAGCTGCGTGATTTCACCACTGACAACGGCAACCTGATCCTGGATGTACACGGCCTGACTATTACTGACCCTGTGGCGTTTGAGGCACGGGTGAATGAAATCGTGGGTGTAGTGACCAATGGCCTGTTTGCAGCGCGTCCGGCCAATGTATTATTGCTGGCGACTGC
The DNA here is from genome assembly GCF_900187985.1 of Methylobacillus rhizosphaerae. Classification (GTDB taxonomy): domain Bacteria; phylum Pseudomonadota; class Gammaproteobacteria; order Burkholderiales; family Methylophilaceae; genus Methylobacillus; species Methylobacillus rhizosphaerae. The sequence continues at coordinate 69,051 of NZ_FZOA01000001.1, forward strand.
GGATGGCGTTAGAACCCTGACTGCAAAGTAACAGGCGCGTACCAGCTCAACATGAAATTGTCATAATCGGCAATTAGACTACAACGTTGACTCAGTCACTCCAGTCGGGGCTATCTCGGCTGGATTTATTCACGGAAGGGATCGCGTTATGCAATTAGAACATACATCCAAGCAGTATGATGCCGAGCTGGAATCAGTCCGTGCCAAAGTGCTGGAAATGGGCGGTTTGGTTGAGCAGCAAATCGTCAATGCTTTGGACGCTCTGATCAATGTCAATCTCACCTTGTCTGACAAAGTGATTGCTAATGATCACAGGGTGAATGCACTGGAAGTCCAGATTGATGAGGATTGCAGTCATATCATTGCACGTCGTCAGCCGGCAGCAGGGGATTTGCGCATGATCATGATGGTGGTCAAGACCATCACGGATTTGGAGCGCATTGGCGATGAGGCCACCAAGATTGCGCGTGTTGCGCAAAAGGTGTCTGAGTCCGGCCGTCTGTACACGCCACGTTTCAATGAAATCAAAACCATGGTGGGACATGTGCGTGAAATGTTGCGCACAGCCCTGGATGCCTTTGCGCGTCTGGACGTTACCAAAACCGTGGATGTGGCACGTCAGGACGAGCAGGTTGATGAACAGTTCCGTGCCGCGATGCGCCAGCTGATTACGTTTATGCTGGAAGATCCGCGTACTATTTCCATGTCGCTGGAAGTCCTGTTCGTTGCCAAGGCCATTGAACGTATCGGCGATCATGCCAAGAATATTGCCGAATATGTCATCTACATGGTAAAAGGCAAGGACGTACGCCATACCACGGTGCAGGAGATGGAGCGCGAAGCGCAGGAACCATGACCGGGTTGGCACAGAGTTCCATCGATTCAATAGAAGGTTGAATTTGGCTACAAGACCATCGGAGTTTCCAGAGATCGCTGCTGTCGATCTGGGTTCCAATAGTTTCCGTCTGCAGCTTGCACGAGTGACAGACGGACACCTGCTTTTCCATGATTCCCTGCGTGAGACGGTGCGTCTTGGCGCCGGGTTGGATGAGAAAAACAACCTGAGCACTGAGGCGCAGCAACGGGCAATCGATTGCCTGAAGCGTTTTGGCGAGCGCTTGAGGGGATTACCGCCGCAAGCTGTCCGTGCAGTGGCCACTAATACTTTCCGGGTGGCCCGCAATGCTCCCAATTTCATGAGGGAAGCCCAGGAGGCACTGGGTTTCCCGATAGAAATCATTGCTGGTCGCGAAGAGGCGCGCATGATTTTTGTCGGTGTCAGCCATAGTCTGCCTCCTGCGACACATAAACGCCTGGTGATCGATATCGGCGGCGGTTCCACAGAGTTCATCATTGGACAAAGCCTGGAACCCATCGCCATGGAAAGCCTGTACATGGGTTGTGTCAGCTATAGCCTGCGTTATTTTCCTGACGGGAAAATTACCGAGGCAGGCATGCGGCGCGCGCGGATTGCTGCGGCGGCTGAAATCCAGGGGATACGCAAGCATTTTCTCTCTGAGGGCTGGGACGAAGCGGTTGGATCATCAGGAACAGCCAAGGCGTTGGGGGAGATTTCCCGCTTGAGTGGGCTGGGTGAGGGTGAAATTACCCGTGACGGGCTGGAATTCATTTCCCAGCAAATATTGCAAGCAGGCAGTATCAGGAAAATTAACCTGCCAGGAATCAGTGCAGACCGGGCGGCGGTGTTGCCTGGAGGGGTGGCGGTTATGATGGCCGCATTCGATGCACTCAAGATAGAACGTATGACAGCAGCCAATAGCGCTTTGCGCGAGGGAGTGCTGTATGAGTTGCTGGGACGTTTGCATGACCAGGATGTCCGGGAGACGACAGTATCAAGCTTTATGCGGCGTTATCATGTGGAGCCTGACCAGGCCGAACGTGTGCGGGAACTGGCACTGGATCTCCTGGCCCAGTCCAGGTCCAGATTGCAGCATATGGATGCAGACACTGCAGCGCAATACCTGACCTGGGCAGCAAGCCTGCATGAGATTGGCATCTCTATTGCACATGCAGGCTATCATAAACATTCAGCTTATATCGTCGAAAACGCTGATATGCCTGGGTTCTCCAATATTGAGCAGGAAACGCTGGGCTTGCTGGTCAAGGCGCATCGGCGATCCCTAGGCAAACTGGAAGCCAGCCTGATAGGGAGTCATGATCGTTTGCTGTTGGTTCTGATCCTGCGGCTGGCAGTGTTATTCCACCGCAATCGCCAGCCAGACCATTATCCACAGCCTGAATTATTGATCACAAAGTCTGGTTACCAGCTCAATATCGAGGCTGACTGGCTCAAGGAAAATCCCTTGACGGAAGCGGAGCTGTTGAACGAAGTGACATATTGGAAAGAAATCGGGCTGACCCTGGAACTGGGCGTTTGAGGCATTGGGCAGTCCCGCATGAAAAAGGCCGATAGTCGTATCGGCCTTTTTTGTGGATAACGCTGGATTGGCTCAAACGTCCGGCAATATTTCCTGTCCATGTTCCTGCATCAGGAACTGCTGTGCAGTGAAACTGGCCCTGCGGTTTGGCTTGAGCGCATAACTGCCATCCTGCTGCATCTCCCAGGCGTTGGTATTGTCCTTAAGGTAAGGTTCCAGCCCTTCCTTGAATACACGTCGCTTCGCTTTCGCATCCAGTAGCGGGAAGCAGATCTCGATACGGCGGAAAAAGTTGCGGTACATCCAGTCTGCACTGGAAAGATGGATGTGTTCTGCCCCATTGTCATAGAAATAGAAAATGCGGGTGTGCTCGAGAAAACGGCCGACGATGGAGCGCACCCTGATATTTTCCGAGACGCCGGGAATGCCGGGGCGCAATGCACAGACGCCACGCACGATGAGGTCGATTTGCACACCGGCCGTGGATGCATCGTAAAGGGCACGGATCACGTCAGGATCCAGCAGCGCATTCATCTTGGCGATAATACGGGCTTTTTTGCCGGAGCGGGCAATGTCAGCTTCATTCTGAATGGCCTTGACCATGCGTTGATGCAAGGTGAACGGGGATTGCCAGAGATGGCGCAGTTTGCTGGCGCGGCCAAGTCCGGTCAGCTGCGCGAATACATCATTGACGTCCTCACTGATCTCCTCCTGGCAGGTCAGTACCCCGAAATCGGTATACAGCCGTGCTGTCCGCTGGTGGTAATTGCCTGTGGCGATATGTACATAGCGACGCAGCTTATCTTCTTCGCGGCGCACGACCATGGCCATCTTGGCGTGTGTCTTGTGGCCGACGACACCGTAGACTACATGGGCACCGGCATTCTCAAGCTTGGCGGCCCAATTAATATTGGCTTCTTCATCGAAGCGCGCCAGCAGTTCCACCACCACTGTGACTTCTTTGCCGCGCTGCGCTGCTTCAATCAATGATTTCATCAGCGTTGAGTCTGCGCTGGTACGATAGAACGTCTGCTTGATTGCCAGAACCTGAGGGTCTTCTGCCGCCTGTTTGATGAATTCAATCACAGGATTGAATGACTGGAACGGATGATGCAGCAGAATATCCTGTTTGCGGATTGCCTTGAAGATATCCGCTTCCTTGAGCAGTTCTTTCGGCAGACTCGGTGTGTAGTGTGCAAACTTGAGGTCAGGGCGGTCAACGCTGTCCGGAATCTGCATCAGGCGTACCAGGTTGACCAGGCCGTTTACTTGATACAGGTCTTCCTGTGTCAACCCAAATTGGCCGAGCAGGAAGGAGGACATCTCTGCCGGGCAGTTATCTGCTACTTCCAGGCGTACCGCGTCGCCGTACTGGCGATGAGCCAGTTCACCCTGCAAAGCCAACCTGAGGTCGGTGGTGTCTTCATCATCCAGAATCAGGTCAGTGTCGCGCGTGACACGGAATTGGTAGCAACCCTTCACCGTCATGCCGGAGAATAATTCGCTGACATGGGCATGCAGGATGGAGGACAGGAATACAAAACCATGGTCACAGCCGGCAATCTCGCGTGGCAGGCGGATGACGCGCGGTAAGGCGCGAGGTGCCTGCACAATGGCTACGCCGGAATTACGCCCGAAAGCATCCTTGCCTTCCAGTTCAACGGCGAAATTGAGGCTCTTGTTGAGTACGCGCGGAAATGGATGTGCTGGGTCCAGGCCGATAGGCGTGAGGATAGGCATCAGCTCGCGGAAAAAATAGGCGGCAATCCATTCGCGCTGAGTATCGTTCCAGTCCCCACGGCGGATAAAGCGGATTTCTTCTGCCGCCAGTTGCGGCAGCACCACATCGTTGAGGATTTTGTACTGGAGCTCGACCATCTCGTGCGCCATGCTGCTGACTGTTGCCAGTGCCTGCTTGGGCAGGAGGCCATCTGGGCCTATGTGTGGAGAGTTGTACTTGATCTGGTTTTTGAGACCGGCAACGCGCACCTCGAAAAACTCATCCATGTTGCTGCTGAAAATGCAGAGAAACTTCAGGCGTTCCAATAGGGGAACCCGTTCATCCTCTGCTTGCGCCAGCACGCGGCGATTGAAGGCTAGAATGCCGAGTTCGCGATTGATAAAGTATTCGGGATTCAATTTAACGGGCAACATGATATAAAAACCTTACTCTATGCCCGTAATATGACAATTTAATGAAAACTGATCAACTGTTGGGTGGGACATAGCCTGAAGCCGTGTCAGCACCATCTCCGAAGAAATAGGCTTCGGTTTGTTGGGTGAGGTACTGGCGTGCGGACGCATCAGCAAGACTCAGGCGGTTTTCATTGACCAGCATGGTCTGTTGTTTCAGCCATCCTGCCCAGGCTTCCTTGGAAACATGTTCGTAAATACGTTTGCCCAGCTCGCCAGGATATGGTGGAAAGTCCAGTCCGTCCGCGTTGCGGCCCAATTTGATACAAAAAACAGTGCGTGCCATGATCCAGCTCAGAAAGTTGCGTGAAGAAGAGCCATATCATAACGCAAGCTGCAGGCTGGTGCGATAGCCTGCAGCTTGTTGCCTGTGTCTAGAACTCGCCGCGCAGGCCGACCAACAGGGAACGGCCACCCATGGGGGCAATGTCCTTGAGGATGGAAGTATGATCACGTATGGTCTGGTCAAGCAGGTTATAGGCTTTGGCGAAAGCTTCCAGTTGGAAGGGCTGGGGACTGGGCAGCTTATAGGTCAATGTTGCATTGACCAGCGTGTAGCCATCAGTCGTCAGCTCATTCTCATCGGTACGGTTCTGCTTGAATGCATGTAATACGTCGAGCCTGGAGCCGAAGCGGTTGTAGCGATAGTCCAGTCCGAAGCCGAGTTTGAGTGGGGAGATGCGCGGCAGGGAGCCGCCGGTGTCGCGGTTGGTGGCGCGCACATAATCTCCCCGCAGGTTGAGGTCCAGCGAACCGGTTCTGTCATAAACGCGGAACTTGCCTTCTGCCTCAATACCCTTGAATACTGCTCTGGCACCCTTGAATTCAGCTTCTGCGATATCGGAATCCGCCTGGCCTGCTTCGCCTTCCTCATTGACGAGATTGCCACTGTTGAACAGGCCGATGAAGTTGCTGAAGCGGGTGTAATAAGCCCCGATACTGAAACTATTGTGATCCTGTTTCCAGCGTAGTTGCGCATCTATGCCATTGGAACGTTCCTTGTCCAGATTACTGGAACCAATTTCGTATTGGTCGGTAGCGACATGCACGCCATCGGCATATAGCTCAAAATAGCTGGGAGCGCGTTCATTGTGCGACAGGTTGGTAGTCAGCGACCACTGGTCGTTGAGAGTGAACAGGGCACCGGTTGCCAGGCTGTAGGGTGTGAACGAACGTGATTCGCTGGGGCCGAAATCCGCCCCGCCCCTGGATTCTATCTTTGCATGTTCTACGCGTCCGCCAAATGTGAGCTTCACTGTGTCCAGGGGGAGCTCTTCATAGAGGTACACGGCTTGTGTGCTGGTGCGGTTTGCTGGGACAAAGGCCTCTTCGCCCAACGCTTCAAAGCGGGAGTTGTGGAACTGCACGCCAACGACGCCAGATAATGGACCAATGTTGCCATGTGTGGCTTCGATAGAGCCTTCCACCCCGCGATTCTTGAAGGTTGTGCCTACCTCGCCATCTTCCAGCTCACGGTGTTTATAATCGGTATAGGCCATGCGTACCTTGACCTTGCTGATAATGGTGCCGAGGTCACGTAACTCCGAAGCAAAATCCCAACGGTCACTTTTCATGTCAATCGTGACATCGGGCTCGGCGACGGTACCGTATTTATTGTTGAAGGTGGAATAGGACATGCCGACATAGCCATTTTCCAGGGCGATGGATGCGCCGATGGCGCCGCCATCTGCATCTGAACCACTATTGACCAGTCTGCCCTTGTGTTCGCGGGATTCACCTGTGGCTTCACTCTTGCGGCGGGACATGGCGTAACCCGGGATATCCAGGTCATCGGTCTTGCGCTTGTATGCATCAGCATGAATGGTCAGCACACCATTGCCTGCATCCAGCACAATGGCACCATTTTTCTGGTTTTCTGCACCACCGAACCGGACCTCGCTACGGCCTGTGATGCCATCAATGGCTTCTTTGGGGATGCGGTGGTCAATGGCATTCACCACGCCGCCTACTGCACTGCCACCATAGAGCAAGGCAGCAGGGCCGCGGACTACGTCAATCTGCTCGATGACTAGTGGATCCAGTGCAATTGCATGATCAAAACTCAGGCTGGAAGCATCCAGGATACCAACGCCATTCTGCATCATGCGCACGCGCTCCCCATCCAGTCCGCGGATGACAGGGCGGGAGGCATTCGGGCCGAAATAAGTCGAGGATACGCCTGGAATGGATTTCAAGGTTTCTCCCAGCGTGCTTTCACGCTGGAGTGAGAGCTCCCGGCCGCTCAACGTGGAAACCGGGGTTACCATTTCATCAGAGGCGACTCCCAGAGGGTTGGCTGTGACGGCAATCGTCGGCAGTTCAATGTTGTCCGCGGCCTTGGCCAGTGGGATGGATAAGGTGCTGCCAAATGCAACGCTGATGGCAAGCAGGATTTTCTTTGGCGCAGGCGCCATGCTGTAATGCTGCATATTCTTCTCGTATCAATGGTTAACTGGTGTGCCAGGCATGCTGCAGATGGGTGCGATGCTGGTAACACTTAGGGATAGCAACATCCCGGATCTTGAGTTATGACGTTGAAACGAGTGTCAGGGGTGGCGCGCGGCAAGTGTAACTGGCAGGAAAATCTATGCTTTGCCGGGAAACAGGCGGTGTGAAGGTGTGTTCGTATGCAGTGGCAGCATGGAGCACATGCGGTGTGACCGGGATCGCACTGCCCATGCTGCTGAAGTGCAAGCATTGCTCACAGAATGTAGAGTGCGGCGCCTTGGTTTGGGTGTGCTGATCCTCAATATGCGAAATTGCATGCGTGGCAACCGCTTGCTGGCTGAACAGCAGCAATAGGGATAGCACATAGGCATGCAGATATTTTCGCAACATAGTTGCATTCTAGCAGGGTGAGCCGAAAAAAGAAACGGTCAGGAGATGAATGATCCTGACCGTACGCTGGAGGGCAGCTATGGTGGATAGCTGCGCTTGAGGTTTTAGGCTGTGAAATTGGCAGCCACAAAATCCCAATTGATGATATTCCAGAATTCTTCCGCATACTTGGGGCGTGCATTGCGATAATCCACGTAGTAGGCGTGTTCCCATACATCAATGGTCAACAATGGAGTTTGTCCTTTGGTCAGCGGTGTTTCTGCATTGCTGGTGCTTTCCAGGCCAAGGCTGCCATCAGCATTCTTTACCAGCCATGCCCAGCCGGCGCCAAACGTGGTGATGGCCTTCTGGGTGAATTGCTTCTTGAACTCTTCAAAAGAACCAAAAGTCTTGTTGATGGCATCAGCCAGTACGCCTGTAGGTTCGCCACCACCGTTTGGCTTGAAGCAATTCCAGTAGAAAGTATGGTTCCAGACCTGGGCAGCGTTATTGAAGATACCGCCGGAAGATTGCTTGATGATCTCTTCCAGAGAGGCATTTTCAAACTCAGTTCCTTGGGTCAGGTTGTTTAGGTTAGTCACATAAGCCTGATGGTGCTTGCCATAGTGAAAGTCGATGGTTTCAGCAGAAATGACGGGTTCCAGGGCATCCTTGGCATAAGGGAGCGGAGGAAGTTGATGAGCCATGCTTATTCCTTTTCATATTTGGTTGCAAGAAATTGGCAGGCATTTTGCCATAAGAGAAAAAATGCTGAGGTAGCGCAAATCATTCTCGAATGCAGTCAGAACATGCCTGTCCGTAGACAGGCACTTGGGAGATATCAGGGCAGGGCGAATGGGGTGGGATCGGTCCAGGGCTTGTCGCCACATACCAATGCAGCAATCAGGCTGGCGCTGGCAGGGCCCATGGTCAGGCCATAGCGGAAGTGGCCTGTATTGAGGAACAAGTTTTCTACTTGCGGATGCGGGCCGATGACGGGCATATTCTCTGGTGTGCCAGGCCGCAGCCCGCTCCAGTGCTTGATGACGGGAAGCTGGTGGAGCTCTGGCATCAGGGCTTCTGCCTTGACGCAGATTTCCTCGCGTACCGTGCCGGTCGTGGATGCATCAAAACCTACATCTTCCAGTGTGCTGCCAGCCAGCAAGTAGCCATCGCGCCGGGGTACCAGGTAAAAACCTTCCCGATAAATCACGGTGTCTGGAACACGTTCCGGCTTATAAAGCACAATCTGTCCACGCATGGGTTTGATCTGCAGCTTGTCTGCCACTTCTTTCAACAGGTCAAAACTCCAGGCGCCGGAAGTCACGATGAACCGATCTGCCTGCAGGGTTTCACCATTGGTGGTGCGCCATGAAGTCAGCTTGGATTCGCCGGTAGCCAGGGGCACGAGTTCAGTATGCTCCAATAACCTTACATCGTGCGATTCCAGCCAGGCACGCAATGCATGCATGATGCACGGAGGACGTATCTGCTTGACGTCAGGCAGATACAAGGCATTTTCCCCCCTGGAAGATTGCACCCCGAATCGGGAGGCTTCCACTTCCTCCACTGTCATACGGTAGCGCTCGCACCAGGACAGCGCTGCCTCTCGATCAAAACTCGGGAGCAATAGAAAACCTGAGTGAAGCAGTTGCGGATCTATGCCGGTTTCCCTGAACAGGCGCGCGCAAATATCGTTGTACAAGGCAGAACCATGGTTGGTCAAGGTATTGACATGATCGGAATACATCCAGGGAAGCAGGGGGAACATGATGCCTGCTCCTGCCCACGAGGATTCTCCCGAGGTCTGGCTGGCAATCTGGTTGCGCTCGACAATGGTGACTTTACAACCACGCGATACCAGTTCCATGGCAGTGAGGCAGCCGACAATGCCGCCACCTGCAATCAATACGTGCAGGCTCATGGCTGGGAGTTCCGGGGAGGCTGAATGAAACGACTTTCAGGGCTTGGCAAATTATTCACGCAAAAATTATGCCGACTTTGACGGCATATCCTTTATTCAGGGAACGTTCCCTTTTATACTTGGCAGATATGGGAAATTCCAAGTTAAAGACAAGCGACAGCGCAACAGCGCCATTGCAGCTTGCGCGCGAAGTCTTGATGATAGAGGCGCGCGAAGTGCAGGCATTGGCCGAGCGCCTGGATGAAAACTTCGTCAACGCAGTTGAGCTTATTTTACAATGTCGTGGTCGAGTTGTCGTGACCGGGATCGGAAAATCAGGGCACATCGGTCATAAAATTGCTGCGACATTGGCCAGCACCGGAACGCCTGCTTTTTTCATGCACCCAGCGGAGGCAAGCCATGGCGATCTGGGGATGATCACGCAGGGGGATGTCGTGATTGCGCTGTCCAACTCAGGCGAGGCCGATGAGTTGCTGGCTATCCTGCCGCCACTCAAACGGATTGGCGCACCCATCATCAGTATTTCTGGTAACCGTGCCTCCACGCTGTCACGTGCGGCGACAGTGTTTCTGGATGCTCATGTGTCGCAAGAAGCTTGTCCCCTGGGACTGGCGCCTACAGCCAGTACCACTGCGGCATTGGCGCTGGGAGATGCGTTGGCGGTGACCTTGCTTGAACAACGTGGATTCTCAAAAGAGGATTTTGCCCTGGCGCATCCGGGAGGTTCCCTGGGGCGACGCCTGCTGGTACATGTGGAAGATGTCATGCGGCAAGGTGATGCGATTCCTGTCATCGAAGCCAGTCGCAGCCTCAAGGATGGCTTGCTGGAAATGTCGCGTAAAGGCCTGGGGATGACGGCTGTGCTGGATGAGCATGGGCGCGCAGCGGGTATTTTCACGGATGGCGACTTGCGTCGTGCATTCGAGTCGGGAATCGATATTCATGCCACCCTGATGCGTGATGTGATGCACAGGCAACCGCAAACTATTACTCCGGAACAGCTGGCAGTTGATGCCGTAGCCTTGATGGAGCAGTATTCAATTAGTAGCCTGCTGGTCGTGGACCAGCAGGACAATCTGGTCGGGGCGCTGAATATGCACGATCTACTTATGGCAAAGGTGGTTTAGAAGGTGATTTCTCTGGAAGCGCGTGCAAAGCGTATCAAGGTGGCAGTATTTGATGTTGACGGTATTTTGACCAATGGTGGATTAATGCTGGGTGATGATGGCCTGGAGTACAAGATATTTCATTCGCAGGATGGCCTGGGGATGAAAATGCTCAGCAACACGGGTGTACGCCTGGCCTATATCACAGGGAGGAAATCGAATGTGGTCGTCAAGCGTGCAGAAAATACCGGCGTGCATATCCTGTACCAGGGCGTGGATGACAAGTTGGCAGCATTCAATGACCTGCTGGAACAACAGGACGTATCTGCAGAAGAGTGCCTGTTTATGGGAGATGATGTGATTGATATTCCACCAATGCGCCGTGCCGGATTGGCGATTACCGTGCCGCATGCGATGCCACTGGTCAAGGAATATGCCCATTATACGACTGAGCGCCAGGCGGGATTCGGGGCCGTGCGTGAAGTATGTGAAATGCTCATGAAAGCGCAGGGTACATTCGATGCGCAAATGGCACCTTACCTGAAGTAAGTCGGATATGCTGGGACGCACTAATACTATATTGTTTCCACTTGCCGTGCTGGGTTTGCTGGCATTGATCACTTTGTGGATAGACCGGACAGTGCAGGCACCCGAGCCCAGGGTGGACGGTAACGCACGCCATGATCCCGATTACATCCTGAACAATTTTGTGACTACCAGAACGGATGCCAACGGTAATATCAGCCATATTCTCAAGGCTTCCGAGATGCGGCACTATCCGGACGATGATACTACGCAGCTGGAAAAGCCTTACCTGACCCAGCAAGGAATAGGACAACCGGTGACAACGATTGAAAGCAAGCGTGGCACTGTTTCCAGCAAGGCGGATGTCGTGGAGTTCTATGATGATGTGCGCGTCGTTCGGCAGGCGTTTGGTGATCGTCCGGAAATGACATTGACAACAGATTACTTAAAGGTGGAGCCTGACAATGACGTCGCATCCACTGACAAGCCTGTGGTTATTACCCAGGGGCCTAAGAGTGTTGTGCGTGCAGTGGGAATGTACTACGACAAGAAAAACCAGACGATACAGTTGAACAAGCGTATACGCAGCCATTACGAGCGTCCGGCGCCTGCAAGAAAAGCGCAGCCGGCGAGTCGGGCAGGAACAGTGACGAACAAGGCAGCCAAGCAGACTAAAACCAAGCCTGTGAGTAGCAAAAATGCTAAGCTGCCAGCTAAAACCAAGTAAAACGAAAATCTTCAGCGGAGACTATATGCGCATCCTGCGTTATTCCTTTTTGTTAACCATGCTGGGGTGTATGCTGGTCAGTACAGCATATGCAGAAAAAGCAGATCGGGAAAAGCCGATTGAGCTTGAGGCGGATGCCGTGCAGGTCAATGATGCCAAGAAAACCAGTACTTATACGGGCAATGTCATCCTGACCCAGGGAACATTGATGATTCGTGGAGATAAACTGGTGGTGCGTGAGGACAAGGAAGGGTTCCAGCATAGTACTTCCTATGGAAATCCAACTACCTTCAAGCAGAAACGGGATGGCAAGAATGAGTACATGGAAGGCAGCGCCCAGCGTATAGAGTATGATGGACGCATGGACAAGGTGCAGCTGTATACCAAGGCCTGGGTCAAGCGTGGTGAAGATATCGTGCATGGTGACTACATCATGTATGACGCCAATGCCGAATATGCGGAAGTCATCAGTGGCGGTTCACAGGCAGCTACCCCTGAAACACCTGGAGGGCGTGTACGTGCTGTGATTCAGCCTAAGAAAAAACCATCTGATGGTGCAACGCCTGCAGTAGAAACTCCCTGAAGTTATGCTCCGTCTCAATGACTGGATTATCTGGATTGTGGTGTAAATGAGTGCATTAATCGTAGAAGGTCTGCGTAAAAAGTATAAGTCACGTACTGTGGTGCAGGATATCTCCTTGCAGCTCAATAGTGGTGAAGTGGTCGGTTTGCTGGGGCCCAATGGAGCAGGAAAGACGACCAGTTTTTATATGATGGTCGGGTTGGTATCACTGGATGGCGGCCGTATCCTGCTGGATGGCAAGGATCTCAGCCGCATGCCTATACATCAACGTGCTCGCATGGGGTTGGCATACCTGCCGCAGGAGCCGTCTATTTTCCGCAAGATGACAGTGACGGAAAATATCCAGGCGATTCTGGAGTTGCAGCCTTTGACAGATGCGCAGCGTGAGGAACAGCTTGAGTCTCTGCTCAATGAGCTTCATATCACGCATATCCGCAATAGCATGGCGGTGAGCCTGTCTGGTGGTGAACGTCGGCGCGTCGAAATTGCGAGATGCCTGGCTACCAATCCAAGTTTTATCCTGTTGGATGAGCCATTTGCAGGAATTGACCCGATTGCGGTACTGGATATCCAGAAAATTGTACGTTTTCTCACGGAACGTAACATTGGAGTCCTGATTACGGATCATAACGTACGTGAAACACTGGGGATTTGCGACCGTGCCTATATTGTGAATGAGGGCCGCGTATTTGCCGCAGGTAAGCCCAGTGAGATTATTCACAATGATAGCGTCAGAGAAGTTTATCTCGGCAAGGACTTCCGTCTGTAGTATTGACCGATTAGAACGATGAAGCATAGTTTACAACTAAAATTTTCTCAGAACCTTGCATTGACGCCGCAGTTGCAGCAGTCAATCAAGTTGCTGCAATTATCTTCACAGGAACTCAATCAGGAACTCGAATCTTTACTGCAGGCCAATCCCTTGCTGGAGCGTGTGGATGGGCCCGATGGAGTGGGTGGGGATGTTCCGGAAAACTATGCGCCTGTATCCGAGGCAACGAGTGCGACCAGTGAGGCACCTGAGCCTGCCAGCGAGGAATTGCCGCGCATGGAGGAATTCAGTGGCGGCGATGATTATTATGAGTCTTTTCAGGGCAGTAATCGTTGGGAGGAGGGAAACTCAAACAATGATGACGATAACGATTTCACCTTTCAGGAAGCTGTCAGTTTTACCCTGCGCGAGCACCTGTTAAGCCAGGTCAAGTTGCTGCCATTGTCCGAGCGTGATCAGACCCTGGCAATGGTGCTGGTGGATGCCATTAATGATGATGGCTATCTCGAGCAATCACTGGAAGATCTTGCGGAATTGTTGCCGGAAGAGCTTGAGATCGAATTGCTCGAACTGGAAACCACTCTGAAACATATCCAGAACCTTGATCCGCCTGGTATAGGCGCGCGCGATCTGGCGGAGTGCCTGGTTCTGCAACTGAAAGCACTGCCTGGGGAAACGCCACATGTTGGTCTGGCGATCAAGGTGGCTGAGCATCACTTGCCTTTGCTGGCGAGCCGGGACTACGGCCGTTTGCGCAAATTACTGCATTGCGATGATGATGTATTGAAGCTGGTACAGCAATTGGTTGTTCAGCTCAATCCGCGCCCAGGTTCGGGATTCAGCCATATTGCGTCAGACCATTATATCCAGCATGAAATTGTAGTGAAAAAGGTCAAGGGCGTCTGGCTGGCCAGCCTCAATGATGAGGTTGTACCCAAGCTCAGGATCAACCAGCTGTATGCGGATATCCTGAAACGCAACCGGGATAGCTCGGGGCAGTACCTGACCAGCCAGATGCAGGAAGCCAAATGGATGATCAAGAATATTCAGCAGCGTTTCTCCACCATATTGCGGGTATCACAGGCCATTGTGGATAGGCAGCGCCATTTCTTTGAACATGGGGAAGTGGCGATGCGCCCCCTGGTTCTGCGGGAGATTGCCGATGAGCTTGGCTTGCATGAATCCACGGTGTCACGGGTGACAACGCGTAAGTATATGCTTACACCGCGTGGTGTATATGAATTGAAATATTTCTTTGGCAGCCATGTTGCCACTGAGTCTGGTGGCGCTTGTTCAGCAACGGCAATTCGCGCATTGATCAAGCAAATGGTGAGTGAGGAAAATCCGAAGAAGCCACTTTCTGATAACCAGATTGCGGATATTCTCGGTAAACAGGGCATTGTGGTGGCAAGAAGAACCATTGCAAAATACCGCGAGTCTTTACAGATTTCTGCGGCCAACCAGCGCAAGTCGCTTTGATTTGTGCGTTTTTTAGTAAGGAGAGCGTTATGAATTTGCACCTGAACGGACATCATCTAGAGGTTACTCCAGCTTTGCGTGAGTATGTGCAGAGTAAGTTGGCCCGACTCAGTAATCACTTTGATCATGTGATTGACCTCAAGGTAACACTGAGTGTGGAGAAATTGGTGCAAAAGGCGGAAGCCACATTGCATGTGCCGGGTAATGACCTGCATGCGGAATGTGGGGCAGAAAGCATGTATGGTGCCATTGATACTCTGGCTGACAAGCTTGACCGCCAGATATTGAAACACAAGGAGAAAACAGGCAGCCACAATCAGGCTGCCGGTGGACTCAAGCATCAAGCTGTTGAATAACGCTGAATAAATTGCCCGGAATGCCTAATGAATGAACACATGATCGGCATCCGGGCAATCTGTCTTTTCTCCTGATTTTTATTCCCAAGGTATCAAGCGCACATGGCTGAAATCAGTGTTACCCAGCTGTACAAGGACACACGTCGCAAGCTCAAGTTGAAATGGGTTGCCGGTCTGGCAGGGGGTGATAACCCGTTGAACAGTGAGACGGTGACCAAGCCTTCACTGGCATTGATTGGCCATTTGAATTTTGTGCATCCCAACCGGGTACAGGTATTGGGATGTGCGGAGATGGATTATCTGCGTAGCCTCAAGGCGCAGGAGTTGCAGCAGGCGACCAAGAATTTGTTCTCCGCGGATCTGGCTGCCATTATCGTGGCTAATGGTGAGGAGGCTCCAGAGCAGCTGGTTGTAGCCTCGGAAGAGTACAACACACCTTTATTTGCTTCACCTCTACGTAGTCCCGAGTTGATGGACGTATTGAGCCATTACTTGGCTCAGGCGGTTGCCGTATCCGAAAGCCAGCATGGCGTGTTTCTTGAGGTACAGGGGTTTGGCCTCATGGTGAAGGGTAATCCTGCGATTGGCAAGAGTGAGCTGGCGCTGGAGCTGATTTCGCGCGGACATCGGCTTGTGGCCGATGATATTGTGGATTTTTATCGTATTGCACCAGATCGGCTGGAAGGCCGTTGCCCGGCCTTGCTACAGGACTTTCTGGAAGTACGGGGCCTGGGAGTGCTGAATATCCGCGCCTTGTTTGGTGATAATGCAGTCAAGCCGACCAAGCCCCTGGACCTGATCGTGCAGCTGGAAATGGCGGATACCATGGTGCCACTTGACCGGCTCAAGATTAAATCCCAGCATGAAACCATCCTGGATGTCAGAGTACCCAAAGTGGTGATTCCGGTAGCTGCCGGGCGCAACATTGCTGTCTTGGTCGAAGTCGCAGTGCGGAACCACATGCTGCTGTTACGCGGTATCAACGGCACCAAGCAGTTCATGCAGCGCCAGCACCGCGAAATGGCGCGTACGGCAAGAAAGCTCAAACAACAGGCGGAGTGATTTATGCAACTCGTTATCGTCACTGGTCTTTCTGGTTCTGGTAAAAGTATAGTACTGAAGATGCTGGAAGATAGCGGGTATTACTGTATCGATAACCTGCCCGCTACGTTGTTGCCGCAAATTTCCGAACACCTGAACCAGGCACAGCATGAGCGCGTGGCCATCAGTATCGATACACGCAGCGCATCGCTGGATGTGTTGCCAGGCAATATCCGCAAGCTTAAGGATGAAGGTATCGAGGTGCAGTTGCTGTTTCTCGAAGCCAACACTGAAACCTTGGTGAAGCGCTACAGCGAGACTCGCCGCCGTCATCCATTGAGCAATGACACCAGTACACTGGCTGAGAGTATCAGTCATGAGCGTCATTTGCTGGAGCGTCTGGTTGATCTGGGCTTGCGTGTAGATACCAGCAGCCTCAGCGCCAATGCCTTACGGAACTGGGTCAAGGAATTTGTCACCCAGAAGAACGGTGAGCTGACATTGCTGTTTTCCTCATTCGGTTTCAAGTATGGCATCCCACTGGATGCAGATTATGTGTTTGATGTACGCTGTCTGCCTAATCCTTATTACGATAAAGAGCTGCGCCCTTTCAACGGGCGGGATGCCGTGATTTGCGATTACCTGAATCAGCATGAGAGCGTGCATCTGATGTATGAAGATATTCGTGGTTTCATTGAACGCTGGCTGCCCAGTTTCATTGCCGATAATCGCAGTTATCTGACAGTGGCAATCGGTTGTACCGGAGGGCAGCATCGTTCTGTCTACCTGGCAGAGCGGCTGGCGGCATATTTTGGCAAGCAGCAGCACAAGGTATTGGTGCGGCATCGCACCCTGGAGAAGGGCTAGCATGCGGTGGTGTGCCAGAGAACGGTTAAGCAAACAGGATAGCAAAACATGATAGGCATACTCATTATTGCCCATGGAACACTGGGTGAAAGCCTTATTCACTGTGGCAGTCATGTCATGGGGTCACGTCCTCCTTTACTCAGGCAGCTCGGTGTAGGTACGCATGACGACCCCGCAACCTTGCTACCACAGGCCCAGCAGATGATACGGGAGCTGGACGAAGGCCAGGGGGTATTGATTCTTTCTGATGTCTACGGCGCGACGCCTTGTAACCTGGTGACTCGGCTGCTGATTCCGGGGCATGTAGAGGGTGTGGCAGGTGTCAACCTGCCGATGCTGGTGAGAGCGCTGACTTACCGTGAGGGCAATAATATTATGGCGCTGGTCGAGAAGGCTATCAGTGGCGGACGCGATGGCGTAGTGCATTTTTCCAAGGACGCATGTAAGCATCATGATTAAACAAGAAATAGAAATTATTAATAAACTCGGATTGCATGCGCGCGCATCAACCAAACTGACGCAGACTGCCAGCCAGCATGCCTGTGAAATCTGGATAGAGCGTAATGGTCGTCGCGTCAATGCCAAAAGTATCATGGGCGTGATGATGCTGGCCGCCAGCAAGGGCAGCAAGGTGACACTCGAGACCAATGGCAGTGATGAGGAAGCGGCGATGAATGCTCTGGTCAAGCTTATCAACAGCCGTTTTGGTGAGCCTGAGTAATTTCAACTGATGGTGCTTGCTTTTTCTCCACAGGAATAAAACATCATGGCCCAAAGTTCCAAGATCAGTTTCTCCATGCATGGGGTTGGTGTTTCCGCCGGGATTGCCATTGGCAATGCCCGAATTGTGACCAATGCCCTGGTCGAGGTGGCGCATTATCAGGTTCCGAGAAAAGCAGTAGCGGAAGAAATCCTGCGTTTTGAGAGTGCAGTGCAACACGTGTGCCTTGATCTGGAGGCAATTCGTGAGCAATTGCCCGCCAATGCACCCGCTGAATTGGCGGCGTTCATCAACACGCACCTCATGCTTCTAGCGGATAAGCAATTATCAGAGGTTCCCAAGGCTATCATTGAGCAGGAACAATGCAATGCCGAATGGGCCTTGAAGCAGCAGATGAATGAGCTGGTGGCCCAGTTTGAGCTGATCGAGGATGAATACCTGCGTGAACGCAAGCAGGATGTGGTGCAGGTCGTCGAGCGGGTGATCAAGGTGTTGCTGGGACACCCGAGTGGGGCCATCCGTACTGACGAAAGTGCAATGATCCTGGTGGCCTATGATATTTCTCCGGCAGATGCCATTCAGTTCAAGCATCACCAGTTTGCCGCTTTTATCACGGATGTGGGCGGCGCTACATCACATACAGCCATCCTGGCGCGTAGTCTGAGCATTCCGTCCATTGTTGCATTGCATCGCGCGCGCGACCTGATACGCGATGGCGAACTGATCATTGTTGATGGCAATGATGGGATTGTCATTGTCAATCCGGATAAGGATACGCTGGCAGAATACCGCCTGCGGCAGGAACAATGGGAGCTGGAGCAACAGAAGCTCAAGCGCCTGAAACAGACCAGGGCCGTGACTCTGGATGGTCATGAGATTGAGCTGCATGCCAATATCGAGGTGCCCGCGGATGTTGCCAAGGCCAAGTCTGTTGGTGCAACGGGAGTAGGATTGTATCGCACAGAATTTCTCTTCATGAACCGACGTGAAATGCCGGATGAAGACGAGCAATTCACGGCCTACCGCACTGTCGCTGAAACCATGAAAGGCATGCCGGTTACGATCAGGACGCTGGACCTTGGCGCGGACAAACACGTGAATCCGGATACTGTCAGGGTGTGTACCAATCCGGCACTGGGTCTGCGTGCCATACGACTATGCCTGGCTGAGCCTCATATATTCCATATCCAGTTGCGAGCTATCTTGCGTGCCTCGCATTATGGCCGGATCAAGATTCTGATTCCCATGCTTTCTTCGCTGCTGGAGCTGCGCCAGACAGTGACATTGCTGGAGCGTGCCAAGGAAAGCCTGCGTGTGGAAAATATTCCCTTTGATGAGGCCATCAAGCTGGGTGGCATGATCGAGATTCCGGCAGCTGCAATCAATGCAGAGGCATTCGCGCGTGAGCTGGATTTTCTTTCCATCGGTACCAATGATCTGATTCAATATTCACTGGCAATTGACCGCACGGATGATACGGTTTCCTATTTGTATAAACCCTCACACCCGGCAGTGCTGAAACTGATCGAAATGACCATCAAGGCTGCCAATAAACTGGAGAAGCCGGTTTCTGTCTGTGGCGAGATGGCAGGAGATATCCGTTTTACCCGGTTGCTGCTGAGCATGGGCCTGCGCCAGTTTTCCATGCATCCGGCACAGGTGCTTACCATCAAGCGCCAGGTGTTGCAGACCGAATTGCAGGCCGTGCTGCCGCTGGCACGCAAGATCATGAATACTTATGAAATCGACAAGATAGACCCCTTGCTCGATAAACTTAATCAATAGCCGGACTTCAAACAGATTATTAGGTAATAATCAGGTTTCAACAGCAAACCAGGGCTGGTATGTTCCGGCTGACCAACATAAAGGGATTCCATCATGAGCGACCTTATTACTGTGCCAAATGCGGATGAAAAGAATATTGCTGTGCTTACCCACCTTGGCGGAACGCTGTTCAGCGTGTTTCCTGCCCTGATCGTCTGGATGTTGAAAAAAGATAACAGTCCGTTTGTCGGTGAACATGCCAGGGAAGCGTTGAATTTCCAGATCACGCTCTTGATAGGTTATGTCATCAGCTCCATATTGATGTATATCCTCATCGGTTTCATGCTGGCCGGCATCCTCTGGGTTGCCAATATTGTTTTTTGCATATTGGCCGCCATCGCTGCCAGCAACGGCGAGGAATATCGTTACCCATTTACATTGCGATTGATTAGTTAAGGATTTCACGTGAGTATTACCAACAACCCCTTGCTGGACTTTTCCGGCCTGCCCCAGTTCGACCAGGTCAAGGCCGAACATGTTACTCCTGCCGTGGATCATTTGCTGGAAGAGGGCAAGGCGCTGGTGGAAGTGTTGGTAGCAGCCTCCGCGCTACCTACCTGGGAAAATTTCGTGCGCCCGATGGAGGATTTTGAGGAGCAGATTTCCCGTGCCTGGTCACAGGTCGGCCACCTCAATGCCGTGGTCAATAGCCCGGAACTGCGCGAAGCCTATAACGAGAACCTGCCCAAGCTGACGGCCTTCTACGCTGATTTCTCGCAGGACGAGCGGCTGTACGCCAAATTCCGTGCCTTACGCGCCAGCGCGGATTACGACAAGCTCAACACCGCCCAGCGCAAGATTGTCGATAACGAGTTGCGTGATTTCCGCCTCGGTGGAGCGGAATTGCCGGAAGATAAAAAAGCACGTTTCAAGGCGATCCAGGAAGAGCTTTCCACCCAGGCGGCCAGGTTCGAGGAAAACCTGCTCGATACCACTAACGATTATGCCTTGTTCGTCGAGGATGAAGCCCAGTTGCAAGGCATCCCGGAAGATGCCTTGCAGGCCGCCGCCGAAGCCGCCAAGGCTGATGAGAAGGCAGGCTGGAAATTCACCCTGCATTTCCCTTCCTATATGCCGGTGCTGCAATACGGCGACAACCGCGAACTGCGCGAAACGCTGTACCGTGCCTACGCCACCCGTGCCTCTGAATTCGGCAAGTCCGAGTGGGACAATACCGAGATCATCCGTAACATCCTCACCTTGCGCCACGAAGCGGCAGTCCTGCTCGGCTATAAGAATTACGCCGAAACCTCGTTGGCCACCAAGATGGCGGAAACCCCGGACCAGGTGGAAGAGTTTCTCAACAACCTCGCGCAACGCGCCAAGCCCTTTGCCGAACGCGATATTGTAGAACTCAGGCAATATGCCGCAGAGAAGCTGGGCATGACAGAATTGCTGGCTTGGGACATTGCTTACGTTTCGGAAAAGCTGCGTGAGGACAAATACGCCTTCTCCGACCAGGAAGTGAAGCAATATTTCCCTGAGCAACAAGTGCTGCAAGGCTTGTTCAAGGTCACCGAGACCATCTTCGGCCTGCAGGTACGCAAGAAGGAAGCGCCGGTCTGGCACAAGGACGTTAGCTTCTATGAAATCACTACCCCGTCGGGTGAGCCGGTCGGCCAGTTCTACCTCGACCTCTACGCGCGCAATAACAAGCGCGGTGGCGCCTGGATGGATGAAGCCATCACCCGTCGCCGGAAAAACCACGGCGTCGAAATCCCTGTGGCCTACCTCACCTGCAACTTTTCTGCACCAGTAGGCGGCAAGCCTGCGCTGTTCACGCATGACGAAGTCATCACCATGTTCCACGAATTCGGCCACGGCCTGCACCACATGCTGACCCGCGTTGAGGATTATGGTGTGTCCGGTATTAAGGGCGTGGAATGGGATGCCGTGGAACTGCCCAGCCAGTTCATGGAAAACTTCTGCTGGGAATGGGATGTGCTGCGCCATATGACCAGGCACGTCGATACTGGCGAACATCTGCCGAAAGAACTCTTCGACAAAATGGTTGCCGCCAAGAACTTCCAGGCCGGCATGCAGACCGTGCGCCAGATCGAGTTTTCCCTGTTCGACATGCGCCTGCATTCCGATTTCAGCGAGTATGACACCGGCACCGCGCTCAAGCTCATCGAAGCCATCCGCGACGAAGTCGCCGTGGTACGCCCACCCGAGTGGAACCGCTTCCCCAACAACTTCTCGCACATCTTTGCGGGCGGTTATGCGGCGGGCTACTATAGCTACAAATGGGCGGAAGTGCTTTCTGCCGATGCCTACAGCATGTTCGAGGAAAACGGCGTGCTTTCCGCGGAAACAGGGAAGCGCTTCTGGAAAGAGATATTGGCCCAAGGTGGTTCTCGTCCTGCGCTGGAATCCTTCATCGCGTTCCGCGGCAGAGAGCCGAGCATTGATGCCTTGTTAAGGCATAACGGCATGACGGCTTGAGATGATGAGGCGCAATATCTGGAATATTGCGCCTTGACTGCCAGCGTTGGCTTTTTCAGGTCAATCTTGTCTCAGCCCTGAAGGGCGCGCATGTTTACGGCATGATAGTGGTTGCGCAGATGCGAATCCCTATTCTGCCTTAGTCCTTGTTTTGTAATTGGAAGGCGACGCGAGTGAGGTTGCTCATTAGGTCGTCTTTCACGTCTGTTGGCAAACCGACACGATCAATGGCAACCAGCATGCATTCCAGCCATGAGTCACGTGCTGCGGCGTCAATTTCCACATGGACATGCATATCGCGCACGTTGGAGTGCCGGTATTTTTCTATATACAACTGCGGCCCACCGAGAAATCCCGACAGGAAGTTGAATTGTTCGATGCGTGAATGCGCGACACCATGGCCTTTCAGGTGCAGTAGGTGAAGCATGCGTCCCTGGGGTTCGAATTCAATGATGTCGTAGAACGTCTCGATCAGCTTGCGTAGCCCTGTTTCACCTCCAACCCGGTTGTAAAGCGAACCCGTTTTCTGTACAGGGTAGCTCGGGTGTGTCATTGCACTAGGATGGTTAACGCTGGAACTGGAAGGGTTCATTGCTATCTCCTGCTAGTGGTTTAAAGGCATATTGCAGGATGGTAGGTCAAAAATTTTCCCAGCATTAACAAGAATCAGCATCAGCAAGTAAGCTACTGACGCGATCCGGTGCACATCATTGTGCTATTACAGGATTTTGTAGCAGTTTCCCGGAGATATGCGTTAAGCTCTGCCCCTTCATTGATTCCATCCAGGCATACCATGGCGCTCAAATCCACTGTATTCAAGGCTACTCTGCAGATTGCGGATATGGAGCGGCATTATTATCAGGATCATGTGCTGACATTGGCGCGTCATCCGTCGGAAACAGATGAGCGGATGATGGTGCGTTTATTGGCTTTCGCGTTACATGCGCATGAGTTGCTGGCCTTCGGGCAAGGCATGACGGATGACGAAGAAGCCGATATCTGGCGCAAGGATCTTACCGGTAGCATCGAGCAGTGGATTGATGTCGGGTTGCCGGATGAAAAACTGGTGCGCAAGGCATCTAACCGGGCGGATGAAATGGTGGTGTATGCCTATGGTGGCCGCACAGCGGAAATGTGGTTCGAACAGAACAGCTCCGCATTTGCACGCCTGAAGAATTTGAGCGTCTATAACCTGCCACAGGAACAGACCCGGGATCTTGCGGTGCTGGCACAGCGTACCATGCAATTGCAGTGCACCATCCAGGATGGCCAGCTATGGATGAGTGACGCTGAGCGCAGT
Organism: Methylobacillus rhizosphaerae; assembly: GCF_900187985.1. Taxonomy (GTDB): domain Bacteria; phylum Pseudomonadota; class Gammaproteobacteria; order Burkholderiales; family Methylophilaceae; genus Methylobacillus; species Methylobacillus rhizosphaerae. Next base: position 92,130 of record NZ_FZOA01000001.1, read on the forward strand.
GTTGAAATTGTCCGTGAAAAATGGAAGTGATGCGGGCAACAACCTGATGAAATATTGTTGCCGCGCTCTCCCGATATAATGGATCCAGCCTGCTGCCAATGAAACAGTCGGGTCATGTTTTAGCAAAGTTTCCTTGCTCTGCATCCGCCAGAATGGACAGAAGATCCGTGCCTTTGAGTGCCAGCGCATAGCCGAGGACACCGCTGCCGATAATAACGGTTTCGTAATGCTGCACGCTGTTATCCACCATGATTTTGAGACCATCTGGGAGCGCGATGGGAGGGACGGCTCCGACAACATAACCCGTGGCTTCCGGCACTTCATCATATTCCGCCATACGTAGTTTTCGTTCATTGAGGTGGCTACGTAGGGTTGCCCAGTCGGCGCGGCCTCCACCGGCAACCGCCAGCAGGATGAATTGCTCCGATCCGGTGCGGAATAGTACGCTGCGTACCACGGAATGTGGATCCAGGCCTTGTTGTTGCAGTAGCTCCTCTAGGTTGCGAATAGGTTTTTTGTCTTCGCTGAGCGGGATTTCAATGATGCTGAACGGAATATCCCGGGCGTTGAGTAAGTCAGTGACGGGGGAGGCGAGTGTCATGAGGTTTTCCTTTCGTGCATAGCGTAAGTATGACAGGATGACAGCCATCGTTATTTTTTGAAAGATCCCTGGAGGCGTTGACGGTGATGGAGCCGGACGCATAGGTAATGAGTGAGCAGTATGGTGACAGGTTCGACTGAAAAAACAGCATTGCACCCACGTAACAGGCACAGGGGACGTTACGATTTTGCTTTATTGGTGCAGGTGTATTCTCCCTTGGGCAGGTTTGTGCGGAGGAACGCACATGAAGATGCCTCGATTGATTTTTCTGATCCCGCTGCGGTGAGGGCCTTGAACCAGGCGTTGCTCAAGCAGTATTACGCCATTGATGACTGGGATATTCCTGCCCGTTTTCTTTGTCCGCCTATTCCTGGACGCGCTGACTATATTCATTACCTGGCCGATTTGTTGACGCCGCATCATGCCGGGAACGTGCCAGAAGGTGCTGGAGTGCGCGTGCTGGATATCGGTGTGGGAGCCAATCTGATTTATCCCCTGCTCGGACAGCGCGAATATGGCTGGCATTTTGTTGGTGCAGATGTCAGTACGCAGGCGCTGGAGAATGCGCAGCAGATTATCAAGGCCAATGGATTGGACGCTGCAATCACCTTGCGCCAGCAAAAGGATGCAGCTGCAATTTTCCGCCATGTGGTACATGATGCAGACCGCTTTGACCTGACCATGTGCAATCCGCCATTCCATGCTTCGCAGGAAGATGCGGAGGCTGGAACCCGCCGGAAATGGCATGGGCTGGCACGAGGCCGACAAGCGGCATCGAAAGCGTTGTCGGACAAGGGTAAGTTAAATTTTGGCGGTCAGGCTGCTGAGCTGTATTGCGAAGGTGGCGAAGTTGCCTTCATCAGCCGGATGGTGGAGGAAAGCCAGGCAATCAGCGGGCAATGTTTATGGTTCACCTCGCTGGTTTCGCGCGAGGCCAGCCTGCCAGCAGTATATCGAGCCTTGAAAAGAGTACCTGCTGTGCAGGTCAGGACGGTGGAAATGGCGCAGGGCCAGAAAAAGAGCCGGTTTGTCGCCTGGACATTCATGAATGATCGCCAGCAACAGGCATGGTGTAAACGCAGGCCCATGGAGACATATGCCGGGAAATCACCGCTGCAGGAGTGATACACTGCTGTTTCCTGAAACAGAAAAGCTGGATGCATGAAACTCGCTACCTGGAACGTCAACTCCCTTAACGTCCGCCTGCCGCATGTCCTCGACTGGATTGCCGCGGAAAAGCCGGATGTGCTGTGCCTGCAGGAAACCAAGCAGGAAGACAGCAAGTTTCCTTATGCTGCCTTGCAGGAGGCTGGCTATAACGCCGTGCATAGCGGGCAGAAAACCTATAACGGTGTCGCGATTCTCAGCCCGCACGCGATTGAAAACGTCACATTTGGCATTCCAGGGTTGGATGATGAGCAGAAGCGTTTGGTGACTGCGACTATTAATGGTGTAAGAATAGTGTGCGCTTACATTCCAAACGGACAAAGCCTGGATTGCGATAAGTACCAATACAAATTGCGTTGGCTGGAAGCGCTCATTGGCTACTTGCAGCAAGAGTTGCAGCAACATCCTAAGTTGGCGTTGCTCGGTGATTACAATATCGCACCGGAAGACCGGGATGTGCACGATCCTGCTGCCTGGGTAGGGCAGGTGCTGGTGAGCGAGCCTGAACGCAAGGCATTCAATGCATTCACTAGCCTGGGCCTGCATGACAGTTTCCGCTTGTTTGAGCAGGAAGAAGCCAGTTTCAGCTGGTGGGATTACCGCATGGCAGGTTTCCGCCGTAACCTTGGCCTGCGTATTGACCATATCCTGGTCAGTGATGCGCTGAAATCACAATGCCGGCGTTGCTGGATAGACCAGGGGCCGCGCAAGCTGGAGCGGCCTTCTGATCACACGCCGGTTGTGCTTGAGCTGGAGTAAGCCAGGCGAACCGGCGTTGGTTGTATAAAGCAATGTGAATTGATGATGATTGAAAGGTAATAATGTCTGTTGCTATCCCCCAGATTCTGGAAACTATGCTGGCACGTCGTTCAGCCTGGCCGCTTGCTGCCCCAGCGCCAAGTGCAGGAGAGCTGGAAACTATCTTGCAGGCGGCAGCAGTGGCACCTGACCATGCGGGTTTGCGTCCATGGCATTTTAAGGTGGTGCAGGGGGAGGATCGCCAGGCTCTGTTGCAACAGGTATTGCAGCATGCGGATGCGCAGACGGAGCAGGTGCGCGCCCTGCATGGAAAATATGCCCTCAAGCTCACCACTGCGCCCGTGGTTATTGTATTGGCCGCGCGGATAACGCCTCACCCCAAGGCCCCGGAGTTTGAACAGTTACTGGCGGCCGGCGCTGCGGTGATGAATATGCTGAATGCCGCTCATGTGCTGGGATACAGCGGTTTTTGGAGCAGCACACCAGCTCCATTGGATGCCTTGCTGCACCAGGTCATGGCCTTTGATCCGCAAGACAGGATGATAGGGTTGTTGAATCTGGGAACACCGGTCAATCCTGGAAAAAATACCGCGCCGCGCGCGGTGTGGCAGGAATATGCCCAGTTGTGGAAGTCGGCCATGCCCGAGTAAATGTTGTCCGTGACTGCGTGTGGACATGCCTGGTGTCAACGCGTATGGGTTGGCTGCCGTTAATACACCATGGCCTCAGTATGGGAATTGCAATCATGAGTACTCATTCTAATAATGATGATAACAGTACCTTGTTTGATCACAAGGCCCAGTCTCAGTTCGTCTATGTCAAGATCCCGGTCAAGCTGCATGCTAAACCTGATCCATTCCATCAACGTGAGAATGAATTGTCACGGCTGTTGCAGGAGAATCGCATTGGGGATGTCATCGGTTGGGGGCAGTCTTTCAGCGATGCTGACCCGGATGGCGCGCAGTATGTGAGATATCAACGCATCGACATTATCACGACCAACCTGGACCAGGTACGCACCACTCTAAGGCCGGTACTGGAAACATTGCTGGTGCCTGCCGGGACCGAAATCCACTACACGCTGGCAGGCAGGACATTGATGGATATCTATGGCCACAAGCAATGGCAGCTTGAGCAAATTGTGGAGTAATTACTTACAAATAGGCTGCATCCATGTTTTCATGGCAATATGGCGCCATGGAAATTAATCAAGAACAGTGGAATTCCGTCTGCATGGATAGACGGCGCTACGCAGCCGGCTACACCGGGAACTCTTTCAATTCAGATGCCGCAGATAGTGAATACCAGCGTGATCGTGCGCGCATCATTCATTCAGCTTCATTTCGCCGGCTGCAGTCCAAGACCCAGATTTTCAGCATAGGTGACAGTGATTTCTACCGTACGCGCCTGACCCATTCCCTTGAGGTGGCGCAAATCGGATCGGGTATCTGTGAGCAGCTGCGTCAGCGCTATCTGGATAATGCGGAGTATTCTGCATGGATACCTTCCCTCAGCCTGATAGAAGCTGTCTGCCTCGGGCATGACCTCGGTCATCCTCCATTTGGACATGGGGGAGAAGTCGCACTCAACACGGTCATGCATGCGCATGGCGGTTTCGAGGGCAATGGGCAGACCATGCGCATCATAGGCAGGTTGGGGGAATACTCTCCGGAGCACGGCCTGGACCTGACGCGGCGCACAATGCTGGGCTTGCTGAAATACCCTGTGCTGCACCGGGAGGTTGCACATTATGAGCTTGAGGCGGCGGGCACATCATCCAATATTGATTATGCACGACCGCCCAAGTGTCTTCATGACGACGAGGCAGAAATCCTGGACTGGGTACTGGAACCATTCACTGCAGAGGACAGGTCGCGCTTTCGCACGGTAAAAGCCGTTACCGGCCGGCATTCCAAGGCATTATTCAAGGGGTTTGATACCTCCATCATGGAACTGGCAGATGATATTGCCTATGGGGTACACGACCTTGAAGATGCGCTGGCACTGGAATTGATTACTGAGCGGCAGTGGAAAAGCCTGGTCATGGCCCAGGTTGAGGCCATGCCGGACAGTCCCCTGTGCCGGGAAGCAGATTTTTATCACAACAAACTCTTCTCCGGCAGTGACCGGGATCGTAAACATGCAATCAGCAAGCTCGTGCATTATCTGGTCAGCAATATCCGGATTAGCGAGCAACCGGAATTTGCGGCACCATTGCTGCGTCTGCAGGCAGAAATGCAGCATGAAGCGCGGCAATTGCTGGACATACTCAAGAAATTTGTTCTGGAAGAAGTGATTCGCCGGCCACAGGTGCAAGCTCTGGAGTTCAAGGGGCAGCAAATGGTAGTACGCCTGTTCGCCACTTTGCGGGAAAACCCGCAGCGCTTGCTACCTTCCGCCTATCTCAATCAGCTACACGCTAGTCCACAGCCGCAACGCGTGATCTGCGATTATCTTGCCAGCATGACGGATGTGTATGCGACACGCTTGTATCACCGCTTATTCAGTCCGGACATTGGTTCGGTATTCGACAGGCTTTGAAGGAGTCAGGGATGAAGGTCAGCATTGCCTGGGTGTTATTTGTCTTGCTCGTCGCATGCAGCCATGCGGAAACCTGGCATTATGACTGTGATAGCGGGGGCAAGGCGCAGGTCACTTATGACGGGGAGCAGGCCGTGCTGCAATACCAGGGGGCAACTCATCACATGCAACGGGTGATCTCTGCCAGCGGTGCACGTTATCGTGATGAGGCGCTGGAGTGGTGGACGAAAGGCAGTGAGGCGACCTTGTTCGCAGATGATCAAGGCCAGGCAGGAGAAGTGCGGGATCAGTGTCATGCGGTGCGTTGATCCTGGTTTTGTGAGTGCTGATGTGGTTGAGAATGATATACGAGCGCTATGTTAGAATCGCGGCATGACTACGCTTAAACTGAAACCCGGTGCTGCAGCTGCTGCCAATCCGGAGAAGGCCCCGTTGCGCCGGGCAGACCCTGCCAAACGTTCCCGCACATCTGTACCAGCGCATCTGGCACAGAAGCCTCAGATGGAGAATCGTACAACCAAGGATGAGGTAGAGGCACGTGCAACCGGCAAGGCTGCGAGGCCGTCACGCGAAAGGCCCGTTGCCTCTGGCCGGGATACGCAGAGGACAGGAGGCAAGTTTGCGGACAGGGATACGCCCCGTCGTGGCGGCAAGTTGCGTGATGGATTTGAGCCAGGCGATTTCAACCAGGACAGAAATACCAACCCCAGGTTTACGCCCAAACCGGTTGCCAGTCAGCCGGAACTGCCGCGACTTTCCAAGCGTATGGCCGAACTGGGTTTATGCTCACGCCGAGAAGCAGATGAGTTCATTGCTAATGGCTGGGTGACAGTCAACGGCCAGGTGGTGGATGTTCTTGGCACGCGGGTGTCTCTTGATGCTGATATCAAGGTGAGCAAGGAAGCGCAGAAGCACCAGACAGAAATCGTGACTATCTTGCTGCATAAGCCAGTGGGTTATGTGTCGGGGCAGGCCGAGGATGGATATCAACCTGCTGTGGTGCTGGTGCACCCAGATAACCAGTGGGGCGAAGACCCCAGCCAGACAATATTCAAGCGGGGACATCTGCGTGGCCTGGCACCGGCCGGGCGTCTGGATATCGATTCCACAGGTTTGCTGGTATTGACCCAGGATGGTCGCGTGGCGCGTCAGTTGATCGGGGAAGATTCGACAACAGAAAAAGAATATCTGGTAAGGGTTACCGGCACGCTCAGTGATGATGGATTGAAGAAACTCAACCATGGGCTGAGCCTGGATGGGGTCAAGCTCAAGCCTGCCAAGGTTTCATGGCAGAATGAGGATCAGTTGCGCTTTGTATTGCGTGAAGGGCGCAAACGCCAGATTCGTCGCATGTGTGAATTGGTTGGCCTGACGGTAGTTGGCCTCAAGCGCGTGCGTATCGGCAGTGTGACGCTGGGCAAGTTGCCAGTGGGAACCTGGCGCTATTTGCGTCAAGGAGAGCGTTTCTAGGGTGTGTATGTTGCCATGTTTGCGCATTGCAATCATGGCAACTGCATGAATACAAGAATAAATTGAAGGAGGTTGATGATGGGATTGTTTGACAGTATTGCAGGTTCAGTCATAGGAAAAATCGCGGGAAATAGTGATAACCCGATGCTGCAGGCCGGACTGGAGCTCATGAACAAATGTGGCGGCCCTCAGGGCATCTTGGAAAAATTGCGGGAAAGCGGACTGGGTGCGGAAGTGGAGTCGTGGCTGGGTTCCGGAAGCAATCTGCCATTGTCTTTGTCTCAGGTCTTGCAAGTGTTTGGCTCTGCGCTTCTCCAACCTCTGGCAGCGAAGCTCTCGCTTTCTCCTGAAGACCTTGCTGCTAAGCTGGCGGAGTATTTGCCACAAGCTATTGATAAACTGAGTCCTGAAGGCGAGTTGCCATCCAGCCAGGCCGAGTTGATGGCACGTGCCTTTTCCCTGCTCAAGGAGTAGTTATCTTCCCTGCCGGGAAGCTGTCATTCCGGAGCACCTTACATCTGGCGGGTGATTGCCGTCTTCATCAATATCCAAGATTGCACAGGCATGGATTTTTTATTGTTACTCAAAGCGTTGCTGCTCGGTATTGTGGAAGGTGCCACGGAATTTCTTCCCATCAGCAGCACGGGACACCTGATCATCATTGGCGATTTACTCAACTTTAATGATGAAAAAGGTAAGGTATTTGAGATCGTCATTCAGCTGGGAGCGATTCTTGCCGTATGCTGGGAATACCGTGCACGCCTGACCTCAGTGGCAAGCACTCTGCACACGGCAACATCGCAGCGTTTTATCCTCAACTTGTTTATTGCCTTCCTGCCGGCAGCGGTGCTGGGTTTGTTGTTGCACGGGTTCATCAAGGCCCACCTGTTCTCCTCTGTTACCGTGGCTTGTGCGCTGATTATTGGTGGCCTGGTGATCCTGCTGGTAGAGCACTTCTATGCTCCTCATAAAACGTCAGACGTTAGGAAAACAGCCAGTCTCAATGAGATTAGCCCATGGCAGGCGTTGAAAGTCGGGTGCGCGCAGTCCTTGGCCATCATGCCCGGAGTGTCACGTTCTGGAGCTACCATACTCGGTGGCATGATATTCGGGCTGGATCGCAAGACGGCGACTGAGTTTTCATTTTTTCTGGCAATCCCGGTGATGTTGGCAGCGACGTTTTATGATGTCTACAAGAATTTCGGCTTGTTTGTGCTGGAGGATCTGGGCATGTTTGCTGTCGGGTTCATCACGGCGTTTCTTGCCGCACTGGTTGCGATCAAGACCCTGATCCGTTATGTTGCCAATCATGATTTCAAGGGATTTGCATACTATCGCATTGTGCTTGGTATCATCGTACTGGTGTACTACTGGTAATGGCAGTAGACGTAATGGTCCGACTGCTGACGCTACACTTTCCGGCATGGCGCCCAATCAAAAAAACAGGATAGATGAATGAATAAGATACTCAAATATTCCTTGTTCGGCCTAAGCGGTATCATTCTTGTGCTGATCATTATCGTGGCGATATTTGCCGCGACGTTCAACCCGAATGATTACAAGCCCATGATCGTGCAGCTGGTCAAGGATAAAAAGCAGCGCACCTTGAATATTGATGGCGATATCAAGCTGGCTTTCTGGCCCAAACTGGGTGCGGACCTGGGCAGAATTTCCCTGTCTGAGCACAATAATGACAAGGAATTTGCGGCCGTTGATGGGCTCAAGGTATCTGTAGCCTTATTGCCCTTATTGAAAAAAGAGCTGGTGGTGGATGCCGTGTATGTTGATGGCGCACGCGCCAATATTGTGCGGCATGCGGATGGCAGTACCAATTTTGATGATCTGTTGAGCGAGGATAAGGAAGAGTCATCGCAGGAAATTGTATTTGATATTTCCAGCATCAATGTCAGCAACTCTGCCGTCAGCTTTACGGATGAAGCCGCCAATAGTACTTATGCAATCAAGCAGTTCAATCTCAAGACCGGCCGGGTGGCACTTGGCACGCCATTTGACCTGGAAAGTAATTTCGCAGTCAGTGCGACGGCTCCCAAGGTGGAAGCAGCAGTCAGGCTGCAAGGTAACTTTATGGCCGACCTGGATGCCGGTCATTTTGCGGTCAGCAAACTGGATGCAGCAGTGCAGGGGCAGTTGGCAGACCTGCAGGATGCCGATGTCCGGCTCAGTGGTGATGTCGATGCCAGGCCGGAAACAATGGAATTTCTGGTGGATAGCCTCAAACTGGCGATGAGTGGCAAGCTTAATGATGCCAAATTGACTGCGGATATAGTGGCTCCCAAATTGACCGTGAAAAACGATGAGGTATCGGGAGATAAGGCAGAGCTGGCTTTCAGCCAGGAGAAAGCAGGTGCGGATATCAAGGCCCAACTGGTGCTGGCTGATGTCAAAGGATCGCCAAGAGAAATTGAGAGCAGCGGTGTCAGTGGCCAGTTCAGCCTGAAACAGCAGGACAGGAGTGTGGAGAGCAAGTTTTCTTCTCCTTTCAAGGGCAACCTGGAAGCATTGATATTCGAATTGCCCAAGTTGGCTGGCAAGATTGATATCAAGGATAAAGCCCTGCCCAAAGGCGCAGCGCAGGGTGAGTTCACTTTCAAACTGTTTGCCGATGCCAAGCAGGAGAAGGTCAACAGTGATTTCAACCTGGATGTTGAAGACACTAAACTCAAGGGAGATGTTGCGGTCGCAGGGTTCGGCAAGCCGGATATTCGCTTCAATCTCAGCGGAGATAAGCTGGACCTGAACAAATTACTGGGCAGCAACACAGCCCAGAGCAAACCGGCAGAGAAGGCAGCGGCCAAACCTGCAACCGATTCCGGTGCGCAGGATTTGTCGGCATTGAAGGACTTGTTACTGCAGGGTAATATCAATATCGGCAGTATTATCTATGACAAGTTCCGGCTGACGGGACTGGCTCTGGGGATCAAGGCGGATGGCAAGACGCTGAATGTCAGCCCATTCAATGTCAAGCTGGATGAAACCAGCGTCAAGGGCAAGTTTGGTATCAGCCGCTTCGAAAAGCCGATTTATCATTTTGATGTCGACATCGACAAACTTGATGCTGATCGCTACATCACGGATTCCGAGGCGAAGTCACAGCCTGCGGCAACGCCTGCCAGCAAACCTGCAGATGATGCTCCCATTGACCTGAGCGCGTTGCGCCAGTTGAATGCAGACGGTGAGTTGCGTATCGGCGCGCTCAAGGTGGCCAATGTCAAAAGTACTAACGTGCGTATTAAGTTAAAAGCGGACTCGGGGGTGGCCGAACTTTCCCCTTTTTCCGCGAACCTTTATGAGGGCTCCATGAATGGCGCCCTGAAGGTTGACGCCCGTACCACGCCGAATATTGCCATCAAGCAGGATATGAAGGGTATTGCCATCGGGCCTTTACTGACGGATGCCATCAACAATGACATGCTGAATGGCAAGGGCAGCTTGAACCTGGATATCACTACCAGCGGCAATACCGTGAATACCCTGAAAAAAGGGTTGAACGGCAAGGCTGCACTCAATCTCAAGGATGGTGCGGTCAAGGGTATCGATATTGCCGGTACCTTGCGTGGTGCCAAGGACAAGCTTAATGCGCTCAAAGGCAGTACCAGTGTGGCAGGGGACAAGACTAAGCAGACAGATTTCAGCGAAATGTCTGCCAGCTTCAATATCAAGAACGGCGTGGCGCACAATGATGACCTGGATATGAAGGCGCCATTGTTCCGTATCACCGGTAAAGGCGATATCGATATTGCCAATGAATCTCTTGATTATCTCGCGCAGCCTACCGTTGTCGCCTCGCTCAAGGGTCAGGGCGGTGCTGACTTGCAGGAACTCAACGGCCTGACTGTTCCTATCAAGTTGAGTGGCACTTTCAGCAAGCCTGCATACGCGATTGATTTTGCCGGCCTGGCTGCAGCAGTTGCCAAGAATAAATTGCTGGAAGGTGCAGGCGGAGCGAAAGGAGAGGCGGTGAAGAATCTGCTGGAAGGTAACCGCGAAGATGCCGTCAAATCCCTGCTAAACAAATCCAGTGATAAAAAGGCAACAGAAGGTGAAGCTCCGGCAGCTACCTCGAAAGACAAGGCCAAGCAGAAATTGCAGAATCTGCTCGGGCGTTAAATGGAACCCAAGCCGTTTGCTCCTATCGCCGAGCGGTTGATCGCCTGGCAGAAACAGCATGGTCGACATGACCTGCCCTGGCAGAATACAACAGATCCTTATGCCATCTGGGTATCCGAGATCATGTTGCAGCAGACCCAGGTGGCCGCAGTAATCACTTACTATCTCAAATTCATGCAACGTTTTCCCGATATTGCCAGCCTGGCGTCAGCGAGCCAGGAGGATGTGTTGCAATACTGGAGCGGGCTTGGATATTACTCACGGGCACGTAATTTACACAAGGCTGCACAAATCATCATGCAGCAACATGGTGGTAATTTTCCGCAGGATTTCGAGGCGATACAGGCATTGCCTGGCATAGGCCGTTCCACGGCGGCAGCGATTTCATCCTTTGCCTTTGGGTTGTCGCAACCTATCCTGGACGGCAACGTCAAACGCGTGTTTGCCCGGTATTTCCTGATTGAGGATTGGCCCGGCTTGCCTCGTGTGGAAAAAACCCTGTGGCAACTGGCTGAGGCCATGCAGCCGGAGAGTGAAATGGGCGTGTATGCTCAGGGGCTGATGGATATGGGCGCTACCTTGTGCACGCGTACCCGTCCACGCTGTGATATTTGTCCATTACAGGAGGATTGCGGTGCCTGGGCAGCAAATAGGGTGAAAGAGCTGCCTGCATCCAAGCCCCGCAAGGCGGTACCGGAAAGAACGGTGCAAATGCTGGTGCTGTGCCATGCAGACAAGGTGTTGCTGGAGAAACGGCCTGAGAGTGGTATCTGGGGTGGTTTGTGGAGTCTGCCTGAGCTGGGACTGGAGCAGGATGGTGCGGCATGGGCCATGCAGGCATTGAGTATGCCGTCCAGTGGGGCGGAGCCATTGGTACAGCTGACGCATGTATTTACTCACTTCAGGTTGCATATCTCCGCACAGCGCTTAACCGTACCAGTCTTACCGTTGCAAGCGCAGGAGCCGAGATGGCAGTGGATGTCGCTGGATGAGGCTATCCATGCTGCCTTGCCGGTGCCGGTACGCAAGATATTGCAGGTGCTGGCAAAGCAGCACCACGTTGTATCCAACGCGCATCAAGGGCAGTTGGCCTTGATATAGCAAGTCAGCTTGTTCTGGCTGGCGCCAGGCGCGCTTGACGCTTGCGTAGCCAGATGATGATGCCTGTCAGGCTGAGCATGGCGACTACTGCGCCCATGAGTGAGATCAGGATACGTCCAGGGATCCCCAGGATGCGGCCTGAATGTAGCGGGAACTGGGCTTGCATGAAGATATCACCAGCACTGCCTGTACCAGGAATGGATGTGCCCACAGATCTGCCATCTTGACCGTCAAAATACAGCCAGGGATTGCCCAGGCCTCCGTCGCCATGATCATTGCCGGGTTCAAAGAAACCGACCCCATATAATCCGAAGGAAGGTGAATAGAATACAGCGCCTGCCTGAGCATGCCAGCCATGCTTTGTTGCCTCGACGCGAGCAATGTCTAGCACCTGTTCACGGCTGATGCCAGGGATTAATGGCTGGTCCTCAGGTTGTGGTATGCGTGAAGCAAACGGACTGGGTGTCAGGGTGGAAAAAGTTTCCACGATGGGACGCATTACCTGGAAATTGAGATTCATGGATACGGATGTCACTGCCAGGAGCAATAGCAGTAACCAGACCCACACGCCCCCGGAACGATGCAGGTCGAAGTTCAGTTTGTACCCTCCCTGCTGCCAGCGGAATATAAAAGACTTTTTCCATGATTTGCGATTGGGAAAGGAAAGCCAGAGGGCAATGAAATTATCGACAACCCAGATCATGGCAATGATACCCATGAATAACACACCCAGCTCCAGGCCCCAGGCGTCGGGAATATGCATGCTGTAGTGCAGCTTGTAAAGAAAGGGTAGCAGGTTCTCACGGCTGAGAGACACAGCCCCCCATTCGCGCTGGCCCTGTATCTCGCCACTCACCGGGTTCAGTGCCACCTGGTTGAAATCCAGCTCATATGCCTTGCCAGATTTTTCATCCAGTCTGGCGGCGACGCCGGCATTCAGGGTGTGTCCTGATTCAATATGCAATGGTAGATAAGTCACCATCAGCTGCGGATATTGCTGCTCCAGCTGGTTGGCAAGCGCCAATGGTGTTTGGGTATTGCCAGTGCCGGCTGCATGGAATAGTTGCGGGTTCAACCATTCATCCAGCTCATGATCCCACGAAATGACGGCACCAGTCAGTCCGGCGATGAAGAGGAAAGTAGCCATCAACAGGCCAAACCAGCGATGGGTGAGAACCAGGTATTTGCGCATTGGAAATCAAATAATATTGTGAGGGTAGAGAAAGTAAGTGATATTTTATATAATAAGGAGAATGATTTGCATTTGAAATATTCGGGTGTAATAGTTTTGCGCGTGATATTTTGATCGAAACTCTACTTGGCTGCGCTGGCATCATCCTACCTGACTATCAGGTATGCAACCAGTTAACTCCCTTTATAGCCTGGGGCAGGTCGGCATTTGTCCGGGGTTATTGAGTCAACATAGGAATACCATGAATTTCTTGAATTCTCGTTTATATGGTTGGTTGTTATGTTTGATGGCTCTTCAGGCCCATGCGGCGGAAGAGATATTGGACGAAGTCCAGGTCAACAGCCAACTGGAAAAAGAAACACCTACAAGTGTGGTTCGCGGCTATACCGCAAAGCGAAGCGCGACTGCGACCAAAACGGACAGCAGTATCCTGGAAACTCCTCAATCCATTTCTGTGATTACGGCAGACCAGATTGAAGAACAGCGCGCGCAATCAATACAGGAAGTCTTGCGCTATAGTGCCGGGGTTGTCTCTGACCAGTATGGGCTGGATTCGCGGTCGGACTCCTATGCTATCCGCGGCATGGATGCCACGCAGTACCTGAATGGCTTGCGTCAGATCAACACTTTTTATTCCGAGACCATACGCCCAGACCCCTATGCCATGGAGCGTATCGAAGTGTTGCGGGGACCTTCTTCCATGCTGTATGGTGCGGGCGGTGTCGGAGGTGTGGTCAACCTGGTATCCAAGCGCCCACAAACGGAAACCAAACGCGAGATGAGCATTCTTCTGGGCAACTACCAGCGCAAGCAATTACAGGCTGATTTCACCGGGCCGGTCGCAGATACCGATAATTTATTCTATCGTTTGGTACTGCTGGGGCGTGACAGTGAAAGCCAGGTCAAATATGCGGGTGATGAACGTACCCTGATTGCGCCCTCGCTAACCTGGAAACCGAGTGAACGCACCAGTGTCACCCTGTTAGCCCAATACCAGCGCAATGATGGCCGCCCTACGCCACAATTCCTGCCTTGGTCGGGTGTGCTGAGGCCTAATCCGAACGGTAAGATCCCCTTTGATACTTATCTTGGTGATCCTGGCTTCGACCGCTATGTCTCGGAATCGATTCATCTGGGATGGTCGCTGGAGCATGCATTCAATGATCACCTGAAACTCAGGCAGAACGCTCGTTACACCAGCAGCACGAATGATTATCGCAGCCTCTATCCTGACAGTTTCAGTGCCAACCCTTATATTGATATCAACCAGCGGGTGTTGAACCGTTATGTGGATGTGTCAAAGACGAATTCCAAGACCGTGAATCTTGATAACCATCTGGAAGCAAGTTTCAAGACTGGAGATTTCTCACATACGCTTTTGCTAGGGCTGGATTATGGACGTTTCCGCCAGGCCAAGATAGCGGGATACGATGATGGCACCAATAACCCGATTGATGTTTATGATCCAGTCTATGCTCCCGTAGATACTTCTGGTGTGATGTGGTCTTCATCATTCTCGCGCCTCCTGCAAACTGGCATATACCTGCAGGATCAGGTGCGCTATAAACAATGGGTGCTGACAGCAGGCGTACGCCGTGATGAGGCCAAGAACGAGGTTCAGGGCATGGAGACCCAGCGGGATTATGCAACTACTGAGCGCTATGGTCTGACCTATGTGGCAGAGAATGGCTGGGCGCCTTATATCAGTTATGCAGAATCCTTTTTGCCTGTTGCCGGAACAGACAGGCTGGGTGGTATGTTCAAACCACAACGTGGCAAGCAATGGGAGTTAGGCGTGAAATATGAACCACCTGGTTCACGCACACGCTTTACTGTCGCGGTATTCGATATCCGGGATCAGAATCGGCAAACGCCGGATCCGGTTAACCCCAATTATTCAATACAAAGGGGAGAGGTTCATTCAAGAGGTGTTGAATTGGAAGCGACCAGCTCTCTGACCAGCCATCTGAACCTGATCGCAAGTTATAGCTATCTGGATGCGCGTTACAGCAAGACCAATAATCCAGCCGAAAGCGGTAACCAGGTTGAAACCATTCCCAAGCATCTGGCTTCTGCATGGGCAGTGCAGCAGTTTTCCCTGGGGGATGTGCAAGGGTTCCGCGCTGGGCTTGGGGTGCGTTATATTGGCAGTTCGCAGGATACTTACGAGCAGATCAAGGCCCCTGATGTGACATTGGTTGATGCAATGCTGGGACTGGATCATGGATCGTGGCGTTATACCCTCAATGCCAGCAATCTGTTCGATAAAGAGTATGTCTCCACTTGTATTTCCCGCGGCGATTGCTGGTTGGGTCCAAGAAGGCAGGTCATTGCGAGTGCCACATACTATTGGTAAGCATCTGCTGCTCTCTATGAATCTGACATTGTGTAATCAGTGAAATAAAAAGCCCGCTGATGCGGGCTTTTTATTTCTAGATCTATGGGCTAGTTTAGATGTCGCCCCAGCTTTCTTCCCACATGCAGTGCTTGATCTTGTGACGGTTGGCGATGAGCTCGTCAATGGATGGCTCATCGTTCAGCGCGCGTTTGATCGCCAGCTTGGTGGCTTCATAGTTGTTCTTGTACATGTCAGCCTTGTCCAGCTTGCCTTCCTTGGCCAGCGGGCCACAGCCTGGATCGATCCAGACCAGGGAGATGATGGCCAGGTCATTGACCTGATCCTTGGGGATGATGCCCTCAATGACACAGTCCAGAATCGCATCAGCAGTCGCAGCCTGTACTACGCCACCGAACAGTTCGATGTTGATGGAGTCTTTCAGGGTTACCTTTGGCACCATCATGGTCGCTGGACGTACCAATTGGTTGATGTCACGCACGGCGAACATGGCGGAGTGCCCCTTGCTCTGTGCCATCATGTTGGCAAATGCCTGGCCAACCGGGCCATCAACAGCACCGATCAGAATCTCCGGCATGGCAGCGGTTACATCCTTGCCTTCACTGAAAATCGTGGCTTCACCAGCCTTGAAAATGATTTTTGACATCAAAATATCCTTTGAACATATGGTAAACGAACAACCCCTGAGTCTACCCAAGCAGCCTGGCCCGGTCAAACCTTAAGCATGCATGGATATGCAGGAGCAAGAGTTTGTGACAGTGCTAGGAGTGGGAGATGCTGTGATGCAGTTTCGACACCAGGATGGAAGCTGGACTGCAATCAGTTTGTGCAGCTATTTCCACCATGCCGGTCGGGCTGGTGACATTGATCTCCGTGAGGTAGTCGCCAATGACATCCAGGCCCACCAGAAACAACCCTTTTTGCTTGAGGACAGGCCCCACGATGCTTGCAATCTCAACATCACGCGCTGTGAGTGGCTGTGCCACACCCTTGCCACCTGCAGCCAGGTTGCCGCGTGTTTCCCCATGTTGTGGAATTCGGGCCAGGGCATAAGGCAGGGGCTCTCCATCAATGATGATGATGCGTTTGTCACCATGCACAATGGCAGGAAGATAGCGTTGTGCCATGATGGTCTGTTGGCCATGGCTGGTGACGGTTTCCAGGATGACGCCTAGATTCGGGTCATCATGCCTGAGGCGGAATACGCCACTGCCGCCCATGCCGTCCAGGGGTTTGACTACAATATCCCGGTGTTCGGCCAGGAAAGCGCGTATCAGTGATTGCTCACTACTGACCAGGAAAGTGGGTGCAAACTGGGGAAAATTGAGTACTGCCAGTTTTTCGTTCCAGTCGCGGATGGCAGCCGGGTTATTGTAAATGCGCGCACCTTGCCTGGCAGCTTGTTCCAGCAGGTAAGTGCTGTACAGGTACTCGTTATCGAAAGGCGGGTCCTTGCGCATCAGAATGGCGTCGAAAGCATGAGGCGCCGCCTCGAATGCATCGCCCAGCGTGTACCACGATGTGTTGCCATTGCTGAATTGGAAGGATTGCACTTTCAGCCTGGCTTCATGATGGCGCAGGAACAGGTCGTGCTGGCCTGCCACAAACAACTCGTCTCCTCGGGCTGCTGCCTCGCGCATGATGGCAAGGCTGGTGTCCTTATAGGGCTTGAGGCTGTCCAGAGGGTCAATGATGAAGACAATGCGCATGGGTTATTCCTGATAGTCAGGATCGGTTTCCTGTAACTCGATTGTGGCGGCAAGCAATGCCAGCCGCGCGACAACGCCATAGGCATAGAAGCGGTTGGGGGGCGCGTCTGGCGCGCCTGCGCAATCAGGGGTGGAACATGGCGTTTCAAACGCCAGGGGTTCAAAGTGCATGCCTGGCGCATTGAGGTTTTCATCAATGCCGCGCGAGGTATGCACACGATAGAAACCGCCGACCACGAAGTGGTCCATCATATAGACCACAGGCTCTGCCACACCGTCGTGCAACATTTCAAATGTATAGACGCCCTCCTGCAGGATGACCTCGCTGACTTTCAGGCCTTCTTTTACCACAGACATTTTATTGCGTTGTTTGCGATTGAGGTCACGCACGTCATCTGCATGCTTGACGGTCATGATGCCCATGCCATAAGTGCCGGCATCGGCCTTGATAATGACAAATGGTTCCTGGGTCACGCCATATTCGGCATATTTGATGCGGATTTTTTCCAGTAAGGCATCTACTTTTTCCGCCAGTTGGTCCTCACCAACACGGGCATGAAAATCCAGCTGGTCGCAGGTATCGAAATATGGATTGAGTAGCCAGGGATCAATATCCAGGATCTGCGAGAATTCTTCTACCACGCGATTATAGGCACTGAAATGATGTGATTTCCGGCGCGTGGCCCAGCCCGCGTGTAAAGGCGGGATTAATGCCTGTTCCAGATTCTGCAATATGTCGGGAATGCCACCTGAGAGATCGTTATTGAGCAGAATGGCACAACTGTCAAAGTTATCCAGCACCAGACGGTTGCCCTTGCGCTGCACCGGTTCCAGCAGGATGGAATGCCCATCATGGGTTTCCAGGAATGTGGGCTCGGTAATTTCTGGCGAGATACTGCCTATGCGTACCTCCAGGCCTGCCTGGCGCAGGATGTGGGTGAGTGCGTAAATATTGCGCAGGTAGAAAGTATTGCGGGTGTGATTCTCGGGAATCAATAATAGCCGGCGGGCATCAGGGCAGATTTTTTCTACAGCGACCATCGTTGCCTGGATGCACAAGGGCAGGAAGTCCGGGTTGAGATTATTGAATCCGCCAGGAAATAAATTGGTATCCACAGGTGCCAGCTTGAAACCGGCATTACGCAGATCCACGGATGCATAGAAAGGAGCACCGTATTCCTGCCATTGGCTGCGAAACCAGTGTTCTATACGCGGCATGCTTTCCAGCATGCGCTTTTCCAGTGTAAGCAATGGGCCGGTAAGAGCCGTGGTAAGGTGGGGAACCATCATGAAGGCACCTGTTAAGCCATAAAGAGTAGCCGCTGATTTTAGCCTAAAGCATGCGTGAAGGTGAAAAAAAGGGGCGCCATAAGCGCCCCAAGGAGGAGGAGATAATGCATAAAACTAGGCAGTAAGATGTTCCAGTCTTGCGACGTAAAGTTCACATTACGCTTGCTTGTATGGTAAGCAATAGGCGTGCCAGGTGGGGATGAGGGCTGTTGCTGGGGTTTTGGGAAGAAGTACTGCCAATATTGTGATGAAGTGGTGCAATCTTGCCCTGATTGAGTGCGCAAGGCCGTATTGTTATGGGGGAGTGGGAGGCAAAAAAACGGGCACGTAAAGTGCCCGTTGTTTACTTAACGCTGGTCAGTGTTAATAGTGGTAGGCTCGTTCGCCATGTTCCGCAGTGTCCAGACCTTCACGTTCAGCTTCTTCGCTGGCACGCAGGCCGATGAACAGGTCTACGATCTTGAACAGGATGTAGCTGCCGATGCCACCCCAGACAATGGTGACGCCGATGGCGACAGCTTGTGCATATAACTGGCTGGCCATGGTAGTGCCTTCTTCGTAACCAACACCTCCGAAATCAGCACTCATCAGGATGCCGGTACCGATTGCACCGATCAAGCCAGCTACGCCGTGTATGCCAAAAACGTCCAGGGAGTCATCGTAACCAAGCTTGGCCTTAAGGCTGGTGACTGCCCAGAAAGCAATGATGCTGGCTACAAAACCGAGCACGATGGAACCCATAGGGCCAAGGAAGCCACATGCCGGAGTAATGGCAACCAGGCCTGCGACCGCGCCGGATACGGCACCCAACAGGGAAGGCTTACCCTTGAACAGCCATTCCGCAAAGATCCAGCCCAGTACTGCGGCACCTGTGGCGACTTGTGTATTGATCATTGCCAGGCCGGCAATACCATCTGCTGCCAATTCGCTGCCGACGTTGAAGCCAAACCAGCCTACCCACAGCATGCAAGCCCCGACCATGGTCAGTGTGATGCTGTGTGGAGGCATGGCTTCACGGCCATAACCCAGGCGCTTGCCAACCACGATGGCACCTACCAGTGCGGCAATACCTGCATTCATGTGAACGACGGTACCACCTGCAAAGTCAGCAGCACCCAGTTCACCCAGGAAGCCACCACCCCATACCATGTGCGCAATCGGGATATAGACGAAAGTTACCCAGAGAGCCAGGAAAGCCAATACTGCCGGAAATTTCATGCGCTCCGCGAAACCACCTACGATCAGTGCAGGCGTAATAGCTGCAAAGGTCAGCTGGAATGTTACGAATACATACTCGGGAATCGTGCCGCCATCAAGCAGGGAATCTGGTGTGATACCCGCGAGGAATGCCTTGCTGAATCCGCCAATATAGGCATTCAGGCTGCCGCCGTCAGTAAAGGCCAGGCTGTAACCGTACACCACCCAGATGACAGACATGAGTGCCGTGGATACAAAGACCTGGGTCAGGACGGATACCATATTCTTGGTACGCACCAGGCCGCCGTAGAACAGGGCTACGCCAGGAATGATCATGGCCAGCACCAGCACAGTCGCGACAACCATCCATGCGGTATCACCTGCACTTAATGTAGGGACGGCTTGTGCTGCATCAGCTGCGACTTCTGCAGCCACAGGCGCTGCATCAATTACGGCTTCTACAGCATTTTCTTCAGCCAGCGCGAAACCGGCAAAGCCGAGTGCGCCAACTAGTGCAATCATGGAAAGAATCTTTTTCATAGCATCACCCCCTTAAAGCGCATCGGCCCCGGTTTCACCGGTGCGGATACGATAGACCTGCTCTAGTTCGAAGACAAAAATCTTGCCATCACCGATTTTGCCAGTAGTCGCAGATTTTTCGATAACTTCTATGACCTGGTCAAGTAATTCATCCGTAATGGCTACTTCCAGTTTGACCTTGGGAAGAAAGTCAACGACGTACTCGGCGCCACGATAGAGCTCAGTATGGCCCTTCTGGCGACCAAAGCCTTTGACTTCTGTGACGGTAATGCCCTGCACTCCAATGGAGGAAAGTGCTTCGCGGACTTCGTCAAGCTTGAATGGCTTGATGATCGCGGATACAAGTTTCATGATTGTCTCCTCTTGATGAAACATCAAGGCAAGACGGTAAGCCTTGCCTCATAATGATGATTGAATTAGAAAGTCTTTTGAACGAAGAAAGTCCAGTTTTCCTTGCCGGAGAACACTGGGCCATAAGTAAATGCGCCGCGATCAGCATCGGTATCGGTGTAGTAACCACCTACTACGATACCGTTATCCCAGGCTTTGCTCAGGCCAAGTTTCCAGTCGGTGTAGTCAAACTCGTTAGGGCCGTTGCCAAACTCCTGACGACCCACGTGCGCGATAGCGCTATAGCCACTCTCGCCGAATGGAACTTCCAGTGTCAGGTCAACATAGCTGGCACCGCGACCTTCAAAACCGAAGGCAGACTTGCTTGGAGACCAGGAATACTTGGCAGATACCCATTTATAGGAAAGACCGCCGTAGATTTCGGTAGTATCTGCATTGTAGCTGCCACTGACAGAGTTACGGCGGCCTGGGTAAATATATTGGTTAACACCCACATCATAAGTAATGCCGGTTTCGCCAATTTCGGAAGTGAACCCACCGTAGATATCCCATTCCATGCTGGAACTGTTATAGGCACGGTCACCACCTGCACCTGATGCGCCGGTATCAGCCAGCCAGCTGATGCTGGACGCCCATGTGCCAATGTAGAAACCGCTGGCGTGTGAATAATCCACACCTCCTTGCACAGCAGGACGATCGCCGGATTGACTGGTGCCGCGGAAAATATAGTTGCTGGTCAGTCCGATATTGTAAGTGACAGTATGCGGAGAAGTTGAGTCAGCGGTAGAGGTCTCTTCTTCAGCCATGACAGCGGCGGGTACTGCGAATGTGCCAAGGATGGATGCAAGTAGCAGAGAGTGACGCATGATGTTGTACCCTTTCAATATGTAAAAATAAAAAACAGCAACAGAGATGCTTCACTGGGTAATAAGCAACACCTGTGCCATCAATGCAACATCAATATAAAACAATGGGTTATGTAATATTTGTTTCTGGATTGGGCCTGTAAAACAAGTTTTTCTATGGATTGTTGGTATAAGTCACTGAGTTAACTATGTTTAATCAGGATTTTTGCGTGGGGAAACCTGATAAACTGCCATTGTTTTGAAGAGAGGTTAAATGATGAGCACTCAATTGATTGATGAATTATCAAATAAAATCAAAGAGATGTATTCTTCTCTGCCCACTGGTGAAATGGACGGGAATTTGCATGCACTGTTGCAGGGCGCGTTCACCAAACTGGAGCTTGTTTCGCGAGAGGAGTTTGATGTGCAGGCAGAAATCCTGCGCAAGACTCGCGAGCGCCTGGTTGAACTGGAAGCGCAGGTGGCAGTACTGGAGGCAAGTTTGGAAAAAAGCGAGTAGCGATGGCACTTGCAGTATTGCATAGTCGCGCTCTTGCAGGCATGGATGCGCCTGAGGTCGTTGTGGAGGTGCATCTGGCCAATGGGTTGCCCAGCTTTACGATAGTGGGGCTGCCGGAGGCGGAGGTCAAGGAAAGCAAAGACAGGGTGCGCGCCGCATTGCAAACGGCACAGTTTGAATTTCCGGCGCGCCGTATCACGGTCAACCTGGCACCTGCGGACCTGCCCAAGGAGAGTGGTCGTTACGACTTGCCGATCGCACTGGGGATACTGGCAGCTTCAGGCCAGATTCCAGCGCAGGAGCTGGATCAGTATGAAGTGGCTGGTGAACTTGCCCTGACAGGCGAGTTGCGCCCGATTCGCGGTGCATTGGCCATGACGCATCAGGTACGGGATAGTGGGCGTGCATTTATCCTGCCCCATAAGAGTGCGGTTGAAGCGGCATTGGTGCGTGGTGCGACAGTGTTTCCTGCAGATAGCCTGCTGCAGGTTTGTGCACACCTGGCAGGTCGTGAGCGCTTGTTGCCCCAGGTTAATACTGTTGAGCGTGCGTATACTGCGTATGCAGATTTTGCCGAGGTCAAGGGGCAGCTGCAGGCCAAGCGCGCGCTGGAGGTGGCGGCAGCCGGTGGGCACAGTGTGCTGTTGTCCGGGCCGCCCGGGACAGGCAAGTCCATGCTGGCTTCACGGTTTGCGGGCTTGCTGCCGGCAATGAGTGAGGCAGAAGCATTGGAAGCGGCTGCCATCCAGTCGTTGAGCAAGACATTTGAAGCCAGCGAATGGGGAAAACGTCCCTATCGGGCGCCGCATCATACTGCATCCAGTGTAGCGCTGGTAGGTGGCGGAAGCATGCCTCGTCCGGGAGAAATTTCACTGGCACATCATGGTGTCCTGTTCCTCGATGAGCTACCGGAGTTTGACCGCAAAGTGCTGGAAGTCTTGCGGGAACCTTTGGAGAGCGGGCATGTGACCATTTCACGCGCAGCAAGGCAGGCCGATTACCCGGCGCAGTTTCAATTGATTGCAGCGATGAATCCTTGTCCTTGCGGATATTTTGGCCATTTCAATGGTAAGTGCCGCTGTACCCCCGACCAGATTGCACGTTATCGTGGGCGTCTCTCGGGGCCATTGCTTGATCGGATAGATCTACATGTCGAGGTGCCTGCATTGACAGAGGATGAACTGATGACGGCAGCCAGTGGCGAAGCCAGTGAAACCATACGCATGCGGGTGACAAAGGCGCGTGATATCCAGCAACAACGTCAGCAGATGCATAATCACGCACTGAGCAGTGATCAGGTTGATGCGTTATGTCAGCCGGATGAGGCGGGCAAGGCATTGCTGAAGCAAGCCATCAGTCGACTTGATCTTTCAGCGCGCTCTTACCAGCGGATACTGAAGGTTGCTCGCACCATTGCAGACCTGGCAGCAACAGACCGGGTTGGTAGTGCACATATTGCCGAAGCAGTGCAATATCGCCGGTTGGGTCTGTAGCAGACTGCCCAGCTGCTTTATAATGACGTCCTGAATACTTCCATTGCCTGCTGTTCGCAGGTGTTTAAGGTCTGTCATGAAACCACACGATATTTCCCCTACCGAAACCTTGCTGCGCGAACTGATGGCCAGTCGCATATTGATCCTGGACGGCGCCATGGGCACCATGATCCAGCAGTACAAGTTGACGGAAGAAGATTATCGCGGTGGACCGGATGGCCGCTTTGCTGATTTTTCGGCTCCGGCAGGTGCGCGTGAGTTGTTCGTCAAAGGCAATAATGAACTGCTGACCCTGACCCAGCCACATATCATCCGGGAAATACATGAGCAATACCTGGCGGCGGGCGCTGACTTCATTGAGACCAATACCTTTGGCGCGACCAGCGTGGCACAAGAGGACTATTTCATGGGGCACCTGGCCTATGAAATGAACGTGGAAGCAGCCAAGCTGGCACGCGCTGCCTGCGACAAGTATTCCACGCCAGACAAACCGCGCTTCGTGACAGGTGCGTTGGGGCCAACACCCAAGACTGCCTCGATTTCGCCGGATGTCAATGACCCGGCTGCGCGCAATATCACTTTTGACCAACTGGTGGCGTCCTACCACGAGCAAACACGCGGTCTGGTGGATGGTGGAGTCGACATCCTGTTGGTCGAAACCATTTTCGACACGCTTAACTGCAAGGCGGCCCTGTTTGCAATCGACCAGTATTTCGAGGAAACCGGCAAGCGCCTGCCGATCATGATCTCTGGTACGGTCACAGATGCTTCCGGGCGCATTCTTTCAGGCCAGACAGTGCCTGCGTTCTGGAATTCGATTCGCCATGCGCGGCCACTGACAGTAGGCCTCAATTGCGCATTGGGCGCGGCGTTAATGCGTCCCTATGCGGAAGAGCTGAGTAAGATCGCCGATACCTTTGTCTGTATCTATCCCAATGCCGGCTTGCCCAATCCCATGTCGGAAACCGGTTTTGATGAAACGCCGGAAGATACCTCCGCCTTGCTCAAGGATTTTGCCGAGAGTGGTTTCGTGAATGTGGCGGGTGGTTGCTGCGGCACCACGCCGCCGCATATCGCCGCGATTGCTGAAGCCATCAAGGATATTCCACCGCGCCGTGTGCCGGAGGTTCCCGTGGCGACCCGCCTGTCTGGGCTGGAACCGTTCACGATCGATGAAAACTCGTTGTACGTCAACGTTGGCGAGCGCACCAACGTCACCGGTTCCAAGGCGTTCGCGCGCCTGATCCTCAATGAGAAATATGAGGAAGCGCTGATTGTCGCGCGACAGCAAGTCGAGAATGGCGCCCAGGTGATCGACATCAACATGGATGAAGGCATGCTGGATGCTATCCATGCCATGACGCATTTCCTCAATCTGGTGGCATCCGAGCCGGATATCGCGCGCGTGCCCATCATGATCGACTCTTCCAAGTGGTCCGTGATTGAGGCGGGCCTGAAGTGTGTGCAGGGCAAATCCATCGTCAACTCCATTTCCATGAAGGAAGGCGAAACGGAGTTCCTGCGCCAAGCCAATTTATGCCGCCGTTATGGTGCCGCCGTGATCGTGATGGCGTTTGACGAGGTTGGCCAGGCCGATACTTTCGAGCGCAAGATCGAGATATGCAAACGTGCCTATGACTTGCTGGTGGAAAAGCTGGATTTCCCGCCGGAAGATATCATTTTCGACCCGAATATCTTCGCCATTGCCACCGGTATCGAAGAGCACAACAACTACGCGGTGGACTTCATCAACGCCACGCGCTGGATCAAGGAAAACCTGCCGTATGCGCGGATTTCTGGTGGTGTGTCCAATGTCAGTTTCAGTTTCCGCGGCAACGAGGTGGCGCGCGAGGCCATCCACACCGTTTTTCTGTATCACGCAATCAAGGCTGGCATGACCATGGGCATCGTCAACGCCGGCATGATAGGCGTCTATGACGATCTGGCCCCCGAGTTGCGCGAGCACGTCGAGGATGTAGTGCTGAACCGGCGCGAGGATGCCACCGAGCGCATGATCGAGTTAGCCGCCACCCTGGCCGCAGGCGGCAAGAAACAGGAAGCCACCTTGGAGTGGCGCGGCACGCCGGAAAATCCGGTCACCGTGGAAAAACGCATGGAATATGCCATGGTGCACGGCATTACCGAATTCATCGTCGCTGACACTGAGGAAGCGCGGCAGATGATCATGGGTAATGGCGGGCGGCCTATCCAGGTGATCGAGGGGCCGCTCATGGATGGCATGAACGTGGTGGGCACCCTGTTCGGCCAAGGCAAGATGTTTTTGCCGCAGGTGGTGAAATCAGCACGGGTTATGAAGCAGGCGGTGGCGCACCTGATCCCGTTCATTGAAGAAGAAAAGCGTGCCGAGGAAGCGCGTACAGGCATTGTTGCCAAGCCCAAGGGCAAGATGGTGATTGCCACGGTGAAGGGTGACGTGCACGACATTGGCAAGAATATTGTGTCCGTGGTGTTGCAGTGCAACAACTTCGAAGTGGTGAACATGGGTGTGATGGTGCCCTGCGCGGAAATCCTGGAGCAGGCCAAGGCCACCGGGGCGGACATCATCGGCCTGTCAGGTCTGATTACGCCGTCATTGGAGGAAATGGCTTACGTAGCGCGTGAAATGCAGCGCGACCCTTATTTCCATGGTATCAAGATGCCGTTGCTGATCGGCGGCGCCACCACTTCGCGCGCGCATACTGCGGTCAAGATCGCGCCACATTATGACGGCCCGGTGATTTATGTGCCGGACGCCTCGCGCTCGGTCGCGGTAATGCAGTCATTGCTGACCCCGGAGCAACGCGAAAGTTACGTTGCGGAGATTAATGCAGATTATGAGCGTGTACGTACTCAGCATGCCAACAAAAAAGGGGTGCCAATGCTGACTCTGGCAGATGCCAGGGCGAATAAGGCCAAGCTCAGCTTCACTGGCGAATATGCGCCGGTCAGACCAAAGTTTATCGGCAGGCGCGTATTCAAGAATATCGATCTGGCGACTATTGCGCGATATATCGACTGGGGGCCGTTCTTCCAGACCTGGGACCTGGCCGGTTTCTATCCTGCCATCCTGAAGGACGAGATTGTCGGCGAAGCTGCAACCAAGCTGTTCGCTGAGGGCCAGGAAATGCTCAAGAAGATCATTGATGGCCGCTGGTTGACCGCCAGCGGCGTGATTGCGCTCCTGCCTGCCAACAGCGTCAATGACGACGATATCGAGATTTACACCGACGAAAGCCGTACCGAGGTAGCGTTCACTTACTATGGCATGCGCCAGCAGACGCAAAAGCCTGTGGTGAATGGCGAGCAGCGCCCCAACCAGTGCCTGGCGGATTTCATCGCACCCAAGGAAAGCGGCATTGCGGATTACATCGGTATATTTGCCGTCACTGGCGGCCTGGATATTGAGAAACACCTGCAACGCTACGAGGCGGAACAGGACGATTACAACAGTATTCTGCTGAAATCACTGGCAGACCGCTTGGCTGAGGCATTTGCTGAATACTTGCACGAGCGCGTGCGCAAGGATTTGTGGGGCTATGTGCCGGATGAAGACTTGAGCAACGAAGCACTCATCAAGGAAAAATATCGCGGTATCCGCCCTGCGCCTGGTTATCCCGCCTGCCCGGATCATACTGTCAAGCCGGACATGTTCAACCTGATGCAATGCGAGGAAGTCGGCATACAGTTGACCGATGCGTTTGCGATGATGCCAGCGGCGGCAGTATCAGGCTTTTATTTTGCCCATTCTGAGTCACGGTATTTCAGCGTGGACAAGATTGGGGAGGATCAGCTGCTGGATATGGCCAATCGTCGCGGCTTGCCACGTGAATATCTTGAGCGTTGGCTGGCTTCCAATCTGTCCTGAGATTGTGGTTTGCTACAATTGACCTGACTTGAACACTCATTGAGCACTATGCATATTCATATTCTTGGTATTTGCGGCACCTTCATGGGCGGTATTGCGGTATTGGCCAAAGCGGCTGGACATCGCGTGACCGGCTGTGATGCCAATGTCTATCCTCCCATGAGCACCCAGCTGGAGGCACAGGGCATAGAGCTGATTGAAGGGTTTGGTCCGGAGCAGGTTGCACTCAATCCGGATATCTACGTGATTGGTAACGTAGTGGCACGCGGTAATCCCTTGATGGAGGAAATCCTCAACCGCGGCCTGCCTTATATTTCCGGCCCGCAATGGTTGGCAGAAAATATTCTTTATGCCCAGAGTGGGGAAAATGCCAAGTGGGTGCTGGCGGTAGCTGGTACGCATGGCAAGACCACGACTACTTCCATGTTGGCCTGGATTCTGGAGTATGCAGGGTTGGCCCCGGGTTTCCTGATCGGCGGTGTGCCGGAGAATTTTGGTGTGTCTGCGCGCCTGCCGGGCGTACCCGCCCAGGATGACAAAAGTATTTCCCCTTTCTTCGTGATCGAGGCGGATGAATATGACACGGCATTCTTCGACAAGCGTTCCAAGTTTGTGCATTACCGTCCGCGCACAGCTATCCTCAACAACCTTGAGTTCGATCATGCGGATATCTTTGCGGATCTTGCAGCGATTGAAACGCAATTCCACCATCTGGTGCGTACGGTGCCAAGCAATGGGCTGGTCGTAGCGAACGGCAGGGAAGATAGCCTTGCGCGTGTCATCCACCGGGGTTGCTGGGCACCCGTAGAATATTTCGGTACGGATTGGCAGGCGCAGGAAGTCGATGCTGAAGGTAGTTTCAGTGTGCGCTTCAAGGGTGAAACCAAGGGGCGCGTGCAATGGCAGCTTCTTGGGGAGCATAACCGGATGAATGCCCTGGCGGCGCTGGCAGCCGCACGTCATGCGGGTGTGGCGATCGAGATCGGTATAGAGGCGTTATCCCGCTTCAGGAATGTCAAGCGACGCATGGAAGTGCGCGGGACTGTGAACGGCATCACGGTCTATGACGATTTTGCCCATCACCCAACAGCCATTGCCACAACAGTAGCAGGCCTGCGGGCCAAAGTGGGTCAAGCGCGGATTCTAGCCGTGCTCGAACCACGGTCGAATACCATGAAACTGGGCGTCATGAAGAATGCCCTGCCAGCCAGCCTGATAGATGCGGATCATGTATATTGTTATGGTGCAAACCTGGGGTGGGATGCGGCTGTGGCATTGCACTCCATCCAGCACAAGGCCACGGTATCCGATTCGTTGCCTGAACTGGTTGCAAGCATCGTGGCAGAAGCACAGCCTGGTGACCATATCTTGGTCATGAGCAATGGTGGTTTTGGCGGCATTCATCAAGATTTGTTGCAGGAATTGGCTGAGTGAGCCTAGGAAGACTCAAAAGCATGAAGTTGCTGGGCTGGGCCTTGCTGGTCTCAGCGGTGTTTCACTTCATCCTGATTCTGTCGGTTAATTTTGAAGTCACAGATCTCAAGACCTTCAAAGATCATCTCTCACCACTGGAAGTTGTGCTGGTCAATGCAAAGACCGAATCCAAGCCAATCAAGGCAGATGCTCTAGCACAGGCTAATCTTGATCGGGGTGGCAATACCGATCAGGAACGGCAGATGAAAACTGCATTGCCCCCGCCTACCAAGAAAAAGACCGAGGTCAGTTCCAAGCCTGCTGCGGAAGCATCGGCTGCTTCACGACCGGAGCAACAGAAGCAGGAACAGCCTGCGCAACAGGATAAAGTGGCTGAGCTGGAAAAGCAGGCACAGGAGCTTATGACGCAAATCCAGGCGCAGAAGAAACTGGAATCGGCACCATCCCAGAGTGCGACTGCGGCTACGCCGAATCAAGGGCAGCAGCAGGATGTGCCGAAAAATCTCAACGCCCGGGACCTGGTGGCGAGCAGTATGGATATTGCGCGCCTTGAGGCGCAGATTGCGAAGCAGCAGGATGAATACCAGAAGCGGCCAAGACGTAAGGAATTGGGAGGACGTACCGAAGAATATCGGTTTGCTACCTATGTGGAGGCCTGGCGCCAGAAAGTGGAGAAGATTGGTAATCTCAACTATCCGGAAGCAGCCAAAGAGCAGAAACTCTATGGCAAGCTGCAGCTGTCGGTGGATATCAAAGCCGATGGTTCGATCGAGAAAATCCAGATCACGCGTAGTTCAGGGCACAAGGTGCTTGATGAGGCGGCGAAACGTATTGTAGAACTGGCAGCGCCTTATGCAGCTTTTCCTGAGGATATCCGCAAGGAATACGACATCATCGGCATTACCCGCACCTGGACATTCACCAAAGAAGATAGTCTTGCTACGCAATAAAATCCATGCCATGGATGGCGATAGCTTGGTGATGTAATAAAACACATATTGTCTGACCAGGAAATTACTGGTCTAGGCGGGCGGAAATGGCTTGTTTCAATGGTTGGGCGTGAGAGATACCCGAGATCTGTAACAGGCTCTCGCGCTTGCTCTCCCCCCAGATCGGATTGGGAAAGTGGCGGTCCTGTCTGAAGCGGGGAATAATGTGCCAATGTATATGAGGCGTCATGTTCCCCAGGCTGGCCAGGTTGATCTTGTCGGGATGCATGATGTCGCGCACAGCCTCTTCGACGGCAAATACAACCTGCATCAGGTATCCACGTTCAGCAGGCTGGAGATCGCTCATTTCCTTGATGTGGCGGTTCAGGATGACACGACAGAATCCCGGATAATCCGGATCATCGACATATACGACTCTGCACAGATTGTCTTGCCAAAGCGTTTCCCCGCCTGGTGTGGTACAGAGTTCACAGTTTGTGTTGGATGTCATGGTTTTTCTGGCTGTCATGTAAGGGTGGTTGCAGTGACATGATAAATGCATCATCGTCGGAAAGTAAGTGTGGAACTTTGTGCAGCATGCGTGAGTCCGTCATAGGCTCTCGTTTCACTACTCTTGGATCAGGTTATGCGTCGATTTATGCCGGGCAAACGCTGGAGTTTGCTATTGATATGTATGATGGCCTTGTTGGCGCTTACCTATGCCTATAGGCTGGAAGCGATTGTCTGGCATGTGTGGAGCTCGAATCAGGACAAACAGGAAACCTCCATGCGACTGGCGGATTATGTTGCCGAACGCGAAGCCATTGCCATTCCTGGAGTCGGGCAGGACTTGTCTGACCTGAGTTATAACCATGAAACGCACACCCTGTTTACAGTTTCCAACGCAAAACCATGGGTAATCGAACTTTCCCTGGAAGGCAAGGTGCTGCGCAAGATCCACGTGACGGGTATCAGCGATATGGAAGGGATTGCCCATATTGGCGGCAACCGCTTTGTACTGCTTAACGAAGATCGGCATAGCCTGGTGCTTACAGAGATCAATCCTGGTGTAGAGAGTATTGATGTGACAAGTGAGCCATCACTGACGCTGGCCATGTATGCCCACGATAATAAGGGTTTTGAGGGTATAGACTGGGATAAAGAGCAGGGCCGGTTGCTGGTGGCAAAAGAACGTTCTCCCAAGCGGGTGATTGCCGTGCGCGGGTTTGCGGATGCCGTTCCAGGGCAACCGATGAATATCCAGATTGAGAAATTGCAGGAAACTGTATCCTGTGGGTTGAGAGACCTGTCGGCCATTACCTATGATGCTGATAGTGGGCACATACTCCTGCTGAGTGATGACTCGAGGATGGTTGCGCAGTATGATCAGCAAGGCAAACTGTTGGATACCCTTGCACTTTGGCGCGGATTCCAGGGGTTGACGCGCAGCGTACCGCAGGCCGAGGGGTTGGCAATTGGTCCGGATAAACGTATTTATGTGATCAGCGAGCCTAACCTGTTCTATGTATTCAGGCCCGGCAACCCGACATCAGTCGGGGAGTTCAAGGTTTAATGCTCGGCAAACTGGGCAAAGCCCTGAATAAATTTCTGAACGTCTTCCTTGCTGCGGTCATTGATGAGTTTGCCTTTATCGTCAAACGCATCGTGAGCGCGTGAGAGCAGAAGCTTGCCGCCTGTCCAGTAGCGGGTACCAAGTTGGCGTAGCACTGTCAGCCAGGCATCTTGTGCCAGAATGGTCCCGAAGCCGGATGGCGTGGCACCGATGACAGTAAATGCCCGATCATTGAATACCTGGGCAATATCGGCAGGTGGACGTGATAACCAATCAATGGCGTTCTTCAATACGCCGGGAACACTGCCGTTATATTCGGGAGAAGCCAGGATGACGCCATGGCTGGCGATGATTTTCTGTTTCAAGGTGCTCACGGCATCCGGGATGCCGGATGCCGCTTCCAGATCACCGTCATAAAGTGGAATGCCATGCAAGGTGGCAACTTCAATCTGTACGCCGGAAGTAGCGCGCTCCTGCATTGCATGCAACAGGGCAGTATTGAGGGATTGCTGACGTAAACTGCCGGAAATTCCTAATAACTTAATCATGTCTGTCCTTGTAATGATAGATTGAAAGCGTTGTCAGAAAGTAATTCAACCATTTCCCTGCGTAACAAGCTCAGCATACTCTTCAAAAGTAAGCGTGCCGCCCATGTGCGATACCTTTTCCAGCTCAGACGCAGACAGGACATCCTGTACCAGATCCAGGCGTTTCCATTGTGCTTCAGGCGTGACACATCCTGCCTGTGGCACATATTGTGAATCTTGTATGCGCTGATGTTTATGGATATAACGCGGGCAGTTGATGAACACTTCCTCAATTTTCACACGTACAACGAGTTCAGCTTCCTGATATTCTGCCAGTAATGGATCTGCCGGGTCTATGCTGGCCGTGCCATGTACCCGTACCCGGTGCGGAGTTTCAAAGTCGATGAACAACATACCCACCTTGGGGTTGAGCGTGAGGTTGCCCATGGATAGGTACATGCTGTTACCGTCCAAGCTGGGAAATGCCAGTGTTGTATCGTCCAGGATTTTTACAAAACCCGTTTGTCCTCCCTTGTAGGAGCATGTCGGGAAGCCGCGATGGTCAATGGTGGAAAGAAAAAAGAAATCGCGGCTGCCAATGAAACCAGCATGTTCTTCCGGAATGGTTGGCTGCACGATCAGGTCGTGTACGCGTTCTGCCATAGGGACACTATCAAAATGTTCCTGCCACTTCCTGTGTTGTTCTCCGTAGAGGTTACTCATCCTGCTTCTCCTTGAGTTGAGGTCCATGGATGTACCGACCTGTATATTTTCATGGTAGAGACAATGCATGCAGGACGTCAACATGACTTGCTAGATAAATGACCTCTAGTATAAGGTGAGAAGGATTCTCATTAACTGGGTTGTTTAGATGAAAACACTTCCAGACGCGCAGCAAGATTGCGCAAAGGGGCGGGCAACGGCAGTGAGGGCTGGCCTAGTCCCAGCGCATAGCGGATCACTTCCCGTTTGACAGGTCCATGGTGGTCGGCAAGCTTGAGCCCGAGATTACGCAAGGCGCGTAATGGGGTGATATCGTTGCTGAAACCATAGCTGAACGCGTCCATGGCGCGCTGCATGACGAGGTTGGCGAGCTTGCGTTCGCGCTCATAGCCTTGCAGGCGGGATAGCGCGGCAATATCGCCACCTTCCTGCCAGGTTTGCAGCAGAATCCTACTCAGCACGGCAGCATCCTGGAAGCCAAGATTGACGCCCTGACCTGCCAGGGGATGAATGGTGTGAGCGGCGTCGCCGATCAGCGCGACACCCTGGCGCGCATAGGCCTGTGCATGGCTGCGTGCGAGCGGGAAGCTGCCGCGTTGCACCAACCCCGTGATGTCGGGCAATGCGGCAGGGAAGTGCTGGCGGAATGCATCCAGCAATGCGTCGTCTTCCAGCGTCAATAGTCGGCGCACTTCGCTCGGGCGGTGGTACCAGACCAGCGATGCATAGTCGCCGGGCAGGGGCAATAGCGATTGCGGTCCGTCAGGAGTGAAGCGCTGCCAGGTGATGTCGCGTTCACCCCCTTGGATACTGACGGTGGCAACCAGCGCATGCATGGGATATTGTTGACTGTCCGATGCAATCCCTGCAGCCTTGCGTACTTGCGAGTTGGCGCCATCGGCACCGATGAGGAGTTTTGCTTCGAAAGCCTGTCCGCTTTTCAAATGGATGCGGCTGCCTTCCGGCTGATAGGTGATTTGGGTGATCTCGTCCGGACACAGCAGCGTGATGTTGTCGTAATCTTGAAGAGTCTCCAGGCAGGCGAGCTGCACCAGTCGGTTTTCGACGATATGGCCAAGCCAGGGTGCGTCAACCTCTGTGGCATCAAACAAAGTGCCCTGATCCCGGCGGTTCTCCCATACTTGCATGCGCTTGAACGGTGCAGTACGCATGGCTTGTATCGTTGGCCATACCTGGGCCTGCTCAAGAAAATTTATTGAAGCTGGACTTAAGGCCGATACGCGTAAATCTGGAGTACTGGCGGCATCGAAAAGGGCTGGTGGATTGTTTTCCAGCAGTGCGATCTGCATGCCGCTGGCCGCCAGCCTGGCTGCCAGCGCGCTACCTATCATGCCACCGCCGACAATGAACAGGTCGATTTTATGGAGGCTGTCTGCTGTGCTACTCATCATGTTTCTGCTTCGGATGGATGCGGACCAGGATGATGCGTGGGCCGTTCATTTTCTTGATGACAATATCAAATTGCTCAAAAGGAATGCTGTCGCCCTCCTTGGGAATATCGCCGAGCTTGGATAGCACCAGGCCACCAACGGAATCGACTTCGTCATCGTTCTCGATCTCGATGCCTAAAGCACGCTCCAGCGTGAAGATGGGCAGGCTGCCCTTGCCGATTAAGGTGTCGTCGTCGAGTTTGGTCCAGTCGTTCTGGCTCTGACGGAATTCGTCACGAATCTCGCCGACGAGGGCGCCCAGCATATTGTCCAGTGTAATGAAACCCTGGGGCTCCTGGCCCTTGCGGCCGACGATGGCGAAATGGCTGGCTTTGCCTTCACGGAAACGGCGGAACAATTCTATGGCCGGCAGGTCAGGGGCAACAAATGGGGCAGAGTGCACAAAGCGTCCCAGATCCTGCAGTTCATCCTCTTCAAATTTTGCCAGAAACAGGCTCTTGAGGTGAATGACGCCCTTGACTTTGCCATCCTGTTCGACAAAGGGATAACGGCTGTATCGGTGCTGGGAGATGATCTCCAGGTTTTCCTCAAAGCTGTTGTCAGCAGAGAGTGTAATGGCTTCATTAAAAGGCCGCATGAGGTCGGCAACTTCCAGATCGCTGAAATCCAGCGTATGAGCGAGGATGTTCCATTCATCCTTGGTGAGTTCCTCTGAAGCACGGCTGCTGCGCAGGATCAGTTTGAGTTCGTCCGCCGAATATTGCGCATCGCTGGCATGGGAAGTACTCAAGCCAGCTTTGTGCAGCAGCCAGTTGGAGCTGGAGTTGAGCAGCCAGATTGCGGGATACATGATCCAGTAGAACGCATACAGGGGTGTTGCTGTCCAAAGGCCGATTCTTTCTGCCTGGCGGATGGCGATGGATTTGGGTGCCAGTTCTCCCAGTACGATATGCAGATAGGAAATGGTGAAGAAAGCAGCAACAAAGGAAATGCCATGGACTACTTCATCAGAACGCACCCCGAGCTGGTACAGCACCGGCTCCAGCAAGCGGGCGAAAGCAGGTTCACCTACCCAGCCCAGGCCAAGCGAGGCCAGTGTGATCCCAAGCTGACAGGCAGAAAGGTAAGCATCCAGCTGGGAATGTACCTTGGCCAGGATATGCCCGCGCCAGCCGTGGGTCTTGGCAATGGCCTTGACGCGGGTCTGCCGGAGCTTGACCAGGCCGAACTCGGCAGCGACGAAGAAGCCATTGAGCAGGACCAGGAAAAACGCGAGCAGGATAAGTAAAAGATTGCTTTCCATGATAGTGGAGGGTTAAAAGCTGACTCCTGCCTGTTGTGCCTGGTTATCGGCATGATAGGACGAACGCACCATGGGACCGCAGGCGGCATGGGTGAAGCCCATTGCGAGTGCTTGTTGCTCAAATTGGGCAAAGCGTTGCGGCGTGACAAAACGTTTCACTGGCAAATGGTGAGGGCTGGGCTGTAGGTACTGGCCCAATGTCAGCATGGTGACATTATGCGCACGCAAATCACGCATGACGTCGAGAATTTCCTCATCCGTCTCGCCCAGTCCCAGCATCAGGCCAGATTTGGTTGGTACTTCGGGATGCAGTTCACCGAATTCCTTGAGCAGATCCAGTGAGTTCTGATAGTCGGAACCAGGGCGTGCCTCTTTGTACAGGCGCGGCACAGTTTCCAGGTTGTGGTTCATCACATCGGGCGGTGCGGCCTTGAGGATATTGATAGCGCGATCCAGGCGACCGCGGAAGTCTGGTACCAGGATTTCCACCTTGATATTGGGAGAGTGAGTGCGCACTGATGCAATGCAGTCAACAAAATGCTGGGCACCACCGTCCCGCAAGTCATCGCGGTCCACGCTGGTAATCACGACATATTTCAGGCGCATCTGTGCAATGGTACGCCCGAGGTTTTCTGGCTCATTGGTATCAGGAGGCAACGGTTTGCCATGGGAAACATCGCAGAACGGGCAACGGCGCGTGCAGATATCGCCGAGGATCATGAAGGTGGCGGTACCGCCGCTGAAACATTCACCGATATTGGGGCATGATGCTTCTTCGCAGACAGTATGCAGGTTATTGTCGCGCAGCACCTGCTTGATTTCGCGGAAACGCGCGCTGTCCGGCACTTTCATGCGTATCCATTCCGGCTTGCGCATGGCGGGCATCGGGATGATCTTGATCGGGATACGCGCCATTTTCTCGGCGCTGGTTTCCTTGACGCCAGCCACTTTACGGGCGGGCATGGTGATGGCT
Organism: Methylobacillus rhizosphaerae; assembly: GCF_900187985.1. GTDB lineage: Bacteria > Pseudomonadota > Gammaproteobacteria > Burkholderiales > Methylophilaceae > Methylobacillus > Methylobacillus rhizosphaerae. The sequence goes on from NZ_FZOA01000001.1 coordinate 128,129, forward strand.
TCTGTGGATTCTGTCATAAGGTTTGTGGGTCAGAGAGAGTGCCTGACGATAGCCCTAGTATAGCCTAACTGGCGTGACAATTTATCTAGCAGTTGCTGGGCGGCATCTTCAGGGGTCAGTGTGAGGCCAAGATCGCGGGTCTGGGTGACTTGCAGGCCTTGATAACCACAAGGGTCTATGGCGAGAAAAGGCGCGAGATCCATATCGATATTCAATGCCAGGCCATGATAGCTGCGCTGGTGCTTGAGACGCAGGCCCAGTGACGCAATTTTTGCATCATGCACGTAGACGCCGGGGGCATCGGCACGTGCTTGTGCCGGAATATTGTACTCAGCGAGCAACTCAATAATGGAGTTTTCCATCATGCTCACCAGTGAGCGCACACTGATACCCAGGCGCTGGAGGTCAATCAATGCATAAATGATCACCTGACCTGGGCCGTGGTAGGTAATCTTGCCTCCACGATCAACTTCAATCAGAGGGATATCCTGGCGGCTGGGAGGGCGTACTTCCCGGCGGTTCAAACCTAGTGTGTACACTGGCGCATGTTCGGTCAGCCAGAGTTCATCGGCACTTTCCTCTGTGCGCGAGAGTGTATACGCCTGCATGGCCTGCCAAGTGGCGAGATAATCCATGTGCCCCAGTGTACGGATGACCAGGGGCGGAAGTACGCTGCTAGAATGCATTGCCAGGTCCTGCTGTCGTGCTCACAGTACGTATTTGACCTTGGGGTGAGAGGTGAGTGAGCGGTAGATATCGTCGAGCTGCTGTTTTGAGTCTACGCCCACGGTGCAAGTCAGACTGATATATTTGCCACCACTACTTGCACGCATTTCAATCGCCGTTGCATCAAAGTCCGGCAGGTGTTGCTGGACGACAGCCAGAATCAGGTTGGCAAATTCTTCATGTGACTCACCCATGACTTTGATGGGAAAGTCGCAGGGGAATTCCAGCAGTGTTTCTTGGTCATTGGGTTCGTTCGCCATATTCGATTACCTCGGTCTCATTACTTGATTCTTGAAGTCCTGGTACAAGGCGTACATGCGCCTGAATACCGGGCCTGGCCTGCCATCATGCACCGCCTTGCCATCCAGCGATACAACGGCCAGTATTTCCTTTGTGGAAGAGGTCAGCCAGATTTCATCTGCATGCCTCAATTGTGCTTCACTGACTGCGCCAATGCGCAATGGAATGGCGTGATATTCTGCCAATTCCAGTATCACATCATAGGTAATACCCGGCAACATGTGCTGATCTTTGGGCGGTGCCAGCAGTGTACCTTCATGCACTATGAACACATTGCTACTGCTGCCTTCCGTGAGCCATCCATCCCGCAGCATCAGGGTTTCCGCGACGCCATGATCCACAGCTTCCTGGCGCAACAACACATTAGCCAGCAGTGATATAGCCTTTATATTGCAGCGCTGCCAGCGAATATCAAGTGCCGTGATTGCACTGACACCGGAAGCAACCAATTCGGCAGAAGGCGTGGAGAGCGGCATGCTCATGGCAAATACAGTGGGCTCCACGTCTGGTACCGGAAATGCCTGGTCACGCGGCGCTACTCCCCGGGTAACCTGGAGATAAACGGATTGGTCTTTCCAGGCGCGATTTTCCTGTATCAACCTGGTGATCATGGCCTGCCAGCCGGAAAAATCCAGCGGGTTGCGGATGCGTACTGCATCCAGGCTGTGAACGAGCCGGGAAAGGTGTTCTTGCAGCCGGAAGGGCTGGCTGGAATAGACCGGAATGACTTCGTAAATGCCATCACCAAAGATAAAGCCACGATCCAGTACCGGGATCGTGGCTTGTGCCGACGGCATGAATGATCCGTTGAGATAGACGGTGTCATCCATGTGTTGTGGGATTACTCAAACCATAATTTGATACTGTCCAGCATGCGGCCAAATATGCCAGCTGCCTCTACACTCTTGGCAGCGACCAGCTTGTGTTCAGCAATTAATTTGTCATCCAGTGTGAACTGGATAGTGCCGATCTGCTGCCCGGCGCTGACGGGGGCAATCAGAGGCTGTTGGCTGATGACCTTGGCTTTGACGCGAGCATATTCTCCCTTGGGCAATGTCAGGGACAAATCCTTGGCAACAGTTGCCATGACAGTATTCTCAGCACCCTTCCATACCTTGAGGGAACTCACTTCACTACCACGCTTGTAAATGAGTTTGGACTCATAGAACTGGAAACCATAATTCAGCAGCTTCTGGCTTTCTGTCGCACGGGCAGAGTCAGATGGGGCACCCAGTACGATGGAAATCAAGCGGGTATCCCCGCGTTTGGCGGAGGTTACTAGGCAATAGCCTGCACTCTTGGTGTGCCCAGTCTTCATGCCATCGACATAAGGGTCCAGCCACAACAATCGGTTGCGGTTGGGCTGGCTGATCTTGTTATAAGTGTATTCCTTGACTGAATAGAGGCGTTTGTACTCTTCAGGGTAGTCGCGGATCAAGGCGCCAGCCAGCACGGCAAGGTCATGCGCAGTTGTGTAGTGCTGAGGGTCAGGCAGGCCGGTCGCATTGACGAAATGGGAGTCTTTCATTCCCAGTCTCGCAGCTTCCTTGTTCATGAGCTCTGCAAATCCTTCTTCAGAGCCAGCAATGCCTTCTGCCAGTGCGATGGAAGCATCATTGCCTGATTGAATGATCATACCGTGCAGCAGTTCATCCACAGTCACAGGCTTGTTTGGCTCAATAAACATCTTGGAGCCTTCGACTTTCCAGGCTTTGACACTGACAGGCAATGTCTGCGTCAGGGTGAGATGGCCGTTCTTGACCGCCTTGAATGCCAGGTAGGCACTCATGATTTTGGTCAGTGAAGCTGGTTCTACCCGGGAATTGCCATCCTGTTCAGCAATCACACGCTCACTATTGTAGTCATAAAGCTGATATGACTTGACGGCAAGCGTTGGTGGTTGAGGAATATCGGCTGCCTGCGCGCTCAGGTGGCTGGCCAGAAATGTCATTCCTGCCAGCAAGATGGCGGCAGGCTTTGCATGGGTGGAGAAGTAGGACATAAAATCTCTTTGCTTAATTCAAAAAATCAGGGTTCGAATGATGGACTCTGCCAATGTTACTGATACAGCACAATCGTGTTGATATTGAGCGATTGCTTGATTCTTGCCGCAGCAGACTCAGCATCTTGACGGCTGCTGTAAGGCCCCAGGCGCACGCGATAAGTTCCAGCATTATACCAATTCTCTACCTGGACGTTTTCTGCGAGCTGGTTCTGTTGCAGTGTGGCAACCAGGCGCTCTCCATTTTCCTTGATTGAGAATGCACCTACTTGTACATAGGCACCCGAAATGCTCTGGGTGGTAGCCGTTTCATTCATGGCATTGGTCATTGCCAGTGGCGCTGCTTCTACTGGCGCGACAGGCGCCGAGGCAGGTTGTGTTTTCGCTCGAGCTGTAATTGGGTTGCCGTGCTCATCAAGTGCTTCTACGTCCACGACACCGCTGCCTTTTGCTATCAAATCCAGTTTGTAGGCCGCAGCGTAAGAGAGGTCAATCAGCCGGTTATCATGGAAAGGACCGCGGTCATTGATGCGTACGATGACGGATCGACCATTTTCCGGATTGGTGACGCGCACGTAGCTGGGTAATGGCAGAATGGTATGTGCGCCTGTCATGGCATACATATCATAGATTTCGCCACTGGAAGTTTTCTGGCCGTGGTAGCGCTTTCCGTACCATGAGGCAACGCCACGCTGTTTGTAAGGCGTATGGGAAGTCAGTGGCGTGTAGCTGCGCCCGAGGGCGCTATAGGGGCGATTGGCACGTGGCAGCGGGGTTTCTGCGCGTGGGACGGCATTGGGAATGCTGTCTATATTGGTGGGAGGATTGTCACCGGGGCCATCGTCCAGATAATACCCTCCTTTTTTAGGAGCTGGTTTTTGTGTGCTGGTCCCCGATTTTCCTGTTTCGGGTTTGACGCTTGTGCCGCCGCCGCAGGCAATGAGGGTCAGGGCAAGGATGCTGGGAATCAGGTTGCGGATAAATTTCATTGATGTCTACAGGCTAGTATGGCCGCCTGCCTCACTCCTTTCCTACGATGTAACAAGTTTCTTGTGAGTATGAATGCTCATGAGTATGCCAAAGCTGATCAACAGAGTAACCAGGGATGTGCCGCCGTAGCTGATCAGGGGGAGTGGCACGCCCACAACAGGCAGAATACCACTGACCATGCCGATGTTGACAAATGCATAGGTGAAAAATGTCAGGGTGATGCTGCCGGCAAGCAGGCGACAGAATGTGTTGGGGGCTTGTGCTGCAATGACCAGGCCGCGCCCGATAATAATGGAGAACAATACGATCAGCAGGATATTGCCCAGTAATCCGAATTCTTCACCAAATACGGCAAAAATGAAGTCAGTCGTGCGTTCTGGCAGGAAGTCGAGCTGGGATTGAGTGCCGTTCAGCCATCCCTTGCCTGCAAGTCCCCCTGATCCGAGAGCAATGCTGGCCTGTATCGTATGGTAGCCGGCACCTAAGGGGTCCTGGTAAGGGTCGAACAGGATTTCAATGCGCCGGCGCTGGTAATCGTGCAGCATGGTCCAGAGAATGGGAGCCATGATGCCTATGCTGGCCGCGGCTCCGATCAGCAGGCGCCAGCTCAGGCCAGCAAGGAATAGGACATAGAAACCCGATGCGGCAATCATGAGTGAGGTGCCAAGGTCCGGCTGTTTCATGATCAATAGCACCGGTACGGCAAGCAGCAGGGCACCGACAACGTGGTCCCTGAATGAAATCACGGATTCACGATGGGCAAAATACCAGGCCAGCAACATGGGAACGGCGATCTTCATTAATTCCGATGGCTGGATTTTGGCGACTCCTATATGCAACCAGCGCCTGGCACCGTGACTGATTTCACCAAACAGGGCAACGGAGATCAACAGCAAGACACCAACGGCATACGCAGGCACAGCAATGCGCTGCAGTACCTGGGGAGGAACGTTGGCTGCAATCCACATCAGGCTGACAGCAATGCTGATGTTGACCATTTGTGAGCTGATCCTGCTGATATCCTGGCCTGATGCACTGTAAAGAATGCATAAGGCAACGATCATGGTGATAATCAGGCTGGTCATCAGGAAGCCATCGATATGGCGGATGATGGGTTTCAGTAACTTATTCATCGTGCGTGTGCTCCTCGGGCGTAGCAGGTGCTCCCACGTTGGTATCTTCTACTGCTGGCCTGGCTGAAGCAGGTTCCTTGCCCAGCAGGTAATAATCCATGACCCTGCGGGCGATTGGGCCTGCGGTGGAGCCGCCATGGCGCCCGTTTTCGACAATCACGGCAACGGCAATCCTCGGTGCTTCAGCGGGGGCGTAGGTGATGAACAAGGCGTGGTCAAGATGGCGTTCAGCCAGCTTGCTCTCGTTATATTTCTCATTCTGCTTGATACCGACGACCTGGGCAGTCCCGGTCTTGGACGCCATGAGGTATTCGCTGTCCGCACCCAGACGGGCGGCAGTGCCGCCGGGCAGGGTCACATCCATCATGCCTTGCTTCACGATTTCAATATTCTTGGGATTCAGTGCAATCTGGTCAACTACCTGTAATGGTACAGGGTGGGTTTTGCCTCCCTTGTTTTCCTGGATGGCTGTTACCAGGTGGGGGCGCATGGCTTTGCCATTGTTGGCAAGAATGGCGGTGGCATGGGCCAGCTGCATGGGGGTAGTCAGTGTATAGCCCTGGCCGATGCCCACGATGACAGTTTCTCCCGGGAACCACTTCTGCTTGAAACGGCGCCCTTTCCATTCTGGTGTGGGAAGCAGACCGCTTTTCTCGCCACGGATATCGATACCTGATGGTTTGCCGAAACCAAAATGACTGACAAAGGAAGTCAGCTTCTCTATTCCCAATTCCACGGCCAGCCCGTAGAAAAATGTATCGCATGACACTGCAATTGCCTTGCGTACATCGACTATGCCATGGCCACCGACCCGCCAGTCACGATAGCGGTGGGTATTGCCAGGCAAAGTGAAATAGCCGGAATCCACAATGCTGAACGGAGGCGCACGTTTGCCGGCCTCCAGCCCTGCCAGCGCCACGAAAGGCTTGAAGGTGGAGCCTGGTGGATAAACGCCCTGCAGGGGGCGGTTGACCATGGGAGTATCCAGGGATTCGTTGAGTTCCTTCCAGTTTTCGGTATCGATTCCGTCCACGAACAAGTTGGGATCAAAACCTGGCCGGCTGACATAAGCCAGTACTTCACCTGTGCTGGGCTCAATCGCCACCAGTGCGCCCCGGTAGTTGCCAAAGGCTTCTTCGGCAATATGTTGCAATTTGCTGTCTATGGACAGGATTAGGTTATTGCCTGGAATGGGGGCTGTACTGGACAGCACCCTGACCGCATGGCCGCCAGCATCTGTTTCAACTTGCTGGAAGCCGGTGACGCCATGCAGCTGGGATTCGTAATACTGCTCCAGGCCGCTCTTGCCAATATGGTCGGAACCCTTGTAATTGGACAGGCTGCCGGATTCCTTCAGGTTTTCCAGGTCACGGTCGTTTATGCGTCCAATATAGCCGATAGTATGTGAGGCCAGCTTGCCTTGGGGATATTGTCTAAACAGGCGGGAGCGGATTTCGACACCAGGAAGACGGAAGCGGTGTACTGCAATCTTGGCCGCTTCCAACTCATTCAGGTGGGTGCGGATGGGGACACTTTCAAAACTATGTGTCTGGGCACGTAGTTTCTTGAAACGTTTGCGGTCACTGGCGCTGACTTCAATCAGTTGCGCCAGCTCATCAATCGTTTCATCGACAGTCGTCGCGACCTTGGCCGGCGTGATTTCCAGCGTATAGACAAAAGAGTTCTGTGCCAGCACTACGCCATTTCTGTCGAGAATCAGGCCTCGATTGGGCACGATGGGAACCAGCGAGATACGGTTGTTCTCGGCCATGGTCTGGAAGTGATCATACTTGAAGTACTGTAGATAGGCGAAGCGCGCAATGAGGATGCCGAAACACACGATGACCAGCAGTGCACCTGTGGCCAGGCGGATGCGGAAATCATATTTTTCCCGCGAGTAATTCTTTAATTCTGAACGTGACCGCATAGAGAGGATCAGTTCCGGCTGGAGTGGCTGACAATGGTGAAGGGTGACAGCATCATGAACAGCCACAACAGGATGCCGGTAATGCTGGGCAGAAAGTACTGCCAGCCAAATAATTCACCACCCGCAAAAACCTTCATGATCAATGTAGTCAGCTGGGCGAGCAACAGCAGCAGGAACACGTAACCAGCCTGTTGCCATATATCGAACAATGCCAGCCGACGTTGATAGGTGACTGCAATATAGGAAGTCAGGGTATAGGCCAGTGCAAACTGGCCGAACAGACCGCCGGAGATCAAGTCCATGAGAATGCCGGCAAACCATGCGGTACCGATATTGCATAAGTGCGGCGCACGCAGAGTCCAGTAAAGGATGGTAAGCAGCAGGAACTCCGGGCGCAGTATGAGTGATATGCCGGACCATGGCAAAAGCTGGCATAACAATGCCAGCAGCAGTGACAGGTAGACAGGTTTTGAGCTAATTGTTGCCATGGCGTTTGGGGGTGACAGCCTTTTTATTACGTGGAGATGCTACATTTTGCTGAGGATCAGGGTTCTGCAGCGTATTGCTGTCTGCTGGACGGTCCACCTTGGGAATGCTCACGAGTAACAGTTGTTTATGGTTTTCAATGCCAGCCAACGGCTTGGCGATGATATGTGCAAATGGTGTGTCTGTATTGGTATCCACATGGGTGACTTCTGCGACCGCCAGACCTGTCGGGTAAATACCATCTATCCCGGACGTGATGAGCTTGTCACCGACACGGATATCCACGTTGGTGGGTAGTGAAGGCAGTTCTATCATGGCGTCATGGCCACGACCAAAAGCAATGGCGCGCAGGCCATTACGTTCTACCAGCACAGGCACAGACAGTCCCTTATCCGTAATCAGCGTGACTTCACTACTGAACGGATAGACCCTGGTGACCTGTCCGATAATGGCTACTTCGTCAATGACAGCCTGCCCGGCCACGATATTCTGCCGTGAACCCAGATTGACCACGACTTTATGCGTAAATGGGTCGCGGCCCATATGCAGGATTTCAGCCAGGCGCGCGGGCTGACTGGATAGCTGGGCTGCCCCCAGCAGCTTGCGCAAGCGCTCGTTCTCGACTTCCAGTGTCTTGTAGCGTTGCAATTCGGCAGCATGCTTCAGGGCCTGGCTGCGCAGGACGCTGTTTTCATGCACTACGCTGGTTTGGGTATGAAAATATGCGCCCACATTCTGTATCAGGTTGCGAGGCGCGTTGGCAATCAATTGCAGGGGATGCGCGAGGGCCAGGAAGCCTTGGCGTACTTCTGTCAGATAATTGAGTTTTGCATCCGTGGCCAGCAATACCAGGGAAAGCAGGGAAAACAACAGCAAGCGAGCAGCCGGACTGGGGCCACGGACAAAGAAGCCAGTGTGGTGTTGGTGTTCTATGGCGCGTGGCATCGGGAGTTCAGGTGTGAGTCTGGGTTGTTAAGGGCAAGCTGTAAAAATATTGTAACAGTAACATTCCAGCCAATAAAAACAGGCCACTGTGACATGGCCTGTTTCCTGTTGCTGTCTTTTTACCTTATTCGTAGGCGAATACATTGCCCAGTTTGTCCATTTCTTCCAGCGCGCGGCCACAGCCACGTGCAACGCAGCTCAATGGGTCTTCCGCAACAATCACTGGTAGGCCGGTTTCTTCCAGCAGCAGGCGATCAAGATCCCGCAACAGGGCGCCACCACCGGTCAGCACCATGCCTTTTTCGGCAATATCCGCGCCCAGCTCAGGAGGTGTTTGCTCCAGTGCGGATTTCACTGCGCCTACAATGGCATTGAGTGGCTCTGTCAGGGCTTCCAGGATTTCATTGCTGGAAATGGTGAACTTGCGTGGCAGGCCTTCGGCAAGATTGCGGCCCGTGACTTCCAGTTCCAGTACTTCGGAACCGGGGAATGCAGAGCCGATCTGCTTCTTGATCAATTCTGCGGTAGGTTCGGAAATCTGCATGCCGTAATTGCGGCGGATGTAATCGATGATGGCCTGATCAAACTTGTCCCCGCCAACGCGCTCGGACTTGGCGTAAACAATACCGCCCAGGGAGATCACGCCAACTTCTGTAGTACCACCACCAATATCCACTACCATGGAGCCAGTGGCTTCAGCCACAGGCATGTTGGCACCGATGGCAGCTGCCATCGGTTCTTCGATCAGGTAGACACGGCGGGCGCCAGCCATTTCGGCAGATTCCTTGATCGCACGGCGTTCCACTTGAGTTGAGCCAACCGGTACGCAGATAATAATGCGTGGATTGGGACTGAACAGGCGGGATTCATGAATTTTGCGGATGAAATGCTTGAGCATTTGCTCAGTAATCGTGAAGTCGGCAATCACGCCATCCTTCATCGGGCGGATAGCCGTGATGTTGCCGGGAGCACGGCCCAGCATACGCTTGGCCTCCAGGCCGACGGCCAGCAGGGTTTTCTTGCCAGTGGGACCACCTTCCTGGCGAATGGCAACAACGGAAGGTTCATCAAGGACGATGCCTTTGCCACGCACATAAATCAGTGTATTGGCTGTGCCAAGGTCAATGGCAAGATCGTTGGAGAAATAGCTGTTTAAAAGACCGAACATTATTAGTATCCTGACAGGCTGCCGCGGGCCATGCTGGCCTTGTTATCGCGGCTGAAGATGTGCGTAAAATCAAGTTATAATACCTGATATTGCCTGGAATTTTAAGATTTGGATTGGATAAATGTCACTCAACACACATGATGTTAAACGGATTGCGCATCTGGCGCGGATCGCCATTAGCGAAGAAGAGGCGGAAGCGACACTGGTGAAGCTTTCTGGAATCCTCGGCATGATAGAGGAAATGCAAGCTGTGGATACCTCCGGGATCGTGCCCATGTCGCACTCCCAGGATGTGACCCAGCGATTGCGTGAGGATGCAGTGACGGAAAGCAACCAGCGTGAACTGCTGCAGTCCATTGCTCCAGCCGTGGAAAACGGCCTGTATCTCGTCCCCCAAGTTATCGAGTAAGTCTACATGATTAACCATAGCCTGAAGCACCTGGCCAGTATGCTGACCAGCAAGGAAGTGTCCAGCGTCGAGTTGACGCAGGAATACCTCAACCGCATTGCCCGCCTGAATCCAGAGATCAATGCTTATATCACTGTTGATACGGAGTTGAGTCTGGCTCAGGCACGTGCTGCCGATCAGCGTATCGCCAATGGTGATGCCGGACCATTGACGGGTATCCCGATTGCACAGAAGGATATTTTCTGTGCCAAGGGCTGGAAGACCACCTGTGGGTCAAAAATGCTGGAAACCTTTATTGCACCTTATGATGCAGGGATAGTTGAGCATTTCAATGCGGCCGGCGCCGTGAATCTGGGCAAGACCAATATGGATGAGTTCGCGATGGGTTCATCCAACGAGACTTCCTATTTCGGCAAGGTGCAGAATCCATGGGACAGGACACGCGTACCTGGCGGTAGTTCTGGTGGTAGTGCAGCTGCGGTGGCAGCACGTCTTTGCGCTGCAGCAACGGGTACTGATACTGGGGGTTCAATCCGCCAACCTGCATCCTTGTGTGGTCTTTCCGGCCTCAAGCCAACCTATGGCCTGACTTCCCGTTACGGCATGATTGCCTTTGCTTCCAGCCTGGATCAGGCTGGTCCTATGGCGCATTCATGCGAGGATATGGCCATCATGATGAATGCGATGACGGGATTTGACCAGCGTGATTCCACCAGTCTGCAACGTGAGAAGGAAGACTACACGCGCGATCTTGGCAAGCCGTTGGCGGGACTGCGGGTCGGCTTACCTAAGGAGTATTTCGCCGAAGGTCTGGATGCCGGGGTGGCGAAGGTCATCGAGGCGGCGGTGGACGAATACCGCAAATTGGGTGCGGAAATTGTCGAAATCAGTCTGCCCAATACCATGCTATCCATTCCTGTCTACTATGTGCTCGCACCTGCTGAGGCTTCCAGTAATCTATCGCGTTATGACGGTGTGCGCTTCGGTCATCGCGCCGCTGAGTACGATGACCTCATGGATATGTACTGTAAGAGCCGTGCTGAAGGCTTTGGTGCTGAAGTGAAGCGCCGTATCCTCATCGGTACCTACGTGCTGAGCGCCGGCTATTACGATGCTTATTACCTCAAGGCGCAGCAGATCCGCCGCCTGATTGCTGAGGATTTTGCCAAGGCTTTTGAGCAGTGCGACCTGATTCTTGGGCCGACAGCACCTTCCACTGCATTCAAGGCGGGCGAGAAGGCGGATGATCCCGTGTCCATGTATTTGCAGGATATCTATACCATTGCGGTCAATCTCGCCGGATTGCCTGGCATGAGCATCCCGGCAGGGTTTGCACCTGCTGCAGATGGCAAGGAGCTACCCGTGGGCTTGCAGGTGATCGGCAATTATTTCGATGAAGCGCGCATGCTCAACGCAGGACATGCCTATCAACAAGTCACAGACTGGCACACCCGCATGCCAGAGGGGATTGCATAATGAGTAGTTGGGAAGTCGTCATCGGGCTGGAGACACATGTCCAGCTCAATACCAAATCCAAGATTTTTTCTGGCAGCAGTATTGCTTTTGGCGCAGAGCCCAATACCCAGGCCAATGTGGTCGATATTGCCCTGCCTGGCGTATTGCCAGTGTTGAACAAGGAGGCCGTGCAATGCGCGATCCGCTTTGGCCTGGCTGTCAATGCCGAGATTGCGCCACGCTCGGTGTTCGCGCGTAAGAACTACTTCTATCCCGATCTGCCCAAGGGCTACCAGATCAGCCAGTATGAGCTGCCTGTCGTCGGCAAGGGCACACTGACTATCGAAGTCGGTGATAGCGAGAAAATCATCAATATCACCCGCGCCCACCTTGAGGAAGACGCGGGAAAATCCGTGCACGGCGCCAGCCCAGGTCAATCCGGCATCGACCTCAACCGCGCGGGCACGCCCTTGCTGGAAATCGTTACCGAGCCTGACATGCGTTCAGCTGCCGAAGCGGTGGCCTATGCGCGCAAGCTGCATGAGCTGGTGCAATGGATCAACATCTGCGATGGCAACATGCAGGAAGGCAGCTTTCGCTGCGACGTCAACGTTTCCGTGCGTCGCAAGGGTGAAGAAAAATTTGGCACCCGCCGCGAGATCAAGAACCTCAACTCCTTCCGTTTCATGCAGCAGGCTATCGAGTACGAAACCCGCTGGCAGATCGAGACGCTGGAAGATGGCGGCAAGATCGAGCAGGCCACTGTGCTGTTCAATCCCGACACCGGCGAAACCCGCGCCATGCGCAGCAAGGAAGAAGCCAACGATTACCGCTACTTCCCCGATCCCGACCTGCTGCCGCTGGCTGTTTCCGCTGCGGATATTGATGTTATCCGCGCCACTTTGCCTGAACTACCTTCCGCAATGAAGGCGCGTTTCGAGCGTGAGCATGGCTTGTCGACTTACGATGCTGGCGCATTGACTGCCTCGCGTGCGATTGCCGATTATTTCACGGCAACCCTGCAAGTATTCGGCGGCGAAGCCAAACTGGCCGCCAACTGGGTCATGGGTAATGTCAGTGCCAAGCTCAATGAGGAAGGTCGTGTCATTGCTGATGCGCCGGTTTCTCCTGCGCTGCTGGCCGGCCTGCTCAAGCGCATTGCCGACAATACCATCTCCAGCAAGATCGCCAAGGATGTGTTCGAAGCGATGTGGGCAGGCGAGGGCGATGCTGATGCCATCATTGAGCGCAAGGGCCTCAAGCAGGTGACGGATACCGGTGCGATCGAGGCAATTGTCGATGAAGTCCTGGCCGCCAATGCCGCCATGGTGGAAGAGTTCCGCGCAGGCAAGGACAAGGCATTCAATGCGCTGGTGGGCCAAACCATGAAAGCATCCAAGGGCAAGGCTAATCCCGCCCAGGTCAACGAAATCCTCAAACGCAAGCTGGCTGGTTAAAATCGAGTCAGTATTGGGCAGAGTGCAATGCCAGGTGCAAGCCTGGCATTTTTATTTCTGCACGTAGTTCTCAGGTGTTGTTTGATGCAGGATGGTGGCGATGTATTGCCAGTCTGCCAATTTGCGCGCACGCGGGATGGAAGCGTTGGCTGGGCTGGTGGACGGTAAGCGGTGATAATGCAGGCCAGCAGGCAGGGACTGGTGTTTCAGCACGTGGCGGCGGAATGCCTGCTCCGCTTTGCTGCCATTGAAGAAAATATGCCGGATGCCGGGGAATTGTTGCAACAAAGTGCTGAAATCATTGGCGATGATGGAGACTTCTTCTATGTCACTGTCCAGGCTGCCGGTACGGAAACACTCCTGTAATACATCCCAGAGACCAACGCCGTGCTGGTTCAGCAGTGCAAGCCTGTCCTGATAGACAGGAGTCTCCGGCATGGAAAGCGTGGTGCGGATGAACGGCCAGAACAGGTTTTGCGGATGGGCATAGTATTGCTGCATTTCCAGCGAACGCCTGCCGGGCATGGAACCCAGGATCAATACCCGGCAGTTGGCGCTGATGGCTGGAGGAAAGCTGTGAACCAGCATGATGTATCGCGATGTGCTTTATTCCACGCCGCGTTTATTCGACACCGTAAGTCGTGCGGTAGGCTGCAATTGCAGCGCGGTATTGCGCGAGTTCGCTATTTTGGTCGAGATAGGCAATCAGGGCGTGCAGGTTGGCGATGCTGATCACTGGTAACTGATGCTGCTGCTCCACTTCCTGTACCGCAGATAATGCGCCAAGGCCGCGCTCCTGGCGGTCGAGTGCAATGGCAACGCCGCAGGGAGTGGCACCGCTGGTGGAAATGATATTGACCGACTCGCGTACAGAAGTACCGGCGGAAATGACATCATCCACAATCAGCACGCGGCCTTGCAGCGGTGCGCCAACGATGGTGCCGCCCTCGCCATGATCCTTGGCTTCCTTGCGGTTAAAGGCGTAGGGGACATTGAGGCCCTGACGTGCCAGAGCAATGACGATGCTGGCTGCCAGGGTGATACCTTTATAGGCCGGGCCGAACAGCATATCGAACTGTACCCCGGAGCGCAGGATGGTGGCAGCATAGAATTCGCCAAGGCGCATCAGGCTTTCTCCATCATTGAATAAACCGGCATTGAAGAAGTAGGGACTGAGGCGGCCAGCCTTGGTTGTGAACTCGCCGAAACGTAAAACCTGCTTTTGGATGGCGAATTGGATAAAATCTTGCGTTGAATCTGACATGATGAATGAAGAAAGGTTGTAGTCTTGCGTATTATATCCCTGAATCTCAATGGCATTCGCTCTGCCAGCAGCAAAGGTTTTTATCCATGGATGCAGCAGCAACAGGCTGACATTATCTGCCTGCAGGAGTTGAAAGCGCAGGAATCCAACATGACAGCAGAAATGCTGCAACCTGAAGGCTATTTCGGTTATTTCCATTATGCCGAGAAAAAAGGTTACAGTGGTGTGGGTATTTACTCACGCGCCAAGGCAGATGCAGTCATCGTGGGACTGGGGATGGCAGATATCGATAGCGAGGGACGCTATCTGGAGGCACGTTATGGCAATCTCAGTGTGGTGTCACTTTACCTGCCTTCCGGTTCGAGCGGGGAAGAACGTCAGGCGTTCAAGTTCAGTGTCATGGCGCGCTTCATGCCGCATCTGGAATCCTTGATTCGTGAAGGACGCGACGTGGTGGTTTGCGGCGACTGGAATATCGCGCATCAGGAAGCTGATCTCAAGAATTGGAAAGGCAATCGCAAGAATTCCGGCTTCCTGCCGGAAGAGCGCGCCTGGTTGACCGATTTGTTTGGCCGCGTGGGATGGGTGGATGTTTATCGGGCATTGCATCCTGATACCACGGATGATTGTTATACCTGGTGGAGCAGCCGCGGGCAGGCTTGGGCCAAGAACGTGGGTTGGCGCATCGATTACCAGATTGCCACACCGGCATTTGCTGCAAAAGCAGTGAGTGCTTCCATATACAAGGATGAAAGATTCAGTGATCATGCCCCGCTCAGCGTGGATTACCAATAGTCATTTGACAAGTCAGGATATGCAATGATCAAGCAAGGCTGGGGGGCTACCTTCAGGGCGGTGGCAAGCGGACGCATGCTGGTGGCGTTGATGATGGGGTTTGCCTCAGGTTTGCCGCTGTTGCTGACAGGGTCCACCATGCAAGCCTGGCTCAGGGAATCCGGCGTTGACCTGGCCACGATAGGGGCGGCAGCTATCATTGGCTTGCCTTATACGCTGAAATTTCTCTGGGCGCCCCTGTTTGATCGTTACACCATGCCACTGTTGGGACGTCGCCGCGGTTGGCTGGCGTTGAGCCAGGCTGCACTGGTGCTGGCTTTGCTGGCACTCAGTGTCAGCGATCCCGCTGCCAGTCTGTGGGGTGTAGCGCTGGCGGCGTTACTGGTCACTTTCTTTTCGGCCTCACAGGATATCGTGATTGATGCTTATCGGCGCGAGAGCCTGTCAGACCAGGAGCTTGGCCTGGGTTCTGCCATGTTCGTCAATGGCTATCGTGTTGGTATGTTGTTGGCTGGAGGTGGCGGTCTGATATTGGCAGACCTGCTGACATTCTCCGGCATGTATCAGTTGATGGCCTTGCTCATGGGCTTGTGCATTATGGTGACGCTTGCTGCTCCTGAGCCTGGAAAAGCGGCCGGTAGCCCGCGTAACCTGAGGCAGGCTGTCATTGAACCTTTCATGGAATTCTTCAAGCGTCCCGAGGCGATAGCTATCCTAACTTTTATCCTGCTCTACAAGCTTGGGGATACGCTGGCCTCAGCCATTAATGTGCCGTTCTATCTTGACCTGGGGTTCAGCAAGAGTGAAATCGGCGCAGTTGCCAAACTGTTTGGCTTCTGGGCCACCTTGATCGGCGGGACGCTGGGCGGTATCTGGATATTGCGTATTGGTTTGTACCGTTCCCTGTGGATATTCGGTTTCCTGCAGATGGCGTCCACTTTCGGTTTTGTCCTGCTGGCCCAGGTGGGAAACAATCTGCCCATGCTGACCGGGGTGATTGCGGTCGAGAATTTTACTGGTGGGCTGGGTACAGCAGCTTTTGTCGGTTTCATGGGAGCCATGACAGACCGGCGTTTCACGGCAACTCAATATGCTTTGCTATCAAGCCTCATGGGTGTGCCGCGTGTGATCTTGTCGGCGCCTACAGGATGGATGGCAGATGAAATGGGTTGGACAGTGTTTTTCCTGTTATGCACAGTACTGGCGATTCCCGGCTTGTTGATGATCCGTCGTTTCAAGGACTGGGAACATGCCTGAGCTCAGCCTGTTTGCCGCCTTGCTGGTCGGGTTGCTTGGTGGCGGACATTGTGTGGGGATGTGCGGAGGAATTGTCGGGGCCGTGAGCATGAGCATGCCGGGCAGTCGTCCGCAATGGCGCTTGCTGCTGGCCTATAACCTGGGACGTATCACGAGCTACACGCTCGCGGGTATCGTCGCGGGTGCGCTGGGTGCCAGCAGTTTCTTTCTGCAGCGCCTGGTGCCGGTTGGCGAAGGATTGTATGTACTCGCTAACATTATGTTGATCCTGCTGGGGCTGTACCTGGCCAATATCTGGCATGGCGTGATCATGCTGGAGCGCATGGGGGGCATGCTCTGGCGACGCTTGCAACCGTTCAGCAAACGCTGGCTGCCAGTGCGTACCATTACACAGGCCGGCATGTTGGGCATGATATGGGGCTGGTTGCCTTGCGGCATGGTCTATAGTGTCCTGATTGCCGCTCTGGCCACCGGTAGTCCGGCGCAGGGCGGTTTGCTGATGCTGGCATTTGGAGTGGGCACCTTGCCTACCTTGCTGACCATGGGCATGGCATCGGTACGCCTGAAAGCCTGGTTGCAGCATATCTGGATCAGGCGGGTCAGTGGTGTGTTAGTGCTTACATTCGGCATTGTTGGCTTGCTGCGTCTGTGGTGGTGAACGCAGCAGCCGGGAAGGTTTAATAGCTGATCGGCCAGGCTGCCTGCTCGAAACGATAAATCGCCAGACTACCACGCAGATTGGGCATGAAGCTGACAGTGTCCCCTTCGTTGATCACGATGCGGTCGGTGATGCGGATGTTCATTTTCCCGCACAGCGCCTCGAAGTCATCAATGGTGCACAAGTGCAGGTTAGGCGTGTTGTACCATTGATAGGGAATGTTGTCGGAAACCGGCATATGTCCTGCCATGAGCTGGATGCGGTGACGCCAGTAACCGAAGTTGGGAAAGGTAATGATGCCTTGCTTGCCCACACGCAGCATTTCACGCAATACGCCCTCTGTGTTGACCATGGCCTGCAAGGTCTGTGACAGGATAACGTAATCAAAGGATAAGGAATCGAAACCGGCCAGACCGGCTTCCAGATCCATCTGGATGACGTTGACACCATGGTCGATGCAGGCCAGTACATTGCTATCATCCTTGTCGACACCGTAACCCTTGACGTCGAGCCTGTCGCGCAGGAAGGAAAGCAGAGAGCCATTACCACAACCCAGGTCCAGCACTTTGGATCCAGGCTGGATCCATTTTGCAATCAGCGCAAAATCGTGGCGATTGGCAGCTTCTCTGATGATTTCTGTACTCATGCGCTGGCTCCGGTATCAATATTCGCAAGATAGGCACGCAGAATCTGGTGATAGTGTGGGTCCGGCATCAGGAAAGCATCGTGGCCGTGGGCCGCAGTGACTTCGGCGTAGCTCACGCTGAGTTCATTATCCAGCAACGCTTTGACAATCTCGCGCGAGCGGGCAGGCGAGAAACGCCAGTCACTGGTGAAGGACACCACCAGGAAGTCAGCCTTGGCTTTTGCCAGTGCGAGGCTGAGGTCCCCATGATGGGGGAAAGCCGGATCGAAATAATCCAGTGCCTTGGTCATGCGCAGGTAACTATTGGCGTCAAATGCCGTGGCAAACTTGTCTCCCTGGTAGCGCAGGTAGGATTCCATTTCGAACTCGACCTCGAAATTGTATTTCAGGCTGCCATCGCGCAATTTACGGCCAAATTTTGCACCCATCGCATCATCAGACAAGTATGTGATATGCCCAAGCATGCGTGCGATGCGCAGGCCACGGTTGGGGATGGCCTGGTATTCGTAGTAGTCGCCGTTATAAAACTCGGGATCGGTCATGATGGCCTGGCGCGCCACTTCATTGAACGCCAGGTTCTGTGCAGTGAGATTGGGGGCCGAGGCAATGACCAGGGCATGGCGTACACGGTCAGGATAATCCAGCGTCCATTGCATGGCCTGCATGCCACCCAGGCTACCGCCAACGACAGCTGCCAGTTGCTGGATGCCCAACTGGTCAAGCAGCATGGCTTGTGAACTGACCCAGTCTTCCACCGTTACCATGGGGAATTTTGAACCCCATGGTTTGCCTGTGGCCGCGTTGATGCTGGCTGGGCCGGTGCTGCCATGACAGCCACCAAGATTATTCAGGGCGATGACAAAGAATTTGTTGGTATCCAGTGGTTTGCCCGGCCCGATCAGGTTGTCCCACCATCCCGGGTGTTTGTCATTCTCATGATGCTTGCCTGCAGCATGATGATTGCCTGATAACGCATGACAAATCAGCACGGCATTGGATTTCGTGCTGTTCAGGGTGCCATAGGTTTCATACACAATGTCGAATTCAGGCAGTACCTCTCCACTCTTGAGTGTCAGGGCTTGCGGGAAATGTGCAGTATGCGGGGCGACGATACCGATGAATGAAGAATCTTGCATGGTTGGGATTATACTATGGCTTATGTCAGAGCATCATACCTCGCAAGCCGGTTCTGTGCTTGCTTCCTATCAGGGCATCGCGCCACAAATCGGCCGCGAGGTCTATCTCCATCCTTCTGCTGTTATCATCGGCGATGTGCTGCTGGGTGATCATGTGTCGGTATGGCCTGGTACGGTAATCCGTGGGGATGTGAACCATATCTGTATCGGCGAGGGCAGCAATATCCAGGATGGTTCCATCCTGCATGTCAGCCATAAATCCAGTTGGGAGCCGGAAGGTTGTCCACTGATGATTGGACGCAATGTCACCGTTGGTCATAAAGTCATCCTGCATGGCTGCACCCTGGAGGACGAATGCCTGATCGGCATGGGCAGCATTGTCATGGACAAAGTCATTGTGCAGAAACATGTATTGCTCGGCGCTGGCAGCCTGGTGCCGGAAGGCAAGGTGCTGGAGAGCGGCTTTCTCTATCTCGGTAGCCCGGCAAGAAAGGTCAGGGCGCTGACAGAGAAGGAAATCGCCCACTTCATGTATTCCGCGCAGCATTATATGCGACTCAAGCAACACTACCTGGCTGCCTGATATTTCTCATCGTCACCAAGTACGACCATCAATAAAATGACAAATCTGTTCAAGGGCTTGTTTGATTCGCGCCAGCACATGCTGGGCGTAGCTTTTGCGTTACTCTCGGCAATCGGGTTTTCCGCCAAGGCCATCTTCGTCAAGCTGGCCTATGTCGAGCCAGTGGACGCTGTCACCCTGTTGGCGTTGCGTATGGCATTTTCCGTGCCGTTCTTCGTGTTTGCCATGTTCCATGGCCAGGCGCAGGCCACTCCCATGACCCGACGCGATTGGCTTGCCGTACTGCTGCTGGGTTTGGTGGGTTACTATCTCGCAAGCTACCTCGATTTTCTTGGCCTGCAATACATCAGCGCCGGGCTGGAGCGCTTGATCCTGTTCCTCTATCCCACCATGGTTGTGCTTATCAGTGCATTGGTATTCCGCGAGCATATAGGCCGTACCGTCATTCTGGCCTTGTTGCTCAGTTACGTCGGTATCGCGCTGGTATTCGTACACGATTTCCATAGCGCCGTCGATGGCCTGTTTCTCGGCTCCAGCCTGGTGTTCGCCAGCGCCCTGGCTTATGCCATTTACCTGGTCGGTGCCGGCCACACCATCGCCCGCATTGGTTCCATGCGTTTCACCGCCTATGCCATGACGGTTGCATGTCTAGCCTGTATTGCCCAGTTTCTGCTCACACACCCGCTGGATGAATTGCAGCAGTCTTCACGCGTTTATGCCCTCAGCATCGGTATGGCCCTGTTTTCCACCGTCTTGCCTGCTTTCGCTCTCGCTGCCGCCATGCGCCGCATCGGCTCCATGCAGACTTCCATGATAGGCGCGCTGGGGCCGGTGGCGACGATTTACCTGGCTTATGTATTTCTGGATGAGCAATTGTCGCTGATACAGCTTGTGGGTTCGGTGCTGGTGCTGATTGGGGTGATGATGATCAGCTTGCGGAAAAAGGGCTGATGGGATGGCGCTCAATCAATTCAATATGGGTACTATCGCCCTTGCCACAATCGAGGATGCTGAATCTATCCTGGACCTGCAGAAGCACGCTTATGAATCCGAGGCCAGGTTGTATAACGATTGGAGCATTCCTCCGCTTACACAGTCACTTGATTCTCTCAAAGCTGAGATTCTGGCTGGCGGTGTACTGAAGTATAGCGAAGGCGGAGCCGTTGTCGGCTCAGTGCGAGCTCTTTTCCAGGATGGGAAATGTGAGATTGGTCGCCTCATTGTCGCCCCAGAGTTTCAGGGACGGGGAATAGGCAGCGCCCTGCTGCAGGCAATCGAGGCCCGGTTTCCCCAGGCTCACAGCTTTGAACTTTTCACGGGCGCCAGTAGCGAGGGCAATATTCGTCTATACCGGCGTCATGGCTACGAAATTTTTGCCACCAAGGTACTTTCTCCCACGATCACATTGGTATTGATGTCGAAATCGCAGCCTGGATAGGATGTGCTCGTCTTGGCAGGATAATATCCCGTATTGATTATGCAAGCCGTCCCAACGTCACCCTTTCGTGTCCCGCCAGATCAATCACGGTGCTGATGTTGATGAATCCATGCTGTTGCAGGATATGGCGCACTACAGCGCCTTGCTGGTAGCCATGTTCCAGCATCAACCAGCCACCGGGAGTGAGGTGGCCGGCAGCTCGGGCGCTGATGGTGCGGATGTCGTCCAGGCCGTCTGTGCCAGATGCTAAAGCGGTGATGGGTTCAAAGCGTAGGTCGCCTTGTTGCAGGTGCGGGTCGGCGCTTTCGATATAGGGCGGATTGCTGACGATGATATCGAAACGCAGCCCTTGCACGGCGCTGTACCAATTGCTGTGCAGTGCGGTGACATTGGCGGCGGCGAGGTGGCGGGCATTCTCTTTGGCTGTGGCCAGGGCGTTGTGGGAGAAATCTACGATTACGACTTCGCTCAGAGGTCGTTCCAGCGCCAGGGTGATGCCAATAGCACCAGTGCCGGTACCGAGGTCGAGAATGCGGCAGGCTTGGTTGGTCGGTATTTTTTCCAGCGCGGTTTCGATGAGTATCTCGGTGTCAGGGCGCGGAATCAAGGTGGCAGGCGTGACCATGAAATCGCGCCCGAAGAATTCACGCCGACCAAGAATGTGGGCAATGGGCTCCCCGCTAATGCGTCTTGCCAGCAGGCTTTCAAAGCTGGCGCGTAATGGTACCGTGACAGGGTTGTCGCCATGTGCAATCAGCCATGCGTGATTGACGTCTCCCAAGGCATGTTGCAGTAATACACGGACTTCAATGCGGGCTTCGGCAGCTTCCAGCTGGCTTGCCTGTTGCAAACGCTGGGTTGCGCAGGCTGCCAGGTTCTTCAGCTTGGCCATATTGAGTTACCCGGTTAGCGGTGGTGCTGCCAGAGGATGGCGACAATGACCAGGTTGGATACAAAAATACCCAGGCCCAGCCAGCTGAAATGCGCGAGCAGTTCCAGGATTTCAAACGGCAGGTAGAGGCCAGCGCTTGCCATGCCTAGGATGATGGCCCAGTGCCGTCCCAGCCATAAGCCATAGGCTTCGAGCAGGCGGATGCCAGCATAAAAGAGAGCGCCAAATGCCAAGGCCATCAATCGAGGTTCGGTGACATTGGACATCCAGTGCAGCAGGATGCGTGGATAGTGGTTGGCCGGATTGAGGTGCAGGTGGCGTACCACGGTTTCCGCACAGGATTGCCAGTCGGCATTGATATGGCGAAACAGCGCCAGTGAGGCTGCCAACACAACCAAGCCCTTGCTGGCTTCAAACAGGGCAATGCTACGCAAACTGGTAGTCATACAGAATTAGTTGTCTTCGCCTAAAGTCGCCAGCAGATCTGCCTGATGTTCTGCTGCGAGTACACCGATCAACTCATCCATATCACCTTCCGTGATGGCGTCAATTTTATACAGGGTGAGGTTGATGCGATGGTCAGTGATACGTCCTTGTGGATAATTGTAGGTACGTATGCGCTCACTTCGGTCGCCGGAACCGATCAGGCTGCGACGTTCACTGGCGATCTTGCTCTGCTGCTCATCTACCTGCTTGGCCTTGATGCGGGCGGCGAGCACTTGCATGGCTTGTGCCTTGTTTGAGTGCTGGCTGCGGCCGTCCTGGCATTCCACGACGATGCCGGTGGGAAAGTGAGTGATACGCACGGCGGAATCGGTCTTGTTGATGTGCTGTCCGCCTGCGCCAGAAGCACGGAAGGTATCAATGCGGATATCCGCAGGGTTGATGGAGATATCCGAGACCTCATCCACCTCGGGTAATACGGCGACAGTACAGGCAGAAGTATGGATGCGGCCCTGGGTTTCGGTTTCCGGTACACGCTGCACGCGATGACCGCCGGATTCGAACTTGAGTTTGGAGTAGGCGCCAAAGCCCTCGATCTTGGCAATGATTTCCTTGTAGCCACCCACTTCTGATTCACTGGCAGAGACAATCTCGACTTTCCAGCGCTGGCGCTCGGCATAGCGAGAGTACATGCGGAACAGGTCGCCTGCGAACAGCGCGGATTCGTCGCCGCCAGTACCGGCACGGATTTCCAGGAAGATGTTGCGCTCGTCGTTGGGATCCTTGGGCAGCAATAATTTCTGCAGTTCCGCTGCAATGTCTTCCAGCTTCTGCTTGCTGGTCTCGATTTCCTCCTGCGCAAACTCTTTCATCTCGGGATCTGCCAGCATGGCCTGGGCATCCCGGATATCACTTTCTGTTTGCTCATAAGCGCGGAATTGCTCCGCGATGGGCGTGATTTCTGCATGTTCGCGCGTGATTTTGCGATAGTTGTCCATATCGCTGGTTGCATCTTCGCTCGACAGCAGGCGATTGAGTTCATCCAGGCGCTCGCTCAGGGTGGCGAGCTTTTTAATCATTGAAGGTTTCATTGCTTGAAAAGTGAAAAGCTGGAATATGGGTTAATTTAATGATGAATCTGGTAAAGCTGGCGCAGCATGGCTTCAATCTGGTCGCGATTTTCGCCTTCGGCGCTATTGAGAACGTGACTCGGGCCGTGCAGTAGCTTGTTGGTCAGAGCATTGCTTAGTGCTTCCAGCACCTGGACTGGATCATCCCCTCGGGCAAGTAGTTTTTGCGCTTTCTCCAGTTCATTGATACGGTATTGCTCGGCCTGTTCGCGCAGGGCGCGGATGGTGGGTACCGCACTACGCGTTTTTAGCCAATGCATGAAATTTTCCACGCGCGTGTCGATGATGGCCTCGGCTTCTGCTGCGGCTTCCTGACGGTTTTCCATGCCTTCTTGCACTACTTGTGCCAGATCATCCACGGTGTAAAGGAATACATCATCCAACTCTCCTGCTTCGGGCTCGATGTCACGTGGCACGGCCAGATCCACCATGAACATGGGTTTGTGCTTGCGGCTGCGGATTGCGCGCTCCACCATGCCCAGGCCGACGATAGGCAGTTGGCTGGCAGTGGAAGTAATCACAATATCGAATTCCGCCAGGCGGTCAGGCAGGTCGGCCAACAGCATGCTCTGGCCATTGATGCTGGCGGCCAGCTCCTGGCCGCGTTCCAGTGTGCGGTTGGCAATGGTCAGGGACAATGGGCGGTGGGCAGCAAAATGTTCGGCACAAAGTTCTATCATTTCCCCGGCGCCAATGAAAAGTACATGTTGCTGGGAAATATCTCCAAAAATGCGTTGTGCCAGCCTGGTAGCCGCTGATGCGAGGGATACGGAATTGGCGCCGATATTGGTATTGGTACGAACTTCCTTGGCAACCGAGAACGTGCGCTGGAACAGCTTGTGCAGCAGAGTGCCCAGCGTGCCGGCATTCTCTGCAATGCGCACTGCCTGTTTCATCTGACCCAGGATTTGCGCTTCGCCCAGCACCATGGAGTCCAGTCCTGAGGCAACGCGGAAAGCGTGCTTGACGGCATCCTGCTGGGGCAGGGTGTACATATAGGGTTCTATCGCCTGAGGCTGCAGCTTGTGGTAGCTCGCCAGCCACTCCAGGGCTTTCTGCGGGTTGTCGGTATTGCAGTAAAGTTCGGTGCGATTGCAGGTGGACAGGATAGCAGCTTCGCGGATGCCATGAGAATTGAGGTCGCGCAAGGCCGATCCGAGGCGCTCGTTCTGGAAGGCGACATTCTCACGTATGGAAACTGGTGCGGTCGTGTGGTTAACGCCCACTGTAAATAAATGCATCCTGCAATTTTCCTGTATCGCGGCAACTTGAGCAACAATTTCAAGCAATTAAGCCCTGAGTAATTGTGCGCGGCAGGCCGCTATGATACTCCGATTTTGGCTGATTGAACTAACCAGTTGGTTAGTTGGCGAATTGTTTTATTGGTTCCACAGCATATTCAAGGTTGCCAATCAGCCTGTTCTCCTAGTATAAACATGGTTGCAGCATGGATTTTACGCAGCAGAGTGCCGATGCCGAGTGTAGCGGCGCATTTTCGGTTAAAATACTTATTTTTACGCTATAAACGACTTCGAATATCATGGCCAAACCATTCAGAATTGCACCTAGTATCCTTTCCGCCAACTTTGCCAAGCTGGGCCAGGAAATCACCGATGTCATCACATCTGGCGCAGATATTGTCCACTTTGATGTGATGGACAACCATTATGTTCCCAACCTGACCATTGGGCCTCTGGTTTGCGAAGCAATCCGCCCTGTGACTGATGCCATCATTGATGTGCACTTGATGGTCAAGCCTGTTGATCGCATCATTCCTGATTTTGCCAAGGCTGGTGCCAATATCATCACTTTCCACCCTGAGGCATCGGATCATATTGACCGCAGCCTGTCCCTGATCCGTGATAACGGCTGTAAATCCGGCTTGGTGTTCAACCCTGCAACCCCGTTGTCTTATCTTGATTACGTAATGGATAAAGTGGACATGGTGTTGTTGATGTCCGTGAACCCTGGTTTCGGTGGACAGAAGTTCATTCCAGGCACACTGGACAAGCTGCGTGAAGCCCGTGCCCGTATCGATGCCTACACTGAGAAGACTGGCCGTGAAATCTGGCTGGAAATCGACGGTGGCGTAAATCCTGCCAATATTGCCGATATTGCCCGTGCAGGTGCTGACACTTTCGTGGCTGGCTCTGCGGTATTCGGTGCTGGCAAGGACACTGACCCTAACCGTTACAACACCGTGATCAGCACATTGCGTGCTGAATTGGCAAAAGTATAAGTAGCAAAGTAGTGAGCATATGAAACCCCAAATCCTGAATAATCGCGCTAGTTGGCGATGGTGGCGCTGAAATAGTCAAGCTTTATGCCTGCGGCAGGGTCGTGGGCGCCACTTTGAATAATCAACCTTTTTCAGGATTCGGGAGTTTTTATGCTGCAAACCATCAGTCAACAGGATTTTGACGCTCTGGCAGGCCAGGGCTATAACCGCATTCCATTGGTTGTCGAGACATTTGCTGATCTCGATACGCCATTGTCGCTTTATCTCAAATTGGCTAATCAGCCATTTTCCTATCTGCTTGAGTCCGTACAAGGCGGCGAGCGTTTTGGTCGCTATTCCATTATCGGGCTGCCTGCCCATACCCGCATTGAAGCACGAGGGGCTGTTATCCAGGTTCTGGCGCATGGGCAGGTGGTCGAAGAAACCAGTGCCGTCAATCCGCTGGATTTTATCCAGTCATATCAGGCCCGGTTCCGTATCCCTCCGTATCAGGGATTGCCGCGGTTTACCGGCGGGCTGGCAGGGTACTTCGGTTACGACACCATACGCTATATTGAGCGACGCCTGGCAGGTAACAGCAAGCCGGATGAGCTGGGTGTGCCGGATATTCTCCTGATGGTGTCGGAAGAGCTGGCTGTGGTGGATAACCTGTCTGGCAAGCTCTATTTCATTGTCTATGCCGATCCTGCCTTGCCAGATGCATATCAGCAGAGCATCCAGCGCCTGCACGCGCTGGTCCAGCGTCTGCGTCAGCCCGTTGCGATCCCGCATGTGGCTGCGACTACCGCGACAGAAACACACTCCGAGTTCGGTGAGGCAGCTTTCAAGGATGCAGTTGCCAAGTCAAAGCGCTATATTTTTGATGGCGACATCATGCAGGTAGTGCTCTCGCAGCGCATGGCGAAGCCATTTTCTGAAGACCCTCTGTCTTTGTATCGTGCCCTGCGCAGCCTTAACCCTTCGCCTTATATGTTTTATTACGATATGGGCGATCATCATGTGGTGGGAGCATCGCCGGAGATTCTGGTACGTCTTGAGGATGATATCGTCACTTCACGACCGATTGCCGGTACGCGTCCGCGTGGCAAGACGCGCGAAGAGGATCTGGCTCTTGCGGAGGAACTGCTGGCTGATCCCAAGGAAATTGCCGAGCATGTGCAGTTGATGGATCTGGGACGTAATGATGTAGGGCGTGTCGCGCAAGTAGGCAGTGTGCACGTGACAGACAACATGATGATAGAGCGCTATTCTCATGTGATGCATATTGTTTCCAATGTGGAAGGCAAGTTGAAACCCGGCTTGCATGCCATTGATGTACTCAAGGCTGCGTTTCCTGCAGGTACGCTCAGTGGCGCACCCAAGGTGCGAGCCATGGAAATCATTGACGAATTGGAGCCCAGCAAACGCGGTATCTATGGCGGTGCTGTAGGGTATCTCGGTTTCAACGGGGACATGGATCTGGCAATTGCCATTCGCACTGGCGTTATCAAGGATGGCATGCTGTATTCCCAGGCGGGTGCTGGCATTGTGGCGGATTCCGTACCTGAAAGTGAATGGACGGAAACCCAGAACAAGGCCAGGGCAGTGCTGCGCGCTGCCGAGATTGTCCAGGCAGGGTTGGACAACAAGTTGTCGTCATGACCGTGATGAATTCGCGGCCCGTTTCACGCCAGACCAACAGGGATAAGTGAAGCGCGGCTGACTCAAGCGATGAAGGAACCATATTATGCTGTTAATGCTGGATAACTACGATTCGTTTACCTACAACCTCGTGCAATATCTTGGTGAGCTTGGACAGGATGTGCAGGTATATCGCAACGATGAAATCGACCTTGCGCGCGTAGCCGAGCTTAATCCCCGGCACATTGTCATTTCCCCTGGGCCATGCACACCGAGCGAGGCTGGTATTTCCGTGCCACTGATCCATGAGTTTGCCGGTAAGATTCCCATGCTGGGCGTGTGCCTGGGTCACCAGAGTATCGGCCAGGCCTTTGGCGGCAGAATTGTGCATGCCAAGCAACTCATGCATGGCAAGACCTCGGAAATTCATCATGCAGATGCCGGTGTATTCAAGGGGCTACCCAATCCATACACGGCAACGCGCTACCACTCTTTGGTCATTGAGCGTGAAACTATCCCGGATTGCCTGGAAATCACCGCCTGGACCGAAGATGGCGAAATCATGGGTGTGCGGCACAAAACCCTGCCGATCGAGGGCGTGCAGTTCCACCCTGAGTCTATCCTGACCCAGTATGGCCATGAGTTGCTGAATAATTTCCTGAAAGCCTATTGATGAGTATTACTGCCAAAGCTGCTCTGCAGAAACTGATCGACCATGTGGATTTCAGCCATGAGGAAATGCTGGATGTGATGCAGCAGATCATGGGCGGGACATTCACTCCCATCCAGATTGCAGGCTTCCTTGCCGGCTTGCGCGTCAAGGGTGAAACCGTCGTCGAGATTGCCGCTGCCGCACAGGTGATGCGTGAGCTGTCGAGCAAGGTAGAGATTGCCGATACCCGACACCTGATCGATACCTGTGGCACTGGTGGTGCGCCCAACAAAGCATTCAATGTGTCGACGGCTTCTGCTTTTGTCGCTGCCGGTGCTGGTGCGAGAATTGCCAAGCATGGCGGCAGGGCGGCATCTTCCAAGAGTGGCTCTGCTGATGTGCTGGAGGCGCTGGGCGTAAATATCGGCCTGACGCCGGAACAAGTAGCACGCTGCGTGGATGAGGCCGGTATCGGTTTCATGTTTGCGCCCAATCATCATGCGGCGATGAAACATGCTGCGCCTGTGCGTCGTGAGCTGGGCGTACGCACCATGTTCAACCTGCTGGGCCCGATGACCAACCCGGCCGGGGCAAAAAGGCAGGTCATGGGTGTATTTCACCGCGACCTGGTCAGCCTGCTGGCGCATACCCTGAAACAGCTGGGCAGCGAGCACGTGATGGTGGTGCACAGCGCGGACGAAATGGATGAAATCTCCTTTGCCGCAGATACCTATGTTGCCGAACTCAAGGATGGGGAAGTGCGTGAATACACGCTGAACCCGACCCAGTTCGGCATGCCTTTGCATGATATCAACAGCATCCATGTGGAAAGTGCGCAGCACTCCAGCGAAATTATCCTGGGCGTCCTGCGTGGCGAAACCGGTCCGGCGCGGGATATTGTATTGCTGAACGCCGGGGCAGCAATTTACGTTGCTGGCCTGGCGCAGGATTTACAGGCAGGCATTGCCCAGGCAGCATCTTCCCTGGATTCCGGCGCGGCATTGGCTAAGCTGGAGCAATTGAAAGCACTGAGCCAGGCATCATGATGCGCCTGCTGCTGGTGGTCGTCATTGCGGTCACTTACACGCTCTACCATTTTGGCCATGAGGACAGTCCAGCCTCCTTGCCTGTCTCGGAACAGGCCTTGGTTTCTGCGCCGGCAGTTGCGGAAGCCAACCAGCGTATTGAAGAAGCTTTCCGTCAACACGAACATGATGTGGAGGTGCAGTCTCACGGTGTGGTAACTAAGGTGCTGCCGGATGATAATGATGGTACACGTCACCAGCGTTTTATCCTGACCCTGGATAATGGCATGACGGCGCTTGTTGCGCACAATATCGATCTCGCCCCCCGGCTTGAAGGGCTCAAGACAGGAGACGAGGTGGAGTTCAAGGGTGTTTATGAATGGAATGCCAAAGGCGGTGTCATACACTGGACCCATCATGACCCGCGCGGTCGCCATGCAGCAGGCTGGTTGCGCTATCACGGCAAACTCTATCAGTAATCAGAACGAAAGCGATACAGGGCAATGTCAGACATACTCAACAGGATTCTTGAAGTAAAACGCACGGAAATTGCAGCGGCAAAACAGCAGAAGCCACAAGCTGCCATCGAAGTGGAAGCGCTGGCGCAGGCTGAGCCGAGGAATTTTCTTGGTGCGATACAGGGGAAAATTGCCGCAGGCAAGGCGGCTGTCATTGCCGAAATCAAGAAAGCCAGCCCTTCCAAAGGCGTGATCCGCGAAGATTTCCGTCCGGCAGAGATTGCCGCCAGCTATGCCAGTCATGGCGCAGCCTGTCTTTCCGTGCTGACAGACGAGCAGTTTTTCCAGGGTAGTGCGGATTATCTCAAGGCTGCGCGTGCTGCCTGTGATATTCCTGTGTTGCGCAAGGATTTCATGATAGACCCATACCAGGTGTATGAAGCCCGTGCCATGGGCGCGGATTGTATTCTGCTGATTGCCGCTGCGCTGACTCTGGCGCAGATGCAGGAACTGGAAGCTGTGGCCCATCAACTGGGTATGAGCGTGCTGGTGGAAGTTCATAACGGCGAGGAACTGGAGCAGGCGCTGCAATTACAGACGCCTTTGCTGGGCATCAATAACCGCAACCTACGTACTTTTGAGGTGACGCTGGATACCACGCTTTCCCTGTTGTCGCGTATCCCGGCAGATAAAACAGTCGTTACCGAATCCGGTATTTTCACAGCTGCGGATGTAGCCTTGATGCGCAACCATGAAGTGCATACTTTCCTCGTGGGTGAAGCATTCATGCGCCAGCCGGACCCTGGTCTGGCCTTGGCCCGGGTATTTGAATAAGGAGTTCCAGATGAGTGAGCAGCCACGTCAATATCTTGCCATTCGGCCACGTCGTATGCGTAAAAATACGTTTTCACGCCGCCTGATGCAGGAGCATGTGTTAACGACCAACGACCTGATCTATCCTGTGTTTGTACTGGAAGGCGAGAACCGGGAAGAAGAAGTGGCGTCCATGCCCGGTGTCTGGCGTCAGAGCGTGGATAAATTACTCGAAACGGCTGCCGAATGCGTGGCGCTGGGCATCCCCGCGCTGGCCTTGTTTCCGGTGGTCGATCAACAGTACAAAAGCCTAACTGCGGATGAAGCCTGGAACCCACAAGGGCTGGTACCGCGCACCGTGCGTGCACTCAAGGCTGCGTATCCTGAACTGGGTATCATCACCGATGTGGCGCTTGACCCTTACACCACGCATGGGCAGGATGGCGTGATTGATGACACTGGTTACGTGCTCAACGATGAAACGGTGGCGATCCTGGTGAAACAGGCGCTGTGCCATGCGGAGGCGGGGGCTGATGTCGTGGCGCCGTCAGACATGATGGATGGACGCATAGGTGCGATCCGCGATGCGCTGGAAGAGGCTGGACATATTTACACCAACATACTGGCATATTCTGCCAAATATGCTTCCGCGTTCTACGGCCCGTTTCGCGATGCTGTCGGGTCTTCTGCCAATCTGGGCAAGAGCAACAAATACAACTACCAGATGGACCCAGCCAATTCAGACGAGGCACTGCGTGAAGTAGCGCTGGACCTGGAGGAAGGCGCGGATATGGTCATGGTCAAGCCAGGCATGCCTTATCTGGATATTGTGCGCCGGGTGAAGCAGGAGTTTGGTGTGCCGACGTATGCGTATCAGGTCAGCGGTGAGTATGCCATGCTCAAGGCTGCTTCACAGAACGGCTGGCTTGATGAAAAAGCGGTGGTGATGGAAGCCATGCTTGGCTTCAAGCGTGCCGGTGCAGATGGCATCCTGACTTATTACGCCATGGATATTGCCCGCTGGTTACGCGACAGCGCTTGATGCGTCCGGGCGCTTGCTCTGTTGTATCAAATGAGTGAGTGCCTCTGTATCAACCCGGCTGGCATTCATACCGTTGACGGGACTCTTCGTTGAAAAGCGCATGTCATCCACTTCAAAGATACTGAGCTTGATCAGGCCATGCGGCCCTTCCAGCGTCAATACCGGTACTTTCTTGCGATCCATGCTGCGTTTATCACTGACGCGGTAGGATTTTTCATCCGAGATGTAGGGCACCTGCTGGTTCAGCAGGAATATCTCGACCTCTTTGGAGCTATCAGCAAACAGGTGGATATGGGTTTCTGCATATTTTCCGGCAGTGCCATCCAGCACCGAGCCTGTCAGGTGGGGATTGAATCGCTCCAGCATCTGCATGACCAGCAACGCATCCTTGCGTAATTGCAGCAAGGCTTCCTGCTGTTCATCACTGTGGTAGAGATCATGGTAGACACGGATTTCTTCCTCAATCTCACTGTTGGTCGGCATGCAGTGTGTGTCAGTTACGCCAAGCTGGCGCCCAGCCTTGCGCTTGGCATGGGCATAATCAGAGATACCTTCTTCTGCCATCATGTGGGCAGCAAGCTGCGCAATGCGCTGACGCAGTTGTGATTGGCGGCTGCCACTATCTCTTGCCATATTGCCCGATCCTTTAACAATATCAAAAGTGCTGTCAGTGCATACTGCCAGCACTTTGTTTAAAACATATGTTTAAAACAATTGGTCGGGCCCTTGTGGCGCACTATCCTTCTTTTCCATGGGGACAGTTGCGCCATGTCCGGGAATCGGGAAGCCAGGAATGATGGAGAATGCGGGCTCTTCCGGTTCTGGCGGTGGAAATTCCTGATAGAAGTATTCCACAACGCCGCTATCATCCGTGCTGCGCATTCCTGTTTCTGGATTGATGCGGATGGCACTGATTCCGTCAGGCATCGTTGGCGTGACATTCGGCGTGCCTTTCAGCGCAGAGCTCATGTAATCAACCCAGATGGGCAGCGCAGCTTTGCCGCCGGTTTCCAGGCTGCCTAGCGATTTAGGTTTGTCGTAACCCATCCAGGCAATTGCTACTTGCTTGGGATTGTAACCAGCAAACCAGGCATCGATCTGGTTGTTGGTGGTCCCTGTTTTGCCTGCCAGGTCGGAGCGTCCCAGCGCGCGAGCCTTGCTTGCGGTACCAATTCGCACCACATCACGCAGCATGGAATTCATGATGAAGGCATTGCGACCATCAATGACACGCGGCGCGCCTTGCCCTGCCAATAGCGGTTTGGATTGCTCCACGACCTTGCCGCGCGGGTCTACAACCTTATCGATGATGTATGGTTTGACCCTATAGCCGCCGTTGGCGAATACCGCATATGCTCCTGCCATCTGCCATGCGGTGACTGAACCTGAGCCCAGTGCCATGGCAAGGTAAGGAGGGTGATCCTTGGGAGAGAAGCCAAAGCGGGTGATATAGTCCTGGGCGTAATTGACGCCAATACCTTCGAGAATACGGATGGACACCATATTCTTGGACTTGGTCAAGGCAGTGCGCACGCGCATTGGGCCATCATATTTCCTGTCGTAATTCTTGGGTTGCCAGGATGAACCACTCCCGGTTTCACGTGCGGAAATTGAAATGGGTTCATCCTCGATCATGGTGGCAGGGGTGAAGCCTTTCTCCAGCGAAGCAGAGTAAATGAAGGGCTTGAAGCTGGAGCCGGGTTGACGCCAGGCCTGGGTGACATGGTTGAACTTGTTGCGGTTGAAGTCAAAACCGCCAACCAATGCACGTACCGCTCCATTTTCCGTGTCCAGGGAAACCAGTGCCGCTTCTGCCTGAGGCAGCTGCACAATATGCCAGGCATCTTTCTGACGCATGATGCGGATCACGGCACCCGGTTTGATGGTGCGCTTGGCAGCATCCTTGTCATTCAGTTGTTTTTTGACAAAAGCCAGCCCATCGCCGCTGATTTCGATATTGTTGCCATCCTTGGAATATACGCTGACAGCCTTGGGTGAGGCATCCGTGACCACGGCGGGCACCATGCCCTGGAACGTTTCGAGGGCATCCAGTGCATTGTCCAGCCAGGTGCCATTGCCTGTGGGGTTTGCGCCTGGGGTCACGGTCTTTTCCGGGCCGCGATAGCCGTGGCGGCGGTCATAATCAATAATGCCCTGCAGGATAGCCCGGTTGGCCGCTTCCTGGTCGCTTTTGCGGATAGTGGTATAAATCTTCAATCCGCTGCTGTAGATATCATTTTTGTAACGCTCATACATGGCCTGGCGCACGATTTCAGCCACATAATCTGCTGAAAGCTCACGTATCTTGCGGGACTGGCGCAAATGATGAGGCTCGTTATAGGCGGCATCATATTGTTTCTGGTCAATGAAATGCAGTTCTTTCATCCGGCGCAAGACATAATGTTGTCGCGCTTCGGATCGCTTGATATTGGCAAACGGGTTGTAGCGTGAAGGGGCTTTGGGCAAGCCTGCCAGCATGGCTGCCTCGGCAATGCTCAGTTCATTCAGGGGCTTGCCGTAATATACCTGGGATGCCGCAGCAAAGCCGTAGGAGCGGTGACCGAGGTAAATCTGGTTGATATACAGTTCCAGGATTTGATCCTTGGTCAGGCTGTGCTCGATCTTGATCGAAAGCAGGGCCTCACTCAGTTTGCGGGTGGCAGTTTTTTCGCGGGAAAGGAAAAAGTTACGCGCTACCTGCATGGTGATGGTGCTGGCGCCTTCCTTGAAACTGCCGGAAATGACATTGGATACGGCTGCCCGCAGGATGCCCAGTGTATCAATACCGCCGTGCTGGTAGAAGCGTTCATCTTCTGCAGCCAGAATAGCCTGTTTGAGGATGGTCGGGGTGTCGTTGATGCTGATAAAGGCACGGCGCTCTTCGCCAAACTCGCCGATCAGGTAGCCATCGGCGGAATAAACGCGCATCGGCACCTTGGGTTTGTAATCGGTGAGTGCATCCAGGGAAGGGAGCTCAGGGTAGATCAATGTGGCAGCCAGTGCTACCAGCGCAGTTGCCACCAGACCGAGGATAATGCCGGTCAGGATCAGGAACTGCCACCATTTTTTAGGGAGCATTGATAGAGTTCAGTATTTGGTAACAGACGACAGTATTATAAGTGTCATTGACGGGATTTTAAAAACAATTAATCAGTTCGGCATGCTGGCAGGCTGGCTGGTACCCGCAATAATGACGGTGCGAGCGCAGTAAAATACCGGGATTTCATGCATCACATCACGCAGCCGGGATGCTGCCAATCAGCAAGATGAAGCGGCATGGTTGCGCACGCATCATTGTCGGCATTATGCAGAAAAATGCAGCATTGCCTTCGTCATATCTGACAGCCAGGCCAGATTCCCTTAAAATGCACGCTTGCGTATGGCGGGCGTTTTTTATGGCAACGAATATTATCTTTGTAGGCTTGATGGGGGCGGGAAAGACCACCATAGGCCGCATTATTGCCAAGCATCTTCATAAAACCTTTTATGACAGCGATCATGAAATCGAGCGTCGTACAGGAGTCAGCATCCCGGTGATTTTTGAACTGGAGAAAGAGGATGGTTTTCGCAGGCGCGAGGCTTCGGTGATAGAAGAGTTGTGCCAGATGCAGGATATCGTATTGGCAACAGGCGGCGGTGCCGTATTGCTGCCGGAGAGCCGTCAGCAGCTCAAGGAGCATGGTGTAGTGATCTACCTGCGTGCCAGTGTGCATGAACTCTGGCTGCGCACCCGGAATGACAAGAACCGTCCTTTGCTGCAAAGCGAGAACCCGCGTAGGAAACTGGAGCAATTGTTTGCGCAGCGTGATCCCTTGTATCGAGAAGTAGCTTCCATTATTGTGGATACCGGTGGGCAGCCAGTGAGCGCCATCGTGCATCAGATTGAACAGAAACTGACAGACTTATAAATTATGCAGACATTACACGTAGATTTGGGCGAGCGTTCCTATCCTATTCATATCGGTCGCGGGCTGCTCAACCAGCCGGAATTGATATTGCCGCATCTGAAGCGCAAACAAGTCGCTATTGTCACCAATACCACGGTCGCGCCCTTGTACCTGGAAAAACTGGCGCAACCACTGCGTGATGCCGGCGTCAAGGTCATTCCCATCATTCTGCCGGATGGTGAGGCTTATAAGAATAGTGCCACGCTGAACCTGATTTACGATGCATTGCTGGAGAACCGCTGCGAGCGCAGCACCACAGTGATTGCCCTGGGTGGTGGCGTGATTGGCGACCTGACCGGCTATGCTGCTGCGACTTACTTGCGCGGTGTGCCTTTTATCCAGGTGCCTACCACACTACTGTCACAAGTGGATTCCTCAGTGGGGGGTAAGACCGGCATCAACCATCCCCTGGGCAAGAACATGATAGGAGCGTTCTATCAGCCGCAGGTGGTACTGGCAGATATAGATACTTTATCCACCCTGCCCGAGCGTGAACTGTCCGCAGGCCTGGCGGAAGTCATCAAGTATGGCTTGATCCGTGACGAGCCATTCTTCGCCTGGCAGGAATCCAATATGCAGAAATTGCTGGCGCTGGATACCGAGGCAATGAGTTATGCCATTTACCGTTCCTGTGAAAACAAGGCCGAAGTAGTAGCCGCCGATGAACGTGAATCCGGCGAACGGGCGTTGCTCAACCTGGGTCATACCTTTGGTCATGCCATAGAAAACGCCATGGGATATGGTGTTTGGCTCCATGGCGAGGCAGTGGCTGCGGGCACCATGTTGGCTGCCGACCTTTCCCGTCGTCTGGGATGGTTGAGTGATGATGACATCAAGCGCATTGTCGCCATCTTCACGGAAGCCAGGTTGCCAGTGCATGCACCTGCCTTGGGGGTAGAGCGTTATCTTGACCTCATGGGGCTGGATAAGAAAGTCGTGGATGGCCAGATTCGCCTGGTCTTGCAGCAGGGCATAGGAAAATCACTGGTTAGCAGTGAATATGATGCCCAGTTGCTCAGGGAAACCCTGGCTATCGCCGCATGATAGCGCTCGCTCCCTACGCAGCAAACCCAGCCCTGACGCGAGGGCGCCAGCATCCGGAAGCTGCACCGGCTACGCGCAACCACTTCCAGCGCGACCGTGACCGTATCATCCACTCCGGCGCGTTTCGGCGCCTGGAATACAAGACCCAGGTATTCATCAATCATGAAGGCGACCTGTTTCGCACCCGCCTGACTCACAGTCTGGAAGTGGCGCAGATTGGTCGCGCCATTGCGCGCAACCTCAACCTGCACGAAGACCTGATTGAAGCCGTGGCATTGGCCCATGATCTGGGACATACCCCGTTCGGCCACGCCGGGCAGGATGAACTTAATGAATGCATGCGCGAATTCGGCGGGTTTGAGCATAACCTGCAGTCCCTGCGGGTGGTGGATCACTTGGAACAACGTTATGCCGAGTTTGATGGCCTCAACCTGACCTACGAAGTACGCGAAGGCATACTCAAGCATTGTTCCTGGCCCAATGCCCGTCTGCTGGGTGAACTAGGCGAGCGCTTCCTCAACAAGCAGCAGCCATCGCTGGAAGCGCAGGTGACCAATCTTGCAGATGAAATCGCCTATAACAATCATGATGTGGATGATGGCCTGCGTTCAGGCCTCATCACCATGGAGCAGCTTGCAGAAGTGCAACTGTTTGCCGAACAGTTCGCGTTGGTGCAGCATCAATACCCAGCGCTGACCGGCCGCCGTATGATCCATGAAACCGTGCGCCGCATGATACATATATTAGTGACGGATCTGTGTGAGCAAAGCAGCCGCAATATAGCGGAACACGCGCCGCAAACTCTGGACGATGTGCGCAACCTGCCGCCCCTGATCGGTTTCAGTCCGGCTATCGAGGCGCAGCAGCTTGAACTCAAGCGTTTCCTGCGCACCAACCTCTACCGGCATTACCAGGTCAATCGCATGACCTCCAAGTCCAAGCGCGTTATTGCGGAATTGTTCCGTGCCTTTATCGCAGACCCCGGCCTGTTGCCGGATGAATACCAGGCGCAGGACAGTACCAAGCAGCCACGCATCATTGCAGACTATATTGCCGGCATGACAGACCGTTACGCCATCCGCGAGTATCAGCGTCTGTTCTCCATAGCTGAGTAACAACCTTAGCATTGAATGCTAAGTTGTTAACTCAGCAATACTTTCGTTCCTGAATCTGCCCTTTTCATCAAAATGTGTTGCGTAATTGCAACACAAATCACCTTTTCCCCTGAAAAAACCACAAGAGCACTTGCAGCTTGTGAATCGGCTTTGGCATACTGGGCACAACTTCTTCGAGAAGAAGTCAGTGCAGTACCCTTGAAGTGATGGAAACACATTACCAGGGGCTAACTAAAACGCATTAGGAGATATACATGAACAAGAAGCTAGGCTTGGCAGTTGCTGGTGCCGTAATGGCATTTGGTGCATCTGCTGCAAATGCAGGCATCATCATTCCAGCAGGTGACTGGACCATCGATATCGGTGGTAACGTTAATACCTACTACACAAACACACGTTACAGCGGCGATGCTTTCGCTGGTGTTGGCAAGAAAAACCAAGTTTCTACAGGTCTGCTGCCTTCCGCTATCGGTATCGGTGGTAAGACACGTCAGAACGATCTGGACATTGCATTCCAGTTCACATTCTTCGTCGGCGCTAACTCCGACAGCGGTTTCGGCACCACCGGTTCTGCAAATGATAATTTACAAAGTCGTGCTGGTGATGGCAACTCCATCAACATTCGTCAAGCTTACATGACTTTCGGTGATGCTTCCTGGGGTACTATCAAGGCTGGTCGTGACCTCGGCCTGTTCGGTTCTGACGCTATCCTGTCCGACATGACATTGTTGGGCGTTGGTGTTGGTGCTGGTGGTCCTGGTAACTCCACACTGGGTCGTATCGGTTCCGGTTATGTCTACGCTGACTGGATCGGCCAGATTCAATACGCATCTCCTAACTGGAACGGTTTCAGCTTCGCTGTAGCTGCTCGCGAAGGTCTGCGTAATGAGCTTGTTACAAATGCTACTGATGAGAAGACAGAACTTGGCTTCGACGGTAAGTTGGGTTATGAGTGGACTGGCGACTTCGCTGGTAAGGTTTGGGCTGGTTTCCTGACACAGAAGCATATCAATAATGTAACAGGTGATTACCGCTCACGTGGTTATGACATCGGTGGTAAGGTTAACGTAGCTGACTTCGGTCTGGTTGGTTACTACTACGATGGTAAGGGTCTGGATACTCAAACTGGTGGTCAACTGGGTGGTTTGCAATTCCTGGGTGGCAACAAGTCTGATGACAAGGGTGGCTACGTACAAGCTACTTACAAGCTGCCAGAAGTTGGTACCAAGCTGGGTGTTTCCTATGGTATCTCTAAGTCTGAAGCTAATGACAAGAGCTACGATATCGAGAACAAGTCCTGGATCTTCGGTGCTTACCATCCTCTGACCAAGAGCCTGAACCTGGTTGCTGAATACGCACAGCAAAAGGTTGAAAACAATGTTACCGGTGGTTTGGACGGTAAGGCCAAGACTATTAGCTTGGGCGCGATCCTGTTCTTCTAGGATTAAATCGAAAGATTTAGCTTAGAAAGCAATCGTAAAAACGGCACCTTCGGGTGCCGTTTTTTATTGCCTGTCACTTTTGCTTTTACCTTTTATGAGTGTTGTTCTGCTGCATGGCATTGGAAATGGATCAGCACATGTTATCCCGGCCTTGAGCTGGGGTCTCGTGGGTATGTTGAAACACCGCAGGAAGCCAAACCAGACCTGGCATGAGCTAGTGTGTCATGACTCAGGCGTGGTTTCGGTGATGTTGATTTACTCGTCTATTCCCAGTTCCTGGATTTTGCGGGTCAGGGTGTTGCGGCCCATGCCTAGTTGGGTGGCTGCTTCAATGCGCCGCCCTCCGGTGTGGCGCAATGCCTGGGTGATCAGGATGCGCTCGAAGTGCTGGGTGCGGTGATTGAGGATGTCATGTTCTCCACGGTTGAGAGCATCGGTGACTTCTGTCGCCAGTGCGCTCTGCCAGGATGTGCCATCCGAAGGCTTACCGGTGTCTTCCTTGAGTTCCGGCGGCAGGTCGGCAATATCAATGTTCTGCCCGGGCGCCATGACGGTGAGCCAGTGGCAGACGTTTTCCAGTTGGCGGACATTGCCACTCCAGTTCAGTGTGCTGAGATAGCGCAAGGCGGCCGCAGATGGCTGCTTGGCTTCCACGCCAAGCTCTTGTGCGCTGTGTTGCAGGAAATGTCGGACCAGGAGTGGAATATCTTCTCTGCGTTCGCGCAGGGGAGGCAGGCGCAGGCGGATTACGTTCAGGCGATGAAATAAGTCCTCGCGGAACAGGCCTTGTTTGACTCTTTCTTCCAGATCCTGGTGGGTGGCGGCAATGATACGCACATTGACCTTGACCGGCTGGTGCCCGCCTACGCGGTAGAACTGCCCGTCACAGAGTACGCGTAATAGCCGTGTCTGCAGGTCGGAAGGCATATCGCCGATTTCATCGAGGAATAATGAGCCACCATCTGCCTGTTCAAAACGCCCACGCCGGGCAGCCTGTGCACCGGTGAATGCGCCGCGTTCATGTCCGAATAATTCGGATTCCAGCAAGTCCTTGGGAATAGCGGCCGTATTGATGGCAATAAACGGTTTGTCTGCTCTGGGGCTATGCCGGTGCAATGCGCTGGCGACCAGCTCCTTGCCGGTGCCGGATTCGCCATTGATCAGCACGGTGGAATGGGAGCGGCTCAAGCGGCCAATGGCGCGGAATACTTCCTGCATGGCGGGTGCCTGGCCAATGATTTCCGGTGTTTTTTCTTGGATGACCACTTCTATGGCCTGGCGCATGCTCTCATCCACGGCGCGGCGGATGATTTCAATGGCCTGATCCACGTCGAATGGCTTGGCAAGATATTCGAATGCACCTCCCTGGAACGCCGCCACGGCACTTTCCAGGTCGGAATAGGCGGTCATGATGATAACAGGAATGTCTGGGTAGCGCTGTTTGACCTCATGCAGGAAATCCAGGCCGGAACCGTTCGGCATGCGGATATCGCTGACGATGACCTGTGGTGTGTCATGGTTCAGTGCATTCAGTGCTTCTGGCACCGAGGCGAAGGTCTTGAAGTCCATATCAGTGCGTGCCAGGGCTTTCTCGAATACCCAGCGGATGGATTTGTCGTCGTCTATGATCCAGATTGGTTTCATGATGTGCCTTTGTTGTTTTTTCTAATTGTTGCCTGGGAATGTAAGCTGCATTGCCGTGCTTTCAATTGGCAGCAATATGGTGAAACAGGTATGCCCGGGTTCGCTTTCACACTCGATCATGCCGTGATGCTGGGTGATGAATGTCTGCGCCAGTGTCAGGCCGAGACCAGTGCCGTTGTCGCGTCCCGAGACTAGTGGGTAGAAAATGCGCTCACGGATATCCGAGGGAATGCCCGGGCCGTTATCAATGATTTGCAGCTTGATGGCTACGCGGTAGCGTTTTTTTGCCAGTGTGACCTGACGCGCCACGCGGGTGCGCAGGGTGATGGCCGGCGCTTCTTTTCCGGATGCGTTTTGCATGGCCTGGACAGCATTGCGTGCAATGTTCAGCACGGCCTGGATCAGTTTTTCGCGGTCACCAATCAGCTCCGGCAGGCTGGTGTCGTAATCCCGCTGGATATTGATGGTGCGTGGGGATTCTGCCAATAGCAGGCTACGGACGCGCTCCAGGACTTCATGGATATTGGTGGGCTCGTATTTGGGCACCCGATGTGGCACCAGCAGCCTGTCCATCAATAGCTGCAGGCGGTCGGCTTCCTTGATGATGACCTGGGTGTATTCGCGCAAGCTGACTTGTGGCAGTTCGTGTTCCAGCAGCTGGGCGGCACCGCGTAATCCACCCAGCGGGTTGCGGATTTCATGCGCCAGGTTGCGTAGCAGTTCGGCGTTGGCTTGTTGCTGGATCAGCATGCGCTCTTCCCGTGCAATGCGCAGCTGCTGGTCCATATGCTGGAATTCCAGTACCAGGCAGGCAGGTGTCAGCTCGACAGGGGTGACGGTGCATGTCACGGCAAAGGTTTGCTGGCGCAGGGTGGTGATGGTGAATTCATGCTCGCGGAACGGGCTGTGATGCTGGATGGCATGTTCCATGGCCGAATCAAGGATATCGCTACCGGGAAATACCTGGGAAATGGATAGTCCGGCGATTTGCCGTGCGCTGATGGCAAACAGCACTTCTGCTCCAGGATTGGCATAGACAACATGGCGCTCCTCATCAAGCAGGAGAATGGCAGTTGATAAATGTTCTAGGCCGGCGAATGCGAGCGGGATTTTATGTTCCATGCTGATAATAAGCAAAAGCCAGGCCAGCTAGACTGGTGGACAATTCGCATGTCCTGGTCTTGCCCTGAAAGCTGCACAGAATCGGTGCGGTTTGCAGGAGCCTGAAATATTGCATTGTTCCTCTTTATGGATGGATGTTTTTTGATTTTTGCTGATGAGTTTACACGTAGAAAGCGACTGATAGTAGCGGTCAAGCTGGAATCGGCAGGCATAAAAAAAGCGGGTTGCCCCGCTTTTTCTGGTTAACAGTACTGTAGCTTAAACGCTGTAGTACATGCTGAACTCGACAGGGTGTGGAGTCTGGCGCAGCTTGGTGACTTCTTCCATCTTCAAGTCAATGTAGCTGTTGATCCAGTCTTCGGAGAATACGCCGCCGCGAGTCAGGAACTCACGATCCTTGTCCAGAGCTTCCAATGCTTGTTCCAGGGAAGAGGCAACAGTCGGGATCGCTGCATCTTCTTCTGGTGGCAAGTGGTAGAGATCCTTGGTTGCAGGCTCACCAGGGTGAATCTTGTTCTGCACGCCGTCCAGGCCAGCCATCATCAAGGCACTGAATGCCAGGTATGGGTTGGCAGTAGGATCAGGGAAGCGGGCTTCGATGCGGCGTGCCTTGTCAGAGTGCACAAAAGGAACGCGGATGGAAGCAGAACGGTTCTTCGCAGAGTATGCCAGCTTCACTGGAGCTTCAAAACCAGGTACCAGACGCTTGTAGGAGTTGGTGCCAGGGTTGGTGATCGCATTCAGTGCGCGTGCGTGCTTGATGATGCCGCCGATGTAGTAAAGGGCGAAATCGCTCAGGCCTGCATAGCCATTGCCTGCAAACAGGTTCTTGCCATCTTTCCAGATGGATTGGTGAACGTGCATGCCAGAGCCGTTGTCGCCAAAGATTGGTTTTGGCATGAAAGTGGCTGTCTTGCCATAAGCGTGAGCCGTGTTCAGCACGACATACTTGAGGATCTGGGTCCAGTCAGCGCGCTGTACCAGGGTGCTGAACTTGGTGCCGATTTCACATTGGCCTGCAGTTGCCACTTCGTGGTGATGCACTTCTACAGGTACGCCCAGCTCTTCCAGCGCGACGACCATTGCAGAGCGGATATCGTGCAGGGAGTCGATTGGGGGCACAGGGAAGTAACCACCCTTGACGCCTGGGCGGTGACCGGTGTTGCCGCCTTCAAACTTCTCACCGGAAGCCCATGCAGCTTCTTCGGAGTTGATCTTGACGGAGCTGCCGCTCATATCTACAGACCAGTTGATGGAGTCAAAAATGAAGAACTCTGGTTCTGGGCCGAAGAATGCAGTATCACCGATACCGCTGGACTTGAGGTAAGCTTCTGCGCGTTTTGCCAGGCTGCGGGGGCAACGGTCATAACCTTTGCCATCAGTCGGGTCAATTACGTCACAGGTCAGGATCAAGGTTGGCTCGTCCATGAATGGATCGATATTGGCGGTGTCAGGATCAGGCATCAGTTGCATGTCTGAAGCCTGGATGCCTTTCCAGCCAGCGATGGAGGAACCATCAAATGCGTGACCTTCAGTAAATTTATCTTCGTCGAATGCTGAAACAGGCACTGTGACATGCTGTTCTTTGCCTTTGGTGTCAGTAAAGCGAAAATCGACAAACTTGATGTCATTTTCCTTCACAAGTTTTAATACGTCGGCCACCGCCATTTGATTCTCCTAGCTCTTTCTGAATTAAGAAGGTTGTTGAAGCACTATGCTTGACACTAAGCTCAAGCATGAAGCGTGCCATTGGGAAAATGCCATTTGCTATTTTCACACATACGTTTATAAAAGAGAAATCCTAGATTGAGCACCAATTTGATGCATCGTCTAATTTTATGCACCAATTATGTGCATATGGGTTTGCGTTAAAATTGGGGCTATACTCCATGCATTTTTAACCTGAGGAGGAAGCAATGGAAACGTTGAGTACGATATTGCAGAATGCAAAACAACGCGCAGAGCAG
Source organism: Methylobacillus rhizosphaerae (assembly GCF_900187985.1). GTDB lineage: Bacteria > Pseudomonadota > Gammaproteobacteria > Burkholderiales > Methylophilaceae > Methylobacillus > Methylobacillus rhizosphaerae. The sequence continues at coordinate 171,500 of NZ_FZOA01000001.1, forward strand.
CATGGCCTTCCTTATGCTGGCGCGCTGACCCCCGCAGAAGCGCAAAAAGTGTTGGAATTGGCGCCTGCCGCCAGGTTGGTGGATGTGCGCACTCGCGCAGAACTTGAACTGGTTGGCCGGGTGCCTGCAGCTACCCACATTGAATGGGCTTTCTACCCAGGCATGACAGCCAATCCGGATTTTCTTTCCCAGCTGGATAAACAGGTGGATCATGAGGCGCTGGTCATGTTTCTCTGCCGCACCGGTGGACGTTCCCACAATGCTGCGGTAGTCGCTGCCCAGGCTGGATATACGGAAGCCTATAATGTGCTGGAAGGGTTCGAGGGGGAAGCAACGCCTGATACCAAGCAACGCGGCAAGATCAACGGCTGGAAAGCGGCTGGCCTGTCCTGGACCAATGCCTGAGGTTGATGGATGGATCATTATGCTGTTATCGGCCATCCGGTAGAACATAGTAAGTCGCCTTTGATTCACGCTGCTTTTGCCCGGCAAACCGGGCAGCAGCTTGAATATGGCAAGGTATTGTCTCCTCTGGATGGTTTTGCCGCGACGGTTGCTGACTTGCAAGCGCGAGGCTATGCCGGTGCCAATGTCACGGTGCCATTCAAGTTCGAGGCCTATACCTTGGCGGACAGTGTGACGGAGCGCGCGCGCCATGCTGGTGCAGTCAATACGTTGACTTTCCGTGATGGCGGAATTTTGGGGGATAACACTGATGGTGTGGGCCTGGTGCGTGACATTCTGGATAATCAGCAGTTTGCGCTGGCAGGAAAACGCATCCTCCTGCTCGGTGCTGGTGGCGCGGCAGAAGGAGTGTTGGGGCCATTGCTTGAGAGCTTGCCCGCACGGCTGTGTGTTGCCAATCGCACGGTGGATAAAGCAGGCGCGATGGTCGCACGGGCACAGGCAGGCGGCACCAGGCTTGATGCTGCCGGTTTCGCTGAGTTGACGGGGCAGGTATTTGATGTGGTCATCAACGCCACTTCCAGTGGGTTGAGCAACGAGCGATTGCCATTGCCTGCTGGTTTGTTCGCTGATGGTGCGCTGGCGTATGACATGATGTACGGGCGAGAAACGCCATTTATGGCATTCGCACGGGAAGCAGGCGTCCAGCGTGTGGTGGATGGACTGGGTATGTTGGTAGAGCAGGCAGCAGAGGCATTCTTCATCTGGCGTCAGATGCGACCGGCTACTGCGCCTGTCATGGAAATGGTGCGTGCATTGTGATCAAGCGGCTCTTATGGCAAGGCTTGTTGCTGGCTCTGGTGCTGATTGTGCTGTACCAATTATGGATATTCATCAATATTCTCTGGTGGGTAGACCATAACCCGGGCAGTAGCGCGTTTATGCGTACCAGTCTGAGCGTTCTGCGCGAGGACAACGCCAAGGCGACACTCAAGCATGAGTGGGTGGAATACAACAGGATTTCGCGTCATCTCAAGCGGGCAGTCATTGCCTCTGAGGATGCCAAGTTTGTCGGGCATGAGGGGTTTGACTGGGATGGTATCCAGAAGGCCTATGAGAAGAACTGGCAGAAAGGCAAGATAGTGGCAGGTGGATCTACCATCAGCCAGCAGCTTGCCAAGAACCTGTTTCTATCCACCAAGCGCACTCCTTGGCGTAAGCTGGAAGAAGCTGTGATCACCTGGATGCTGGAAAGCATGATGAGCAAGCGCAGGATTTTCGAGATTTACCTGAATGTGATTGAATGGGGGAATGGCGTATTTGGCGCAGAAGCTGCCGCACGTCATTACTACAGGACCAGTGCGGCCAATCTCGACAGTGCGCAGGCTGCCAGGCTGGCAGCGATGATTCCCAATCCACGCTATTATGACCAGCACCGTGAGGCGCGTGGCCTGGTGAGAAAGGCCGCAATCATTGAGTCGCGCATGCGCCACGCTGCCGTGCCGTGATGGTGGCTGTGGCCTTATGTTAGAATAAACACTTTGAAGTCAAATACCATGCGCTTCTGTTTCCTGATCCTGATTGCAAGCCTGACACTTGTTGCATGCGGTACCAAAGGGGATCTTTATATCCCGGAAAAGCAGTATCCGCAGGCATCTACTCCACCAACACAACCTTGATGATTTTTCCGTGAATCCATTCCAATTAAAAGATGGCGTGTTGCACGCTGAAGAAGTTGCACTTGACCAGATCGCTGGGGAATTTTCTACGCCGACGTATGTATATTCGCGTGCTGCCCTTGAATCTGCCTATACACGTTTTGCGGCAGGGTTTGCCGGCACGGACCACCTGGTTTGCTTTGCCGTGAAATCCAACCCCAGCCTGGCGGTGCTTAACCTGTTTGCCCGCTTGGGCGCTGGCTTTGATATTGTTTCCGGCGGGGAGCTGGCACGCGTGCTGGCTGCTGGTGGAGACCCGGCCAAGGTGGTGTTTTCCGGCGTCGGGAAAACCGAGGCTGAAATGGAAGCGGCGCTCAATGCTGGTATTTTCTGTTTCAACGTGGAATCCGCGAGCGAACTGGAACGCCTGAATGAGGTGGCAGGCCGCCTGGGCAGAGTGGCGCCGGTGTCCTTGCGCGTAAACCCGAATGTGGACGCCAAGACCCATCCTTATATCTCAACCGGGCTCAAGAACAACAAGTTTGGTGTGGCTTATGAGGATGCTTTCAGCCTCTATCAACGTGCGGCCAGCCTGCCCAATGTAGCGGTGCATGGCGTGGATTGCCATATCGGCTCGCAATTGACGGAATTATCCCCATTCCTGGATGCATTTGACCGGGTGTTGGTGCTGGTGGATCAATTGGAGGCCGATGGCATTCATATCCAACATATTGATCTGGGTGGCGGGATTGGCATCTGCTATGCCGATGAGACTCCTCCGGATTTTACCGAGTACGCGGCAGCAATGCGGCAGAAACTGGGTAAGCGTGCTGTCAAACTGGTGTTCGAGCCAGGCCGGGCGCTGGTGGGTAATGCAGGTGTCTTGCTGACCAAGGTGGAATATCTCAAGCATACCGAAGCCAAGAATTTTGCCATTGTCGATGCAGCCATGAACGATTTGATGCGTCCGGCGCTGTATGATGCCTATCATGAAGTGCTGGCGGTCAGGACGGCGACTGAGCAAGCCGCGCAGGTCTATGAGATTGTGGGTCCTGTGTGCGAGAGTGGCGATTTTCTGGCGCATGACCGTGAGCTGGCATTGCAACAGGGCGACCTGCTGGCAGTGATGTCTGCTGGTGCCTATGGCATGAGCATGAGTTCGAATTACAATACCCGTCCACGTGCTGCGGAAATCATGGTGGATGGCGACAAGGTGCACTTGATCCGCCAACGGGAAACCATAGAGCAGCTGTTCGCTTTGGAAAAGATAGTCGGCTAAATTAGCCGGGAAACAAGTTTAAATAATAGAAAGAAGGAGTTATCAATGCGTTTGATTCTTGCCATTTTCCTGCCATGGGTGCAGTTCTTTACGATTGGTCGTCCGATTGCCGGTATTATCTGCCTGATTCTGCAACTGACCATTATCGGTTGGCTGCCAGCGGCAATTTGGTCTGTGTATGCCTTGAGCCAGTACAAGACTGACCAGAAGATCCAGCAAGCCTTGCGAAAGTAAGCAGCAGCATAAAATGAAAAAAGCCAGCTTTGCTGGCTTTTTTATTGGCTGGTTTTAAGAGGTAAGGATCAGTCAAAAATAACCGTCTTGTTTGCGTACAGCAGGATACGGTTCTCGATATGCCAGCGCACGGCGCGTGACAGTACCACGCGCTCAAGGTCACGCCCCTTCTGAATAAGGTCTTCAACCTGGTCACGGTGGGAGATGCGTGTAATGTCTTGCTCAATGATCGGGCCTTCATCCAGCACTTCGGTCACATAATGACTGGTGGCGCCTATCAGCTTGACGCCGCGTTCAAAGGCGCGATGGTAGGGGCGCGCGCCGATGAAGGCAGGCAGGAATGAGTGGTGGATATTGATGACGCGGCGCGGGTAGCGTTTGACAAAGTCCGGTGAAAGAATCTGCATGTAGCGTGCCAGCACAATCAGATCCACCTGGTGTTCATCAAACAGGGCAAATTGCCTGGCTTCCGCTTCTGCCTTGTTTTCCTTGGTCACGGCAATATGGACGAAAGGAATGTTGTAGAAGGCAGCTAGCTTTTCTGTGTCACGATGATTGCTGATAATCAGGGGAATGTCGCAGTTCAGTTCGCCACTCTGGTGGCGATGCAGCAGGTCAACCAGGCAGTGATCGTATTGTGACACCATGATGGCCATGCGCGGGCGGCGCTGCGAACTCTTGAGGTCCCAGTCCATGTCGAATTTTTCGGCAATCGGGGAGAAGTGCCCGGAAAAATTGTCAATGGTGAGCCCTGATCCTTCCATATTCCATTCCACGCGCATGAGGAACAGGTTGTTTTCCGCATCCTGATGCTGGTCGGCATGCAGGATATTGGCATCGTGACGGTAGAGAAAGTCGGCAATGGATGCAACGATACCCTTGCGGTCAGGGCAGGTGACAAGAAGGGTTGCTGTGTTTTTCATCGTACTGGCAGCTTAAAAAGCAAAGAATGACATTATACTGGGATTTATCGCTTATGCAGGTGCCGGGAGTGACCATCGCTCCAGGATTGAAAAGTTATGATGAAGCCAAGCTGGGTCTGTGGTATCTTTTACCGATAAAAATAACTGTGACTCGTAATATTTCTGGGTTGCAGGTTGATCGTTGATAACTGCTGCATGACGTCAAGACCGTGAAAAAACAATTACCTTATTTTCTGTTGGTGTTCCTGCTACCTGTGACTGCTGTGTTGTGGTGGTGGGGGCTGTTTGCATCTGCTACCGTGGAAATCGCAGAACGTGGCGATTACCGTTATGCTTATCTGGATGCAGAAGGGCCTTACTCCAAACTTTCCAGCAAGCAGGAAGATGTACTGCATACTCTGGTGGAACAGAAGATACAGCCAGGGCCGGAGATCACCCTGATTTTCAGTGATCCTCGCACGACACCATACAAGGAACTGCATGCACGTGCAGGCTTCATTGTCGATGCAGATGCCAAGCCAGTAGCACCACTCAAGGTTGATACAGTCCCTATGCGGCAGGTGCTGGTTGCCAGTATCAAGGCACATCCGCTACTTGCGTATGGCAAGACCTATTCCAAGCTGCTGGAGTATGTCAAATCCAAGGGCACAAATCTGAACCTGCCGACAGTGGAAATTGTGGATGACAGCGTGTTAACTGTTGAAATGCCGCTGGAGCCGGTTGCTCCGGCAGTTACAAGTACAGGAGTTTCGCCTTGAACTTTATTGCTCTGATTGGTGCCCTGGCGCTTACCTATTACCGCCCACATCGCAGGCAGGACTGGCTGCAGGAAATTTTTTCTCCTTTTGCCCAGCTGCTGGAGCGCAGTTTCAACGGCGGTAATCGTCTGCAGGGGGCGACTGCCTGGGTGCTGGCGGTATTGCTGCCCAGTGTGCTGGTCGGTATCGTCTATTATGTCCTGTTGCAGATCAATGCCATTCTGGGCCTCGTATTCGGCCTGGTGGTGCTGTATTTCACACTGAGGCTTAGCCAGTTCGGCCCTCGCGCAGAGGGTGTGATTGCGGCCTTGCGTACCGGGAATATTGGTGAAGCGCGATTATTGCTGGAGCAATGGGCCAAAGTAGACAGCGATCACCTGAATACTACCCAGGTGGCGCAAGTCAGCATAGAAACGGTGCTGACACGCTCTCATTATGGTTTGCTGGCACCGATTTTCTGGTTTGTGGTCTTCGGGCCGGCAGGCGCATTGTTCTACCGCTTGTCGCATATCGTAACGCTGGAATGGCAGTCCGAGGAAGATACCCAGTTCAATCATCTTGCCCGTAAAGTGTTCTATTGGTTCAATTGGCCTCCTGCATTCGTGACAGCGGGCAGTTTTGCTATTGTTGGCGATTTTGAGGATGCAATTTATTGCTGGAGGGCCCAGGCTGAAACATGGAGCGACAAGGCCATGGGCATGGTGCTGGCCAGCGGGGCAGGGGCACTGGGTGTCAGGATAGGTGAGCCGTTGCCTATGAACGGTATTCTGATGTACCGGCCGGAGATAGGTTTGGGCGAGACTGCTGATGCGGATTATGTACGTAGTGCGGTCGGCTTGGTCTGGCGGGTATTGGCGCTGGTTATAGGTTTGTTGTTGTTGCTGACTTTTGCGCACTGGCTGGGGCAGTAAGAGAGATTCATGGATATTGTATTAGCAAATCCGCGCGGGTTCTGTGCAGGCGTAGACCGCGCGATCATTATTGTGGAACAGGCGTTGGAAAAGTTCGGCGCGCCGATTTATGTGCGGCATGAGGTGGTGCATAACAAGTTTGTTGTGGATGACCTGCGGAAGAAGGGCGCTATTTTTGTCGAGGAGCTTGATGAGGTCCCGGCAGGTAATACCGTGATTTTCAGCGCGCATGGGGTTTCCAGGGATGTCCGGGCTGAGGCCGAGGCGCGCGGCTTACAAGTGTTCGATGCAACCTGTCCACTAGTGACCAAGGTGCATATTGAAGTAGCGAAGATGCGGGCTGCTGGTAAGGAAATCATTATGATCGGCCACAAGGGGCATCCCGAAGTGGAAGGCACCATGGGGCAATCTGAAGGCGGCATGTACCTGGTCGAATCACCAGAGGACGTCGAGAGGCTGGAAGTGACTGACCCAACCAAGCTAGCCTATGTGACACAGACCACCCTGTCCATTGATGACGCAGCCTCTGTGGTAGCCGCATTGCAGAATAAATTCCCGGAGATTGCATCTCCGCGCAGTGATTCAATCTGCTATGCCACACAAAACCGCCAGGACGCGGTCAAGGTCATGGCACGAGATTGTGACCTGGTGATTGTGGTGGGGTCTCCCAATAGTTCCAACTCCAATCGCCTGCGCGAGGTTGCGCAGAACCAGGGAGTGGAATCCTATATGGTGGATAATGCCTCTTTTCTTGATCCGGCATGGATTGTCGGCAAGAAGCGCATTGGCGTTTCTGCGGGGGCATCTGCGCCCGAAGTGCTGGTACGGGAAGTGATTGCAAAACTCAAGGAGCTGGGAGCTGCTGATGTGCAGGAATTGAGTGGCGTGGTGGAAAACGTCATCTTCAAGATACCACGTAATCTTGCAGAAGCTTGAACAATGAAAAAGGGCGGTGATACCGCCCTTTTTCATTCAGTGCATGGGGTTTCAGGATTTCTTGCGCAGATTATCCAGGCTCCACGCCGTGGGAGCATGGACGGCCAGGGTAATGTAACCACCGGCAATGGCAAGGTATTGCATAAAGCCGATCAGGTCGCCGATTTGCAGCTTGAGCACGATAGCGACAAAGATGGCGTAAATCGCCAGTATGTAGGCAGCCAACCTGGTTTTGTAACCCAAGAGCAGCATCAGGCCGAACACCAGCTGGATCAGGATGGTCAATGGTGCGAAGAAGGGCACCAGGCCAAATTGGGCCAGATACATTTGGTAGCTTTCATAGCCACTGGGGTGTTGGGTGATCATGTACAGCTGAATCAGGACTGCAACAAGAAAAATCTGTGCCAGCAAAATACGGCCCAGGAAACTTAGGAATTTTGTCATCGATTTACCTTCTCATCCAATCGCACAGCGCGTGGGTGCGTGTTTATATTGATTTATCATCGCTCAGGGCGAAGGCAAATAATGCCTGTAAGCACAAACTATCGCAACCGTTGTTGTGGATGTGGCGGGTTTTGCACTGTCAACCAAGCCGAGGCATCAACCGGAAAGAGCAAACAACATGCATTTTTATGTCAGAGAGGCAGACTGGGTCACCGAGCAGGCATCCATTGCTGCCATCAGGAGTCAGGTATTCATCGAAGAGCAGCATGTGCCACCTGAGCTGGAGTGGGATGGGTTGGATGAGTCAGCGCTGCATTTGCTTGCCATGGCCGAGGATGGCCAAGTGATGGGGTGTGCCCGGGTATTGAGCGATGGTGGTATTGGCCGTATGGCCGTGCTGGTTTCATGGCGGCAGCAGGGCGTTGGTCGTGCTTTGTTGCAGGCTGCTATTTCGGCTTGTCAGCGTCACGGCTGGCTGGATATCCATCTTTCTGCCCAGACCCATGCTGTCGTTTTTTATGAAAAGGCCGGCTTCGAGGTCATCAGTGATGAGTATATGGATGCCGGCATTCCACACAAAGCCATGAAGTTACATGTTTGACCTGAACCACAGAGGGGCTAGGATAATACAGCTGGCCAATTCCACCTGCAGCGGACATCAGCGTTTCAGCATGGGTTTCAGGTACTTGCCGGTATAGCTGGCTGGTGTGTCGGCCACGCTTTCCGGGGTTCCGTATGCGATCATGGTGCCGCCACCGTCCCCTCCTTCCGGCCCCATATCGATAATCCAGTCAGCAGTCTTGATAACATCAAGGTTATGCTCAATGATCACAACGGTGTTGCCATGATCGCGCAGGCGGTGCAAGACATCGAGTAAAAGCTGGATATCGGCAAAATGCAGGCCGGTAGTGGGTTCGTCAAGGATATACAGTGTGCGCCCGGTGTCGCGTTTGGAAAGCTCCAGGGCCAGTTTGACACGTTGTGCTTCACCACCCGACAAAGTAGTGGCAGCCTGTCCCAGGGTGATGTAGCCCAGGCCAACATCCAGCAAGGTCTGTAACTTGCGGGCGACGACAGGTACGGCATCAAAAAACTCTCTTGCTTGTTCTACTGTCATTTCCAGCACTTCGCGGATGTTTTTCCCCTTGTACTGGATTTCCAGGGTTTCCCGGTTGTAGCGATGTCCCTTGCATACATCACACGGCACATACACATCAGGCAGGAAGTGCATTTCCACGCGGATAACGCCATCGCCCTGGCAGGCTTCGCAACGGCCACCCTTGACGTTGAATGAATAGCGTCCAGGACCATAGCCACGTGCACGACTTTCCGGAACGCCTGCAAACAGGTCGCGGATAGGTGTGAAGACGCCGGTGTAGGTAGCCGGATTGGAGCGAGGTGTGCGTCCTATCGGGCTTTGATCTACATCCACGACCTTGTCGAAGAATTCCAGGCCGTTGACACTCTCGAATGCGGCAGGCTCTGTGGAACTGCCATAGAGGTGTTTCGCCACGACACGATACAGGGTGTCATTGATCAGAGTGGACTTGCCGGACCCGGAAACTCCGGTAACGCAAGTCAGCAGGCCGACAGGAATGGCGAGATCCACATGTTTGAGATTGTTGCCGCTGGTTTTTGTCAGTGTCAGCCAGCGTTTCGGATCTGGTGTATGACGCTGTGCCGGTACGGCAATTTCCTTGGCGCCACTCAAGTATTGTCCGGTCAGGGAGTGGCTGTTCTGTTGCACTTCTGTCGGTGTGCCTGCAGCAATGATGTTACCACCGTGTTCGCCGGCTCCCGGACCGATATCGACAACATAATCGGCCGCCATGATGGCATCCTGGTCATGCTCCACGACAATAACGCTGTTGCCGATATCACGCAGGCGCAGCAATGTCTGCAATAAGCGATCATTATCGCGTTGATGCAGGCCAATGGATGGCTCATCCAGTACATACATGACACCGGTGAGGCCAGAGCCGATTTGTGAAGCCAGGCGGATACGCTGCGCTTCGCCGCCGGACAGGGTTTCAGCCGAGCGCGACAGGGACAGGTATTCCAGCCCTACATTGGTGAGGAATTTCAGCCTGCTGCTGATTTCCTGCACAATCTTGTCGGCAATCGCAAGTTTCTGCCCCGTTAGTTCGATATGGTCGAAAAAATGCAGGGCCTGACGCAAGGGGGACTCGCAAATTTCATGAATGTTTTTGCCACCTACCTTGACGTGACGCGCCTCGCGGCGCAAGCGAGTGCCGCCGCAATCCGGGCAGGCCTGGGAATTCAGGTATTTTGAGAGTTCTTCGCGTACTGTTGTGGAGTCGGTCTCGTGATAGCGGCGTTGCAGATTATTGAGTATGCCTTCAAACGCATGGGATTTCTCATAGAGCTTGCCGCGTTCATTAAGGTAATGGAAGGTAATGGCTTCCTTATGGCTGCCATTGAGCAGTACATCCTGTACCTCTACGGATAACTCCTCAAAAGCCTGTTCCAGATCAAACCCATAGTGTTGGGCCAGGCTTTGTAACATCTGGAAGTAAAACTGGTTGCGTTTATCCCAGCCTTTGATGGCACCGCTGGCCAATGACAGGTGAGGAAAAGCGACAACCCGTTTGGGATCAAAGAAACTGATTTGGCCCAGGCCATCGCATTTCGGGCAGGCTCCCATCGGGTTGTTGAATGAAAAGAGCCGGGGCTCCAGTTCTGCAAGTGAGTAATCGCACACCGGGCAGGAGAACTTGGCAGAAAACAGGTGTTCCTTATCGCTGTCCATTTCCAGTGCCACGGCTTTGCCATCAGCCAGGCGCAATGCTGTTTCGAAGGATTCTGCAATGCGCTGCTTGACGTCCTCACGCACCTTGAGGCGGTCCACGACAACATCCACATTATGTTTCACGGTCTTGGCCAGTTTGGGCACACTATCAAGCTCGTAGATGTTCCCATCGACGCGGACGCGGACAAAGCCTTGTGCCTTGAGCTCCTCAAACAAGTCAAGTTGTTCGCCTTTGCGATTGCTGACAACGGGTGCCAGTATCATCAGCTTGGTATCTTCCGGCAGCAGCAATACGCTGTCCACCATCTGGGAGACCGTCTGCGCTTCCAGCTTGATGCCATGCTCCGGGCATTCGGGATCACCGGCACGCGCATACAGCAGTCGCAAGTAGTCATGGATTTCCGTGACGGTTCCGACAGTGGAGCGCGGATTGTGGGAAGTGGATTTCTGTTCAATGGAAATAGCCGGGGACAAGCCTTCGATGAGATCGACATCTGGTTTGTCCATGCGTGCCAGAAATTGGCGGGCATAGGCTGACAGAGATTCTACATAGCGTCGCTGCCCCTCTGCATATAGGGTGTCGAATGCAAGTGAGGACTTACCTGAGCCGGAAAGGCCGGTGATCACGATCAGTTTGTTGCGTGGAAGATCCAGCGAAACATTTTTCAGATTGTGCGTGCGGGCACCACGTATGCGTATGTAGTCCATGGGTGATTGTCGTCTGTCAGTTTGGTTACTTGGGTGGGGCAACCTGTTAATATACGCAACTTCGCGTGTTTAATTCAATGATTTTTAATGTCACAATCTGAACGCATGTCTTCTGTAGAGCTGCGATCCACCCTGAGCCTTGCCTCCATTTATGGCTTGCGCATGCTCGGGATGTTTCTCATTCTGCCGATTTTCGCCATCTACGCAGAAACCCTGCCAACAGGACATGACCATTTCTATATCGGCCTAGCACTGGGTGCTTACGGCCTGACCCAGGCGTTGTTCCAGTTGCCGTTTGGCATGGCGTCTGATCGCCTGGGACGCAAGAACATGATTTACATCGGGCTGCTGATTTTTGCCATCGGCAGTTTTGTGGCCGCGTCGGCAGACGATATTCATATGATCATCATCGGCCGGGCTATTCAGGGAGCAGGTGCAGTATCGGCGGCTGTGACGGCGCTGGTGGCCGATCTCACACGTGAAGAACATCGCACCAAGGCCATGGCCATGATAGGCGGCAGTATCGGCATTACATTTGCGTTGTCCTTGATCCTTGGCCCTACGTTGAATCAATGGATAGGCGTGCCGGGCATATTCATCCTCACCGGCGTATTGGCGTTACTGGCAATTCTGGATGTCAAATATCTGGTACCGGATCCACAGGTCAGTCGTTTCCATTCCGATACGCAGGCAGCGCCTGCCAGGTTGGGTACTGTTCTGCAGAATACACAATTGCTGCGGCTCAATTTTGGTATTTTTGCCCTGCATGCCTCGCACATGGCTATGTTCGTGGTGGTGCCTTTTGCCCTGAAGCAGACCAGCGGCCTGAATGAAGGGGATCACTGGATGATTTACCTGCCCATCATGCTGGTGTCCATGATCATGATGGTGCCTGCCATTATCATTGGCGAGAAAAAGGCCAGGCTCAAGCAGGTGTTCATACTCAGTGTGGCAGTGATGCTGGCGTCCGAGGTTGCATTCGGGCTCATGATCAGCAGCTTCTGGGGCATTGTTGCGGCATTGACGGTTTTCTTCATTGCTTTCAATGTGCTGGAAGCCATCATGCCTTCCACAATTTCCAAGCAGGCGCCCGCTGCCGCTAAGGGAACGGCGATAGGAGTATTCAACACGGCACAATCGCTGGGCATTTTTGTTGGCGGGGTGTCAGGGGGATGGCTTTCAAGTCAGTACGGCTATGCAGCAGTTTTTATCTTCTGTGGCATACTCATGTTGTTATGGCTGGTGAGTGTCATGACCATGCAGGCACCGGCTGCAGTGCGCAGCAGGATGTATCATCTGCCGGATGGTTATGCGGGGGACACAGCACAATTATCGCGCCAGTTGGCAGCCTTGCCAGGCGTGAGGGAATCCGTGGTATTACCCACTGAGGGTATGGTGATATTGAAAGTGGATATGCAGGCGAGCTGGGATGATTCCGCGGCGCTGCAATTAATAAGGGGTTGAAAAATGGCATCGGTCAATAAAGTAATCTTGGTAGGCAATCTGGGGCGCGATCCTGAAGTGCGCTATATGCCGAATGGCGAGGCGGTATGTAATTTCAGTATTGCGACGACGGACAACTGGAAAGACAAGAATGGTCAGCGCCAGGAGCGGACAGAGTGGCACAATATCGTCATGTATCGCAAATTGGCGGAGATTGCTGGTGAATACCTGAAAAAAGGCCGGCCTGTCTATGTGGAAGGTCGTCTGCAAACACGTAAATGGCAGACCAAGGAAGGTCAGGACAGATATACCACCGAGATCATTGCGGACCAGATGCAGATGCTAGGTGGTCGTGACGCGGGAAGTAGTGGTGGCGCCAGTTACGATGGCGGCGATGATTTCAACCAGGAGTACAGCCAGTCCGCGCCCAAGCAACAGGCCGCTCCGACGCAGCGCCCTGCAGCTGCTAAACCAGCCCCTGCCGCGGGTAACAGTTTTGATGATTTTGAGGATGACATCCCGTTTTGATGCCATTCCCAGCCTGGCGCCTGGATGCCATCCCGTTAACAGTATGTTTTGTTGGAGCACTGCATGAGCAAGATCGCCGCTACGGCGAGTGATACCCCGGCCTTTGATCTCAAGGGTTCGACTTTTCCCATGTTGATTTTGTATCTCTACAGCACTGACCTGTCTGCGATAGAGCAGCAGGTTCAGGCGCGTATGTTGAGTGCGCCGGACTTGTTCTCTTATGATCCTGTGGTCCTGGACATGAGCAAGCTTGGCAATCAGCAGGAAACGCCTGATTATGCTGCGATCAGGACGATTCTTCACTCACACAAGCTGGTGCTGGTCGGTGTTGCCAATGCCGGGGAAGAGCATGCTGAGGCTGCGCAGAAAGTTGGCTTGGGCTTATTCAATGGTGGTGTATTGACCAAACCTCGTGTAGCTGAGCCAGCGCCGGTTGAGGAAGCTCCGCAGCCGCCTGCGGAACCGGTGGCAATTTCGCGCGTGGCAAGAATTATCACCAGTCCGGTGCGTACCGGACAGCAGATCTATGCCAAGGGTGGGGACCTGATCGTGTTGGCGCCGGTGTCTGCAGGTGCGGAAGTGTTGGCTGACGGTAACATTCATGTATACGCCTCGTTGCGCGGACGCGCGTTGGCGGGCGCCCGGGGGGATGAGTCGGCGCGTATTTTCATACGCTCGATGGAAGCTGAATTGATTTCCATCGCTGGCTCCTACAAGGCCATTAACGAAGAGCTGTCACGCGAAATGCATGGCAAGGCGGTACAAGCCTATCTGGTTGACGAGCAGTTGCGAATCGAAGTCATGGCGTAATTCAAGGAATGAATCAATCTGAAATCAATGGCATAAAGGAAATTTATAAGTGGCAAAAGTAATCGTGGTTACATCGGGCAAAGGCGGAGTTGGCAAAACCACCACCTCCGCCAGTTTTGCAACTGGCCTGGCGTTGCAAGGTCACAAAGTAGCGGTGCTGGATTTTGATGTCGGTCTCCGGAACCTGGACCTTATCATGGGCTGTGAACGGCGCGTGGTGTATGACTTCGTTAATGTCATTAACCAGGAAGCAACACTGAAACAGGCGCTGATCAAGGACAAGCACTGCGATAATCTGTACATCTTGCCTGCCTCACAAACGCGCGATAAGGATGCGCTGACAGTGGAAGGTGTGGAGAGAGTGATTGATGAGTTGAAAGAATCGTTTGACTACATCGTCTGTGATTCACCTGCCGGTATTGAAAAGGGCGCGATCATGGCACTTTATTTCGCGGATGAAGCGCTGGTGGTGACCAATCCGGAAGTTTCCTCTGTGCGCGACTCTGACCGCATTCTCGGTATGCTGTCGGCCAAGTCGCGCCGTGCCGAAAAGGGCGAAAGCCCGGTCAAGGAGCATTTGCTCGTGACGCGTTATTCCCCCAAGCGTGCCAAGAATGGCGAAATGCTGTCTGTCGCTGATGTGCAGGAAATTCTCAATGTGCCACTACTGGGCGTGATCCCGGAGTCGGAAGTCGTGTTGCAAGCCTCCAACGCTGGTGCGCCGGCCATTCACCAGAATGGTAGCGATGTCTCAGAAGCCTATGGCGATGCCATTGCCCGCTTCCTCGGTGAGGAGCGCCCTATGCGTTTCACCACCGAAAAGCCCGGTCTTCTGCAACGCCTGTTTGGAGGTTGATATGTCGATACTCAGTTATTTGCTTGGCAGCCGCAAGAAAACTGCCTCCGTTGCCAAAGAACGTCTGCAGATCATCCTGGCACATGAGCATAATGGCCGTGGTGCGCCAGATTATCTGCCTGCAATGAAGCAAGAGATCATGGCGGTTATTGCAAAATATATTGAAATTGATGTGGATAAAATTCATGTCAATCTGGACCGCCAGGATGAAGTGGCTGTGCTGGAACTCAATGTGGTGTTGCCAGAGATGCAAGTACAAGGCAAAAGCTAGACATGATAGGCAGGGAGGGCCGACAGGGATGGAGATCGCCGGCTTTCCCGGAATAAACACTTGATGTTGAAGTAATCATTGCCATGTTCTAGAGGGTAGCTTCGAGTATAATTTCGTTTTTTTGTCGTTTCGACTTTCGAAGTGGACACTGATATGCCTATTTACGATTATCAATGCAGTAGCTGTGGTCACAAAGCCGAGCTGATGCGTAAGGTGAGTGAAGCCGGTACCACCACGGTATGCCCGGCCTGCGCTCAGGAAACATTTGAGAAGCAGGTATCTGCTCCCAGTTTCCAGCTGACAGGTAGTGGCTGGTATGCGACCGACTTCAAGGGCAGCAGCCCGGCAAAGAAATCTGAAGAAGCGGCGCCTGCAGCCTGTGGTACAGGTTGTGCCTGTCATTAACGCTTCCGCACTTACGTTCAGGGTTGCCATGAAAAGCTATTTTATTACTGGTCTGCTGGTGCTGGTGCCGTTGTGCATCACCATCTGGGTGCTCAGCACATTGATTGGCCTGATGGACCAGAGTTTGCTGCTGCTGCCTGCAGCCTGGCGTCCCGAAGCATACTTTGGGCGCGCCATCCCCGGAATCGGCGCCATCCTGACCTTGCTGATTGTGCTGGGTACCGGTTTGGTGGCGACCAATTTTTTCGGCAAACGCCTGATTCAATTCTGGGAAGCCTTGCTTGCCCGCGTGCCGGTGGTGAAGTCTATCTACTACAGCGTCAAGCAAGTATCGGATACGCTGTTTTCCGATTCTGGCCAGGCGTTCCGCAAGGCGTTGCTGGTGCAGTATCCGCGCCAGGGAAGCTGGACAATTGGTTTCCTGACTGGTCAGCCCGGGGGCGATGTTGCCAATTATCTGGAAGGGGAGTTCGTCAGCGTCTATATCCCGACGACGCCTAACCCTACGTCCGGTTTTTTCCTCATGATGCCGGCAGCAGATGTGGTGGAACTCGACATGAGCGTGGACGAAGCCCTTAAATATATTATTTCCATGGGAGTAGTGGCTCCCGAGAATAAACTTAAATCCTGATTTTTAACCTTATTTCCTATACAAGAAAAACGTTATGCGTACTCATTACTGCGGTCACCTGAACCGTGAACATATTGGCCAGACTGTCACCCTCTGTGGCTGGGCGCACCGCCGTCGCGACCATGGTGGCGTGATCTTCATCGATTTGCGCGACCGCGAAGGCATGGCACAGATTGTCATTGATCCGGATACGCCGGAAGCTTTCACACTGGCCGAGAGCGTACGTAATGAGTTCGTGCTCAAGGTGGTGTGCAAGGTGCGTGCTCGCCCTGAGGGCACTGTCAATCTCAACATCCCGACCGGCGAAGTGGAAATGCTGGCGAGCGAGATCGAGATACTCAATCCATCGCTAACGCCGCCGTTCATGCTGGACGACGACAATTTGTCGGAGATGGTGCGTCTGGAGCACCGTTACATCGACTTGCGCCGCCCTGCGATGCAGAAAAATCTGATGCTGCGCTACCGTGTTGCCAAGGCACTGCGCGATCAGCTCGATAACCAGGGCTTTATCGAGGTTGAGACCCCAATGTTGACCCGCTCCACGCCAGAAGGCGCGCGCGACTACCTCGTGCCTTCGCGTGTGCATCACGGCCAGTTCTTCGCCTTGCCGCAATCGCCACAACTGTTCAAGCAATTGCTCATGGTGTCCGGCTTCGACCGCTACTTCCAGATCACCAAGTGCTTCCGCGACGAGGATCTGCGCGCAGACCGCCAGCCGGAATTCACCCAGGTGGATATCGAGACCTCCTTCCTCAATGAAGAAGAGATCATGAACACTGTGGAAGAGATGATCCGCAAGATGTTCAAGCAGGTGCAGGATATCGACCTGCCCAATCCGTTCCCGCGTATGCCGTTCTCCGAAGCGATGAATCGTTACGGCTCCGACAAGCCAGACATGCGCGTAACACTGGAAATCACCGAGCTGACCGATGTCATGAAAGACGTCGACTTCAAGGTGTTCGCTGGTGCAGCCAATTCCGCAGGCGGCCGCGTGGCTACCATCCGCGTGCCTGGCGGCGCTGCATTGTCCCGCAGCGAGATTGATGCCTACACCGAATTCGTCAAGATTTACGGTGCCAAGGGTCTGGCCTACATCAAGATCAATGACATTACCAAGCTGAACGAGGAAGGCCTGCAAAGCCCTATCGTCAAGAATATCCACGAAACCGCGCTCAAGGCCATTATCGAGCGCACTGGCGCGCAAAATGGCGACATCGTCTTCTTCGGTGCCGACAAGGGCAAGATCGTCAATGAAGCATTGGGCGCGTTGCGTGCCAAGGTTGGTCATGAAAAGGGCCACGTCGATGGTCGCGCCTGGGCGCCGTTGTGGGTGGTGGATTTTCCCATGTTCGAACACGACGAGGAAAACGACCGCTGGGTCGCCTTGCATCACCCGTTCACCAGCCCCAAGGATGGCCACGAGGACCTCTTGACCAGCAACCCTGGCGCTGCCTTGTCCAAGGCTTACGACATGGTGCTGAATGGCTGGGAGGTCGGCGGCGGTTCTGTGCGTATCCACAAGCAGGAAGTGCAGTCCAAGGTGTTCGACGCGCTCAAGATCAGCAAGGAAGAGGCGCAGGAAAAGTTTGGCTTCCTGCTCGACGCATTGCAATACGGCGCGCCACCACACGGCGGCCTTGCCTTCGGCCTTGACCGCCTGGTGACCCTGATGGCGGGCGCAGAATCCATCCGTGACGTGATCGCCTTCCCCAAGACCCAACGTGCGCAGTGCCTGATGACCAAGGCACCAAACGACGTGGATGAGAAACAGTTGCGCGAGTTGCATATCCGCGTGCGCCAGCAGAATCCTGCTGCTTAAAATGAACTTGCTTGTGCTGGCGGCGTTGCGCTTTCTTACCGTACTTAATGTACTGTCTGCGAAAGCACGCCTTGCCAGCCCGGCGCGAATTTCATTTTGTGAGATATGAGGGCATGAGGTAAGGCAGCGCTGATGCCAACGATATTGAGAGTAGGCGCTAATCGGTTTTTCTTGTATGCCAAGCAAGTTGCATAAACTGGTACGGGAGAACGAAGCATTGTTCAAGGAGGCATGAAATGAGTTCTTTGATTCTGCACGCTGAACCTTTGGTGCAATCGGTCAAATGCACGGAGGCTGAGTTGATCGTGAATCTAGCGGAGGGGCGGGTGTTATCTAGTCCGCTGGTCTGTTGGCTGGTCAGCCCTCTAGCGAATATCGTTCCTGAATGATAATTAGCCAAATACCGCTGAGTGCAGATCAGATTTTTGCAGTCTGCCCAGTAAAGCTGGACGAGAGTAATGACCATTAAATCCCTCATCCGCACCATACCAGACTACCCCAAACCCGGCGTCCAGTTTCGCGACATTACTACGCTGCTCAAGGATGCCGATGGCTTGCGACAGGTGGTGGATGCGTTGGTTGAGCGTTATGCGGATGCCAATATTGATAAAGTAGTGGGTATCGAGTCACGTGGTTTTATTGTTGGCGCGGCAGTGGCGTACAAGCTCGGGGTCGGGTTTGTGCCGGTGCGTAAGAAGGGTAAGCTGCCGGGCGATGTGCTGGGGCATGATTATGCGTTGGAATACGGCACCGACCGGGTGGAAATCCATAGCGATGCTATCTGTCCCGATGAAACAGTTTTATTGCTGGATGACCTGATTGCCACCGGCGGCACCGCGGAAGCGGCTGCCGTGCTAATCGAGAAGCTCGGCGGGCAGGTGCTGGAGTGTGCTTTTATTGTTGGCTTGCCTGATTTGGGTGGGCAGCAACGCCTGCAGGCGTTGGGCTACAAGACGTTCACCTTGTGCGAATTCGAGGGCGAATAGTGAGTCAGGTATCAGCAGAATACAAGGTACCGGTTTCAGCCTTGGTGCTGGTGCATACCAGTGATTTGCAAGTGCTTATCATGGAGCGTGCTGACAAGGCGGGTTTCTGGCAATCAGTGACCGGCAGCCTGGAAAGGTTGCCGAGTGGTGAGCTGGAGCGACCGATTGATGCGGCGCTCCGTGAAGTGAAGGAAGAAACTGGTCTCGATGCGGCGGACTATAAGCTGGTAGACTGGCACTGCTCGCATGTATATGAAATCTACCCTCACTGGCGCTTCCGCTATGCGCCCGGTGTGGCGGAAAATACCGAGCATATATTCGGCCTGGAATTACCAGCGCCGGTTGCTGTCCAACTTGCTCCCCGTGAGCATGTAGCTTACGAGTGGGTAGACTGGCGCGAAGCAGCAAAACGTGTATTCTCATGGACAAATGTCGAGGCCCTGCGCAAACTGGGTGAACGTAACAACTTAACATTGTGAATTAGCAGCCATGCAAGCAACTGTAGAAACAAAAGAAAGACCAGCACCAACGGTGATTGCCGAGCCGATCAAGTTCGAGCGCTTCCAGGCGACGCAGGAAGCCGAACTGCAGGCGCGCATCATTGCCGCCAAGAAGAAACTGGGCAAGAAACTGGTGATCCTGGGCCACCACTACCAGCAGGAAAGTGTTTATCGCCACGCTGATTACACTGGCGATTCGCTCAAGCTGTCGCGCTTTGCCGCCGAGACGGATGCCGAGTACATCGTATTCCTTGGTGTGCATTTCATGGCCGAGGTGGCAGACATTCTTTCGCGCCCCGAGCAGATTTCCATCTTGCCCGACCTTTCCGCAGGCTGTTCCATGGCCGATATGGCTAATCTGGCCAAGGTCGAGCGTTCGCGCCGCGAACTTTCAAAGATACTGGATTTCGACGCCACTATTACGCCGATCACCTACATCAACTCCGCCGCCGATCTTAAGGCATTCTGCGGCGAACACGGTGGGATTGTGTGTACGTCCACCAATGCCACCAAGATCATCGAATGGGGTTTCAGGCAGCGTGAGAAAGTTTTGTTCTTCCCAGACCAGAACCTGGGCCGCTGGTCTGGCTACAAGATGGGGATCCCGTTGGAGCAGATGCCGGTATGGGACCCCGACTTGCCGATGGGTGGCCTGACGGAAGAGCAGATCAAGAATGCCAAGATCCTGTTGTGGAAGGGGCATTGTGCCGTGCACCAGATGTTCCGCGAGCAGAACATCACACGTTTCCGCGCTGAGCATCCCGACGGCATCGTGATTTCGCACCCGGAATCGCCGTTCGAGGTCTGCCTTAATTCTGATTATGTCGGTTCCACGGAATACATCCTGAAAACTGTCAGCGACGCACCTGCAGGCACACATTGGCTGGTGGGGACAGAACTCAATCTGGTGAATCGTCTTGCGGAGCAGATGAAGCCGCAGGGCAAGGTTGTTCAGTTCATGTCACACGTAATCTGCGAGTGTTCCACCATGGCGCGTATTGATCCGCAGCACCTGGCATGGACGCTGGAAAACCTGGCAGAGGGCAATGTGGTCAACCGCATCAAGGTGCCGGAGCATGAGGCTGATCTGGCTCGCCTGACATTGCAGCGCATGCTGGACGCATCCTGATGAAGGGGTGAGTTTGCAAAGCACTATCCGGATCGCCACCTTCAACATCCACAAGGGCGTGACCAGCTTCAACGCCCGTTTTGCACTGCACGAGCAACGCGAGCTGATCCGCAAGTTGCAGGCTGATGTGGTGTTCCTGCAGGAAGTGCGTGATCAGCATCTCAAGCATAGTCGCCGTTTCAGCGCCTGGCCTTTGACCGGGCAAGTAGAGTTCCTCGCCGATGCAGTATGGACTGATTACGCTTACGGTAAAAATTCTATTTATCCCGCAGGACATCACGGTAACGCATTGTTGTCCAAATACCCTATCATCAAGTACGAAAATACCGATATTTCCGCGCATCATAGCGAACAGCGTGGCTTGTTGCATTGTGAAATCGCGGTACCAGGCTGGCAGCAGCCTTTACATTGTATTTGCGTACATCTCGGGCTGTTCGCTGGCTGGCGTCGTAAACAGATCAGCATGTTGCGGGACAGGATTGCCGAAATGGTGCCGGAAGATGCGCCGTTGGTGATTGCCGGGGATTTCAATGACTGGAGCATGAGTGCGGGACGCGAACTGGTGCAGGGGTTGCATCTGCATGAGGTGTTTGAACATCACCATGGCAGCGGAAAACCGGCACGCAGTTTTCCTTCGTTCCTGCCTTTGTTCCGCCTGGATCGTATCTATGTCCGCGGATTCCATGTCCGGCATGTGGAGGTCCACGCCGGCCCCCAATTTGCCAAGGTGTCCGACCATGCGGCGCTGACTGCAGTATTGTCGAGAATATGATGCGCTGGGAGGCTGGCAACCGCATTACCTTGCTCAGGAATGGTACGGAGTTTTTCCCTGCACTGATCACGTCGATAGAGTCTGCGCAGTGTGAAATTTATATCCAGACCTATATCTACGAACTGGATGATACTGGCCTGATGATAGGCAATAAGCTCAAGGCGGCGGCGATACGAGGTGTCATGGTGCATCTCCTGCTGGATGGGTTTGGCAGCCGTGACTTGCCGCCAGAGTATGTGCTGGAGCTGGAGGCTTTTGGGATCAAGGTCATGTTTTATCGCCCCAAGATTTCTGCCTGGTCTTTCAAGCGCAGCCGTCTGCGTCGGTTGCATCGTAAGGTGTCTGTGTTTGACGGGCAGCATGCCTATGTCGGTGGTATCAATATCATTGATGACATGAATGTACCGAATAACCTGGATGCGCCGCGAGTGGATTATGCCGTGCGTGTCGAAGGTCCCTTGGTTCAGAGCATACATGCCAGTACACGCAGTCTATGGCGTCGCCTGGCTTGGGTGCATTTGCGAGAAGTGCCTGTCAACCCCAGTCTGGCTGAGCCTGCGTTTATCAATAACGGCATGCGTGCTGCCTTTGTGGTGCGGGATAATGTGCTGCACAGGCGGGATATTGAACGTGCTTATCTTAAAGCCATAGGCAAGGCGAGGAGCGAGATTGTGATTGCAAGTGCTTACTTCGTTCCGGGGAAGAAATTTCGCCAGGCCTTGATTCAGGCAGCAGAACGCGGGGTGCGTGTGCGCTTGCTGTTGCAGGGGCGCATGGAATACTGGCTGATGTTTGCGACGCACGAAGTGTATGGGATATTCCTGCGACATGGCATTGAAATTTATGAATATCGTGCCAGTTTCATGCATAGCAAGGTAGCCGTCATGGATAATCGCTGGGCAACCGTCGGATCGTCAAACCTGGATCCATTCAGCCTATTGCTGGCGCGAGAGGCTAATATCCTGGTACAGGACAAGGCTTTCAACGCTGAACTCAAGGCTGACCTGGAGCAGGCAATTGCCGAGAAATCTGTACAGGTGCGCGCAGGAGACTGGTCGCGGCGTCATGTGTTCAAACGTATGTTTTCATGGGCCGTCTATGTTGTGGTGCGACTGATGATAGGATTGGTGGGATCGAAGGAGAAACATTGATGTTGCCAGTGCCTGATGTGTTCAATGTGGCGAGTGTAGCCAATGTCATCCAGCTCGCAGTGGCGCCGGCATTCCTGCTGACGGGCAGTGGTGCCATGATTGGCGTGATGGCTGGACGTCTGGCCCGGGTGGTGGATCGGTTTCGTGAATTACAGGACACTGGCGGCTGGGAACATGTAGGGCAATCCCTGGAAATGACCATGTTGCTCAAGCGTTCGCGCTGGATACATCGGGCCATTATTTTGTCTACCCTCGCAGCATTGTTGGTATGTATCGTGATTGCCACCCTGTTTGCTGCCGTTGAGGTGGGCTGGAATCCGTCAAGGCTGGTTTCTTTGTTGTTCATCTGTGCCATGTGTTCGCTGGTGGGAGGATTGTTGTGCTTTCTGAGAGAAATTGCTCTTTCCACGGATATCATCGAGGAATTCAGGGGCTGAAGGTATTCGATAGATTGCAGTAATATAGGCAAGATGCCGGTGTAGCTCAGTTGGTAGAGCAGCGCATTCGTAATGCGAAGGTCGGGGGTTCGATTCCTCTCACCGGCACCAGATTCACGGATTTTTCCTGCGTAAGAACCGCGATGCTGCATGTCGCACCAGAATGAAGGTGGTGATTGGGTATCATCAATAATTACAGATGCAGATGGTAAAGAACAGACTCATGTACCGGAAAGTGCGATGTCATGCTGGAAGAATTTTATGACTTGAAACTGGTGGCAATCTCGCTTGCGGTGGCGATGTTTGCCTCATATGTTGCATTGAATATGACCGAACGCGTCAATATTGCACGGGGCGCGATCGCACAGTGGTGGCTGATGGGCAGTGCCGTGACCCTGGGGGTCGGTATCTGGTCCATGCATTTTATCGGTATGCTGGCCCTGCACATGAGTATCCCGCTGGGATACCACCTGGGAATCACGCTGATATCGCTGGCGTTGGCCATTGTGGTGACATGGTTTGCCTTGTATCAGGCAGTACAACCAACGTTGCCAATGAAGCGACTGATCGCTAGTGCCGTAGTCATGGGGTTGGGTGTTGCCAGTATGCATTATCTCGGCATGGAGGCCATGCTGATGGACCCATCGCCGGAATACCAGCCATGGCTGGTGCTGTTGTCGATTCTGATCGCGATCGGGGCTTCTGGAGCCGCCATGTGGATTGCCTTCAGGTTGCGTGGCAGGGAGCGGGGGCGCCGGACGCTATGGCTCCGGATGCTGGCATCGCTGGTGATGGGTAGCGCCATCGGCGGCATGCACTATACCGGTATGCTGGCAGCCAGCTTTCCTCTCGACAGCGTGTGCCGGATGGCCACAGGAGAAAATCTTGATGATCTGACGGTGCTGGTCATTACAGGGGCGTGCATCCTGTGCCTGGTTGCGCTGACCTTGTCGGTTCTGGATGTCAAGCTGGAGCGGCGTATCGGCAAGTGGATGCAGTTGGCGAGCTCTCTGGAAGAGGCCAATCATGAACTGGTTCATCGTACCTTGCACGACCATCTGACAGGGTTGCCCAATCGTACGCTACTGGAAAGCAAGGCGGCAGATATTCTGCAGAAAGCCAGGAAGAACCGGGGCAGCTTTGCTGTCTTGTTCATTGATATTGATGGCTTCAAGACGATTAATGATTCTCTGGGACATTATATTGGCGATACATTGCTGGTTGAGGCCGCAGAAAGATTGCAGCAGGCGGTCAGTGCACAGGATATTGTGGCGCGGCTGGGCGGTGATGAGTTTGTCATTCTGCTGGACGGTGCCAAGTCCGAGGATGCCATACTGGTGGCGGAGAAAATAGCAGACGTTTTTCGGGAACCCTTTATTGCCGAAGAGCGGGAACTATATATTTCCATCAGCATAGGGGTCGCAATCTATCCTGAACATGGCGGTAGCTACCGGGAACTGGCAATCAATGCTGATGCCGCCATGTATTACACCAAGCGCACTGGCCGCAACGGATATTCCTTTTTTGAGTCCTTCATGCATATAGATACGCAGGAGCGGCTGGATATGATGCTGGATCTGGGTGCTGCACTGGAGAAGCGGAAGCTGGTCCTGATGTATCAACCCAAGTTTGATGCCAGTACCGGTGAGGTGGTCGGATTCGAGGGTTTGCTACGCTGGCGGCATCCCAAGCTGGGTACGGTATTGCCAGGCCAGTTTATTTCGCTGGCAGAAAAATCCGGCCTGATTATTCCCATCGGTGAGTGGGTGCTGAATGAAGCATGCAGGCAGATGCGGGAGTGGTATGACACTGGGTATCCGCATTGGCATGTGTCCATCAATCTGTCTGCATTACAGTTTGCACATGAGCGCCTGCTGGAAATCGTCAAGGAAACCCTGGCACGCTGGCAGTTGCCGCCGCAATGCCTGACGCTGGAAATTACAGAGACTGTAGCCATGTACAATGTCAGGTCGACGCTTGACATGATGCATCAGCTGAACCAGTTAGGCGTGCGGATTTCGATTGATGATTTCGGTACCGGATATTCCAGCCTGCTTTACCTCAAGCGTCTGCCTGCACATGAGCTCAAGATTGATCGTGCATTCATCAGCAACCTGGGGCAGGGCAATGAAATGGATGATGAAGCGATCGTGTCTGCCATCATCAATCTGGCACATACCTTGAATTTCAGGGTGGTGGCGGAAGGTGTGGAAACTGCCAAACAGCAGGCTTGTCTGCAACATCTGGGTTGTGATGAGTTGCAGGGGTTCGGGCTGGCATTGCCCATGACTGTTGAGCAGGTCCGGGAGCGCTATGCAAACTATTGCAAGGCTTAGGCGAAAGAGGGGGGCTTTGGTTTATACTTGTTCCCGATATGCGCCTCGCGCAATGATGATAGATGATTAAGGTGTTGGAATATGTTCTGGATGAATAGATTTATATTGTTGATGATGGTGGCATGCACATTATCTGCATGCGGTGGAGCCAGTATGTGGCCGTTTGGGGAAGATGAAGTACGGACCCGCGGACCGGCAGGGTCAACCGAATATGTGTGTGATAAAGACCGTAAATTTTATGTGTTGATACAGGACAGTGGCAATACGGTATGGTTGGCGCTACCTGACCGCGAGTTATCACTGGAGAAGGGTGAGGCTGCAGGACAATATGGCAATGGCATCACCAAGCTGGTGATAGAAGGGGATACAGCCCAGCTTGATGATGGGTATAAGCATGACTTCAACAATTGCCAGGTTTCAGCTCCTGCCAAGAAGTGATAACAGCATAAAGCAGGATCAAGCCGCTCTTGGAGCGGCTTTTTTATTGCCTTGCTGCTGCTCATAATCCCTACTGTGAGTCAGGACAAGATGGCAAGATCAAGCAACAATGTGGCAGTTTTGATTAAGCGCTGCTTGTGCGATATCTGGAATAATTGTTGACTAAATTAGTCCGTCAAATGAATTCACCATGGTAATTCCAGTATGTTAGGTATAGTGCAAGTTGCGCTCAGGCGCCCTTATACGTTTATTGTGATGGCGATCCTGATCATGATCGTCGGTATCTTGTCGGCATTGCGCATGCCGACGGATATTTTTCCGGAGATCCGTATTCCGGTGATCGCAGTGGCCTGGCAGTACACTGGCATGTCGCCTGATCAGATGACTGGCCGGATCATGACGCCATTCCAACGTGTGCTGACGACCACGGTGAATGATATTGAACATATTGAAGCCAATTCCTATACCGGCTTTGGTATCGTCAAGATTTTCTTCCAGCCAGGGGTGAATATTGCCACAGCCAATGCCCAGGTGACAGCGGTTTCCCAGACCATGTTGCGGCAATTGCCGCCAGGCATCCAGCCGCCATTGATCCTGAATTACAATGCATCGACCGTACCTATTTTGCAACTGGCGCTGGCAGGCCAGGGGCTGACAGAGCAAAACCTTGCTGACCTTGGCATGAATGCAATACGTACAAGACTGGTGACTGTACCGGGGGCTGCGCTTCCCTATCCGTTCGGCGGCAAAACGCGCCAGGTACAGATAGACCTTGATCCTGATGCAATGCAGGCGCGCGGTTTGTCAGGCCAGGATGTTGCCAATGCCTTGGCGGCCCAGAACCTGATCCTGCCGGTAGGTACGCAGAAAATAGGTAATTTTGAGTACACGATACAGCTGAATAACGCACCTTCTGCACTCGACGACCTGGGTAACCTTCCTATCAAGGTTGTCAATGGTGCCACTGTGTATATCCGGGATGTAGCGCATGTGCGCGACGGTAATCCACCCCAGACCAATCTCGTACATGTGGATGGTGGCCGTTCGGTCCTGATGTCAGTCTTGAAAAATGGCGCGACTTCCACTCTGGCCATTGTGGCGGGTATCAAGGAGAAACTTGCGGAAATCAAGCCTACCCTGCCTGATGAGCTGGAAGTCCGGCCTATCAATGACCAGTCGATTTTTGTCAGTGCGGCGATTAAAGGTGTGGTGCTGGAGGGGTGTATTGCGGCAGCCCTGACCAGCATCATGATCCTGTTGTTCCTGGGTAGCTGGAGATCTACCGTCATCATTGCCGTTTCCATTCCATTGTCCATTCTCGGAGCAGTGATCGGGCTGGCAATGACTGGGGAAACGCTGAATATCATGACCTTGGGCGGGCTGGCGCTGGCCGTGGGTATTCTGGTGGATGATGCCACGGTGACGATTGAGAACATCAATTGGCATCTGGAGCAAGGTAAGGCGGTAGAGCCTGCTATTCTGGATGGTGCCCGCCAGATTGTGACGCCGGCATTTGTGTCATTGCTGTGTATTTGTATTGTATTTGTGCCGATGTTTTTCCTGGAAGGTGTATCACGCTTTCTGTTTGTGCCTATGGCCGAAGCTGTGATGTTTGCGATGATCAGCTCATTCATACTGTCACGTACGTTAGTGCCCACTATGGCTAAATACCTGCTGAAACCGCATGCGCCGCATACGGATCTGCATGGAAACAACCAGTCATTGCCGCCGTCGCGTAATCCTCTGGTCAGGTTCCAGCGTGGTTTTGAAGGCAAGTTCGAGCATTTTCGTGCAGGATATCGCGGTGTGCTGGAACTGATGCTTGCCAACCGCCGGAAATTTGTTGTTGCTTTCATGGCGTTCATCTTGCTGAGTTTTGCCCTGGTGCCATTCCTGGGTCGTAATTTCTTCCCTGATGTGGATGGTGGGCAGATTCTCATGCATGTACGAGTGCCGGTAGGTACTCGTTTAGAAGATGCTGCGGCAAAGTTTGCCAATATCCAGTCGGCGATCCGCAATATTATTCCTGAGCATGAGGTGGAAACCCTGGTGGACAATATCGGCCTGCCGATCAGTTCAATCAATCTGACCTACAACAACACGGGGATTATGGGAGTGCAGGATGGCGATATCCAGATTGCACTGACCAAGGAGCACCAGCCAACGGCAGGATATATCAAGAGACTGCGTGAGGAGTTGCCACGGCAGTTTCCGGATACTACATTCAGCTTTCCTCCCGCGGATATTGTGAGCCAGATCCTGAATTTTGGTTCTCCGGCGCCAATTGACCTGCAGATTCGCGGCAACAACCTGCATGCGAATTTTGATTATGCCAACAAGCTGGTAGCTGAAATCCGCAAAGTGCCGGGTATTGCGGATGTACGCATCCAGCAGTCCCGTCGCAATCCGGTGCTCAACGTGGATGTTGATCGTTCGCGTGCGCAGGAGGTAGGGCTGAATACCCGTGATGTTACCAATAATATGGTGGTGACCTTGGCGGGCAGCAGCCAGGTGGCACCGACGTTCTGGCTGAATCCGGAAAATGGCGTGTCTTATCCGATTGTGATGCAGACACCGCAGTACCGGATGGATACATTTTCTGCGCTGGAAAACCTGCCGATCAGTGGCAGTGCGCCAGGAGCCACGCCACAAATTCTTGGCGGGCTGGCTACTTTCTCTCGCAGTAATGCCAATGCGTTGGTCAGCCAGTATGACATCCAGCCCATGGTGCAGATCAATGCGGCTACACAAGGGCGCGACCTTGGCGCTGTAGCCAAGGATATCCGCCAGATTCTGGCTGAGCAAGCCGACAATGTGCCCAAGGGTTCCAGTGTTGCGCTGCTGGGGCAGGTGCAGACCATGGAGCAGGCATTCTCGGGCCTGCTGTTTGGCCTGGTGGGCGCCATTGTGCTGATTTATCTGTTGATTGTCGTGAACTTCCAGTCCTGGAGTGATTCATTCGTCATTATCAGTGCCTTGCCAGCGGCTATTGCCGGGATTGTCTGGATGCTGTTTGCCAGCTTTACTCCCTTGTCTGTGCCGGCTCTGACCGGTGCCATCATGTGTATGGGGGTTGCAACAGCGAACAGTGTGCTGGTGATCAGTTTCGCGCGCGAAAGACTGGCCGAACTCGGTGACGCAACCCAGGCTGCCATTGAGGCGGGTTTTGTGCGCTTCCGTCCTGTGCTGATGACTGCCCTGGCCATGATGATCGGTATGGCACCCATGGCGCTTGGACTTGGAGAAGGGGGCGAACAGAATGCACCGCTTGGACGCGCAGTGATTGGTGGCCTGTTGTTTGCAACAGTGACAACGCTGATCTTTGTGCCTGTCGTGTTCAGTATTGTGCATCGTCATTATCGTAAAACCGATGCAGAAAAGAATGTAGAGAATTTGAATAATGGAGAAGTCAATGTCGTCTGATCTTAGTGCGCCACGTCGTACAGTACGGAGAGGCAGTTTGGTAGTTGCCCTGGTGGCCACTGTGATCGTGGTGTATGGGTTGAGTATCCGCGCCAAGGAAAATGAGGTGTTGAAGCAATGGACGAATGAGCAGGCCATTCCTGCCGTGACGCTGATCAATCCGACGACTGGCAGCAATGCCCGGGCGTTGGAGCTTCCGGCACGTCTGGAAGCGTTGGCGCGTGCCCCGATTTATGCTCGCGTCAGTGGTTACCTCAAACAGTGGCATGCTGATATAGGCAGCCCGGTCAAAGCTGGTCAGCTACTAGGGGAAATTGAAACGCCAGATCTGGATCAGCAGTTACTACAAGCCAAGGCTGATGTGGCAAGTGCCAAGGTGAATGCCGAGCTGGCCGGAACGACTGCTCGGCGTTGGCAATCCATGCTGAATACTGATTCAGTATCGAAGCAGGAAGTGGACGAGCGTCTGGGTGATTATGCTGCCAAGCAGGCAATTCTGCAGGCGGCTCAGGCAAACCTGGACCGCATGCAGGCCACCAAGGGCTTTACACGGCTGGTAGCTCCTTTTGCTGGCGTTGTGACAGCGCGGACAACGGATATTGGTGCTTTGATCAATGCCGGTGAGTCAGGTCAGCCACTGTTTGTGGTATCAGATACCAGTAAGCTGCGTTTGTATGTCAACGTACCACAGAATTATGTCCCGGCCATTACCAAGGGTGCAGTAGCCAAAGTCAGCATTCCGGGACAACCTGGCAAGGTGTATACAGCGACTCTTGTTGCTTCGGCACCAGCTGTTGATGTTGCATCGGGGACGGCTTTGTTCCAGTTCATGGTGCCGAATGATGGCGGGGAATTGCTGCCAGGTGGTTTTGCCCGTGTCAGTATTGAGTTGCCTGCAGATAAAGCAACGCTGAGTATTCCTGCCAGTGCCTTGATCATCCGCCAGGATGGAGTGCAGGTGGCAACACTGGACGAGCATGACAGGGTCATGCTGAAAACTATCACTATTGCCCGTGATCTGGGCAAGACCATAGAAATCAGTGCGGGTCTTGAGGCCAGTGACAGATTGGTCGATAGTCCTCTGGATGATATTGCTGACGGTCTCCAGGTACAGGTGGTTTCCAAGCCTGATGCAGGAGCCAGTAAGTCATGAAGATGAACAGGCATGTGCTGTCATTCAGCCTGCTCGCTGTATTGGGGGCGTGCTCATTTGCACCGGAATTGAAGCTGCCTGAAGTCCCGGTTGCACAGGCTTATAAGGAAATAGAGCCCTGGGTGCCGGCCCAGCCGGGAGATGAATTGCCACGTGGAGCCTGGTGGACTTTATATGGGGACGCTGGACTGAATACCCTGCAAGATCAGCTGGTGGCAGGCAATCCCAATCTGGCAGTCGCGTTGGCACGGTATGAGCAAGCAGCAGCATACAGCCAGCAGGCGCGTTCTGCTCTGTTTCCCTCCTTATCCGCGAATGGCCAGGCCGGACGCAACAGGGTATCGGAGAACCGTCCTCTGGTGCCAGCCAACTCATCAATTCCTCCTACCTATTCAAATTACAGTATTGGGTTACAGGCAAGCTATGAGCTGGACTTGTGGGAGCGCGTACGCAATACAGTGCAGGCAGGGGATGCGGAGGCCGTGGCTGCTCAGGCAGACCTTGAGTCTGCCCGCTTGAGTCTGCAAGCTCAGCTTGCAGACAATTACATTGTGCTGCGTGGATTAGATCAGCAATTACACCTGCTGCAGGAAACTGTGCAGGCCAGGGATAAGGCATTGGCAGTGACACAGACACGACATGATGCCGGTATTGTGCCAGGCATGGATGTCAGCCGTGCGCAGACACAGCTGGAATCCGCTCGGTCCCAGCTTGAGCAGGTCAAGGCACAGCGTGCCATTGTCGAGCATGCCATTGCTGTGCTGGTAGGGGAGTCGCCATCCAGTTTCAGCATGGCTGACAATACTGCAGAGATTGCATTGCCCCATATCCCCGTGGCATTACCTTCCACTTTGTTGCAGCGCAGGCCGGATATTGCTGCAGCACAACGACGGGTCGAAGCTGCCAATGCCAGTGTGGGCGTGGCAAAGACTGCTTTTTTCCCGGCATTGAGCCTGGGAGCAGCGTTGGGATACCAGAGCATTTCGACCGGCAACTGGTTGAGCGCACCAAGCAATTTCTGGTCTATCGGCCCGACCATGGTGTTCCAGTTATTTGATGGCGGACGTCGTAAGGCGCAAGTGGCACAGGCGGAAGCGGTGCTGAGCGAAAATGGGGCACGTTATCGTGGCGTGGTGCTGGAAGCATTCCAGCAAGTGGAAGACAATCTTGCGCGCCTTAACCATTACCGTAGTGCGGCAGATGCCGAGCGGCTGGCTGCAGCGTCGGCACAAAAGACGCTGGATTTTGCCTTGAATCGTTATCGTGAAGGGGCGGCTAATTATCTGGAAGTGACTTCAGCCCAGACGCAGGCGCTGGATACCCAGCGTGAGTTGCTGACGTTGAATGTCAGTCAGCTGCGTGCCAGCGTTGAGTTGGTGCGCGCCCTGGGAGGCGGCTGGCAGCAATCGCAGGCGGCTGAGTAAGCAGGGAGTGTTGACGCTGAAAATTGAGTGTTGGATTGTTTAGCCTGAATTCAGGCTGACAGAATGATGGTCATGAAAAACCTTTTCTCCTCCTATGGCGCAACTGCATTGTTCGTGCTGTTGTGGAGCAGTGGGGCAATTTTCTCACGTTGGGGTCTGGATCATAGTTCAGCATTTGCTATCCTGGTCTGGCGCTTCGGCCTGGCGCTCCTTGCTCTTGCTGCAATTGCCGCCTATCGCAAGCGATTGTGCGTGAGGGATAGCCTGAACTGGCAGGTTGCCGTGACGGGCTTGTTATTGATCGGCGGATACTCGGTTTTCTATTTCTTGTCCCTGGAACAAGGCATGACGCCTGGTGTATTGGCGACCGTGCTTGGGGTGCAACCTATTCTTACCTTGATGTTTGTCGAGCGCCGTGTTTCGCTGCTGCGCATTGCCGGGTTGGTGATCGCGCTCCTGGGCCTGGTACTTGTGGTGTCGCAAAGTTTGATCAACGTGCATCTTTCGTTCTCAGGTATGGCATATGCCCTTTTATCACTGGGCAGCATGACGGTCGGGGCAATACTCCAGAAGAAGATTCAACAGTCGCCCGAGGATGTATTACCTTTGCAATACCTTGTCAGCCTGGTTTTGTGCCTCATTTTCCTGCCATTCAAGCCCTATCATATGGAGTGGGTGGTTGGTTTCGTTGTGCCATGGTTATGGTTGGGTCTGATTATTTCCGTAGTGGCGCAGCTTCTACTGTATCGGATGATCAAGGCAGGTAATCTGGTCAATGTGACCAGCCTGTTCTATCTGGTGCCGGTTATTACTGCGGTCATGGATTATATCTTTCTCGGAAATGTGATGTCGGCGTTGAGCATGGTGGGGATGCTGACGATCATTATCGGCCTGGTGGTGACATTCAGGCATGCAAACTGACTGATTTGAGGGTCAGGCTTGTGCCTGAGACCAGCGTGTCTGGTAATTGCTGGGTGACTCACCCATGGTGCGGGAAAACATGCTGGTAAAACCTGCCGTACTTTCATAACCCAGTGCGATGGCAGTGTTGGTGACGCTCTGGCCATCTATGAGCATTTCTACCGCCCTGATCAGACATAGCTGCTGGCGCCATGCAGAAAATGTCAGGCCGGTTTCTTTCACGAACAAGCGTGCAAGAGTGCGTGTACTGGCGCCAGCCACGCTGGCCCATTGTTCGATGTTCCGGTCATCCCCTGGATTGTGATGCAGGCTCTCAGTCACCTTGCGTAAGCGTGCATCCCGGCCTTCCGGCAGGAAAAGTGGTGCTTGTTGCGCCATGCCAATCTGGTCGATTAATACCTGCATCAACCTGTGCTCCGCGCTGTTAAGTGAGTACTGGTTATCGATGGCCACAGCCTGCAATACCAGCTCGCGCAACAAAGGAGTCAGCTTGATAACACAACAGTGCCTGGGTAGTGGGGCAAGCAGTTCTGGCGCAATCAGCACGGTTCGCATTTCTGATGCCTGGGCGTAGGTGACGCCATGTATGGCTGCCGCGGGTATCCAGCATGCTCGCCCGGGAGGCGTGATCCAGGAGCCATCCCGTGTTTCCACTCGCATACTGCCCGAAATGATGAACATGAGCTGGCCACGTCTATGGGCGTGGGTTTCTACCTGCCAGCCTTTGGAGTATGTACCCACTCTCGCTACAACTGGTAACAGGGACTGATCTGGGTCAGGGCCTACACCGTTCAGGTCAGTGAAGACCGGATGAATTCTCGTGTCTGGCATCAGGGACTGGATTGCGCGTCAGCTGCTTGGCTGGCAGTCAGCCGCTGCACTGGTTGCACTGGCCCAATCGGCAGCTTGCTGCAATGCTGCTGTACTGGCCGTATCAAGTGCATTGACACCACCTTTTGCATCTGCGCTACCTGCCGTACTTTGTGCTGAAATCAAGGTAGTGCTGATCCGCTGCCGTGAGCGGTTTTCTATGATGCTGGCTTGCAGTTGCACAATGCCATGACTGCTGTCTGCTGTATCAAATACCTGATCAAATGCCACAATTTGCAATTTCAGGCTGCAGGACGATTTGCTGGCATTGGTCTTGTCGATTTTCTGGCGCACCAGATCCACAGGCAGGGTAGACCAGCGACTTTCCGCGTACGAGAAAATCTGCGCAGGATTCTTGTAGTTGAGACGATAGCGGATATTGCTATGCTGGATGGCATTGCTTGCATTCAATTCTGCAACCGGCAGGTTGAAAGTAACGCGCTGGGTTGCAGATTGCAAACCGAAGTCATAAAAATCCAGCTGTTTGGCTTCTGGCTTGATTGAGCTGACACATGCGCTCAACGCAATAGGTGACAGCAGGAGGATGGCAATGGGAGATGTAATGCGCATGAAATACCTCATTGTGCAGATCTGAATCCGGATTCACCGGGGCCTGGACGAACTTCCGGTTTGCCGAAAATCAGGCTTTGCGGATTTTCCTCCAACATGTCCAGCAGGCGACTGATGCGTCGCGCATCGTCATTGGCATTGGTCGTCAACTCATTCAGGCGCGGCAGGGTTTCGCTGTTGAGCGTATCGCCAATCTGGCTGGTACTGTTGCGGATATCCCCGGTCATACTGCGTACGTCTTGTATTGTGTTAGTCAACTCATTAAGGAGTGGGGTAGCGGCATTGCTTGCCTCATTGAGGTTGCTCAGTGCCTGTGAGAATTGCTGCTGGTTCTGTTCTGACATGAGTTGGCTGATTTTGCCGAATGCCTCATTGGCCGAGGCCAGTACTGGTTCCAGGTTTGAGGATGCCTGTTCCAGGTTCGCCAGTGTTTTGTTCAAGGTTTGCACATCAATGCTTTGTACCACGGTGCTGGCCTGTTCTACGGTAGTTACGCCATGATTGATGAAGGCTTCCACTTTGTCCACCAGTTGCGGTACGCGTTCGGATATCCGGTCGATCAGAGAAGGCCGCATGGTGATGAAGGAGCCGGGGGGGATTTGTTCGCCTGCATCGTTCAGGTCGTTCAGGTCTATATAGGCCAGTCCAGTCACCCCTTGGGCGCGCAATTCGGCGTACGCATCCTTGGTCAGGTGGAGTTTCTCATCAACACGGATCGTGATTTCAATGGAGGATTGCGAGTCGGGATCAAGTGCAATATCCGACACTTTGCCGACATTGACGCCACGGAATTTGACCGATGCTTCCTGGCTGAGGCCGGTGACAGGTTGCTTGGAAATAATCCTGTACTCCATGAATGCCTGGCGACTGCCACTCATCCACCAGAATGCAAAAGCGAGAATGCCGACCAGAATCAGTGTAATGATGCCGACGGCGAAAGCGTGAGCGCGATTTTCCATAAATTATCCAGTTCTTTCCAGTCTGACACGAATCCCCTGGAAAAAGTTTTGTACAAAGGGGTGGTCGATATGCCCCAATTCCTGCAGGCTGCAATTGGCTACGATGCGTTGATCGGCGAGGACGGCGACTTTGTCGCTCAATGACACCAGGGTGTCCAGATCATGTGTGACAAAGATCACTGTTAGCCCCAATGCATGTTTAATTTGCTTGATCAACTCTACAAAATTTTCGCTGCGTTCGGGGTCGAGCCCTGCTGTGGGCTCATCCAGCAACAGTAGTTCCGGCTCCAATGCCAGGGCGCGGGCTAGGGCCACGCGCTTGATCATGCCTCCCGAAAGTTGTGAAGGTAGTCTGTTGCCTGCATCGGGCTCCATTTCCACCAGAGACAGTTTATGCAATACCAGTTGCCTGATGGTGGCTTCATTAAACTGCCTGAGTTCCCGTAATGGAAAAGCAATATTATCAAATACGCTGAGTGCGGAGAATAATGCGCCTTGCTGGAACAGCATGCCCAGCCTATTCATCAAGCGTTGTTGCGGTACCCTGTCCATGGCATGCAGGTTCTTGCCAAAAAGCAATACTTCGCCTCGGGTTGGCTGTGTCAATCCTACAATATGCCGGAGTAATGTGGTTTTGCCGCTGCCCGATCCCCCTACCAGGGAGACAACTTCGCCAGCATTGATGGTGAGTTCGAGATCCTGGTGAATAATATTGCGGCCAAATACGGTCCATAGTTTGTGGATTTCACAGATCGGACGGGGGGCTGGAGTACTCATAATCAGACTCCAATGCTGCTGGTGAGGATGGCGAAGCTGGCATCGATCAGGATGACACAGGTGATGGCTGTCACGACAGAGCTGGTTGTGCTGCGGCTGAGGCTTTCAGTATTGGGCTTGATGCGCAGGCCGAAGTGGCAGGCCATGATGGCGACAATAAAGCCGAACATGAGTCCCTTGATCAGGCCTAGCGTGATATTGACGGGCTGTACTACCGTGGCCAGATACTCGAAAAAGAAACGGAATCCAAGGCCCAATTCAATATTGGCGGAAATCGCACCTCCGAGCAGTGCCCAGACGGAAGTCCATATGACCAGGAAGGGTGCAATGAAAGTAAGTCCTAACACCTTGGGCAATACGACCCGGAGGATACGTGATATACCCATGGTGGCAAGCGCATCAATTTCTTCCGTCACGCGCATGACGCCGATCTGTGCTGCCATGGCGGAACCGGAACGGCCGGCAATCAGCACGGCCATGAGGATAGGACCTAACTCGCGTATCACTGCGAGCCCCAGAATATTGACGATGAAAATGTCAGCGCCGAATGTGCGTAACTGGGTTGCCATCAGGAAACTCATGGCAATGCCGATCATGAAGCCCAGCAAGGCGGTGACTGGCAGGGCGGTAATGCCGCTTTTGTAGATGTTGGCACTGAATTCGCGCCAGGGGAAATCTTGCGGTCGGCGCAGGAGATATGCCAGCTCCAGTACGAGCAGCCCCAGCAGTTTGACAAAATCTGCAATGTGGCTGCTAAGGAAGATCGTCAGCCTTCCTGCATTGGTGATTAGTCTCAGCGAATCAAGTGAGAATGCTTTTGCAGGAGGCAATTGCGGAATATCCGCTAGCGATGTGAACAATGCGCGTTGCTGGTCGGTGAGTGTTACCTTATCGTCAAGATGGCTGCCCCAGCCATTCTGTAACACGGCAGCACCGGCAGTATCCAGTTGTTCAACATGGGTGATATCCCATTGGACAGTATTGTCAGCAAAGTAAGGTTTGAGCGCTTTACGCAACTGGGCGAAATCGTTATCCAGGTCGCGTAACGACCACTGGCCGTAGAGGGTAACGTGTTTGTTGCCCTGGCTGTTATGCTCGACCTGAAAGCTTGCTGCTGCCATGAACGTCCTCGTGAAGTATGCAGGGGATGCTGAACAACATTGGAACTGGAGATACAGACCCGGAAAACGGCTCCGCAGTCTGTATCGCCAAGGTTATAACAGAGCTTAAATCTTGCCGTCCAGCCCCATTTGGAAATATTTATGCACAATTTTTTCCTGATTTTCCAGCAGCCAGTCGATGTCAGGTTTATTGCTCATGGCCTTGTGAATGGCATTGGCAGTCGCCTTGCGGTGGATATCGAATAGTATCTGATGGTCCAGGTCATCCTGCTCTACCACGATGGGATTGAGCCAGACTGAAACAATGATGCCCAGATCATTGGCTTTTTCTTTGGGGATGTCGCCATTACGGACTGCATCCAGCACGCCATTGGCGATGGCGGCTTGCACGGTGCCCATGAGGATGTTGGTATAACGCTCATTCTTCACGGTGACTTTGCTGACCATGATGGTGGCTGGGCGCACCATGATATCCGTATTCAGGATGGCAAGTACGCGAGAATGTCCTTTGACCTGGTCGCCGAGCAGTGTGCCAAAGGCGGTACCCATCGGGCCATTCATTTCACCAATGATGACTTCAGGTTCTGCCGCTGTTCCCGGAGGGCCTCCTGCGACCAGGGCCTCGCCAACGCGCATATAAATCTTGTCACTCACTTGTTTCTCCTTGATAGTAGATGGAATGGAAATCTCAATTCTGATTAGTTGTAACTTAAATTCCGGGCAATTGCAAAGATGCCGGTGAGTCACTCAATGACAACGGTGAGCCGCTATAATTTCCAAATTCACTATTTTATCAAGGCAGGAATATGAAAAGTTATCGTAAAGAACTATGGTTCAATGCACCATCCAGGGTTGCATTCATCAATATTACTCATGAGGTGGAAGCTTGCCTGCGGGAAAGCGGGATACGTGAAGGATTGGTGCTGGTAAATGCCATGCATATTACGGCCAGTGTCTTTATCAATGATGATGAGTCCGGCCTGCATCATGACTATCGTGAATGGCTGGAGCGCCTCGCGCCGCACGAGCCGATCCGTAACTATCGTCATAACGATACCGGTGAGGATAATGCCGATGCGCACATGAAGCGCCAGGTGATGGGACGGGAGGTGGTGGTGGCCATCACGGAAGGGCGCCTGGATTTTGGTCCGTGGGAGCAGATTTTCTATGGTGAGTTTGATGGCCGCCGCAAGAAGCGTGTGCTGGTGAAGATTATTGGTGATTGATCATTGAAAAAGCGTGTATTGGTAGTGGTGGCTCACCCCGTCATGGAAGGCTCGCGTATCAACCGAGCCTTGCTGGAGGCGGCTACAGGTTGTGAGTGTGTCCAGGTGCATGATCTCTATGCCACATATCCTGAGCAGATGATTGATGTATCGCATGAGCAGGCATTGGTATTCCAGCATGATGTGCTGGTGTTTCAGCATCCTCTGCACTGGTACTCCTGTCCCGCATTGCTGAAGAGCTGGCTGGATATGGTGTTGAGCTATGGCTGGGCGCACGGGGATGTGTCTACCCAACTTGCCGGCAAGAGCTGGGTACATGCGATCTCCACAGGCGGGGCTGACAGTGTCTATCAGCGCCGTGGGTACCATCATTTCACGCTCGCTGAGCTATTGCGCCCTTTCGAGCAGAGCGCACGTTTGTGCAATATGCAGTATTTGCAGCCGTTCCTTACCCAGGCGACGGACACGCTCAGTGATACGGCGTTGCAAGCGCAGGCAGATAGTTATGCGGCCTGGTTGAAAGAGCTGGCGGAAGGAGATGGACCGCCTGTCGTGGAAAGCGTGCAGGCAGAAGAGGCACAGTACCTGGAGCCAGTTCGTGATGTGAAAGATATATAACTATGGCAGAAGCCCATATCCCGTCCTTATTGCTTGAAAGCGTGATCTATCTGGGCGCTGCGGTGTTGGCAGTGCCAATTTTCCGGCGTATTGGTCTTGGTTCGGTGCTGGGCTATCTGTTTGCTGGTGTTGTGATCGGGCCATGGGGCTTGGGCTTGGTGGCTGACACCGATACGGTGTTGCATTTTTCCGAGTTCGGTGTAGTCATGATGTTGTTCCTGATCGGGCTGGAGATTGATCCCGATAAGCTGATGGAGTTGCGCTTGCCCATTTTTGGTATGGGTGGATTGCAGGTATTGCTGACGGCAGGGCTGGTATATGGGGTCGGTACGGCATTCAACCTGGATTGGCGCTTGTCGTTGGTGGTCGGTATGGGGGTTGCCATGTCTTCTACCGCGATTGCCATGCAGGTGCTGGCTGAACAGGGTGCATTGAACCGGCCTTCGGGACGTTCGGCGTTTTCGGTACTGTTGTTCCAGGATCTGGCGGTGATTCCCATCATGATCCTGTTATTGGTCATTGCGCCCGGGGCGCATGTCTCCAACGGCGTGCATATGGACTGGCTGGCCATTCTCAAGGCTGTGGCACTGGTGATCCTGCTGATACTCGGCGGTAAATATCTGCTGCGGCCAGTGTTGCGCTATATCGCCAATACCGGATTGCGCGAGATATTCATTGCGTTTGCCTTGTTCCTGATCATTGGCGTCTCCATCCTCATGACCCTGGTTGGCCTATCCATGGCGCTGGGGGCTTTTATCTCAGGAGTCTTGTTGGCAGATTCCGAGTATCGCCAGGAGCTTGAACTGGATATTGAACCGTTCAAAGGATTGCTGTTGGGGTTGTTTTTCATCTCGGTCGGTATGTCTGTCAACCTGGGTATGGTGTTACAGCATCCTGTACTGATTGTGGGGCTGGCGCTGGCATTTGTCTCATTCAAGCTTGTATTGTTGTTTGGTCTTGCCAAGGTGTTCCGCCTGAACAATGCTGGTGGCCTGATGTTTGCGGTTACTTTATCTCAAGTCGGGGAGTTTGCTTTCGTCATCTTCAGCGCTGCAGTCGATACCAAGGTGATCAGCTATGAGCACAGTGCCGTACTGAATTCTGTGGTGGCGATTTCCATGGTGACAACGCCGTTGTTGCTGCTGGTATACCAGTTTGCTTACAGGCGCAGGTTGCAGCAGCGTCGGCAGAACAGGAAATTCGATGAGTTTGATGAAGAGCGCCCGATCATCATTGCCGGCTTCGGGCGCGTGGGGCAGATTGTTACTCGGTTGCTGACCGGGGTGGGTGTGGAGCCTACAGTGATCGAGCATGACCCCAACCAGATCGAGCTGATGCGCAGTTTCGGGTATCGTGCGTATTACGGTGACATTACTAGGCCGGACGTACTGCGGGCAGCGGGAATTGCCAATGCCCGTTTGCTGATACTGGCGATAGATAATGCTGAAGATGCCATCGAAACGGCACGCTATGTGCGGCAGCACTATCCGGATGTCAAAATACTGGCGCGCGTGCGCAATCGTACTTATGTATTCGATTACATGGACCTGGGAATTGACTGTGTGCGTGAAACTTTTCTCGGTGCTGTCCATCTGGGGGAAAAGGCTTTGCGCGAGATGGGCTACACCCCGTTTCATGCTTACAGTACCGCCTGGAAGTTCCGCCGCCATGATGAAGGGATGATGCGAGATCTGCATCCCATTCATACCGATATGCAGAAAGTGGTGTCATACAATGTACGGACGCGCCAGGATTTGCAGCATACATTGAGTCGCGACATGGAGGAGATCGTAGCCGGACTCAACAACAACATCTGGGGTGGTCGAAGTGAGGACTCCCTGAGTGAGAGTGAGGATGGGAGTCCCCAGTCTCCATAATCAGCTCTGGATGTAATTTTCCAGTTGTTGGATAAGGAATTCCTGATAGGCAATGGTTTCCTTGACCAGATCACCTATCGAAAGCAGGCCAACCAGCTGGTTGTTCTCAATGACTGGCAGGTGTCGCACGCGCTTGCCGGAGATCAGGTTCATGCAGTGGTCAACGGTATCAGCCAGGCTGACTGTTGTCACTTCTCCCGACATGATATCTCCGACAGTGGTGGTCCTGGACGTCTTACCTTTGAGCGCAACTTCTCGCGCGTAATCTCGTTCAGAGAATATTCCGACCATCTGGTCGCGGTGCATCACGACCAGTGCACCGATCTGACGCTCCGCCATGACCAGTAAAGCATCGTAAACCAGGCTTTCAGGCGCGACAGAATAGACAGTGCTCCCTTTGGTTTCCAGAACTTGCCGCACAGTTTTCATGTTGGCTTCCCCTTTGTTTTCTTTGAACCTGTAATTGCAATATACACCTTTTGGAATTGAGGTTGAATATCCTCGATCAGGAACAACGAGCAGTGCTTTGCTTGTTTAGAGGGTTGGTAAATATGTGTTGACATAATTAGTCAGCTAATTATAATCAGGCTAATTATGTTGAAGCTCAAAGATCTTCCTGATAAAGCAGTGCTGGCGAAATTTGCCGAGCGCTATCCCGATGCCGACACAGGTGGGGTAGCGGTGTTCCTGCATTTCTTGCGCGTGGCGAGTGATCTGTCGTTGGCGCTTGATACCTGCCTCAGTCGGCATGGCTTGTTGCAAGGGCGCTGGTGGGTGCTGGTGTTATTGATGCGTGAGGAGAACAGTATTGCCTTGCCTTCTACGTTGGCAGATAAGGCGGGAGTGAGTCGCGCGACCATGACAGGATTGATTGATGGCCTGGAGCGTGACGGGTTGGTAAAGCGTATTTCTGATACTGGTGACCGCAGAAAGGTATCCATTCAATTGACTGATGCGGGCCAGGTCAGGTTGGATCAGGTGATGCCGGATTACTATACGCGATTGCGGCAATGTATGGCTGGGATAAGTGAAGAAGAGCGGGAATTGTTGAGTGTTGTTCTGGGTAAGTTGAATGTCGGCATTCCTGCGTTTGGTTAGCAGGTGTTTTGCTGGCGCATTAATGTAGTGTCGTTATTAATTTCTATCATCAGTGGAGAGGTCTCATCATGAAAAATTGTAAAAGTATCGCAGTATTGGCTGTGTTGGTACTGGCTGCCATTGCAGCTGTCATGGCTTATCAATGTAATGCCAAACCTGACAAGGAAAAGGCTGATGCGATTGTCAGTCAGTTGAATGCTGCATGGGATGAGGCCTTTGTCCAGGCTTCGGCTGGCACTATCAGTACTTATTATGATGCCAATGGCAGCTTGCTGCCTGCAGGTGGTGAGCAAGTGACAGGGACTAAGGCGATTGCAGATTTCTGGTCTGGCCTGTTCGCCAAGGGTTTGACTGATCATCACATCGAGACCGTGGAAACCGGCATTGTGGGCAACACGATTTATCAACGCGCTAAATGGAGCGCTGTGCTCAAGGGGGTAGACGGCGCTGAACCGCAGAATTTCGGCGGCAATCTGCACCTGCTTTATAAAAAGCAGGATGACGGTAGCTGGAAAATCTTGACTCATACATGGAATTAATTTTTAACAATCTTGGAGAATTGATATGACAAACTCAGATTTCAACGCAGTCGCAACACAGCTGAACCAGGCATGGGATGCTGCTTTCAATGTAAAGGATCATGCACAAGTAGTTTCCTTCTATGATGATGAAGCCACGGTCCTGCCAGCTGGCGCCGGGCAGGTGAACGGCAAGGATGCCTTGCTGACTTTCTGGCAAGGAGCCATTGCCAGCGGTATTGTGGATCACAAACTGGAGCTGATTCATGCGGAGGCCGATGGTAATCTCGCATTCCAGCGCGGACACTGGAGTGCTGCCGTGGTGAATGCTGAAGGGCAGCGCCAGAGTTTTAGTGGCAACGTGCATTTGCTCTACAGGAAACAGGCTGACGGTAACTGG
This sequence comes from Methylobacillus rhizosphaerae, assembly GCF_900187985.1. Classification (GTDB taxonomy): domain Bacteria; phylum Pseudomonadota; class Gammaproteobacteria; order Burkholderiales; family Methylophilaceae; genus Methylobacillus; species Methylobacillus rhizosphaerae. Next base: position 213,993 of record NZ_FZOA01000001.1, read on the forward strand.
AAGTTGTTAAGCCATATCTGGAATTAAACTTCATCAAGGCCAAGGGCCAGGAGCCATCATGAAAGCGGGAACTTCAACTACCTTGCGTGCTTTTGCAGCCTTAGTGCTGTTGGCAATCCTATGGGGGTACAACTGGGTAGTCATGAAGCATGCGCTGGACTATGCGGGCGCGTTCCAGTTCGGTGCAATGCGGACATTCTATGGAGCGGTGTGCCTGTTCGCATTACTGGCCTTGATGCGCAAACCACTCAAGCCGCGTGAAATCCCTACCTTGATCTGGCTGGGTATCTTGCAGACTTGCGGGTTTACCGGCCTGATTATCTGGGCGCTGGTGGAAGGAGGTGCTGGCAAGACGGCAGTGCTGACCTACACCATGCCATTCTGGGTCATGATGCTGGCATGGCCATTGCTGGGCGAGAAAATCCGCGGCGTGCAATGGCTGGCAGTATTGTCCTCGGTCATGGGATTGGTATTCATCCTGGATCCATTGCATCTGGGGGCTGACCTATTCAGCATGATCCTGGCTATTCTGGGGGGGGTGTTCTGGGCGGTGTCTGTCATCGTGGCCAAGAAGCTGCACCAGCGTGTGCCTGACCTGGACCTCATGTCCCTCACAGCCTGGCAGATGCTATTTGGCTCTTTGCCGTTGGTGGTGGTGGCGTTTATTGTGCCTGCACCGCCTATTGACTGGAGTATCAACTTTATCGGCGCCGTGTTGTTCAATGCTGTATTGTGCAATGCCCTGGCCTGGCTGCTCTGGCTTTATGCCTTGCAGCACCTGCCTGCGGGAATTGCCAGCATGACTTCTCTGCTTGCGCCTGTGATAGGCGTACTTGCAGCCTGGTTGCAGCTGGGGGAAGAACCCAGTCGCGGCGAAATAGTGGGTATGTTGTTGATTGGTGCCGCATTGTTGATCATTTCCCTGTATAGCATGAAGCGCAAGGAAGAGGTTGACCCTGCCATGGGACAGGACTGAAAGGCGCATATTTTCCAGTAATCCTCTATGGTAAAATCCAGTAGGTTTTTTTGCATAATTTAGCAATCAAAGGATTTTCAAATGGCAGGGCATTCCAAATGGGCTAACATCCAGCACCGCAAAGGTCGCCAGGATGCCAAACGTGGCAAGATATTCACTAAACTGATCAAGGAAATCACCGTGTCAGCTCGCATGAGCGGCGGTGATCTCAATTTCAACCCTCGCTTGCGTGCGGCCGTGGCAGAAGCCAAGGAGCAGAACATGCCGGCAGATAACATCACGCGTGCCATCAAGCGCGGCACTGGTGAGCTGGAGGGGGTCAATTACGAAGAAATCCGTTACGAAGGTTATGGTATTGGCGGCGCTGCCATTATCATTGACTGTCTCACAGACAACAAGCAGCGTGCCGTGGCCGATGTGCGTCATGCCTTGAGCAAAAACGGTGGCAACCTGGGAACCGATGGTTCGGTTTCATTCATGTTCAAGCATTGCGGCGTGCTGGTATTCGAACCAGGTACCAGCGAAGACCAGGTAATGGAAGCTGCCCTGGAAGCTGGCGCGGAAGATGTAGTGACGGATGAGGATGGCAGTATTGAGGTCATTACGGCGCCTGGTGACTTTACTGCGGTGAAGGAAGCGCTTGAGGCAGCAGGCCTGAAGCCGGTGTTGGCTGAAGTGACCATGAAGCCTGATACTGAAACCGTGTTCAGTGGCGAAGATGGTGCCAAGATGCAGAAGCTGTTGGACGCGCTGGAAGACCTGGATGATGTGCAGGATGTATATACTACGGCAGTCATCGAAGAGTAATGTCCTTGCGCATACTGGGTATTGATCCTGGCTTGAGGCTTACCGGTTTTGGCGTAATTGAGAAAACCGGTGAAAAGCTTGCCTATGTCGCCAGCGGCACCATCAAGACCACCACAGGCAGAGGTAGTGAAATAGAGGATTTGCCCACCAGGCTTAAAGTGATACTGGATAGTCTGGCGGAAGTGATTGCTGACTATCAGCCACAGCAGGCAGCAGTTGAAAAGGTATTCGTCAACGTTAATCCGCAGTCCACTTTGTTGCTGGGCCAGGCGCGAGGCGCAGCCATCAGTGCCTTGGTGCTGAAGAATTTGCCGGTATCTGAATATACGGCCTTGCAGGTAAAGCAGTCTGTGGTCGGGAATGGTCACGCAGCCAAGGACCAGGTGCAGGAAATGGTCAAGCGGCTCCTGAATCTCCCGGGATTGCCACGGCCGGATTCAGCGGATGCGCTGGCGTGTGCCATTTGTCATGCGCATGGCGGGCAGGGATTGGGTAAGCTGGCGACGGCGGGATTCCGGGTGAGAGGTGGCAGATTGATATGATTGCAAGATTAAGCGGTATCTTGATAGATAAAACGCCGCCGCAAGTGGTGATTGATTGTCATGGTGTGGGCTATGAGTGCGAGGTGCCCATGAGCACTTTTTACAACTTGCCTGCAACGGGTGAGCAAGTTGTGCTGCTTACCCATTTCGTCGTGCGTGAGGATGCGCAGCTGTTGTACGGTTTTGGCACTGACCAGGAGCGAGTCACTTTCCGGCAGTTATTGAAAGTCAATGGCATAGGTGCGAAGTCAGCGCTTGCTATCCTGAGTGGACTGTCGGTCGATGATCTGGTGCAGGCGGTGGCGTTACAAGAGACCGGACTGTTGACCAAGGTGCCGGGGATAGGCAAGAAAACAGCTGAACGCTTGTTGCTTGAGCTCAAGGACAAATTTTCCATTGATGGCGTTTCTGCATTGTCCGGGGGGCAGGCAAAATCAGCGAGCGGGGATGTGCTCAATGCCTTGCTTGCGCTGGGCTACAATGAGAGGGAAGCCTTGGCTGCAGTCAAGCAATTGCCTGCTGATACTGCTGTCGCCGAGGGTATTAAACTTGCCCTGAAATCCCTGTCCAAAGGTTAAGGATATTTCCCTTAATGCAGGTTGTTGATGGTGAAGTTGGGAAATTCAATTCTATGCTGCTCAACACAGCATAATGACAATGTTTTATAGTTTCTCCCGTGCAAGATGGAGAACAATCACAGGCTTTTCTGTATCATGCGCATATACCGCTGGCTGATTGCAGCTGCGGATTGATGCAGGAAAAAGCTGATCCACCCAATGATAGAAACCGATCGTTTAATCACCACATCCACCCAGGGTACGCAGGAAGAAGCGCTTGAGCGCGCCTTGCGTCCCAAGGTGCTGGATGAATATGTGGGACAGGAAAAGGCGCGTAGCCAGCTGGAGATTTTCATAGATGCTGCGCGTGGTCGTTCCGAAGCGCTGGACCACGTCCTGTTGTTTGGCCCTCCGGGCCTGGGCAAGACGACGCTGGCGCATATCATTGCCAAGGAAATGGGCGTCAACCTGCGTCAGACCTCCGGGCCTGTACTGGAACGTGCTGGCGACCTGGCGGCATTGCTGACCAATCTTGAACCCAATGATGTGTTATTCATTGATGAAATTCATCGTTTGTCACCCGTGGTGGAGGAAATCCTCTACCCAGCCATGGAAGATTACCGCCTGGATATCATGATAGGTGAGGGGCCTGCTGCACGTTCCGTGCGCCTCGACCTGCCACCTTTCACCCTGGTAGGGGCGACGACCAGAGCTGGCATGCTGACCAATCCCCTGCGTGATCGTTTTGGCATCGTGTCGCGCCTGGAATTTTATACCTCGGAAGAGCTGGCCCGCATTGTGCAGCGCTCTGCCGGGTTGCTGGAAGTTTCCATGCAACAGCAAGGTGCTTTGGAAATTGCACGTCGTTCACGTGGTACGCCGCGTATTGCCAACCGCCTGCTACGCCGGGTACGTGATTATGCGCAGGTGAAATCTGATGGGATAGTAAGTGCTGACATTGCTGATGCGGCTCTGAAAATGCTGGATGTGGATAAGCTGGGTTTTGATGTCATGGACAGAAAACTGTTGTTGGCTGTGTTGGAAAAATTTGATGGTGGTCCCGTCGGGCTGGATAATCTTGCTGCGGCCATTGGTGAAGAGCGGGATACGATTGAAGATGTGCTGGAGCCTTACCTGATACAGCAAGGCTACCTCATGCGTACTCCGCGTGGGCGTATTGCCACCCAGCAGGCATACTTGCATTTTGGCCTGTCCATGCCAGGAAAAATCGGCTCTGGAGAGCTTTGGCAGCAATGATCCGGAATGGTAAGTTTCATTGGCCGGTGCGCGTTTACTATGAAGACACCGATAGCGGTGGAGTGGTATATCACGCTGACTACCTCAGGTTCATGGAGCGGGCACGTACTGAGTTCCTGCGTAGTCTCGGGTTCGGGCAGGCAAAGCTCAAAGATGAATACGGGGTGTTGTTCGTAGTGCGTAGCCTTGCGTTACAATATCGCCGGCCCGCACGCTTTGATGATGCGCTGGAAGTTGTCACGCAACTCAAGGAATTGGGACGTAGTCTTATGAAATTCGAACAGCAAATATATCGCGATGATGAACTTTTGATTGATGCCGCGGTAGATATTGTATGTATCGATGCTGAACAGTTCAGGCCGGTGAGCATACCGGCTGCTGTACGTAACATGATTAATCCAACGGAGCTTGAATGAACCCAACTGAAGATATGTCATTGATAACGCTGATCAGCGGGGCCAGCGTGCCTGTGCAGCTCGTAATGGCGTTATTGTTATTTGCATCCCTGGTTTCATGGTGGTACATCTTCATCAAATTCTACTCTGTCCGTAGCGCTGACCGCGAAGCGGAAGATTTTGAACGTGTATTCTGGAAGGGCGGGGATCTCAATCAGCTGTATGAAAGCGTGACTTCTGGTCGTCGTAATGTACAGGGGCTGGCCAGCATTTTTGAAGCAGGTTTCAAGGAATATGCCCGTCTCAAGCGTCAGCCTACACTGGATGTCAGTGATGTGACCGAAGGCGCGCGGCGTGCCATGCGTGCAGCTTACAACCGTGAGATGGATGAACTGGATTCCCATCTGCCTTTTCTTGCCTCTGTTGGCTCAGTCAGCCCATATATCGGTCTGTTCGGTACAGTGTGGGGCATCATGAATGCCTTCCGTGGCCTGGCTAACATGGCACAGGCTACCTTGTCGCATGTGGCGCCTGGTATTGCCGAAGCGCTGGTGGCAACGGCAATTGGCCTGTTTGCCGCGATTCCGGCAGTCATTGCCTATAATCGCTTCACCGCCTCAGTAGACAGATTGGCAGTACGTTACGAGAGCTTTATAGAAGAATTTACCAATATCCTGCAACGCAAGGCATAAGGAGGTTGTGATGAGTCGTCGCAAATCCCGTCGCCTGATGAACCAGATCAATGTTGTGCCATATATTGATGTTACTCTGGTATTGCTGGTGATTTTCATGGTAACGGCCCCCATGACCAACCCTGGTATCGTTGAACTGCCGCAGGTTGGACAAACGCTCAAGCAGGCGGCAGCTCCTGTTGTGATTACAGTCAAGGCCAATGGCAAGGCTGAGCTTGAGGGCAAGGTCATGGAGCGGGACGTCTTGCTGTTTGAAGTCAAGAACCAGGTTGAGAAGACGCCGGAGCGCGCTATTGTCATTGCAGCAGATAAAAATGTGCAATACGACAAAGTCATCACCCTGATGGATAGCCTGAAACAATATAAGGTTGGCCTCCTGCTTAAACCGGCTAATTAAACGTTAATGAAACTACGTAAAGCTAATCCTTACAAGGTGCGCGCGGCCGCGCTTTCCCTGCTGGTACATTTGCTGCTGCTCGTGCTGCTGCTTGTGTCTTTCGACTGGAAGACACATCAGCCGATGAGGGTGGCAGAAGTGGATCTGTGGGATGCGTTGCCAGCGGACAAACCTGTTGCCAAGCCGCCGAAGCCAGAGCCCATGCCGGAACCTCCCAAGCCTGAGCCAAAACCAGAGCCGGCACCTGAACCCAAGCCCGAGCCAAAACCGGCTGAGCCTGAGCCTCAAGCTGAAATCCAGGTGAAGAAAGAGCCGGAGAAACCCAAGCAGCCAGAGAAAAAGCCTGAGCCAAAAAAGCCGGAACCCAAGAAACCTGAGCCGAAACCAGAACCTAAAAAGCCAGAGCCGAAGAAAGAAGACAAGGTCAAGCTGGAGGAGCTGAAAAAACTGCAGCAGGAATTGTTGGAGGAAAATTCCAGGCCCGCACCTGCGCAAAAACAGGGTCCGGCTCAGGATGGCGCTGATGTTGCCAATCAAAGCGAGATTGACAAATATCTCGGCCAGCTCCAGGCCAAGATCAAGCGTAATGTGAACCGCCAGTTCTGTGGGACTGGCAAGGTGGAACTGGAGGTTGGTATCAGCTTGATGCCGACAGGTGACGTGATTGGCATGCCGCAGATATTGAGGAGTAGCGGGCTACCGGCCTGTGATGAGGCGATTGAGCGTGCTATCCTACAGTCTCAGCCATTGCCTGTACCGCCACAGCCGGAATTGTTCTCACGTTTCCGTGATCTCAAACTGAAGTTCCGTCCTAATGAGGATGGCTGAAAGCTGCAGGATATAAACATAATAAGCAGCAAACTCCCATAGCAAGTGTATGGGTGAGTTGGTAGAATGCACACACTGACCGTCGGGGAACTTTGCATTATTTTATGACCCTAAATTAACGATGAATAAATTACGCACATTTCTCAGATTTTTAGTTTTCTTCCTGCCATTCACTGCTCATGCAGACTTGACCGTTGAGATTGTTGGCGGTGCTGCGCAGCAGATACCGATTGCGGTCGTTCCGTTTGCGCAACAAACACCCGTGTCCGGGCAGCGAGATACCATTGCCAATGTGATCGGCGCAGATTTGCGACGTAGCGGGCTGTTCCGGGTGCTGGAAACGCGGGGTGTGGCTAACCAGCCCAGTGATGTCTCGCAAGTCAGTTACTCTGATTGGGCTGCAATCCAGGCGCAGGCTCTGACGATTGGCAGCGTCGAAACTCTGCCTGGCAATCGCCTCAAAGTATCTTTCCGCTTGTTGGACGTTTATAAGCAGACCCAGCTAGTGGGGATGGAGTACAACATTACTCCGGCCCAGTTGCGCATGACAGCACACAAGATTGCAGATGTGATTTATCAGAAGCTGACTGGTGAGCAGGGTGTTTTTGCCACGCGCATTGCCTATGTAAGCAAGTCGGGCGGACGTTATGCCCTGCAGGTGGCAGATTCTGATGGATACAATCCGCAGACCGTCGTGTCTTCAGTTGAGCCTATCATTTCTCCTGTCTGGTCTCCGGATGGCACCAAGCTGGCTTATGTGTCATTTGAAAAGAAAAAGCCGATTATCTATGTCCAGTCATTGGTGTCTGGTCAACGCACTGTATTGGCAAATTTCAAGGGTAACAACAGCGCTCCGTCATGGTCTCCTGATGGCAAACGCCTGGCCATCGTGCTGACTTATGCAGCAAATTCGCAAATATACGCGATCAATGCCGATGGCACTGGTTTGCAGCAATTGACCCGGACAAGTGCGATTGATACTGAGCCAGTCTGGTCTCCTGATGGTCGGTATATCTATTTCACCTCTGACCGTGGAGGCAGTCCGCAGGTTTACCGCATGCCGTCCAGTGGTGGAGAGGCCAGCCGCATGACCTTTGATGGTGGTTATATCGTCAGTCCGAGAATTTCTCCTGATGGCAAGCTCCTTGCTTATGTACGCCGAGACGGTGGCCAGTTCAAGGTTGCCGTGCAGGACTTGCAGAGCGGACAAGTGCAAGTGCTCAGCAATGGTGCAAAGGATGAGTCACCGAGTTTTGCCCCTAATGGGCGCATGATATTGCATGCTACTCGTGTCGGTAGTCGTGGAACGCTTGCGGCAGTCTCTGCTGATGGCAAGGTGAAACAGCGTCTGACCGAAAGTAGCGGTGATGTACGTGAGCCAGCATGGGGGCCTGTAGTAAATCAGTAGTTTTGAAACATGCAGAATGGTGTTTGAAGCTGCTGATGGATTTTGGGAGCGTTTGTAACAGCAGGGTTTGTAGTGTTGTAACAGTTGATGGTATTTACCCATATTTAAAGGAGAGAACAAAGTGAACAAGAATATAGTGATGAGTGTTTTGCTGGTGGCGATGTTGGCTGCGTGCTCCAGCAAGGCTGTCAAAGAAACACCGCAAGCAGCGGTTGAGGACAAGAGTCCAGCAGTGTCACAAACGACTGGCGGCAATGAAACTGCAACCAGCGGAGTTTCTGACTCATCTCTGTCAAGCAACCCATTGACAGACCCCAATAACATCCTGTCCAAGCGTAGCGTGTATTTTGATTACGATAGCGATGCCATCAAGGCTGAATTCCGCCCATTGGTCGAGGCGCATGCGCAATACCTGAATTCACACAATAACGCTAAGGTCTTCCTGCAAGGTAACACCGATGATCGCGGCACACGTGAATACAACTTGTCCCTGGGTCAGCGTCGTGCAGTTGCTGTGAAGAAGGCATTGAATCTGCTGGGCGTGAAAGATGCACAGATTGAAACTGTCAGCTTCGGCAAGGAAAAGGCCAATGGCGCTTGCAGCAGTGATTCTTGCTGGCAGCAGGATCGTCGTGTAGAGCTTCAATACCAAGGCGAGTAAGTTATGATGCAGCGTTCACTGATTCTGGTTATGGTGGCAGTATTCTCGCTGCCTTTGTTTGCGCATGCCGCACTGTTCGGCGATGATGAGGCAAGAAAAAAAATCGCTGACCTGGAGCAGAAGGTGCAAACCCAGAGTCAGGAAACGCAAGCTGCATTGGTTGAGTTGAGAAAGAGCCAGCAAACCCTGGAAACAAGAAGCCAGGGTATGCTGGACCTGATGGGTCAGATTGACAAACTTAATCAGGAAATCAGCCGCCTCAAGGGTGAGCTGGAAGTTGCCAATCACAATATAGAGAATGCACAGCAGCGTCAGCGTGATCTCTATGCCGATACTGATGGTCGTTTGCGTAAGCTGGAAGAAGGGGGCGCAGGTTCTGTAGCAGCGGCAAATACCATTACTGACGGGGAGTCAGTGGTCAATGATGACAATAATGCCAACCCGGAAGGAAGCGAACTGGATGCTGCCAATGCCCTGGCTGCATCAGGCAAATACAAAGAAGCGTTTGATGCCTATGGAAAATTCCTGCAGACACACCCGGCATCTCAGCAAGCACCGGATGCCATGTACGGTCTGGGAAGTACGCAGTTCTCACTGAAAAATTACAAAGCATCCATTAATACCCAGCAGAAGCTGATTAACCAGTATCCAAACAGCACAAAAGTGCCGGATGCCATGTACAGTATTGCAAATAGCCAGATCCAGTTGTCTGATGTGGATAACGCCAAGAAAACCTTGCGCAATCTGCTGGATAAATTTCCCAATCATGATCTGGCGCCCAGTGCAAAGCGCCGGCTTGATGTGCTGGACTCGATCAAGTCCAGATAGCTTCCGTGTTGCGTATTCATGAAATCTTCCACTCCCTGCAAGGGGAGTCGTCACGTGTAGGCCTGCCTACCGTTTTTGTGCGCCTGACAGGTTGCCCGATGCGCTGTGTCTACTGTGATACCGAATATGCGTTCAAAGGTGGCACCAACATGTCGCTGGATGAAATCATGGCGCAGGTGGCGGGATATGGCGCGCGTTATGTCTGTGTGACAGGCGGGGAGCCGCTGGCGCAGAAAAAGGGTTGCCTGGCGCTGTTGCAACGCCTGTGTGACGAAGGTTATGCGGTTTCGCTGGAAACTGGTGGGGCTGTTGCCACCGATGGCGTGGATGAACGTGTTGCCGTTATCCTGGATATCAAGACGCCTGGTTCAGGGGAGCTGACCAATAACAAATGGGAAAACCTGCAACGCCTGAAGCCCAACGACGAAATCAAATTTGTGTTGTGCAGCCGCGAGGATTATGACTGGGCCAAACAGTTGCTGGCAGAGCATGCACTCAATGAAAAGTGCCAGGTGATATTTTCTCCCGTGTTCAGCCAAGTCAAGCCCACAGATCTTGCAGACTGGGTGCTGGCAGATAAGCTGCCTGTGCGTATGCAGGTGCAGTTGCACAAAATCCTCTGGGGCGAGACCCCGGGCAAGTAATATAGCTTGCTGTCGGCCTTGTGGCGGCAGTGGCTTTCGAGGAAAGAAATCATGAGCAAGAAAGCGGTTGTGCTGTTATCTGGCGGACTTGATTCCGCTACGGTATTGGCTATCGCTCGCCATCAAGGCTATGAGGCGTATTGTCTGAGTCTTGATTATCATCAGCGCCACCGTGCCGAACTTGATGCGGCGCAACAGATTGTGACTGCCCTAGGGGCAGCCATGCACCGCACAGCTCAATTGGATCTTGCCATGTTTGGTGGTTCCGCCCTGACGGACGCCAGTATTGCTGTGCCGGAAATGCCCAGTGAAGGCATCCCCATTACCTATGTGCCCGCACGGAATACCATCATGTTGTCTCTGGCGCTGGCCTGGGCAGAAGTGTTGGAGGCGCAGGATATCTTTATCGGCGTCAATGCGCTGGATTATTCCGGCTATCCGGACTGCCGTGGTGAATACGTGCGTGCATTCCAGGATATGGCCAACCTGGCTACCAAAAGTGCTATCGAGGGCCGTACCATTACCATTCATGCACCCTTGATCGACATGACCAAGGCGCAGATCGTGACGCAGGGAGTAGCTCTTGGTGTTGATTACAGCCTGACGGTATCCTGCTATCAGGCTGACGAACGGGGAAGGGCGTGTGGCGTCTGTGATTCCTGCCGTTTGCGTCGGCAAGGATTTGTTGCTGCGGGGTTGGCGGACCCTACTCGGTATGTTGAAACTGCAAATTTCGCAGAATAGACTTGCCAACAGTATAGAAAATAACGTAAAATCCGCGCCTTTCTGTCTAGTTTAAAGAGAACCAAGATTATGGTGATTATTCGTCTCGCCCGCGGTGGCGCGAAGAAGGCTCCGTTTTACAGCGTGGTTGTGGCTGATTCCCGTAATCGCCGTGACGGCCGTTTCATTGAGCGTGTAGGTTTTTACAACCCGTTGGCCAAGGAAGGCCAAGAGGGCTTGCGTCTTAACAGTGAGCGTCTTGCTTACTGGCAAGGTAATGGTGCGCAACTGTCCGAAACTGTTGCTCGCCTGGTTAAGCAGTCCCAAAAGTCTGCTTAATGCAAAGCCGTTGAAAAACGGCGGCTATCAGTTGTGAGTGAATTGGTCATCATGGGGCGCATTGTCGCCCCTTATGGCGTTTATGGCTGGATCAAGGTTCTGCCAGATACCGAGTATATCGATAGCCTGTTTGAATATGGTCGCTGGATACTGGGGCGAGGTGACCCTACATGTCCTGAGCAGTGGCGGCCATATGAGGTTGAAAAGGCAAAGGTGCATAATGACCTTCTGCTGGTGAAGCTGAAAGGCATTGATGACCGCGATGCGGCGTTTGCCTGTAAAGGCATGCAGGTCGCAGTGTATCGGGATGAATTGCCTGAGCCGGAAGATGGCGAGTATTACTGGTCGGACCTGATCGGTTTGCAGGTACGCAACCAGGAAGGTGTGGATCTTGGTCGGGTTGTAGATGTGTTTGCCACTGGCGCCAATGATGTCATTGTGCTCCAGGGCGATCGTGAACGCTTATTGCCTTTTGTCGGCCAGGTGGTGCTTGAGGTGGATATCGCAAGTAAAACCATGTTGGTGGATTGGGATGCCGAGTTTTGAGCGAGGCTGGCGACACGCAGGAAAAGCAAGCCATGCAATTTGATGTGGTGACGCTGTTCCCCGAAATGTTTGATGCCTTGACTAAGTTTGGAATCAGTTCGCGGGCACAGGAACGCGGGATTTATGAGCTGGCGTTGTGGAATCCGCGCGATTTCACCACAGACAATTACCGTACCATAGACGACAGGCCATATGGTGGTGGCCCCGGAATGGTTATGCTGGCGGAGCCGCTGGAAAAAGCGATTGCGGCGGCAAGAGCCCGGCAGCAATCACGTGGGATAGAGAATTCCAAAGTGATTCACCTGTCACCGCAGGGCACCCCGCTCAAGCATGAGCATGTGATGCAATTGAAGGAAATGCCGGGATTGATATTCCTGGCAAGCCGTTATGAAGGTGTGGATGAGCGCTTGCTTTCTACGCTGGTAGATGAAGAATACTCGATCGGCGACTATGTATTGTCTGGCGGTGAAATTCCCGCCATGGTGATACTGGATGCGATCATCAGGCAGTTGCCCGGTAGCCTGGGCGATGCCGTTTCGGCAGAGGAGGATTCCTTTGCCGATGGTTTGCTGGATTGTCCGCATTACACTCGACCAGAGGAATATGCGGGGCAAAAGGTGCCGGAAATATTGCTTTCCGGCAATCATGCCAAGATCAAGCGTTGGCGGTTGAAGCAATCGCTGGCGCGAACCCGGGCAAGACGCCCGGACTTATTGGCCGCAAGGTCGTTGACGAAAGAGGAATCTCGGCTGCTCGCAGAAATAGAGCAGGAACAAGATTCCCATAACTAAAAGGAAGCAAGAAATGGCTGATATTATCAAGCAATTGGAACAGGAAGAAATTGCCCGTCTCGGCAAGACTATCCCTTCTTTCGCCCCTGGTGACACCGTGGTTGTCGGTGTGAACGTGGTTGAAGGTACGCGTAAGCGTGTGCAGGCATACGAAGGCGTTGTTATTGCCATCCGTAACCGCGGCCTGAACTCCTCCTTCATTGTGCGCAAGATTTCTTCCGGTGAAGGCGTTGAGCGTACTTTCCAGACTTACTCTCCACTGATCGCCAGCATTGACGTGAAACGTCGTGGTGACGTTCGCCGCAGCAAGCTGTACTACTTGCGTGAGCGTTCCGGTAAGTCCGCACGTATCAAGGAAAAGCTGCAACTGCGCAAAGAAACACCAAGCAGCGCAGAATAAACTGCTGAGTTACTGCACAGTAAAAAAAGCCCCGTACGCCGGGGCTTTTTTATGTCTGCTGTATTTGTTTGAGTACATGCATCGCTTTGTTCTAGAATGCCTGTCATGAGCTCACACCATGCTAGCGAATTTGATGCTGTCATCACTGCGCCTTTCGGCGCTATTGGTATCAATGTTGCCGATGAATACGTCACAGGCATGAGGCTGATTTCCAGTCCGCTGTCTCCACATTGTCCTGCGCAGCCATTCGCGCAATATGTTGCGCTACAGATTCAACAGTATCTAGATAATACGGACCATGTGCTGGATGTGCCGTATATCATGCAGGGTACTCCATTCCAGAAGCGCGTCTGGCGCGCCATGATGGAAATCCCGCTGGGGCAGGTGTGGACATATAGTGAGCTTGCCACGCGCGTGGCTTCTGGCCCCAGGGCGGTTGCCAATGTCTGTGGCGCCAACCATCTGCCTTTGCTGATACCTTGTCATCGTATTGTGGCCAAGAGCGGCATTGGCGGCTTCATGAAGAATGACAAGCATGGCCTGGACGTCAAGCGTTGGCTGTTGCAGCACGAACATGTCAATGCATACAGCTGAAGCGCTGCTTGATCATTTTCAGGATCATGTCTGGTTGGAAGATGGATTAGCCAAGAACACCCTTTCCAGCTACCGGCAGGACCTGTCAGGATTCGCAGGCTGGCTGCAGGAAAAGCGCAGTAAAACCATGCTGGAAGTGACGGCGGGTGATATTCAGGCCTACATCGCCTTTCGTTTCCCGCAGAGCAAACCACGAAGCATCAGCCGCCTGATTGCCAGCCTGCGCCGTTTCTACCGCTTCGCCCTGCGCGAATCACTTGTCAGCCTTGATCCCAGCCTGCATATCGAAACACCCAAATTGCCACGCTCATTGCCCAAAAGCCTGAGCGAAGAAGATGTAGACCGCCTGATCGAGGCGCCTGATACCAATACCAACCTCGGTCTGCGTGATCGTGCCATGCTGGAAACCCTCTATGCTACCGGTTTGCGCGTATCTGAACTCGTGGGTATGCAAGTCACGGAATTAAGCTTGAGTGACGGTGTGGTGCGCGTGACCGGCAAAGGTAGCAAAACCCGCCTCGTACCATTAGGGGAACAGGCAGTGGAATGGCTCACACACTATCTATCCGAAGGTCGCCACGCCATTCTGCAGCAGCGCCTCAGTGATCATCTCTTTGTCACCCAACGCGGCGACGGCATGACTCGTCAGGCATTCTGGTATCTCATCAAGCGTTACGCCGCGTATGCCGGCATCACCACCCACCTTTCCCCTCACGTCCTGCGTCATGCCTTCGCCACCCACCTGCTCAACCACGGTGCGGACCTCAGGGTCGTGCAAATGCTGCTCGGCCACGCTGATATCTCCACTACGCAAATCTACACCCACGTCGCGCGCGAGCGCCTGAAGCAACTACACCAGATGCATCATCCGCGCGGGTAATTAGTCGGTTTTTCTTCCCCGCTCTATCACTACTCCCAGCGCCTTCAACCCCGGTAATATGCCCGGCTTGGCGACCTTGATCTTGACCCAGGGGGAGTTGAATTCCTGCAGGATGAGTTGGCAAATGTGTTCCGCCAGGGCTTCTACCAGTTTGAATGAGCGTTCTGCCAAGGTTTCGCGGATGCGGGCGACAACTACGCCGTAATCTATGGTGTCTGTGATGTCGTCAGTCTGGCAGGAGCCGCTGTCGGGCATGGCGATTTCGATATCGAGGACGATGGTCTGGGCGGTCAGGCGTTCCCAGTCGGGGACGCCGAGGTGGGTTTGTACTTTGACTTCGCTGAGAAAGATAATGTCCATGAGTGAATCTGCTTTAAGGCCGCGAGGCTGGTAGAATATAGTATCCAATTTTAATCCAATTCTCATGAATACCGCAGTTTTCATCATTCTTGCTTATCTTCTGGGTTCTGTTTCGTTCGGGATTCTGGTCAGTCGCGCATTTGGTTTGCCTGATCCGCGCACGGTGGGTTCTGGTAATCCGGGTGCGACCAATGTGTTGCGCAGCGGTAAAAAGCTGGCGGCTTTACTGACTTTGCTGGGCGATGCGGCCAAGGGTTGGTTGCCGGTATGGCTGGCGCAGGTGTACGGGTTGGAAATCGGGGTGGTGTGCTGGATTGCCTTGGCGGTATTCCTTGGGCACTTGTATCCAGTGTTTTACCGCTTCAAGGGCGGTAAAGGCGTTGCTACTGCGCTGGGCGTGCTGCTGGCATTTTCACCGCTCTTGGCTGGATTGACGTTGCTGAGCTGGATTGTTATTTTTGCGCTGACCAGGTTTTCCTCGTTGGCAGCGTTGACGGCTGCTGTGCTTGCTCCGGGTTTTGCCTGGTGGTTATTGTTGCCGATTCAGTACATCTTGGTGGTGTTTGTGTTGTCGCTGCTGCTGATCTGGCGTCACCGCGGCAATATCCGCAAGCTGCTGGATGGTACTGAGTCAGGCTTCGGCAAGAAATCCTGATTGCGGCAACGCTTTCAATGGCTACTGTCATGCCGGGTGTGTGCGGTATTGCCGCATACCCACGGAATCCCGGCTCAAGGCCGGGATAACATCAAGGCTTGGCAGAGTGACTCAAGGCTTGGCAGAGTGACTCAAGGCTTGGTCAGTTCAGCCAAATCCCAGCGCGGCCTGACGGTGAAGCTGTGGTCGCTTTCCTGCATTTTTTGTTGCATGCGCATCGCGCCCGCAAAGGCAATCATGGCGCCATTGTCGGTGCAGAATTCCAGCCTGGGATAATGCACATGGTAGTGCCTGCGCCTGGCAGCTTCGTTGAGGCGTTCCCGTAGTCTGGCATTGGCACCCACACCGCCGGAAACGATCAATTGCTTCATACCTGTTTTGCGCAGGGCGTCCATACATTTCTTGGTGAGCACTTCTGTCACCGCTTCCTGGAATTCGTAAGCGATATTGGCGCGGGCGGTATCGTCCAACGTGTCTCTCTGTTGGTTGACCAGGGTCAGCACGGCGGTTTTCAGGCCGCTGAAGCTAAAGTTGAGGTCGCCGCTGTTGAGCATGGGGCGGGGCAGTTGATATGTGCCTGCCTGGCCTTGTGCTGCGAGTTTTGAGACAGCTGGGCCGCCGGGGTAACTCAGGCCGAGCAGTTTTGCGGTTTTATCGAAGGCTTCGCCGGCAGCGTCATCCAAGGTGTCACCTAATAATTCATAGTCTCCGATTGCGGATACTCGCATCAATTGCGTGTGTCCGCCGGAAACCAGCAGAGCGACAAAAGGAAATTCTGGTGGATCGGGCTCAAGCAAGGGGGCGAGCAGGTGGCCTTCGAGGTGATGTACGCCAATAGTGGGCAGATTGAGGCTGAATGCCAGCGATTCGGCAATACTGGTGCCGACCAGCAAGGCGCCGGACAGGCCGGGTCCTTGAGTGTAGGCGATACCATCAATGTCCTGCAGCGATTTTCCGGCAGTTTCGAGCACATGCCGTGTCAAGGGCAGGGCGCGGCGGATGTGGTCGCGGGATGCCAACTCAGGGACGACACCGCCATAGGCAGCATGCATGTCGATCTGGGAGTGCAACGCATGGGAAAGCAAGCCCTGTTCAGTGTCGTACAGTGCCAGGCCGGTTTCATCGCAGGAAGATTCAACGCCAAGGATTAACATAAGTTTTTCAGATAATGTTGATAAAACAATAATGAGGCGCTAGAATAGCAAACTTTTTCACCCTTTCTCAAAGGTAAAGTGATTTAAATGTCTAGCGTACGTGTAAAAGAGAACGAGCCGTTTGACGTGGCTCTGCGCCGTTTCAAGCGCATGATTGAAAAGACTGGCCTTCTGACTGACTTGCGTGCGCGTGAGTTCTACGAAAAGCCTACATGGGAGCGCAAGCGTAAGGCTGCTGCTGCCGTTAAGCGTCATTATCGTCGTATCCGCAACCAGACTCTGCCTGCTAAGCTTTACTAAGCAGCTGGTTATTCTGCTGTGACGATCAAGGTACAACTTGCCGAAGACATGAAAGCCGCGATGCGTGCCAAAGATAGTGCGCGTCTCGGGGCGATTCGTCTTTTGCAGGCTGCCATCAAGCAGCGCGAAGTGGATGAGCGGATTGAGTTGAACGATAGCCAGGTGATTGAGGCGATCGAGAAAATGCTCAAGCAGCGTCGTGATTCCATTTCTCAGTATGAAGCAGCTAATCGCCAGGATCTGGCTGATGTGGAAAAGTTTGAAGTCTCTGTACTGCAGACGTATCTGCCAGCAGCGCTTACTGATGACGAGGTCAATGCCATCATTGATGGTGTCATCGCTGAAACTGGTGCCAATGGTATCAAGGATATGGGTAAGGTAATGGCGGCTGTAAAGCCAAAAGTGCTGGGCCGTGCCGATATGGGCAAAATTTCAGGGTTGATCAAGTCCAGGCTTGGTGCTTGAAATAGTTGTGCAATTAGTCATTAGAAAAGGAGCTTCTGGCTCCTTTTTTGTTTTTTTCGGCTATTATTTCCACTCATGATTCCCGATTCTTTCATTCAAGAGCTGCTCAATCGTGTCGACATTGTCGATGTCATTGATCGCAGTGTGCCTTTGAAAAAGGCGGGAGCCAATTACTCGGCCTGTTGTCCTTTCCATAACGAAAAGTCTCCTTCCTTTACCGTCAGTCCTACCAAGCAGTTCTATCATTGTTTTGGTTGTGGCGCACATGGATCAGCGCTGGGGTTCATCATGGAGTACCAGGGCATCAGTTTTGTCGAGGCGGTGCACGAGCTTGCCAAATCGGTGGGCATGATTGTGCCGCAGGAAACGCGGCCTGAGGAATCGATTCGGGCCAAAGCAATTCCTGGCTTGCAGGAAGTCATGCAGCAGGCGGCCAATTATTACAAGGCGGAGTTGAGAAAATCACCTCGTGCGATTGAATATCTCAAGGGGCGAGGTTTGAGTGGACAGATCGCGGCCCGTTTCCAGGTTGGTTATGCGCCTGCTGGCTGGCAGAACCTTGAAACTATATTTCCTGATTATCGCCACGAAGTGCTGCAAACAGCAGGATTGGTGATTGATAATGAGCAGGGTCGTCGCTATGACCGGTTCCGTGATCGCATCATGTTCCCGATTCATGACCAGAAGGGGCAGGTCATTGGGTTTGGCGGCCGGGTGCTGGAAAGTGCTGATGCAGGTGCAAAATACTTGAATTCGCCGGAAACGCCCTTATTTCAGAAAGGTCAGGAACTGTATGGACTGTTCCTGGCACGGCGCGCGATTCGCGAGGCCGGCAGGGCGCTGGTGGTGGAAGGTTATATGGATGTGGTGGCATTGGCGCAGTATGGCATCGAGTATGCTGTTGCTGCGCTGGGAACTGCCACGACGCCAGTGCATATTACCAAGCTCATGCGCCAGACGGATGATATTGTGTTTTGCTTCGATGGCGATGCTGCGGGGCGTAATGCAGCGTGGCGTGCAGCAATGAACGCATTGCCTGCATTGAAGGACGGTTTGAGGCTCGGTTTTTTGTTCTTGCCCACTGAACATGACCCGGACAGTTATGTACGCGAGTTCGGCAAGGAGGCGTTTGAGGCATTAATGGTGCAAGCCCTGCCTCTGTCGCAGTATCTGGTGCAGGAGTTGAGTGTTAATAATCGTTTGCAATCGCAGGAGGATAAAGTGCAGTTCCTCAATGAGGCTGAACCCATCCTCAAGCAGATTCAGGCGCCAAGACTGGCATTGCTTTTGCGTAAGCGGATAGCGGAATTGGCAGAAATTTCTGCTGATGAAATGCGCAGCATGATCAAGTTGCCGGAAACTAATCGTGGCAAACCACGGTCTGCACCAAGACAGGCGCGTACTACCATGTCCTTGCAGCGCAGGTTTGCACTCATGGCAATCATGCAGCCGCATCTGGTCGAAGAGTCTGACCAGGAATGGGCGATCGGAGGTGCAGGTGAGGATGAAATGGTGCGCCAGGTCGTGAACGTAGCGTTGAGTAGTCCTGCGGCCAGGCCAGCTGCGATGCTGCATGCATTGGAGGCTGTGGTGGATGTGCGTTTGCTGCAGGACCTGCAGCGAGAGCTGAATGTGCTGGATGATAGTGTGGACCTGGCATCAGAGTTCGACGGTGCGCGCAGGCAGCTGAAAGATGTTTATCTGCAAAGGCAGAAAGCGTCTGTTGTAGACAGGCTCAAGGAAAAGAACTTGAGTCAGTTGACAGAGGAAGAGCGGGAGTTGCTGAAGTCTATTGGCACTCGCTGAAATACAGTGGCAGGCTGTGAAACTGCTAAAAAATGTCAGTGTTTTTAAGGTATAATTCAGGGTTTCCCGTAATTAACCGCGGTTCGATGAGGTCAAGCATGGCTAAAGAGCAACAGAACGAAAATGTAAACGACAAGGCAGAAATTCCGCTCAATGACGCGGATTTACGTCGCACACGTTTGAAGTCGCTTATCGTCCTTGGGAAGGAGCGCGGCTATCTTACATACGCGGAAATTAATGATCACTTGCCGGATGATGTGCAGGATTCCGAACAGATCGACGGCATTATCGGCATGATCAATGACATGGGTATCCAGGTGTATGAAGAAGCACCGGATGCCGAAGCATTGCTGATGTCCGACGTGCCAGCACCCGTAGCGGATGAGGATGCCGTGGAAGAAGCCGAACAGGCGCTTTCCACTGTGGACTCCGAGTTTGGTCGTACCACTGACCCTGTGCGTATGTATATGCGCGAAATGGGCACTGTGGACCTGCTGACCCGTGAAGGTGAAATTGAAATTGCCAAGCGCATCGAAGATGGCCTCAAGCACATGGTGCAGGCGATTGCTGCTTGCCCAAGCACCATTATTGAACTGCTGGCAATGGTGGATCAGGTCGAGAAGGGCGAACTGGGCGTTGACGACCTGGTGGACGGCCTGATCGATGCGGATGATGGATTGGGTGCAGAAATGGCCGCTGAAGAGGCTGGCGAAAATGAGGAAGACACCGAAGACGACAGCGATGACGACGAAGAGGATGATGACGGCGCCAAGTCGGCAGCCATCTCTGCCGAAGCACTAGCCAGATTGCGTGAAGAAGTGCTGGCCCGTTTTGCAGTCATTCGCAGTGCCCATGACAAAATGTCCGAGCTATTGGTGACGAAAGGCTCCCAGGATAAAGAATATATCAAGCTGCAAGCTGCGATCATTGATGAGCTGATGGAATTCCGCTTCTCTGCCAAACAGGTTGAGGCGCTGTGTGACCGAGTGCGCGGCATGGTAGATGAAATACGTACCTGTGAACGCAAAATCATGGGTTTCTGTGTGGAAAAAGCGGGTATGCCACGTCCGCACTTCATTAAGAGCTTCCCCGGTAATGAAGGCAGCATGGAATGGTTGGCGAAAGAGCTGACCGTGAACAAACCTTATGTTGAGCGTCTTGAGCGATTCAAACACTCCATTGATGATCAACAGCAACAACTGTTGGCTATTCAGGATCGTGTTGGCATTTCCATTCGTGAGCTGAAGGAAATCAACAAGCAGATGTCCACGGGTGAAGCGCGCGCGCGCCGTGCCAAGCGTGAAATGATCGAGGCCAACTTGCGCCTTGTGATTTCCATTGCCAAGAAATATACCAATCGTGGCCTGCAGTTCCTGGATCTGATTCAGGAGGGCAACATTGGCCTGATGAAAGCCGTGGACAAATTCGAATACCGCCGTGGCTACAAATTCTCGACCTATGCCACTTGGTGGATTCGTCAGGCGATTACACGCTCGATTGCAGACCAGGCACGTACAATCCGTATTCCTGTGCATATGATCGAAACCATCAACAAGATGAATCGTATCAGCCGCCAGATTCTGCAGGAAACCGGTCTGGAACCTGACCCGGCCACCTTGGCAGAGAAAATGGAAATGCCGGAAGACAAAATCCGCAAAATCCTCAAGATTTCCAAGGAGCCCATCTCCATGGAAACACCGATTGGCGATGACGACGATTCCCATCTGGGTGATTTCATCGAAGACCTGGCGACATTGGCACCGGTAGACGCTGCCGTGTATGCAAGCTTGCGCGAAGCGACCAAAGAAGTGTTAGAATCGCTGACCGCGAGAGAAGCCAAAGTGTTGCGTATGCGTTTCGGTATTGAAATGAATACGGATCACACATTGGAAGAAGTCGGAAAACAGTTTGATGTGACGCGTGAGCGTATTCGTCAGATTGAAGCCAAGGCCCTGCGCAAATTGCGCCATCCAACCCGCTCTGAACGTCTGCGCAGTTTCCTCGAAACTGGCAACGATTAAAGCGCGGTACAAGCTTTAAGGGCCTATAGCTCAGTTGGTTAGAGCAGCGGACTCATAATCCGTTGGTCACAGGTTCGAGTCCTGTTGGGCCCACCAATTACCTGTTCATTGCAATTCGGAGCAGTACACTAAACCCCGGTAAATCCTAGTGATTCCGGGGTTTTTTGTTTAATACTGTTCAATCCAGTCCGTTGACATCCGGCAAATTAATGGGGTAACTTTGGGGGTAACACACTTACCCCATCCTGGAGTTACCCCAAATGGCTTTAAATGACGTAGCAATACGCAAAGCAAGCCCGCGTGATAAGACATACAAGCTCTATGACGAAGCGGGGCTATTTATTCAAGTTACCCCATCTGGGGGTAAGTGGTGGCGTTTCAAGTATCGTTACCAGGGTAAAGAAAAGCTGTTATCACTTGGCACTTATCCCGATGTGTCATTGGCCTTGGCACGTGAACGTAGAGAAGATGCCAGAAAGCTGCTTGTCCAGGATATTGACCCTGGTGAGAATCGCAAGGCAGCCAAGCAAAGTAAACAAACCAATGCTGCTAACAGCTTTGAAGCCATCGCCCGCGAGTGGGTAGCCATTCATATGGAAAACAAGGCAGACAGCCACCGGAATAAGGTTGTGAGGCGTCTTGAGGTATATCTATTTCCCTGGCTTGGCAGTAAGCCTATTGCCGATATAACAGCCCCTGAAATACTGGAATGCATCAAGCGCATTCAAAATCAGAATAAGTTAGATACAGCACACCGAACCCTTCAAGCTGCAGGGCAAGTATTCCGCTATGCCGTGCAAACTGGCCGAGCTATGCGTGATGTCACCACTGACCTGAAAGGTGCTATTCCCTCCTCTACCGTTACGCATATGGCTTCACTGACCGACCCCAAGGATGTAGCAGAGCTATTGCGTGCCATGGATGGATTCACAGGCACATTGACAGTGCAAACAGCCCTACGCCTTGCACCACTGTTTTTCGTGCGTCCTGGTGAGCTACGCACAGCAAAATGGGTAGACATTGATCTGGAGGTTGGCGAATGGCGTTACAGAGTAAGTAAGACCAAAACAGATCACCTAGTGCCTCTCTCTAGCCAGGCCATTGCTTTGTTGCAAGATCTGCACCCAGTATCAGGCCATGGTGAGTTTGTATTCATGGGTGGCCATGATCCCAAGAAGCCTATGAGCGAGGCAGCTATCAATGCTGCACTAAAACGTATGGGCTACGACACCAAGACACAGATCACCGGCCATGGATTCCGGGCAATGGCCAGAACTCTGCTGCATGAACGTCTGAATATTGACCCGCATATCATTGAGCACCAGTTAGCGCATAAAGTGCCAGATGCTTTGGGTAGTGCCTATAACAGAACCAAGTTCATTGAGCAGCGCAAAGAGATGATGCAGGCATGGGCAGATTATTTGGATGAGTTGAAGGCAGGGGCAAAGGTGATCAATTTGAAGGGAGCGGCATAACACTTTTACAAGTGTTTTCTCTCCCTATGCCTTTTTTAACCCGGGACACCCGGGGCATCCGGGCAAGCCCGCCATTACTGGGTTTCAGCCGTCCCGGCTATTCCGGTACAACCCGGGACACCCGGGGCAAGACTACCCAAAGCCGTTCAATGCCGTCCGGCTGGTTTGTAACGCGCCTGATGTTTCTGCTGGCATATACCACCAGCATTTTGATAAAGAGTAACACCTAATTGGGAGGTTTTATCATGGCGAATGCTGAATCTATCACTACACTACCCGATGGCTACCCTTTTATTGCAATCCCTGATGATTTTAAGGTTTGTGATCGGGGTTTGCTTCACTTTGACATTGACATCCCGCTTGGAAAGATAATGGTATCTGGTGGCTATGGGTATCTTACTTGTACATCCAGCCCCAATGTTTTGATATCAGCAGGGTTATTACTCCCTGATTGGTTGCCTGGATTTGCAGGTAATAACAAAAATACACAGCTAGTAGTATTCACAAATGCAGGCCCAATGTGCATTTTTGGAAATCAGCGAGGGGCTAGAAAAAGCATACCTTATCCTGCACTTCAGGTTATTGGTAATGGCAAAACCAGCATAAGGATTGCTTTTCCAATGACTGAGCAGCAGCGAACAATAATTGCAGAGAAGAAATTGCGAGATGAGCAAGCGTTGCTTATCGAGATGAGACGCGAGGCGCGGGCAGCATGCGATGCTGAGCGTTACCGTCAGTCAATTGATCATGCACGTGATCAAGTAGTGTCATTCCTAACAATGCAGCTTGAAAGGTGCTCGGACAGTCTTGCCGAGGCGTTACTTGGTGAAAGCCGTTATAGAATTACTAACGAGGCACAGGCAGAAATTAGGCGTCACCTTATGGCAGCGGTACAGGTGGCACAAAAGCGGGAGGCATATCGCCTGGCTAATCGTGCCCTATCCCTTGTGTAAGGGTAATGCCGAGGCAAGCATTTCATTGTAAACAAGTCTCATTATCTTAATATACTACTTTATTAAATATGACGTCCAACTTCTTTAATCCACCTTACAACAAACCAGTTTCGGCGAAGGATGTTTTTGAGAATGTATTTACCAGCCTGCGTGAACAAATTGATGCATTTGAAAATATGGATTATTTAGCGCAGCGACCGTCTACTGATAACCCTTGGTGTATTTGGGTTGGTTTGCGCTACACATGGAATAAGAGCCTATCCCATGTAATAAAAGAACTTTCTTATCTGGAAAAGAAAGTTTTCAAAAATCAGGCATCAGCATACGAGATGCATTTCTCCAAGACTGCGGGAATGTCGTACCAACGAGAGCTAGTCACAGCACTGCTGGATAGAATATTAAAAATCAAAAACACTGATCAACTTAAAGATCACCTGACGGAAATCAAGATTGGCTTTATGCAAGCATGGGTGATTGATATCCAGTTAAAAACAAACAGCCTGGAGCTGTTGGCGGCCAAGGGGGAGAAATTCACCCTCTCCCGTAGCAGGGGGTGTGATGCACTGGGTAATGTCATTCTGTCATTACTTCAGGAACATGGTAAGGAAACCAAGGCAAAATCAATATTCAAAATGTTAGCGGACCTTGTTGACCCAGTAAATTCACATCCGATTATTCAGGGTGTTGAGGATGAGGCAGTCTATTGGCGGGCCGCCAATGGGAGTGAGAAGAAAACAGCATTTGGCAGCATTGAGAATCGGTTAACAAAATACAAAAGAATGGTTTAATTTTCACGCTTTCCGGCAAACCGTGATTCACGGTTTATATAGTAAGCATCGCAAAGGCCAATGGTGGTCTTTGGAAACCCATAGGAATTATTGCGATGCTACAAAATACTTTACCTAACACTGGCTTTGTTCGCCTACCCCAAATCCTTTCTGTTATCCCTATTGGCCGCACCACCTGGTGGACTGGCGTTAGAAATGGGAAATATCCTGCCCCTATCAAACTGGGAGCCAATACCACTGTATGGAAAGCTGAGGATATTCATGCCTTGATTGCGCGCCTTGTACAGGAAGGTGGTAAAAAATGAGCACAAATAATCAATTTTATGCATGTTCGGTATGTGATCCCGCCGGTATCAAGAAAATAGATTTAATCGGGAAATTTAGTATTTTTATGGACAAGGTGCTTGCGTTATCTCAAGCGGATACAAGCATGGTTCACCTCACTGAAAAGGCGATGATAGATACAAGAGTTGGCCTTGAGTTGGCTTTACAGGGGTTTATCAGCAAAAAAGTTCATTCTGACTACCATGTGGAGTGCTGGCGCTTGTTATCAGAGGAGTTGGCTAATATTGCAGCTTACTGCCAATCAATGGCAGATGGAAACAAAAAACCTAGCAAACATTTCAGCGACAGGCAAATTGATATTGCTGTAGACATTATTACCACTGGCCAATCAGTCAATGAGTTGCCCTGTGATGAACGGGAAAAATTTATTGCTACATTACGAGAAATAGCGAATAGCGATATTACTCCTAAAGAAAAACACTCTCTAATTGGCTTAGAAATTAAAAAGGCAGCAGCCATTGTGGAGAATACTAAATTCAATCCAAGCAGTGAGAGTGAGATACCGACATATCCACCTATTGAAAAGTATTGATCATGGCCTCTATCGCACAAGTAAAGGCGGCAGCACTCGCCAGCATTGATAGTGTGCTGTCCCACTGGTGCCCAGGGGGTAAGCAGCAAGGCCGGGAATATCTGCCCCTGAATCCCAGGCGGGCAGATAGCAAGCCTGGTTCTTTCTCTATCAATCTGGATAACGGTGCATGGGCGGATTTTGCCGATGATGCAAGGGGCGGGGATTTAGTCTCACTGGTGGCGTATATCGAGGGAGTCGGGCAAGGTGAGGCTTCCAAGCTGCTTGCCCAGTTTCTCGGGATGGATAGCGGCAAATCCGGCTCACACAATTGCCCCACAACCTCACAAAACAAGGCAGGCAATACCCAAGTATCACCCACCAGCAAGCAAGTCGAGTGGGTAGCGGTATTACCAGTACCAGCGAATGCCCCCAAGCCACCAGCCCGACATTATCGGTATGGTGTGCCTTCTATGCAGTGGGAATATCGTGATGCAGCTGGTGGGTTGTTGTGCCTGGTGTATCGGTTTGAACCTAGACAGGCTAGCGATAGAAAACAGTTTGTGCCATTGACCTGGTGCAAGAATGCCCAGGCTAAGCAGGAATGGCGATGGCAAGGGCTGGATAGTCCCCGGCCTTTGTACAACCTGCCGGGTCTGGAGAGTAAGCCTGATGCCCTGGTGATTGTATGTGAAGGTGAGAAAGCCGCCGATGCCGCCGCTGTATTGTTCCCTGCCGCCGTCACCACCACGATGCTGAACGGTGCACAGGCACCCGGTAAAACGGACTGGTCCCCACTGACCGGGCGTAAGGTCTGGTTATGGCGGGACAATGATGAAGCTGGTTTGAAGTGCATGCAGGCAGTGGATGAGCTGCTACGCAAGGCAGGTGCTACCACGGTACAGCATATCAACCTGGCCATGATCGAGGGGCTGCAGGATAAAGATGATGCCGCTGACTTAGTAGCACGTGGATGGACGGTGGAACGCATGGCCGGGCTAGCTGGTGGGGATGGTTTCCTGCTGGATAGGCTGGCTGCATCATCTTCATCCGCACCCACCAGCGCCGCTGCACCTATGCAGGATGACGCACTTGATACGCCTAGCAGCCGTTTCCATGTGAATGATCAGGGGGTGTGGTATTACGGCAAATCCGATACCGGCAATGATGCCCCGCCCTTATGGATATGTTCCAGGTTGGATATTACGGCTGTTACCCGGGATGCCAAAAGTGAAAGCTGGGGACGCTTGTTGGAGTTTGATGACCCGGATGGCCAACACCATGCCTGGGCTTTGCCGATGGAGATGCTGGCCGGGGATGGAACAGAGTACAGGCGTGAGTTATCCCGGATGGGGCTGTTAATTGCCCAGGCTACCAAGGCCCGCAATCTATTGAGCCAATACATTCAGACGGCCAATGTAACAGCCCGCGCCCGCTGCGTGGAACGTACTGGCTGGCATGATCAGGTGTTTGTGATGCCAGATAGAACTATCGGCCAAACAGTTGATGAACGCATCTTGTATCAGTCATTGAATGCTACCCCTAGCACATTCAAGACACGGGGAAAGCTGGCCGATTGGCAGGCATTGGCGGGCTTATGTGCGGGTAATTCCCGTCTGGTGTTTGCTATTTCAGCGGCCTTTGCCGGTCCGTTATTGCACGTCACAGGCATGGAGTCAGGCGGGTTTCATTACCGTGGGGATAGTTCCACGGGTAAGACCACAGCATTACGCGTGGCTTCATCTGTATGGGGTGGTGCTGACTTCTTGCAGCGGTGGCGAGCTACTGATAATGGCTTGGAAGCCCTGGCAAGCCAGCATAGTGATTGCCTGCTGGTGTTGGATGAGATCAGCCAGGTTGATCCCAGGGCAGCAGGTGAAGTGGCTTATATGCTGGCCAATGGTAGCGGTAAGGTGAGATCGGGCCGTACCGGGGCCATGCGTGATACTGCCACCTGGCGCTTGTTGTTTATATCCAGTGGTGAAGCCGGACTAGCTGAACATATGGCAGAAGCTGGAAAGAAGCCTAAAGCTGGCCAGGAGATACGCTTATTGGATATTCCAGCAGATGCAGGCAAAGGGCTTGGGTTGTTTGAGGATATTCACGGCCATGCTGGTGGTGCTGCATTCTCCAAGGTGATGAATGAGCTAGCCGTTAAGTATTACGGTTCCCCTGCCCTGGCTTTTATCAAACAGCTGGTGGGGCAATATGAGGATGTGCAACGCGCCATCAAGGAGGAGCAGGAGTTATTCAATCAGGCCCATTTACCGGATGATGCTGGTGGGCAGGCATTCCGTGCCGCCCTACGCTTTGGCCTGGTGAGTGTAGCGGGTGAATTGGCCACGCAATGGGGTATTACCGGCTGGCAACCAGGTGAGGCTAGCCAGGCAGCAGCTACATGCTTCAAGGCATGGCTGGCACAACGTGGCGGTGCAGGCAATCAGGAACAGGCAGCTATGTTGGCTCAGGTGCGCCAGTTCTTTGAACTGCATGGTGAGGCACGTTTCACTGACTGGGATAGACCAGCTTCTGACACCAGCCAGCACGCCCCCAAGACCGTGAACCGGGCAGGCTATAGGCGGCACTTTGTTGCCCGGGATGATCAAGGCGGGCCTATCTATAGTGGCGACGCCTACCCTGAGGGCGATGAGAAGGAAGCCAGAGATACGGATTACTACGTATATGCCGAGACATTCAGGACTGAGATATGCAAAGGATTTGATAAGAATACTGTCTGCCGTCTGCTGGTGGACAAGGGCATTCTTATACCGGGCAGTAATGAATATACACGTAAGGAAAGGTTGCCCGATGCCGGGCATGGAGTGCGTTGTTATCGAATCACCAGCAAGGTTTTTAATACTGATGATGAAGCCTAACGTCACTCCATGACTTTGCCGGGCGGACGGCATTGAACGGCTTTGGGTAGTCTTGCCCCGGGTGTCCCGGGTTGTACCGGAATAGCCGGGACGGCTGAAACCCAGTAATGGCGGGCTTGCCCGGATGCCCCGGCTGTCCCGGGTTAAAAAAGGCATAGGGAGAGAAAAACGCGTGTGAAGCTGGGGCTTCAGAATATAAATGCGCGGAGATTTTTGAAGTTGGGTACTGGTGGTTTTGGATGTCATAAAGGTATACCAGATCGGTATATTTTTTACGGGTCCTTCTAGAGACTTTCTTTATCACGGGTAATTCGAACCGTGATCATTTTCTAGTCATAAAATTTTACATAGGGGGTTATGTTATAAGTATCAATGGATTGTTCTGATTAGCGAATGGAAGGTTTGTATTGAGCAACAACATAACCAAAACTGTTGTTGCACAGCACTATAAGTGTAGGTGATAATTTCCCGAATCAAATGTCAACGCTGTGACTCAGGACACTGCAGCCTCTAATATGGTTCTAAGCTACCGCCCTGATAGCCACCTTCAAGACATAGATCGCGCTATAACGTGTCCGATACCGTTGCATCTCTCCGCGATAAGCACGAAACCGCCGCTCCGGCTGCAGTGCTGGCTATTCTGAGCATTAAGGCTCATCATTCATATTCTATCTCATAATTGCTTAAAGTCTGATGTATCAACCAACTAATATACCGCACCTATTGCCAGGATGAGATTAAATGGCTGCTGATCCAAAAACTTTCCTTACTCCCGAAAAAGCCCATATCTTCCGAATCACTCACAAGGATAACATTCCCTGGATTCTTAGAAATGGACTTTATTGTTCAACTGCTGGTGTGCAAGATCCAAATTTCGTGCCGATAGGTAATCCATCTTTGATCGTGTCAAGAACCACTCGACAGCTATCACTTCCTCCAGGGGGCGCGTTAGCTGATTACGTACCGTTCTACTTTACCCCGTACTCCCCAATGTTCTTGAATATACTTTCCGGACGCAATGGGTTGACACGACGATCTCAAGAGGAAATCTGTATTTTGATAAGCAGTTTAGGTACAATTAAAAAGAACGGGTTACAATTTATGTTTAGCGACCGGCATGCAAAACTTGATTTAGCTAATTTCTCAAACCGTTTTGAGGATCTGGGTATGATCAGTTGGGATGACCTGCAAAACCGCGATTTCAAGCGCAATCCTGAGTTTCCTGAAAAATTTGAGCGCTATCAAGCTGAAGCTTTAGTCCATCGGCATGTGCCCATTAAGTGCATTGATACGATAGTTACCTATACTACCGAGCTCAAAGACGCCATTACTCAAGAAGTCGCACGAGTTGGATGCAAAACTAATGTAGCTAAAGTCACTGGGCTGTATTTCTGAAATGATCATCTATACAAAAGGCAATCTTCTTCATGCCAAGGTTGAAGCCCTTGTTAACACAGTTAACACTGTAGGCATCATGGGTAAGGGTATCGCTTTGATGTTTAAAGAGCGATTCGCCCTAAATTTTAAAAAGTACGCTGATGCTTGCCGCGAAGGCCGTGTTGAAGTCGGCACAATGTTTATTACTCAGACGGGTGAACTTGAAGGCCCCGACTGGATTGTAAACTTTCCGACTAAAAAGCATTGGAAGGGCAACTCTCGCATTGAGTGGATTACAGAAGGCCTCAATGACTTAAGAGAATTCATTATTTCTCATGAGATCAAATCAATCGCTATACCTCCGCTTGGGGCTGGTAACGGTGGACTTAAATGGTCTGATGTTAAACCGCTTATAGAACATGCTTTAGGTGACCTCCCCGCTGAAATTTATGTATATGAGCCAACTGCTCAATACCAGAATGTTGCCAAGAAAGAGGGAGTTGAAAAACTAACGCCAGCTAGAGCTCTGATTGTTCATATCATCAGACAATATTGGGTAGCTGGACTCGAATGCAGCTTACTTGAAATTCAGAAGATGGCTTGGTTCATGGAGCGCTCCATACTTGCCTTAGGAATGGCTAATCCGTTGAGATTGCAATTCAAAGCTCACAAATATGGTCCATACTCCTACTCTTTGATTAAAGTACTTGAAGCTTTGGATGGAAGCTATTTGAATAGTGATAAACGAATTACTGACTCCAACCCTTCAGATCTAATTTGGCCTAATGAATCTAAGTTAGCTTTTTTGGATGCCTATCTTCAATCCGAGGCCAAACAGTATCTTGAAGTAGCACAGATCGCGAGCGAGATCATTGAAGGTTTCGAATCAGCATATGGCCTTGAACTTCTTTCTACTGTTGACTGGCTTGTGCAAAACAACCAAGCGACTCTTGAAGTCGATAGCATTCGCTCTGGGTTAATGCATTGGCCTGCTGGAAAAGCATCAGCTCAGCGAAAGGTTAATCTTTTCAACGATCATTCGATAGCCAAAGCAATTGATCGACTTAGACCTTTAGAGAGCATTAAGCAAAACGAAATCAGTCTGATGAATTAACATTTTCAAAGACTTCCTTCAATTGCGACTTCCAAATTAGCGACTCAAGACCACCACGGCTTCCAAATTGCAAGCCGTGTTTATTGGAGTCATATTGATTCGCAGGGGGCACAATTGGGGGCGTATCTAAAAATTTAATTTTTAGTTCCATTAAAAAACAATGCATTAAATGCTAAGTTCAGTTGACCCCGGCACGAATTAAAAATTCAGGGACTACCCCACCAGCAAACAGAGTGACAATGAAAAAACTGGGGTAACTTTCGGGGTAACTCAGAAAATAAAAATAACAAAACTACTGCAGCACAAGGAGTTTAAAGATTTTTTAGATTGCTGTTGGGCCACCATGAAATTAAGGGGTTACGTTCATTCGTAACCCCTTTTTTAATGATGTTACAGGCTGTTTTTATCTACATTGACGTTACGGCGCAGCATTTTTGTTGAATAGAAACAGGTTGTCTGCAGATTCATTGACCGCAACGACAGCGGGGTGATCGGTGTGTTTGGGGACTGAGATGGCATAGAAGTGTTGGGTGAACTCGTCGGTCTCGGCGATTTTGATGACGCCGTATTCTTTTTCTATCTCGGAGGCAATGATGGATGAGGCGGTGAAGAAGCCGGTTCCCGCCATGCCAAAGGCTTTCATCAGTGCGCTGTCATCGAATTCGCCTACGATATTGGGAGCGATGTGTTGTTCATTGAGCCAGCGTGTGATCTGGCCTTGTAACAGGCTGTCTTCCCCCATGACCAGCATCGGAGCTCGATGAAGCCGGTCAGGAAACTGGCCCGGGTATTTCAGGGCTAATTCAGCTGTGGCAAAGAAGGAGGTGCCACTTTCTCCCAGTTTATGGCTGATGCCCGTGATATTGATCTCTCCGGGCATAGGCCGGTCTGCAAGTACGATATCCAGTTTATGGATGGCAAGTTGTGCAAGCAGGGCTTCGAAATTATCTTCGCGGCACACGATTTTGATCGGGTCTTCCAATTCCATGGCGGCAGATAACAGATGGTAGGCGATGGACTTGGGTACGAATTCTGCGATGCCTACATTGAAGGTGCGGGGGCGTTTCCTGGGTTGATGCTGCAAGGTTTCTTCCAGCATGCTGCCTGTTTCAAATATCCGTTCGGCATACGGCAGGGCAATGCGGCCTGCGTCAGTCAATTCCAAGCCGCGACCGGCGCGTTTGAATAATGTGACGTTCAAATCGGCCTCCAGCAGGGAGATTTGTCCACTTAATGTTTGGGATGTGACACCTAGTTGCTCACTGGCCCTGACCAGGCTGCCTGCTTTGGCTACGGCCCAGAAGTAGTTGAGTTGTTTGTAATTCATGATAATCCTCGCTATTTCATTAAATAGTTCGGTTTTTACGAAGTGTTAATCAGCGAATGGTATGTTTTTATTGATGGTTGTGTCTAGTAGGATACGCACCATAACAAGACAGTAAAAATATAATTCATTACCTGGAGTAAGATAATCATGAAAAAGACGATAGCAGTAGTTTCGCTGGCATTGATCTCTAGCTGGGGTATCGCTGCGCAAGCAGAAGATCATCATGCTTTGTTTGACAATCAACAGTTGGCTGCTGCAAACATCAGCCCAGCTCGCCTGGCAACTGATGCACGTGTCAGTGAAACATCGGCAGTGATCGGACACAAGGAAGTGGTGCAGGCACGCAACAACCGCCCACACTCCAGACACCATTTTAATGTAAACCGTATTGATACCAGCGGTGTCAGTGCTGACCGGAATGCGGGCAAGCGGTTTGTTTACGTGACTCACCCCAAGCATCACTTCAAAGTGAAGCGTTATGTAGGAGGGGTCAAGTAAGCGCTGTGTGAGCTAAGCTGACGAAAGGGCAGATATTTGCAACTGTCTGCCCGGGAAATGCCCTCCAGGATCAGTCCTCGGAGGGTATTTTTTTGACTTTGGCCTGTTTGTGAATGGCGGAGTACTTGCGGGCGTTATCGCCAATATGTTCCTCTCCCCGCAGGCGCGCCAGTTCAATCTGTCTCTGGCGTTCTTCAATACTGGCGCGTTTTTCCGCAGATAACTTATCGTAACAGTGTGGGCAGGAGATGCCTTTGATGTATTGAGGAGAGGCCATGTCTTCTGCTGAGACTGGATGTCGACAGGCAAAGCACTGATCGTAATCCCCAACTTGCAATCCATGTTTCACGGCAACGCGCTGGTCGAATACAAAACACTCTCCCTCCCACAGGCTTTCTTCTTCCGGGACGGTTTCCAGATATTTCAGGATGCCTCCCTGCAAATGGTAAACCTCCTCAAAACCCTGTTCCAGCATATAGGAACTGGCTTTTTCACAGCGGATGCCACCTGTGCAGAACATGGCAACCTTCTTATTTTTTGCCGGGTCCAGATTGTTTTTTACATATTCAGGGAATTGGCGGAATGTCGTGGTTGCAGGATCAAGCGCCCCCTTGAATGTGCCGATGCTGTATTCATAGTCATTACGCGTATCAATCACGATCACGTCAGGGTCTGCAATCAAGGCATTCCAGTCTTCTGGTTTGACGTAAGTGCCTACTGTCTTGTTAGGGTCTACTCCTGGCACGCCCAGGGTCACGATTTCCTTTTTCAGGCGTACCTTCATGCGATAGAAGGGCATGTCGTCCGTGAATGACTCTTTATGCTCAATATCTGCCAGGCGCGCATCCTGACGCAGATAAGTCAGCAGCGTATCAA
The DNA here is from genome assembly GCF_900187985.1 of Methylobacillus rhizosphaerae. GTDB lineage: Bacteria > Pseudomonadota > Gammaproteobacteria > Burkholderiales > Methylophilaceae > Methylobacillus > Methylobacillus rhizosphaerae. The sequence continues at coordinate 247,159 of NZ_FZOA01000001.1, forward strand.
TTCCCGCACGGCTGCCAGCCACGGTGCCATTAATACCTTCCTCAGCCAGCAGCAAAGTGCCTTTGATGTCTTGTGCATTGCACAGTGCCAATAGATCAGGTTGCAAGTCCTTGTAGTCGGGCAGGCTGGCGAATTTGTATAAAGCGGCAACAACAATCTGGGACACGGTAGAACTCTCGTAACAGGGTAGTGAAAATACAATCAATAGAGCAGGTTATATGCAATCTGCAGTTCAGGGCAATAGGGCCGAGGCGGCATATTGTAAATAAATTTCCATAAGTTTCATATGGTTATTCTGTCGTTTATTTGCAACAGTAATAAAGAGGAGACTTGAAATGATAACTTTTATCATTTATATTCCGGTTTTTGCATTTTTGTAATGAAACGTTATGGAGTTATTTTGAAATGAACAATTGTAAGTGTGATGTTGCGCTAAAGCCAGCCGCTGCGGCAGTTGCATTGCTGTTTGCCGGAGTCGCTGTCGCCGATGAGACGACAACCCTGCCTGAGTTGCAGGTCGAATCAAAAAAGGAAAATCCTTACAAGGTTGAAAAGTCGGCCAACCAGAAATTCACGGCACCGCTGAAAGACACTCCCAAATCAGTCACTATCATCAGTGAGAGCCTGATCCAGGATACTGGCTCCAACACTTTCCAGGATGCATTGCGGACTGCGCCAGGTATTACATTCGGTACTGGTGAAGGTGGCGGTCCTATTGGCGATCGTCCATTTATCCGAGGATTCGATGCGCAGAGCGCTATTTTTGTAGATGGTTTGCGTGATATCGGCGCCCAGCAGCGTGAAGTATTTGCCATTGAGCAGCTGGAAGTGCTCAAGGGGCCAAGTGGCGCTTTCGACGGTCGCGGCTCTGCTGGAGGTAGTATCAATGTGGTCACCAAGCGCGCCAAGGCAGGTAATTTCACTTCTGGTTCTATCGGTATCGGTACGGATAGCTATCGCCGCGCCACTTTCGATGGCAACTATATGATCGGTGACGATGCTGCCATCCGCTTGGTAGGTGTGGTACACGATGCTGATACTCCAGGCCGCGATGGCGTGGATGTGAAGCGCTGGGGCTTTATGCCGTCGCTGACGATTGGTTTGAACGGCCCGACATCTGCAACTGTAAGCTGGTATCACTTTGAGACTGATGATATGCCTGACCGCGGCCTGATGTACCGTGACAACTCAGGCAATACAAAGAGTCGTCCCATGGGCGTCAGCAAGGATAACTTCTACGGGCTGAAGGATCGTGATTACCACGAAACAACCGCTGATATCGGCACATTTGAATTCAAGCATGCTTTCAGTGACGACGTGACATTGCGCAATACCATGCGTTATGGCGAAACCAGGAATGAATATGTCGCAACACGCTCCCTGCCTAATGCAGCGAATGTGGCAGCTGATATTGCGCCTCGTAGCGGTCAGGCACGTAAAACCAAAACCACTTCCCTGATGAACCTGACAGACCTTTCTGTTGCTTTTGAGACAGGCTCCATCAAGCATACAGTGAATACCGGTTTTGAGATCAGCCGTGAAGAAACCGATAGCTATACTGCGACCTGGTTCGGTGATGGTGCAACTGGTCCAGATACCAGTCTCTCGAATCCAAATCCCAATGATCCGTGGAATGGTTATGTCTCATTCAGTAATGCGCCGAATAATACCTGGACCAGTCGCAGCAAGTCTGCCTATGTATTTGACAGCATTGAGTTGAATGACAAATGGCTGGTCAATGCTGGAGTGCGTTACGACCGCTTCGAGGTGGAAAATAATACTGCCAGGTCAGACCATAGTTTCTGGAATTACCAGTTGGGCGCTGTCTACAAGGTGCAGCCAAATGGCAGCATCTATGCTTCATATGGCACATCAAGTACACCTGTGGGGCTGGGGAATGGTGATGCGAACCATGAGAATGGTAACAACGGGATTGCGGATGATTTGAGCCCGGAACGTACCAAGAACTTTGAAGTGGGTACAAAATGGGATGTTCTTGATGGCTTGTCATTGACTGCTGCGGCATTTTATACGCAAAAATCCAATGCTCGCGTGCTGATGGCAACTGGTGCGTATGCCAATGCTGGTGAGTTTGACGTCAAGGGCATTGAGCTTGGTGCTGCTGGCAAGATTACAGACAAGTGGGATGTATTTGCGGGCTATACCCATTTAGATAGTGAGCAATCCAAAACTGGCGATGCATTTGGCGGCCATCGTGATCTGGGAGGTGCTGCGAATAAGGGTAAAGATATGCCGGGCGTAGCAAAAAACAGCGCGAGTGTATGGACTACCTACAAGGTATTGCCACAATTGACGGTCGGCGGTGGTGCATTCTATATGGATAAAGTGTATGCCGATCCAGGCAATATGCTTTATGTGCCTTCCTATGTCCGCTGGGATGCCATGGCGAATTACAAAATTGATGATCGCATCAGTTTGCAACTTAACTTGCAGAACCTGACAGACAAGCGTTACTTCAACCAGACCTACACGCGCCATTTTGCTACTGTGGCTCCAGGAAGACTGGCATTTGTGTCCTTGAATTTCAAGTTCTAGCATCTACTTTTGTAAGTCGGCTCTGCGGAATGACAAGATTTTGCAGAGCGATGGTACAAAATACTTTCAATGTTTGAAAAGTAACCCATGCCAGAGTGATCTGGCATGGGTTTTTTATTTTAATACAATGCATTGCGTATGTTTTTATGATCGATCGACCGTATTGTTTGTTGAGACTTCTTAATTGGATGCTGTTGTATCTATACAACACTATGCGGCTATTGATACAAAATAGAAACAATTTTTATTTGTATTAATAACATTTCTCATTTACATTCGCGTTCTTGGAACTTTGTGAGTTTAAGTAAAGGGGAATGTGCAAAATGAAAATAAGAAACTACGATGCTGCGATGAAGCCTGTGGCGACAGCAGTTGCCATGTTGTTTGCCGGATCTGCATATGCGGCAGATGAGGCAGTAACGTTACCTGAGCTGCAGATTCAATCGCAGAAGGAAAATCCTTATAAGGTTGAGAAATCTGCCAATCAGAAATTTACAGCACCACTGAAGGACACACCGAAAACCGTGACGGTGATTACAGAGGATGTGATCAAGGATAGTGGTTCGCTGACATTGCAGGACGCATTGCGAACAACACCTGGTATTACATTCGGGGTGGGTGAGGGAGGCTCTGGTGGTGCCATGTCTGATCGTCCATTTATCCGCGGATATGATGCGCAGGCTTCTATTTTTGTAGATGGTTTCCGTGATCTAGCTACGCAGAATCGTGAAGTATTTGCTATTGAGCGCGTTGAAGTCATCAAGGGGCCGGGTGGCGCATTTGATGGGCAGGGTTCTGCAGGTGGTAGCATCAATATCGTTACCAAAAAAGCCAAGGCAGATAATTTTACTGCCGGCTCTGTGGGTATCGGGACAGATAACTATCGACGTGTGACGTTTGATGGCAACTATATGTTAGGCGATGACGCAGCTATCCGCCTGGTCGGGATGACCCATGATGCCGATACTCCGGGGCGTGATGGCGTGGATGTCAAACGCTGGGGATTCATGCCATCGCTGACATTGGGGTTGAATGGACCTACCACTGCGACAATGAGTTGGTATCACATGGAGTCGGATGATACTCCGGACCGTGGTTTTCCATTCATGAACGGCAAGCCCATTCCTGCCAGCAAGGATCATTTCTTTGGATATACCAATCGCGATTATCAAGAGACCACAACAGATATTGGAACGCTTGAGCTGAAGCATACTTTTGATAACGATGTGACATTGAGGAATATCAGTCGCTATGGCATATCGGATAATGAATATGTCATGAGTTCGCCCAGGGTGACAACTTATCCAATGCTGTCTCGCACCAATCATGCGCGCAAAGTGAAAACGACCAGTGTGGCGAATACGACAGATGTTTCATTTGGTTTCGAAACGGCTGAAATCAAACACACTATGAATGTTGGTGTGACCATCAGCCGGGACGTGACATATCAATACAGGAATGTTGCGGTAGCCGGTGTGAACCCGGAAGTGGATGCCAATAATCCGAACAATACAGCACCGGCCGGCGTGGCAACGGTTAGTTTCCCGGACCACGATGCCAATAATAGGAGTACCAGCTTTAATCGCTCTATCTATGCGTTTGATACGATTGAGTTCAATGACCAATGGTTGTTGAATGCCGGCATACGCTATGACAAATTCGAAGCCAGGAGACATGTCAATATTGTAGATGGTGTAGAAGGTGTTGGAGAGTCAGATAATGGCTCCTTCAATTATCAGCTGGGGTTGGTGTACAAGGTGCAGCCTAATGGCAGTATTTATGCAACCTATGCTACTTCAACAGTTCCTATGGGCATTAGCAATGGTGCTGTTGGTCCAGATAACGGGTCAGATATCTCTGTAGCTACTCAGGATCTTGATCCAGAACGTGTCAAGAGCTTTGAAGTTGGTACCAAGTGGGATGTGTTGGATGGACTGGCATTGAACGCGGCTGTGTTCCATATCAAGCGTACCGATAGCCGGGTAACCAATGTCGACACCGGGCTTCTGGATAATATCGGTGAAACCAAGGTTCAAGGTCTTGAGCTTGGTGCTGCTGGTCGTTTGACAGACAAGTGGAATGTATTTGCTGGTTATACCTATCTGGATAGTGAGCAGGTAAAGACAGCCACTAATGCGACCGGACTAGCGGGCAAGGGTAAGTCATTGCCGACGGTGGCACGAAACAGCGCCAGCGTGTGGACTACGTATGAGTTGTTGCCTAAATTGACTGTAGGGGGCGGTGCATTCTATACGGATGAAATGTACGTGAATACGGCCAATACTCTGAAGGTGCCGTCTTATGTCCGTCTGGATGCGATGGCAACTTACAAGTTTGATGAGCGTATTAACTTGCAGCTGAATGTGCAGAACCTGACAGACAAGCGCTACTTCAGCAACGCAGGCTCTTCACATGGCGGTCTCGCGACAGTGGCAGCTGGCAGGTTTGCGTTCCTGTCATTGAACTTCAAGTTCTAAATTTCGTGTTGTAGTGTATATATCTTAATGCTTTAGCCCTATGGAGGTGTTAACCTCTATAGGGTTTTTTTACGTGTGGGCAGATAGGTAAGCGAGATGCTGATTGAAATTCCAAAAGTATTGACCAAAGAACAAGTGGCGCAGTGCCGGCAGTTGATGGATGCTGCGGAGTGGGTGGATGGAAATGTGACCTCGGGTAGCCAGTCCGCCCTGGCAAAAAATAATATGCAGTTGCCTGAGAACTCTGAGGTGGCGCGCCAGGTAGGAGACCTGATCCAGGATGCATTGGGCATGAGCCCGTTGTTTATTTCTGCAGCGTTGCCGCTCAAAGTGTTCCCTCCCTTGTTCAACCGGTATGAAGGGGGGCAGGCATTTGGTACGCATGTGGATAATGCGATCCGCCAGTTGCGCGGTACCAATTTCCGCATCCGCAGTGATTTATCGGCCACCCTGTTTTTTTCCGAGCCAGAAGAGTATGACGGTGGTGTGCTGACTATCGAGGATACGTTCGGCAAACAGGAAGTCAAACTGCCGGCAGGGCATATGGTGCTTTATCCTTCCAGCAGTCTGCATCATGTGACGCCTGTGACGCGAGGCGCACGCGTGTCTTCGTTCTTCTGGATGCAAAGCATGGTGCGCGATGATGCGCAGCGTACTTTGCTGTTCCAGCTGGATAACAGCATCCAGGCTATTGGAGCAGAGCGGGGTGGTAAGGACTCAGAAGTGATCCGACTAACTGGGGTATACCATAACCTGCTGCGGATGTGGGCGGACAGCTAGCGAGGGAAATATGATGAGTGAGCACTTAGTGGTGTGAGTGCTTGCTAGGCTATCAGGCGGTGCCATGCACATGATTGTGCAGCAAGCGGGTTGCCATTTGCTGGAGGAATTTCCTGGCGATTTGTGGCTCACTCATCAGCAGGGTTTCAATATTCTCGGCATTGATCACCACCACGCGTGCTTCATCCGATACCACCATTGCATCGGCTACCCTTGCCGTCTGCGTCAGTAACGCCATTTCCCCGAAATAGTCCCCGCCTTGCAGCTCACGCATGGCTTTACCGTGCAATACCAGCTGCACCTGACCTGAAACCAGATAGTACAGGTCGTGGCAATTGTCATCTGTCCTGAATACATATTCCCCTCGCTGGAAGGTTTTGCCATAACGCTCCATCAATTCTTCCAGGTAAATCGCCTTGTCATCTGGCATTTGATGAAACAAGCCACGCAGCAACAGCACATCCTTTTTACGCAGGATGGCAATCAAGGTGGTACCCAGCATGAATACAACAAAGGTGTAATACAGCCAGGCGATGGAAATGAACAAGTTCTTCATGCCGCCGAACACAGCCCCATAGGCGGGATTGATCGATAGGAACAGGCTGAAGGCTGGCCGCATCGCAAGCCAGAGGATGGCAGTGACAACTGCGCCTGTCACGATATGGGAAGGTTGCAGGCGCACCGGGAAGTAAACGCGGTAAAAAATGGCTGTCAGCAGCGTAGTGAGGACGATAGAAGTTGCCGAGTTGATATATCTTGCATGTGTCACATGTGGTTCCAGCACATGGATGACTTTTTCTATGCCCAGCCCCAGGATGGTGAACAGGAAAAACATGAGCAGGATGCCGAGTACCCCGAGAATATCCTTGAGCTGTCTGCGCATGAATGATGGCGTTTCCTTGATGCTCGCCATGGTGTAGAACGCTGAGCGCAAGGCTCCGGCAAGCGGGATTGCCAGCCAGAACATGGCAATAAAGCCGAAAACCCCCCATGCGGCCTTATGCTGTGATGCGTTGTAAACCTCGACCATAATGCGGTTGCTGAGGTTGGGCACCAGGTTGCTGACCAGGATGGCGAGTTTGACCGTGGCATAGTTGGAGGACACCACCAGATGGCTCAGGAGAAAAAACATGAGCACAATCAGCGGAATCAGGGCAAACATGGCATAGAACGACAGGGATGCGGATATGCCAAAGCCATTCTGGGCCTGGAAATTGCTGAGGGTCTCGCGCAGCACGAAAAAAGGCGTGCTGTAGCGTTGTCGCGCATAAACACGACGTGGTTTGCTGAGCGCCGGGTGGCTACCCAGGCGCTTGACCCTGGAAAAATTGATTGCCAAGAATGACTCCTGCAGTTTATTTCCTGATTTTATCAGAGTGCTTGAATTTTTCCGTGGCAGCAATCAGTGCGGAGCGAGTACCTGGCTCCATGCCGGAGTGGCCTGCATCAGGAATCATATGGAATTCTGCATGTGGCAGCGCAGCATGTAATTGATACGCTGTCAGTGGCGGGCATACCATGTCATAGCGGCCCTGCACAATGACCGTGGGAATATCTTGCAGGAGCCGGGATGCGGCGGCGAGCAAGTCACGATCTCCGACAAAACATTGGTGTTGTATATAGTGAATCTGCACTCTGGCGCGCGCCAGCTCAACTTTGGGATTGATTGATTGCTCGCTGACTGGCCCTGGCAGGAGTGTCATGATGCCTGATTCAAAGGCATTCCAGTGAATGGCTGCAGGTTCGCTGATGGCGGCATCATTAGAGAAGACGCGCTTGGCAAATGCATTGAGGGGATCGTGACGTTCAGACTCCGGCAGGTAGGCTAGCAGCGTCGCCCAGTTCTCCGGGAAGAAATGTTCTATATCCCGCAGGAACCAGTCCAGTTCACTGGTACGGCTCAGGAAAATGCCACGCAATATCATGCCAGTAACATGCTGCGGGTATGCCAGCGTGTAATTCAGTGCCAGTGTACTGCCCCATGAGCCACCAAACACCAGCCAGCGGTCGATGCCCAGATGGGTGCGCAAGCTATCCAGATCCTTGATCAGATGGTCAATGGTATTTTCCTGGATTTCACCCTGGGGCGTACTGCGGCCACAGCCGCGTTGATCCAGCAGGACAATGCGGTAATGTGCAGGGTCAAAAAAGCGGCGCTGTGCAGGATTGCAACCGCTTCCAGGCCCGCCGTGCAGGAATACGACAGGCTCGCCGTCGGGGTTGCCTGATTGTTCATAATAGATCGAATGAATGGGGGATACATTCAGCCAGTTCTGTTCATAAGGCTGGATTTCAGGAAAAAGCGTATGGGTCATGAGTGGATTTCTCTGTTGGTTTCGGGAATCAAGATGGTTGTCTATGGGAATTTATCTAATTAAGTTTAGGAATAATTAAATTGTAAGTAAAATGTAAATGGAGTATTGCAAAACATTTTTTCCTGAACTAATATGCAGTCTACTCGCTTTGGAAGTGAGTAAGAGACAAAGTCTCAACGGTGCTGCAGAACCCCATAATTATAAATGGGAGGTGGTGTACGTGGGGCTGGGTCTTGATTAAACCCTTAGTAGTATCACTATGGAGATTTATAAAAATGGAGATGAGCAAAATCAAGCTGGCGCTTGGTGTAGCATTCGGTATGTCCTTGGCTCTGCCAATGGTTGCATCTGCTGCTGCTGACCAAGAAGCTGCGATGAAGGATGCAAACAACTGGGTGCACCCACGTGGTCAACATAACAATCAGGGTTACAGCACTCTGAGCCAAATCAACAAGAGCAATGTCAAGAACGTTAAGGCTGCTTGGCAATTCGCTACTGGTGTGAACCGTGGTCATGAAGGTTCTCCAGTTGTTGTTGGTAACATGATGTATGTACATACAGCATTCCCTAACAACGTTTACGCTCTTGACCTCAACAACAACCAGAAGATTGTTTGGGCATATTTCCCTAAGCAAGACCCATCTGTACAAGCTGTTCTGTGCTGCGATAACGTTAGCCGCGGTCTGGGTTATGGCGATGGCAAGATCTTCCTGCAACAGAACGACGGTACTTTGGTTGCTCTGGATGCGAAGACTGGTGCCAAGGTTTGGGACGTTAAGGTTAACGATCCTAAGGTTGGCGCAACCAACACCAACGCTCCTCACGTGATCAAGGACAAAGTCCTGACAGGTTGTTCTGGTGCTGAGTTCGGTGTACGTTGCTTCCTGGCTGCCTACAGCCTGAAGGATGGTGCACTGGTATGGAAAGCATACAGCACAGGTCCTGACAGCGAAGTATTGATCGGCGCTGACTTCAACAAGGACAACCCACACTACAGCTCACTGTCTGTTTATGAAGACGTGAACGGTGGTAACAAAGAAGGCGGTTCCTTCAAGGCTCTGCCTAAGGACAAGCTGAAGTTCCCTGAAAAAGACCTGGGTGTGAAGACATGGTTGAAGCCACAAGCTGTTAAAGACGGCTGGCAACACGGCGGTGGCTCCACATGGGGTTGGTGGCCATATGACCAGAAGACTAATCTGGTTTACTACGGCACTGGTAACCCATCTGTTTGGAACCCAGACGTACGTCCAGGTGACAACAAGTGGTCCATGACAATCTTCGCTCGTGATCTGGATACTGGTATCGCCAAGTGGGGCTACCAAATGACTCCTCACGATGAGTGGGATTATGATGGGATTAACGAAGTGATCTTGTTCGAGAACAAGGGTAAGACCTACGCATGGCACCATGACCGCAACGGTTTTGCTTATACTTTTGACGCAAGCAATGGTTCTATCATCGCTGCAGAGAAGGTTCATCCATTCGTTAACTGGGCAACTGGTATTGATAAAACTACTGGTATTCCTTTGAAGGATGGTAAGTACTCTACTCACCAAGACTACAACGCCAAGGGTATCTGCCCTGCTGCGCTGGGTACCAAGGATCAACAGCCTGCTGCTTACTCCCCACGTACCGGTCTGGTCTACTCCCCACTTAACCACGTATGTATGACTTACGAGCCAGTTGAGTCCAAGTACATCGCTGGTCAACCATGGGTTGGTTCTACTCTGACCATGTTTGCTGGTCCTGATGGCGTAATGGGTGGCTTTGCTGCTTATGATCCAATGACCAACAAGAGCAAGTGGTACAACAAGGAGAAATTCTCTGCTTGGGGTGGTGTACTGGCTACAGCTTCTGACCTAGTGTTCTACGGTACTTTGGATCGTTGGTTCAAGGCTTTGGACGCACAAAGTGGTAAAGAACTGTGGAAGTTCCAAGTTGGTTCTGGTGTGATTGGTAATGCATTCACATACAGCCACAAGGGTAAGCAATATGTTGGCGTACTGTCCGGTATCGGTGGTTGGGCTGGCGTTGCGATGAACCTTGGCCTTGATAACGATACAGATGCACTGGGTGCAGCTGGTGGTTACAAGGAACTGAAAGAGTGGAACGCTGCTCCTGGCGGCGGTGCACTGAACATATTCAGCCTGTAATCGACTGTTAATACGGAAGATGCAAAGCTGACATTAAGTTAGTGCTCTCAAGCACCCTGCCTCAAGGCGGGGTGCTTTTTGTATTTGATAAGTAAATAGTTTGAAGGCTTATCAATTTGGAAGGAAGTAGGCAATGTTGAAAACACTGAAAAAGGTTTCACTAGTGCTAACGCTGGTGGGTATCAGCCAGCTGGCTGTTGCAGAAACTGCGACCAATACCTTAGAGGTTGATAGTGAGATAGGCCGTGGCGGTTTGCCGGTACGTGAAGACAACCCCAATGAATTAAAAGTCTGTGCAGATTTTGATAACTTGCCTTATTCCAATGGCAAGCAAGAAGGATTTGAGAACAAAATTGCCGAGTTGATTGCCAAGGATCTTGGCAAAACCCTGTCCTACCAGTTCTGGTATGACCGTATGGGGTTCATCAGAAATACATTGAATGCACGTCGTTGTGACGTGATTATTGGCACCGTTTCAGGTTATGACATGATGCTGACTTCCAAGCCTTATTACCGCTCTGGTTATGTATTTGTCTATCGCAAGGATAGCGGATATGACATTAAGGACTGGGATTCCCCGGATTTGCGTAAAGGTATTATTGGTGTGATTGGGCAGGCACCTCCATCACGTCCATTGAGTGACAAGGGCTTGCTGGGTAACTCCCGCCCTTATCGGATGCAGCGCGACCTGAATTTATCGCCAGGTTTCGTGATTGATGATCTGGTCAAAGGTGACATTGATGTTGCTATTCTGTGGGGGCCGATTGCAGGCTATTACGCCAAGAAAGCACCGATTCCACTAGTAGTCGTGCCTGCACCGGAGTATGAGCAGGAAAATGTACATGGCAAGGAATATTGGAATATTTCAGTGGGTGTACGCAAGCGCGACAAAGAGCGTATGGCAATGCTGCAAGAGGTGCTGGATCGACGTCATGATGACATCATAAAAATTCTTGATGAGTACGGTATTCCTCATGTGCCGGTTGTTCCCGATGATAATATCGAGAAAAAATCCAAAAACAGGGGTGATGCAATTCCCAAATTTGAATAGTAATTTTCATGTTACGAGTCAACGGTTCTATTGTTGACTCGTTAACGGAAGTACAGACTGACAAGTTTGTAAAAACGCAGTCGAAGTTTAAGTGGTTATATATAAAGCAAGGAGAAAGTATGTTGAATCATGGAGTGTTCAAAGCAACCCTGGCAGCTTCTGTGTTGGCTTTGGCTGGCCTGGCAATGCCAATACAGGCAAATGCAGCCTGTAATCTGGTTTCTACCAAGGACAATAGTCCGTTAAACATCAAGGTTGCAGATGACGATACCCCGGAAGCCAAGCAGTTCCTGGAAACTTGTGTAAATCCGTATACCAAGATTTACGCTGCAGATCCGGAAAAGGCTAAAGCTGGTAAGAAGAAGTTTGGTCTGTATTCCTGCACTACCTGCCACGGCCCTAATGGCGATGGTCAAGTAGCGGTGCCTATTACCGATGATCGCTGGCAATATGCTAAGCACATCACTGACAAGGGTATGTTTGAAACCATTGCTGGTGGTTCCAATGGCGGTATGGCCACTTGGCACAAACAAGTCGCTGGTAATCCAGATCTGGTTTCTACTGATGAAATCCTGAAGATTATCGGTTTCCTGCGCAGCCAGTACAAGGGTGGTGGCGACAAGCCATGGTTGGATGAAAAGCCACAATAATGGCTTACAGCAAAGTGATACCGTGAGGTAGTCTCGAAATATTGCTGTAGATATAAAAAGACGGTCATTGTTTAGGCAATGACCGTTTTTTTATGCGCTAAGTCATGTCTTTAGAGGTAAAATTGGAGTATTACTTTCGTGCAATGCATCGGCTGCTTGTTCACATTCTGTCAGGAAGCTGGTTTTTTATACTGGCAAGCTGCATTTGGTGTTGTGCGTACTGGTTTACATTGATTAGTCCCGGAAAGTGAAGTGATGCAATTGGAAACACAAACAAACTCGGATTTGCATAGAGTCGTTATTGTCGGTGGTGGTGCAGGCGGGTTGGAGCTGGCTACCCGACTGGGGAAAAGCATGGGGCGCAAGAAGAAAGCCCATATCACCCTGATTGATTCTTCACGTACTCATGTCTGGAAGCCTTTGCTGCATGAAATTGCGGCTGGCAGTATGAATCCCGATAAGCATGAGCTGGAATATATTGCTCAGGCGCACTGGAACCACTTTCATTTCCGTCTGGGGCGTATGGATGGCATGAACCGCGATAAGAAAGAAGTATATGTCGCGCCATACTTTGATGAGGATATAGAAGTTATACCGCGTCGTACGTTTAAATATGACACGCTGATTATTGCTGTAGGCAGCACGACCAATGATTTTGGTATTTCTGGCGCGCGTGAGCATTGTATTGCGCTGGATACACAATCCCAGGCAGAACGTTTCCACAAGCAGCTGACCAATGCGCTGATTCGTGCGCAGACTCAGGTCGAGCCTATTCAGGCAGGTCAGTTGGAAGTTGTCATTGTCGGGGCTGGTGCAACGGGCGTTGAACTTGCTGCGGAGTTACATAATACGACGCGCGAGCTGGCTTCTTTTGGCCTGGATAAAATTGATCCTGACAAGGATATCAAGATTTCCATTATCGAAGCCAGTGACCGCGTACTGCCTGCTTTGCCACCCAAGCTATCCATGGCTGTGGATGTCGAGTTACGTAAATTGCGTGTGCATGTTTATGCCGGCGAACGCGTGACGGAAGTGACAAATAAGGGTGTATACACACACAGTGGGCGTTTTATTCCATCTGCACTGGTAGTGTGGGCTGCCGGTATCAAGGCGCCGGATTTCCTGAAGGAGCTAGATGGTCTAGAGGTCAACCGTATTAACCAATTGGTTGTGAAACGCACGCTGCAGACAAGCAATGATGAAAATGTCTTTGCGTTTGGCGATTGCGCTGCCTGCCCATGGCCGGGTCACGATGAAAATGTGCCACCACGTGCGCAATCTGCGCATCAGCAGGCATCCATGCTGGTGAAGACCGTCAAGGCACGCGTTGCTGGCAAGGATAAATTGCCCGAATATACGTACCGTGACTATGGTTCACTGGTCAATCTTGGCCGTTATTCCACTGTCGGTAGCCTGATGGGGGCGATTGCAGGTGGCAGTATGTATATTGAAGGCTTGTTTGCCCGCCTGATGTATCAATCACTGTACCAGATGCACTTGATGGCATTGCACGGCTTTTTTGCCGTGATGCTGCAGATACTGGCGCGCCTGATAACACGCAGGACGGAAGCCAGGGTTAAATTACACTGATAAAGCTTGTAGTTGCCGGAATAAAAAAAGCCCAGAGTTTTCTGGGCTTTTTTTATTATCCAATGGTTGAGCAGGAGCTACTGAGATTAGGATTTTGGCTGCTTGGCGTTCTGTATCTGGTATAGCTTGTAAATGATTCCCATACTGAAGCTCACAAACAGGCCAAAGGCGATAATGATGAGATTGATGTGAATATCTGCCTTGATCATTAGTGTATAGAGGCTGATCAGGGCGGCGATACCAAGGTTTTCATTGAAGTTCTGTACGGCGATGGAATGTCCGGCACCGATCAGCAAGTGACCACGATGCTGCAATAACGCATTGAGCGGCACAATCAGGTAGCCACTTAATGCCCCAATTAGCAGCAGCAGAATGCAGGCAATATACCAGTTGGAAACTACAGACATGCTGATAACCAGCAGGCCGACGACGATGCCTACAGGGATGACACGTGCTGAATGCTCCAGTTTAATCATGCGTGCGGCAAAGATGGAGCCGATGGCAATACCAATGGCAACGACTACCATCAGGTAAGTAGATTGCTCCTGATTGAAGTTAAGCGCAAAACCTGCCCAGGCTAATACTACGAAGCGCAGGGTAGCCGCGACACCCCAGAACAAAGTGGTGACTGCCAGGGAAACCTGGCCTTGGGCGTCCTTCCATAAGGCTTTGGTTGCATGCCAGAAATCCTTGATCAGGAAGATAGGGGTTTTTTTTCGCGGTTTGTGATCCACCGGGACTTTGGGAATGTAAATATTAAAAATCGCGGCCGACAGATAGAGTATCGTGATGATGATCATGGCAAGCTGGATATCAATGCTGGGCAGGATCGCTCCAATGACAGTGCCCAGCACGATTGCCATGACGGTTGAACCTTCCATCCAGCCATTGGCTTTAACCAGCATATTGGGCGGCAGGTATTCGGTCAGGATACCGTATTTAGCCGGGGAGTAGGCGGCAGCACCAATCCCAACGATACCATAGGCATAAAGTGGTGGCATGCCGAATACCATGGCAGTACTGCCAATAAATTTGATGGCGTTGGAAACAAACATCACCCTGCCTTTGGGGAAGGCGTCTGCAAAGGCACCGACAAAAGGGGCAAGAATGATGTACGAAATGACGAAAAACCACTGAAGTAATGGATCATGCCAACTGGGAGCGGACATCTCTCGCAGCAGGGCAATCGCCGTGAACAACAATGCATTGTCAGCTAGCGCAGAGAGGAACTGCGCTAGCAGTATGATATAAAAACCCCAGTTCATCGTTGTTGTATTGCTTCCTGACAAGAGGGTTGGTTGCTGCTGTCTTTAGGGCTGGTCATGCCAGTGGAACCATTCTAATGATTAATTATTACAAAATGTCGGCGGCAAAATCTGCCAGTCTGGAACGTTCACCGCGTACCAGAGTGACATGCCCATTGTGGGTCCAGCCTTTGAATCTATCCACTACATAGGTCAGGCCTGAGCTGCCTTCTGTGAGATAGGGCGTATCAATTTGCGCAATATTACCTAAACAAACGACTTTAGTCCCGGGGCCAGCGCGTGTAATGAGGGTTTTCATTTGTTTTGGCGTCAGGTTCTGGGCTTCGTCGATGATGAGGAACTTGTGTAGGAAAGTGCGTCCGCGCATGAAGTTCAATGATTTTACCTTGATGCGAGTACGGATGAGATCCTGTGTTGCCGCACGCCCCCACTCACCAGTGTCATCGTCCGATTTGTTGAGTACATCCAGATTATCTTCCAGTGCGCCCATCCAGGGGGCCATTTTCTCCTCTTCCGATCCCGGCAGGAAGCCAATATCTTCACCTACCGGTACGGTGACACGGGTCATGATGATTTCACTGTAGATTTTCTTGTCCAGGGTCTGGGTCAGCGCAGAAGCCAGGGTCAATAACGTTTTACCGGTACCGGCCTGGCCCAACAGCGTGACAAAATCAATATCCGGGTCCATCAGCAGGTTGAGCGCCAGGTTTTGTTCCCGGTTGCGGGCCGTGATGCCCCACACGCTGTGTTTGGGCTGGGTATAGTCCTTGACGATCTCCAGGACGGCGCTATTGCCTTCAACCGAGCGCACAATGGCATGGAAGGGTTTTTCGTATTCGTAATACACAAACTCATTGATGATGAAGCTTTTACACAGCGGGCCGGTGATACGGTAAAACATGCGTCCGGCATCCTGCCAGGACTCCATGGCCTTGCTGTGCTTTTCCCAGAAGTCTGCGGGCAACTCCTTCATTCCGGTATAGAGCAGGTCAGTATCTTCAAGGACTTTATCGTTGAAGTAATCTTCCGCCATGACACCGATCGCCCTGGCCTTGATGCGGATATTGATATCCTTACTGACCAGGATGACATCACGACCCGGCTGGGAGTTCTGCAGCGCAAGTACCACGCTCAAGATTTGATTGTCAGCTTTACTGCCCGCCAGCATGGGCAGTTCCAGTGACACCGCCTCTGTTTGCAGGAAAAGCTTACCAGTCGCAAGTTTGTTGCCATTGATGGAAAGAGGGCTGCCTTGTTCCAGTTTGGTCAGGTTGCTGCCGACAATTTCTTCCAGATTGCGGCTGGTCTGGCGCGCATTGCGTGCAACCTCTGTCATGCCTTTCTTGTTATTGTCCAGTTCTTCCAGCGTGACCATGGGCAGGTAAATGTCATGTTCCTCAAAACGGAACAAGCTCGACGGGTCGTGCATCAGGACGTTGGTGTCAAGGACGAACAGTTTTGTGCTTGCGGTACGCTTTTTGATCATCTGGCTACCTTTGAAGGGATTGAATGAAAGTGAGCACTTGCTGGGCGTGGCCGTCTACTTTGATCTTGCGCCATTCATGAATCAATACACCGTGTTCATCAATGACGAAAGCACTGCGTTCTATGCCACGTACTTCTTTACCGTACAGTTTCTTCATTTTGATGACGTCGAATAAGGCACATGCCTTTTCCTCAGTATCAGAGAGCAGTTCGAAAGGCAGGCTGAATTTAGCCTTGAAATTTTCGTGTGATTTCAATCCATCCCGGGAGATGCCGACAATCTCGGTGTTACAGGCCTGGAACTCCGGATAGAGGTCGCGCAGATCCTTGCTTTGGTTGGTACAGCCGGGAGTATTGTCCTTGGGATAAAAATAAATGATCAGTTTTTTACCAGCATAATCGGAAAGTCTGAAAATTTTTCCGCTGGTGGAGGGAAGCTCAAAATCAGGAAGCGCTTGGTTTAACATGGTGGAAACTAAACTCTAGACCTTCCCATTGTTGATAAAAACTACTGAGAAGGCAAGCAGCTTGTGGCAAGAAATGCATAGAAACTTACAATGAGTGGTGTTTGCGGGGCAGTGTGATCTCAATGACAGTACCGCCTGCAGCTGCATTGGTGAAATGAATATCCCCGGAAAGAACCTCCATGACTTTGAACGCAAACGGGATGCCAAGGCCGGTACCAAAGCGTTTGGTCGTAGGGCCTGGGCTGATCGCATGCGGGTCTGGTGTGAATGGCATGCCGGCTCCCTGGTCACTGATACTGATGCGCAGGCTGGCATGATTGACAATATCACAACGGATGGCAATTTTTCCTGCCAGGGGTGAAGCTTCGACAGCATTGAGCAATAGATTATAGATTGCTTGCTCTAGCAGGCTTTCATCAGTGAACAACTGATCATTGACTGCTTCCCAGTCTGGAAACAATATCATGAGCTGCTTTTCATGAATTTTCTGTTGTAGGGGCGTCAGTGCTCCATGTAATACCTGGCGTACGGTAGTGAGGCTGGCATGTGGTTTCAGCGGGTGCAGGTATGCCAGCAATGCCCGCGTCCAGCGATCAAGGCGATCCACAGTACTGATGATAGCGGCGAGGGATTCGCGGGTTTCCCTATCCAGGTGGTTGCCATCCACGACCTGGGCAGTCGCGCGGATGCTGGCCAGGGGGTTGCGGATATTATGTGCCAGCATAGGGGCCAGTAGACCAAGTGCCGCCTGTTTTTCCGAGCGCACAAGTGCTTCCTGGCTGCGGCGTAGTTCATGTGCCATGGTGTTGATGGCATGTGAAAGTGTGGCAAGCTCGGCTACACCTTCTTCTGGAACAGTATGGGAAAGATTGCCGGCACTGATTTCCGTGGAGGCATGCAATACGTTGCGGATAGGTCGCACAATAGCGCGCTTCAGGAATATGTGCGAGAACAGCAGCAGCAGCAGTGCCAGGCCAACCGGGATCAACATGAGCGTGAAAGTGGTGTGTTTGACATCGCGCAGGCGTGAGGACAATTCCTGATGTTTCAGGAACAATAGTCCCTCGGTACGGGCAGAGATGATTTCATAGCGATGGAAAATGCTGGATTCCAGGTGGGTATTCAGCGCTTTTTCCAGCTCTGCACGGCTATAGTCATTTGCCAGTGCAAAGATATGTTCTGTTTCACGCAGTAAATCCTGATAGCTGTCATGCAACTCTGTAATGGCAGCTTTTTCCTGGTCATCAACCGTCAGCGCCAGCATTTTGCGGAAATGCACGCCGATGGAGCGGGTGTAAACGTTGTATTCTTCTTGTGCCTGGGGATCTTTCAGGAAGTGCAGGTCAAACAGTTCTTTCATCTGGCGATACAGGTCACCGCGCGTCTGTTGAATCTCCTGAACCATCAGGTGAATACGCTGTGACTCCTGAGAGGATTGATCCCATATCCGTATGCCAATGACGCCTGCGGCTCCTGCCAGAATAACCAGCAGGAAAAAGGCCAGCTCATGCACCAGCAGCATATCCTTGAGTGATTTGATCTGTTGAGGCTGGCTCATGGCGCTTCCAGCGTGAAAGGAACTGGCACGAGAATGACCAGATGCTTGTTATTACGCAATATCTCGGGCGGCTGGGGCAGGGGCGAGGCTTTGTTTACCATGGTCATGGCCTGTTCATCTAGTACCTTGTGGCCACTGGATTGTTTTACCTGGATAGACATGACCTGCCCTTGTTCATCGCAATGTACCTCCAGGATGACTTCACCTGTCCAGCCGCGCATCTGGGCGATCTTGGGATATTGCTTGTATTTCGCAATGGCACGTGACAACAGGCCACTGTAGCGGTTGCGTGCTGCATCAATGTCCTCCTGGCTAGGTCCGGTATTGGCTGGCGGAGGTTCGGGTGCCGGTGTATGTACAGGCGCCACTGGGGCCGGGATGGGTGTTGTTACCGGCGCAGTGGTTGTCATGACTTCTGGTGTCGCTACTTCTTCTGAAGGCACTGCTTCAGGTACCGGTGCGGGCTCTTGTGTCTGCGGGGGGCTGGGAGCTGGAGGCTCAGGTGTTTTCGGCGCTGGCTTGGGTTTAGGGGGCAGTGGTTTTTTAGGTATAGGGGGTGGTTCCGGTGTATGTGGCGGCTCTGGTTCTGCCGGTTTGACGGGTTCCGGCGCAGGTATGGCGACATTGGCTTGTACTGGACTGGGCTGCGGAGCCAATGCCACTTGCAGCGTAAGTGGCTCTTGTTGCGCTTCCGGTGTGAAGTCGAACCTGGGAAACTGCAACATGAGTACGAGATGCAATGCCAATGACGCCAGAACAGGCCAATAGAGACTGTGGTTGTTGGCTGACAGTAATATGGGGCGAGCAACGGCAGTCAAGATATACAATACGCTAGCAGGTGAGTTAACAGGAAAGAATGACTAAATTATAGACCGGACATCATGATCCGCCAGGGATTTATTCCCACTCCAGTACTGGGTAGATCAGATTGATATTGCGGCGGTTGACGGCGTTAAACAATTGCCAGTGAGACGCTTCGCTGGCAGCAGCACTATCCATCGCTTGTTCCATGGTTTTTCCTGCCTTGATGGCGCTACGGACATCATTCAACAATACGGAAAGATATCGCTCCTCGTGGTTCAGGGCGGCTTTCAGGTCTTGAGAGACAGGGCCATGCCCGGGTACCACATGTTGAATGTCCGATAGCTGCTGCAGTTGATGAATGGCGGATAGCCAGCCCTTGATATCTCCATCAATGGAAGGAGTACGTTCAATGAACAGCAGGTCTCCTGTCCACAAAGTGCCAGTTTTCTCATCCAGGACGGTGAGGTCAGTATTGGTGTGGGCATTGGGGAAGGCTGTCAACAGCAGCTTTCTATCTCCCAGGTCCAGCTCCTTGCGGTCTGCCACCAACACGGATGGCTGGATGACTTCACTGCCGGAAAACTTATCACCCAGTAAATCATGTCCCTGTTTCAGGTAGGCATCTTTACGCAATGTCATGGAGCTTGCAAGTTTCGCATGCCCGATAAAAACAGGATGTTCCTGTGCGAATGCGGCATTACCGAAAATATGGTCAGGGTGGATATGGGTGTTGATGACATAAAGCACAGGCAGTGCAGTCAGTGTGCGAAGGGAGGCTAACAGCGCCTGCCCTGTGGCTTTGCTGCCGCCGGTATCAATAACAGCCACTCCCTTGCTGCCGATAATAAAGCCAATATTGCTGATATCCCCTTGATAACCGTCATCAAGGTCCTCATGCGCACCTTGATGCATATATACGCCATTGGCGACTTCCTGCATTGTCAGTGGCTGGGTCATGCCCGTTACGGGCAGTAGCAGGAGCAGGCAAGACAGATAGAAGGCGCATTTGATGGATAGGCTGGTCATGATCAGTTAATTTCATCGTGGAAGCTGCATGTTAAATGCCTATATACAACTCTGTAAATACAAGATTGAACTTGAGAAGTATTGTGGCGTCTGAAACAATGTAGTTACAAGATAAAAATTCGAAACACTATTGGAGAATGTATATGCAATGCAAATTTGAGTTAAAGCTCATTGCGGCTTCAGCGGCAATGATGTTTTCCGGCGCTTTGTTCGCAGCCCCTTTTGCTTATTCCACGAATGAGAAGTCAGGGACGATTTCCGTCATAGACACACAGACCGATACGGTCGTGAATACGTTTGATGCTGGTAAGAAGCCACGTGGCGCTGCCATTACCAAGGATGGAAAATATATTTTTGTCAGCGACCAGAAGCAGAATTCTCTGCTGGTGATTGATCTTGCCAAGAAAACCGTGACTGACAAGATCAAGCTGGAAGAGTCTCCAGAAGGGGTGGGTATTTCCCATGATGGCAGATGGATTTCCGCAGCGAACGAGGAAGATAACACGGTGGCCGTTATTGATACCCAGACACATAAAGTCAGCTACATTGTGAACGTACAAGGCAAAAATCCGGAACATGCGGAATTCAGCCCTGATGGCAAGTGGATGTATGTCAGCGCGGAAGAAGCGAAATATGTGGATGTCGTCGATGTAGCCAAGCGCGCCTCCATCAAGCTGGTGGAAGTGGGTGAGCGTCCACGTGGTATCGGCTTCCTGCCTGACAGTTCACGTGCCTATGTCGCCAATGAAGCTGCTGGTACCGTGTCGGTTTTTGACACCAGTAAGCATGAAGTCATTGCGACCATCCCGGTAGGACAGCGTTCCAACGGAGTACAAGTGCTGCCTGACGGAAAAAAAGTGTATATCTCTAACGGTGGTGACGGCAGCTTGTCCGTGATTGATACCGCGACCAACAAAGTGACGACGACTATTCCTGTAGGCAAGCGTCCCTGGAATATGTCTGTTACTCCAGATGGCAAGAAGCTCTACGTCGCCAATGGTAAATCCAACTCTGTGACGGTGATCGATACCGAGCATGATAAGGCGTTGAAGGAAATCCCTGTCGGTGATACACCATGGGGTGTGTTTGTCCACTAAATGCAATTGAATGAGTGGACCGGCTATCCTGCGCAGGTGGGATAGCCAGCGCTGCCTGAGCTGGGATGATCATGAATCACACTGTTAGATACACCAAAGTAGCTGTCATACTGCATTGGTTGATTGCGCTTGGCATTCTTTTTCTGCTTGCACTGGGCTGGTATATGAATGAACTGCCCAAAGGCGGGGACAAGTTGGCAAGCGTTGATTTGTTCGACCTGGGGTTGTATACCCTGCAATTGACCGAGGCGGTGTCACTGCGTACCTTCTATTTCAACCTGCACAAGTCCATTGGCTTGACGATCCTGTTTCTGATTGCTGTGCGTTTGTACTGGCGCTTGTTGCATAAGGCCCCGGAACTTTCTGACTCCCTGAAGCGCTGGGAGAAAGTGCTGGCACATGGTACGCATCACCTGTTGTACTTGATGATGCTTGTCATGCCTGTCACGGGTTTGTTGACGACGCTTTATAGCAAATACGGATTGCACTGGTTTTCTATACCGGTATTGCCTGGCCTGGATAATCCGGGGTTACGCGATTTTTTCGTGGTGGCCCATGAGTTCTCGGCAATTGTACTGGCAACTTTGGTTGGGCTGCATATTGCGGCTGCCTTGAAGCACCAGTTTATGGACCGGGATAACATCATGAAGCGGATGTCGTTATTTGATTAACCAATGAAAATGGTGAGTGCACATCAGTGACAGATAAAAAAGCCCAGCAGATTCTGCTGGGCTTTTTGTTGAGGGTGTTTACTGCACGGACAGCGAGTGCGAGAACTGGCCTTCTTCCGTATCTGTTGCATGAACTTCCAGGACGCCAGCTTCTGGAGGGATAAAGTTGAAACGCAGGTAAGGGTCTTCGCTGGTGCCGACGCCAAAATCTGCTATCAGCACAGGTCTGCCATTATAGGTGAAACGGGCCTGATTGATGTAGAACGCTGGTCGAAAGCCTTGTGAGACCAGATCACGCTGCAGGCCGGTGAACATGGGATGTTTGATGTTGAAAGTCGTCACAGTGGGATGATTGAATGACACTGGCGTTTCCACATTGAGCTTGATCTTGCCGGCATCGGCCAACAGGATTGTTTCATCTTCTCCTAGCGTGCCGCCACAGCCACCAGAGGCGCGAATGGTGATGGCTGTCATGTAAAGTCTGCCATCGGCAGTTTCACCAATGGCATGGATGTAAGAATCAGTTTCCAGCCGGATGCGCGTGGAAAGCTCCAGCGTGCCGAGCAATTCTGACAGGTGATAAGTGGCGGCCAGTGGAATGGGGTTGGCATCGACGATGATGTAGACGGACTTGATGGCATCCGGCGCAGATTGCGGCCTGTCAATTGTCAACGTAATAGGCACTTGGGCACCGCTTTCAGCGCGCCTGGGGCCTGATAGCTTGATGAAATCGGCCTCTTCAATCTGGCGCTTTGGGAAAAAGCCTTCCTTGAGCGCAGGCCAGAGCGTGGCTGAGGCTTCGGCATAGGCCGGGTGACTACTGCCAAGTGTCAGCATAGCCAGCATGCCTGATATAACGATGTAATGATGCATCCGCATGTGTGTTCTCCTCCATAGCCCGATAATTATTATTTTTCTCCTAGCATACAATAAAACAAAGGGGATGCTGTGTAGTATTCGCTACACAGCATCCCCCAGGGATTTGAAGTTGATGATGCGACGAGGTTACTGGAACATATAGGTCGCGTTCAGGCCAAGTAGCCAGTTGCGGCCTGCGGCAGGTTCGTAGAAGCGACTATTACCATCGTTGACACGGACGGAGCCGATATAGTCTTTGTCAAAGATGTTCTCGACGCGTACAAACTCGCTGAAGCGCCAGTTTTGCAATTTTTGTTGCAGGCCGGCACGAATATTGAAAATAGTGTACGAACCTGCTGTCTCGCTATTGGTGTCGTTGACATACACTTTGCTGTTATGACGTGCCTCAAATGCTGTGCTGAAACCACTGGCCTGGTGTTTCCAGGCAATTTCGCCATAAATCTGGGTTTTGTAAGTACCGGGGATGTAGTCGCCGGACTTGATGGTATTACCCAGTGCATTGGTATAGTCGGAATCAAACTTTGCATTCAGCAGAGTATAGGAGCCGAACAATGAAATATTGTTGGCAAACCTGGACTCAATGGAAAGTTCTGCACCATGGCGTTTTGTTTTTCCCGCATTGGTATAGGAAGAGCGTCCGCTCAATGTATCGCTGACGACAATCTCATCATCGGTCAGGGATTTGAACAGAGTCAGGTTGGCTGAAGTATTGTCCCCAAGAATGGCTTTGGTGCCGATTTCGAAGTTACGGCTCTCACTGGGTTTCAATGACAGATTGGGAGTGCTGTTGGCTGCCGTGGAGGCATAGGCAGCCTCAATAAAGGTGGGTGTCTCAAAACCTTTACCGTAGTTGGCATAGAAATTCAGGGTGGGTGTTGCTTTCCATACTGCACCAATAACAGGGGTGGTCTTCTCATAAGTGACACGGCCACTGTTGTCGCCATTGGAATTGGCACCGCTGGTGAAGTTGTCATCTACTTCCAGTGTTACCTTGGTGCGGCGTGCGCCCACATGCAGATCCAGGTTATCCAGCAATGCCCACTGTGCTTGGATATACTGGTCAGAGTTGGTGGCAATGTTTTCCTCATCACGGTTAAGTGCGCCGGTTTTTACGCCATTGACTGCGGCGATATCTGTGCGGCCATCATTCATTTTGCCGTAAGTCAGCCCTGCGCTCAGTGAGTACGGGCGGCTTAACAATTCTCCAGTATGTGTCCAGCGCAGATCCGTACCCCAGAATTCACGGTCGATCAGGCTGGCACGGCCATTGCCATTCACCGGGCTGATGGATAAGTATTGTTCATTCTTGCGGTTGCCTACATAGGAAATCAGGTTGATCGTGTTGTTTTCATTGACCTTGTGCTCAAGGTTGAAGCCAACCTGCGTCTGGCTGCGAGATACCCTGGTGTCGGCTCTATAGGCGCTGGCGGTAGCCTGTTTGCGGTCTGCGCGCACTTCAGCACGAGTCAGGCCCAATGGGTCATTGGCTTCCTGGTCAAACCAGTTGATAAGGGTGGTGAGTTTGGTATCTTCATTCAGGTTGAAGCGGAACTTGGCTGTACCTTGTTCTTTCTTGTTGCTGCTGTGGTCGCGATAACCATCTGAAGAGTAGTTGCTGTAGTTGATCATGTATTCAAGGCCATCCGCAGTGCCTGCTGCACGGACATTCTCACGGCGGGTGCCATAACTGCCAAACAGCACACCGGCAGAGAGTTCATGACCTTGCGGTGCATTTTCAGTCAGTAATTGAATAACGCCGCCGGAAGAGTTGCCGTACAGGGCTGAGAACGGCCCACGCATGACTTCAATGCCTTGGAGCGTACCAAGGTCTACATTGCCAGGTTGACCGCTGCCATCAGGGTAAGTCAAGGGAATACCATCAACATACAGGCGAACGCCGCGTACACCGAATGAGGAACGTGCGCCAAAGCCGCGCGTGGAGATCTGGGGGTCCTGTGACATTTGTGTGCGGTTCTGCGCGGTGATGCCTGGGACGCGGATCAGGCTTTCCGACAACGTCATCTGTGCTTGGCCATCTTGGATGTTTTCCTTGCTGACGACATCAATGGCAACAGGCAGGTCGAAGCTTGTTTGTGCTGCACGGGTTGCCGTTACCACGATGGGGGAGACAACTTGGGCGCCCGCTTGGTTTTCGCTCGTGGCACTGACTTCTTCTGCCAGCGCGTTATTACCCCAAATACCCAATACAGCCAATGGAATGAGTTTGAGATGAAATCTGGAATGGCGCATGTGTACTCCCCAATAATGCTTTTAATAATTGAATGTGCCGAGCTTAGGTCAAGTCAACGGAATTGACCATCAAGATAATCATGAATTTGGCATGTAAGGATATCCCGCGTAGAAGTTACAGGATGCCCTCCATCACTTGTACCTGGACTTCGGAGCCTGCCGGCAGGTTGCCGATAGCATCGCCCAGTACAATGAAGCAGTTGGCTTCCGACATGGAACGCAGGATGCCTGATCCCTGATTGCCGGTGGGCCGTACTTTCCATGTTCCATCCCGGTCTGCAAACAGGATGCCACGCTGGAACTCAGTCCTGCCTGCCAGTTTACGAATAGGCTCCGTACAGCTTGCCTGGAGCAGGGGCAGGTCCGGTACCGGGTTCTGGCCGGCCAGGTAGAGTATGGCTTCACGGACAAACTGATAAAAGGTGACCATGACAGATACCGGGTTGCCAGGCAGACCGAAATAATGGGCTGTGCCTACTTTACCGTAAGCGAGGGGGCGGCCGGGTTTCATGGCAATTTTCCAGAATACGACTTGTCCCAGCTTTTCCAGCAATTGTTTCATGAAATCTGCCTCACCCACGGAGACGCCACCGCTGGTCAAGACGACATCTGCCTGCTGGGTGGCCTGGATGAGGGTTTGCTCGAGTGCGAGCGGATCATCATGCACTACGCCTAAGTCCAGAATTTCCACTCCCAGCTTTGCCAGCATGCCGTGCAATGTATAGCGATTGCTGTCGTAAATCTGTCCTGCACCCAGTGTCTGGCCAATGCTGACCAGTTCATCCCCGGTGGAAAAAAAGGCCACCCGGAGCTTGCGATAGACAGTGACTTCTCCTATGCCTAGTGATGCGATCAGCCCAAGGTCTGCGGCACGTAATTGGCGTCCGGCTTCCAGCACTGCCTGCCCTTTTTTTAGGTCTTCACCAGCATAGCGCACATTGGCATGTGGTTTGGGAATCTCCGTCATGCGCATAAAGTCGCCTGTGACTTCAGTACGTTCCTGCATGATGACAGTATCTGCACCAGAAGGGATGATGGCGCCTGTCATGATGCGGATGCATTCACCACGTTGCAGTGTGGTGGTGTATGGCCTACCTGCAAATGCAGTTCCGGCTATGCGGAAGGACTCCAGGCCGCTATCTTGACTGTGGAAGGCAAAGCCATCCATTGCAGAATTGTCGTGGCTGGGAACATTGAGCGGGGAAATGACATTGCTGGCCAGGACACGACCCAGCGCCGCCTTGAGCGGTAACGTTTCCGTGGCGGTGACCGGATCCAGAAAAGTGCGGATAAACTGCCTGGCCTGTGCGACGGGCATGGAGTCAGGATCGTAGTCATCCTGGCAGCTGAGTAGCTGATTAAGCGAAGGTTTTGTCATAGTGAGAGGTTGCTTTCATCCACTCCACGATGAAGTCGGCAATTGATTCAGCATCATTCAGATCCAGAGCAGGTATTGTAAGCTGCGGGAGCGCTGCGTCAGTGGCAACGGCAATAATATTGTGGTCAGTCGGGGCCAGCAGGGGGTAGTTCAGGCTGGGGCGGTGTATCTCGATCTTACTGATATTGGCCTGTTTGAAGCCTTCTACCAGGACGATATCGATGGCATCAGGATCAAGGTGCGGCAATAGTTCGTCCAGGCTGACGGAGTTTGCCTGCTCTTGCGGCATGCGTTGCCGTTCTGTCATCAGCGCCCAGCGCAGATCTGATGCGACCAGGGTCTGGATTGCGCCAGCTTCACGCAAGCGGAAACTATCCTTGCCTGGTTTGTCCACATCGAATTTGTGATGGGCATGTTTGATGACGGAAATACGCAAACCGCGCTTCATCAGCACCGGGATCAGGCTGGTCAGTAACGTGGTTTTCCCTGATCCGCTGCCGTAGGCGCAGAAACCGAGAACAGGGCGCGGGAATGGAGGCTGGTTCAAGCAGTGTGTTCCAGTTTGTGCAACTCTTCGTGGGTGTTGATATTGGCAAACGCCTGTGCCTGGTCGGTAAAGGAGACTTCTGCAGTGTCCAGCTGGGAAACCCAGTCTGCCATCTTCCGGTTGCCCTGTTGCAGGAACTGCTCCAGGCTGGGAAGAAGTGAGCGGCGGCACAGGCAGAATACTGGATGAGCCTGGGTGCCGGTTTTGGCGATGGCAATGTCTGCGTCGCGCTCTATCAGCGCATTCAGCAGCCGCTTGACCAGAGTGGGCGGCAACAAGGGAGAGTCGCAGGGGGCTGTCAGGATGTAAGGGTGCCGTGCCTGTTGCATGCCGGCATGTAATCCTGCCAATGGGCCGGCAAAGCCGCTGATCTGATCCTGGACGATAGGATGGCCGAACTGTGCATAACGCTCGGTTTCATGATTGGCATTCACCAGCAGCTCATCCACTTGAGGAGCCAGGCGCTGCAACACATGGGCTACCATGGGCTGGCCGTTGAATTCAACAAGCCCCTTGTTAATGCCGCCCATACGCTTGCCCTGGCCTCCGGCAAGCACGATACCTGTGATACTCATATGTAATTATCCGACTTGGGCCCGCATGCTGAACGCATGAGAACCCGATTGATTCCAAATACAAAATTTTACGGTATTTTTATACTGAACTACAGTGCAGGACTGTCTTGGCATCTAGCCGCCGGTATGTGACATGAAACGCACGACTGCGGGAGCTGCGCGTCGCAGGTCGAAATCATGGCCTTTGGGCTTGATATGCATGGCAGAAAAAATAGCCTCTTTTACAGGGGTGTCGTCATGCGGGAATTCACGTAGCAATGGCATGAGGTCTACCTTGTTTTCCTGTCCCAGGCATAAATAGAGTTCGCCTTTGCAGGTTACCCGCACCCGGTTGCAGCTTTCGCAGAAGTTGTGGCTGTGCGGGGAGATGAATCCAATGCGGGTATTGGTGTGAGCGACTCGCCAATAGCGAGCTGGGCCACCTGTGGTTTCTGTGCTGCTGACCAACGGGAAACGTGCTTGTAATTGCTTTAGTGTGGCCTGATTGCTGATATAGGTTGCACTGCGCTGGTGGTCGACTTCTCCCAATGGCATTTCCTCAATAAAGGCAATATCCAGGCCCCGGTCAATGGCGAATGCCACCAGTGGTACTGCCTCATCGTCATTGAAGCCGTGCATCAGTACAGTGTTGAGCTTGATATTGGTGAAACCGGCTTGCTTTGCAGCCTCAATGCCGCGCAGTACTTTATTCAGGTCGCCGACACGGGTGATTTGGCGGAAACGTTCAGGATTCAGGCTGTCCACACTGACATTGATACGGTCAAGCCCTGCTTTTCTCAAGGCCTGGGCATGATGTTCAAGTTGTGAACCGTTGGTTGTCATGGTCAGCTCCTGCAGGCCTGGAAGCCGGCCGATATCCTCAAACAGGGATAGTGCATTTTTACGTACCAGGGGCTCTCCGCCCGTAATGCGCACTTTACTGACGCCCAGATTGACAAATACCCGGACCAGGCGTGCACATTCTTCGAGCGACAGCACTTCGTCGCGTGACAGGAATGTCATGTCCTCGCCCATGCAGTAGACACAGCGGAAATCGCAACGATCAGTGATGGATAGGCGTACATAATCCACACGTCGACCAAATTGATCGATCAGTTGGGGAGTGTGGATGCTAGAGGACATTGAAGTTGCTGTTTGGGTCCGTGGATGGATGCGATAATATGTGCCAATTGTAAGTCTTTAGCCGAATACAAACAATATTGCTGACTACGTACAGTATGACAGTATTGAGGGGTAAAAATTCCACATGAGTGCGCTCAGTATCAAGATACGTTTGCCACACCGCCACTTGGTGGCTATTGGGCCTGGCAAGGCTGATTTGCTGGAGGCCATTGCACAGAGTGGCTCAATTTCCGCAGGTGCCCGCACCATGAAGATGTCCTATAAACGTGCCTGGGACCTAGTGGATGCCATGAACAAGAGTTTCCGCGAGCCGCTGGTGGAAACAGCGACGGGTGGTAGCCATGGCGGAGGTGCCAAAGTCACTCCCTTTGGACAGGATGTGTTGCAGCGATACCGCGCGATGGAAAGCAAGGCCAGCCAGAGTATTGCTGATGATGCAGCATCACTGGCCCTGCTGTTACAGCCGCTTTAACGCGGGATGGTCTCCTCATCTTCCTCGACCTGATCAGTCGTTTCGCCAGGTATGAACAAGCGGAAGCTTTCCCGCCTGTCCAGCGCGCGACTTCCTTCCCATAGTAATTGCCAGTGACTGCCTGGTGTCCGGTGTGGGTGGCTGCTGTACTCCTGAACCAGGAGTAAGTCGCAGGCCGGTTCGGTATGCAGTAAAGGCTGTGGCTGGACTGTGAATCCAGTGTAGTAATCCATCAACGCAATTTGTGCTGGCCCCATGCCGTAACTGCTGATACAGGTGTGTTGTGCCGGCAGTGCAGCTTGGAGCTCAAGCATGACATGCTTGTAACTACGGGCGTTGTCTATCCATGGCAGCCAGAGTGTCATCAGCAGTCCCCATGCCATTGTCATGCCCACTGCCCAGTTTGTCAGGGCTCCGCGATTGGAGCGCTTGCTGTTGGCAATCACGAACAACCAGATAATGGTGACTGTGAGGGCTGCAGCCAGGGCGAAAATGTTGAGGTGGGCCTCGTTGGTGGCGGCGAGGAATTGCATACGTTCGGCAATTTTGGCAGGCTTGCCTGTCAGCATGGCAAACCAGCCAAGCCAGATCAGGGCGCCCATGATGCCAAACATCAGCATGCCAAACCAATCCAGCGCACTTGCAGCACCACGCTTCAAGGTTTCTACACTGCCACCGGCCAGTGCGGCCAATGGGAGCAATAGTGGCAAGAGGTGAATTTCCCGGCGTTCAAATGCCACGCCAATCACAATGAAGTTGACGATGAAAAAGACCAGTAGCAACTGCATCTTGGGTTTGTTCAGGAACACATTGCGATAACGCCATACTCCCCACGCCGCAATGGGCAATGCTGGCCAGGTGAACCAGAACAAGGTTTTCAGCATATAAAGGTAATTGATGCTGGATGGGTCAGGCAGGATATTGTGTATCCATGCAGTGAATTGTGCAGGATTGATCTGAAAGAGCAGGCTGGGCCAGATGACGAGCCACGGACTGGCTACCAGTAGGCTGAGCCCGCACACAATGGCAAAGCTTTTGCTGCGCCATGGTTGGAAGAAGATAGGGAGAATCAGCATCGTCAATAATACGACGAGTGCGCTGGCCGGCCCTGTAGCGAGAAAACTGATACCTATGCCGGAGCCCAGCAGGGCTGCCGCACGCAAAGGGCGCCGCTTGGCAAGCGCCAGTGCGTAGAGCGACATGGAAAGGCCTGCCAGTGATGCGACTTGCGGCATCAGCATGTGCGCCGAGGCAATGAGGCCAATTGATGCAATGAAGATGAAAGTGATCTGGCGTCCGGTACCGACCCCCCACAATTCGCGGCCCAGCATCCCTACCATGAGCAGTGTAATAGTCATCCAGATACTATTGATCAGCCGCGCTGCATCATGCAGCGGCAATACTGCTGATAACAGTTTGGCGCTACCAGCCGCACTCCAGTAATAGAGGGGAGGGTATTCTATCTGTTGCTGCCCGGCAGCAATGGGTGCCAGCAGCCCGTTGCCATATGTCATGTCCTTGATGATGCTGATGGTTTGCGCCTCATCGGGCTTCCATGGTTCATGCCCGATCAAGCCCATGAAAATCCACGTGATGCAAAGCAGGATCAGCAGGTGTGTCTTGGCGCGCTCGCCCACGCGTGCGCGCGGTGTCGCCAGGTGCGCCTGCCAGTCATGTTCGATCTCGAATGCCATTGATATCCTTTGAGTGCCTGCTGAGAATCTCTGCCTATTTTAATCATCGGGCAGGATGGATGGGAAATAAAAAAGGCAGCCCAAGCTGCCTTTTTGCAAATCCTGTAGACCAGGATTACATGCCGTATTTCTGGCGGAATTTCTCAACACGACCAGCAGTATCAAGAATCTTCTGCTTACCAGTGTAGAAAGGGTGAGATTGTGAAGATACTTCAATCTTGACCAATGGATATTCTTTGCCATCGGTCCACTTTACTGTTTCTTTGGCAGTAATGGTGGAGCGTGTCAGGAAGCTGAAGTCAGCGCCGATGTCATGAAATACAACTTCGCGATATTCTGGGTGAATGCCGGGTTTCATAATGTTTACCTTTGTGGTGCCGGTTTGTGCGGCTGATCAATAAATCCTGCCGGAGCAGGAAAAACGAAAATTATATTAAGCTTGCCAAGAAATTGCAAGACAAAGCGCGATCAACCTCTGCGCATGGAGTCAAAGAAATCCGCATTGTTCTTGGTGGCCTTGAGCTTATCCAGCAGGAATTCCATGGCTTCCAGGTCATCCATGGGGTAGAGCAATTTGCGTAGCACCCAGATTTTCTGCAGTACATCTTTTTCAATCAGTAGTTCTTCCCGGCGAGTACCGGATTTATTTACGTTGATTGCAGGATAGATGCGTTTTTCAGCCATGCGACGGTCAAGGTGTAGCTCGGAATTGCCTGTACCCTTGAATTCTTCATAGATCACATCATCCATGCGTGAGCCGGTATCAACGAGGGCTGTGCCGATAATGGTGAGTGAACCGCCTTCTTCAATATTACGGGCAGCTCCAAAGAAGCGTTTAGGGCGCTGCAGGGCGTTGGCATCCACACCGCCCGTGAGCACTTTGCCAGAGGCTGGCACAACAGTATTGTAGGCGCGAGCCAGGCGGGTGATGGAGTCCAGCAGGATGACCACGTCTTTTTTATGTTCAACCAGGCGCTTGGCTTTTTCCAATACCATTTCAGCTACCTGGACGTGGCGGGTGGCTGGTTCATCAAATGTGGATGCGACAACTTCGCCTTTGACCGAGCGGGTCATTTCTGTGACTTCTTCCGGCCGTTCGTCAATCATCAGGACGATCAGGATGACATCCGGGTGATTAGCGGTAATGGCATGGGCAATATGCTGCATCATCACTGTCTTGCCGGATTTTGGCGGTGCAACCAGCAGTGCCCGTTGACCTTTGCCGATGGGGGCAATCATGTCGATGACGCGGCCGGTAATATTTTCTTCTCCGCGGATATCGCGCTCCAATACCAGGGGTTTGGTCGGGAATAGCGGAGTCAGGTTTTCAAACAGAATCTTGTGTTTGCTGTTTTCCGGAGCCTCACCATTGACACTGTCGACTTTGACTAAGGCAAAGTAGCGCTCTCCATCCTTGGGCGTGCGGATTTCTCCTTGAATAGTGTCGCCGGTATGGAGATTGAAGCGTCGGATTTGTGACGGGGAGACGTATATGTCATCAGGGCCTGCCAGGTATGAAGTGTCGGGCGAGCGCAGAAAACCAAAGCCATCTTGCAATACTTCCAGTGTGCCGTCACCAAAAATGCTGTCCCCTTTCTTCGCCTTGTTTTTCAGTATGGCAAAGATCAGATCCTGTTTGCGTATACGGCTTGCGCCTTCAATCTCATTGGCAATCGCCATTTCGACAAGTTCGGTAACAGGTAAGTGTTTCAGGTCAGATAAATGCATGGTGAAAAGACTCTACGGGAATCAGAAGTATTGCGAAAGACGGGGATTGTTTGAAGAATTTGCGCCAGGTTTCCAGGCGATTGATACTTGGATTTACTGAAACCTGGCGTCAGAGTAGCGTGATTAGATATTGCTGTCAATAAATGCGGTCAACTGCGATTTGGAAAGTGCGCCGACCTTTTGTGCTTCAACATTGCCGTTCTTGAACAGCATTAGGGTTGGAATGCCGCGAACACCGTATTTCTGCGGAGTGACGGGATGGTCATCAATATTGATTTTTGCAATTTTCAGACGACCAGCATATTCCTGTGCGACTTCATCAAGAATGGGAGCGATCATTTTGCATGGACCGCACCACGGTGCCCAGTAGTCCAGCAGAACCGGTACCTGGGACTGTAATACTTCATGATCGAATGCGTCGTCGCTGATGTGAATAATATGATCGCTCATGTGAACCTCTGGATAATGATATGGTTACGCCGGGTTGTTTATCTCTGGATAGTGATTGGAGGTAAAAGAACCAGACAATTTCGCTATCCTAGCGAAAAAAATCCCGCAAGTGAAGTGTATTCCTGATCAGTTTGGAGCAGCGATACTGTTGCCAGCTGCATCAAGAACGTTTAATTGGTTTTCTTCCACGAAGTGCATAAGCTGCTTGAATCCCTCCGGATTTGTGTCCTGGAGCTTGAGATCCACAGCCAGGCAACGTACGCCTTCTATCACGCGTGGCTTGAGGTAGGGCGAATAACGCAACTTGCGGTCTGCGCCAAAACTTG
Source organism: Methylobacillus rhizosphaerae (assembly GCF_900187985.1). Taxonomy (GTDB): domain Bacteria; phylum Pseudomonadota; class Gammaproteobacteria; order Burkholderiales; family Methylophilaceae; genus Methylobacillus; species Methylobacillus rhizosphaerae. Next base: position 280,525 of record NZ_FZOA01000001.1, read on the forward strand.
CATAGGTACTGCACATCCTGTCTACCCAGTCACTTGGGCGGAATGGTTTGCCTGCGCGTGTCAGGCCTTGGATGATGATTTCATTGATTCCGGATTTTTCTGCAGTGCTCATGCCGATAGCCATTAAATGTCATGCTGTTAATAATTTTAGCACTCAATCCACTGCTGGAGTGGATTGAGTGCGGGTTGTTTAGTCAGTGTATTCGAAGACCTTGACTACCTTGCCGACACCGCTGGTGCTGCGTGCAATGTCGACAGCATCTGCTGCTTCCTGCTGCGACACAATACCCATCAGGAACACAGTGGTAGCTTCAGTGACGACCTTGACATAATTGGCTGGGAAGCGGTTTTCCTTCAGCATCCGTGCTTTGACCTTGGACGTGATGTAAGCGTCGTTGTTGCGCTCGCTGAATGTGCTCTTGGTGTCAATCACGATTTCGTTTGTGATGTTGACGACATTATCAACACCGCGTACGGCTTTCTCAGCGGCTTCTTTGCTGGCGGCATCAGCGGCCTCGCCTGTCAGCAATACGCTGCGGTTGAAGCTGGTGACGTTGATATGGTTCTTTTCACCGAGTTCCTGGGAAATCCGGTTTGAAGCCTTGAGCTCGATGTTCTCATCTTCAATATAAATGCCGGAAGTCCGACGGTCTGCTGCCATGGCGCCACCTGCAGCGGCGCCTCCGATCACGGCAGGGATGCAGGCCGCAAGCTGGCTGGACAATACCAAGGCTAGTAAAAGGGGGCTGATTGCACGCATCTTAATTTACTCCTAGTAAAAGACAATCAATTGCATCGCAAAGGCAATGCAAAGTCAAAATATATACTTCCTGAATCCTGGCAGGATGCTCATGCGGCACTCCGATATGGATATCATCATCCGTCAGAAGTTCCATCAGATCTCCACCATCGCCACCACTGAGTGCAATGACTTGCATGCCGCTATCCTTGGCAGCTGAGATGGCTTGCAGGATATTGCTGGAGTTGCCGCTGGTACTCAGGGCCAGCAAGATATCGCCATGATGACCCAGTGCCGTGATCTGACGAGCGAATACTTGTTCAAAGTGGCTGTCATTGGCAATGGATGTCAGGGTGGATATGTCTGCTGGCAATGCGATGGCAGCCAAACCTGGCCGTTCGAGATCATAGCGATTCAGCATGCGGGAGGCAAAATATTGGGCGCTGGAAGCGGAGCCGCCATTGCCACATGTGAGGATTTTTTTTTCGTTGAGCAGGGCTTGTACAATGATTTCTGCAGAGCTGGCGATGGGGGATGCTAGTAGCTCTGCCAGTGCCAGCTTGAGGCGTCCACTCTCTTCAAAATGAGCGGTAATACGGGTATTGAGGTCGGTCATATCGGGTTTGAATAATTGTGATGCATTACTGTCATGCGCTGAATGCGTTGGTGATCCACTCTATCTGATCAGTATCCAGCTTGTTCATCAGTATGGCATCAAAACGGCATGCTGTATTGCCATGTTGTTGCAGAAAATGTTCGGCAGTACGGATGAGTTTCTGTTGTTTGCTCGGGGTAATGCTTGCCGCAGCACCGCCAAACTGCAGATGGCTTCGCATGCGGACCTCGATGAAGACAATGATATCTCCTTGTTGCATGATCAGGTCTATTTCGCCGAAGCGGCAGCGATAATTGCGATTGATCAGCCTTAAACCATGGGACTCCAGATAGCGGCCGGCAATTATTTCTGCGTTGTCCCCAATCTGTTTCAAGGCATGGTTTCCAGTATGACACCTTCTGTGCTGAATCGCCCTGTGGCAAGCGTGCGATGAATTCTACCATCGGTGCTGATCTCGATTTTTCCGGTCAGACCCTGGAAAGTGAGTGCTTGCTCAGGATTCCGGTTGAGGTGGTCCAGAATGCGGTAAGCATCCGCTCCCAACGCAAACCATCGCTGCATTTCACCCGGGGGCAAGCCGGAAGCTGCCTCCTTGAACATGGAGAATTGCTTGGCATCCGGTTGTAGCAGCCAAGGCATATCCAGAAAACGTATGGCATTGAGTGCTGAGTTGTCAGGGTCTTGCGCCATGCCAGAGTAAATATGGGATATGGAAAATGTGGGGGTCGCAGTATCCAGGTGAGGACGAATTCTGCTGGCTTCTTCGCTGTTGGCTGCCAGAAAGATCATGTCGGCAGGATTCGGGTTTGCCTGAGGCTGTGCATCGCTGGTTTCGCTGTCTGCGTTTTCATCTTCAGTCGGTGTTGGGGGTGTAATGGTGTGTCCACCTGCATCCTGCCACATGACGTTGAATAATTGTGCCATGCGTTCGGATAATGGGCTGTTACCGGCAACGATGGTTGCTGATTGCATCCCTAGCCGCTGAGCGGTGCTGATGATTTGTGCAATCTCTGTTTCCAGGGACTGACCGTACAGGTAAATATTCTGTTGTTGATCCGCTGTGTCGTCTGCCTGGTTGAGTGCCAGAACAGGGAAGGAAGGCGGGGATTGCTGGCTCAGGTGTGAGATTTCATCGCGTGTCAAAGGGCCTAGCATCATGTCTACGTTATCGGCCTGTATCTGCTGGTAAAGGTCATTGATGCTTGCAGGGTCGTCTGTGCTGGCATATATCCTGAGTTCACGATGATCGCCAGCTTGTGCCTGGGCTGCAGAAAAACCTTGCATAATGGCATCTGAAACTGGGTAGTACATGTCTACGGAAAATGGCAGCAGGATAGCAATTGTGCCAGTCTGGGTAGTGGCTGTCGTGTTGTGCCCCGAGGGGGAGGTTGGACGTTGCGTGAGCAGCTCCTGGCTGAATCCATCGGCAGCCGGATGGCCTGGGTAGAAGTTCGGCCAGTTTTTCAAGGCATCGCCTTCTTGTTCCTTCGCGGCAAGTGCCAGGTCAATCCAGCCTTGTACTACGGTATCCGGGCTTTCGCCACGGATGGTGACCAGCTCATCACGGGGCAGAGTCGATAGCTGGTGCCAGATGGCGGTATGGTGTTGGTGCAGTTGTTCGTCGGACTGCAGGAAGCGCTCTGCGGCAGTGCGTTGTTCAAGCGCGCGCAATGTATCTGCCTGGTTGTCGTAGGCGATAGCCAGGCTTGAGTGTAAAATTGCAGCTGCTTCATCATGAAGCGTTGTGCTGGAGTGCAGAGGCAGCAGCAGACTGAAGGCAGTATCAAAATCCTGTTCGCTGACTGCAATTGCACCGGCGAGTACCTTGGCGTAGGCTGATTGGCTGGGAATCTTGTTCAGTGCCAGCCTGGCGCATGCGGCATCCTGGTTTTGCAGACAGGTAACGCCCGAACGGAATTGGGCCTCTGGCGCGGTATGCGTGTCAGCCGGGGCCGCTGTGGCGTGGGTTGTGAGCACGAGCAACAGCCATGATAAACAAAGAAGGGTTAGCAGTCGTTGAGTCATAGTGGAACATTATATGTGGTTGCGACACCGATTGGGAACCTGCAGGATATTACCCTGCGGGCACTGGATGTACTCAAGGCTGTGGATGTGGTGGCAGCAGAGGATACCCGGCATACATCAGGTTTGCTATCGCATTTTGCCATCCAGAAAAAGCTGCTGGCCGTGCACGAACACAATGAACGCAAGGCAGGTGAGCAGCTGATTCAGCGGCTTCAGGCCGGAGAATCCGTGGCATTGGTCAGCGATGCAGGAACGCCGGGGATCAGTGATCCGGGTGCCGTGCTGGTTTCTATGGCGCATGAAGTCGGAATCAAGGTGGTGCCTGTTCCGGGGGCGTCTGCGGTGATTGCTGCATTGTCGGCGGCAGGTATTGTGCGACCCGGATTTCATTTTCATGGTTTTCTGCCAGCCAGCGGCGGTCAGCGGCGAGCTGTATTGCAGGGGCTGGAAGAGGCACGTGTGACCGTTGTATTCTACGAAGCTCCGCACCGCGTGGTGGCCAGTATTGCTGATATGGCGACTGTGTTTGGCGGAGAGCGCATGCTGACAATTGCACGCGAGCTGACCAAGACCTTCGAAACCATACACAGCTTGCCGCTGGCGGATGCCGGAGATTGGCTTGCCGCCGATGCCAATCGGCAGCGGGGTGAGTTTGTCCTGTTGCTTGAGCCGGCGGTGGCTCAAGACGATGGCTTGCTTGATGCTGAATCTGAAAAGGTGTTGAGATTGCTGCTTGCTGAGCTGCCATTGAAGCAAGCAGTCAAGCTTGCCACTGAAATTACAGGCAGTAAGAAGAATATGCTGTATGAACTGGCCTTGAGAATCAAGCAGTCAGAATTGCATTAATACAATTAAATCAGAGAATTTCATGAGTAAAGTAATCACGATCACACGCCCGGATGACTGGCATTTGCATTTACGGGATGGTGCGGCCTTGTCTGCTGTGCTGCCTGATACGGTACAGCGGTTCGGGCGGGCCATTGTCATGCCTAACCTTCGTCCTCCTGTCACTAATGTTGAGCTGGCGGCAGCATACCGCGAGCGTATTGTCCGGGTGTTGCCCGCGGGGGGCAGCTTTGATCCGTTGATGACGCTCTATCTGACAGACCGGACTAGCGCCGAGGATATTGTCCGCGCCAAGGAAAGTGGGATTGTGCATGGCGTCAAACTCTATCCTGCAGGAGCAACCACCAATTCGGATTCCGGGGTGACCAATCTGGGGCACTGTGTCAAGGCGCTGGAAGCAATGGAAAAACATGGCATACCTTTGTTGGTGCATGCTGAGGTGACTGATGCGGATATTGATGTGTTTGATCGCGAAAAAGTGTTCATTGATCGCAATATGGTGCCATTGCTGGAGCGCTTCCAAGGGTTGAGAGTAGTGTTTGAGCATATCACGACCAAGGACGCTGCCGACTTTGTGACGCAGGCGCCCGGGCGTGTGGCTGCCACTATTACGGCGCATCATTTGTTGATGAATCGCAATGCCATGTTTGCGGGTGGCATGCGCCCCCATCATTACTGCCTCCCTGTTCTCAAGCGTGAAGAGCACAGGGAGTCATTGGTAGCGGCTGCAATATCTGGCAGCCCGAAGTTCTTTCTTGGGACTGACAGCGCGCCACATCCGAAATCAGCTAAGGAAGCAGCGTGCGGCTGTGCCGGCATGTACACCGCACATGCGGGAATTGAGCTGTATGCAGAAGCATTTGATGCTGTCGGGGCGCTGGATAAGCTGGAAGGCTTCTCCAGTTTTTATGGGGCGGATTTTTATGGCCTGCCGCGAAATGCTGACCAGATCACCCTGGAAAAGGTGGAGTGGAATGTACCGGAAAGTTTGCCTTTTGCTGGGGATGAGCTGATCCCATTGCGGGCAGGGGGCGTTATTAGCTGGCGTTTGAAATAACTCCAGCGGGTTTCCTGTATTGATCTTGCTGATGATTGGATCATCAGCCCTGCGGTGAGGAGGTTGTCTATGGTAAACTTGCCGCAGAAGTTGGCCAGGCAGCCGCCGCTTGCGCAAGCAAGGGGAGGAAAGTCCGGGCTCCATAGAGCGGGATGACGGCTAACGGCCGTACGCCGTGAGGCGAGGAATAGGGCCACAGAGACGAGTAAACCGTAAGGTGGATGTGAAACGCGGTAACCTCCATCCGGAGCAAGACCAAATAGGGTAGCAATGGCGTGGCTCGCGCTGCTACCGGGTAGGTTGCTTGAATCCTGGGGCAACCCAGGATCTAGATGAATGGCTGCCGCCTGCATTGTAGGTACAAAACCCGGCTTATCGGCCAACTTCTTTTCTCTACTTAAAAATTGAATATCTATAGTTTCCTTCCACTGCAATAATCCATATACCAAGATTCAGTCACCTCTCGGCCTTTTCTCACGCATAACTTTCAGTTCATTTTCTATCTCCTTATTTATTAAGGGAAAATTTTTCTCAAGCAAAATAAGCTAAGTCATTGTCCTGTAAAGGAAAATCCTTAAAAAAGCCCTTGCATAGCGGTTTTTTTTTATCTATAGTGGGTGCTAGTGGAGAAAAGTGGGGTTTTGTGGGTATTGCCAGCTGAAAGTTGATTGCTCATCTCCAGATCAGCTGGCGTTTCCTTAGAGCTGCATTTTCTTTCAATGGAATTGCCGATGCCTTTGCGAGGTGGTGTCGGGATGATGAAAAGGACCCTCATGTTTCGCGGTGCGACATCTTTGAATATGGATGCCAAAGGCAGGCTGGCTGTGCCAGCTAAGCACCGTGTCGCCCTGCACGCTCAAAGTGAGGGACATCTGGTTCTGACGGCGCATCTTCACCGCTGCTTGCTTCTGTATCCCCAGCCCGCCTGGGAGCCAATTCAGGCCAAGATCATGGCCTTGTCTAGTTTTGATCGGCAATCCAGTGCGTTACAGCGGTTGTTGGTGGGTTTTGCGGAAGATGTTGATCTGGATGGCGCTGGCCGCTTGCTGGTTTCGCCTGTATTGCGCGAGTTTGCGGGGCTGGAAAAGCAGGTCATGCTGGTCGGGCAGGGTAGTCACTTCGAGCTCTGGAGTGCAGAGGCATGGCAGCAGCAATTGCAACAGGTCATGATGGATGGGGCGATGGAGTTGCCCGTCGAGCTCGGAGGGTTCTCGCTGTGAGTGTCAGTCGTGAGTCTGCTGTGCAAACTTCTCCTCATGTCACGGTTTTGTTGGACGAGGCAGTGGATGGATTGGCGATCAAGCCGCATGGAACCTATGTGGATGGTACTTTTGGGCGTGGAGGCCATAGCCGCAGGGTACTTGAGCACTTGGGGGCTGATGGACGTTTGATTGCACTGGATCGAGATATGGCGGCCATTAGGGCCGCTGATAGTATCAGGGATGCCAGGTTCACAATTGTTCACAGTCATTTTGCTGCGATGGCAGATGTACTGGCAGATATGCACATTCAAAAAGTGGATGGGGTATTGCTTGATCTGGGGATTTCATCTCCGCAGATTGATGAAGGTGAGCGTGGATTTAGTTTCAGGTTTGATGGTCCGCTCGATATGCGCATGGATCAGAGTCGTGGACAGACTGCGGCCGAGTTCATTGCATCAACAACAGAGCAGGAACTGATGGGGGTGATAAAGGAATATGGTGAAGAACGGTTTGCTAAGCAGATTGCAAGGGCGATTATTGCGCAGCGCGCAGGAGGGGTGGTCATCTCCACTACCGGACAACTTGCCAAGATCGTGGCAGGGGCGGTCCCCAAAGTCGAGCCTGGCCAAGATCCGGCGACGCGCACCTTTCAGGCTTTACGGATTTTCCTCAATCAGGAGCTTGAGGAATTATCGCTGATATTGCCGCAATGTATGTCAGTGCTTGCTCCGCAAGGAAGGCTTGCAGTGATCAGTTTTCATTCGCTCGAGGATCGTATTGTGAAGCGATTCATCCGTGCCGAGCAGGATAGGGATGATTTGCCTGCAAATTTCCCGGTGCTGGCAAAGGACTTGCCTCAACCCAGATTGAAAATGGTGGGTAAGGCAATTCGTCCTGGAGAGGCTGAGATCAAGCGTAACCCGCGTTCGCGCAGTGCGGTATTGCGAGTGGCAGAGCGGACGGCAATACAATGATGACCAAGCTGAACTTGATCCTGTTTTTTGTCTTGATAGTGACCGCACTGGGAGTGATTACGTCCCAGCATAAGGCGCGCAAGCTTTATATAGAGCTGCAGCAGCAAGAAGACAATGCTAAACAGTATGAGATTGAGTGGGGGCAATTGCAGCTGGAACAGAGTACCTGGGCGATGCATTCCCGTATCGAGCGGATTGCAGAGAAGCGTCTTAATATGCAGGTGCCTGACGCCAAACGGATACAGGTGGTTGCACCATGATGCATTCCATGCGCATGCACCATGGCTCAAAACCGCGTGCGATAGTCCGGCTGCCTGTCTGGCGTCGACGTTTTCTGTTGGGATGCGTGTTGCTGGGATTTGGTATCCTGCTGGGACGCAGCGTCTACCTGCAAAGTGTCCATAAGTCCTTTCTGCAGCAGAAAGGCGATGCACGCTATAGTCGAGTGCTGGTATTACCTGCCCATAGAGGCAAAATTACTGACCGGCATGGTGAGCCACTTGCCATCAGCACGCCAGTAGAGTCTATCTGGGCAAGTCCGCCAGATGTCAAAGTGCTGCCTGAGCAGTTGGCGAAGCTTGCTTCCATCCTCAAGGTCAAACCTAATGTAATCAAATCTAAGTTTGATAATACACAGCGTGAGTTTGTTTACCTCAAGCGTCGTTTGTCGCCAGAAACAGCGGCTAAGGTGATGAGTATCGGCATTCCGGGGGTATTCATGCAGCGCGAGTATCGACGCTACTATCCGGCTGGGGATGTAACGGCTCACTTGGTCGGGTTTACTGGAATTGATGACAATGGGCAGGAAGGATTTGAGCTGCATTCCCAGGCTTGGTTGTCCGGGAAGGCTGGCAGTCGACGTGTAATCAAGGATAGGCAGGGCAGAATTGTCGAGGATCTCGAAGCTGTCAAAGTGCCTCAGGATGGCCGTGATCTCACGCTTTCCATCGACAGAAGAATCCAGTATCTGGCATATCGTGAACTGGCCGCTGCAGTGGAAGAGCATAAAGCCAAGGCTGGTTCTGCCGTTGTGTTGGATGCGAAAACGGGTGAAGTTCTGGCCATGGCCAATTTGCCAAGCTACAACCCGAATAACCCAGTGAATCTGACCGGTGGACGCTCGCGTAACCGTGCCATTGTGGATACGTTTGAGCCTGGTTCCACCATGAAGCCATTTACAGCAGCGGCTGCTATGGACAGTGGGCGCTACAGGGCCGATACCGTGATCGATACAGCACCCGGCTCCATGCGTATCGGGCGGGCGACAATTCGTGATGCGCACGCTCAAGGTTTGCTGACAGTGGCGCAGGTCATACAAAAGTCCTCCAATATCGGTTCGGCCAAAATGGCATTGAGCCTGGAGCCGCAATATCTTTGGGGTGTATTCAACCAGCTGGGCTTTGGCACACCTACCCGGGTAGGATTCCCCGGGGAGGCATCAGGGAGGTTACGTAATTACAAGACATGGCGCCCGATTGAGCAGGCTACCATGTCTTATGGCCATGGGTTGAGTATGACCCTGCTACAACTGGCACGTGCTTATACAGTATTTACCAATGATGGTGTGTTGTTGCCCGTCTCCTTGCTGAAGCTCAAGGAATCCCCGGTCGGTCATAAAGTATATACCCCTGCCACAGCCAATAGCCTCAAAGCCATGATGGAAACAGTAGTTCAGCCTGGTGGAACGGCATTGCGGGCACAGGTGCTGGGATATCGTGTGGGAGGCAAGACAGGCACTGCGCATAAGCCGGGCGTCGGCGGCTACCAGGCCAATCATTATGTATCGTCATTTGTGGGGTTCGCACCCGCCTCTAATCCGCGCTTGATCATTGCCGTGATGATTGATGACCCCAGTGGTGGTAAATATTACGGTGGCACCGTGGCCGCACCTGTGTTCAGCAAAGTCATGGCGGGTGCGTTGCGCATGTTGGCAGTGCCGCAGGATGCGCCAAACAATAATATCGTGATTCCGGCGGATGATCTGCCTGAAGTCAAGGAGATGGTATGAGCCAGGCTAGCCTTGATTTCAGCAAGTTCACACACATGACCACTGACAGCCGTCAGGTTGTTGCAGGAAGTTTGTTCCTGGCCTATCCCGGAGAGCGGGTGGATGGCCGCCAGTTCATCGGCCAGGCAATTGCAGATGGGGCTTCTGGCGTGCTGTGGGAGCAAGAGGGGTTTGAATGGAACCCTGCCTGGAATATTGAAAATCAGCCTGTTGCAGCATTGCGTCAGCAGGCCAGTGTGTTGGCTGGGGAGTTTTATGGCCATCCTTCACGTCGACTCTGGGCGATCGGCGTGACAGGTACCAATGGCAAAACCTCATGCAGCCATTGGCTGGCGCAATCATTCAATGCCTTGCAGCGCAAGGCCGTCATGATTGGAACCCTGGGTAATGGATTTCCCGGCGCATTATCTGCTGCTGTTAACACGACGCCAGATCCTGTGCAGTTGCAGCGCATATTGTCTGAATATGTGGACAGTGGCGCTGAAGTAGTGGCAATGGAAGTTTCATCGCATGGCTTGGACCAGGGGCGTGTCAGCGGCATTGCTTTCAAGGTTGCCTTGTTGACCAATCTTTCGCGTGATCATCTTGATTACCACGGCGATATGGCCAGCTATGCTGCTGCCAAGCGTCAGTTGTTCAATTTTTCCAGCCTGGAATTTGCCATTCTCAATCATGATGATGTGTTTGGCCGGGAAGTGCTGAATGAGCTCAAGGCTGAAGGTCGTCCGGTTCTCAGTTATGGGCTGAATGGCGGTGATGTGCACGGCCATGATGTATGTTTTGATGATGACGGAATGAGCATGCAGGTGCGGACGCCACAAGGTGCAGCGACTGTGCATGCCAAGCTGGTTGGCAGGTTCAATGCCAGCAATCTGCTGGCTGTGTTGGCAACCTTGCTTGTCTCTGGCGTGGCGCTGGAAGATGCCGTGCGTGTATTGGCGGATATGACGCCAGCGCCCGGGCGCATGCAGCAGCTGGGTGGTGGCCATCAACCTCTGGTAGTCGTCGATTACGCTCATACACCTGATGCTCTGGAAAAAGCCTTGTTGAGTTTGCGAGAGCAGGTTAAAGGCCGTTTGGTCTGCGTATTTGGATGTGGCGGAAATCGGGATAAAGGTAAGCGCCCACTTATGGCAGAAGTGGCATCGAGACTGGCAGATAAAGTGATTGTGACTTCTGATAACCCACGCGATGAGGATCCGGCAACCATCGTTGCCAATGTGGTTGCAGGCTTGCACCGACCAGCGCAGGTGGAGCTTGATCGCGAGAATGCCATTCTTCAGGCAGTTATGTCGGCAGATGCCGGGGATGTGGTGTTGATTGCCGGTAAGGGGCATGAGGATTATCAGGAAATTGCTGGGGTTCGGCATCCGTTTAATGATGCTGCCGTGGCAGCCAGGGTATTGGGAGCTGCGGCATGATGACCATGTCAGAAATTGCCCAGGCTTCCGGCGGCACCCTGATCGGGGAGGACGTGCTGGTGCAATCTGTCGGGACCGACAGCCGTAGGCTGGAGGCTGGCCAATTGTTTGTCGCGATCAAGGGCGAGCATTTTGACGGACATGATTATGCCAGGGGCGTATTGCGCCAGGGCGCAGCAGCTGTGCTGATATCTGATGCCATTGGGGTGGGGCCTGCGGTGTTGGTCGAGGATACCCGTCTTGCATTGGGCAAACTGGCCGCTCACTGGCGTGAAAAATTCAATATTCCTGTGGCCGCTGTTACCGGCAGCAATGGCAAGACCAGCGTCAAGGAAATGCTGGCCTCCATTCTGCGAGTCGCCGCAGGTTCGGAGAGTGCTGTGCTCGCGACACAAGGTAATCTCAACAATGACCTTGGCCTGCCGCTGACATTGTTGCGCTTGCGTGCGCAGCATCGCTATGCCGTGGTGGAAATGGGGATGAACCATGCTGGCGAAATCCGTTATCTCACTCATATCGGCCACCCGGATGTAGCGTTGGTCAACAATGCGACATCCGCGCACTTGGGTGGCCTGGGATCTGTTGAAGGGGTGGCCAAGGCGAAAGGCGAGATATTTGAAGGCCTGGCCGCAGGGGGAACTGCTGTCATCAATGCAGATGATGCATTTTCCGGCTTGTGGCAATCCCTGGCGCAGCAGCACCGTATTGTGCGTTTTGGCCTCAATGCCGAAGCTGAGGTGACAGCGCAATATGTCCTGCATCCTGAGGGAAGTGACTTGCAATTGCATACGCCAGAGGGTGAGCGGTCACTACGATTGCATGTGGCTGGTTTACATAATGTCAGGAACGCTTTGGCAGCGTGTGCTGTTGCTCTATCCATGCAGGTGTCGCTGGATGCTGTTGTCACGGGACTTGCCAGTTTCGGTGGAGTGAAGGGCCGATTGCAGCGCCGGTACGGAAAACAAGGGGCATTGGTGATTGACGATACCTACAACGCCAATCCGGCTTCCATGCGGGCAGCGATTGATGTACTGGCTAGCCAGTCTGGCAAGCGCTTATTGGTCATGGGTGACATGGGTGAGCTTGGTGCAGATGAATCAGCCCTGCATGCTGAGCTTGGCGTATATGCCAAAGCGGCTGGATTGGACGGGTTGTATACGCTGGGTACCCTGACTCCTGAGACTGTTCGGGCCTATGGCGATGGCGCCAGCCATTATGAGAGTGTGGAGGATTTGGTCATAGCATTGCTGCCAGTATTGGACGCGAATACCAGTGTGCTGGTCAAAGGGTCGCGTTTCATGCGTATGGAGCGTGTCGTGGAGCAGCTGCAAGATAATAACAAGGAGAAATCATATGTTGCTTGAACTTGCTGGCTGGCTGGCCCAGGATATCCGCGGTTTCAATGTGTTCAACTATATTACGCTGCGTGCTGTCATGGCCACGCTGACGGCGCTGGCCATTTCATTTCTGGTTGGCCCGGCGTTGATCCGCAAGCTGACTGAATGCAAAGTAGGGCAGGCTGTGCGTGACGATGGTCCGCAGACCCACTTGGTCAAGGCCGGTACACCGACCATGGGCGGGGCGTTGATCCTGATTGCGATTGCCGTATCGACATTGCTCTGGGCTGATCTCTCCAATCGATTTATCTGGGTGGTATTGATCACCACCCTTGGATTCGGCGTGATCGGCCTGATAGATGACTGGCGCAAAGTGGTGTACCGCAATCCCAAGGGTTTGTCAGCACGGGCCAAGTATTTCTGGCAATCACTGATCGGCGCCGGTGTCGCCATATACCTGTTCCAGACGGCTACTACACCTGCTGAGACCCAATTGATCGTGCCTTTCTTCAAGCACCTGATGCTGCCATTGGGCGTGGTCAGTTTTGTTGTGCTGACCTATTTCGTGATTGTCGGTACCAGTAATGCAGTCAACCTGACAGATGGCCTGGATGGCCTGGCCATCATGCCTACTGTCATGGTGGCGAGTGCCCTGGCTGTATTCGCCTATGTGGCAGGCCATTTGTACTTTTCCAAATATCTCGGGGTGCCCTATGTGCCTGGCGCCGGGGAGCTGGCTGTGTTTTGTGCGGCGATTGGCGGAGCCGGGCTGGGTTTCCTCTGGTTCAATGCGTATCCGGCAGAAGTATTCATGGGTGATGTCGGGGCACTGGCCCTTGGCGCCGCCTTGGGAACGGTTGCCGTGATCGTGCGGCAGGAAATTGTGCTGTTTATCATGGGTGGTGTGTTCGTCATGGAGACAATTTCGGTGATGTTGCAGGTTGCGTCATTCAAGCTGACCGGCAAACGGATTTTCCGCATGGCGCCCTTGCACCACCATTACGAGCTCAAGGGATGGAAAGAAACACAAGTGGTGGTGAGGTTCTGGATCATCACCATGATGCTGGTGCTGGTCGGCCTGTCCACTTTGAAACTGAGATAAGTAATACCGGGTAAAAAGATGCTGCAATTAAAAGACAAACAAGTGCTGGTGCTGGGGCTGGGTGATACCGGTCTTTCGGCATTGCGCTGGCTCAAGCGCCAGGGTGCACACTTGTCTGCCGCAGATACACGCAAATCCCCAGCAGGGCTGGAGATCATGCAACAGGAGTTGCCAGAGGTGCGTGTGCATCTGGGGCCTCTGGATGCAGCAATATTCCAGAACATTGAATTGGTTGTGATCAGTCCGGGCGTACCGCTTGCCGAACCTGAAATACAGGCGGCAATACAGCGCGGTATCCCAGTGGTGGGTGATGTCGAGTTGTTTGCACAGGCACGACCGGAGACGGCCAAGGTCATTGCCATTACTGGCGCCAATGGCAAAAGCACTGTCACTACCCTGGTTGGGGAGATCTGCAAGGCTGCCGGACTCAGGACTGTGGTCGCAGGCAATATCGGCTTGCCAGTGCTGGATGCTCTGGATAGTGCCGTAGATGTCTATGTGCTTGAGTTGTCCAGTTTTCAGCTGGAAACCACGCATAGCCTGGTGGCAGATGCTGCCACGGTGTTGAATATCAGTGAAGATCATATGGATCGTTATACCGGTATGCAGGCATACGCTGATGCCAAGGCGCGTATTTTCTCTCATGCCAAGTTACAGGTTATCAATGTCGACGATACCTGGAGCCGGAGTATGGCAATTCCTGGTGTCGAACATATAAATTTCGGCCTGGGAATGCCCGATGCTGAACAGGATTTCGGTCTGGCACATGAAGTTGGTGAGTACTGGCTGACAAAAGGAAAACGCAGGCTGATGCCTGTGGCTGAACTACGTATTGCTGGGTTGCATAATGCAGCCAATGCGTTGGCTGCGTTGGCATTGTGTAGTGCCCTCAAGATTGATGAAAATGTGGCGCTGCAGGCTTTACGGGATTTCAAGGGCTTGCCGCATCGTGTGCAATGGGTGGCTGAAGTGGCTGGAGTGCCATTCTATGATGATTCCAAAGGCACTAATGTCGGTGCTACGTGTGCTGCCCTGACAGGGTTGTCGCGCCGGGTGGTGCTGATTGCCGGTGGTGATGGCAAGGGGCAGGATTTCACGCCTTTGCAGGCACCAGTGGCCGAGCATGCGCGCGCGGTGGTGTTGATTGGGCGGGATGCAGCCCTGATCGCTGAGGCGCTCAAGAATACCGATGTGAGGCTGGAGCATGCCCAAAACCTGGAAAGTGCAGTTGGCATGGCATTTGAGCTGGCTGAGGCTGGGGATGCAGTATTGCTTTCTCCCGCATGTGCCAGTCTGGATATGTTCCGTCATTACGTGCACCGTGCAGAGGTATTCGTACAGTCCGTACAGCAATTGCAGGCGGAGGTGCAGCCATGAATATGATGTACAGGTTGAGTGGCCGTGAACGTTTGATATCGACATCCACTTATGACCAGGCATTGGTCTGGGTGACATTGATCTTGCTGGGTATTGGCCTGGTCATGGTGTATTCCGCCTCTATCGCATTGGCAGAGGCAGACAAGATGACAGGGCACCAGCCAACATATTTCCTGATCCGTCACGCCATATTCCTTGTGATCAGTTTGACGGCTGGCTTTGTGGCATTCCAGGTGCCAACACATCTCTGGCAGAAAATAGCGCCTCATTTATTCATGCTGGGCTTGTTCATGCTGGTGTTGGTGCTGATTCCCGGTGTCGGGCGCAACGTGAATGGCAGCCAGCGCTGGTTGTCATTATTTGTGATCAATCTCCAGCCTTCTGAGTTCATGAAGCTGTTTGCGGCCATTTATGTGGCGGACTACACCATTCGCAAGGCAGAGGTGATGGATAGCATCAAGCGTGGTTTTCTACCCATGGTACTGGTCATGGTGCTGGTTGGCTGGCTGTTGCTGCGTGAGCCAGACTTTGGCGCATTCAGTGTGATTGTGGCTATTTCCATGGCAATCCTCTGGCTGGGTGGGATCAATGGACGCATTTTTGGTGGCCTGGTGGCTTTATTGCCGGTAGCGGTCATTGGCCTGATCTGGAGTTCGCCTTATCGCTTGCAACGCGTGATCGGCTTCATGGATCCATGGGCCGACCCATACGGTAAAGGCTACCAGCTGTCTCACGCCCTGATCGCGTTTGGCCGAGGGGAGTGGCTGGGCGTCGGCTTGGGAGCCAGTGTGGAAAAACTGCTTTACCTGCCTGAAGCACATACCGATTTCCTGATGGCTGTGATTGCTGAAGAGCTGGGATTCATAGGGGTCATGGTCGTGATCGGCCTGTTTGCCTGGCTGGTGATCCGGGCTTTCCGTATTGGCAAGGAAGCCATGAGTAGCGAACGTTATTTCTCTGCCTTGCTGGCACAAGGAATAGGTGTCTGGATTGGCGTGCAGAGCATGATCAATATCGGTGTGAACATGGGCGTCCTGCCTACCAAGGGGCTAACACTGCCATTGTTGTCATTTGGTGGCAGCGGCATTCTGGCTAACTGCGTTGCCTTGGCGATCCTGCTCAGGATCGATTGGGAAAATCGCCGGCTTCAAAAAGGGCTGCCAGCATGAGTAAGACCTTACTTATCATGGCAGCTGGCACAGGCGGGCATGTCATGCCCGGGCTGGCGATTGCTGAAACCATGCGGGCGCGTGGTTGGGATGTTCACTGGCTGGGTACAGCACATGGGATGGAAAATCGCCTGGTGCCACCTCATGGCTTCCAGATGACCCAGCTCCAATTTTCCGGATTGCGTGGCAAGGGCTGGAAGCATTCAGTCGCTGGAGTGTTCCGCCTGGTGACGGCTACTTTCAGTGCCTGGCGCCTAATGGGCAGGCTGAAGCCACAAATCGTATTGGGTATGGGTGGCTATGTCACTGTGCCGGGCGGATGGGCAGCCCGGGTGCGCGGATTGCCTCTGGCACTGGTCAATGCGGATGCGGCCTTGCTGATGTCCAACCAGGCCTTGGTTCAACATGCCAAGCGGATATTGTTCGGTTTTGAAGGTGGTATGGATGCGTTGGGGAAACTGGCATTCAAGGCACGCGTCACAGGCAACCCTGTGCGAGAGGAGATTGTCAGGGTTGCGGCCCCTGAGCAACGCTTCGCCGGACGTACAGGGACATTGCATTTGCTTGTGGTTGGCGGGAGTCTGGGAGCGCAGGTGTTGAACGCCATGCTGCCTAAGGCGTTGGCCCTGTTGCCAGCCGAAGATAGACCTGTCGTCACCCACCAGTCCGGGGCGCAGCATATTGAAGCATTACGGCAGGCGTATGTGGATGCCGGCGTGCAGGCAGATGTTGTGCCTTTTATTGATGACATGGCAGATGCCTATGCGCGGGCGGATGTCCTGGTGTGCCGTGCCGGGGCGATCACGGTGAGTGAGCTGGCAGCAGCGGGCGTGGCTAGTATCCTGGTTCCGCTGGTGGTGTCGACTACATCACACCAACGTGACAATGCGCGCTGGATGGCTGAACACAATGCGGCAATTCATTTGCCACAACAGGAAATGACACCGCAAGTGTTGGCCAGCTTGTTGCAAGAGCTGACACGTAACCGCCTGCTCGCCATGGCGCATGCGGCGCGGGAGTTGGGGCGGCCCAGGGCAACAGAGATTATTGCGAACGAACTGGAAAGTATTGCCCTGCCGGCGCGGGGAGGTAGTTACTCATGAAGCATAAAGTAAAACACGTACATTTTGTCGGCATCGGCGGTTCTGGTATGAGTGGTATTGCCGAGGTATTGCTGAACCTCGGGTTTAGCGTCAGTGGCTCCGATCTTGCTGACAATGCAACCACACGTCGTCTGGCTGGGTTTGGTGCCAGGCTGTATCAAGGCCATGCTGCAGAAAATCTTGGGCCAGCAGATGTCGTGGTGATTTCCAGCGCGGTCAAGGATGATAATCCGGAAGTCATGGCCGCGCGTGAGCGGAGTATTCCTATCGTGCCGCGTGCCTTGATGCTGGCAGAACTGATGCGCTTCCGCCAGGGTATTGCCGTGGCTGGTACTCATGGCAAGACCACCACGACGAGCCTGATTGCAAGCATCCTGGCTGAAGCCGGCATGGATCCTACGTTTGTGATCGGTGGGCGGTTGGAAGCTTCAGGTAGTAATGCACGCCTGGGTACGGGTGAATATATCGTGGCCGAGGCAGATGAATCGGATGCCTCCTTCTTGCATCTCACGCCTATCCTCGCCGTGATCACCAACATTGATGCTGATCATATGGATACCTATGGGCATGATTTTGAAAGGCTGAAAGGTGCATTTGTCGAATTCCTGCAGCGCCTGCCGTTTTATGGCATGGCTGTGGTCTGCATCGATGACCCGAATGTGCGCGCCATTCTGCCTCAGGTTTCAAAGCCAGTCATGCCATATGGTTTTTCGGAAGAAGCCCGCATCCGCGCTAGTAATGTGCGCGCAGAGGCTGGGCGCATGCATTTCACCGTCAGCCGGATCAATGGGGTAACGACAACATTTGATGTCACCCTGAACCTGCCTGGCAAGCATTATGTGCTCAATGCATTGGCAGCCATTGCAGTGGCCAGCGAATTGAATGTGCCGGACGAAGCCATCATCAAGGCACTTGCGGAGTTCAAAGGCGTAGGGCGCCGTTTTGAACGTTATGGCGAAGTGCCTGCCAAGGGTGGTGGCCATTTCACCCTGATCGATGATTACGGACATCATCCGGTCGAAATGAATGCCGTCATCGCAGCAGCACGCGATGCTTTCCCTGCACGTCGATTGGTATTGGCTTTCCAGCCGCATAGGTATACCCGAACCCGGGATTGCTTTGAGGATTTCGTCAAAGTGTTGTCCAGTGCAGATGTTGTGTTGTTGACAGAAGTGTATTCGGCTGGCGAAGCGCCTATCGTGGCTGCCGATGGCCGTTCGCTGGTACGTGCGATCCGGGTGGCCGGCAAAGTGGAACCCTTATTTGTGGAAACGCCACAGGAATTGCCGCAGAGCATTATTGATATGGCCCAGGCGGATGATGTCGTGATCGTGATGGGAGCAGGCTCCATCGGACAGGTGGCTGCCAATACCAGGGAGATGGCGCAGTGATGGCCGCGCTTATGACAGGCAGCGTGTTGAAGCATGAGCCATTGGCTCGCTATACGAGCTGGCGTGTCGGCGGAGCTGCAGATCAGCTTTATATTCCAGCTGGTCTTGAGGACCTGCAGCATTTTCTTGCCGGTTTGCCACAGGACGAAGCGCTGCATTTCATTGGACTGGGCTCCAACCTGCTGGTGCGCGATGGTGGTGTCAGAGGCACTGTGGTCCTGATGCATGGCGCATTGACCACATTAGCTGCAGAACATGGGTTTATCTATGCCGAAGCAGGTGTGACATGTGCCAAGTTGGCAAAATTTGCGGCACGGCAACATCAGCATGGCGCAGAGTTCATGGCCGGCATTCCTGGAACCGTGGGTGGTGCACTTGCCATGAATGCTGGCTGCCATGGCGGTGAAACCTGGGAAATCGTGGATCGGGTGTTGACGATAGACCGCCAGGGCAAGGTGCATGAGCGCAATTGCCAGGCCTTTGCGACTGCCTATCGTCATGTGGAAATGCCAGTCGCGGATGAATGGTTTATTGCCGCCTGGTTCCGGTTGGAGCATGGCGATGCCGGTAGTGCCGAAGCAAAAATCAAGCAATTGCTGGCCAGGCGCCTGGAGACGCAGCCGTTGAACCTGCCGAATGCCGGATCGGTATTCCGTAATCCTGCAGGTGACCATGCAGCAAGGCTGATCGAAGCCAGCGGGCTCAAGGGATATCGCATGGGCGGTGCCCAAGTGTCGGAGAAGCATGCCAACTTCATCGTCAATACAGGCGATGCTACTGCTGCCGATATCGAGCAGCTGATTGCCTATGTACGCCAGACGGTCAAGCGTGAGCAAAAAGTGGAGTTGCAGCAGGAAGTAAGGATTATTGGAGAGTATGCATGAGTAGCAGGTTTGGCAAGGTGGCAGTGTTATTAGGCGGTACCTCTGGTGAGCGCAAAGTGTCGCTCAACAGTGGCGCCGCAGTCCTGGCTGCCTTGCAAAAAAGTGGTGTGGATGCGCATGCATTTGATACCGCAGAACGCGCGCTGGATGAACTGGCAGGTTTTGACCGTGTATTTATCGCTTTGCACGGGCGCCATGGTGAGGACGGTACGATTCAAGGGGCACTTGAATTGATGGGAATTCCTTATACCGGCAGTGGCGTCATGGCTTCCAGTGTGGGTATGGATAAATGGCGCACCAAATTGTTATGGCGTGCCGCCGGCGTGGCAACGCCGGATTTTGCGCTGGTGACAGCGGATAGTGATTTTTCTGCAATAGAGCAGCAATTAGGGTTGCCGCTGTTCGTGAAGCCCGCCAATGAAGGTTCCAGCATCGGTATCAGTAAGGTGAAGGAGGCTGGTGGCCTGAAGGCGGCCTATGAGTTGGCGGCACAGTCGGATCCATTGGTGATTGCAGAGCAGTTTATCGGGGGCGGAGAGTATACCGTTGGGATTCTAGGTGAAGAAGCCTTGCCTGTGATCCGTATCGTGCCTGCAAACGAGTTTTATGACTATGAGGCCAAGTACCTGCGTGATGATACCCAGTATCTCTGCCCGTGTGGATTGAACGCGGAGCTGGAAGAGCGGATACAGGCAGAGGCACTGCAGGCTTTCCGTGTTGTAGGCGGACAGGGCTGGGGGCGAGTGGACTTTCTCATGGATGAATCCGGGCAGCATTATTTCCTTGAAGTGAATACTTCTCCCGGTATGACGGATCACAGTCTGGTGCCTATGGGAGCCAAGGCGATTGGGCTGAGTTTTGATGAGTTGGTGCTCAAAGTGCTGGAGTCCGCGCATGTGGGATAAGCCGCGCGTCCTCAACTGGATTGCGAATTTTCTCAATGCGCTGGCGGCAGTGATTTTTTTGTATGGCCTGGTGTATGTAGTTGTACATCTGCCGATTTTCCCGCTCAGGGAAGTACGAGTGGATGGGCAGCTGGAGCATGTGACCCGTGAGCAGATCAAGCTGATTGCGGAGCGGCATCTTCAGGGAAACTTCTTCACTGTGGATGTATTGAAGGCCAGGGATGCCTTCCAGAAGTTGCCATGGGCCCGTAAAGTCAGCGTGCGCAAACGCTGGCCGGACAGGCTGGAAGTGGTGATCGAGGAACAGCATGAGTTGGCGCGCTGGGGGAATATTGCATTGGTGAATACTTATGGTGAGTTGTTCCATGCTGCTTCAGACAGTGATTTGCCAGTGTTTTACGGGCCGGGTGATGCAGTGGCGGAAGTAGCTAAGCAATACGGTGTGTATAGCCAGATACTGGCAGGTGGAACCGGGTCACACATTACCCAGCTTGCATTGACCTCGAGGCGGGCGTGGCAGATAAAAACGGATAAAGGTCTGGTGATTGAACTGGGACGGGAGCAAGTAGAAGAGCGTCTGCGGAAATTTGCAAATGCATATAGTCATACATTGGGTGGAGTGAAAGTGGCGATTACTTACGTTGATTTGCGCTACCCCAATGGCTTTGCCGTGCGCAAGCCCGAGGTTACAACATCCAAACGCAAGACAGGAGCAGCCTGAGTAACATGAAAAATTTGGAGAAATATAAATGAGCAGGGTCCGGGAAGATAAAAATCTGATTGTCGGGCTGGATATTGGGACATCCAAGATTGTAGCCATTGTTGCGGAATTGCAGCTGGATGGGTCACTCAAGGTCATAGGCCTGGGGCAGAGCGCATCGCGCGGCCTGAAAAAGGGCGTGGTGGTCAATATCGACTCCACGGTGCAGGCAATCCAGCGCGCGTTGGAAGAAGCGGAGTTGATGGCAGATTGCAAAATCAGCACCGTGTTGACCGGCATCGCTGGCAGCCATATCAAGAGCCTTAATTCACACGGCATGGTGAAAATCAAGGATGCCGAAGTGACCAAGATGGATGTGGACCGGGTGGTGGAAACGGCGCGTGCGATTGCCTTGCCGTCAGATCAGCAGATTCTGCATATCCTGACCCAGGAATTCATTATTGACGGACAGGAAGATGTACGTGAGCCATTGGGCATGAGCGGCATGAAGCTGGAGGTCAAGGTGCATATCGTTACTGGCGCCGTGTCTGCGGCCCAGAACATTGTCAAGTGCATCAAGCGTTGTGGTCTGGAAGTGATAGACCTCAGTCTGCAACCGTTGGCATCCAGCATGGCCGTATTGACCGAGGATGAGAAAGAGCTGGGTGTATGCCTGGTGGATATCGGTGGCGGAACCACTGATATCGCAGTATTCAAGCAAGGGGCAATTCGGCACACGGCTGTGATACCGATTGCAGGTGATCAGATGACCAATGACGTGGCGGTGGCGTTCCGTACGCCAACCCAGTCTGCTGAAGAGATCAAGATTAAGCACGGTTGTGCATTGCGCCAGCTGGCTGATGCGCGCGAGGTGGTGGAAGTGCCGGGTGTGGATGGACGTGAGCCACGCCAGCTTTCAGTACAGACGCTGGCAGAGGTCATCGAGCCAAGAATTGTTGAGCTGTATGAATTTGTGCTTGCTGAATTGCGCCGTAGCGGTATGGAAGAAATGATTGCTTCCGGCATTGTTATTACAGGTGGCTCCTCACTCATGAAAGGGATGGTGGAGCTGGGTGAAGAAATTTTCCATATGCCGGTACGCCTTGGTATGCCGCGCAATGTGGGAGGCTTGTCCGAAGTGGTAGGTAATCCGCGGTATGCCACTGGGGTGGGATTGGTATTGATGGGCAAGCAGCAGGTGGAACGTCAGTTCCAAGGGGAAATGGAGTCCAACTCATTGAGTCAGGTGTTTAGCCGGATGAAGAGCTGGATCCAGGGGAATTTTTAGAAGTACTCATTTGTTTTAATTGTTTTTTTCGCGTTCAGGCAGACGTAACTAAGGAGGAATGACATGTTTGAGATTATGGATAGGGACTCTCAAGAGGCCGTGATCAAGGTGATTGGTGTTGGTGGTTGTGGTGGTAATGCTGTAGCCCACATGATTGCCAAAGAAGTGGGTGGCGTAGAGTTTATTTGCGCCAATACGGATATCCAGGCCTTGAAAAAGAGCCAAGCCAAGACAGTATTGCAGATTGGAACTGACATTACTAAAGGGCTGGGTGCTGGCGCACGTCCTGAAATCGGGCGTGAAGCAGCATTGGAAGATCGTGACCAGATTGCAGAAGTGATTGACGGTGCTGATATGCTGTTCATCACAGCCGGCATGGGCGGCGGTACAGGTACTGGTGCAGCGCCTATCATTGCTGAAGTGGCCAAGGAAATGGGTATCCTGACCGTGGCAGTGGTGACCAAGCCATTTATATTTGAAGGCAAGCGCACCAAGGTAGCACAGGAAGGCCTGGAAGAACTTTCCAAGCACGTTGACTCTCTAATTGTCATCCCCAATGAAAAACTCATGCAGGTGCTGGGTGACGACGTATCTTTCCTGGAAGCATTCAAAGCATCCAATGATGTGCTGCATAATGCGGTTTCCGGGATTGCGGAAATCATCAATTGCCCAGGCATGGTGAACGTTGACTTTGCTGACGTTCGTACTGTCATGTCAGAAATGGGAATGGCAATGATGGGATCTGCAACTGCCAACGGTAGCGGTCGTGCCCGTATTGCTGCGGAACAGGCCGTGGCTAGTCCATTGCTGGAAGATGTCAATCTGGCGAATGCTCGCGGTGTACTGGTCAATATTACTGCCAGCACTTCTTTCAAGATGAAGGAATATTACGATGTGATGAATACCGTCAAGGAGTTCACTGCAGAAGATGCTACTGTG
Organism: Methylobacillus rhizosphaerae; assembly: GCF_900187985.1. GTDB lineage: Bacteria > Pseudomonadota > Gammaproteobacteria > Burkholderiales > Methylophilaceae > Methylobacillus > Methylobacillus rhizosphaerae. The sequence goes on from NZ_FZOA01000001.1 coordinate 303,608, forward strand.
ATTGTTGGTAATGTATTTGACGAGTCACTTGGTGATGAATTGCGTGTCACTGTGGTGGCTACAGGCCTGAATGGTGCGGTAGCACGTCGTCAGCAAAAGCCTGAGTTGCGTGTGATGACACGTGATGGTACAACCAACCAACCTATCTTTATGGATGATGACAGTCCTGCGGTATTCAGCTCCAATGGTCGTCGGGCACAAGTCGAAGCCATGAAGATGTCGGGCGTGGAGGAGTTGGATATTCCTGCATTCCTGCGTAAACAGGCAGACTAACTGACTGCGGGTTCGCCAGGCCTGAGTGCGTGAGACGTGTGCCTGCTCCGGCAGGTGCAGTATCACATGCTATAATTTGGTAGATGAATATTGATGAGGACTCTCGCGAGAGGGACGACAGTGCTTAAACAAAGAACACTGAAAAAGCCGATTAGCGCTACTGGTGTGGGCTTGCATTCGGGTGATAAGGTTACCCTGACCTTGCGCCCAGCGCAGCCGGATACCGGGATTGTTTTCCGCAGGATTGATCTGCCCGATACTGCGGAGTTTCGGGTTCAACCTCATCTTGTTACCGACACCAAATTGTGTTCCGCGCTGGAATGCAATGGTGCGCGTGTTGCCACAATTGAGCATTTGATGTCTGCACTGGCTGGACTGGGCATAGATAACGTCCATGTCGAGCTCAATGCTGGTGAAGTACCTATTATGGACGGTAGCGCCGGACCTTTTGTTTTCCTTCTGCAACAGGCTGGCGTTGTCGAACAACCTGCGATGAAGAAATTCATTCGCATCAAGAAAACGGTTGAGTACCACGAAGGCGATAAATGGGTGAGATTTGACCCTTATTTTGGCTTCAGGCTCGACTTTACCATTGATTTTGACCATCCTGCCGTTGAGCATACTGGGCAGCAGATCAGTATTGATTTCGCGGATAACTCCTATATCAAGGAAATCAGCCGTGCCCGCACTTTCGGCTTCATGCATGAGGTCGAGGCATTGCGATCCATGGGACTGGCGCGTGGCGGTAGTCTGGATAATGCCATTGTGCTGGATGAATATCGTGTGTTGAACAGCGACGGTTTGCGCTATGACGATGAGTTCGTCAAACACAAGATGCTGGATGCCATTGGCGACTTATATGTGCTGGGGCACCCTCTGATTGCTGCGTTCAGTGCCTACAAGGCTGGACACTACATGAATAACCAGTTGCTGCGAACATTGTTGGCTGACAGTGATGCGTGGGAGTACGCGACTTTTGATAAGTTCGAAGAGGCGCCTGGAGCGTTCCAGACACCTATCGGCCTTCCTCCCGCATTACAGTATGTGTAGTTGCCATACATGGTGATATTGCGTGTTCTTCTGGTTCTGTGGCTGATTTCACTAGCCGTGTCTTTCGGCGTTTATCTTGTTTCGGGAGATAAGCGCTATCTCAAGTTCACCTGGCAACTTATCAAGTTCACTGTGGTTGCTCTGGCCGTGATCGCGCTGGTCATTGCCATGGGCCGTATCATTCTTTTCTAGGTTGCTTGATTGCCGCCGCTATCTTGCGATGGCTATGCTATGCTTGATCAAGCTTTATCATGGTTCGGGTACAACAAATGTGGTCAGCAAAAAAAAACACTGATCTGGTAGCTAAACGGGGAAAACCAGGCGCAATTAGCAATCGTCATCTCAGTCGGGCTGTTGTGGGCTGGCTGTTGGCTGGGGTCATGATATACGGGCATTCCGCCCATGCAGATAACGCAGATGAATTGTTCCTGAGCGCTCGCGCCGCTTATAACGAGCGTAATAGCGCGGCACTGGATGCTGCAGCGCAAAGTCTGCAATCCCAACACTATATTCTGGCGCCATACACGGAGTACTGGCGATTGTTGCTGGTGCTGAACCAGGCGGATAAAGAGACTGTACAGGGCTTCCTGGCTCAATATGATGCTTTCCCTTTTGCAGACAGGGCGCGTGGTGAATGGCTGAAAGCCTTGGCGCGTCGACAGGAATGGAAAACCTTCTTCGAGGAATATCCCAAATTCAAGCGTGATGATGTGGCGGTCAGCTGCTATGCCGCAGATGGCGGTATTCAACAAGGACAGGAAGCCGCAGTGCTGGATGGCAAGGCATTGTGGATGACAGGAACTGAGCTACCCGCAAACTGTGAAGCAGTTTTTGATCGCTTGCAGCAAGGTGGGGTGCTGCGGGCAGAAGATATCTGGGCTCGTGTCAGGTTATTGTTGCAGGGGTCACGTATCACCGTGTCCAAAGGGGTATTGCAACGCCTGCCGGGTGTGGACAAGGCCAACCTCAAATTGCTTGACCGCGTCTACCAGAATCCGCAGCAAGTGCTGGAAAAGCGTCAGATTAGTTTTGTGAGCAGGTTGGGAAAAGAGCTGAACCTATATGCCCTGGAACGTTTGAGTCGAAGTCAGCCTGCACTGGCATTGGATTTATGGGAAAAATTGCATGGCAACTTTGATGCCGCGGACCGGAATTATCTATGGGGGCGTTTTGCCCTGCATGCGGCGCGCAAGCATGACCCTGCGGCATTGACGTATTTCCAGCGGGCGGGCAATACACCACTGGATAAGGATCAACAGGAATGGAAGGCACGGGCCGCCATGCGTATCGGCGACTGGAAGGCACTCGAATCCATCATTGCCGCCATGCCTGAAACCCAGCAGAGTGAACAGGTCTGGCAGTACTGGAAAGCCCGGGCATTCAAGGCACAACAGCAAGTGGCTGCTGCGAATGCAATCCTGGTGACCTTATCCAAAAATAACACCTATTACGGCATATTGGCGGAGGAGGAGCTTGGCGATGTCGTCACCGCCCTGCCAGCTGCTTACAAACCAGATGCTGAAGAAATACGCGTAGCCTTGAATAACCCGGGAATACAGCGGGGCCTGGCTTTGCGCAGGCTGGATATGAAATGGGAGGCGCGCGAAGAATGGCGCCTGGCCAGCCGTGATTTTGATGACAAGCAACTACTGGCCGCGGCAGAAGTGGCATTCCGTGAGGGCTGGTATGATGTGGCCATTAATACAGCAGATCGTACCCAGGCTCTGCATGATTTTGCTCTGCGCTATCCCACTCCGTACCGCGATATGATGCATGGATATGCGGCGGATAATGCATTGGATGAAGCCTGGGTATATGGCCTGATCCGGCAGGAGAGTCGTTTCGTCAGTTGGGCCAAATCCGTGGCAGGGGCTTCGGGATTGATGCAGATCATGCCAGATACTGCCAAATGGATTGCCAAGCGGATGGGGATGGGGGATTTCAAGCCTGCCATGATCAATCAGCTGGATACCAATCTCAAATTTGGCACGCATTACCTGCGCTATACCATGGATATGATGAACGAGCAGCCGCTGATGGCGACGGCAGCCTACAATGCCGGGCCAGGGCGTCCCAAGCGCTGGGCCTCTGACAAGCCATTGGAAGGTGCCGTATATGCCGAGACGATTCCATTCAGCGAGACGCGTGATTATGTGAAGAAGGTACTGGGGAATTCAATTTATTATTCCCAGCAACTGGGCTCCAAGCCGCAAACATTGAAGCAACGCCTAGGGGTAGTCCCGGGCATAGGTGCTCCAGTCAATCCAGAACGAGATTAAGCCAGTTATCTGGCATGCAGTAGAGGGAAGACATGCAACGTATCAGACAAGTATGTGTCATTGGTGGCTCCGGTTTTGTCGGTAGTGCCATCGTGCAAAAACTCAGCACAGCGGGCTATGATGTCAAAGTGCTGACACGCAGGCGTGAAAGTAGCAAGCACCTGATTTTATTGCCGAATGTGCAGGTCGTGGAGTGCGATGTGTTTAATGATACCGCGCTGGCAGGCCAGATTCATGGACAAGATGCCGTGGTCAATTTGGTGGGTATCCTGAATGAAAGCAGACATGCAAGCTTTGAAGCATTGCATGTTGAGTTGCCGCGCCGTATTGCAGATATCTGCTGTAAACAGGGAGTGCGGAGGCTGTTGCATATGAGCGCACTCAAGGCGAGCAGCGATGCCAAGAGTGCATATCTGCGCTCCAAGGCGGCGGGAGAGCAGGCAGTGCTGGACCGTAGTAGCGAGTTGGATGTGACGATATTGCGTCCTTCGGTTATTTTTGGGCGCGGAGATCAGTTCCTGAGCTTGTTTGCCAGTGTGGTCAAAGTGTTGCCAGTAATCGCTGTTGCAAAACCTAACGCACGTTTCCAGCCGATCTGGGTGGAAGATGTGGCCCATGTATGTGTTGCTGCATTGGAAAATGTCAGCACCTATGGACGTAGCATGGAACTGGGTGGACCGCAGGTATATACCCTACAGGCGCTCATCAGCTTCATTGCCTTCCTGCTGGGGAAAAAGCGCCGTATTATTGCCCTGAGTGACAAGCTCTCCTATTACCAGGCCTATGTGATGGAGAAGTTGCCGGTCAAGTTGATGACGCGCGACAACTTATTCAGCATGGAAGTGGACAGCGTTTGCGCCCAGCCGGTGAAAGAGTTATTTGGTGTGCCAACCAGTGCGCTGGAGGCCATTGCTCCAGAATATATCGGTGGTGACACGCCGCGAAGTGCATATGACCGCTTCCGCAGCCTGGCTGGGCGGGCGATGGGCAAGCGCTGAGTCATGCAAGTCTACCAGGTCGGTGGAGCGGTTCGTGACAAGATACTGGGGCTGCCGGTCAAGGATAGAGATTATGTCGTGGTTGGCACTACACCAGAACAGATGGTGCAAGCCGGTTACCGCCCGGTAGGCAAGGATTTTCCCGTATTCCTGCATCCGGTCACTCATGAAGAATATGCCCTGGCGCGTACCGAGCGCAAGATCAGCAAGGGTTACAAGGGGTTTCATGTTTATGCGGACCCAGGTGTCACACTTGAGCAGGACCTTGCCCGCCGCGACCTGACTATCAATGCAATTGCCGAGAATGAACATGGTGAATTGATTGATCCCTTTGGGGGTGTGGCAGATATTCATACCAGGGTATTGCGCCATGTCAGCTCGGCCTTTAGTGAAGACCCGGTCCGCATCCTGCGTGCAGCACGATTTGCAGCCCGCTTTACTGGTTTTACCGTGGCGGATGAAACCATGAGCCTGATGCAGGAGATGGTGGAAAATGGTGAAGTGGATGCGCTGGTGCCGGAGCGGGTCTGGCAGGAGTTGGCAAAAGGCCTGATGGAGACAAAACCCAGCCGCATGTTTGATGTGCTGCGCGCTTGTGGCGCGCTCAAACGCTTATTGCCGGAACTGGATCGCCTGTTTGGAGTACCGCAGGCCGCCAGGTACCACCCGGAAATTGATACCGGCATCCATGTGATGATGGTGATTGATTATGCGGCAGGGCAGGGGTTTTCCCTGCCTATCCGCTTTGCAGCGTTGACGCATGATCTGGGGAAAGGCACCACTCCTGCAGAGATGTTACCGCGCCATATCGGCCATGAAGACCGCAGTGTGGGTTTACTCAAGGAGCTTGCCACGCGCCTGCGCGTGCCGAATGATTGCAGGGAGCTGGCGCAGGTCGTCGCGAAATTTCATGGCAAAGTACACCAGGTCAGTGAAATGCGCCCTGATACGATATTACGTTTTTTACTTGATGTTGATGCTGTGCGTCAGCCGCAGCGTTTTCGGGATTTCCTTTCCGCGTGTGAGGCGGATGCGCGCGGGCGGACCTCTTTTGAGCAGCAGGAATTGCCACATTTCCAATTCCTGATTGATGTGTTGAATGTGGTGAGCCAGGTTGACGCAGGCGCCATTGCGGCAAGTCAGGAAAACCCAGCCAATATCAAGGATGCAGTATTTGCTGCGCGGGCGGAAGCGATCCGGCAGTATGTCTCTCATCCGCGTTAAGCCTCTGCAAGAGAGGCTTAACGCCACTGGATGCAGCTAGCTTCTATTCTTCCAGACCGTATAGCAGCGTCAATTGTTGCTGCACAAATTCCATGGGTTTGCGCTTGAAGCCGCTCTTGGCAAACTGGTGCCAGCGGCCGATGACGAAACACAGCAGCAGGTTGGCCTGGGATTCTGGATCAAACTTGCGGCCGGTCTGGGTTTCGGCAATACGCAGGCTTTGCTTCAGGGTGGATTCGATACGGTCGAACAACTGGTTGACGCGGGCCTGCAGGTTCGCGTCTTCGTTCACGAGCGCATCACCGGTCAGTACACGGGTCATGCCATGGTTTTTTTCCGCAAACAGCAAGAGGATGGTCACGATGCGGCGTGCCTGACGCAGGCCTTCTTCTTCTTCTGATGTGATTTTATTGATCAGGCCGAATAGTGTGTGCTCAATGAATTCGATAAGACCATCGAACATTCTGGCCTTGCTGGGAAAGTGGCGGTACAGTGCGGCTTCACTGACTTCTAGCCTGGCGGCAAGAGAGGCTGTCGTGATTTTTTCGCGTTTGGGTGACTCCAGCATCTTGGCCAGGGTTTCCAGGATTTGTTGTTTGCGTTCACCGGGTTTTAATGCCATTTCTTTACCTCGTGATCAGGCGGAAAGCCAGGAGTAAGCTTTCAATCTGGCGCGCATTCCGCATTGTTGTATGTTTTATAAAGCCAAGTGTATGGCAATTCCAATACGCTGGAAATACGGGCATCCACATAGCTGGGGCGCTTTGGCCTGGATGAGACATGGATAGTCTTCATGCCCAGGCGTTTGGCGGTCATCAATGCCGGCAGGCTGTCTTCCAGCAGAATGCAGTTGCTGGCATTGACCTTGAGGGTTTGCAGTAAATGTTGAAAACCTCTCATGGCAGGTTTGGGGTGAAATCCCGAAGATTCCACACTGAAAACCTGATCGTACAAGTCGTCGATCGCAAGTAATTCTAACACTCTTTTTGCATAATTCATGGGCGCGTTAGTGAATACTACCTTACGTCCAGAAAGCTGTTGCAGCGTATGCCGCAATCGCTTGACAGTTCTCACCATGCGCGGAAGCTCATCCAGTGGGTGTGTCTGTTGCAGGAAATGGTGCGGGTGTACCTGGTGGTGGCGCATCAGGCCTTTGAGGGTGGCTCCGTAGAGGCGCCAGTAATGCTGCCGCAACAAGCAGGCTGCTTCTTCTTTCAAGCTGAGTTCGCTCATGATGTAGCGCGTCATGGCGATGTGCAGATGGGGAAAGATTTCCGCATCTGCATCATGCAACGTATTATCCAGATCGAAAATCCAGACCTTGCGAGACATAGGAAAGATGTCTGGATGTAATTACTTGGCAGTAATCATGGTGCCGACACCAGCGTCGGTCAGCACTTCCAGCAGCAATGCATGCTCCACCCGGCCATCGATGATATGAACGGACTTCACGCCGCTGCGGGCAGCATCCAGGGCAGAGCTGATTTTTGGTAACATGCCGCCAGACAAGGTGCCGTCTTTTACCAGGTCGTCGATTTGCTTGGGTGTGAGGCCGGTCAGTAGCTTGCCTTCCTTGTCCAGCACTCCAGGCGTATTGGTCAGCAGGATCAGTTTCTCGGCACCGAGGATTTCTGCGAGCTTGCCCGCCACCACATCGGCATTGATATTATAGGTTTCGCCATTCTCGCCTACGCCGATAGGCGCAATGACAGGAATGAAGTCGCCACTATCCAGGAACTGAATCAGGCTCGGATCTATGCCGCTGATATCACCAACCTGGCCGATATCTATCATCTGGTCTGGTTTCTCATTGTCCTGGATCAATAGTTTGCGGGCATGAATGAAGTTGCCATCCTGCCCGGTCAGGCCAACGGCCTTGCCGCCGTTACGGTTGATCAGATTGACGATTTCCTTGTTGACCTGGCCGCCCAGCACCATTTCCACAATATCCATGGTTTCTTCGTCGGTGACACGCATGCCTTGGATAAATTCACCTTTTTTACCCAGCTTGTCGAGCAACTCATTGATCTGCGGGCCGCCGCCATGGACTACGACCGGGTTCATGCCGACTAGCTTAAGCAGCACTACATCACTGGCGAAGCATTCCTTGAGATACGGGTCTGTCATGGCGTTGCCGCCATATTTGATGACAATGGTCTTGTCAAAAAAGCGCTTGATGTAGGGAAGCGCTTCGGCAAGGGTCTTGGCTTTCTGTACGGCACTGGTTTGGTTGAGCATTGACTCTCTCTGCTGAGCGTGAATGAGTAAACCTTTATTTTACCCTGATTGATATGAAAATCGTGCGTCAGCGTGACAAACTTGCTGTTAAAGCAGGGAGACGGCAGGTAGACTGCCATTATCTTTCGGCATGATTTCTGCAATGTCGCCTTCAGGTTGCTAAAAGGATTTGGTATGCCCAGTGATATAGAGATTGCCCAACAGGCAGAGTTGTTGAATATCAGGGAGGTTGCCCTCAAACTTGGGCTGCAGGAAGACTCCATCGAGCACTATGGTCGTTATAAGGCCAAGATAGATCTTGCGGCCAACCCGGAATTAAAGTCCAGGCCTGATGGCAAACTGATCCTGGTCACGGCAATCAGCCCCAGCCCTCCTGGGGAAGGCAAGACCACGACTACGGTCGGCCTGGGGGATGCCCTTAACCGCATAGGGAGATCGACGGTGATCTGTCTGCGCGAGCCTTCCATGGGGCCGGTGTTCGGCATGAAGGGTGGCGCTGCTGGAGGCGGGTATGCGCAAGTGGTACCCATGGAAGATATCAATCTGCATTTCACCGGAGATTTTGCGGCTATTGCGCTTGCGCATAACCTGCTATCCGCCATGATAGACAACCATATCCATCACGGTAATGCTCTGGGGATAGACCCGCGCCAGGTCAGCTGGAAACGGGTGATGGACATGAATGATCGCGCATTACGCCAGGTAGTGATCGGCCTGGGAGGCAAGGTCAATGGCCAGCCACGTGAAGACGGCTTTGATATTGTCGTTGCCTCTGAGGTGATGGCCGTGTTCTGCTTGGCCTCATCCCTCAAGGATCTGCGTGAGCGGCTTGGCAATATCATCATTGGATACAGTTATGCCGGGCAGGCCATCACTGCTCGTGATTTGCGGGCGCATGGCGCCATGACGGCCTTACTCAAGGATGCGATCAAGCCCAATCTGGTGCAGACCCTGGAACATACGCCGGCATTGCTGCATGGCGGCCCTTTTGCCAATATTGCCCATGGCTGTAATTCAGTGATTGCAACGACGACAGCACTCAAGCTTGCAGATTATGTCGTGACGGAGGCCGGTTTTGGTGCGGACCTGGGTGCAGAAAAATTTATTGATATCAAATGCAGAAAATCCGGGCTCAGGCCGGATGCGTGTGTGGTGGTGGCGACTATGCGGGCCCTCAAATATCACGGTGGGGCGGATGTGAAAATGCTTGACCTTGAGGACCTTGCTGCCCTGCAGGCCGGGTTGGCTAACTTGGAAAAGCATGTGGAAAATGTCACGCGCCATTATGGCCTGTCCTGTGTGGTGGCGATCAATCGTTTCAGCCATGATACGGAGGCGGAAATTGCGCTGGTGCAGCGCCACATGCAGGAGCTTGGTGTCAAGGTGGTGCTGGCTGATCACTGGGCCAAAGGTGGTGAGGGAGCCATTGACCTGGCCAGGGAGGTGGTCAGGCTGGCCGAAGCAGGTGGCTCGACCATGCGCTATGTTTATGAAAATGCTGATGGCTTGTGGGATAAGCTGCGTAAGGTGGCAGTGAATATTTATGGAGCCAGCGATATCTATGCACCGCGCCGTATCCGGGCCACTATCGATAAATTGCAGGCCGATGGTTTCGGGCACTATCCGATCTGTATTGCCAAGACCCAGTATTCGTTTTCCACCGATGCTGCGCAACGTGGTTTACCGCATGAGCATGTGGTGACAGTGAGAGCGGTGCGCTTGTGTGCCGGGGCCGAATTTGTAGTGATGATCTGTGACGATATCATGACCATGCCTGGGTTGCCGCCACACCCTTGTGCCAACAATATTGATGTTGATGATGACGGACGTATCAGTGGCTTGTATTAACAAAAAATAAAGCGGCAGTCTTCAGGGTGTTGCGTATGAAGACTGCCGACCGGGGTAACTAGCGGGAGCTGACCAAAACAGGAGTGAAGTTATGCAAACCTGTTCATTATTCTGTGGGTGTATTGAATCGTAATTATTATCATTCATTGTGTCAATAAGAATTGTCAGCCACCGGTCAGGGAATTTATAGCCGCTTGCTGAATACCTTGGAGCGTCGCTGTAGGTTATACAGTTTCTGCTTTTCTCCTGGCAGTTTTTCCACATCGGTTTCCGTGAACCCGCGCTCAAGAAACCAGTGTTCGGTACGGGTGGTCAGGACAAATACGGATTGCATGCCAAGTCCGCGTGCTTGCTCCTCGCAATAAGTGAGCAGCCGGTCTCCGCGGCCACCACGGCGGAATGCTGTGTGAATTGCCATGCAGGCCAGTTCTGCGGTTTTTTCTGTAGGGAACGGGTAGAGTGCGGCGCAGCCTATGATTTTTCCGTCGTGCTCCATGACGTGGAACCGGTCTATTTCCATTTCCAGGCGTTCCCGCCCGCGCCTGACCAATATTCCTTCGTTCTCCAGCGGCTCGATCAATTGCAGTATGCCGCCCACATCGCCAATGTCCGCAGGACGCATGGCTTCCAGTGAGTCTTCGGTCACCATGGTGCCGATGCCGTCATGGGTGAAGAGTTCCTGCAGGATGGCTCCGTCCACATGGCGGCTGATCAGGTGCGTGCGTGCTACGCCCTGCCCGCAAGCGCGGACTGCGGCGGGGAGATAATAGAATTCATCTTCGGTAATCTGCTGGGTAACATTATCGCCGATATGGCGCAGCAGGTTCCTCGCTTTGTCGGTGGTCATTTCCCGCAGTAATTCTCCGCGGATATTGTGTACCCCGTTGGAGTCCATTAGGAAGATGAGTTTGTCGGCATCAAGGGCGATAGCGGCGCTGGTGGCAACATCTTCCAGTGTCAGGTTGAATACTTCTCCCGTGGGCGAGTAACCCAGTGGGGATAGTAGTACCAGCTCGCCGTCATCCAGACGCTTCTGGATGCCGATCGCATCAACCTTGCGCACTTCACCGGTATGTTGCAGGTCTATACCTTCACGCACGCCCAATGGTTTTGCAGTAACGAAATTGCCGCTGGCTACCCGGATATCTGCACCTGCCATCGGGGAGTTGATCAATCCCATGGAAAGCAAAGACTCGATTTCGACGCGGACTGCGCCATTGGCTTCTTTCACTGCCTCCATGACTTCATCGTCCGTGACGCGCAGGCCATTGACCAGCTTGTTCTGTAGCTTGGCACGCCGGAGGCGGCTATCGATTTGCGGGCGCACGCCGTGTACCAGCACCAGTCGTACTTCCAGGCTGGCAAGCAGGTTGAGATCGTGCGAAAGAGCAACGAACTGCCCATCGTCCACAACCTCGCCACCAAAGGCAATGACAAAGGTGCGTCCGCCAAAGGCATGTATGTAAGGTGCGGCAGCGCGGAACCAGCGCACAAACTCCTGTGGCTGGTGCAGTGTCAGGCGGGATGTGTTGGTGCTGTTGCCACTCTCCGCTTCACTTTGAGCATATAAATGGGCCGCAGTGCAATCCAGTGCTGCACACAACTTGCGCAGCATGGATTCCGAAACCCCTTGTGCCCCCCGTTCAATGCGGGAGAGATTGCCGCTATTGGCATTGACCCTGCGGGCAAGCTCCTGGAGAGTCATGTGCAGCGCTTTGCGCCGTTTGCGAATTGCATTGCCTAAAGCCATATGCTCGATGTCCAGTTTTGCGTTTAAGGCATATTTTTATAATAAGTGGGCTGAAAATGCAATTTTTATGTGTCAGCGTACAAAATCACCCCATAATGCTTGCATGCTGGCAATAGCGGCGAGTGCTGCGGTTTCTGTTCGCAGAATGCGAGGTCCCATGCGCACGGAAGTGTATCCATGCTGGGAGGCAAGCCTGATTTCATCATCAGAGAGTCCGCCTTCGGGGCCTATCAGCAGGGAAATGTTTTTGTGTGCTGAAATTGTCATTTCTGGTAATGCAATCTGGGCATCGGGAGCCAAGGTGATCAATGTCTCTTGCTTTTCTGTGGTTTGGCTCAACCACTCATGCAGGCTGACTGGCATGGCGACATGAGGAATGGTGGCGCGCCCGGATTGCTCGCAGGCAGAAATGACGACATTCTGCCAGTGCTCCCGGCGTTTTTCGGCGCGGTCGCCAGACAGTTTCACAATGCTGCGCTGGCTTGCGATTGGCTGAATCGCCGTGACACCCATCTCCACCGCTTTCTGTATGGTGAAATCCATGCGATCACCCGATGAGATGGCTTGTGCCAGCGTGATGTTTAATGGTGATTCGCTGGTGCAGGGAATTGCTTCCAGAATATCGGCGATGACTTCATGTTTGCTGATCGAAACCAGCTTGCCCAGATAATGCTTGCCGTCACCATTGAACAGGATGACGCGGTCTCCTGCCTGCATGCGCAATGCCCGGCTGGCGTGCGTGGCTGCATTGGCAGACAGAGAAGTCATCTGTCCTGGCAGGAGGGCGGCTGGGTGATAAAAGCGTGGGGTGGCCATTGGGTAGTGATAATATTGAGTGAATAGGAATTCTAATGTAAGGAGCATGAATTATGGCAAGTCTGAATCCGCCCGTATGTGATTTTGGCTGGAAAGCACCGGATTTCAATCTGCCGGGAGTTGACGGGCGGCAGTGGTCGCTACAAGAAGCCAGTGGTGTGAACGGAACGCTGGTCATGTTTATCTGCAATCATTGTCCTTATGTGCAGGCCATTCGTGAGCGGCTGGTGGCAGATATGCATGCGTTGCGGGAGCTGGGCATCAATGCGGTGGCGATTTCCTCGAATGATGCGGTGGCATACCCGGAAGACTCATTTGCGCACATGGCAGAAGTTGCTCGTGAGTTCCATTTTCCTTTCCCCTATCTGTTCGACGAGAGCCAGGAAGTTGCCAAGGCATATGGTGCCGTCTGTACTCCAGATTTCTTTGGCTTCAACGCGCACCATGAGTTGCAGTATCGCGGCAGGTTCGATAATCAGGGGCGCGTTATGACGCCCGTGGAGAGTTCGACACGGGACCTTTTCAATGCCATGAAGCATGTGGCGCAAACCGGACGTGGACCAGTGGAGCAAGTAGCGTCCATCGGTTGCTCTATCAAGTGGCGAGAGGCGGCGGAATAGGGTGGGCTCAGGGATCGTTTGGCAGGTAATGGGAAACATTATTCGCCAAGTTGGTATTGCTGAAACCGCCTATCTAAGGAATAATTGCGGACTAAATACCTCTTCGGAGCTGTCGGTTGCGATAGTTTCCACGCTCCATGAACTTCAAGGGGATTTCAAGAATTTGAGTGAGGCTTCCTCCAGCCTTTGTGTGCTGGAGAAGCCTTTTTCTCTTCAACCGTAGGGAGATATGTATGGCAGCAACTCGTCAAGAATTAGCAAATGCCATCCGTGTGTTATCCATGGACGCAGTTCAGAAGGCAAATTCTGGACACCCTGGTGCACCGATGGGCATGGCAGACATCGCAGAGGTTCTCTGGAACCACCATCTGCGTCACAATCCAACCAATCCTAACTGGGCTGACCGCGACCGTTTCATTTTGTCCAACGGCCATGGCTCTATGTTGATTTACTCCTTGCTGCACCTGACAGGCTATGACCTGAACATGGATGACATCAAGTCCTTCCGTCAACTGCATTCCCGTTGCGCTGGTCACCCAGAATACGGCTATGCACCTGGTGTTGAAACCACTACTGGTCCTCTGGGCCAAGGTATCACCAATGCCGTTGGTTTTGCCATGGCTGAAAAGTTGCTGGCTGACCAGTTCAACAAGCCAGGTCACGACATCGTTGATCACTATACATACTGCTTCCTTGGTGACGGCTGTCTGATGGAAGGTGTTTCCCACGAGGCTGCTGCGTTGGCTGGTACATGGGGTCTGGGCAAGCTGATCGCGATTTGGGATGACAACGGCATTTCTATCGATGGCCACATCGAAGGCTGGTACACAGACGATACAGTTAAGCGTTTTGAAGCTTACGGCTGGCATGTGATTAGTGTTGATGGTCACGACTTTAATGCTGTGAACGCTGCGATTGAAGAGGCGAAAAAGGTAACTGATAAGCCAACTTTCATTGCTGCCAAAACTATCATTGGTAAGGGTTCTCCAAACAAGTGTGGTTCCCACGACTGCCACGGTTCCGCACTGGGCCTGGAAGAAGTTGCCGCAACCCGCGAAGCGCTGGGTTGGACACATGAGCCATTCGTGATTCCTGAAGAAGTCTATGCTGGTTGGGATGGCAAGGCCAAGGGTTCCAAGCTGGAAAGCGATTGGGATGCCAAGTTTGAAGCTTACGCCAAGGCATATCCAGCAGAGGCTGCTGAGTTCAAGCGTCGTATGGCAGGCGATCTGCCAGCTAACTGGAAAGAAGCCGCTGATGCATTCATCAAGGCAACCAACGAGAAGGCTGAAGGCGTTGCTACACGTAAGGCTTCACAAAACGCGATTGCTGCTCTGGCACCAGTATTGCCAGAATTCCTCGGCGGTTCTGCTGACTTGACTGGTTCTAACCTGACCAGCTACTCCGGTTTCAAGCACGTTGATGGCAAGAAGCCAGGTAACTACATCTCCTACGGTGTACGTGAATTCGGTATGTTCGCGATCATGAACGGTATGGCGCTGCACGGCGGCCTGTTGCCATTCGGTGGTACCTTCCACATGTTCTCCGACTACGCCAAGAGCGCGCTGCGTATGGCTGCACTGATGAAGCAACGTACTATCGCTGTGCTGACTCATGACTCCATCGGCCAGGGCGAAGATGGTCCTACTCACCAGCCAATCGAGAACACTGCTGGCCTGCGTTACATCCCTCGTATGGATGTATGGCGTCCTGCTGACTCCGTTGAAACCGCAATTTCCTGGGTTGCTGCCGTTGAGCGTCAAGATGGTCCTTCCAGCCTGGTGCTGAGCCGTCAGAACGTGCCTGGCATCAAGCACGACGAAAAGCACTTCGACCTGATCCGCAAGGGTGGTTACGTGTTCTCCGACGTAGAAGGCAAGGCTGATGTGATCATCATCGGTACAGGTTCCGAGCTGGATCTGGCGATCAAGGCTGCTGCTGAACTGAATGCTGCCGGCACCAAGGTGCGTGTGGTTTCCATGCCATCTACCAACGTGTTTGACCGTCAAGATCAAGCTTACAAGGACAGCGTCCTGACTCCAGGTGTGAAGCGCGTAGCTGTTGAAGCTGGCGTGACCGATTTCTGGCGCAAGTACGTAGGTCTCGAAGGTGCTGTGGTCGGTATCGACACCTTCGGTGAATCTGCTCCAGGCGGCGCATTGTTCAAGCACTTCGGTTTCACTGTTGAAAATGTAGTGAACACCGTCAAGTCCGTGCTTTAATGACGCTGTAGCAAGTTAAAAAAGGGGGCCAGTGTGAACTGGCTCCCTTTTTGTTTTTAAAAAGGAATTCACAATGACAATCAAGGTTGGCATCAACGGTTTTGGCCGTATCGGTCGCATGGCATTCCGTGCCGCGATCAAGGATTTTACTGATATCGAAGTAGTGGCGATCAATGACCTGCTGGAGCCTGACTATCTGGCTTACATGCTTAAGCACGACTCTGTGCATGGCCGTTTTGATGGCGAAGTGTCCGTCAGCGGCAACAATCTGGTCGTGAATGGCAAGACCATTCGCCTGACGGCAGAGCGTGATCCTGCCAACCTGAAATGGGATGAGGCGGGTGTAGATGTCGTGGTGGAATGTACTGGCTTCTTCCTTACCGAAGAAACCTGCCAGAAGCACATTGATGCCGGTGCGAAAAAGGTGGTGCAATCCGCGCCTTCCAAGGATGATACCCCGATGTTTGTCTATGGCGTCAATCATGACACATATCAGGGACAAGCCATCGTCTCTGCCGCCTCCTGCACCACCAATGGTCTGGCGCCAGTGGCCAAAGTGCTGAATGACAACTTTGGTATCAAGCGTGGCCTGATGACCACTGTGCATGCAGCCACTGCAACACAGAAGACTGTGGATGGCCCATCCAACAAGGATTGGCGTGGTGGCCGTGGAATTCTGGAAAACATCATTCCTTCCTCCACTGGTGCTGCCAAGGCCGTGGGCAAGGTGATCCCAGAGCTGAACAAAAAGCTGACCGGCATGGCATTCCGCATTCCGACCAGCGACGTGTCCGTGGTGGATCTGACCGTAGAGCTGAACAAGGAAACCACTTACGAGCAGATTGTGGCTGCCATGAAGGCGGCCTCTGAGAGCGGCCCGCTCAAGGGGGTACTTGGATTCACTGATGAAAAAGTGGTATCCACGGATTTCCGCGGTAATGCCTATCCATCGATTTTTGACGCCGATGCCGGCATCCAGCTCGACCCGACTTTCGTCAAGATCGTGGCCTGGTATGACAATGAGTATGGCTACACTTGCAATATGATGCGCCTGGTGCGCCATATCGCCAGCTGACCTAGGGAGCATGCCATGAAAGTAATCCACATGACTGAGTTGGACCTGAAAGGCAAGCGCGTATTCATTCGTGCCGACCTGAACGTACCGGTCAGCGATGGCAAGGTCACCTCGGATGCCCGCATCACAGCTTCCCTGCCAACCATACAGCATGCGTTGCAGGCTGGCGCGCGCGTCATGGTGACATCGCATCTGGGGCGTCCTGAAGAAGGTATTTACTCCGCCGAAAACTCATTGCAGCCCGTGGCTGACGTATTGGCTGAAAAACTGGGCCAGCCCGTACGCCTGGTCAAGGATTGGGTGGATGGCGGTTTTGACGTGGCGGAAGGCGAAGTGGTCTTGCTGGAAAACTGCCGCTTCAACAAGGGCGAGAAAAAGAACCTTGAAGCAACCGCGCGCCAATACGCTGCCTTATGCGATGTGTTCGTGATGGATGCCTTTGGCACTGCTCACCGCGCAGAGGCCTCTACTTATGGCGTGGCGCAATATGCCCCGGTCGCCGCTGCTGGTCTGCTGCTGACTGGTGAGCTAGATGCGCTGGGTAAGGCCCTGGAAGAACCTGCGCGGCCGATGGTGGCCATTGTCGGCGGCTCTAAGGTTTCCACCAAGCTTACCGTGCTGGAAAGCCTGGCTGAAAAAGTTGATCAGCTCGTGGTCGGTGGCGGTATTGCCAACACTTTCCTTAAGGCGGCTGGCAAGCCGATTGGCCGTTCGCTGAACGAGGACGACCTGGTGCCCACCGCGCAATGCCTCATGAACAAGATGGCAGAACGCGGCGCAGCTGTGCCTATTGCCGTGGATGTGGTCTGCGGCAAGCAGTTCGATGCGAATGAGCCTGCCGCGCTCAAGTCAGCGGATGAAGTGGCTGATGACGACATGATCTTCGACATCGGCCCGGAATCCGCCAAGCAACTTGCTGAGATTATCCTCAACGCGGGCACCGTGGTCTGGAATGGCCCGGTCGGTGTATTTGAATTTGACCAGTTCGGCGCAGGCACCAAGACCATTGCTGATGCTATCGCTCAGACCAAGGCCTTCACCCTCGCTGGCGGCGGCGACACCATCGCCGCAATCCAGAAATACGACATCTATGACAAGGTGTCCTATATCTCGACAGCGGGCGGCGCATTCTTGGAATTCCTCGAAGGCAAGAAACTGCCAGCGGTGGAGATTTTGGAGCAGCGTGCTAAAGGTTGATTGTTAGCTTGGTCTACTAAATAAAGGAGCCTGCGGGCTCCTTTATCTTTATTGTAATGTCCGTTTTCGCGCTAATGGTTGCGTTGTTTTTTGATTCAAAAGTCCATTAACTCAGAAGTTGTTACTCCAAGAGTTTTTGCTAGCTTGCAAATGTTAATGAGAGAAATATTGCGTTGGCCTCTTTCTACCCCGCCCAGATAACTACGAGCGATTTCTGACTCTAGCGCTAATTTCTCTTGGCTCCACCCTTTTTCTTTTCTAAGTGTTGCTAGCCTTTCCCCAAACCGCTGCTGTACATCCATAGCGATTTCCAAAATTAAAAATACTATGGATATGGCTTCTATAAGGCGACGCTCTATAAGTGACAATTGAGGCAATAGTTGCTACAGTTATTGTTACTTATAGTAGTCTTTAAATAAAATTAGGAGAGAATAAGCATGAAATTCATATTTATTGCGGCAATTGTGGTAATAATTTCTGGGTGTACAAGTGTTGCATCGCCACATTTTTTTAACGGAAATTATTATATGGCTGGTGATCCAAGTTGTGTTCGTCTTAAGGCGGTTTCAAGTGAGAGAGCTATTTGTGTGGATAAAGAGGGTAATCATACTGGGTCCAGATATGCTATGACTGATGAACAAATGAGGACATATCAACTTGATTTGATTAATCAGCAAAGCCAAATACATAGTATTAATCAGCAGCTTAATGACATTGGGCAGTCATTTCAAAATTCGAGACAACAAATTCTTAACCAAAGCCAACAATATACTATGCCTCAGGTACAGCCTATTTCTCCTTATGGGGCATCTGGTACGGTAACTTATCGTAGAGTAGGTAATACTATTATTAGCTCTGATGGAGCGAGTTGTCAGGTCGTTGGGCAAAACATTATTTGCAATTAATGTAAGTGTTAAATGCTATGTACTGAAATATTGAAAACTCCATGAGTTTTTGGAAATCTCTCAGTAACAGAAAAGCTTGGAGCTGAATGCAAGTTTTTGTGCTGTCAGTAAACAAGGGTTCTAGAGCAATCGCAAGGAAAGGATGTCATGGCTTTACGTAAAACCAAGATTGTGGCGACGCTGGGGCCTGCATCTAGCGAGGAGGCGGTGATCGAGCGACTGGTGGATGCCGGGATGGATGTGGTGCGGCTCAATTTCTCGCATGGGTCTGCGCAGGATCATATTGCTCGTGCTGAATTGGTGCGTGACATATCACGCCGCAGTGGGTGCCCGGTGGGAGTGTTGTGCGACCTGCAAGGACCGAAGATTCGTATTGGTAAGTTCGAGAATGACCGCATCCTGCTCAAGGTAGGTGATAAATTTATCCTCGATGCGGCGTGCAAGCTGGGCAATCAGGAGCGGGTGGGGTTGGATTACAAGACCCTGCCATCCGAGGTGGAGCCTGGTGCAGTGCTGTTGCTGGACGATGGACGCATTGTGCTCAATGTCGAAGCCGTGGATGGTGGCGAGGTGCATTGCACGGTGGCAGTGGGAGGGATGCTGTCGAACAACAAGGGTATCAATCGTCAAGGTGGCGGTCTTTCGGCACCTGCATTGACCTTGAAGGATCAGGAGGATATCCGTACGGCGGTGGCGCTGGAGGCGGATTATATTGCTGTTTCCTTCCCGCGCAGCGGCGAGGATATCGCGCTGGCACGCCAGTTAGTGGTGGAAGCGGGCGGACATGCGGCAATTGTGGCCAAGATTGAGCGCGCGGAAGCGATAGACGCGCTGGAGGAAATTATCGATGCAGCCGATGTGATCATGGTGGCGCGTGGCGACCTCGGTGTCGAGGTGGGTGATGCCGCAGTACCAGGTTTACAGAAACGTATGATCCGCATGGCGCGCATGCGCAACAAGCTGGTGATTACGGCGACGCAGATGCTGGAATCCATGATCAGCAATCCTATCCCGACCCGGGCTGAAGTGTCCGATGTGGCAAATGCGGTGCTGGATGGCACCGATGCGGTGATGCTTTCGGGCGAGACGGCGGTGGGACATTATCCCGTAGAGGCGATACAGGCGATGCACCGGGTATGTCTGGAAGCGGAAAAAGAGTACGACAGCCACCATTTGCAGGCGCCAATCAATGACGAGTTCGAGTTTGTTGATGAAGCGATTGCCATGGCGTCGGTGTATGCGGCTGAACATTTGAACGTGAAGGCGATTGCGGCCCTGACTCGCTCAGGCTCGTCTGTCACCTGGCTGTCACGCTCGAATACTAATGTGCCGATTTATGCATTGACTACGGAGCGCAATACACGGCGCAAGCTGACCTTGTATCGCGGAGTCTATCCCTATCATATCGAGCTACCCAGCCAGGAGCTGGGTAAGATACTCTATGATGCGGAAGAAACTTTGCTGCGGTTGGGAGCGGTGCAACGTGATGATCTCATGATGCTGACATTTGGTGAGCCGATCGGCAACGCAGGTGGCACCAATACCCTGCAGATTGTCAGGGTAGGTGAGCACAAGCGCGAGCAGCATTCGCGGTGAGCAATATTGAGGATGGATGACGATGGCCCTGATCAGTTTACGTCAATTGCTGGATCACGCTGCCGAGCATGACTACGGCGTGCCAGCCTTCAACATCAACAACCTGGAGCAGGTGCAGGCTATCATGCGCGCGGCGGATGCGTGTAATAGCCCGGTGATCCTGCAGGCGTCTGCCGGCGCGCGCAAATACGCAGGCGAGGCTTTCCTGCTCAAGTTGGTCGAGGCCGCTGCCGCTGCTTATCCGCATATCCCCATTGTGCTGCACCAGGACCATGGCGCCAGCCCGGCAGTGTGCCTGCATGCCATCAGCACTGGCTTCAGCAGCGTGATGATGGATGGCTCACTGATGGAAGATGCCAGGACGCCGGCCAACTATGCCTACAATGTAGAAGTGACGCGACAGGTGGTGCTGGCGGCGCATGCGGTGGGTGTATCGGTGGAGGGTGAGCTGGGCGTGCTTGGCTCACTGGAAACAGGTCTGGCGGGCGAGGAAGATGGCGTTGGCGCGGAAGGACACTTGGATCACAGCCAGTTGCTCACCAGCCCAGACGAGGCGGCGGATTTTGTCGCGCAAACAGGTGTGGATGCATTGGCGATTGCGATCGGTACTTCGCATGGCGCCTACAAATTCAAGCGTCCACCCACTAGGGAGACACTTTCCATCAGTCGGCTGCGCGAGATCCATGCCCGATTGCCGAATACGCACCTGGTGATGCATGGCTCCTCTTCTGTACCGCAGGAATGGCTGCGAGTGATCAATGAATATGGCGGCGAGATTCCCGAGACTTACGGCGTGCCGGTGGAGGAAATCGTCAAGGGCATCCGAAGTGGGGTGCGCAAGGTGAATATCGATACCGACCTGCGGTTGGCGTTTACTGGCGCGTTGCGCTGCTTTCTCGGGCAGTCGGAACACAGGGCGGAGTTCGATCCACGCAAGATACTGGCGGCCGCGACCAGCGGTATGCAAGCCTTGTGTCAGGAGCGTTTTGAGGCATTCGGCTCTGCCGGGCACGCTGCGCGGATTCAGCCTGTTGCGCTGAATAAGATGGCACAGCGATATGCTGTTTCCTGAGGATGTCGCTGCACGTTGAGCGATATTTACAGCGTATAATGCCAAGATTATTTGCCGGTTCTGGCTGCTTGCGGCTTGTTTGACGGATGCTGAAAGCAAATAGGATGAAAGCCCGTTTTATCATGCCGGTTTCTGTCCTGCTGATAGCTACCGCCATCCTGGAAATGTGCTACGGCATGTGAAGTTTTCTTATTCTGATGATCCTGAACAGGGTCATCACTCGACATAGTGTTTGATAAAGGTACGCGTTTTGACTACTCCTCTCATGCAGTCCAGCATCAAGAGCCTGAAGCTCATCAACCAGGGTAAGGTGCGGGATATCTACGATATTGACGATAAGCACATGCTGTTGGTGGCGAGCGACCGCCTTTCCGCATTTGACGTGATCCTGCCGACGCCTATCCCGACCAAGGGCGCGATCCTGACCCAGATTGCCAATTTCTGGTTCGACAAGCTCAAGCATGTGGTGCCCAACCACCTGACCGGTATCGACCCCAACACAGTGGTGAACGACCCTGAGGAGCAGGCGCAACTCGGTCCGCGCGCGCTGGTGGTAAAGAAACTCAAGCCGTTGCCGATTGAGGCCATTGTGCGTGGATATCTCGCCGGATCTGGCTGGAAGGAATACAAGGCGAGCCAAAGTGTTTGCGGTATTTCCCTTCCGGCAGGCCTGCAAGAGGCTTCCCAATTGCCTGAACCCTTATTCACGCCTTCCAGCAAGGCAGAGGTTGGCGACCATGATGAAAACATCACGCTGGAAAAGTGTGCGCAATTGCTTGGCAAGGAACTGGCGGACAAGGTGGCACGCATCAGTGTGCAGCTCTACAAGGAAGCGGCAGCGTATGCCTTGAGTCGCGGCATTATCATTGCCGATACCAAATTTGAGTTCGGCCTCGATGAAGCGGGCGAGCTGTATTTGATCGACGAGGTGCTGACGCCGGATTCATCACGTTTTTGGCCCCAGGATCAGTACCAGGTCGGCAGCAATCCTCCTAGTTTTGACAAGCAGTATGTGCGCGACTGGCTGGAATCGACAGGCTGGAACAAGACTCCTCCTGGTCCTGAGCTGCCTGAAACCGTGGCTACGCGAACTGCGGAGAAATACCGTGAAGCATTTGAGCGGCTCACAGGAAAGCCTTTCTGAAGGAAAAGCTGAAACGATTGGCGCGCCAGCTCAAGGTAGAGCTGGATGTTTATCGGCTAGTGTTACATCATCCCCGTACACCCTGGCTGGCCAGGGTGTTTCTAGGTCTGGCAGTGGGTTACTTGCTATTGCCGTTTGACCTGATTCCAGATTTCATCCCTGTGATTGGGCAGCTGGATGATGTACTGATTGTGCCTGTTTTGTTTTATCTGGGTATCAAATGCGTGCCGTCGGAAGTCATGGTGGATTGTCGCCGGCAAGTGGAAGCACGTCACGGATGATTTTTTCACCTGATTTGCGTTAAAATCCTGCGTTATCTCAAGATAATCCCAACTGAAATCAAATTTTAAGGATAAACGCATGTCCCTTTCTAATGTGCCTGCAGGCAAAGACGTCCCTAACGACTTTAATGTCATTATCGAAATCTCCATGCGTGGCGAACCTATCAAGTTCGAAGTGGACAAGGAAAGTGGCGCCGTATTCGTAGACCGTTTCATGGGTACCTCCATGCATTACCCATGCAATTATGGCTATATCCCGCAAACATTATCGGAAGATGGTGACCCGGTTGATGTCCTGGTCATTACCCCGATTCCTCTGCAGCCGGGTGTTGTGATTCGTTGTCGTGCGATTGGTGTGCTGACCATGGAAGATGATGGTGGCGTGGATGCCAAGGTGCTGGCAGTGCCGGTGGACAAGATCTGCCCGCAATACAAGGATATCCAGAGTTACCAGGATCTGCCTGAATTCCAGCTGGCGCCTATTTCTCACTTCTTCGAGCACTACAAGGACCTAGAGAAGGGCAAGTGGGTCAAGATCGGTGGCTGGCAAGGTGTTGCAGAAGCCAAGGCGGAAATTGTTGCTGGCGTGGAGCGTTACGGCAAGTAACTTTGTCTTCTTGCGATGCAGTCAGAGAAACGGCGCGTAGGCGCCGTTTTTATTGGCTTATTCTCCAACCTGCAGCAATAAGCCACGGCGGCGGGCGACACGGAAATAGCCAAGAAATACAGCAATGCCGGCACTGAGGAAGACAATGTTCAAGCCGATGGCCCATTGCATATGGGCGACATTGAACGTGTGTTGCAGCAAGAGTTCGCGCATGCCTTCGAACACATGGCTGGCGGGCAGGGCGAGCGCAACGGGCTGCAGCCAGCTGGGAAGTGTGGCTACCGGATAGTAAATGGCGCACAGTGGCTGGATGGCAAACACACTGACCCAGGCAATGCTTTCGGCACCCATGCCGTAACGCAGCACGATACCGGATACCATGAGGCCGATGGCCCAGCCCATGATGATGAGGTTGAGGAAGAATGCGATCAGTGGCAGGCCCATGTCATAAATACTGTATTGAAACAGGGGAATGGCAATGAGCGTGGCCCCACCAATGCCGATCAGGGTGCGCAACAGACTCATGAACAGCAGGGAAACGACCATTTCATAAGGGCGCAGGGGGCTGACAAATAAATGTCCCAGGTTGCGCGACCACATTTCCTCCATGAATACCAGGGCAATGCCAAGCTGCCCGCGGAACAGCACATCCCATAGCAGTACGCCCGACAGCAGCAGGCCACTGGCCTGGGCGATCAGGGAACTGTTGCCTTGCAGGTAGAGGGTGATAAAGCCCCACAATATCATCTGCACCGTGGGCCAATAGACCATTTCCAGCACGCGCGGCCATGACGAGCGCATCAGGTAGAGGTGGCGCAATGCCACTGCGCCAATACGCCGAAGAGAGAAGTGAATGTCCTGCATCAGGCGGATTCCTTGTGACGGGCAATATCGATAAAGACTTCTTCCAGGTTGTTCCGTCCATATCTGGCAAGCAGTTCGTCAGGTGTTCCAGTGTCGACGACTTGTCCTTTGCGCATCATGATGACGTCGCTGGCCATGCGCTCGACTTCTGCCATATTGTGCGAGGCAAGCAGGATGCTGGCGCCAGTGTCCCGCTGATATTGTTCCAGGTAGCTGCGGATCGAGTCTGCAGTATCAGGGTCCAGTGAGGCTGTTGGCTCATCCATCAGCAGGAGCTCGGGTTTGTTGAGTAGTGATTTGGCAAGCGATACCCGTGTTTTCTGCCCAGCCGACAGTTGGCCATAACGCTTGTCCAGCAGGGTGTCGAGATTCAATGCCTGCGCCAGTTCGGCAATGCGCTCCTTTAGTCTCGGCAAGCGATACAAGTGACCATAGACTGTCAGGTTCTGGCGAATGGTGAGTCGTTGCGGCAGATCGACATAAGGCGAGGAAAAATTCATGCGATGCAGCAGGCGATAGCGGTGCTGGAGCATGTCTTCACCAAGGATATGTATCTTGCCCTGGCTGGGAGTCAATAAACCCAGCAGCATGGCAATGGTGGTGGTCTTGCCTGCACCATTGCCGCCAAGTAATGCGGTCGTGACTCCTTTTCTGGCCTGGAACTGGAGATCGTTGATGGCGCAGAACTGGTCAAAATATTTATACAGGCCACTGACTTCGATAACGAATTCTGGATGCATGTTATAGCAGGCTCCACAGCATTTTCAGGCCGACGATATAAAGCAGGAGTGCAAAGAGTTTTTTCAGTATGGGCACGGGGAGGCGGTGCGCCAGGTGAGCACCAATTGGCGCAGTCAGCATGCTGGCGACGGCAATACCGAGCAATGCGGGCAGGTAGATATAGCCCAGGCTGAACCCGGGTAGATTCTCTGCCGACAGGCCGGCGGCAATAAAACCGATAGTGCCTGCCACAGCAATCGGCAGGCCAATGGCAGAAGATGTACCAATGGCATAACGTGCGTTGAAATTGCAGTAAATCAGGAAAGGGACTGAAAGTGAGCCCCCACCTATGCCTACCAGGCTGGATATGACGCCAATAATGGTTCCCATCAGCGATATCCCGACGTTCCCTGGCAGTTGGCGATGGGCCGGAGGGGTGAAGTTCAGCAGTATCTGCGTGGCAATCAGCAGGACAAAAACCGCAAAAATGCATTTCAGTAAGAAGGTATCCATCTGTCCGGCCAGCCAGGCACCGACCAGTGTGCCCAATACAATGCCGGGGGCAATGAGCATGACGACCGGCCAATGCACATTCTGTTTCCGGTGATGAGCGCGCGCAGATGAAATCGAGGTGACGATGATTGTTGCCAGCGATGTACCCAGCGCCAGATGCATGATGTGCTGCGCGGGAAAAGCCAGTGACGTGAAGATGAATACAAGAATGGGCACGATGATGGTGCCGCCGCCTACGCCCAATAACCCGGACAGGATGCCGGCACCTGCGCCTGCAATGAAGTAAAGCAGAAAATCCATATTGAATCTAAACCTGAAACCTGTTGTCGGAAATACCTACTGATATGGCTCAGCGGCGGCTGGACAGTCGCGCGATAACATCACCCAGTGGGGAGCCCTGGAGGTCAGCTGCAAGCTTTTCCAGACTGGCAGCGGCGGCAGGACTTAATGTTCGCAGCTTTCTGTGTGCTTGTGTCTGGGCAGATTTGACTTGCACTTCCACGCGAATTGAAGTAATTTCAAGCCCTTGTTTTTGCAGCCCAACTATCAGGCTGGGCAGTAATAATTTAATTTTGGCAGCAACAGCACCGTTGTTTGCATATACGGTGAGCCGGTTGTGATTCAGATTCCCGGCTTGTGTGTATGGCTTGAGAGCGGCCGGTACCACAGCATTCCATTTCTGCTGCGACAGGGTCAGTTTCTCAGCCTGTTTCGACAGGGCTGCCAGATCGGCATTTTCAGTAAATAGTGTACTAACGCGTAACATGCCGATAAATCTCCCGAAGGGAAGCAATGAACATCATTTTTGTATCTGATGGCATGGCAAGGACCAGAAGCATATCCCTGCGTTCGGCCATGCTGCTTGTTGGGCTGTTGGTTCTGTTGCCTGTGGTATTGATTCTGGCTTTTATTGTGCCACATGGCTCACATGAGCACCAAGAGGTAAAAAAACAGTTGCCGACGATCTTGAATGTGGTGTCGGCAAATGAGTTGACCCATATTGATGCATTGGCACAGCAATTAGGTGAAGTGGAAGCCAGAATCACACGTTTGGACGCATTGAGCGCACGGCTGGCCACGATGGCTGGTGTCAAGGAAAGTGCCGCTGATGCTTTGCCGCCAGGTCGTGGCGGGCCAGCTGTCCATGCGCATCATATGTCTGAGCAGGAGTTGAAGGACAAGCTGAATGAGCTGGCACAATCCATTGACCTGCGCAGTGATAAATTCAGTATGCTGGAAGCCGTGATGTTGCAGAAGCGTCTGCAGGCAAGCACACTGCCAAGTACCATGCCTACCGATGTTGCCTATAACTCTTCCAGTTATGGTTGGCGGGTCGACCCGTTTTCCGGGCAGATGGCCTTTCACGAAGGGCTGGATTTTGTCGCCGGGACAGGAACACCTGTGTATGCTTCTGCCGAAGGAATTGTAACCACTGCGGAGCGGACTCATGACTATGGTAAAATCGTCAAGATTGACCATGGCGCAGGATTGGAAACCCGCTATGCACATGCTTCTGAGTTGCTGGTTAAGCCGGGAGAGCATGTGGAGCGGGGACAATTGATTGCAAGGGTGGGCAGTACCGGGCGGTCTACAGGGGCGCATCTGCACTTTGAGGTGCGCTTGAACGGTGCTGCACTGGATCCGCGCAAATATCTGCAAAGTATGAAATGAGTCTCCGGGATTTATCCTCAGGGGTTTTTTAAGATTAACAATTATCAAAGCTAAGCTAAGGGTTTCCGTCTAGTCGGAAAATTGGTGCCACTTCATGTTATCCACGTTGTTCAAAAAAATCTTCGGTAGCCGCAATGACCGGTTGGTAAAGCAGTACGCACAGAATGTCAGGGCGATCAATGCGTTGGAAGATGCGATGCAGGCCTTGACGGATGAGCAGTTGAAGGCCAAGACGGAAGAGTTCAAACAACGATACCAGCAAGGAGAGACCCTTGAGAAATTACTGCCGGAAGCGTTCGCCGTGGTGCGTGAGGGTGGCCGGCGTGTGTTGGGTATGCGCCACTTTGATGTTCAGCTGATCGGCGGCATGGTATTGAATGCCGGCAAGATTTCTGAAATGCGTACCGGCGAAGGTAAAACCCTGGTGGCGACATTGCCTGCCTATCTCAATGCGTTGAGCGGCAAGGGTGTGCATGTGGTGACTGTCAACGATTACCTTGCGCGCCGTGATGCCGAGTGGATGGCCAAGCTCTATAATTTCCTTGGGTTGAGCGTCGGGATCAACCTCTCGCAAATGCCGCATGATGAAAAGCAGAAGGCCTATGCTGCGGACATCACTTACGGCACCAACAATGAATTCGGTTTTGACTACCTGCGCGACAATATGGTGTTCACTGCAGAGGAGCGGGTGCAGCGCAGCCTCAACTATGCTCTGGTTGACGAAGTGGACTCCATCCTGATTGATGAAGCGCGGACACCATTGATCATTTCCGGCCAGGCAGATGACAGTGTGGATCTCTATCTGCAGATGAACAGCATTGCTGCCAAGTTGGTGCGCCAGGAAACGGAAGAGGGCGAAGGTGATTTCTGGGTTGATGAGAAATCCCACCAGGTATTGTTGTCTGAGCAAGGGCATGAGCATGCCGAGGCTCTGCTGACTGAAGCCGGATTGCTGGCAGAGGGCAGCAGCCTTTACGATGCCGCCAATATCAGCTTGGTACATCACATGTACGCGGCCTTGCGTGCGCAGTCACTTTATCACCGCGACCAGCACTACGTCGTGCGCGATGGGGAAATTGTGATTGTGGACGAGTTTACCGGGCGCATGATGGCAGGCCGTCGCTGGTCTGATGGATTGCATCAGGCGGTCGAGGCCAAGGAAGGCGTGCAGATCCAGAAGGAAAACCAGACACTGGCATCCATCACTTTCCAGAATTACTTCCGTATGTACAGCAAGCTGTCCGGCATGACTGGGACTGCAGATACCGAAGCTTATGAATTCAGCCAGATTTACGGCCTGGAAACTGTGGTGATCCCTACCCATCGTGGCTTGCAGCGCAAGGACCAGATGGACAAGGTGTACCGTACCGCCAAGGAAAAGTATCAGGCGGTGATCGAGGACATCAAGGAATGCCAGAAACGCGGCCAGCCTGTGCTGGTGGGTACTACGTCTATCGAGAATTCCGAATTGATTTCCACTGTACTCACGCAAGCCAAGCTTGAGCATCAGGTGCTGAATGCCAAGCAGCATGAGCGTGAAGCGCACATCATTGCCCAGGCAGGCCGTGCAGGCATGATTACCATTGCTACCAACATGGCTGGGCGAGGTACCGATATTGTTCTGGGTGGTAACCCGGAAACCGAAATTACCGCCATTGAAGTAGATGCCGAGATTCCCGAGGCTGACAAGGCTGCGCGTATTGCCAAGATCAGGGCCGAATGGCAAGTGCAGCATGATGCTGTGCTGGCTGCTGGCGGCCTGCATATCATCGGTACCGAGCGTCATGAGTCCCGTCGTGTGGATAACCAGCTGCGCGGTCGTGCAGGTCGTCAGGGTGACCCGGGTTCCAGCCGTTTCTACCTGTCACTCGAAGATCAGCTGCTGCGTATTTTTGCATCGGATCGGGTTGCTGCCATCATGGAGCGCCTGAAAATGCCAGAGGGTGAGGCGATTGAGCATCCCTGGGTAACCCGTGCGATTGAAAACGCCCAGCGCAAGGTGGAAGGCCGTAACTTTGATATCCGCAAGCAATTGCTGGAATATGACGATGTATCCAATGACCAGCGCAAGGTGATCTACCAGCAGCGTAATGAGCTACTTGAAGCAGCAGATGTGGGCGAAACCATTGCAGTCATGCGTGTGGATGTGATCAATGATCTTGTGGCCACTTATATCCCGCCGGAGAGTCTGGAAGAGCAGTGGGATATTCCAGGGCTGGAAAGGGCGTTGCAGGCAGATATCGGGCTGGAGGTTCCATTGCAGAGCATGCTGGAAGAGAATGCCAACCTGCATGAGGAAACTATACGCGAGCATATCGTGGACGCTGCCAATGCTGCGTACTTGGCCAAGGAGGAGCTGGCCTCTGCAAGTGTCATGCGCCAATTTGAGCGTGCCGTGATGCTGCAGAGTGTGGATAACCATTGGCGTGAACATCTGGCTGCGCTGGATCACTTGCGCCAGGGCATTCACCTGCGTTCCTATGCCCAGAAAAACCCCAAGCAGGAGTATAAGCGTGAAGCATTTGCCCTGTTTGCCAACCTGCTGGATACTATCAAGCGTGAGGTGACCCAGGTCACCATGCTGGTCAAGGTGCAAAGCGAGGCTGATGTTGAAGCGGTGGAAAAGCCGGCTGAACTGGAAAACGTGCAATATCAGCATGCTGATTTTGATGAAGCCGTGATTAGTGAAGAAGACGAGGCTGCCCAGCCGGCAGTGGCTACAGTAACGAATGCGGCTGCCAAGATTGGCCGTAACGACCCTTGTCCCTGTGGGTCTGGCAAAAAATACAAGCAGTGCCATGGCAAGCTGAGCTGATGGAGCTTGAAAGCAGGATTACTTCTCCATGTACCGGCGTATGTCGGATAGACCAGGAAAGCGGATTCTGTGCAGGATGCTTGCGTACCATCGCTGAAATTCGTGCCTGGCGTAGCATGGGAGATAAGGAGAAGTTGCAGGTCTTGCAACTTCTCAATGTCAGGCAAGTCAGCAAACATTGAATACAAGCCGGGATTTCCCGGCTTTTTTCTTGTTGGCTATCCTGACCAGCTAAGGTAAGCGTTATCTGATTGCGGTAGAATCAGGCTTTTGCCTTCCGGAAAAAGCTATTCATCATGCCAGTCAATCTCATTGCACCCGATGCAAACTCCCTGTTACCGGTTCCAGGTGTGGAACTTGGTGTTGCCAAAGCCCATATCCGCAAACCTGACCGCAAGGATATGCTGGTTCTCAAGCTGGCTGAAGGCGCGCGCGTGGCAGGTGTGTTCACCAAGAACCGTTTCTGTGCTGCGCCAGTGATAGTCTGCAAGGAGCATTTGGCCAAGGCTGGTGGTGATATCCGTGCGCTGGTGGTCAATACTGGGAATGCCAATGCGGGAACCGGGGAGCCTGGTCTGGAAAATGCCCGTGCTACTTGTGTTGAACTGGCAAGATTGCTGCAACTCAAACCTGAACAGGTATTGCCTTTCTCCACTGGTGTCATTCTGGAACCATTGCCTATGGATCGCCTGCTGGCTGGCCTGCCGCAATGTGTGGCTGACCTGAATGGGCAGCGCTGGTTTGATGCAGCTGAAGCCATCATGACGACCGACATTGTTTCCAAGGGTACTTCACGGCAAATCACCCTGGGTGGGAAGACTGTAACGATTACTGGTATTTCCAAGGGGTCAGGCATGATCCACCCGAACATGGCAACGATGTTGGGTTATGTGGCGACGGATGCTGCGATCAGCCAACAGGCGCTGGAAGTATTGATCGATCATGCCGTGAACCGCTCATTCAATTGCATCACTGTCGATGGTGATACCTCGACCAACGATTCTTTCATCATCATGGCGACTGGCAAGGCGGGTAATGCCGAGATTAGCGATGTTGCCAGTGCAGAATTTAGCCAATTGCAAGATGCTGTGACCGAAGTGGCAATTGAGCTGGCGCAGGCAATTGTGCGTGATGGCGAGGGCGCCACCAAGTTCATGACGATCCAGGTCGAAGCTGGTCGGGATGTGGAAGAGTGCCGCAAGGTCGCCTATGCGATTGCGCATTCGCCCTTGATCAAGACTGCTTTCTTCGCCTCTGATCCGAATCTGGGGCGGATTCTCGCCGCTATCGGCTATGCCGGTGTGGACGACCTGGACGTGAATGCCATGCAGCTTTACCTGGGCGATGTGCTGGTGGCTGAGCATGGCGGGCGGGCAGTCAGTTATGTGGAGGAGCAGGGCGCTGCCGTGATGCAAGAAGCAGAGATCACTGTGCGTGTGGTGCTGAACCGCGGACAGACCGATGCCACGGTCTGGACCTGTGATTTTTCCTACGACTATGTCCGTATCAATGCGGATTACCGCAGCTAGGAGTGTCATGGCTGATTTTGAACAATTGATTACCCGCGCCGAGGCTGTGCTGGCTCGGTTGGAAAGCTTTCTGCCGCCACCGGCAGCAGAGCCTGACTGGAGTGCCATTGCCTGGCGCTGGCAGGTGTTGAATGGGCGTGGGCATCTGGTGGCGGTTGAACATCCCCACCATATCAGCTTGGATGATATCTGCAACGTGGAAGAGCAGAAGGCTGATATCGTGCGCAATACAGAACAGTTTGTGCATGGTTATCCTGCCAATAACGTATTGCTGACCGGTGCGCGTGGTACTGGCAAGTCATCTCTGGTAAAAGCAGTGCTGAGCGCATTTTCCGACCAGGGTTTGCGGCTGGTCGAAGTGGACAAGCAGGACCTGGTTTCCTTGCCGGAAATTGTTGCCTTGTTACGTGAACGCAAGGAGCGTTTTATCATCTTCTGCGATGATCTGTCCTTTGAGTCCAGCGATCCTGGCTATAAGGCGCTTAAGGTGGTGCTGGATGGATCAATTGCTGCAACTTCAGATAATGTTGTTGTTTACGCAACTTCCAATCGTCGCCATCTTATGCCGGAATATATGTCGGAGAATCTCGAGGTGACCCGTCACGGCGATGAAATCCGTCCCAGTGACACTACTGAAGAGAAGGTATCATTGTCTGAGCGCTTCGGCTTGTGGTTGTCCTTCTATTCCTTTAGCCAGGATGAATACCTGGCAGTCGTGGCGCAATGGCTTAAGCAGCATGGAGTGGAGGAGTTGGATGATGAAATACGCAGTGCTGCCCTGCTGTTCTCACATACACGTGGTGCCCGCAGTGGTCGGGTGGCCTATCAATTTGCACGTGACTACGTCGGGCGGCTGGCACTGACAGGAAAACAATGACTATGAAAGTTGTACGCGCGGCTGTGGCAATCCTCCAACGGCCTGATGGTCAAGTGTTATTGGCAGAGCGCCCGGCAGGAAAGCCGTGGGAAGGTTGGTGGGAGTTTCCGGGTGGAAAAATCGAAGCTGGTGAAGAGCCTTATCATGCCTTGGTGCGTGAATTGCATGAAGAGCTTGGCATTGAAGTGAGTACTGCCTATCCGTGGATGTTGCGCCGGTTCGATTATCCGGACCGTTCTGTTGAGTTACATTTCTTTATTGTGCGTGCATGGCAGCGTGAGCCAGCAGGATGTGAGGGGCAACGCTTGAGCTGGCAAAATCCGCATCTGCTGACAGTGGGGCCCATGTTGCCAGCGAATGAGCCAATTCTGGCTGCGTTGAATTTGCCGTCGCTGTATGCCATCAGTAATGTATTGGAGCTGGGTGAGCAGCGTTTTCTTGCTGCATTGCAGCGGGTGCTGGACCAAGGCTTGCAACTGCTGCAATTGCGCGAAAAGCAATTGGCTGTAGATGCGCTGAGGGCGCTGGCGGAAAAAGTGCTGGCCTTGGCTCAGCCCTATCAGGCCAGAGTGTTACTCAATGGAGAAGTGGATACGGCCAGAAACCTGGGTTTTGCAGGGGTGCATTTATCGTCAGAGCATTTGATGGCGCTTTCCGAGCGACCGCAGGGTATGTTATGTGCGGCATCATGCCATGATAGGCGGCAACTGGAGCAGGCACAGCGACTGGCACTGGATTTTGCGGTTTTGTCGCCTGTGCTGCCAACCTTGAGCCATCCAGACAGCCAAGTGCTCGGGTGGGACGGGTTTTCCGCCTTGGCTCAGGGCAGTAGTCTGCCGGTTTATGCGCTGGGTGGCATGCAGTCGATGGACATTGAAAAGGCGTGGCAACATGGTGCACACGGAATTGCCATGATGCGCAGGGCATGGGAGGAGTGATGCGTCGAAATGTATTGGGCTTGATTGTGATCGTGGTTGGAATAGGTGCGGGATTTGCTTATTTCTGGTCCAGGCCGGTGGCTACAGTCGCCATTGAGCCTTTGGCGTGCGAGGACATTCAGCAAGGATGTAAGAATGCCGATCTGACCATCAGAGCCATGACGACTCCCAAAGTCATGCAGCCGTTTGAAATGCGGATTGATGCTGCAGGCGCAGAAAAGGTAGTGGCGAATTTTGAAATGAAGGATATGCAGATGGGAGTGAACCGATATCGCTTCCAGCCGCAAGCGGACGGGAGCTGGCAGGCGATGGTGACATTGCCGCTATGCACACATGGGCGCAACGATTGGTCAATGACGATTGAAACAATACAGGCAGGCCAGTCCAGGCATTATCAACTGGAGTTCAGCGCACAGCCTTGACAGGCTGTTGTTCAGTGCCAGTTATTCATCGTTTTCAGGCTTGGGGCCTGTATCGGGAATACGATAGCTCTCGCTTGCCCATTGACCCAGGTCAATCAGCCGGCAGCGTTTGGAACAAAACGGCCGATATGGATTTTCGCTGGAATATTCTGCCTGTTCGCCACATTGCGGACAGGGCACCATTTTTTTGCTTACAGGTTGCACAGGGTCAGGGAGAAGTCGATGTCGGTATCGCACGGGCGCGGGCGTTGTGCGTTATCCAGGCTGTTGAAACGAATGTTGATGGCGTATTTGTTTGCGCTGACTTCAGGGAAGCATGGCGTGTCATCGCTGGTTTCCACCCGCAGCATTTGTGCCGGTTTGGCTCCCCCCAGCATTTGCTGATAGGCGCCATTGATGGCAGTCATCCTTGAAGTAGCACCGCTGCCACGTAGGATGTGCAGGATAATGCGTATGGCATTATAAAGTGGTATTAATGGGCTGATCCATATGCTGATGTCATGTTTACGGCGCTCACTGCTCAGCCCCAACCAGTAATGATAGGACGGCAGGTCAAACTCGCATACACCGCCGGGAATGACAGTGCGCTGTTTGATGCTCATGAGCCACTCGTTATCGCGTAAGGGCTGACCCAGCTTGCCTGCAATATTGCGTAGTGGATGAGCGGCATTGTCAATGTCGGCGATCAACTCATCCAGCGCCTGTTCTTCAATGGATGGATTGCCGCGTAAATGATTCATCACCATCTTCTGGCGATCCAGCTCCTGCAACAGATCCATCTTGAGTTCAGCCCGCTCTATGATGTCCAGTATCTGGAAAGTGGAAAGCAGCACATTATGGTGCAGAAACTCGTGATCCCCTTCAAGATTGTGCAGCACCTTGAGAAACAGGTCTTCCAGACGCAGCAGGGTGCGAATGCGTTCATTAAAAGGGTAATCGTAACTAGGCACGGCTTCTCGAGGCTGATCTGACAGGGAAGTATAGTTGCTGTGGATTATCAGAGTTATTCGCTAACTATGCAAGTCTTAATGAATTTCTCATGCATCTGGCGAATGTCATTCTTGAGATCTTCCAGGCTGCCATTATTGTCGATAATGTCATCTGCAAGTGCACGCCGGAAACTGCGCGATGCCTGGGAGGCAATGATGGAGCGTACCATTTCTTCACTGAAATTATTGCGATCCACGACGCGGCTGATTTGTTTATCTTCTGTACAATCAATGAGTAAAGTGCGGTTGACAATGCCTTCGTAGCGATTGGATTCAAAAAATAGCGGAATGGCGAGTATCTGGTAAGGGGCTTGCTTGTGGCTATCCAGTTCACGTAATGCTTCACGATGAATGGCAGGATGCAGGATGGATTCGAGCCTCAGTCGGTCATCGGTACTGCTGAAGACACGCTCACGCATCTTGTTTCTATCCATGGCGCCATGTGCAGTAACATAGGATGGGCCGAATACTTCGGCGATTTTGGCAACCAGGGGTTGGCCTGCGCTGGTCAGGTGGCGTGAGATCACATCCACGTCAATCACCGGGACGCCCAGTTCGCTGAAAATTCTTGCAGCTTCACTTTTTCCGGCACCTATGCCGCCTGTGAGTCCAACTACATACATTGATTCAACCTCCGGTACAGTGTTACGAGAGATGTTTGCCAAAAAACATGACGATCAGGCCAGCCAGTGCCAGATATGGGCCAAAAGGGATAGGAGTCTCACGATCGTAATTGGCAAACATGAGTAAGGTGAGTCCTATTATAGACCCGATGGCGGCTGATATCAGGATGATGGCAGGTAATAATTGCCAGCCAAACCAGGCGCCCAGTGCAGCTAACAGTTTGAAATCTCCATACCCCATACCTTCCTTGCCGGTAGCCAGTTTGAATAGCCAATATACTGACCATAAGCTGAGATAGCCCAGTGTGGCGCCCAGGACAGCGGAGGAAATATCTGTAAAGCCATGACCACTTAGGCTGAGCAATAATCCCAGCCACAGTAATGGTAAGGTGATGCTGTCTGGCAGGAGAAAAGTATCAAGATCAATGAATGTCAGGGCAAGCAGGGCGAAAACCAGTATCCAGGCAGCCACTGTCAGTGCAGAATAGCCGAAATGGACGCTGACCATGCCTGCCAGCAAACCGGAAAGTATTTCTACAACAGGGTAGCGCAGGCTGATGGATGCCTTGCATGTGCGGCATTTCCCCCCAAGTGCCAGATAACTGAGCAACGGAATATTTTCAAGAGTGCTGAGGGTGTGCTTGCATCTGGGGCAGTGGGACCGTGGATGGGCCAGGTTATAGCGGGGGTATTCCTGTGCTGGCTGGTTCATGGCAGCCAGATGCTCCTGCTGCCAGGATAACTGCATCATGCGTGGCAACCGGTGAATGACTACATTGAGGAAGCTGCCTACAACCACGCCCAGCAGGACAGAGAGCACAATCAAGAAAGTGGGTGTGTCTTGCAGGGAGGTCAGGAATATGGAGACTGAATCAGGCATGCGCAGGATTGACGGTAAACTTTCTGCATCATCTCATCGTTATATGACTATGGCAACCTGCAATGGCAGTGTGCCATGACTACTTGAAATCAGGAGAAATGCCGTCAATTAATAGTGGAGTAACCACGAGTGTAAGTAGTGATAAACCATCAATCACCTGAAAGGAAACGCATATGAAGGAAACTGGAGCACACACTGCATGGGATGCCCCCGTTGTTTGCCGCGTTGAGGTTGATTTATCCGGGTGGCTGGAACAGTTGACGGGCAATTCGGATTGGGAAGTTTACGATGAATCCGATGATGAAAACTGCATGAGTTTTGCCATGCGCCATGGGCGGAAAACAGCAGAGGTTACTTTGTACCATAACGGCTACGCCATGGTGGACGTAGATGGCGAATCACTGTTTGATGGCGCATTGACGCCAGCTACCAGCGCTTGTGCTCATCTGAGCTATTACCGGGCTGACAACGGAGACCTGATTACGTTGAACTGAGCCTAGAAGCTGCGGTTGACGGCAAATTGCGCCAACTGCAGCAATGCCTGGCGGTAAGCTGAATCCGGTAAGTGCATGATGGCTGTACAGCCGAGTTCAGCTTCTGTTCTGGCAAGTTGGCGGACATGTTCCAGTGCGCCGGTGCTGTTGACAGCCTCCAGTACGGCCGGCAGCTCGTCCAGTCCGCCTTCTTCAATAGCTGCGCGGATTATTCTGCTTTGTGCCTCATTGCCGTGTCGCATAGCGTAAAGTAGTGGCAGCGTGGGTTTGCCTTCGGCCAGGTCGTCGCCCAGGTTCTTGCCAATTTCATTGCTGTCGCCACTAAGGTCCAATACATCATCAATCAGCTGGAATGCTGTGCCCAGACGCATGCCGTACTCTGCCATGGCGGTCTCGTCCTCAGTGCTGGCATTGCAGATGATGGCGCCAAGCCGGGTGGCGGCTTCAAACAGTTTGGCTGTTTTATAGTGAATCACGCGGAGATAGGCATCGTCGCTGATATCAGCATCATGGACGTTCAGTAGCTGTAACACTTCACCTTCGGCAATAGTGTTGGTGGCTTCCGAGAGTACTTCCATGACGCGCATATTCTTTACATTCACCATCATCTGGAAGGTGCGGGAGTAGACAAAATCTCCAACCAGTACGCTGGCGGCATTGCCAAACAAGGTATTGGCTGTAGCTTTGCCACGGCGCATGGCCGACTCATCCACCACATCATCGTGTAGTAGTGTCGATGTGTGGATGAGCTCAATGACAGCTGCAAGCTCATGGTGATGCGACTGAATGTGTCCAAAAGTGCCGGCAGACAACAAAACCAGCGCAGGTCGCAGACGTTTTCCGCCGCTATTGACGATATAATCAGCCACCTGATTGATCAGGACGACATCAGAACGTAATGATTTCCGGATGACCGCATCAACTTTCTGCATGTCATCTGCGATACATGATTGAATAAAAGCTAAGGACACATCTGGCTGCCAAAAATAAGTCTGACGATTCTAACATAGGCACTGCCTAAATGCGGCGTCTAGTGTATGGTGCGTGCTGTCTTGCTTTTATTTGCTGCTATTAAATATCGCGTGAATAACATTTGCTTTCCGTATGGTTTTCCGTATAATGCCCGATTCATTTGAATGCGTAGCAAACGAGGCATAACCATGTATGCAGTTATCAAAACTGGTGGCAAACAATATCGCGTAGCCGCTGGTGACAAGCTTAAAGTAGAAAAGTTGGCGGGCGATGTCGGCAGTGAAATCACGCTCGACAAGGTATTGTTGGTTTCTGATGGTGAAAATACCACGATCGGAGCTCCTCTGGTTAAGGGTGCGAGCGTACAGGCCAAGGTTGTTTCTCATGGCCGCGGTGACAAAGTGTTGATCTTCAAGATGCGTCGTCGCAAACACTATCGTAAGACTCAAGGCCATCGCCAGAGTTTTACTGAAATCCAGATTGAAAAGATTGCTGCTAAGTAAGGAGTAATAGAAATGGCACACAAAAAAGCAGGCGGTAGTTCCCGTAACGGTCGCGATTCGAACGCACAGCGACTGGGTGTTAAGGCTTTTGGCGAGCAGTTTGTTTCTGCTGGCAGCATCATCGTACGTCAGCGTGGTACAAAAATGCATCCTGGCGAAAATGTTGGTATCGGCAAGGATCACACCTTGTTTGCCAAGGTTGATGGCAAGGTTGCCTTCTCTGTGAAAGGTGCTCTGCGCCGCAAGCTGGTCAGCATCATCCCAGCTTAATTCTGAAGAGAATCGGGAAAAGCCCTATCGCATCGATAGGGCTTTTTTGTTTCAGGCAGTATGATGACTGCTTTAATAAATATTTAGATAGTGATCATGAAGTTTATAGACGAAGCTACGATCAAGGTCTACGCCGGTGATGGGGGCAACGGAGTTGCCACGTTCCGCCGTGAGAAATATGAAGCCATGGGTGGGCCGAATGGTGGCGATGGCGGTCGTGGCGGGTCAATTTACATGATCGCTGACCGTAATATCAATACCCTGGTCGATTATCGATATAGCCGCGTTTTCCGCGCGCAGCGTGGCGAGAATGGACGAGGTTCCGACCAGTATGGTGCCGGCGGTGAGGATATGGTGTTGCGGGTGCCGGTAGGCACGGTTATCAGTGATAAAGCAACTGGGCAGGTGCTGGTTGACCTGGCCGAGCATGACCAGAAATTCATGGTGGCCAAAGGCGGTAATGGCGGTCTGGGTAATATCCATTTCAAATCCAGCGTCAATCGTGCGCCGCGCCAATGCACCAAGGGTGATGCTGGTGAGGAGTTTGAGCTGTACCTTGAGCTGAAAGTACTGGCTGATGTCGGTTTGCTCGGTATGCCCAATGCAGGCAAGTCCACATTCATCCGTTCAGTGTCTGCTGCCAAACCCAAGGTGGCGGATTACCCCTTCACCACGTTGCATCCCAATCTGGGGGTGGTGCGTGTTGATGCCAACCGCAGTTTTGTGATTGCTGACGTTCCGGGTTTGATTGAGGGGGCAGCTGAAGGCGCAGGCCTCGGACACCAGTTCTTGCGACACCTATCCCGTACCCGCTTATTATTGCACTTGGTGGACCTTGCTCCATTTGATGAGGCGGTCGATCCCGTGCGTGAAGCGAAGGCGATTATTGAAGAGCTGCGCAAGTATGACGAAGAACTTTATAACAAACCGCGTTGGTTGGTACTGAATAAAGTGGATATGCTGGAAGACAGTCAGCAGCGTGTTGCTGAGTTTGTGAAGGCGTTGGGTTGGGAAGGACGTTATTTTGCCATATCAGCACTTGCCGGACAGGGCTGCCGTGAGCTGACATATGCCATCATGGAGCATGTGGAGGCAGTACAGGCAGAAGAGCTGCTGGCAGGCCATGAACGGGTTGAGTCACATTCATGACGTCGTTGTTATTGAATGCCAAATGCCTGGTAGTCAAGGTTGGTTCCAGCCTTGTGACCAACAATGGCACCGGCCTGGACAAGAATGCCATTGCCGCCTGGGCGGACCAGATTGCCCGCCTGGTGCGATCAGGAAAGCAGGTAGTGCTGGTATCCAGTGGGGCTGTGGCTGAAGGCATGCAGCGTCTGGGCTGGAGCAAGCGACCTGTCGCCATCAATGAGCTGCAGGCAGCTGCGGCGGTCGGGCAGATGGGCCTGGTGCAGATGTATGAGAGTTGTTTTGCTTCCCACGGCTTGCATACCGCACAGATCCTGCTGACACATGCGGACCTGGCTGACAGGAAACGCTACCTGAATGCACGTACCACATTGCGGAGTCTGCTGGATTTCGGCGTCATTCCTGTGATCAATGAGAACGATACGGTCGTGACCGATGAAATCAGGTTTGGCGACAATGATACTCTAGGGTCACTTGTTGCCAATTTGATCGAGGCTGATGCGTTGGTCATCCTGACAGACCAGCCA
This sequence comes from Methylobacillus rhizosphaerae, assembly GCF_900187985.1. Taxonomy (GTDB): domain Bacteria; phylum Pseudomonadota; class Gammaproteobacteria; order Burkholderiales; family Methylophilaceae; genus Methylobacillus; species Methylobacillus rhizosphaerae. The sequence goes on from NZ_FZOA01000001.1 coordinate 343,556, forward strand.
GGTTTGTATTCTGCCGATCCACGTAAGCATCCGGATGCTGTATTCATCCAGCAGGAAACCGCTGGGAACCCAGCCCTGGAAAAGATGGCGGGTGGCGCCGGGACTGCAATTGGCAGCGGCGGCATGTTGACCAAAATCCTGGCGGCCAAACGCGCTGCACGTAGCGGGGGCCATACGATTATTGCTTCTGGCCGTGAGCCGGATGTGCTGCTCAAGCTGGCGCAAGGAGAGATGGTAGGTACTCACTTGCAGGCTAAGCAAGTCAAGACAATGGCGCGCAAGCAATGGCTGGCTGATCATTTGCGGCTGGCAGGTAAGGTTGTGATTGATGACGGGGCAGAGAAAGCCTTATTGCAGGGTGGCAGGAGTTTGCTGCCTATCGGAGTGACTGGTGTGGAAGGGGCCTTTGAGCGCGGAGAAGTGGTGGCATGTGTCAACGCTGCAGGCCTGGAAATTGCGCGCGGTCTGGTGAATTACAGCGCGCTGGAAACTGCGCGTATCCTGCGTAAGCCCAGTCATGAAATTGAACAAATCTTGGGTTATGTCGATGAGGCGGAATTGATTCATCGGGACAACCTGATTCTGGTGTAAGGGAAAATCATGTCCAAACCGTTGGTAGATATTATCATGGGCTCCGATAGCGACTGGCCCGTCATGCGGGCTGCCGCGCAAATATTGGCAGACCTGGGAGTAGCGTATGAGGCGAGGGTAGTCTCGGCACATCGTACGCCAGACCTGATGTTTGACGTGGCAGAAACTGCTGTTGCACGTGGCGTGAAAGTCATTATTGCCGGTGCTGGTGGCGCTGCGCATCTGCCAGGCATGGTGGCTGCCAAGACGATAGTGCCGGTCCTGGGCGTGCCAGTGCCTTCCCGGCATTTGCAAGGGCAGGATTCTTTGCTATCCATTGTGCAGATGCCCAAGGGTATTCCAGTGGCAACATTTGCCATTGGAGAGGCAGGCGCGGCAAATGCAGGCTTGTTTGCTGCAGCGATACTTGCAACTGCAGACACTGGTTTGGCACAGAAGCTGGCGGATTTCCGTGCGACGCAGACGGCGCGGGTGCTGGAAATGTCCTTGTCTGATCAGCCCTGATCAGACTGAATCTCAAAAATTAAGGAGTTTTGCGTGAGTCGTGCAAACACAATTCTGCCTCCAGCCATGCTGGGGATGCTGGGTGGAGGGCAGTTGGGTCGCTTTTTTGTCATCGCAGCCCATGAAATGGGGTATAAGGTGGCTGTGCTGGATCCGGATCGCAACAGCCCAGCGGGCAAGATTGCAGACGTGCACTTGTGTGCTGCCTATGATGATGAAGCAGCGTTGCGCAGCATGGCAGAGCAATGCGCGGCCATTACCACTGAATTCGAGAATGTGCCGGCAGCCACGCTGGAATTCCTGGCCCAGCATCGCACTGTGCGCCCTGCAGCTTCAGCCGTAGCCATTGCCCAGAACCGTGTCGCCGAGAAAAATTTCTTCCGTGATGCAGGCCTGCCAGTAGCGCCTTATGCTGTAATCCAGCAGGCGGCAGACATTCCTGGGGCAGACAGCGGCTTGTATCCGGCCATTCTCAAGGTGGCGCGTTTTGGTTATGACGGCAAAGGCCAGGCCCGGGTTGCCAATGTCGAGGAGGCGCGTGCTGCCTTTGAGAAATTCGGCGCGGAAATCTGCGTGCTGGAGCGTATGCTCAAGCTGGATTACGAAGTATCACTGGTATTGGCGCGTGATGCAGATGGTCAGGTAGCTGCATTCCCAGTGGCGGAAAATGCCCACCTGAATGGCATCCTCGACGTGAGCATTGCCCCGGCCCGTGGGGATGAGACGATACGTGAACAAGCACGCGCGCTTGCCGTTGAAGTGGCGAAAAAGCTTAATTATGTTGGTGTATTAGGTGTGGAATTCTTCGTCAGCGAAGGTCAATTACTCGTCAACGAAATGGCGCCAAGACCGCATAATTCAGGCCATTACACCATCGATGCCTGTGTCACCAACCAGTTCGAGCAGCAAGTGCGTGCCTTGGCTGGCTTACCCTTGGGCGATGCGCGCCAGCATAGTCCTGCTGTGATGGTCAACCTGCTGGGCGATATCTGGAAAAATGGCGCAGAACCGGCATGGGACATTGCTTTTGCTGAACCGGGACTGAAAATGCACCTCTATGGCAAGCATGAAGCACGTCCTGGCCGCAAGATGGGCCATTTCACCGTGATTGGCGAGCGTGCCGAGGCAGTATTATCCGAAGCCATGCAAGTGCGTGATCAGTTAGGCGTTGGCAAGTAATATTGAAACGCAGGTAAGATACAAAAGCACATCGTTGATGTGCTTTTTTTATATCGTCATCCGATAGAGCAGGGTGAGTTATTTATACGCGGATTCCTGCGGGCTTTTGGCCATGATTTTCAGATCATTATCAAGCGGAAATTAAGTGAGCGGATGGCTGCTTGGCTGTATGACAGGGCACCGACAATAAAAAAGCCACGGATTTCCGTGGCTTTTTTATTGCACTAAGATGTGAGGGATTAGGCGAGGGCCTTGATCGCTGCACTCAGGCGGCTCTTATGGCGAGCTGCCTTGTTCTTGTGAATGATTTGCTTGTCAGCAATGCGGTCAATGACGCTAACGTTCTCGTTGAACACGCTTTGAGCTGCAGCTTTGTCGCCGGCTTCCACCGCTTTGATGATCTTCTTGATCGCGGTACGCAAAGCCGAGCGCAAACTTGCATTGTGGGCGCGTTGCTTGACTGCCTGACGTGCACGCTTTCTCGCCTGTGCGCTATTAGCCATGAGATATTCCTAAAATAGAGTTAACAAAATACGAAGCCAAGCATATTAACCAAATTCAAAATCAAATGCAAGAATCAAGTCAATTTGTTCCGGGAAGATTATACATGGCATGGTAAAATCCTGCTCTGAAATCAGTTCTCGGTACTTGATAACTCAATGATGCGTGCGCAATGAATTTGTTAAAAGCCTTAGCTGCTGTCGGGAGCATGACATTGCTTTCCCGCGTCTTGGGGTTTGTCAGGGATACCTTGATTGCGCGGGTGTTCGGTGCCGGTATGTATACCGATGCATTTTTTGTGGCATTCAAAATACCCAATTTATTGCGGCGCCTGTTTGCCGAGGGAGCGTTTTCCCAGGCATTCGTGCCTGTGCTTGCTGAGTACAAGAACCGGCGCGGGCATGAAGCAACGCATGATCTGGTTAGCAAGGTGGCCACCTTGCTCGGACTGGTACTTATGCTGGTCACCCTGGTCGGCATACTGGCAGCGTCAGCCATCGTATATGTTAGCGCGCCAGGTTGGGCGCGCAGTGAGCCGCAGACATTCATGCTGACGGTTGATATGTTGCGCATTATCTTCCCGTATATTTTCCTGATTTCCCTGGTGGCACTTGCCGGGGGAGTGCTTAATACCTATAGCAAGTTTTCTGTTCCCGCCTTTACGCCAGTCTGGCTGAATATTGCCTTTATTTGTGCGGCTTTGTTCTTTGCGCCATATTTTGATCCTCCTATCATGGTGTTGGCATGGGCGGTATTTGCGGGTGGATTATTACAGCTGGGGTTCCAGTTACCATTCTTGCGCCGGATAGGAATGCTGCCGCGCTTGCGGCTGGATTTTCAGGATGAGGGAGTCTGGCGCATTCTGAAGCTGATGGGGCCGGCTGTATTCGGCGTGTCAATTGCACAGTTGTCGTTGTTGATCAATACGATTTTTGCCTCTTTTCTGGAAAGTGGCAGTGTGTCCTGGCTGTATTACGCAGATCGACTGATGGAGTTTCCTACAGGTTTGCTCGGGGTTGCACTGGGGACCATCCTGTTGCCCAGCTTGTCCAAAAGTGTCGCGGACCAGGCGGAAAGTGAATATTCGTCCTTGCTGGACTGGGGGTTGCGTCTGACATTGCTGCTGGCGTTGCCGGCGGCAGTGGCGCTGGCCGTGTTGGCTGTACCGCTGGTGACTTCCCTGTTCCACTACGGTGCTTTTACTGAGCATGATGTATGGATGACGCAGCAGGCCCTGGTGGCTTATAGCCTGGGCTTGCTGGGGTTGATTCTGGTGAAGGTGCTAGCCCCGGCATTTTATGCGCGCCAGAATATCAAGACACCGGTCAAGATTGCGGTTGCTACATTGCTTGCAACTCAGTTGATGAATCTGGTCTTTGTCGGTATTTTTCAACATGCAGGATTGGCACTGGCAATTGGCCTGGGCGCATGTATCAATGCCAGTTTGTTGTACTATCAATTGCGTCGGCGTGGTATTTATCAACCACAAGCTGGCTGGGCGAGATTCATTGCGCAGGTAGCGGTTGCCCTGCTGTTGATGTCTGTTGCACTCTGGTTCGCTGCAGGTAGTAGCGAGCACTGGCTCCAGTCGGGCTTGTGGATCAAGCTTGCGCATTTATGCGGGCTTGTTGCACTGGGCGGAGCAGTATATTTCTCAGTGTTGTGGCTCATGGGGCTACGAATCCGGGATTTTATTAAACGTAGCGCGCATTGACCAACGAGACTGTTATGCAGATATTTCGCCATTTTCATCAGGCTGCCGATCATCCCCTTGCAGTTGCCATTGGCAATTTTGATGGTGTGCACCTGGGGCACCAGGCATTGTTGCGACACCTGAGTGAGGTGGCGCGCGACAATGGGCTGAAATCTGCTGTCATGACTTTTGAACCGCATCCGCGCGAGCTCTTCATCCCTGACCGCGCACCTACCAGGCTGACTTCTCTGCGTGAGAAACTGGAATTGTTTTCCGAGGCTGGAGTGGAATATGTCTATGTCTGTCATTTCAACCGTCGTTTTGCCGCCATATCAGTGGAAACATTCATGTATGACATCCTGCGTGACCGCCTGGATGCCAAGGCGATCCTGGTAGGCGAGGACTTCCGTTTTGGTGCCGGGCGACAAGGCGGTATAGAGGATTTTGTTCGTGCCGGTTTCAATCTGCAAAGTCAACCCAAGGTCGACTTGGATGGGCAGCGTATTTCCAGTACATTGGTGCGCGAGGCGCTGGCCCAGGGGCGACTGAATGACGCAGCGCGCTTGCTGGGGCGCACATACAGCATCAGTGGCAAAGTGGTACATGGAGACAAACTGGCGCGGGAGCTGGGTTATCCCACAGCAAATATTCACATGCTGCATGACAGGCCACCGCTTTTTGGCATCTATGCGGTAAAATTAAAAGGTTTACCTGAAGGAAACGACTGGCCAGGCGTTGCCAGCCTGGGTGTTAGGCCCACAGTGAAACAGGATGGTCGGCCAACGCTGGAAGTGCATCTGTTCGATTTCAACCGGGATATTTACGGGCAGCATGTGCGTGTGAAGTTCATGCACAAGATACGTGATGAAATGAAGTTTGATGACCTGGAAACATTGAAGTACTGGATTGCCAGGGATGCAGAGATGGCACGTGAGTATTTCAAGGCCCAGTCCTGAGCTGTAAAACAAGATTCTTGAAGATTAATTGAAACTAGACCAATGAGCGAAAACACCAAATACAAGTTGAACCTGCCTGAAACCAGTTTCCCCATGCGTGGAGACCTGGCGAAGCGTGAACCCGCATGGCTGAAAAGCTGGCAGGAGAAACAGGTGTACCAGCGCATACGCAATGCGCGCAAGGGTGCGAAGAAATTCATCCTGCATGATGGCCCGCCTTATGCAAACGGTGCCATTCACCTTGGTCATGCGGTTAACAAGATTCTCAAGGACATGATTGTCAAATCCAAGACATTGTCCGGATTTGATGCGCCTTATGTGCCTGGCTGGGATTGCCACGGCCTGCCGATCGAGCTTGCGGTGGAAAAACAGCATGGCAAGGATATTCCTGCCGCCAAATTCCGTGAGCTATGCCGTGCTTATGCTGCCGAGCAGGTAGCAAAGCAGAAGCAGGATTTCATCCGCCTGGGTGTGCTGGGTGACTGGGATAATCCTTACCTCACCATGGATTTCCATACCGAGGCCGACATCATCCGCGCTTTGGGTGACATTTATAAAAACGGCTACCTCTATCAGGGGTCCAAGCCCGTGCACTGGTGCGTGGATTGCGGCTCGGCCTTGGCTGAGGCCGAAGTGGAGTATGAGGATGTCAACTCACCTGCGATCGACGTCGGTTTCAAGTTCGTCGATAACGCTGCGCTCGGCACGGTATTCAATATCACGATCAACGGGGATGTATTTGCCGTGATCTGGACTACTACACCTTGGACCTTGCCTGCCAACCAGGCGGTGAGTGTGCATCCTGAGCTGGATTACGATCTGCTGCAAACCTCGCGCGGCTTGCTGGTGCTGGCGCATGATCTGGCCGAGACAACGCTCAAGCGTTATGGCGAGGAAGAAACACAAGTGCTGGGCACTGCCAAGGGTGCTGCACTCAAGGGGCTGCTGTTGCAGCATCCGTTTGACCAGCGCACTGTACCCGTGATCACTGGCGAGCATGTCACTACTGATGCCGGTACCGGCCTGGTGCATACCGCTGCGGCTCATGGTAATGATGACTGGTTGGTGATGCGCGCCAATTATCCCGAGGAAAAGCCGCGTGTGCTGCTGGGTGGTGATGGCAAGTTCTTCAATAGCGACCTGGTCGAACTGGCTGCGATTCGTGGACTGGGCCGCCAGGAAGCCAGCAAAGTGATCCTTACCGTATTGCAGGAAAAAGGTGCACTGTTTGCCAGTGCGCGCCTGAACCATAGTTTTCCGCATTGCTGGCGCCACAAGACACCGTTGATGCAGCTGGCAACCCACCAATGGTTCATCGGCATGAATCAGGTCGGCAGCAATGGAAAGTCCTTGCGTGAACTGGCGAACAAGGCAGTGGATGATACTGAATTCTTCCCGGCCTGGGGTCGCGCGCGCCTGGAGGCGATGATCAAGAACCGTCCTGACTGGTGTGTCTCGCGTCAACGCAACTGGGGCGTGCCCATGCCGTTCTTCGTGCACAAGGAAACCGGCGAGCCGCATCCGCAAACTGCGGAATTGCTCGAAACAGTGGCGCTGCAGGTTGAGCAGCAGGGCATTGAAGCCTGGTTCTCGCTCGACGGCGCGGCTTTCCTGACCCAGCATGCGCCTGAGAATGCAGATCAGTATAAAAAAGTGACTGATACGCTGGATGTCTGGTTTGATTCTGGTGCTACGCATGCAGCGGTGTTGAAACGCCGCCCTGAGCTGCAAAACCCTGCCGATTTATATCTGGAAGGCTCTGACCAGCATCGTGGCTGGTTCCAGTCCTCCTTGCTCACCGGTTGTGCCATTGATGGGCGCGCGCCTTACGATGCCTTGCTTACCCATGGTTTTACCGTGGACGACAAGGGATACAAGATGTCCAAGTCGCGCGGCAACGGCATCGAGCCACAGGATATCTGTAATCGCCTTGGCGCAGATATGCTGCGCCTGTGGATTGCTTCCACGGACTACTCCGGGGAAATGTCATTGTCCGAGGAAATTCTCAAACGTGTAACAGATAGCTATCGTCGTATTCGCAATACACTGCGCTTCCTGCTTGCCAACCTGGCCGATTTTGATGCACAGCAGGATTTACTGCCGGTCGATCAGTGGCTGGAGCTGGACCGTTTCGGTCTTGCCCTGACGCAGAAACTACAGGAGCAAGTGGTCGCTGACTTCGATCGGTATGAATTCCACTTCGCGGTGCAAAAGCTGGTGGGCTTCTGCTCTGAGGAGTTGGGCGGATTCTATCTGGATATCCTCAAGGACAGACTCTATACCTCGGGTGACAAGTCGCACGCTCGCCGCTCCGCGCAGAGTGCGTTACATCACATCACTCATGCCCTGATGCGCCTCATGGCGCCCATCCTCAGCTTCACAGCGGATGAAGTCTGGAGCACCCTGGGGATGGATGCCAAGGCCACCGTTTTCGAGGAAACCTGGTATGCCTTGCCGGAGCACAGCCTGGATCAGGCCGCATTGCAGGCATGGGATACGGTGCTGAAAGTACGCAATATTGCCAACAAGGCGATCGAGGCCGAGCGTGCGCAAGGCAGGATAGGCGCTTCCCTGCAGGCCGAGCTGGATATTTATGTCAGTGGTGATGCGCATGCCGCATTGGCGCGGCTGCATGACGACCTGCGTTTTGTGCTGATGGCATCACGCGCTACCTTGCATGCGCGTGAAGGTGAACTAGAAGTGAAGGTGAGCGCCAGCACATACGCCAAGTGCGATCGTTGCTGGCATTATCGAGCTGATGTCGGCAGCGATACTGCGCATCCTACTATCTGCGGACGCTGCGTCAGCAATCTGTTTGGACAAGGTGAGTCACGTCATTATGCTTAAATGGTTGAGCCTGAGCGCAGTTGTCGTTGCACTTGATCTGTACAGCAAACACCTGGTGACCAAGGCGTTTGAATATGCAGAGCATCTGCCGGTCACGACATTTTTTGACCTGGTGCGCTATCACAACGAAGGAGCTGCTTTCAGTTTCCTGGCCGGTGCCGGTGGCTGGCAGCGTGTCTTTTTCAGCGTGATCGCCTTGATTGCTTCAGTGATCATTATCCGTCTGATGAAACTGCATCCACAGAAAAGCCTGTTCTGTGTCGGACTGGCCTTGATTCTGGGAGGGGCGCTGGGCAACCTGTATGACCGTCTGACGTTAGGTTATGTCGTGGATTTCCTGTTTTTCCATTATCAGGAATATTATTGGCCCGCGTTCAATGTTGCAGATTCCGCGATTTGCGTCGGGGTTGCATTGCTGATATTGGATAGCTTCCGGAACAAGACCTGAGTTTGCGCTGAGTCTGCGGGAAGAAAGTGAAAAAAAGCACACCAAGGTGTGCTTTTTTTCTGGGGGGGATTGGGGCTATGCCGCCTGCTTCAGGCTGGCAATATCAATCACGAAGCGGTATTTCACATCGCTCTTGAGCATGCGGTCGAATGCAGTATTGATATCCTGGATTGCAATCAATTCAACATCTGAAGTGATATTGTGTTCTGCACAAAAGTCCAGCATCTCCTGGGTTTCCCTGATGCCACCGATCAAGGAACCTGCCAGTTGGCGGCGCTTGAAGATCAGGTTGGCGATGTTGGGGGATGGATGCGGGCTGTCAGGCACGCCAACCAGGCACATGGAACCATCACGCTTCAGCAGTGCCATGAACTGGTCGAGATTATGCGGTGCAGCGACGGTATTGAGAATGAAATCAAAGCTCTGCAGATGCTGCTGCATTTGTTCTGAATCCTTGGAAATCACGACTTCATCGGCGCCTAAGCGTTTTGCATCTTCCACCTTGTTGGCAGATGTGGTGAACAGTACAGTATGCGCGCCAAATGCCTTGGCAAACTTGACACCCATATGTCCCAGGCCACCCAGACCGACGATACCGACTTTCTGTCCAGGGCCGACTTTCCAGTGGCGTAACGGTGAATAGGTAGTGATACCGGCGCATAATAATGGCGCAGTGGCTGCCAGGTCTAGCTTGTCGGAAATCTTCAGGGTAAAGCGCTCATCTACCACGATCTGGTTGGAGTAGCCACCATAAGTAGCCTGTCCAGGCATATGTTTATCCGGGCTGTTATAGGTGAATACGGAATGGTTGCAATATTGTTCCAGGCCCTCCGCACAGTCAGGGCAAGTGCCACATGAATCTACCATGCAGCCTACGCCTGCAAGGTCACCTACCTTGAAATGCTTGACGTTGCTGCCTACCTGAGTGACGCGACCAACAATTTCATGTCCAGGCACCAGGGGAAACGTGGAGTTTGCCCATTCATCGCGAACCTGATGCAGGTCAGAGTGGCAAACGCCGCAAAAAAGGATTTCGATCTGTACGTCGGTATTGCCTACTTCACGGCGCTCAAACGAGAAGGGTGCCAATGGAGATTTCGGGTCATGCGCTGCGTAGCTGATGGCTTTAGCCATGAATAGCCTCCTGATTCTGGTAAGTGGAAGACGAAACAATGGCCGTTATTATGCGCTGTAATATTGATCCAATAAATGGAAATAACTTAACTTCAGAATTCCATATGACGGAATTTTTTATGATATTACCTTGGAGTAGACATTTAATTTTGCTGATTGATGAGTAAAAACAACGGCAAATACCATTAGGCAGCGTGCGTGAAACATTGATGGAGTGTTTTCATAATCGGTTGATTATGAAATTTTTTCTGCATTTTATCTCTTAACAAAAAATTACAAGTTGATATTTGGTTAAATAAAATTGAATTGATAATCAATCTTATTATAATTAGCAGCGCTTTCATAGTTTATATAGTAATTGCATTCAGAGAGGTTAAAGGGATTGGTATGGCGAAAGTCGAAAATACTTCATTATTGTTCAATATAAAGCCGACGGTTTCGGCACTTGCCATTGCATTTACTGCGGTGGGTGGGGCTCATGCTGCTGAAGAAAATGTGCAAGGTTCAGAAGTCAGTACGCTGCCTGAAGTGAATGTGACATCCAACAAGGATGATGTGGAGGGCTACAAGGTCAACCGTGCCTCCTCGACCAAATTTACTGCACCATTGCTGGATACGCCAAAATCCGTGACGGTGTTGACCGAGGATTTGATCCGCGATCAAGGTGCCACTACTTTTGAGCAGGCACTGCGTACTGTACCCGGTATTACCTTTGGTGCAGGCGAGGGTGGAACGCCGATGAATGATCGTCCATTCATCCGTGGCTATGATTCCAGCTCTTCTACTTTTGTCGATGGCTTACGGGATCTGGGTTCACAATCACGCGAAATCTTCAATATTGAAAGAGTCGAAGTCCTCAAGGGACCAAGTGGCGCGTTTGATGGACGTGGCTCCGGCGGCGGCAGTATCAATATCGTGACCAAGACTCCGAAGGCCGAGAATTTTGTTCGTGGCAGTGTAGGGCTCGGTACCGACTCATACAAGCGCGGCACTCTGGATGTGAACTATCTGCTGAGTGATGATGTAGCGCTTCGTATCAATGCCATGGCGCATGATGCGGACGTTCCGGGTCGCGATGCTGTCGATGTGAAGCGCTGGGGTTTTGCTCCATCCATCACCTTCGGTCTGAACTCGCCTACTTCATTGACCTTGAGCTACTACAAGCTGAAGACAGACGACATGCCGGACTATGGCCTGCCGTTGACCTCTAACATACCCGCGGGAACAATCCGCAAGCCTGTCAGCGGTATCAACAAAGATAATTTCTATGGTCTGAAAGACCGCGACTTCCGTAAGACTGAAATTGATTCCGGCACTGCGACCATCAAGCATGCGTTCAATGATGACATCAGTTTCCGTAATGTGACCCGCTATGCGGTGTCCAGGAATGACTATATCGTGACTAATCCGGACGACTCTGCAGGTAATGTGGCGAATGGGACAGTGTGGAGAAACTCCAAGAGCCGTAACTCCAAGACAGAGTCTTTTGGCAACCTGAGTGAATTCAATTTCAAGTTTGATACTGCTGAAATCAAGCACAACCTGAGTGCCGGTTTTGAGTACAGCTATGAATACACTACCAATACGCCTTATCTTGTGACTAATGCCGTATCTGGTAGAGATTGTACTGCTGCAAATATGATAGATTCATATACTTGTACCAGCTTGTATAATCCGAATCCATCTGATCCATGGTTGGGCACTATTGCCAAGGGGCTCACGACTACCAAGAGCAGAACCCAGACCAAGTCTTTCTATGTATTTGACAGTGCTGAGATCGCTCAGGACTGGATTCTGAACCTGGGTTTGCGTCGTGATATCTACTCGACGGGTTCAGATGCACTGAACAGTTCTACCAATGTACGCACCAAGCTGGATAATGATTCTGCATTCTGGAATTACCAAGCAGGCCTGGTCTACAAGATTCAGCCTAATGCCAGCATCTATATTTCTCATGGAACGTCTTCAACCGCGACAGGTACTTCCAATGGTGATGGTACGGAGAATATCAGTGCAGCCACCGAAAACCTGGCGCCTGAGCGTACCAAGAACTATGAAATTGGTGCCAAGTGGGACGTGCTGAGCAATTTGTCCCTGACATCCGCCATCTTCTATACCGAGAAGGATAATGCACGGGTGACTCTGGCTGATGGTACTACCGCTTTGGCTGGTAATCAGAAAGTCAGGGGTTTTGAATTCGGTTTTGCTGGTGCAGTGACTCCATCCTGGCAAGTATTTGGTGGTTACACCTACCTGGATAGCGAACTGGTTGATAATGGAACTGCTACGGCTCAGGATGGTAATGAGTTCCCTGGTATTGCCAAGAACAGCGCCAATATCTGGACCACTTACAATGTGACGGATAAATGGACTGTAGGTGGTGGTGCGAACTACATGGATCGCGTTTATGCCAATACTGCCAATACAATCATTATTCCTTCATACACCCGGTTTGATGCCATGACCAGCTACAAGATCGACAAGAACCTGACCCTGCAGCTGAATGTGTTGAACCTGACAGACAAGCGCTACTATGACAAGACGTTCACTACGCACTTTGCCAATGTTGCTGCTGGCCGGTCTGCCATGTTGTCCCTGATGTTCAATTATTAATCATATGAGCTGATAGCATTTGCTTCTGAAGAAGCAAATGTTCCAGGCATGAAAAAGCCCCGGGAATCCATGATTTCCGGGGCTTTTTTTTGCGGATGCCTTATTTATCCAGAGATAAACCTTGAGGGCCGGTACTTGCAAGCATCAGCAGGCCACCTGCAATGGCAATATCCTTGAGGAACAGGATGGATTGCATAGAGTCGTTGAAGTCGAAATGGAACAAGAGGGCTGCAGCGATACAGAAAATAGCCAACAGTGCTGCTATAAGGCGGGTCTGGAAGCCGATGATAATGGCAATGCCGCCTAACAGTTCAAGTGCAATGGTTGGCCAGAGCAAGATGCCTGGTACTCCTACTGATTCCATATATCCCATGGTGCCTGCGGGGTCGGAAATTTTACCTGCGCCGGCCACAATGAAAATAATGGCAATCAGGATACGACCGATCAGATGTGCGTACTGGTTCATTCACTTCTCCTCTGCTATTAGTATTGGAATAATGATGACCGAGGTGGGACTCAGTCATCAAATGACACCATAAAACAAATTGCTTGCAGGCGCTACTGGAGGATATGGATGGGTGAGCCGGGAATTTGTCTGTTTTTTGCGGGTGAAATAATGAAAAAAGGAGCTGTCAGCTCCTTTTTTTTGTGCCTGCTTCAGATGCTAATGATTTGAGTTAACACGAATCTTCTGCAGGATGATGGTGGAAAGTTCTTCAATGGAGCGGCTGGTTGAATCAATCCAGCTGATGTTCTCACGCTGCATGAGGTCTTCAGCCAGGCGGATTTCGTGGCGGCAGTTGTCCAGTGAGGCATAAAAGCTGTCAGGACGGCGCTCGCTGCGAACACGATGCAGGCGCTCTGCATTGATGGACAGGCCATAGAGCTTTTCCGGGTATTTCTTCAATGCTTCCGGCAATGAGCCACGCTCCAGGTCTTCCGGGATCAAGGGATAATTGGCCGCCTTGATGCCGAATTGCATGGCCAGGTACAGGCTGGTTGGCGTCTTGCCGCAACGGGATACGCCCACCAGGATGACCTGGGCCTCGCTGAGGCCGAAATCCGTCATGCCATCATCGTGGTTCAGGGTGAAGTTGATGGCATCAATACGCTCATAGTAGCTGTTGCCCAGCACACTATGGGCAATACCGGAAGTTCTGGAAGGCTGCTCCTGCAGTTCCTCGGCAAGAGGGTCCACAAAGGAGTTGAAGACATCCAGGTGCAGGGCATTGCTTTGCTTGAGCTTGTCACGCAGCTCAGTGCTGACCAGTGTCATGACGACGATAGGACGTACACCGTCTGTTTTCTCGGCTTCCGCGATGCGTAGCAATGCTTCATCCACCTTTTGTTCTGAACTGGTGAACGGCAGGCGGATATGCTTGAAGCTGACCGTGGAAAAGTGCGCCAACAGGTGCCCGACGGATTCGGCTGTAATACCGGTGCCGTCTGAGATGAAAAATACACTGCGTTGCTGCATGGCGCGCTTCTCCGTTATTGGAATTATTTGCTCTTGCTGATACGTTGCCAGGTGCTGATGACGGTATCCGGGTTCAGGGAGACGGACTTGATGCCCTGGGCTACCAGCCATTCTGCAAAATCAGGATGGTCGGAAGGTCCTTGGCCGCAGATGCCGACATACTTGCCGAGACGGTTGGCAGTGCTGATCGCCATTTCCAGCAAGACCTTGACTGCGGGGTCACGTTCATCAAAGCCATGCGCTACCAGGCCGGAATCACGATCCATGCCCAGGGAAAGCTGGGTCAGGTCGTTGGAGCCGATGGAGAAGCCATCAAAGTATTCCAGGAACTGTTCAGCCAGCAAAGCGTTGGATGGAATCTCGCACATCATGATCAGGCGCAGGCCATGTTCGCCGCGCTTGAGGCCATGCTTGGCCAGAATCTCAACCACCCGGCGTGCTTCATCCAGAGTACGGACAAATGGAATCATCAACTCGATGTTGGTGAGGCCGAGTTGTTCACGTACCTTGCGCATGGCGATACATTCAAGTTCGAAGCAGTCTTCGAAGTCAGGGGAAATGTAACGAGCAGCGCCACGGAAGCCCAGCATCGGGTTCTCTTCCTCTGGCTCGTAGATCTCGCCGCCGATCAGCTTGCGGTATTCGTTAGACTTGAAGTCTGACATACGCGCGATGACAGGCTTGGGCCAGAATGCGGCACCAATGGTGGCAACGCCTTCTGTCAGTTTGTCGATATAGAACTGACGTGGGCTTTCATACCCTCTGGCGCGGCGCTTGATATCTTCCTGCATGTCCGCAGGTACGGAATCCAGGTTCAGGATGGCCTTGGGGTGAATGCCGATCATGTTGTTGATCACGAACTCAAGGCGGGCCAGGCCAACGCCATCGTTGGGAATCTGGGAGAAGCTGAACGCCATGTCAGGGTTGCCAACGTTCATCATGACCTTGACAGGCGCTGGTGGCAGCTGGGCTTCTTCTTCCTGGGTGACGGTAAATGGTACAGCGCCAGCATAGACATAGCCGGTTTCGCCTTCAGCACAGGATACAGTGACGATCTTGCCGTCTTCCAGCAATTCGGTGGCGTTGACACTGCCGACAATGGCAGGAATGCCCAGCTCACGTGCGATGATGGCTGCGTGACAGGTGCGGCCGCCACGATTGGTTACCAGGGCGGAAGCACGTTTCATGACGGGTTCCCAGTTCGGGTCGGTCATGTCGGCAACCAGGACGTCACCAGGCTGTACGGTATTCATTTCAGAAGCATGGCGAACCACACGTACCGGGCCGCTACCGACTTTTTGTGTTACGGCACGTCCAGTGATCACGGCAGTATTGCCTTCGCTCTTGATCTGGAACTTCTCAACGATAGTACCGCTCTGGGATTTCACGGTTTCTGGACGGGCTTGCAGGATGTACAGTTTGCCGTCTACGCCGTCGCGACCCCACTCAACGTCCATTGGACACTTGTAGTGTTCCTCGATCAGGACTGCAAAGCGCGCCAGCTCGAGGATTTCTTCATCAGCAATGGAGTAGCGTGCGCTTTCTTCCTTGCTGTTTTCCACGGTATGCGTGCTCTTGCCGGCAACATTGCTGTCACTGAACACCATCTTGATCAGCTTGGAGCCTAGGTTACGGCGCACGATGGCGGGGAAACCCTTGGCCAGCAAAGGCTTGTGTACATAGAACTCATCAGGATTTACGGCACCCTGCACAACGGTTTCACCGAGACCATAAGATGAGGTAATGAATACCACATCACGGAAACCGGATTCGGTATCCATGGTGAACATGACGCCTGAGCTGCCCAGGTTGCTGCGTACCATGCGCTGGACACCAGCGGACAGAGCAACATCAGCGTGTACGAAGCCTTTGTGCACGCGGTAGGAAATGGCACGGTCATTATATAAGGAGGCAAATACTTCCTTGATGGCATGCAGAATGTTGTCCAGGCCACAGATGTTGAGGAAACTTTCCTGTTGTCCGGCAAAAGAGGCATCAGGCAAGTCTTCAGCAGTAGCGGAGGAACGCACGGCAAATGTCATATCAGTGCCGGAGTCTGCAGTCAGTGTTTTGTAGTGGTCTGCAATGGCATCCTGTAACTCTTGCGGGAATGGGGTGTCGATAATCCATTGGCGGATTTTCTTGCCAGCGGCGGCCAGGGCATCCACGTCATCCACGTTCAGGCTGTCAAGCTCTGCATTAATGCGCTTGTCCAGGCCATCTTTCGCAAGAAATTCGCGATAAGCGTGAGCCGTTGTGGCAAAGCCGCCTGGTACTCGTACGCCCTTGGCAGTGAGCTGGCTGATCATTTCGCCCAAAGAGGCATTTTTGCCGCCAACTGCAGGCACATCAGTGATGCGCAATTTGTCAAAGGCGATTACGTAATCCAACATGTTTACTCTCCATCAATACATGGCGCTGGGCGCATGTAAGTTTTTGTTTCAGTCTGTTTTCCGTTGAGCGTTGTGCTGTATGAATGGCAAACAAAAAGCTAAAAATTTAGGGGGATGTAGATAAGAAACCAATATTTTGCCTTATTCTGCTCTTCTGTGTCACCTGTCGCTATTGTAAGACAGTCAAAAAGCATGTGCATGTATTCGGGAATGCAGCATTTTAAACACAATTGTGACAGATGGGTGAACGGGTTAAGGCGAGAGGGAGCGGGGGTGTTGCAGAGTTATTTTTTTGCAGGCCGTTTATTTAATTTACGTTGCAGCGTTCTCCGGTGCATATTGAGGCTGCGCGCAGTGGCTGAAATATTGCCATCATTTTCCTGTAGAACGCGTTGTATATGCTCCCATTCCAGACGGTTGACGGATAACGCGGTGTCGGAGACAGGCGCATCAGGGTCGCCTTCGGTACGATCGAAGGCAGCGAGTATCTGATCAGCGTCGGCTGGCTTTGCCAGGTAATGTGTTGCGCCCAGTTTGACGGCTTCTACTGCGGTGGCGATGCTTGCATAGCCAGTGAGTACGACAATGCGTGTCTGGTCATCGATCTGTTTCAAGTGCTTGACCAGGCTCAGGCCGGAGTCGCCCGGCATTCTGAGGTCAACCACGGCAAACTCAGGGGCTTCGTCTGTGGTGATGAGAATGGCATCCTGCACGTTGTGGGCAATTTCTACCCTGAAACCTCGCTTGGTCATGGCGCGGGCAAGTACCTGGGTGAAGACTTCATCATCATCCACCAGTAGCATGGTCGGTAGATCTGTCATGTCCTGCATCAGGCGGGCGCTTTCACTATGATATTGATTAAGGGGATATGGATGCGCGTGATTGTCCCCTGCGGCTCCTGACGATCAAAGCGGAGACTGCCGTCGAACTTCTCCAGGACGGATTTTGCGAGAAAAATTCCTAGCCCTAATCCGCCACTTGCCTGTTTGGAGGTATTGAACGGGAGGCCCATTGCTGCCAATGTCTGCTCATCCGGGAAGCAGCCGTGGTCATGAATATCCAGCTGCAGGTTATTTCCTGTGATATGTGCTGTCAGCTCAATGCCTGAAGGAGAGGCATCGGCAGCATTGTTGATGAGGTTGGTGATGGCCTGGCTCAAGGCAAGATCCGCCACCATGACAGGGCATGGGACGGGCAATTGCAGATCGAGCTTGAGTGGCGTGGCTGGGCGGGTATCTGACCAGCGTTGTGCCAGTTGTCGGATGAAAGCTTCCACCGTCATCGGGCTGGATGCTTCTGAGCGCATCATGCCTGCCGCTGCAGTCATGGATGACAGGATTTCCTTGCAACGGTCCACTTGCTTGCGTAGCAGCGCCAGCGATGCGGCCAGCTCCGGTTGATGCTGTTGTTCATCCAGTAATTCCTTGGTCAACACTGCCATCGTGGACAAGGGCGTGCCCAGTTCATGGGCAGCGCCAGTCGCCAGGGTACCCAAGGCCAGCATGCGTTCACTGGCCAGTACTTTTTCGCGGGACTCTGCGAGCAGGCGGTCATATTCACGTAGGTTGCGGCCCATGCGCTCGACAAAAAAGGCGATCACGATGGCACTGACCACGAAGCCGCTCCACATACCGAGCAGGTGCAGATTGAAACTGTCAGTGACGGTAGCCGCATGCGCATGGTCGTGACTGAGTGTGGCAAGCGGCTGGAACCAGAATGTCAGCGCACTGTAGGCGATAATGACCAGAGCAGCGATCAGCCAGGTATAACGCCATGAAAGCGCGACTGCAGCTACTGCCAGCGGTAGCAAATACATCCAGACAAATGGATTGCTGTAACCTCCGGTGGCATGGAATAGCCAGGTGAGAATGGCAATATCCAACAGTAATTGGGCCAGGAGCTCTGACTCACGAATGCGCGCCTTGCGCCATAGGCGCAGCCAGCTGACTAGGTTGATGCCGCACATGAGGCCTATGGCCGCCGCTACTTCGGGAACCGGGAGGGTAATATGATAGACATAGGTTGCTACCAGGCTTGCCAGAAGCAAGGCTGCCATCATGACAACACGCAGCCAGAGCAGGCGGCGCAGAGTGGTAGCAAAGGCATGAGCAGACATGGGACTATTCTACCGTATCAAGACATGGCAGGGCGTGCGGCAAAATGTCGCTGCTGCGGGCATGTGTGTTTTAGGGGATGCGACAACATGTCGCATTCCCTGATTGTGCAAAGGGAATTAGGATAGCTACATCCCTGTTACGGGATACCTCATCTACAGTCTGCTTAACAGACTTTCGGGGCTGGGCGCTTGCTGGTGTCCAGCCCTTTTTATTTATCACAACCGTGTTTTCTTGGCTGCCTCGTACCGGGTTGCATGCTGTTTGTGGCGCCAGCGCATCCAGCCGGTGACAAACAAGATCAAGGGAATGAACCCCGAGACTAGTACCAGCCAGCGTCCCACCAAGCCGAACATCTCGCCATTATGCAGGGGATGCAGCATATTCATTAATTTGCTGCCATTGTTTTCCGTGAAGTAATCATGTGTGTTCATGATATCTCCCGCGTGGTTGAAGGAGACGACGGTCCTGGGAAACCTTCTGCCAGGTTCTCCAGGCTGGTAAAGACGGAATTGGTAATATGCAGTGGCGCTGTCTGGCGTGTATATCCAGCGCAGGGTGCTGTGGGGAAACTGCTGCAACGCCTTGCGCATCATGATATCCAGGCTGGCGTCAGGCAGTTGGGGTGGCTGGTCATGGATTTGCGGGGCTGGAGCGCTACCCATATGCAGCATGCCGGTTCTGGCTCCCAGCCAGTCTTCAAACCAGTCTGGCCGTTCCAGCATGATGCCTGTCAATGTGAGCATCAGCAGCAATATGGCCCCATACAGGCCGGACAGTTTATGCCAGTCGTAAACGCGTCGATAGAGGTGGGCATGGCGGCGGTAAGTGAGTGCCGAGCGGAAATGATGGTTCCGGGGCCACCAGAGATAGAGGCCGGAAATCAGGGACAGCAGGATGAACATGCTGGCGATGGCAACCAGGTTTTTACCCTTGAAATCCAGCAATAAGGAATAGTGCAGGTCATAAATCCAGGTCATGACCGTGTCTCCCCAGAAACGACTGGAGGTGACCTGTAATGTGTGTGGATCCAGAGTGACCATGAGAGGGGAGAAGTGCCTGTCCTGTTTTTCATGTGGTTTCAGGTAGCGCGCCAGGACAGGATCGCTGGCATGCAAAGGCATTTCAATACGCCATCCTGCACTGCGCTCGGGGTAGATGGCACGCAGCTTTTCCAGTATGGCCTGTGGGGACGGGGGCGAAGCAGGTACGCTGGCCTGGATGTGGGGATTGAGCAGGCTATCCAGTGTGGGGTAGAACACCAGCATGCTGCCTGTAATGCCCAGCAGGACAAACAATAGGCCGAGTGACAATCCAAGATAGAGATGCAGCTTGAGCCACAGGGGTCTAAGTTTCTGCTTGTTTGCCATGATTATTTGCGGTCAGGAGTGGGGCGGGTTATAGATCAACCCGCATGGAAGCGTAGACCGCGCGTCCTTCTCCTGGAGAATGCATGCTCTCCGTATCCCAGTATACATACTCGTAATAACGATCAGCCAGGTTACGTACCTGCAGTTCCAGGCTGAGGTTTTTCTGTATCTGCCAGGCGGCTCCCAGATTCATGAGGAAATATCCGCCGAATTTTCCTGCGGAGTTGGCGCGTTCCAGATAATAGTCACCCTGGCCGTTGGCCCATGCAGACAGTTTGAGCGTGGGCAGGGCCTGGTAATCCATGCCCAATCCATAGATCTGCCGTGGCACGTGGTCGATCTCATTGCCTTTGTTGCTGAGTTCTGTGCTGCCCGGTTTGAGGATTTCAGAACGTTGGATAGACAGATTTGCCCACAGGCCAAGTTGAGGCGTCGGGCGCAGGTTAGCCTGGAAATCTATGCCGCGGCGCAGGGTTTTGCCAATGTTTTCTGAGTCATTATTGGAGGTGCTGCTGAGAATCCGGCGTACTTCGTTGCTGGCTTTTTGTTCCCATACGGCAATACGGCCATCGATCCAGTCGGCAGGCTGGAATTTGAGGCCCAACTCCCAGCCATCGTTGATGGATGGTTTCAGATTGGGCGCCAGGGGATTGAGCTTGTAGGTCGCTGCAGCTACGCCTACCTGGAAGCTGCGCCCCCAGTTTCCATACAGGCTGTAATGATCTGACAATGTATATACCGCGCCAATCTTGGGCTGGCGAATCACGCCATAATCCTGCACATCGCCATGATCGCCACTGGTCAGGTCGTGGAAATCGCCATAGACGCGGTCAATGCGATAAGCCGGCACGATTTTCAGGTTGGGCGTTGGGCGGATGACGGCCTGGATGTAGCCACCATAAATATCAAAGTTGAATCGCTGGTCAAAGGCCGTGCTTAAGCGCTCGCGGTACATGGTGCTGTAGCGGCTGCGCTGGTTATTCTGCCATTCTGCGCTGAAGCCGGTTTCTACGGTCAGGCTATGTAAAAAGTCCACATGCGGTCGCCAGGTCAGGCTGGAAATCAGTCCAGTGTGGTTTTCCTTGCCAGACCGTTCCTGTTGTGTTGCCGAATTGCGGGAAAAACGCACCCAGCGCTGATCATCCATGGTGTTGAGGTAAGCCTTGTTGGAAAGGAACCAGTGATCATTGATAGTCCAGTCAAAATGCAGGCTGACCTGATTGAGTTCGCGTTTTCCCTTGTCGGTGTCGTTATGTGGCATGGATTGCCGTGGATGGTCACGGGATTCTGCATAAGTGAGGTAGCCAGCTTCCTGGGCATCCTGCTCATAGTGCCTGATGATCAGGCCAGTACGGAAACGTCCGTCACTTGAGTCATAGAACCACTTGCCAGCGACAGAAGCCTTACGTGAGTCTGAGTGGTCACGATAGCCTCCATATTGTTGTACCGCTGCAAAATAGTTCTGGCTGAAACCATCCTGTTCAATGCCCGTGACCGCTTGCAGCTCCCGGGTGTTGAAACTCCCGTAGCTGATACGGGTTGTGGTGTAGTTTCCACCTATCTTGGTCACGATATTGGCATTGCCGGCGATGTTATGCAATCCATAGCGTGGATCGTTAGTGCCGCGCACGATTTCGATTGCCTCTATATCCAGGGGCATGACCATGTCCAGGTAAGGCATGTTGCCATCGTTGCTGTTGCTGGGAATCCCATCAATCAACAGTTTGACCGCGTTGACTTCCCCTTCGCCGTTGAATCCCCGGAAGGAGAACTTGCCGGTCGTAGTACCCATCCGGTATTCGGTCAGCTGTACCCCGGGTGCGCGCGAAAACAATTGCCAACTGTTCTGTACGGATTGGGTCTCAATGGCGTCTGTACCTATCACATCCACCGAGGAGAGAATGCTGCGGGCCGGCAGGGATGAGGAACGGTTGCCGCTGACAACGATCCCACCCACTGTAATTGTGGAGTCATTGTCCTTGGGGGTGGTTGTCACGTGGTCTGCGTAGGCATGGTTGCCAAAAGCGGTCATGACAGCAAGTGCCACGAGACGGTAACGGTATTGCATGAAAATACTCCTGGGTGGTCGATGGCCGGCTGGGCGGCGCTGGACAACTGCACAACAATTCAGACATGGCGTGGAGGTTAGTGCGGAACCTGCCACTCCTGACGATAACAGCATATACTTGCTACCCGAAGTAGCGATGAGCTGCTAGCGATACATGGGGATATACGGATGGCGTGCAGTAAACTGAATACCACGATGGCACATATCCACTGGGCAATCAGCCCATGTTTTGCCTAAACAGAATCATGCACGGATAATAGCAACAAAATCCATTCTTGGACTGCGACAGATTGTCGCATCGGGTTGGCCGATATACTTTCCATGGGTCACGGAAACATGAAACAACAGCTTATTGGAATTCTAGGTGTCTTGATCAGCTGCCTGGCAGCTGCCGCTGAGGTGGGGCCGGATGCTGCCCCTCATGAGGAGGACGTGCAGCTGCGTCAGTTGTCGGAGCGTATTCCCAGTAATTGCCGTGTGGCTGGTGCCAGAGATGCAAATGGGCAGCCGGTGTTTTTCTGGCAGCACACGTTCAAGGATGGCACGCGCGACCTGGTGATGGCTACTTCGCTGGAGGGGCACTTGCAGGGCATACGACGTGTAACTTATGGCGGCAGCCAGAATCTGGGTTGTCATTTTCCCTTGCTGGCGATTGTGCCTGGAGGTAGCTGGGGATGGCACCTGGTCTGGATGCGGATGAATAAAGGCGTATTTTATGCGCGTATGGATGGGTCAGCCTGGGTATCCTCGCCGCCCAAACGCATGACAAATGCCGATGTCAGCCTGATTGAGTTGAATGCAGTCAATAACCAGGTCAGTCTCAACTGGCTGGAAATTCGTACCGATGGTACTTCGGTGCCTTACAGGATGTTCTCCGACGATGATGGACGTACCTGGAACCCAAGGTAGGAAAGTATCGTTTTGTTTGTCGACCTGAGCGCTTGAATTCAGGGGGAATAGCCACAATTTAGTAGTCAACTCAATATACTTTCATTGAAGGAAGGCAATATGCGTTTCGACAAATTGACTACCAAGTTTCAACAAGCGCTTGCTGATGCGCAAAGCATCGCGGTTGGCAATGACAACCCAAATATAGAGCCGGCCCACTTGCTGCTGGCATTGCTTGGGCAGGACGATGGCGGCACAGCATCGTTGCTGGCACGCGCCGGGGCGAACCTGGCTCCGCTCAAGGCGGCCTTGCAGACAGCGGTAAACAATCTGCCCAAAGTCCAGGGAAATAGCGGCGAAGTATCCATTTCCCGGGATCTCAATAATCTCCTGAATGTCACGGACAAGAACGCCCAGAAGCGCAATGACGCCTACATTGCGAGTGAGATGTTTCTGCTCGCGCTGGCTGATGACAAGGGCGAGACCGGTCGCTTGCTCAAGACCCATGGCCTGACCAAGCTGGCGCTGGAGCAGGCTGTTGATGCCGTGCGTGGCAGTGGCAGTGTTGACAGCCAGGAGGCGGAAGGCAATCGTGAGGCATTGAAGAAATTTACGGTCGACCTGACCGAGCGTGCACGCTCTGGCAAGCTCGACCCCGTGATCGGGCGCGATGATGAAATCCGCCGTACTATCCAGGTACTGCAACGTCGCACCAAGAACAACCCGGTATTGATTGGTGAACCTGGCGTGGGCAAGACCGCCATTGTTGAAGGGCTGGCCCAGCGTATTGTCAATGGTGAAGTGCCGGAAACCCTCAAGAACAAACGCGTGCTGGTGCTGGATATGGCAGGCCTGCTTGCCGGAGCCAAATATCGTGGCGAGTTCGAGGAGCGCTTGCAGTCGGTATTGAAGGAGCTGGCGCAGGACGAAGGCCAGACCATCGTCTTTATCGACGAAATCCATACTATGGTTGGCGCGGGCAAGGCAGAAGGTGCCATGGATGCTGGCAATATGCTCAAGCCGGCGCTGGCGCGTGGCGAATTGCACTGTGTAGGCGCGACCACGCTGGATGAGTACCGCAAGTACATCGAGAAGGACGCCGCACTGGAGCGCCGCTTCCAGAAAGTGCTGGTGGACGAGCCTTCAGTCGAGGCTGCGATTGCCATTCTGCGCGGCTTGCAGGAAAAGTATGAAGTGCACCATGGTGTGGAGATTACCGATCCTGCAATTGTGGCTGCTGCCGAGTTGAGCCACCGCTATATTACCGACCGTTTTCTGCCGGACAAGGCCATCGACCTGATTGATGAAGCAGCATCGCGTATCAAGATGGAGATTGATTCCAAGCCGGAGGAGCTGGATAAGCTGGAGCGTCGCTTGATCCAGCTCAAGATCGAGCGTGAGGCTGTGCGTCGGGAGAAGGATGAGGCTTCGCAGAAGCGCTTTGCCCTGATTGAAGATGAAATCCGACGCCTGGAAAAGGAATATGCCGACCTGGAGGAAATCTGGAAGGCGGAAAAAGCCCAGGTGCAGGGCAGTAAGCATCTTAAGGAGGAGATAGAGCAGGTCAGATTGCAGATCGAGGAAGCCACGCGCAAGGGTGAGTGGCAGAAAGTGTCTGAGCTGCAATACGGCAAATTACCTCAACTTGAAACCCAGCTTAAACAGGCTGCCAGTGCCGAGGAGCAAGGCGAGCAGAAGCAGAACCGTTTGCTGCGCACGCAGGTCGGCGCGGAAGAAATCGCGGAAGTGGTGTCACGTGCAACGGGGATCCCTGTTGCCAAAATGCTGCAGGGCGAGCGTGACAAGCTCCTGCACATGGAAGACAAGCTGCATGAGCGCGTAGTCGGGCAGGATGAGGCAGTACGGTTGGTCAGTGACGCGATCCGCCGCTCACGCTCCGGCTTGTCCGACCCGAACAAGCCGTATGGTTCTTTCCTTTTCCTCGGGCCGACTGGTGTGGGCAAGACCGAGCTGACCAAAGCCTTGGCAGGTTTCCTGTTTGATTCGGAAGACCACTTGATCCGTATTGACATGAGCGAGTTCATGGAAAAACATTCCGTGGCACGCCTGATCGGTGCGCCTCCAGGCTATGTCGGTTATGAAGAGGGTGGCTACCTGACGGAGGCCGTGCGCCGCAAACCTTATTCAGTGATCCTGCTGGATGAGGTCGAGAAGGCGCATCCGGATGTATTCAATGTGTTGCTGCAAGTCCTGGATGATGGGCGCCTGACCGATGGCCAGGGCCGTACCGTGGATTTCAAGAATACCGTGATTATCATGACATCCAACCTGGGGTCGCAGATGATACAGAATATGGCAGGCGATGATTATCAAGTGATTAAGCTTGCTGTCATGGGCGAGGTCAAGGCGAATTTCCGTCCTGAGTTCGTGAACCGCATCGATGAGGTTGTGGTATTCCACGCGCTGGGTGAAGCCCATGTGAAGTCCATTGCCAATATTCAGTTGCAGAACCTGTCCAAGCGCTTGGCCGCAATGGAAATGCAGCTGGAAATGAGTGATGCTGCGCTGGCAGAAATTGCCAATGCTGGTTTCGACCCGATTTATGGGGCGCGGCCACTGAAACGTGCCATTCAGTCCGAGATTGAAAACCCATTGGCCAAGGAAATCCTCAATGGCACTTTTGCTGCCAAGGATACCGTGCATGTGGATTTCAAGGCCGGACGCATGGTGTTCGGAAAAACCTGATACTGCAGGGGACAGCGATGATCTCTGCCCATTTGGTAGAGTGATAAAAAAATCCGCTCAAAACGGATGTAAGGGAATTTGCTTGCAGTATCATGGTCTGATTACATGAGTATGGATCTGTCATGATCTGGATTGAAAGGGATGATATGAGACTTTTTATTGCAGCTGTCGCTGGCAGCCTGGTGCTGGCAGGGTGTGCCACTACCCAACAGCAACAAAAGGAGCCACAGATACAGCGTATTTCTGCTGAGGAGCTGGAGAAACTCATGCCACAGCCAGCGCCGTTTATTACTTATGATGAACTGGTGCGGATATCCAAAGCAGGTACCAGTCCTGACGAGATTATTGTCAAGATCAAGGAAAGTAATTCGCGTTATGACCTGACGCCATCCAAGGCTCTGGAGCTTAGTCGACAGGGAGTGAGTGCCAAAGTGCTGGATTATATGTACAGCAGCCGTGAGCAGGCGCTCCGTGATGGGTTTGCGGAAGAGCTGAACAAGCGTGAGCGGAATAAAATTGTCGAACAGGAAAAACTGCGGCGCGAGTATCAATGGCGCTATCGCGATCCTTACTGGGGTATGGGTTTTGGCTCGTACTGGGGCCGGGGTTATTACGGTCCGCGCTGGGGCTGGTATTGATCGTCGCTGGTCGAAAGCAGAAAAGGGCTGGGTAATTCCAGCCCTTTTTAATTTGGCTATTTTTCTATATCACGTGTGGCCGCACGCCAACGTAGTTTTTCTGAGTAGCGATGCCTGGCCTGCAGGCGGGTATCGTTCAGGATGATTTCCAGCGTCTCTCCCAGAATGCGCACAATACCCAGGATCGGGATGACCAGCATCAATCCGGCCACACCAGCAATCGCTTCACCAATCAGGAACATCATGATGGTCAGTAGTGGATGAATGCGCAGGCTGCGTCCGACAATGGCGGGAAGAAAGAAAAAGTCGTCCAGCATGCGGATGACAATGAATAATGCGGCAAGGCTGTAAATAACATTGATATTGCCAGGCATGTCGGTGGAAGCAATCAGCGCCACAATGGCAAAGCCCAGTACGGGGCCCAGGTAGGGTATCCAGCAGAGAACCGCGACTGTCAGCCCCAGTATCAATGGTGAGGATATACCCAGCGCCCAGAGACCCAGGGTGGTCAGGAGCGTGTCGATGACGGTGATTTTCATGAGACCGACAAAATACAGACGCGCAGATTGATCCACGGCATGAATCAGGTACAGGGTTTTCTCGAAAAAAGCATTGGGTACAGCTGCACCAAGCATTTTGCGGAACTGGGCACCATCCTTGAGCATAAAAAAGGTGATGATTGGTGTCAGCAGCAAGGAGGGCAGCCATGCAGCCAATCCACTTAATATCCTGCTCAGGTATCTATCGGAAAAGTGCTCGGAAAAATCGGTAATCTGCTGGGATACGTTACTGCCCAGATGGGAGTTTTTCAGAAAGCTGAATTGAGATTGCAGGTCACCCAGTATTTGTTCTGCGAGCCTGGCCCCACCTGCTGAGTAATGTGCGAAACCTGCTTGCCAGGTGGCGGCATTGGCAACGACCCTTGGGTAAACCAGCAATAGCGCAATGACAGTGACCAGCAGGAATGCTCCGCTGAGCGTGATGGCTGCGAATGCCCGGCTGCTCCCGGTGGACACCATTTTCTTTTCCAAGGGGGCCAACAGGTAATACAGGATCAGAGCGAGCAGGAACGGGACAACAAGCCAGAGTATTTTCTTGAAAATCAGCAATAGCAGGCAGGTCGTCGTGATAATACCTGCCCAGGCGATAGGGCCCGGACCTTGGTGTAGGTTCGTTGCCGATGCATCATCAATCGCGGTTTGGCTGGCAAGGTGAGGGTACTGAGTCTGGCGCAGGCTGCAATGCTGGGAGATGATGGCGGCGACTTGTGGATGGGTATGGACCAGGTTAAGGAAGTCTTCCCGGAATAGAACCGCAATCAGGCAGTTTTCCGCGGCGCGCACCTGGGCATGGCGCGGCACATTTTCCAGCAGGGCGTGTTCGCCGAAGAACTGTCCTGACTCCAGAGTCGTGATAGTCTCACCATTGATGGAGACACGGATCGTTCCCGACAAGATGAAGTAAACCGCCTGTCCTTCTTCGCTTGCATCAAAGATGATCTCGTCACGGACGTAGGTGCGCTGATGCAGCAGATGATGCAGTGTTTCCAGATCATGGTCACTGAGGTGGGAAAATAGTTGCACTTCACGCAATGCAAGATAGCGGCGGTGTGACGTATGCGAAGAATGGAAACGGCGGAGTAGCATGTAATGGGCTCGGGTCGGGCACGACAACAGGATTTTTTGCCATTCTATCCGGCATTAACCAGATCGCAAGTGTTTAGTGGGGCTGATACAGCCTTATACTGGAAGCTGTAAGGAACATATTGATTCAAGGAGTGGCAATATGCAGCAGCAACATCACCAGATTGTGAAACAGACCAACGGTCGACGCTTATACGACATTACGCCCGACGTGACACGATGGGTGGCATTGTCCGGCATTGGCGAAGGCCTGCTGACGCTTTACATACAGCACACTTCAGCCAGCATCCTGATTAATGAGAATTATGATGCCGACGTGCTGGTGGATATGGAAAGTTTTTTCGCACGATTGGTGCCGGATGGTGATCCTTTATTTATCCATACGGCTGAAGGCGTGGATGACATGCCTGCGCATATACGTTCGGCATTGACGCAAACCAGCATATCCATTCCTGTGCTGGACGGTAAAGTGGCACTTGGCACCTGGCAGGGAGTCTTTCTTTATGAGCACAGACGCATGGCACATACGCGTAAAGTTTTGCTGCATTTGATCGGCGCTTGAGGCGCCGATACGCTCGCTCAGTTCCGGGGTAGGAAATAGTGTGCTACGCAGGTAAGCGTAGCTTGTCTATTTGACTACACTCCAGCTCATGGGGTCGAAAGGCTTGCTCTGGTAACGCAGCTCAAAGTAAACGCCGTGCTGTTCGTTGCCGCCACTGTTGCCTACGGCAGCTACCGTATCGCCACCCTTGACATTATCTCCAACCTGTTTCAATACGGCCTGGTTATTACCGTACAAGCTCATATAGCCGCCGCCATGGTCGATGATGATCAGATTGCCAAAGCCGCGTAACCAATCAGCAAAGACCACCTGGCCGCTGGCAACTGCTTTGACCTCACTGCCTTCGCTGGCGCGTATGAATAGGCCTTTCCATGAAACGCCTGTGTCAGCGCGGCTGCTGCCAAAACGGTTGGTGACCACCCCGCGTACCGGCAGGTTGAGCTTGCCTTTGAGTGATGAAAAGTTGCTGCCATCGAAGGCATTGCTGGGCAGGGCATCGTTACGAGCAATCGTCTTGCTGTCAGAGGCTTGTTGGCTGGTGGATGCCTGGTTCCTGGCTTTGTTCTTTGCGGCTTCCCGTTGTGCCTTCTCCCGGGCGGCTTTTTCTCGTGCTGCTTTTTCCCGCGCAGCCTTGGCCAGTTTCTCCATCAATTGGGTCAGGCGTTGCTCGTCTCGCTTCAATTTATCAATTTCATTGCGTTGAGCGCTGATCTTGCTGGAAATCTGTTTGACGAGTTTATCGCGCTCCCCCTTTTGTTGTTGCAGTTCTGCGCGCTCTTTTTCCTGTTGTTCCTTGAGAGAGTCCAGCTTTTGCAATGTCTTGGCAGTAGCGGCATTGAGGGTTTCTACCTTGATGATATTGGCCGATGCTGCCTCCATCAACTCCTTGCGGGCGTGGGAAACATAGCCGAAATAATGCAACTGCCGCGTGATGGCATTGGGATCTTGCTGCTGCAATAGCACTTGTGCCTGGCTGGGTTTGCCATACAGATATTGCTGATAGAACTGCTGGTTCAATAATGCCTGTTGTTGCTTGAGATTATTGGTGTGAACGGTTTTCTGCTGTTGTAACGCGTCCAGTGTCTGGTTGTTTGCCTGCTGCTGTTGCTGGAGATCATGTAATTTGCGGTTGGCCTCACTGATAGCTTTTTCGCTTTTCTTGAGCGCATCCGCTGCTTCGGCGTGTTCCTCCTGAGAGCTGGTCAGTTCTTTTTTCAATGACTCCAGTCGCTGGTGGATTTCATCCAGGGCAGCCTTGGGCTGCCTGGAATCATCTTTCGAGGCTGCCCATACTGCAGGTGTGGCAGTGAGGCTGCCTGCAAGCAGCAGGTGAAACCAGCGACGCATCAACATGGATTATTCCGCAGTGAATGTGACCAGGGATTTGCCTGTCATTTCGGCAGGCTGCTTCAATCCCATCATAGCGAGCAGGGATGGAGCAAGGTCGCTTAATGAACCGCTGCCGGGTACGGCCAATGTTGCAGGCTTACCGATAAAGAATAATGGCACCTGGTTGGTGGTGTGCTGGGTATGTGGTTGATTATTTTCATAATCCAGCATTTGTTCGACATTGCCGTGATCGGCGGTGACGATGGCTTGCCCCCCTATGCTTTCCATGGCTTTAATTACGCGTGCAAGACAGGTATCTATGGTTTCCACTGCCTTGATTGATGCATTGAGGTCACCGGAGTGGCCGACCATATCGCAGTTTGCATAGTTACAGATGATGGCATCGTACTTTTTACTGAGGATGGCTGCTTCAAGTTTGTCCGTGAGTTCGAAAGCACTCATTTCCGGTTGCAGGTCGTAAGTGGCAACTTTTGGGGACGGGATCAGGATGCGGTCTTCGCCATTAAATACTTGCTCTTCACCACCATTAAAGAAGAAGGTGACATGAGGGTATTTCTCGGTCTCGGCAATACGCAACTGGGTCAGGCCGTGCTGCGCGACATATTCACCAAAGGTATTGCGTATTTCCACAGGGGAGAAAATCGGGGTGGCGCGGGTTTCGGCTTTGTCATACAAGGTCAGTGTGTAGAAACCTGCCAGTTTGGGCTGGCGACGGCGGTTGAAGCCATCAAAGTCAGGATCCAGCAAGGCATGTGTCAGTTGACGCGCACGATCGGAGCGGAAATTGACGAAAATCACGACATCGCCATCTTCCATGGTTACCGGAGTGCTGCCTTCAGGAACAATGGCGGTCGCCTGGACGAATTCATCTTTCTCATTCCGGGTATAGGCGGCCTCCAGGCCGGCAAGTGAGCTGACCGCAGTAAACTCGCCATTGCCATCAGTAATCAGGTTATAGGCGGATTCCACTCGCGGCCAACGCTTGTCTCTGTCCATGGCATAAAAACGGCCACAGATGGAAGCCACCCTGCCGCCGCCGATACGGGCGCAGGCTTGATCCAGTTTTTCCAGATAAGGTCCAGCACTGATGGGCGGTGTGTCACGTCCATCAAGGAAGGCGTGAACGTAAACATCCTCGACACCGGCTTTCACAGCCATTTCAATGGTCGCGTGGATATGGTCCTGATGGCTGTGTAC
Source organism: Methylobacillus rhizosphaerae (assembly GCF_900187985.1). Classification (GTDB taxonomy): domain Bacteria; phylum Pseudomonadota; class Gammaproteobacteria; order Burkholderiales; family Methylophilaceae; genus Methylobacillus; species Methylobacillus rhizosphaerae. Next base: position 374,428 of record NZ_FZOA01000001.1, read on the forward strand.
CCCACCATCGGACACCAGGCCGAGAATATGGATGGCCTTGTTATTTACTTTTGCCTTTGATATTGCTTCTAGTAAAACCGGATTGCTGAAGAACTCCCGGCTTGCAATGGCGCGATTGATACGTTCGAAATCCTGGAAAACTACACGGCCAGCACCAATATTGAGATGGCCAACTTCTGAGTTTCCCATCTGTCCGCGTGGCAATCCGACAAAGGTTTCGGAGGCGTTGATCAGGGTGTGGGGGTATTCTGTCCACATTCTGTCGAGATTAGGTGTGTTCGCCTGGGCAATTGCATTGTCACGGCTATTTTCGCGGTAACCGAAGCCATCAAGGATGACGAGTAAGGCAGGAGTGACGTTCATTACAGTAAGGATTCCGGTGAATTCAAGAAATAGAGTGGTATTTTAACCTATGCTAAGTCATGCGTCTTGACTGGTGGTAATGGTTTGTGCCTGGTTTTTTGCCGGCAGTGCTTGAATTCCGCCATTCTGGCTCCATTTAGCTGGAAAGCAGTGTCAGTTGAGTCTATGGAAGTTGGGTACAATACAGGCTTTCCAGTATTTTCTTTGGGGTGATTGTGGAGTTCATTGCAAAAAACGCATTATGGATCGGTCTTGCTTTCGGTTCCGGCATCATGTTGTTACTGACTTCGATGAAGCGGGGTTTTGGCGGCAATATCAGTGCCAGTGATGCAGTGTTGCTGATCAATCGCTCGCACGCAGTGGTGCTGGACGTGCGAGATGATGCCGAATTCAATGCCGGGCATATCGCTGATGCCAAGCATATTCCATTGGCACAGCTGCCGGACCGCCTCAAGGAGTTGAGCAGATTTAAGGAGAAGCCGGTGCTGGTGTATGGTGAAACTGGAACGCACACTAGCAAGGCAGCTTCTATTCTGAGTAAGAGCGAATTCAAGCAGGTGAGGCAGTTGCAAGGTGGCGTCAAGGCCTGGCAAGATGCCAAATTGCCATTGGTGAAAGGTTGAGCATGGCAGATATTTTGATGTATACCACCGGTACTTGTCCTTATTGCATCAATGCCGAACGCTTGTTATTAAGCAAGGGCGTGCAGCAGATAAACAAGGTACGTGTTGATCTTGAGCCGGAGCTCAGGATGAAAATGATGGAACAGACCGGCAGGCGTACTGTTCCACAAATTTATATCGACGATATGCATGTGGGCGGATTTGATGACCTGCGTGCGCTTGATATGGCTGGCAAGCTGGATCCGTTGCTGGCGAAATAGTGTCGTGGTTTTGTAGTACAAAACCTGGGCTGAAGCGGATAGAATGGCAGGACTGAGTTTGAAACGCTTATCTATATTTTTAATTTAACAGGGGCGCGTATTGCGCAACCCGATATCAAGGGAAGAGAAATGGCAGAAGAACAGGCAGCAGCACAAGAACAACAACCAGCATTCGGGATTGAGAAAGTTTACGTCAAGGATCTCTCACTGGAAGTCCCTAATGCGCCGCAGATTTTTATCAAGCTTGAAACACCACAAATTGGTATCGAGCTGGGTAATACCGCTACCCAGCTGGAAGAGGGTGTATTTGAAGTGGCGTTGACTGTGACCGTCACTTCCAAGGTAGAAGAAAAAACTGTATTCCTGGTGGAAGTGATCCAGGCTGGTATTTTCCAGATTCGCAATATTCCTCAGGAAAACGTTGAGTTCATTCTGGGCGTTACCTGCCCGAACATCATTTTCCCGTATGCACGTGAAACTATCTCGGATCTCATTACCCGCGCCGGTTTCCCACCTGTATTGCTGAATCCTGTCAATTTTGAGGCACTTTATGCTCAACAACAGAACCAGGCGAATGCAAATGGTGCAACAGTCAACTAAAGTACTGTTGACGGCAGCATTTCTGCTGCTGGTGCCTGTGATGGCGTCAGCAGTGGAGTTTCGCTCGATTTCTGCCACCAAGGCAGTGATGTACGATGCGCCTTCTGCACAGGGCAAGAAGACTTTCATTCTCAGCCAGGATTATCCGGTTGAGATTATTGTCAATCTTGGAGACTGGCTCAAGGTGCGGGATGCACAAGGAGGCCTCAACTGGATTGAGTCCAAGCAACTTGCTGCCAAGCGTACCGTGTTGGTGAGAAATGGGCCTGCAGACGTGCGCCAGGCAGCAGATGCAACGGCTCCTGTGCTGGGCAAGGCCGATAAGGATGTGGTGTTTGATATGCTGGAAGCTCCCGTGAATGGTTGGGTCAAGGTCAAGCACCGTGATGGCATGACCGGCTATGTGCAGGCTTCATCCTTATGGGGATTTTGATGTCGCTTGTTAAATAGTGTCACTATGAAAATTTCAGTTTTAGGTGCTGGCGCCTGGGGTACGGCTTTAGCCTTGCAAATCAGCCGCCAGCATCAAGTCTCTCTCTGGACGCGAAACCAGGCGCATATCATGGATATGCAGGTGACACGTGCCAATCTACAATATCTCGGTGATTTTACCTTTGGTGACCAATTGGTGGTGGAGGGTGATCTTGGCCGTGCGCTGGAAGGCGCTGACCTGATTGTCTCTGTGGTACCGACCAATGGCTTCCGCAATACCTTGAAGGATATCAAGCGACTGGGTTCTAGTGCGCCTGTGGTCTGGGCATCCAAAGGACTGGAAGCAGCCACTGCAAAACTGCCGCATGAAGTGGCGCAGGATGAGTTGGGCGATAGTCGCCACTGGGGTGTCTTGTCTGGGCCGAGTTTTGCGGCAGAGCTGGTGCGTGGTCTGCCTACTGCGGTGACCCTGGCTGCCAATGATGCAGCTTTTGCTGCGCGTGCTGGTGCCTTGTTGCACGGAGGTAATTTCCGTGTGTATACCAGCACCGATGTCACTGGTGTTTCTGTTGGCGGTGCGCTCAAGAATGTATTGGCTATTGCAGCCGGTATCAGTGATGGCATGCAGTGTGGCAATAATGCCCGGGCAGCCCTGATTACCCGTGGTATGGCCGAGATCACGCGCTTTGGTGTTGCGCTTGGAGGTATCAAGGATACCTTCATGGGGCTGACAGGTGCCGGTGATCTTATTCTGACCTGTACCGGGCAATATTCACGCAATCGGGAAGTCGGCTTGCGTCTTGCCAATGGTCAGACATTGCAGGAAATTCTCAAGACTTTGGGGCATGTGGCTGAAGGAGTGCATACGGCACGTGAGGTGATGAAGCGCGCTCATTCCCTTGGTGTGGAAATGCCGATTACGCAAGAGGTTGATCAGGTACTTTCACATGGGCGTTCGCCGAGACAGGCTATGGAGAACCTGCTTAATCGCGAGCAGAAGTCAGAATCCCTATAAGAGCGGACTCACCTGGAATATCAAAAAGCACCGATTCGGTGCTTTTTGTTTTTTTACTATGGAATTGTCAGGCACCAGCGGTTTAAAGTGCGCCTGGAAAATCATGCTGACGCCAGGCTTCATATAGCAGGATAGCGGCTGAATTTGAGAGGTTGAGGCTGCGACTTTCCGGCATCATGGGCAGCCTGACGCGGTGCTCTGGGCTGAATTCAGCACGAATGTCTTCAGGTAGTCCACGAGTTTCCGGGCCAAATACAAAGACATCGCCAGGCAGGAACTGGATGTTGCTGTGACGCGTACTGCCCTTAGTTGTCAGGGCGAACATCCTGCGCCCGGCAAGCGCTTGCTTGCAGGCTGCCCAGTCGTCGTGAACAACAAGGCTGGCATATTCATGGTAATCCAGCCCGGCGCGTTTCAGCTGCTTGTCTTCTAGATTGAAACCCAGCGGCCTGACCAGGTGCAAGCGTGTTCCGCTATTGGCGCACAGTCGAATGATATTGCCGGTGTTCGGGGGGATTTCCGGCTGGTAGAGAACAATTTCAAACATAACGGTTGTTTACGGGGAAAATGTGCGGGCGATCACCCAGCATTCTACATGTTTGGCGCCTGCCGCCTTGACAGTTTTTGCCAAGGCATTAAGGCTGGCTCCCGTGGTCATGACATCGTCAATCAGGATCACATTCATATCCTGTAAGGTTGTCAGGCATTCAAAAGCCCCTTGCATATTACGGAGACGCTGTTTGTATGGCAGGCTGGCTTGCGGTGGTGTAGGCCTGATACGCTTGCAGGTGCGGAAATCAACCGGGATATGCAAGCGCGCACTGACCACCTTGGCAATTTCCATGGATTGGTTGAAGCCGCGCTCCTGCAGGCGCTCCTGATGTAATGGCATGGGAATGATGCAATCGGCGACCGGTATATGTGGTACATGCTCGACAAGTAAGTTGCCCATGGTATGGGCAAGGGACAGCAGCTGCCTGTATTTGAATTGTTGCAGCAGCCCGGAGAGTGGAAACTGGTAGCGGAACAGGCTGAATGTCGCATCAAAAGCCGGAGCAAGGCTGATGCACTGCCCGCACAGGAGATTATGCTGGCTGGGCAAGGCGCACTGCGGGCAGGTATCGTGAAGATGCCACGGCAAGTCCTGTAGGCAGGGTTGGCAAATGCCAGGCCTTCCGCTATCCGGGCCGGCGCAAAGCAGGCAAGGCTGGGGAAATGCCAAGTCCAGAATGCTGGTCAGCATCACGTTATCCCAATCAGGTGATGGAAATGATGATTCTAACGTGTTGTAGAGGAGTTCGCTGATCGGAGCGAGCAGAAAGCCTGGACAAGTTTCAGGGTTGTTCCACTGTCATGTCGTGCCATGATTCCTTGTGGGCCTTGATCAATGATGACAAACCGGCCGGGACGACGACGGTAAATGCAATCGCCCAGAGTATCAGCACCAAGTGCCATGCATCTCCTACAAGCGGGATCAGTACCCCGGCAAAAATCATGGAGGCAAGCAGGCAACCGGAGATGCCGTAAAAGCGATAACCGGCATATTGTGTATATTTCCTGACCTGCGGGCATGGGTGCTGAATATTGGCGGAGTACACAAAAATGGAGATACCAATCCAGATGAACAGGATCGGGAACGCAGGCATCAGGGTGATGGCAATGATGGAGCCCAGGTTGAACATCTGGGCACATCTTTTCTGCGATTGTGCACTAATGGTACAGATAGCGGGAACCGGGCTCATAACATCTTCCATGAAACTACAACGGTATTCATTATGAAGAATTCATTACATCAATAATAATGAAATTTAATTGGAATTAAGATGAAAATAAATGATGTTAAGAATGTGGCGTCCATATTCCGGATGTCGGTGTTAGTGTTTTGATTGCAGGGCCGCAAGTAGTATGGCCTGGTTGTTTCCCCATCACATGATATGTCGCTCGGTAAGAGGCTCGACATGCCATAGCTGGGTGCAGGAGATTCAATCTATATAGATGTATATGGATATTGCAGCGTATTGCCGGGTCAGTGTCTGGAGGTTTTTATCTGAATTATGTTGTGATTAATTTTTAATCATATGTAAATTGATTGTTGTCATCGGGTTTGACAAGTTATAATCCGCTTTTTTGAATTCCATTTTCATCTCATGGCTACCAAAGTAATCACAGCCAAGCAGCAGATGCGGGCAGCGCAAAGTTTTCCTTTCTTTTCCAGTCTTGCCGTCATTGTGCCGGTATTGATTCCTTTCTGGATTGCTGCTTCCATTTTTGCCTATTGCTCCATTGCCCATCATCCGTGCAATCGTGTCTGTCAGTATCTGGTGCCGGCAGGATATCGCTTCTACGGGTTACTCGGGACATGGGTCGTGCTGCTTAATTTCAGCTCCAACCTGGCTGGTTGGGTGGGCGGGGCGTTGAATCTTGCCCTGATTATCTGGGGTATCAGTGTACTGATCATTGTACCTTTGGGAATTCGTGACATCCTGCGTGCCAAGAAAGAGCCGTGGCAGGATTTAACGGTTGAAACAGAATAGTAGAGAGGAGCAACACCACCATGCAAGAGTCAGTGATCGATATACGCGGGCTGGATAATGCGGAACGTATCAAAGTGCAGCTGCGCACAGAAGCGCCCAAGCGCTGGCAAGTAGACGATATTGTGGCATTGTTCGAGTTGCCCTTTGCTGATTTGATGCACCGCGCCCAGTCCATACACCGTGAGAATTTCGACCCGAATGGCGTGCAGGTGAGTACATTACTGTCGATCAAGACCGGCGGCTGTTCCGAGGACTGTGGCTATTGCCCGCAGGCTGCGCGTTACCATACTGACGTGGAAAAACAGGATTTGATGCAGCTGGAGGAAGTGCTGGCTGCAGCGCGTGCTGCCAAGGAGAATGGGGCCAGTCGTTTCTGTATGGGTGCTGCCTGGCGTAGTCCCAAGCAGCGTGATCTCGAGCCTGTGTTGAAGATGATCCAGGAAGTGAAAGCCATGGGTCTGGAAACCTGTGCCACGCTGGGAATGCTGAAGGACGGCCAGGCAGAGCAGTTGAAGGAAGCTGGTCTTGATTATTACAACCATAACCTGGATACGGCGCCTGAATATTATGGTGACGTGATTACAACCCGGACATATCAGGACAGGCTGGATACGCTGGAGCGTGTGCGTGAGCAGGATATCAATGTATGTTGTGGCGGCATTATCGGCATGGGTGAGTCCCGCGTGCAACGTGCTGGCCTGCTGGCCCAGCTTGCCAATATGGAGCGCCCGCCTGAAAGTGTGCCGATCAACCTGCTGACCCAGGTGGAGGGCACGCCTATGTATGGCATGGATGAGCTGGACCCGTTCGAGTTCGTGCGTACAATTGCGGCGGCGCGTATCACGATGCCGCAAAGCTTTGTTCGTCTTTCCGCCGGACGCCAGAGCATGCATGAAGGTATTCAGGCATTGTGTTTCCTGGCTGGCGCCAATTCGATTTTCTACGGTGAGAAGTTGCTGACCACGGATAATCCTGAGGCTGAGACTGACCGCAAGCTGTTTGACAAGCTCGGCATCCATCCACTTTAAACCCAGATGTCCTCCATGCTGGAATCTCACCCGGCAGAAGTAGCCGCTCCATTGCTGAATGCATTGCAGGCTGAGCTCGCTGAACGTGCGACTCTCGGCTTGCTACGCCAGCGTCGTGTGCTACATGGAATGCAGGGCGTGCATGTTGAGGTTGATGGTAAGCGTTTACTTTCATTCTGCAGCAATGATTACCTCGGGCTGGCGGCGCATCCTGCTCTGATCTCTGCCATGCAGCAAAGCGCCGCTGTTGCCGGGGCAGGGACAGGCGCGTCGCATCTGGTGACAGGGCACCAGGATGCCCATGAGGCATTGGAGCATACCTTGCAGGCCTTCATGCGTATGCCTGGCATCCTGTTGTTCACTACGGGTTACATGGCGAATCTGGGCATTATCACTGCATTGTGCGAGCGTGAGGATGCCATCTTCGCCGACAAGCTCAACCATGCTTCCCTCAACGACGCGGCATTGCTGTCGCGTGCTGAGCTCAAGCGTTATGCCCACAATGACCTGGCAAGTCTTGAACGCATGCTGGCACACAGCACGGCGCGGCGGAAACTGGTAGTGGCAGATGCTGTGTTCAGCATGGATGGCGATCTGGCACCAGTGCCGGAATTATTACGACTGTGCGAGCGATACGATGCCTACCTGATGCTGGATGATGCACATGGGTTCGGTGTATTGGGGAAGACAGGGCGCGGGGTGCTGGAACATTTTGCCATTGATTCCCCGCGCATCATCTATATGGCGACACTGGGCAAGGCTGCCGGCGCTGCAGGCGCATTCGTGGCCGGGCCAAAAACCGTGACCGATTACCTGATGCAGACAGCACGACCTTATATCTATACAACGGCAAGCCCCGCACCTGTCGCTGCGGCAGCCATGGCAGGAGTGCAATTGATCCAGCAGGATGATGCCCGGCGAGCGCATTTGCACGCAATGATCCATGAATTCAGACAATCCTGCCAGTTGCGGCGCTGGCAATTAATGACATCGGATACTGCCATCCAGCCCATCATCATTGGCAGCAATGATGATGCGTTGCATATTAGTAAGTGCTTACTTAAGTCAGGTATCCTTGTGCCAGCCATCCGGCCACCCACTGTGCCCAAGGGCACCGCTCGCTTGAGAGTTTCCTTGTCCGCGGCCCATTGCTCTGCAGATATTCAACAATTGATGGCTGTATTACACAGGCTGGAGGCAGTATGAGTACGATTCACCAGGACATCATTGGTAAGGGGCAGCCACTGGTCCTGATTCATGGGTGGGGCATGCATGGTGGCGTGTGGCAGCCGCTGGTAAAAAAATTATCCCAGTCTTTTGAGTTGCATATTGTGGATTTGCCCGGCATGGGCCTGAGCCATGACATGGCGGCGGAAAACCTAGATGATATGGTGGCTGCGCTCTTGCCTGTCCTGCCGCAACGTGCCAATGTGCTGGGTTGGTCGCTGGGTGGCCTGGTTGCCCAGCGCCTGGCAATGCAGCATCCTGCGCTGGTGGAAAAACTCGTGCTGGTGGGCAGTACGCCCCGCTTTGTCAATACTGCGCCTGATGATCCTCAACCTTGGCAGTATGGTATGGCAGCTGCCGTGTTCCAGAAATTCGCGCAACAAGTAGGCGCGGATTACGCTGCTACGCTGATCAAGTTCCTGACTTTGCAATGCATGGGAGCCAATGATGCGCGCTCCACCATCAAGCAATTGCGCCAGGCGCTGGCTGGACGTCCGGTACCCTCACCATTGGCGCTTGAATCGGCGCTCAATGTATTGCTGCAGAATGACCTGCGTTCGGATCTGCCCGGACTGCAGCAGCCGGTGCTGCTGATTCATGGTGATCGTGACACCCTGGCTCCCGTGCAGGCAGCGAACTGGCTGGTACAGCACTTGCCACATGCAAGACTTAGAGTCATCTCCGGGGCAGGTCATGCTCCCTTCCTGTCGCATACTGCACAGTTTATCGAGAGTGTGCGTGACTTTCTTGAATCCGTAACAGACATATCGCAATGAGTGACGAGTATTTGATTGACAAGGCCAGGGTGCGCGCATCTTTCGACCGGGCTGCGGGTAGTTATGATGCTGCCGCAATCCTGCAGCGTGAAGTGCGGGAGCGTATGCTGGAGCGCCTGGAGCTGGTCAAGATCGCGCCGCGCGTTATCCTAGATGCGGGCTGTGGCACAGGGCATGCCACTGTGGCATTGGGCAAGCGTTACGCCGACAGCGATGTCATTTCACTGGACATTGCCATGGGCATGTTGCAGCAGACCCTGGCGCACTATCCCTGGATCAAGCGTGTATTGCCGATGTTGGGGCAGAAGCGTCCTGCTGCGCTGTGTGCGGATATTGAACAACTGCCATTGCGGGATGCCAGTGTGGACTTGATCTGGTCGAACGTGGCCATTCAGTGGTGCAATGATCTCGACAGTGCTTTTGCCGGCATGGCGCGCGTGTTGCGGCCAGAAGGCCTGCTGATGTTCAGCACGTTTGGGCCTGATACACTCAAGGAGTTGCGTGCAGCGTCCGGCGGAGATCACGTGCATGTCAGCAGGTTCATTGATATGCACGATATTGGGGATGCATTGGTACGTGCTGGTTTTTCTGATCCGGTACTGGATGTTGAACGCTTTGTGCTGACGTATGATGATGTCATGGCTGTCATGCGCGACCTCAAGGCAATCGGTGCCAATAATGCTGCAACAGGGCGTGCCCGTGGGCTTTTGGGGCGTGGCTTTCTTCAGCGCCTGACCGACGCCTATGAACAATTTCGCCATGAGGGAAAATTGCCGGCAACCTATGAAGTTGTCTATGGCCATGCGTGGAAACTGCAATCCAAGCAGGCTGGACTTTCCACCGTGACGTTGCATCCACGGAAGCCACGATGAATACAAACCGGCACCATGCCTATTTTGTCACCGGCACTGATACTGGTGTGGGCAAGACCTTTATCAGCAGCATGCTGGTACGCCAGTTTGCCCGGCAGGGCTTGCGCAGCGTGGGTATGAAACCAGTTGCCTCCGGGTGCGATCGTCTCGATGGGCAGCTGGTCTCTGAAGATGTCACCCAACTGTTGGCTGCCAGCAATATCAACCTACCATTATCTGATATCAATCCCTATACCTTCGAGCCTGCCATTGCACCGCATATCGCAGCCAGGCAGGCTGGTGTGTCGATTGACCTTGATCATATTGTGGCAGCTTTCAAGCGCCTGCAGACCGAGGCGGATGTCGTGATTGTCGAGGGCGCAGGTGGTTTCTATGTGCCGCTGGATGAGCAGTATGATATGGCTGACCTTGCTACCAGGCTTGGCCTATCGATCATCCTGGTGGTCGGTATGCGCCTGGGCTGTATCAATCATGCGTTGCTTACCGCCAAGGCAATCCAGCAACATGGCCTGACTTTGGCAGGCTGGGTGGCAAACCAGGTTGATCCCGGGATGGCCATGCTGGAAGAGAACCTGCAAACCTTGCGGCAGCGTATGCCGGGAGAGTATCTTGGATTTGTACCTTGGGGTGGACAGTGCGAGATGACTGGAGTGATCGCGTTTTAATGACTGATCTTGGATATCACGCCATGAAAATTCTGTTGCTGCTATGCCTGTGGGCTTCCACGTCAGCATTTGCTGAAGTTGACCTGGTCAAAGTTGATAAGGCTGCCAGGAAAATGATGTTGATGGATGGAAACCAGGTGGTGAAAGAATACCGGATTGCACTGGGTAGTAATCCGCAAGGTCACAAAGTGCAAGAAGGGGATGAGCGTACTCCAGAAGGTGTATATACGCTTGACTATGTGAAACTGGATTCATTGTTCTACAAATCCATGCATGTCAATTACCCAAATGATGCAGATGTCGCTAACGCCAGAAGACTGGGTGTGTCTCCGGGTGGATTCATCATGGTGCACGGACAGAGAAATGGCTTCGGTTGGCTTGCACCTGTCACGCAGAAATTTGATTGGACTAATGGCTGCATCGCCATCACCAATCGTGAAATGGATGAGTTCCTGACCTTGGTCAAGGTAGGCACTACAATCCGGATCAAGTAATAGAAACTTATTCCCGAACTATCGGGTGGCGTCAGCGATAAAGGCTATATTGCTCAATGTAAGCAAGTACACACTGCGGGAGTTGGTAGCGTGGGGATTGACCAGTATGCAGCTGGTGACGGATATGTGTTGCAGATATATCCAGCGCAGTGATGCCGTGCATATATATGCCATTCTGGGCTTGAGCATGCAGTTGCTGCAGGCTTGAAACCTGGTGGGTTTGCAGAAACTCATCCAGTATCGGGTTTCCCGCAGGTAATGTTGCCCCTGGCCGCGTCGCAACGACAATATGCGTGAGCTGCAATAATTCCTGCCAGCGGTGCCAGCTGGCGATCCCGACAAAAGCATCCAGGCCCATGAGCAGATAGAGCCTTGCTTGACCCTGCAGTTCTTCATGCAGGGATTGCAGGGTGTCTATGGTGTAGGAATAGCCTTCACGTTCCAGTTCGCGAGTGTCCAGCTTGAATACAGGGTTGTCGGCAATGGCGAGGGTCACCATTTCTGCACGTTGCCTGGCGGAGGTAATGGGCTGGTCACGGTGAGGTGGAGTGGCGGAAGGAATGAAGCGGACCTCTGCCAGATCCAGCACTGTGGCCAGTTCCTGCGCCATGCGCAGGTGGCCGAAGTGAATGGGGTCGAAGGTGCCGCCCATGATGCCGATGCGCGATAGGGACCGGGCAGACTTATCGCCCAGTGTCATGCTGGTGAAGTGCAGGTAGGAGGGCATCAGGCCCTGATTTCTCCATCGCCGAGCACGATGTACTTAAGGCTGGTCAGGCCTTCAAGGCCAACCGGGCCACGAGCATGCAGCTTATCGGTGGAAATGCCAATCTCGGCTCCCAGGCCGTATTCAAAGCCATCGGCAAAGCGGGTCGAGGCGTTGACCATGACGCTGCTGGAATCCACCTCGCGTAGGAACTGGCGTGCACGGGTGTAGTTCTCAGTGACGATGGCTTCGGTGTGCTGTGAGGAATATTGGTTGATGTGGCTGATGGCTTCATCCACATCCGCTACTACTTTCACGGAGATAATCGCGGCAAGGTACTCTGTGTAGTAATCTTCGTCCGTGGCTGGCTTGGCCTCGGGTACCAGCGCGCGAGTTTCATTGCAGCCGCGGATTTCCACGCCCTTGCTGGCCAGCATGGCGGCAAGTGACGGCAGGGCTTGTTGCGCAATACTACGCGCCACCAATAGGGATTCTGCCGTGTTGCAAGTACCCAGGCGCTGGGTCTTGGAGTTCTCGAGAATGCGCAATGCTTTGTCTAGATCGGCGCTTTCGTCAACATAGACATGGCAATTGCCATCCAGGTGTTTGATGACCGGGATGCGCGCTTCGTTGGAAATACGCTCAATCAGACCTTTGCCGCCACGCGGCACGATGACATCGACGTAATCCTTCATGGTGATGAGCTCACCGACAGCAGCACGATCCGTGGTGGCAACAACTTGCACTGCGCTGGTGGGCAGGCCTGCGGCGGTCAGGCCCTCATGCACGATGGCGGCCAGGGCTTGGTTGCACTGGATGGCTTCGGAACCTCCGCGCAGGATGGCGGCATTGCCGGACTTGATGCAGAGACCGGCGGCATCCACAGTGACATTGGGGCGGGCCTCGTAGATGATGCCGATCACGCCCAGAGGCACGCGCATCTTGCCGATCTGGATGCCGGATGGGCGGTACTTGAAATCAGACATTTCGCCGATGGGGTCTGGCAGGCTGGCAATCTGCTCCAGGCCTTCTGCCATGGTCGCAATACCTTTTTCGCTGAGCACCAGGCGATCCAGCATTGCAGGCTCCAGCCCATTGCTACGTGCAACTTCCAGATCCGTGGCATTGGCTGCCAGCAAGGTGGCGCGTTCACGGCGAATGGCACTGGCAATGGCTTTCAATGCCTGGTTTTTTGTTTCCGTGCTGGCACGTGCCATGGCACGTGAAGCCGATCTGGCTTCAATGCCGAGCTGTTGCATATAGTGTTTGATGTCTTCCATTCGCTCCTACTTCCTGTTACCTAGACGCGCGAGCCCGAAGCACAGGCGCGAGATTTCCAGCCATGGATCCTGGTTTAACAGCCCTTTGGCAGCCTTGTCGATTTCAGCCAGTTTCTGTAGCGCTGCCTCGAGATGACGCATACTCAAGCGATTGAGCGCACGTTTTACCAGATTTTGCCGATCACCGTAAATCCTGGCCTGTTGCATGGCGCTGTTGAGGTTGCTACCCTGGGTTTCAGCATATTTTACCTTGACCAGACCACGTAATACCCAAGCCAGGGCGCTCATGATGGCAACGGGTTGGGCACCTTCATCTCTCAGGCCATGCAGAATGCGCACAGCATGTTCTGTGTCGCCGCTCAACACAGCATCCCCTAGCTGGAAAGCATCATAGCGCGAAACGTTCAAGACTGCTTCGCGCACATTGTTGCCATCTAGTGTTCCTTCGGCATAAAGCAGGCCCAGTTTCTGGATTTCCTGGTGGGCAGCCAACAAGTTACCTTCTACCTGGTGAGCAATAAACTCCAGAGTTTCCTTGTCTGTATGCTGGCCTTGTTGTGCCAGGCGCGTAGCAATCCATTGCGGCAGTGCCGCAGGGGTTATTTCACTCAATGTCAGGGAGATGCCATGGTTTTCCAGCGCGGCAAACCAGGCACTGTTCTTGGCATCGCGCTCCAGTTTGGGCAGGATGACGATAGTGACAGTATCCGGAATGGGCTGCTCAGCCAGGGCGAGTAGGGCTTTACTGCCATCAACACCGGGCTTGCCGGATGGAATGTTAATTTCCAGAATACGGCGACTGGCAAACAGGGAAATGGACTGGCCGAACGCAGTAATTTGTTGCCAGTTGAAATGGCGCTCTACGGTAAGGCGAGTACGCTCATCGTGGCCAGCAGCGCGTGCCGCGGCACGAATGGCATCCAGGCTTTCACGCTGGGCAAGCGGCTCATCCCCCATGAGTACATATAGTGGCGCCAGGGTCTGGGAGAGGTGCCGCTCAAGCTCCTGCGGCCTGAGTCTCATTCTTCAGTATCACCTGGCGCGCGCAGGTCTGCTGCCCGAGGTTTGTTCTTCGCAGGCTTGAGCACCATGAGACGGCGTACCAATTCACGAACAGCATCTTCCTTCATGCTGTCGTACAGGCGCTCCTGTTCCAATTGTTTTGCCAGTAATTGGGAGTCGTTATAGGTGATGTCGCGTCGTCCCTGGACAGTTTGTACATCATTCCAAGTGTCACTGGATGGATCGCGGGTGCGGAAATTGATGGTATAGAACAGTTCGTACTCGCGTACCAGACCTTTGCCACTCAAGGACAGAATGCGCTGCTCCTGGGATTCACTCATGATTTCAAGCAGTAGTTCAGCCTGGTCAGCTGAATTGACAATCTTGACGCCATTGGAGGTAAATGTACGTCGCAGCTGCTTGGAAATGGAGATGGATGGTCCCTGGATATACAGTGTATTGAACTTGAGGTCTGCTACGCCACGCATCTTGAAGCCGCAGGCCGTCAGCGCCAGTAGTATGGCAAGCAGGATCAAACGAGTGGCACGCATATACATAGATTATCCTACGACAATGTTGACGAGTTTGTTGGGTACGACAATGATTTTACGCACGCTGCCTTCAGCCAGGTATTTCTGGATGCTCTCCTGCTGCACAGCGAGTGCCTCGATAGCTGCCTTGTCCAGAGTGCGCGCTACTGTCATGCTGCCTCGCAATTTGCCATTGACTTGCAGCATGAGCTCGATTTCATCCTGTACCATAGCGGCCTTGTTGGCAACAGGCCAGCGTGCTTCCAGCAACTGTGTGCCAGGCCGCAGTTCCTGCCAGAGTGCATGGCTGATATGCGGAACAATGGGCGAGAGCAGCAATACCACATTTTCCAGTGCCTCCTGTCTGATGGCACGTGTGGTGGCATCATTACCTTCGAGCCTGGCATAAGCGTTCATCAGCTCCATGATGGCGGCAATTGCTGTATTGAACGCATGACGGCGCCCGTAATCATCGCTGACTTTTTCTATGGACTGGTGCAACTGGCGACGGAATGTCTTGAGTTCAACATCGAGCTCGCCTGTGGTGAATGTTGCAACCACGCCAGACTCGACATGAGTGGCGACTGCGGTCCATACACGCTTGAGGAAACGATGTGCACCTTCGACACCAGCATCTGACCATTCAAGACTCTGCTCGGGTGGTGCTGCAAACATCATGAACAGGCGGGCAGTATCGGCACCGTAATTGTCAATCAACTCCTGGGGATCAACCGTGTTTCCTTTGGATTTCGACATCTTGCTGCCATCCTTCAACACCATGCCTTGTGTCAGCAGGTTGGCAAAAGGTTCATCATGCTTGATCAGGCCAACATCACGCATCAATTTATTGAAGAAGCGGGCATACAACAAGTGCAGGATGGCGTGCTCGATACCACCGATATACTGGTCTACCGGCAGCCAGTAGTTGGCACGTTCATCCACCATGCCATTGTCTGCGTTGAAACTGGCATAGCGAGCGAAATACCAGGATGACTCCACAAAAGTATCCATGGTGTCAGTCTCGCGTGTAGCGGCCGCGCCACAGCTTGGGCAAGTGGTTTCGTAGAAAGCTGGGTCTTTCTTGATTGGTGAGCCGACACCATCCATGACGACATCTTCCGGCAATACGACAGGCAACTGTTCAGCAGGCACAGGTACTTCGCCACAACTTGCACAATGCACAATAGGAATTGGGCAACCCCAGTAGCGCTGGCGGGAAATTCCCCAGTCGCGCAGACGGTATTGCGTACGTTTCTTGCCGAGCTTTTTGGCAGACAACGCAGTGGCAATGGCATCGCTGGCCTGCATAAAGTTGAGGCCAGTAAATTCGCCGGAATCAAACAGAACGCCATGCTCAGTGTAGGCCTGCTGCAAGGGCAGTTCCAATTCTGCCTGGGCTGGTTTGATCACAGCCTTGATTGGCAGCTTGTACTTGCTGGCAAACTCGAAATCACGTTCATCGTGTGCTGGCACGGCCATGACCGCACCTTCACCGTAGCTGATCAATACGTAGTTGGCAACCCAGACTGGTAGCTTCTCGCCAGTGATGGGGTGCAGAACGAACAGGCCGGAATCCATGCCCTTTTTCTCTGCAGTTGCGAGATCGGCTTCGGCCACACTGCCGCGCTTGCATTCATCGATGAACGCCTGCAGCTCAGGATTGTTTTGTGCTGCTTGCGTGGCCAGCGCATGTTCTGCAGCTACGGCGACATACGTCGCGCCCATGAGTGTGTCCGGGCGGGTGGTGTAAACCTTGAGCGTACCTTCACCTGACGCCAGTGGGAATTCCACTTCACAACCATAGCTCTTGCCTATCCAGTTACGTTGCATGGTCTTGACCTGTTCCGGCCAGCCTTCCAACTTGTCCAGATCGGCCAGCAGTTCTTCCGCGTAGGCGGTGATCTTCATGAAGTATTGTGGAATGTCGCGTTTTTCGACAAGAGCGCCGGAGCGCCAGCCACGTCCATCAATCACTTGTTCATTGGCGAGTACAGTCTGATCAACCGGGTCCCAGTTGACGGTGGCTGTTTTCTTGTAGATCAGGCCTTTTTTATAGAGTTCGGTGAATAGCCACTGCTCCCAGCGATAGTAGTCCGGTTTGCAGGTGGCAATCTCACGTTGCCAGTCCACAGCTAGCCCCAGGCTCTTGAGCTGTTGTTTCATGTGGTCGATATTGCTGTATGTCCAGCCGGCCGGCGCAACATTGTTCTTGATCGCAGCATTTTCCGCAGGCAGGCCGAAAGCGTCCCAACCCATCGGTTGCATGACGTTATAGCCGCGCATGCGGTGGAAACGGCTCAACACATCGCCTATGGTGTAGTTGCGGACATGTCCCATATGCAGGCGGCCGGATGGGTACGGGAACATCGACAGGCAATAGTACTTGGGCTTGTCAGATTGCTCTGTAGCGGTAAATGTCTGGGATGTCTCCCAGAATTGTTGCGCTTGTTGTTCGATTTCGCGAAATGGATACTGCTGCTGCATGATGGGTGAGGCGTCTGTAAAAAGATTAAAGGAAAATTATACCTGAAGCTGCACTAAAATCCCCGGGCAGCGACATGGATTTGCAATGTGGAAATCCGTATGCGCAGGATATTGATACCGGGCTAAAACGCATAAAGCCGGATCAATGTCCGGCTTTATGCATGAGTAGGGTATTACTTGCCCAGGGCCTGCAATACCAGGCGACGTATTTCGCTGACTTCGCCAAGGCCGGAAATCTTGGCATAACGGGGCGCATGTTCGCCGCCGGCTGCGGCCCAGCCTGAGTAGTAATCCACCAGTGGCTTGGTCTGGCTGTGATAGACCTCTAACCGCTTGGCGACGGTTTCTTCCTTGTCATCGTCACGTTGAACCAAGTCTTCACCCGTCACATCATCCTTGCCGGCAATCTTGGGCGGGTTGAATACCACATGGTAGGTACGGCCTGATGCCAGGTGGGCACGTCGTCCGCTCATGCGCTTGATGATTTCCTCGTCTGGTACATCGATCTCAACGACATAGTCGATATTTACGCCAGCCTGCTTCATGGCTTCTGCTTGAGGAATTGTGCGAGGAAAGCCATCGAACAGGAATCCTTGCTGACAATCCGCATCCTTGATACGTTCCTTGACCAAGCCGATGATGACGTCATCAGGCACCAGTCCGCCAGAATCCATGTAGCGTTTTGCTTCCAGGCCCAGCTGGGTACCAGCCTTCACTGCGGCACGCAACATATCGCCTGTGGAAATTTGCGGAATGTTGAATTGTTCCTTGATAAATGTAGCCTGGGTGCCTTTGCCTGCACCTGGCGCACCTAATAGTATGACTCGCATGTGGTCTCCTTTTTTCAATCCGTCATTATATTCAGTCGTGATTTATGCTGCCAGGTAATTGGCAATGGCAACAAATTCAGCGGGCGCAATGTTTTCTGCGCGTAGTTGCGGGTCGATTTCCAGTGCTTTGAAGCCTGCATCATCGAGTAATCCCTTAAGCGTATTGCGCAAGGTCTTCCGTCGTTGCGAGAAGGCGGCAGTCACGACCTTGGCAAATAGAGTTTCATCCTTGGCCGGGTAGGGCAGTGTGGCATAAGGCACGGCGCGGACAAAAGCGGATTCCACCTTGGGCGCAGGATCAAACGCATCAGGCGGCACGGTCAGCAGGTATTCCATTTGCAACCGGTATTGCAGCATGACGGAAAGTCGGCCATAGGCAGCGCTGGAAGGTTCGGCCACCATGCGTTCCACCACTTCTTTCTGCAGCATGAAATGCATATCGATAATATGCGGAACATTTTCCAGCAGATGGAACAGGATGGGAGTGGAAATATTGTAAGGAAGGTTGCCGACGACGCGCAGACGTTCACTGATGCTGCCAAAATCAAATTTGAGTGCGTCACTGGCGTGGATGGTGAGCTTGTCCTGCGGATAGTGGCCCTGCATCCAGTCTATGATGTCGCGGTCAATTTCCACGACATGTAGATGCTGCAAGCGTTCAAGCAGGGGCTTGGTCATTGCGCCCAGGCCGGGGCCGATTTCTACCATGCAATCCTGAGACTGCGGTGCAATGGCTTCTATCAGGCTATGGATGATGGCGCGATCAGTCAGGAAGTTCTGACCAAAACGTTTTTTTGCAATATGTTTCATTCTACCGGCTTGCGATGGTGGGCGAGTGTGATGGCTAATTGAATGGCGCTGAGCAGGCTACCTGTTTCAATATTCCCTTTGCCTGCGAGATCCAGTGCTGTGCCATGGTCAACTGAAGTACGGATCATGGGTAGGCCCAGCGTGACATTGACCCCTGAGCCAAAGCTGGCATGCTTGAGCACGGGCAGGCCCTGGTCGTGATACATGGCCAGCACACAATCTCCCTGAGCCAGGTTGTGCTGGGTGAACAAGGTGTCCGCAGGTAGCGGGCCTGCGAGCTGCATGCCTTCCTGACGCAGGCGCTCAAGCACGGGTGTGATTGTTGTGATTTCTTCCATTCCCAGGTGGCCACCCTCGCCTGCGTGAGGGTTCAAGCCAGTGACGAGAATGCGTGGCTGTGCAATGCCAAATTTCTGCACCAGGTCTTGATGGAGAATACGGATCGTGGTTTCCAGGCTATCCTGAGTAATGGCCTTGCTGACTTCCGCCAATGGCAGGTGGGTAGTGGCGAGTGCTACACGCAGCGAGCCGCCAACCAGCATCATGACGACTTGCGGGGTGGCAGTACGTTCTGCAAGGAATTCGGTATGTCCGGTGAAGGCAATCCCGGCATCATTGATGACACCTTTATGAACCGGGGCAGTTACCATGGCATCAAATTCGGACTGCATGCATCCATCAATGGCACGTTCCAGTGTCTGCAACACATAGGTGCTGTTATCTGGATTCAGCTCTCCTGCCAGCACTGGAGCGGGGCAGGGTAGGTGCAGCACAGTGAGGTGGTGTTGTCCGTCATGTTCCTGCCAATCGGTCGCATCGTAAGTATGGAGCTGTAGCGGTAGCTGCAATGCCCGGGCACGTTCAAGTAGTACGTTCTGATCAGCGATGACTACCAGCCTGGTAGATAGAGGCTGACTTGCCAGCATGACGCATAGGTCTATACCAATGCCGGCTGGCTCGCCTGCCGTGACCGCGATGCGGGGTAATTTATCCACACATCGGCCTAGTATTTGTCTTCCAGACGATATTCCACATAGGCACGGTCACGCAGCTCACTGATCCAGTCCTGATACCCTTCATCAGCTTTTCGTGCACGGATTTCCTGACGTGCTTTCAGGCGGGCAGACTCTTTGGACATATCCTGTTGTCGGCGTTCCAGTACTTGAATGATGTGCCATCCAAATGGCGACCTGACTGGATCACTGATCTGGTCGATCGGCAGCGCATTCATGACCTGCTCGAATTGCGGCACGGTGTCACCCGGGTTGGTCCAGCCCAGATCTCCACCATTGTTGGCAGAGGCATCTTCCGAGTATTGGCGTGCAAGCTCGGCAAAATCTGCACCATGATCCAGGCGTTGTTTGATGGAATTGATTTTTTGCTGGGCTTCCTGTTCTGAGATGATTTCACTTAACTTGATCAGGATATGGCGTACATGTGTCTGATCGACTACCAATGGAGAGTTGCCTCCACGGCGGTTGAGCAATTTGAGTATGTGGTAACCGTTGGGGCTGCGCAATACACTGGAAATCTGCCCGGGTTGTAATGACTGTAGGGCTTCTGTGAACAGTGAAGGTAGCTGAGCAGGTGTTTTCCAGCCCAGAACGCCACCTTCCAGTGCATTGGGCGCATCGGAATAGCCAGCAGAAATCTGAGCAAAATCTGCTCCATCCTGTAATGCTTTCAATGCAGTTTCAGCTTTTGCCTTGAGTTTCTGCAGTTCCTGGGGGCTACCTTCTTCAGGAGCACGCACCAGGATGTGGGCAACTTCGAACTCATCCTGCTGGGCATCAGTGCGCGATGATTGCGTCGTCAGGTAGTTGTCGATTTCCGACTCCGTGACATTCATGCGGTTATCGACTTCTCTTTCCCGCAAGCGGGCAAGAATGATTTCATTGCGGATATCTTCCCGGAATTTGCGATAGGGGATACCTTCTGCCTCCAGTGCCTTGCGGAACTCTCCAGTGCTGAGGTTGTTCTGTTCGGCAATCCGCTCAATGGTTTTATCCAGCTGGGCATCATCGACGCGCAAGCCGGTTTGTGCTGCAAATTGCAGCTGAAGCTTGTCAT
Source organism: Methylobacillus rhizosphaerae (assembly GCF_900187985.1). GTDB lineage: Bacteria > Pseudomonadota > Gammaproteobacteria > Burkholderiales > Methylophilaceae > Methylobacillus > Methylobacillus rhizosphaerae. Next base: position 395,029 of record NZ_FZOA01000001.1, read on the forward strand.
TGATCAGACGTTCAAGAATCTGTTTTTCCAGCACATCCCGGGGTGGTAGCTGCGTACCTTGTTTTTCCAGTTGCGCGGTGACTGTTTCAATCCGGTCAGCCAGTTCTTTTTCTGTAATGATACCCTGATCCACAACGGCGACAATACGATCCATTTTGACTATGTCTGCAGCAATGGATGGCATGCTGATGAGGAGCAGGAAAGCGATAAGGCCCTGTTTGGCCAGTGAGTTCAAAAAATGATTAAGCATAAACGATTACTGATAGGAGTCCGGAATCAGGCTTGAGCTAGTATAGCCGGGAATGGCGCGGTTAAGAAGTTTCAGTGGATTCTGGCCAATCGAGGCCAGGCCACCCAACTCCAGTTGGAAGTAAAGAGCATAGTTGGCATCAGCCGTGGCAGTGGCAACGCGTTGCATAACAGTTCTGGCCTGCCAGCAACCTGCATCATATTCAAGGCCGGCCACGCCTTCAATTGGAATGTTTTCACGCAGGGAGTAATTCCAGCGTCCCAGGCCGTACCAACCTTTTCCCAATGGCCATTGCCCGGAAATATTGATTTGCTCCAGGCGGTCTTCGGTGTAGCGATAGCCGATATTGAGTGTTTTGCCCGGTTCAGGGTTGTAGCGGGCATTGATGTTGTTGCGCACATAGACATTACGGTCGGTATTGTACTGGCCGAATATATCCAGGTTCCAGTGGTTGAGCAGGCGTGCAGAAATTTCACCGACGATATCCGATGTGTCACCAGAGCGTGGGTTGACGCCTGGGAGATATACTTTTTCATCTGCGAAGTAATAGCGCTGGCCGATGGTCATTGCCAGCCGTTGTTCACCGGTCTTTTTGCTGATCAGGCGGCTGGTAACGGCCAGCGTTAGCTGGTTGGCATTGTTGATGCGGTCCTGGCCCGTGAATTGGTTCTCGAGGAATAGTGAGTTCATGTTCAGGTCGGAACTACTAGAGTCGAACACTGGAATGAGTGATTGATCCCGGTAAGGGATATAAACGTAATAGAGACGTGGTTCCAGTGTCTGGGTATAGCGATTGTTGACAACACGGGTATCCCGCTCGAAATACAAGCCGCTATCCAGGCTGAAAATGGGCAGTGAGCGACTCTGGGATTGATAGATTCCCTGCGAAGTGATGTTGCCATTGCTGTCGCTGACGGTAAAGTCGCCATTGTCCACCTGGTACTGGGTGTAATGCACGCCCAGTTTCGGGGTGATGTAGCCATACGGGCGTGACATCGGCAGGCTGATGCTGGGGTAGGCAACCAGGCGCTTACCGGTAACCAGTGTGTCCAGCGTACCGCCGCTTAACGTGCTTTGCGTACGGATTGCGTCATTATTACGTTCAAAATTAGCCCATTGTGTAAATAGTTTTACATCAAACGGACCCCAGTCATTGTCTCCGGTCAGCGTGAGCTGCGGCAGACGTTGCAATGGGTAGTTCACACCATCCAGGGTCTGGAATTTTTGTACTAACGCATTGAACGTCCAGTTTTCATCAGCATAGTTCACATATGCCTGTTGTGGCAGATTAACGCGACTGGTGGTGACGATGCGGGTTGACATTTCAGAGAAGTATTTCTCGTCTGACACTTTTTCCAGGTTGTAGGCGGCTGTCCAGCCATTATGGAAATTGTGTAAATGGGCAAACTTTGCGTAGTAGCGATTCTCACCAGAGCTGGTGTCGCTCGGGAGATATTCAATATTGGCCGTGCCCTGATAGTCCTCGTTCAGGTAACGGAATTCACCCTGGTATTGCATGCCGCGCTTACTGAGGAAGCGTGTACCTATGGTGGCATCCATATCGGGTGCGATATTCCAGTAGAACGGCATCAGGAACTCAAAGCCGCTGCGGCTGGTTGTGCCCCAAGTGGGCGCCAAGAATCCGCTCTTGCGCTGGTTCATGAATGAAAAATTCACCCATGGTGTCCACAAAATAGGTACACCTTGAAATTCTACCCGCGCATTACGCGCCGTGCCGGTCCTGGAGTAATCATCCAGTTCGAGTTCCTTGGCCCTGATGTACCAGTCGTCTGAGCCGACTTCACAGGTTGTGTAACGTGCATCCTTGAGTCGTTTCCGATCTGGTCCCTCAAACACTACGCCTGAGGCATCGCCACGTGAAGCACCTTGTCTGCGGCTGAGTCCGGGGGAGTAGCCGCTGTCTTCAATGTTCTGCTGTGTCAGCGGAGTGGCATTGGTGTTGTACATCAGGTTGTCATTATCCTGACGCTGATTACCGGATATGCCAAATTGCGGCAGGCTACCCAGTTGGTTGTCCAGTTCAAAGGTAGGCTGCTTCATCTCGCCCGTACCTTCTGCCGGATTCAGGCGCAACTCGGGTCCTTTGATACGACCGCCCTTGGTTTCAAGGCGTACGTTGCCGATGACGTGTAACTCTTCGTTCTGTACATCGTATTCGATGGTGTCGCCATACACTTCCTGCTGATCTTGGGTGAGAGAAGCATTGCCGATGGATTTGAGCTTGCGATCCAGATAAACCTGTATCTTGTCCCCTTCAATGACAATGGCGTCAGGGTCAGGCAGGTTCTCGGATGGAGCGCTGCCAGGATCTTTGTCTGAGGGTGTTTCGGCATGGGCATGACCAAATCCCAGGCAAACAAGCGCAGTAAGGAAAGTGATAGGACGAATTTTCACAATGAATCAGAGGTAACGGCTTTATTAAGTAGGCGCGAGTTTGTTTTGTGGGTGATAAAATCGCATAATTTACCATTTTAATCAATCCATAAATCATCAACAAATTTGCTTTGTGGTTGAATTAAAACAGAGTTTGAATCTCCAGGCTTGGATTCTATAACGGGTTTTTCATTATGTACTTAATGGGGTGTATTGTTCGTGTCACGCTTAGACCAATTGAATGACTGGCTCCACCAGTCGCTGCAGGGCAAGCCATATCATTTGACAACCGCATCTGCGGATGCGAGTTTCCGGCGCTATTTTCGTGTCCATCTTGAGGATGGCACGACACTGATCGCTATGGATGCACCTCCACCGCAAGAGGATTGTCGGCCATTTGTTAAAGTGGCTTCCTTGTTGCGGGATGCAGGTCTTAATGTCCCTGGCATCATGGCAGAAGAGCTGGAGCAGGGATTCTTGTTATTGACTGATCTGGGTTCACAGACGTTTCTTGATGTGCTGAATGAGGATAATGCTGATGGACTATTTCGGGACGCCATTGATGCCTTGGTGAGCTGGCAGCTGGTGAGCAAGCCAGGAATATTGCCGGAATATGATGCTGCATTATTGCGTCGTGAACTTGATCTGTTCCCGGAATGGTATGTGGCACGCCACCTGAATATTGAATTGGATGATAGCCAGCGCAACACGCTGGAAGGCGCCTTCAATGTCATTATCAAGCATAATCTGGCACAGCCATCCGTTTACGTGCATCGAGACTATATGCCGCGCAATCTCATGGTGAGTACCCCATCTCCCGGTATACTGGATTTTCAGGATGCGGTATATGGCCCGATTAGTTACGATGTTGCCTCCCTGTTCAAGGATGCGTTCATCAGCTGGGAAGAAGAGCGTGTGCTGGATGGTGTGATTCGTTATTGGGAAAAGGCCCGTAAGGCCGGTTTACCTGTCCATGCAGATTTTGGTGATTTTTACCGTGATGTGGAGTGGATGGGCTTGCAGCGACATCTCAAGGTTCTGGGTATATTCGCGCGTATCAACTACCGGGATGGCAAACCCAGGTATCTGGCTGATACGCCACGCTTCGTGAGTTATGTACGTCAAGTTTGTGGTCGCTATGGCGAGCTGCGGCCTTTATTGAGATTGTTTGATGAGCTGGAGAAGCGCGATCCACAATTCGGCTACACTTTTTAAAGGAGATTTGCTGTGAAAGCCATGATCCTGGCTGCTGGTCGCGGTGAACGGATGCGGCCACTCACTGATGTCACGCCTAAACCCTTGTTACCGGTTGGTGGAAAGCCGCTGATCGTCTGGCATCTTGAGCGGCTGGCTGCAGCGGGGTTCAAGGAAGTCGTGATCAACCATGCGCACCTGGGGCAGCAGATAGAGGATGTGCTCGGCGATGGCAGCCAATGGGGCATCGCTATCCGGTATTCGCCAGAGTCGTCAGCGCTGGAGACGGCGGGCGGTATCGTGAATGCATTATCCTTGCTGGGAGATGCCCCGTTCCTTGTGGTGAACGGTGATGTGTTCTGTGATGTGGATTTCGGCGGCTTGCGCGATTGTTTGCAACCTGACCAGTTGGCTTACCTGGTATTAGTGGATAACCCACCACAGCATGCACACGGCGATTTTGCATTGGATAGTGGGAAGTTGCTGCTGGATGGGATGCAGCGGCTGACGTTTTCCGGTATTGCGGTGTATGACCCAACCTTGTTTCATGGAGTGCTGCCAGGAGAGGTGGCAAAATTGGCACCTTTATTGCACGAGGCTGTCATGCGAGGCCAGGCTGCAGCCTGTCATCACGCAGGCATCTGGCATGATATCGGCACGCCTGAGCGCTTACAGCGTTTGGACCAAGAATTACGTGCAAAATAGCAGCCACTAAGCATGGTATTGAAAGTAAAGGAGCACACTGAAAGTGCAAGTTGAAGAATTCCGGGCGCGTAGGCAAGCGTTGATGCAGAAAATGGGGCAAGGTGTTGCCCTGATTCCGACAGCCCCTGAGGTTGTGCGCAATCGCGATAGTCATTTTCCCTATCGCGCCGACAGCTATTTTTATTACCTGACGGGTTTTGATGAGCCTGAGGCGGTGGTTGTACTGCTTGCCGGTGAATCACCAAAATCTATTCTTTTCTGCCGGGACAAGGACCTCGAGCGGGAAATCTGGGATGGTTTCCGTCATGGGCCTGAAGGTGCGCGGGAGGTGTTTGGGTTTGATGAGGCTTACAGCATCACTGAGCTTGACCAGCGCATAGGGGAATATCTTGCCAACCAACCGCAACTGTTTTTCAGCCTGGGTGCCGAGTCTGCATGGGATCAACGACTGGGGGAATGGTTGAAGCAGCTGACCAGCCAGGCTCGCAGTGGCATCGCAGCTCCTGGCATGATAGTGGATGTGCGACGATTGCTTGATGCCATGCGCCTGATCAAGACGCCATATGAGCTGGATGTGATGCGCAAGGCGGCCGATATCACCGTGGCGGCCCACAAGCGAGCCATGAGAATGACCAGGCCAGGCATGATGGAATATGAAATTGAGGCAGAAATCCTGCATGAATTCTATCGTTGCGGCAGTCGCGCGCCTGCCTATACTTCTATTGTTGCTGGTGGAGGCAATGCCTGCGTTCTGCATTACGTTAGCAATCAGGACAGGCTCAAGGATGGTGACTTGTTGTTGATTGATGCTGGATGTGAGCTGGAAGGTTATGCCGCTGACATCACGCGCACCTTTCCTGTTAATGGCAAGTTCAGCGCAGTGCAGAAGGATATTTACGAACTGGTACTGGCAATGCAGGATGCTGCGATTGAGCAAGTGAAGCCAGGGCAGCATTGGAACGCACCACATGAAGCAGCGTTAAAGGTGCTGGCGCGAGGGCTAATTGATCTGGGTTTGTGCCATGGCTCCGTGGATGCAGTGCTGGAGTCCGGCGATTATCGCCGTTTCTATATGCATCGCACTGGGCACTGGCTGGGGCTGGATGTGCATGATGCTGGTGAATACAAGCAAGCGAATGGGGAGTGGTGTTTACTGCAGCCAGGCATGGTGCTGACAGTCGAGCCGGGATGTTATATCCGCCCGTCAGATAATGTGCCAGAACACTTCTGGAATATCGGTATCCGGATCGAGGATGATGCAGTGGTTACTGCAACGGGATGTGAAATCATGACAGCGGCAACACCGAAGACAGTACAGGAAGTCGAAACATGGATGGCGACTGGTCATGAGTGAAGCGCTTGAACATGACATTCTGATTGTCGGTGGCGGCCCAGTGGGTGCTACGCTGGCACTGGCGCTGCAGTATAAAGGCTACAATGTCACCATGCTGGAAGCACGTGCAAAAGGTGCTGCACATCACGATCAGCGTGCCTTGGCGCTGTCTTATGGCAGTATCCTGATTCTGGAAAAACTCGGGCTGTGGTCCGAGCTCGAACCCAAGGCAACGGCGATCAAGACGATCCATGTGTCACAGCGAGGCAGCCTGGGACGCAGTTTGCTCAAGGCTGAGGAGCATGGGCAGTCTGCGTTGGGCTATGTATTAGCCTATGGTGATCTATCGGCAGCCCTGGATCGTGCGTTGCAGCAATTCCCGGATATCCATGTGCATTACGAGGCCGAGGCGCTGGCGATCAGACCTGGCAATGAGGCTGCACATGTCGAATATCGATACCAGGATGAGGTGCATGCCTGCCGAAGTCGTATGGCGGTGCTAGCGGATGGCGGACGTAGCCTTGCGGATATCCCTGGCTTGCAGCGCGAAACCAAGCAGTACGGACATGATGCGCTGGTCAGCAAAGTGAAGTGCGAATTGCCACATGGCAATATTGCCTATGAGCGCTTTACTCCTGCAGGCCCGGTCGCCTTATTACCAAACGGAGAAAGGGATTTTTCTCTGGTCTGGACTGGCAAAACAGAAGAAGTACAGACTCTGCTGGCGCTGGATGATGAGCAGTTCCTTGAAGCATTGCATACACATTTTGGGGACCGTCTCGGTCGATTCCTGGAAATAGGGAAGCGTTTGAGTTTCCCGCTTAAACTTTCTTATCTGAAGCCAGTAACAGCTCCCCATCTTGCCGTGATTGGCAATGCAGCACAAACCATGCACCCCGTTGCTGGCCAGGGGTTTAATGTGGGCATGCGCGATGCCTGGGAGCTGGCACAGTTGCTGGCGGCCACACCTGTTGCTGATTGGGGTGGGGACGGTATGCTCAGGACATATCAGGCAGCTCGCAAGGCAGATACGCGAGGTGGGTTGATGTTCACTGATTTCCTAGTCAATGTATTTTCCAATGATATTGTGGGATTACGCAAAGTTCGGGCATTGGGCCTGGGGCTGTTGGATATCGTGCCATTCGCCAAGAAACGGTTGGTTGGCAAGATGAGTTTTGGTCCCAAAGGGTAGCCATGGCTGGTATGAAATACGAATTTGATGTTTTGGTGCTGGGAGCTGGACTTGTGGGAGTCGCGGCAGCGATCGCCTTGAAATTGCAAGGCTATCGTGTTGCCATACTTGAGCGCGGCAATATGGATGCTGCTACCTTGAGTCCAGAATGGGACAGCCGTATCTATGCAGTCAGTCCAGGTAACGTTGAGTGGCTGACCCGGTTAGGCGTCTGGCAGGTGCTGGATGCCGGGCGCATCTGTGCGGTGGACAGCATGCATGTCTGGAGTGATCAGGGTCATGTCCTGGAACTGGACGCTTATGCTGCCAACCTTGCCAGCCTGAGCTGGATTGTTGAAGGTAATCGTTTGCAGCAGGCCTTGCTTGCCAGGATGGAGATGCTGGATGTGCCACTGTTGAATGGGCTGAAAACGACACAAGTACACTGGCGGGTAGGCACGAATAAGGTATTGACCGCGGATGGCGATTGTTATGGTGCATCCTTACTGATCGGCGCAGACGGAAGTTCTTCCTGGCTGCGTGCGCAGGCAGATATTACGTTAAAGCGGCATGACTATGCACAGATGGGGGTTGTGGCGAATTTTTCCTGTGAGCGGCCGCATCTATCACATGCTTTTCAATGGTTTCATGGTGAAAATGTACTGGCATGGTTGCCTTTGCCACAACAACAGATTTCCATGGTATGGTCTGTCGATAATGCGCAGGCTCAGCGCCTGCTCTCGCTTGATAATACAGCATTAGCTCAAGAGGTGGCTGCCGCTGGGCAGCATCACTTGGGAGAGCTGCAACTGATAACGCCTGCTCAGGCTTTTCCACTGGCGATGCAGGTGCCGGATGCCATCGTCAAGCCAGGCTTGGCCCTGGTTGGCGATGCGGCACACCAGGTGCATCCGCTGGCAGGGCAGGGTGTGAATCTGGGATTCCGCGATGTGCAGGCACTTGCCGAGACTCTTGGTGTTTCGCAGTCAAGACGCCGTCCAGGCGACCTGATGGTATTACGACGGTATGAGCGCGCTCGCAAGGCAGATATGTTGTCGATGCAGTTATTGACACATGGATTGGCGCATTTGTATGCCCATCCTGCTGCCTGGCTCGGAATGGTACGTAATCAGGGTGTACAGTGCTTGAACAGTATGCCAGCATTGAAAAAGAAGTTGATACAACAAGCTATTATTTGAATCTGGAAAGAATAATTTTATGGTAAAGAAATGGATTGCAACTATTGCTGCTGTTTTTGCAGTCAATGCGTATGCAGATGAGGCGAGTGTCAAGAAAGCCATTGAAGCGGTTTATCCCAAAGTCAAGATTGATAGTGTGGTTAAAACACCTTACGCCGGATTGTATGAGGTATTCCTGGATGGACAGATTGTCTATACAGATGAGAAATTCAGTTTTTTGATTGCAGAGGGACGCCTGGTTGACTCCAAAACCAAACGCGATGTTACTGGGGAGCGCCTGGATGAATTGACCAAGGTAGACTTTGCTGCCCTGCCTCTGGATCAGGCGGTCAAGGTAGTCAAGGGCAACGGCAGCCGTAAGCTGGTGGTGTTTTCTGATCCTGACTGTCCGTATTGCAAGCGCCTGGAGCAAAAGGAACTGGCCAATATCACGGATGTAACGATTTATACATTCTTGTTCCCGCTGGAAAAACTACACCCGGATGCAGCAAACAAGTCTCGTGCAATTTGGTGTGCACCTGACCGGGCCAAGGCCTGGAATGACTGGATATTTAATGGTCAGTTGCCCAAGGCACAGGGGACTTGTGATACCCCGATAGAAAAAATTGCCGAACTGGGAAGTAAGCTGAATATCACCAGCACACCCACCTTGGTTTTTGCCGATGGCAAGCGCATGCTGGGGGCTTATCCTGCCAAGGATATCGAAAAAGCAATGACATCAGCTGCGAGTGGCAGCAATGGCAAGAAGTAGGCTGTCACTACGTCCGCCTATGCATTGATGTGGCTAGAATATTATTTTTGTCAGCCTGTGAACTAAAAATAATGATTATCATCTAAAACCACTTGACTTATTTTTACAACCCAAGTAAAACGCATAAAGGCGTTTGGAATTCGAGTGCATTGTAGCCGGCAACTACCGACTTAAATTCTTGAAGTACAAACTTTTGGGGTCGCCTCCCCTTAGATATAAGCAAGGAAGTATTGAAATGGCAACAGGTACCGTAAAGTGGTTTAATGATTCCAAGGGTTTTGGTTTCATTACTCCGGATGATGGTGGCGACGATTTGTTCGCTCACTTCTCCGCAATTGTAGAAGCTGGCTACAAGAGTCTGAAGGAAGGTCAACGCGTAGCATTTGATGTTACCGAAGGACCTAAGGGCAAGCAGGCCTCTAATATCCAGAAGGCCTAAGCTAGCTTACTGATGACTGTATAAGTCTTCAAAATTAAAAAGGCCGGATTTATTCCGGCCTTTTTAATTTCGCTTGCCTGGCGTTCTCAGATCAGGCAAGCATTTGATATCACATATGTTTGACGATTTCATCCCCAAACGCCGCACTACCTACTTGGGTAGCGCCTTCCATTTGTGATGAAAAGTCGTGAGTGACGCGTTTTTCCTGAATCGCCTTGGCGACACCGTTAAGCACCAAGTCCGCAGCTTCAGTCCATCCCAAATGGCGCAGCATCATTTCTGCAGACAGGATCAATGAGCTCGGATTGGCAATGTCTTTCCCGGCAATTTTGGGTGCTGTACCATGCGTGGCTTCGAACATGGCAACGGTATCCGAGATATTGGCACCTGGGGCAATACCGATTCCGCCAACCTGGGCTGCCAGTGCATCTGAAATATAATCGCCATTCAGGTTCAGTGTAGCCACTACATCGTAATCCGCAGGGTGCAGCAGGATTTCCTGCAGGAAAGCATCGGCGATGCAGTCCTTGATGATGATGCCGTTAGGCAGCTTGCACCATGGTCCACCGTCAATCTCCACAGCGCCGAATTCTTCCTTGGCTACTTCGTAGCCCCAGTTCTTGAATCCGCCTTCGGTGAATTTCATGATATTGCCCTTGTGGGCAATGGTCACGGACTTGCGGTTGTTGTCGATGGCGTATTGAATTGCCTTGCGTACCAGGCGTTTGCTGCCGTCGATCGAGACTGGCTTGATGCCGATGGCGGAAGCTTCAGGGAAGCGGATTTTCTTGCGTACTCCCATGTCGCTGAGGAAATCCACTACCTTTTTCACTTCGTCAGTACCAGCAGCCCATTCGATACCGGCATAAATATCTTCGGTATTTTCACGGAAGATGACCATGTCGGTTTTTTCCGGATGCTTGACTGGGCTGGGAACACCTTGGAAATATTGAATCGGGCGCAAGCAGACATACAGATCCAGCTCCTGGCGCAGGGTGACATTCAGTGAGCGGATGCCGCCGCCGACAGGGGTGGTCAACGGGCCTTTGATGGAAATGACATAATCCTTGACGGCCTTGAGGGTTTCGTCAGGTAACCAGGTATTGTCGCCATAAACCTGGACGGCTTTTTCACCAGCATAGACTTCCATCCAGGCGATTGAGCGTTTGCCGGCATAGGCCTTGGCAACGGCGCTGTCGACAACATGGCGCATGGGAGGGGTGATATCGATACCGATACCATCACCTTCGATAAATGGGATAATCGGGTGATCAGGGACGTTAAGGGTATTATCAGCATTGACGCTGATTTTTTCGCCTTTGGCTGGTACTTTAATTTTTGTAGACATTCAGAACTATCCTATTCAAACGCTGGTGATACAGGCGTAATCATTGCAAGAGACCAAGATGCTGATTTTATTCAATAAGCCCTACGGTGTAATCTGCCAGTTCAGTCCGCATGAAAAGCATGCAACTTTGAAGGATTATATTGCCATGCCTGGGGTTTATGCCGCCGGGCGGCTTGATACTGACAGTGAAGGTCTGCTTATTTTAACCGATGATGGCAGACTGCAACACCGCTTGTCGCACCCTAAGCATAAAGAAAGCAAAACTTATTGGGTGCAGGTGGAGGGTGATCCTGATGATGATGCATTGGAACCCTTGCGCCAGGGGGTGAATCTTGGGGATTTTGTGACCCAGCCAGCCAGGGTTCGACGCATTGAGGAGCCTGCCGGTTTGTGGTCACGCAACCCTCCCATCCGTGAGCGCAAAGCCATTCCTACTACTTGGCTGGAAGTGATCATCAGCGAAGGGAAAAACCGCCAGGTACGTAGAATGACAGCCCATATTGGTTTTCCAACCTTGCGCTTGATTCGCTATGCTGTCGGGCCGCATACGATTGATGATCTGGCGCCTGGGGATTGGAAGCGTATTTAGCCTGCCAAATCATGCTGCTGGATATGTTAAACTCGCATTCTTGTTCACATTGATACCGTAAAGATACCCATGTCCGGCAATACTATAGGCACGTTGTTTACCCTGACTTCTTTTGGTGAGTCTCATGGCCCTGCCATTGGAGGCGTAATTGATGGTTGCCCGCCCGGACTGGAAATTTCGGCAGAAGACATCCAGTTGGAGCTGGACAGGCGTAAACCCGGGACTTCGCGACATGTGACGCAGCGCAAGGAGCCGGATACCGTGGAAATCCTGTCGGGTGTATTTGAGGGTAAAACCACAGGTACGCCAATCGGATTGTTGATCCGCAACCAGGATCAGCGCAGTCAGGACTATGGCAAAATCGCCGAGACTTTCCGTCCAGGTCACGCTGACTACACTTATTGGCAGAAATACGGTATCCGTGATTATCGTGGTGGTGGCCGTTCCAGCGCACGCGAAACTGCAGTGCGTGTCGCGGCGGGTGCCATTGCGAAGAAGTGGCTCCAACAGCGCTATGGCATCACGGTCCGTGGTTATATGAGCCAGATGGGAGAAATCCAGATTCCTTTCAGTTCCTGGGATGCCGTGAACCAGAATGCGTTTTTCTCGCCTGACGCTGGCATTGTGCCTGAGCTTGAAGCCTATCTCGACCAGATCCGCAACGAGCGTGATTCTGTCGGCGCGCGGATTACCGTGGTGGCCCAAGGCGTGCCGGTAGGCTGGGGTGAACCTGTGTATGACCGGCTGGATGCAGACATTGCTCATGCCATGATGGGTATCAATGCCGCCAAGGGCGTGGAAATCGGTGATGGTTTCGCCAGTGTGGCGCAACGTGGTTCATTGCATGGGGATGAGCTGACGCCAGACGGTTTTTCCAGTAATCATGCTGGCGGTATCCTCGGGGGTATTTCGAGCGGCCAGGATATCGTGGCGCATGTGGCATTCAAGCCTACTTCCAGTATTCCGCAATTACGACATTCCATAGATAAACAGGGCAAGCCGATGGAGATGCAGACGACAGGTCGCCATGACCCTTGTGTTGGTGTACGCGCTACTCCTATCGTGGAGGCCATGATGGCTTTGGTGCTCATGGATCATGCCTTGCGTCATCGTGCACAGAATGCGGATGTCTCTGTAGATACCATCAAGATCTGAAAACACAGGGTGGAAATGGATGTCAGGCCGTGACGACCGCCTGATGTGTGTCGGATAAAGTATCTATGCAAGTCCCGTTGCCTTACTGGCGTCTATCCGGCTTTTATTTTGCCTACTTTGGCTTTGTAGGCGCATTTACTCCATTCTGGACACTATATCTCCAGTCACTGGCATTCAGTGCCTTCCAGATTGCCGTGCTGATGTCGCTGTTCCAGATTGCGCGTAGCTTCTCCCCCAGTCTGTGGGGATGGGTGGCGGATCATCGTGGATACCGCGTGCCTATTATCCGTTTTCTCGCTGCCGCCAGCCTTTTTGCCTATGCCGGCGTGTTTTTTGGTACCGGGTTTTATTGGCTGTTTGCCATCATGCTGACCCTGAGTTTCTTCTGGAGCGCTTCTTTACCCCTGATTGAAGCAGTGACGCTCGGTCATCTCGGCGAGAAGCGCTTTGATCGTTATGGGCATATCCGCTTATGGGGCTCCATTGGATTCATTGTTGCCGTGATCGGCCTGGGATATGCCTTGCAATACATGGGCATGCATGCCCTATTATGGGTGATCCTGGGGTTGCTGCTGGCGGTTTGGCTGTTGTCATGGCGCCTGTCTGATCCCGCAGTTGCCCCGCACCACGAAAACAGCGATAAATCATGGTGGGCCATATTACGCAGGCGTGAAGTCATCGCCCTGATGGTGGCATGTTTTTCCATGTCTGCTGCCCATGGGGTTTATTACACTTTTTATTCGATTTACCTGGTCGATCATGGGTACAGCAAGGATATCGTCGGCTGGTTATGGGGAGTGGGCGTAGCATGTGAAGTCATGGTATTTCTCACCATGCCCAGGCTGGCTGCGCAATTTGGTTTGCGGCGCATCATGCTGGCCAGTCTGTTTCTGGCTTTTGTGCGATTTTTTGTTATCGGCTGGGCCGTGGATGTCTGGTGGCTGATTGTGCTGGCGCAAGTGCTGCATGCTGCGACCTTTGGTTCTTATCACGCTGCCGCGGTTGCCTTGACGCACCGTTATTTCAAGGGAAAACATCAATCCAAGGGGCAGGGACTGTATACCAGTATTTCCTACGGCGTAGGCGGTACATTGGGCGCTATGTTGAGTGGCTTTGCCTGGGAGCGGGTCGGGCCCAGCTGGACATTCACTGCGGCGGCATGTTGTGCCATGCTGGGGTTTATCGTCTTCATGCTGATGATGCGTGAGAATGAGGATTGAGACAGCGGATAAATCTGCGTAGTCAGGATGAAAAAAACGGCAGCTGAAAGCTGCCGTTCCTGTTTGCTGCTGTGACGCTGGCTTACTTGCGCTTGTCCTTCTCAATCAAGGCATAGGCAGAGTGATTGTGGATGGATTCGAAATTTTCGGATTCCACGGTATAGGTCACAATCTTGGGTTCTTTATTCAATTGTGCTGCCACATCACGCACGATATCTTCCACGAATTTCGGATTGTCATAGGCGCGCTCGGTGACATATTTTTCGTCAGGGCGCTTCAGCAGGCCGAATACTTCACAGGAAGCCTGGTCTTCAACAAGACGGATGATATCTTCCACCCAGATGAAATCGTTGATCAGCGCTGTCACTGTGACATGTGAACGCTGATTATGAGCGCCGTAATCTGAAATCTTCTTGGAACAGGGGCACAAACTGGTGACCGGCACGACTACCTTGACGGTAATGTCATATTTGCCTTGGTTGACTTCACCGATAAAAGTGACTTCATAATCAGACAGGCTTTGCACGCCTGACACCGGGGCTGTCTTGTTCACAAAGTAGGGGAAAGTCATTTCAACGTGACCGGATTCCGCATCCAGGCGCTTTACCATGGCACGCAGGATGCTCTCGAAGGATTCCACGGAAATTTCACGTTCATTGTTGTTGAGAATCTCAACAAAGCGCGACATGTGGGTGCCTTTGAAGTTGTGCGGCAGGAACACATACATGTTGAAATTAGCTACAGTATGCTGAACACCACCAGTCTTGTCCTTGACCTTGACCGGGTGGCGGATGGATTTGATCCCCACCTTATCAATGGCAAGTTGCCGGGTATCCGGAGTATTCTGCACATCTTCAATGGGGGGGATGGAAGGTTGGTTCATGGCGATCCTGAAAACTTAAGTGAATTCGGTAATAGTTGAGTATACTACTTGGTTAATCTTTTCTCAATTGCGCTAATAATTCCTGTTGCATTGAGACCACATTCGGCCAGCATGGTTTCATGGATACCATGCTCAATGAAAGTGTCAGGCAGACCCAGGCACAGTACAGGGATATTCAGGCCCATGGCCTGCAAGGCTTCCATGATGGCAGCACCGGCACCGCCCATGACGGCATTTTCTTCTACGGTGACGAGCAGCTCATGGCTGTTGGCCAGTGCTTCAACCAGCGCACGGTCCAGTGGTTTGACAAAGCGCATATCAGCAACCGTGGCATCCAGGACCTCTGCCGCTTCCAGGGCTGGCGTCAACAAGCTGCCGAATGCCAGGATGGCGATACGTTTACCTGATCTTCGCACAATGCCTTTGCCGATAGGCAGGCTTTGCATGGTTTCATGAATGATGGCGCCTGGGCCTCCGCCACGCGGATAACGTACTGCGGATGGCCCTTGATGCTGGTAGGCGGTATATAGCATTTGTCTGCATTCATTTTCATCACTGGGCGTCATGATGATGATATTGGGAATGCAGCGCAGGTAACTTAGGTCAAAACTTCCTGCGTGGGTTGGACCATCCGCGCCGACCAGGCCTGCGCGATCAATGGCAAACATGACGGGCAGGTTTTGCAATGCAATATCATGAATGAACTGGTCATAGGCGCGTTGCAGGAATGTGGAATAAATGGCGACAACCGGTTTCAGGCCATCGCACGCCATGCCAGCAGCAAAAGTCAGCGCATGCTGTTCTGCAATACCGACATCGTAAAAACGATCGGGGAATTGCTCTGCAAAAGCATTCAGGCCAGAGCCATCACACATGGCGGGCGTGACGCCGATCAGGCGCTCATCCTGTCTGGCCATATCAACCAGCCAATCACTGAATACCTGAGTGTAGGTTTTTGCACTGCCTTGCGCGATAGAGCATCCATTGCTGGGATCAAATTTGCCAACGCCGTGGAATTTTCCAGGATTGTCTTCTGCAGGGCGATAACCATGACCTTTCTGCGTGGCGATATGCAGGAACTGAGGGCCTTTGAGTTCGCGGATATTGCGTAAAGTCGTAATCAGCACATCAATATCATGACCATCAATCGGGCCGATGTAATTGAAGCCGAACTCTTCAAACAAAGTGCCGGGAGTAACCATGCCTTTGACATGCTCTTCCGCGCGCTTGGCGAACTCTCTGACCGGCGGCACCACTCCCAGCACTTTTTCGCCGGAGCGGCGCATGCTGGTATAGAGAGGACCTGAAAGCAGCTTGGCCAGGTAGTTGGTCAGGGCACCGACATTGGGGGAAATCGACATGTCGTTGTCGTTGAGAATGACCAGGAGATTGGCATCCATGGCGCCCGCATTATTGAGGGCTTCAAATGCCATGCCCGCAGTCATTGCCCCATCACCAATAATGGCGATGGAATGGCGGTTGGAACCGGTTTTCTGCGCTGCAACTGCCATGCCCAGGGCGGCCGAGATCGATGTGCTGGAGTGGCCGGTGCCAAAGGTGTCGTAAATGCTTTCATCCCGACGCGGAAAGCCAGCAATGCCACCAGGCTTGCGCAAGCCACTCATGGCTTCGCGTCTGCCGGTCAGGATTTTATGCGGATAAGTCTGATGCCCTACATCCCAGACCACGCGATCCTCGGGAGTGTTGAACACATAATGCAGGGCAATGGTCAGCTCGACGACGCCGAGATTGGAGGACAGGTGTCCGCCGGTCTGGGCGACACTGCTGATCAGAAAGGCACGTAACTGCCTGGCAAGCTCTAGTAGTTCCTTGCGACTTAGCTTGCGCAAATCCTCAGGTGAATTGATGCTTTCTAGCAGTTCATACATGGCGTATCCGCTTAAAAGCTGCGTTGAGTAATGAAGTAAGCCACTTGTTTCAACTGGTTGGCCAATTCCCCATAGGGTGCGAGTGGGGCAAGCGCGTCATCCAGAAGCTCCTGGGCCAATTGTTTTGCGTGGTCTATACCAAGAATGGTGACATAAGTTGGTTTGTCGCTTTCCGCATCCTTGCCCGCTGTCTTGCCCAGTGTTTCGCTGTCTGCTTCAGCATCCAGAATGTCATCCACAACTTGGAATGCAAGTCCGATGGCCTGGGCATAATGATCGATGGCGTGCAGTCGCTCCTGATCCAGCTCCGGTGCGCAATGGGCGCCCAGCAGGGCGGCAGCGCGTATCAGCGCACCTGTCTTGTGGATATGCATGTATTCCAGTTCTGACTGTTCCAGTGACTTGCCCACACTGGCTAGGTCAATCGCCTGGCCGCCTGCCATGCCACGTGAACCGCTGGCAATTGCCAGCAGGTTGACCATTTCCAATTGGCGCCCCGGATCCGTACATAAACCAGGAGTTGCCAAGGACTGAAATGCCAGTGTCTGCAATGCATCTCCGACCAGTAGGGCGGTGGCGTCGTCGTATTGCTTGTGACAGGATGGTTTGCCACGACGCAGATCATCGTCATCCATGCATGGCATATCATCATGCACCAGGGAGTAAGCGTGGATCAGTTCGACAGCTGCCGCCGCCATATCTACTTTGGCAGGGTTTGCCTCACACAGTTCACCAGCGGCATGTGCGAGCAGGGCGCGGACACGCTTTCCTCCTCCCAGTACGGCATAACGCATGGCTTCATGCAAACGGTGTGGTGCGATATCTGTGGCAGGGAGCAGTGTGTCCAGAACCTGCTCCATACGTTGTTGGGTATTGCGAGCCCAGCTGTGAAATTCGATCATTTATTGTCGGTATAGGTTTGTAGCTGGTTGGATTCAGAGAGAATGCGCACTTGCTGCTCCACATCGGCCAGAGATTTCTGGCAATGCTGCAGCAATTCGGAGCCACGCTTGTAAGCGGACAAGGATTCTTCAAGTGGCAGCTGGCCGGACTCGATTTGTCCAATCAGGCTTTCCAATTCCGTCATGGCAACTTCAAAGCTCAGCGCTTCGAACATATTGCCTTGCTGGTCATTGGCTTTGGTTCTTTTATTCATGAATACAACCGTTGCAGTAGCGTGTACACAGACTTAACTGACAGAATCGCTTCCTGCGTTAGTGAAAATAGGGGTTATTTTACGCTGAACTGCCCTTGTAAACCATGTTTAAGTGAAGGATAAGTCAAGGTGCCGCTGCATAAAGTGCCGGATATCATCAATTTCTTCCAGGCAAACAGAATGTGGCATCGGATACTCATGCAGCTCCGGAGAGTAGCCTAGTTGCTGCAATGATTGTACTGATGCCCGGTAACGCTCCATGGGAATGACATTGTCTGTAGTGCCATGTGCCATGAAAATGGGGAGGCTCTGGTTGATGGGATGCCGTTCTGTAGCCAGGCTGTCAGCTAATGGTAAATAGGTTGAGAGTGCCACGATACCAGCAAGCGGCAGGGAATAGCGCAATGCAGTTTGTAATGCAATGGCCCCACCCTGGGAGAAGCCGGCAAGCATGATGTTTCTGCTGTCGATACCGCGGGCGATTTCGTTGGCAATGAGTGCTTCAATCTGCTGCTGCGTTGCATGAATACCATGTATGTCCTGTTCGGCATCTGGTTGAAAACTGTATATGTCATACCAGGCCCGCATTTCATAGCCATTATTGACCGTGACTGGCTGGAAAGGGGCATGCGGCAGGATGAAGCGTGTATGTGCCAGGGACAATTCCCGGATGACCGGGGAAAAGTCATGTCCGTCTGCCCCCAGGCCGTGCAGCCAGATCACACTATTGCGGATGCTGTCGCTGGAGGATAATTCAACAAAATCAAGCAGGGTCATGGTGATTTGTCCTGGCGCCACAAGGGCAAGTGTTACCGGGTATTGAACGTGTGAAAATCAACTGCATTGTTCGGGAATGTATTTTTCATCCAGCCCGCTGGTGGCACAAGACCATTTGCCTTCTGCATTCCTGATAAGGGAAATAGTGTTGCCATTAAATCTATCGGGATCTCCGCCTTGAGTTTTGCAGGTGATGGTGGTTGTTTCTGTCAGGCTGATGGCGCAGACGTTTTCTTCACCAGAGGTGGGAACTGGCGTGCCAATGAACCCGGGATCAGAGGCTTCTAGGGAGGGAATCTGGCCTTCGTTGACTGTGGCTTCAAATGCAGCCTTGAGTGCTGTTACTTCCTTGTACGCCTTGTCAGTCTGGCTTTTAACTGTTGCATCTATAGAGGCCGGAATGATGACAGCGGCTAGTAGTCCGACAATGGCGAGTATGGCAAGTAATTCAATAACGGTGAAACCGTGTTGTACTTTTTGCATCTGGAGATCTCTTTTCTCAAATGGAGCGTTGTTTAGGCAAACAGTAAGGTTTTGCAAACTCAGCGCATTGCCATGAGAGTATTAATGTTCAGGTGGGTATTTACTCGGTCATTCTAACATCAATAAAAAAGCGGAGCTTACACTCCGCTTTACTGGCATCACTCATGACTTATGGTTCAAGTATGAAAGTCATCAGTAGTGGCTGATGCTGATTATTGGCCTTCTGCCACTTTCTTCAGATTTGCCAAGCCTGTGTCATATACACCATTAACGGCATCCAGGGCAGATTTGTCATCCTGGCCGGGAGGGATTGGAGGGTTCAGCTTGTACACGCGGTAGAAACGTCCCATCCACTTGACTTCACTCTTGCCGCCATCAACAGGCTTGACTGTAACTGTGGAGTAATAATCTGAAACCGGCAGCACACCTTCAATGATGCCGTATTTGATTTGCTTGCCTTCCTCATCAATGCTCTTGAGGTTTTCCAGGATAGTGCCGCCGCCTTTGAGGGTCAGCAGGCGTACGGTTTGTTCTTCTCCGCTTTCATCCTTGCGCTTGTCGAGCTTGGTGCTTTCCACAGCCGGATGCCATTTCTGCCAATTACCGAAATCCTTGACCAGTGCCCAGACTTTGTCTGCGCTGGCATTGATGGTGACAATTTTTTCTACTTTTTGTGGTGATGGGCCGTGAGCAGCAGCGGTCAGCGGCAGCATGCCGATAGCCAGCAGGGCGAGTATTTTTTTCATCTATATTTCTCCATGTATTTAGCTAAAAAGTGGAACTGCTATGCAGATCCTGATCAATGTGACGTCTTGAGCAAAAACTGGCCAAAAGCCCGACTTTGTTTCCCTGTCGGTATATTTTTGACCAGTTTATTGCTACTGGCGTCTATCACTGAAACTGAGTTGTCAAACCAGTTGGCAACGTAAATCTGGTTGGAGGCGGCATCATAGTTGATACCTTCAGGGAAGCCGCCTACATGAATTTTGCTGATTTCCTTGTTTTGCTCCAGATCTATAACTGACACTGTATCTGCCTGGGTGTTGGTGACATAGGCATAGCGACTGTCTGGGCTGACAGTAACGCAATAAGGATGTTCCCCTACTGCAATGATGCGTGACTCCAGGGTGTCGAGATCAATAACGGAGAGGCTGTTGGCATATACATTGACGACAAACAGTTGTTTTCCATCGGGGCTTAGTGTCAGGCCAAAAGGATGTTCACCGGTCGGGATGCGTTGCAATATTTGTAATGATTGTGTGTCGATAATGGCCAGGTCATTGCTGTCCCGATTGGCGACATAAAGTTTGCTGCCGTCATGGCTGAGGATGATCCCGGCAGGGGCCTTGCCTATGCTGACTTCGCGACGCTTTGTCGTGTCTGCCGTATCAATGGCAAGCACACGGCTGTCATTCCAGTCAGCCACATACAAGGTTTTGCTATCTGGCGACAATGCAATGCCCACAGGAGAGCCGGCAATGGTGATGGTGTCCACGACTGCATATTTTTTACTGTCTATGACGGATACAGACTGACTATCTACATTGCTGATATAGACTTTGCCTTGCTCAGCTGATGCGGCAACGCCTACAGGGGCCTGGCCGACAGCGATGGTGGCAACGATCTTGTGATCAGCGAGGTTGAGGACGGAAACAGTGTTTTCCCCTTGATTGGTGATATAAGCCTCGTCAGCGAGCGCTGAGAGGGAGAAGGCCAGTAAAAGGGAAGTGGTAAAAATAGAGAGGTATTGTTTCACTGTTGATCAGATTTCTGCCGATGGTGTAGTAACGCTTATAAACAGGCACAGGTTGACTTTGGAGTATACGGGGGGGCTGTAAATAGCGTCAAGACTGGATTTGTCCTGAAATGACCGGGATTCTGCTGATCATGCGACATATGGCTGGCTTTCAATCTGAGGCGAAATATGGAAGAATTACATCAAATTATAGAGGTATGTTGTCATGATAGATCGGGATGGATATCGCCCGAATGTGGGGATTATTTTATGTAATGCCCGCAATCAGGTGTTTTGGGGTAAGCGCATCCGCGAGCACTCTTGGCAGTTCCCGCAAGGCGGGATCAAATATGGCGAAAGCCCGGAACAGGCCATGTACCGCGAACTGATGGAAGAGGTTGGCTTACGTCCTGAGCATGTCAAGATTCTGGGGCGTACCCGGGACTGGTTGCGCTATGATGTGCCTACCAACTGGATCAGGCGTGAATGGCGTGGCAGTTACAAAGGGCAGAAGCAGATATGGTTCCTGCTCAGGTTGGTCGGGCGCGATAGTGATGTGTCACTTCGGGCCAGCACTCATCCAGAATTCGATGCCTGGCGCTGGAGTGATTACTGGGTGGCCATGGACTCTGTCATTGAGTTCAAGCGCGAAGTATATCGCCTGGCGCTGAAAGAACTTTCTTCCCATATGACGCATCATCAACAGCGGTTACGCCCAACGCTTGACAAGATGAATCGCACAGCGCGCTGATTGCATCACGGTAAACAATGTAATCCTGGCCTCAACTTGGGGGGATGTTTACCGTGACCAATTCCTGGCTATGCTGCCTACAGCCAAGCTAGCTCGGTTGTTTCCGGGCCATGGCTTCCCCTAGCCTGACCGGGCGGGCAGGCTGCCAGTCTGGTTGGAATTCCAGTTGGAATTCAGCCGGGTATAACAGCACCACTGTGGAACCCAGCAGGAAGCGCCCCATCTCATCTCCCTGTTTTAATTGACGCTTGTACTTGCGGTAATCCCAGGTACGGATGCTGCCAGGACGTGGCGGATTGATCAGGCCGTGCCATACTGTTGCCATACTGCCTACGATGGTGGCTCCCACTAATACCAAGGCAAATTTCCCATCAGTATTCTCGAACTCGCATATGACACGTTCATTGCGCGCAAATAAGCCGGGAATATGCTGGGCAGTCACAGGGTTGACGGAAAACAGTTCACCAGGCACGTAGGTCATCGACAGCAGCTGACCGTCACAGGGCATATGAATACGATGATAATCACGCGGGCTGAGGTAGATGGTGGCAAATTGGCCATTTTCGTAAGTCTGGGCCATTTCCGCGTTGCCACCCAGCAATGCGCGAGTGGAGTATTGGTGGCCTTTGGCCTGGAAAATCTGGTTTTGTTCAATACGACCGACTTGGCTGATAGCACCATCTACCGGGCAGACTTGTGCTGCCTGTGCCAGAGGGCGAATGCCGGGTTTCAGGGCACGAGTGAAGAATTCATTGAATGTGGCATAACTGGTAATGTCAGGGTTGGCAGCTTCCAGCATATTGACCTGATAGCGTTTGACGAACCAGCGAATGACTGCTGTTGTGAACTTGCCTGCACGCAGGTGGGCAAATTTACCAGCGAGGGCAGTCAGGCCTGTGCGTGGCAACAGATATTGTAGAAGGACAGAGCAAGGTTTCAACACAACAGTAGCCTCAAGAATGGTAAGCGGAAAGCAAAAGAGGCGGGGTGGGTACCCTGCCTCTTTATTATACTGATGGTAAGTCTATCAGTATTATTTCTTGGATTGAGATTTGAACTCGATCAATTGCCTAGAACCCTTAGTTCTTGGATTGATCTACCAGCTTGTTCTTGGCAATCCAAGGCATCATGGCGCGCAGTTGACCACCAACTTGCTCAATTGGGTGAGCAGCGTTCAGGCGACGGCGTGCAGTCATGGATGGGTAGTTGGTGCGGCCTTCCAGGATGAATTGCTTGGCGTAGTCGCCGTTCTGGATGTTGGTCAGGCATTCCTTCATCGCAGCACGGGCTTGATCAGCAATCACGCGTGGGCCGGTGACATATTCGCCGTATTCCGCGTTGTTGGAGATGGAATAATTCATGTTAGCGATGCCGCCTTCGTACATGAGATCCACGATCAGCTTGAGTTCGTGCAGACACTCGAAGTAGGCCATTTCAGGTGCGTAACCAGCTTCGACCAGAGTTTCGAAGCCAGCTTTGACCAGCTCGACTGCGCCACCACAGAGCACAGCCTGTTCGCCGAACAAGTCAGTTTCAGTTTCTTCGCGGAAATTGGTTTCGATCACGCCACCCTTGGTGCCGCCGTTGGCTGCAGCGTAGGAAAGCGCAATGTCCTTGGCTTTGCCGGAGGCATCCTGGTAAACCGCGATCAGGGACGGCACGCCGCCACCCTTGAGGTATTCGGAGCGCACGGTGTGGCCTGGGCCCTTGGGAGCGATCATGATGACGTCCAGATCCTTGCTCGGCACGATCTGGTTGTAATGCACGTTGAAACCGTGGGCAAACGCCAGCGCAGCACCCTTCTTCAGGTTGGGTTCGATTTCTGCGTGATAGATTTCCGCCATAGTTTCGTCTGGCAGCAATACCATGACGACATCGGCGCCAGTCACGGCATCCTTGATTTCCTTCACGTCATGACCAGCGTTCACAGCCTTGGCAAAGGAGCTGCCGTCCTTGCGTGCACCGATCGTGACGCTGACGCCGGAATCCTTCAGGTTCTGTGCGTGAGCATGGCCCTGGGAACCGTAACCAACGATGGTTACTTTCAGCTTTTTGATCAGGGAGAGGTCTGCGTCCTTGTCGTAATAGACTTTCATTTTTTACCTTTCAATACAAATGGATTCTGCCGCCCAGTGTGATGGGCGGCTTTGAGTGTTTAAAGTTTGAGTATTCTGTCACCACGGCCTATGCCGGAAGCTCCGGTACGCACGGTTTCCAGAATGGCGGCCTTGTCCAGTGCTTCCAGGAAGGCATCCAGCTTGGAACCGGAGCCGGTCAGTTCGATGGTGTAGCTGCCATCTGCTACATCGATAATGCGTCCGCGGAAAATGTCGCACATACGCTTCATTTCATCCCGGAATGATCCGGTAGCTTTTACCTTCACCAACATCAGCTCACGTTCGATAAAACGGCCATCGTTGAGGTCCAGTACCTTGACCACATCAATCAGCTTGTTGAGCTGCTTGATGATCTGCTCGATCACTTCGTCCGATCCGGAGGTGACGATGGTCATGCGTGACAACGTGGCATCTTCAGTGGGCGCCACGGTCAGGGATTCAATATTGTATGCACGGGCGGAAAACAGGCCGGCCACGCGGGAAAGGGCGCCGGCTTCGTTTTCCATCAATATGGAGATGATATGTTTCATGCTTGGTTCTTCTTACAGGTCTTCAGCCAGGATGATTTCGGATAACCCCTTGCCATTTGGCACCATGGGGAACACGTTTTCGCTCTGATCGGTGATGAAGTTCATGAAGACGAACCTGTCGGTGAGGTTGAATGCCTCGGTCAAGGCACCTTCAACATCAGCAGGGTTTTCGATGTTCATGCCGACATGGCCATAGGACTCTGCCAGTTTGACGAAGTCTGGCAGGCTGTCCATATAGGACTCTGAGTAACGATTTTCATAGAAGAACTGCTGCCATTGGCGCACCATGCCCAGATAGCGGTTATTGAGCAGTATCACCTTGATTGGCAGGTGGAACTGCTTGCAGGTGGACAGTTCCTGGATATTCATCTGGATACTGCCTTCGCCGGTGACACAGGCCACCTTGGCCTTGGGGTCGGCGAACTGCACGCCCATGGCATAAGGCAGGCCAACACCCATGGTACCCAGGCCACCAGAGTTGATCCAGCGACGCGGCTTGTCGAATTTGTAATATTGCGCAGCCCACATCTGGTGCTGGCCTACGTCAGACGTGACATAAGCGTCACCTTTGGTGACTTCCCACAGTTTCTCAATGACGTATTGTGGCTTGATGATGTCGCTATTGCGGTTGTAGGAGAGGCAGTTGCGTCCACGCCACTCCTCAATCTGCGTCCACCATGCCTTGAGGGCGGCGGTATCGGGAGTGCGGTTTTCCGCATCCAGCAACTCGTTCATCTCGGAGAGCACGGACTGTACATGGCCGACGATGGGTACATCCACCTTAACGCGTTTGGAGATGGAAGAGGGATCCACATCAATATGAATGATGGTGCGATCCTTGTTGTAGAAATGCTGCGGATTACCGATGACACGGTCATCAAAGCGCGCACCCACGGCAATCAGCACATCACAGTGCTGCATTGCCATGTTGGCTTCCAGTGTGCCATGCATGCCGAGCATGCCGACAAACTGCTTGTCCGTTGCCGGGTAGCCACCTAGACCCATCAGGGTGTTGGTCACCGGGAAACCCAGCCTGTGGGCCAGTTTGACCAGCTGATCGGCCGCATCTCCCAAAACCACGCCGCCACCGGTGTAGAGCATGGGGCGTTTGGCTTCAAGCATCAGCTTGATGGCTTTCTTGATCTGACCTGAATGTCCCTTGAGGATAGGAGTATAGGAGCGTAACTCGACAGTTTCCGGATATTCAAAATGTCCCAGGTGCGCAGTAATGTCCTTGGGAATATCAACGACAACAGGGCCGGGGCGTCCGGTTGCAGCAATGAAGAAGGCTTTCTTGATTGTCGGTGCAATGTCTTTTACATCCTTGACCAGGAAATTGTGTTTCACACAAGGGCGTGAAATGCCGATCATATCGACTTCCTGGAAGGCATCAAGGCCGATCTGGGGTGTCGGGGCCTGACCGCTGATAATGACCATGGGGATGGAGTCCATGTGCGCGGTTGCGATACCGGTAATGGCGTTGGTTGCGCCAGGGCCAGATGTCACCAGTGCAACGCCGACTTCACCTGTGGCGCGAGAATAGGCGTCTGCCGCATGCACAGCAGCTTGCTCATGTCGGACAAGAATATGCTTGAACTTGTCCTGTTTGAATATTTCATCATAGATGTTGAGCACCGCGCCACCAGGATAGCCAAAAACGTACTGGACGTTTTCTTCCTGCAGGCAACGAATGACGATTTCTGCGCCAGATAATTCCATAGAAATTGCTTGTTATGCCGAGAATTTGGGAAACTTAGAACACTAACGGTTTGTGTTGATTTGGTCAAGGTAAAATCACTGAAAACCGCTTTAAGCCGGTGATTTTTAAGTGGCTGGGATGGAGAGCGCAGTTTTTTTGTTTACGGTGATTCAGTCTGAAAACGCATAGAAAGATCCAGTGCGTGTATATGCTTGGTCAGGCTGCCGATGGAAATGCGGTCAACACCGGTCATGGCAATTTCTCGTACATTATTGAGATCAATGCCGCCGGAGGCTTCCAGTACGGCACGTTGACGATTGATATGGACGGCTTCCTGCAGTTGGGTGGTGCTGAAATTATCCAGCAGGATCAGGGTCGCATCGGCGTCAAGTGCGTTTTGCAGCTGCTCCAGGGTTTCCACTTCGATCTGAATCGGGACATTGGCATTCAGGGCGCGCGCATTATTCAGCGCAGCTTGGATGCTACCTGCCGCAGCAATATGGTTTTCCTTGATCAGGATGCCATCATAAAGCCCGATGCGCTGATTGATGCCGCCGCCGGCAAGCACTGCATATTTCTGGGCCAGTCTGAGGCCGGGCAATGTTTTTCGAGTATCCAGGATGCTGGCACGAGTGCCGGCAACTTCCTTGACGTATCGATGGGTCAGACTTGCTGTTGCAGACAGGGTCTGCAGAAAGTTGAGCGCGCAGCGCTCAGCGGTGAGCAGCGCGCGGGCTGTTCCATAGAGTTTGCACAGTACGGCGCCAGCCTGGATTTCATCGCCTTCGGCTACTTGCCAGTCAAGCTGGATTTCCGGGGAAATCTGGTGAAATACCTGGGTTGCCCAGGGGATGCCGCAAATGACCGCGTCCTCGCGACTGATGATCGTGGCGCGGGCATATTGCCCGGCAGGTACCAGTTGTGCTGTGACATCGCCATTTCCCAGGTCCTCATCCAGAGCGCGGGCAACATCTGCGTGAATGGTGGAGGATAATGTATTGGCGAGAGCGGATAATGTAGCGTTCATGATTTACATTATAATGATTTTTCCGCATTCAACGTTGTCTCCAGAGATGAAACTCCTCTATTCCAATACCAGTCCCTATGCGCGCAAAGTGCGTATCGTCGCAGCTGAGAAACACATTGAGGTGACCATGGTGCCGGTTGTGCTTGCAGACCCGGACTGCCCGGTCAATGACTATAATCCTCTGGGGAAGATCCCTGTGTTGATCCTGGCGGATGATGATAGCCTCTATGATTCACGCGTGATTGTGGAATATCTGGATAACCGCACGCCTTTGGCGCATCTGATTCCTCAGGAACATAGTGCCAGGGTCTGGGTGCGGCGCTGGGAAGCATTGGCTGATGGCGTATGTGATGCTGCGATTGCTGCGGTCATGGAAGGGCGGCGCCCCGAAGCTATGCAGGACCCGGCCATCATTGCCAAGCAGATGGGTAAGGTGGAACGGGGTTTG
This sequence comes from Methylobacillus rhizosphaerae, assembly GCF_900187985.1. Taxonomy (GTDB): domain Bacteria; phylum Pseudomonadota; class Gammaproteobacteria; order Burkholderiales; family Methylophilaceae; genus Methylobacillus; species Methylobacillus rhizosphaerae. The sequence goes on from NZ_FZOA01000001.1 coordinate 422,272, forward strand.
CAAACCCTGAATGATGATCTGGGCAAGAATAAATGGTGCGTCAATAACACCTTCAGTCTGGCGGATATTGCCTTGGGTTGTGTACTGGGTTATCTGGAGCTACGCTATCAGCAATTAGGCTGGAGGGAGCAATATCCGAATCTGGCGCGGCATTATGCAGATATGTCCAAGCGGCCTTCGTTCAGGCAGACCGCGCCCGTCGTTCAATGATGATGGCGGACAAGTCTGCCGCCATCAGGTCATAGTGCTGAAGTGATAATCCCCCCGCCCAGGCAGACATTGCTCTCATAAACAACGACAGACTGACCGGTAGTAATGGCCCATTGTTTGTGGCCAAAGCGAATCTCGGCTGAATCCTGGTCAAGCCTGTCAATTTCGCATGGGGCATCAGGTTGGCGGTAGCGTGTCTTGGCAGCATAAACCCAATGCGTTTTCGGATCTTCGCCGGAAATCCAGTGCAAATTGCTGGCTGTCAGGCCGTCATTGAGCAGCAGCGGATGGTCGTGGCCTTGCACGACGGTCAGGATATTGTTTGCCATATCTTTTCCTGCGACAAACCAGGGTTCGCCGTTGCTGTCACGTGATCCGCCGATACCCAGTCCCTGGCGCTGCCCCATGGTGTAATACATCAAGCCATTATGCTGGCCGACTACTTTGCCTTCTGGTGTCTGGATTTCTCCCGGCGTGCGCGGCAGGTAGCGGCTGAGAAACTCCTGGAAAGGACGTTCGCCGATAAAACAGATGCCAGTTGAATCTTTCTTCTCACTGGTCGGCAGGCCGGCACGGCGGGCAATATCACGGATTTCACGCTTGAGGAGATGGCCAAGCGGGAAGAGGGTTTTTGATAATTGGGCCTGATTGAGGCGATGCAGGAAGTAACTCTGGTCCTTAGTACCATCATCGGCTTTCATTAACTGGAACAGGCCATTTTTTTCGCGTACCTGTGCATAATGGCCTGTGGCCATCAGGTCGCCACCCAGAGCCATGGCATGATCGAGGAAGGCCTTGAACTTGATTTCCGAGTTGCAGAGGATGTCTGGATTGGGCGTGCGGCCTGCGCTGTATTCTTCGAGAAAATTGGCAAAGACGCGCTCTTTGTATTCCTTGCTGAAATTGACAGCTTCAATTTCGATGCCGAGCTTATCGGCAACGGCAACGGCATCAATCAGGTCCTGCTTGGCGGGACAATACTCGTCTGTATCATCATCTTCCCAGTTTTTCATGAACAGGCCCGTGACTTCATAACCTTGTTCTTGAAGCAAGAGGGCTGCGACTGATGAGTCAACACCTCCGGACATGCCAACGATGACTTTTTTCTTCATGATGCGTGATCTATCAAATATTGATTCTATAAATGCGTAATGACATTCAGGGGGAAATGCTGCCCTGCCAGGTAATGCTCCACACAAGCAAGCACTTGCGGGCTACGGTGCTGCGGCTGACAGGCGCGAATTTCATCTGCGGTGAGCCAGAGTGCGCGGATGATCCCATCATCCAGTGCCTGTTCCGCCTGATGCTGGTCTGCCTGGCCAATAAAGGCAAAGCGTACATAAGTCATATCCTTGGACGGGTGGCGCCAATGATAAACACCCAGCAGCTTGTGCGGGGTGAAGCGATATGCCGTTTCCTCACGTGTTTCACGTATCACGGCCTCGAGTAGGGTTTCACCATCTTCCACATGGCCTGCAGGTTGGTTGAGACGAATGCCATCTGCTGTTTCTTCTTCCACCATAAGAAAACGGCCATCTTGTTCAATGATGGCAGCAACAGTGGTATGTGGTTTCCAGATCATGGGGTGGTTCATCAAGGTGGCAGGTGTGCAGGCTGAATAACGTAAGTGCGTAATTTTACAGTGAGATTGATGCCGGGGCCAGTCTATGCGATACGGAGCGTCATTCTTCCTGATTGTTGCGCATGCAGACAATCAGGTAGTATCGGCGTCCAGTCCAGTCAATCCCATGATAAAGGTCTTAGTGATATGTCACCACGTATTTATCTTGCATCGCGTTCTCCCAGGCGGGCGGAGTTGTTGCAGCAAATCGGTGTGGAGTTTGTGGTTTTGCCTTCCGATATAGACGAGTCTGTATATAATGCTGAAGCTGCAGCAGATTATGTATTGCGGCTGGCGCGGGAAAAAGCCAAGGTCTGTGCCGGCAGGCTGACTGACATTGATATGCCTGTGCTGGCAGCAGATACGACGGTATGTCTGGATGGCTGTATCCTGGGGAAGCCGGAAAATGATGCTGATGCTTATTCCATGCTGGCTACTTTGTCCGGGAGCTGGCATGAGGTACATACGGCGATTGCGCTTGCAAGTGACCGTGGAGTGGAGGTGTCACTTTCAACGACTCGAGTCAAGATGGCAAGCCTGGGCCATGATGTGATTGCAGCCTATGTTGCCAGCGGGGAACCGCGAGACAAGGCAGGGGCTTATGGCATACAAGGTCTGGGCGGCACATTGATTGAACGTATTGAGGGGAGTTATTCCGGGGTGATGGGGCTGCCTTTGTTTGAAACGGCTGTCTTATTGCGGAATTATGGGTTTGCGATTCCTGGCGCATCACGCTGAAAAGAATCCGGTAGATTGAAATGATGTCATGAGTGAAGAAATCTTAATCAATGTAACACCGCAGGAAACGCGGGTTGCCATTGTCGAACAGGGGATACTGCAGGAGTTGCATGTTGAACGTGCTACTTCGCTGGGTCTGGTGGGGAATATTTATCGTGGCAAGGTATGCCGCGTCCTGCCTGGCATGCAGTCCGCATTTGTCGAAATCGGTTTGCAACGGGCTGCTTTCCTGCATGTGGCCGATATTCTTGAGTGTTGCAGTCCTGAAAAGGAAAAGGCGATTCAGGAAGTGCTGCACGAAGGGCAGCCGGTGATGGTGCAGGTGATCAAAGAGCCTATCGGCACTAAGGGCGCCCGCCTGACTACACAAATCAGCATTGCAGGACGTTTTCTTGTCTATTTGCCCCAGCAGCAGCATATCGGCGTATCGCAACGTATTGAGGATGAAGCGGAGCGCGAAATGTTGCGTGAGCGACTCCTGCGCTTGTTGCCTGAAAACCGCCAGGGTGGCTATATCATCCGCACCATGTCTGAGGCCGCAACCGATGAGGAGTTACTGGCCGATATTGAATACCTGCAGAAGGTCTGGAGTAATATACAGGCAGCTAGTCACGGAGCGGCAGATCGATCACTGGTGTTCCAGGACCTGGATCTGCCAATGCGCATATTGCGGGATGTGGTGAGTGATGAGACTGAACGTATTCTGGTCGATTCGCGAGAAACCTATCAAAAACTGCAGGATTTTGCCAGCCATTATGCAGTGGGCGCGGTCAAGTTGATTGAACATTATCAAGGCGGACGGCCTTTGTTTGATATGTATAACGTCGAGCATGAAATCAATAAAGCCATGTCGCGTAAGGTGGAGCTGAAATCGGGGGGATACCTGATTTTTGACCAGACCGAGGCATTGACCACTGTTGATGTCAACACTGGCGGCTTCGTCAGCGGGCGCAGTCTTTCTGACACGATATTCAAGACTAATCTAGAAGCCGCACAATGTATTGCGCGGCAGCTGCGGGTACGTAACCTTGGCGGCATCATCATCATTGACTTCATTGATATGGATGAAGAAGAACAGCAAAGTGCCGTGCTTGCCGAGCTTAAAAAGGCCGTGTTCAGAGACAGGGCGCGCACTGGTGTTAATGGGTTCTCAACACTAGGATTGGTTGAAATGACGCGCAAGCGAACCCGGGAGAGCTTGGCGCACCTGTTATGTGAGCCGTGTGGGTATTGCAAGGGGCGCGGCGAAGTCAGGACGGCCCAGACCATATGCTATGACATTTTTCGTGAGCTGTTACGCAATGCAAAACAGTTTACTGCCAAGGAGTTCAGGATATTGGCCTCTACCAAGGTGATAGATATGCTGCTGGATGAAGAATCGCAAAGCTTGGCCAACCTGTCCGATTTTATCGGAAAGCCGATAGCTTTGCAGGCTGAAACACATTATGCCCAGGAAACATATGACATCGTGCTGATGTAGTGTTCTGGAGGGAAGGATAAAAAAAACCGGCAGTTGCCGGTTTTTTATTGTTTTAAAAAAGCCTCAACAGTTGTTGCTCCATCGGTGTGATCACCATAATCAACAACAGCTGCGCCACAATGAATACGACCAGTGGCGTGAGATCAAAGCCACCTGCTGCCGGAATGCGGTTGCGTAGCGGGCGTATGAGTGGTCGCGTCAAGGCGTCAAGCACTGGCGTGACGATGGTGTAAGGGTTGATCCAGCTCAGGATGGCTTGCAGCAATACAGCATAGAGGAAAATATAAATACTCAGCTTGAGCAGGCCGACAAAAGCGAGCCCTGCCAGTGCAATCCAGATGGAGTTGCCGGCAACCAGTAGGGGAAAATCGCGTATCCACAGTGAGCCGATTTGCAGCAGGAGTTGGGCAATGAACGCCAGTAGCAGCGTGGATGCATCCAGGCCGGCAATGCCTGGAATGATACGCCGGACGGGTTTGACAACAAAGTTGGTAACGGCGATGACGGCCTGGGATACTGGGTTCTGAAACGGTGCACGGGTAAGTTGCAGGTAGAAGCGCAATAACAAGGCCAGGGTAAACAGCCCCAGCAGGGTATGCAGCAAGAACTGCAAGGCATTCTCTATCATGCGGACTCCGGAGGTTGTGGTGATACAGACATGCTTAATCCTTTGCTAATTGTTCGCCCAGTTCATGCGCGCGGGTTGCTGCAGCATGTGCGGCTTGGATAATGGATTGCTTGATAGTGGCTTGCTCCATGGACTGGATGGCACTGGCTGTTGTGCCTCCCTTGGAAGTGACCTGGGCGCGCAGTTCTGCCGCTGGCGATGCACTCTGACTTGCCAGTTGGCTTGCGCCAAGAAAAGTCTGTAGGCTGAGGACACGAGCCTGTTCCTGATCGAACCCCAACTCAAGCGCAGCCTGTTCCAGTGCTTCAATAAAATAGAACACATAGGCAGGACCACTGCCGGAAATGGCGGTGACCGCATCGATCTTGCTTTCATCATCCACCCACAAGGTGCTGCCGACAGCAGATAGCAGCAGGTTGGCCTGCTCACGCTGTTCGATGCTGACGCCTTCTGCAGCATAGAGGCCAGAAATGCCAGCCTGAATCTGCGCTGGCGTATTGGGCATGACCCGTACAATAGCGTTGTAGCCATTTAGCCAGCGGCTGAGCGCCTGGCAGCTGATACCGGCTGCGATGGAAATAATCAACTGTTCATTGAGAAAACTGGCAAGGAATATCGAGATATCACGTAATTGCTGTGGCTTGACCGCCAGCACAATGATGTCTGCATCGACCACGCTGGGCAAATGTTCTGTCGTTTGTACGCCAAACTCATCTTCCAGTTGGAGACGTTTTGCAGCATCAAGCTCAACGACATTGATTTCTGCCCTGCTTAAAGCTGTTTTCTTGAGCCCGCTGATAATGGCGCGAGCCATGTTGCCACCGCCGATAAAGCTGATTTTCATGGTATTTATTCTACTGTGGATTTGATTCTCGGCCCAAAAATTGCAGAGCCGACTCTGACTATTGTCGCACCCTCAAGTATGGCTGCGGGAAAATCTTCTGACATGCCCATGGACAATGTGTCCAAGGCATAGCCCTGTGCCAGCAGTTGGTTGTAAATCTGGCGCACGGCGTGAAACTGTGCCTGTTGTTGCATAGGATCGGTAGTTGGAGCCGGGATGGTCATCAGGCCTCGCAATTGCAAGCGGGGTAATTGCTGAATGTATGCAGCCAGGGCCATGACGTCCTGTATGGCGATACCACTTTTGCTGGTTTCCTCACTGATATTGACTTGGATACAGACCTGCAGCCTGGGTAGCTCCATACTGCGGGCAGCATTCAACCTGTCCGCAATTTTGCTGCGATCGACACTGTGCACCCAATCAAAATGCCGGGCAATGGGCTGGGTTTTATTGCTCTGGATCGGGCCGATGAAATGCCATTCTATGTCGAGCTCCTGAAGCTCCTGCTGCTTGTCGAGTGCTTCCTGCAGGTAGTTTTCGCCAAACTTGCGTTGCCCGGCTGCATATACCTTGCGCAATTCACTGGCGGTATGCGCCTTGCTGACTGCCAGCAGGTGTACGGAGCCCGGGGTTCTTCCAGCAGCAAGTGCTGCTGTTTCAATCCGGGATCTGACCGCTTGCCAGCGCTCGCCAATTGTGTCCATAATTCATGCAGCTTTCGTGATTGCAACCATACTTTGGCATTGAGGTGCCCAAGACGAAAATTATAGCAGGAGCCTCTGCTTGGATATTATAGAGTTGCTGGTATTTTCAGTTAAGAGTCAGGCGTCAGACTTGCATATCTCTGCCGGCATGCCGCCATGGATACGGGTGCAAGGAGAGGCAAAGCAGCTGGATATGCCGGTGCTGGAACAGCAGGTTGTATACCAGATGGTAGACAGCATTATGAATGCTGAGCAGCGTGCACGATATGCGGAGCTGTTAGAGTGCGATTTTGCTTTCGATGTGCCTGGCCTGGCACGTTTCCGAGTCAACATATTCACCCAGTATCGTGGAGCAGGAGCGGTTTTCCGCAGGATACCTGCCCACATACCGACCATGGAGCAATTAGGCTGCCCTGTAATACTGCGCGAGATTGTGCAGGAGACACGAGGCCTGGTTCTGGTGACAGGCCCGACAGGTAGCGGAAAATCCACCACGCTTGCTGCCATGGTGGATTGCATCAATGAAAATATTGCAGGACATATCCTGACCATCGAGGATCCTGTCGAATTTGTGCATAGATCAAAGAAATGCCTGATCAACCAGCGTGAGATCGGATTACATACTCTCTCTTTTGCCAATGCGCTGCGCTCTGCCTTGCGGGAAGACCCGGATGTGATCCTGGTCGGCGAGATGCGCGATCCTGAGACCATCCGGCTGGCATTGTCGGCCGCTGAAACCGGCCATCTGGTATTGGGGACATTGCATACCAGCTCTGCCGCCAAAACCATGGATCGTATCGTAGATGTATTCCCGGCGGTGGAGAAGGACATGGTGCGTGCCATGCTCTCTGAATCATTGCGTGCAGTGATCTCACAAACTCTGTGCAAAACGGCGGATGGGCACAGTCGTGTGGCTGCGTATGAAGTCATGGTAGCCACCCCAGCGATCCGGAACCTGATTCGCGAAAACAAGGTGGCGCAGATGTATTCTGTCATCCAGACCGGGCAGGGGCAGGGTATGCAGACATTGGATCAGCACCTGCACGACCTGTTGCGCAGAGGCATCATTTCCCTCGCGGAAGCCAGGGCCAATGCAGCGAATAAAGAGTTTTTCTCCAGCGCATAAGTATGCTTGGTCGTTAAGCGCTCTCCGCAGGCTTGAGAAATCTCGGTATAGTGGGCGCTTCCAGTCTTAACTATTTAAATATATAAGAATGATGAGAGTTGAATATGCTTGAATGGATTACAGGTCCTGAAGCCTGGATTGCACTTGCCACATTGACTGCCCTGGAAATTGTCCTGGGAATAGACAATATTATTTTTATTTCCATCCTGGTTGGCCGTTTGCCCGAGAAGCAGCGGGCTTTTGCCAGAAGGGTGGGCCTGAGCCTGGCCATGGTTGCCCGCCTGGCACTGCTGTTTTCTATCTCATGGGTCATGGGTTTGACCAAACCATGGATTGAGATTGCAGGTCTGTCAATTTCAGGGCGAGACCTGATACTAATTGGCGGAGGACTGTTCCTGTTGGCCAAGGCTACACATGAAATCCACAACAGCCTGGAAGGTGAAGGTGAGCATCATGATGCCAATGTGGCCGTCACCAGCGTAGGCATGGTGCTGGTACAGATTGCGTTGCTGGATATCGTGTTTTCCCTGGATTCGGTCATTACTGCCGTAGGGTTGGCGGATCATGTGAGCGTCATGGCCGCCGCTATCATTATCGCTGTGGGCGTGATGCTGTTCGCTGCCAAGTCCATTGGTGACTTCGTGGACAATCATCCCACAATCAAGATTCTGGCGTTGTCATTCCTGATTCTTGTCGGCGTTACGCTGATGGTCGAAGGGTTTGATGTCCATGTGCCCAAAGGCTATATCTACTTTGCCATGGCATTCTCTGTGGCTGTGGAAATGCTCAATATCCGCATGCGTCGGCGGGTGAGTGAACGAAAGCCTGTGAAGTTGCGCAAGAGGCCCTTGCAATAAGCGATATGGGTGTTGCGTGACCCGTCCGCTGGAACGGATCACGCATTTGTTACTCAGCTACTGTAAACAACCTGGCCATTGACCAGTGTGTAGCGTACCTTGCCTGCCAGCTCCATGCCGGAAAATGGCGTGTTCTTGCCCTGACTCAATAGATTGGCAGGTTCAATTTTCCAGTATTGCTGAGGGTCGAAGATACAAATATCGGCCGAGGCATTGAGGCCAAGATGTCCTTGGGCAATACCCAGAGTAGTAGCGGGTGCGATGGTGATACGCGTCAGTGCATCCAGCAATGGGATATTCAGTTCGTTTGCCCATTTGAGGGTCAGTGGCAGCAGCAGCTCCAGACCGGTTGCGCCCGCCTCTGCTTCTCCAAATGGCATAAGTTTTGCGTCTTCGTCTACCGGGCTGTGGTTGGAACATACGAGATCTATAGTCCCATTAAGCAGTGCCTGACGTAGTGCATCACGATCCCGTTGAGTACGTAGCGGAGGGCGGAGATGGCAATTGGTATCAAAAAAGCCGATATCGTGTTCTGTCAGGTGTAGATGATTGGCGCTGACGTCACATGTGACCTCAAGTCCTTTTTGTTTGGCTTCCTTGACCATGGCAACACCTTCTGCACTGGAAAGGCGGCAGATATGTACTTTGGCGCCGGTTTCACTGGCGATATGCAGAATGGTGGCAAGCGCTAAAGTTTCTGCTGCGACCGGAATGGTTTTCAGACCAAGGCGGGTAGCTACTTCACCATCGTGGGCAACACCATCACGGGCCAGGTAGGGCTCCTGTGGGCGTAACCACACGGTAAAGCCGAATGTGGCTGCATATTGCATGGCACGCCATAGTACCTGGGTATCGGTAATGGAGTTGTCCGATTGCGTGAAGCCCACACAGCCGGCGTCTGTCAGCTCATTCATTTCCGTAATTTGTTTGCCGGCCAGTTGCAGTGTGAGCGCCCCCAAGGGATAAACATTGCTCAGTTGTTGTTGCTTGGTGCGATGCTTGAGCATTTCCACAAGCCCGGATTCATCCAGTACCGGATCCGTGTCAGGCTGGCAGGCAAGACTGGTGACGCCGCCTGCCACAGCAGCGCGCAATTCACTTTTGAGCGAAGCCTTGTATTCATTGCCAGGTTCGCGCAGGCGGACAGCAACGTCCACCAGGCCCGGGCACACTACCAATCCGGTGGCATCAATGACCTGGTCGGCAACGAAGCCGTCTGGTGCATGACCTGTTCCTGCAATTTTTCCTTCGGAAACAAAAACATCCTGTATGGCGTCGATATTGTGTTTCGGATCGACTAGGCGACCTTGCTTGATATGAATGTTCATTCGGAGTTCCCTGCGAGAATGCTCATGACTGCCATACGTACTGCAATACCATAAGTGACCTGAGGCAGAATGACGGATTGTCCGCCGTCTGCAACCACAGAATCAATTTCCACGCCACGGTTCATGGGGCCTGGATGCATGACGATGGCATCCGGCTTGGCAAGCGCCAGTTTCTCTGGAGTCAGACCGTAGCATTTGAAATACTCCTGTGCGCTTGGCAACAGGGCGCCATTCATGCGTTCATTCTGCAGACGCAGCATCATGACAACATCCACATCTTTCAAGCCTTCATTCATGTCGTGATAGACCTGTACTCCCAGTTTCTCGACATGTTGGGGTAACAAGGTTTTGGGAGCAATGACACGCACTTCGGGGACGCCCAGAGTGGTGAGGGCGTGAATTTCAGAACGTGCCACGCGCGAGTGCAAGACATCGCCAATGATGGCAACGCGCAGATTGTGCATGTCAGGCTTGTAGCGACGGATGGTGAAGACATCCAGCAGGCCCTGGGTTGGATGGGCGTGACGACCATCACCGGCATTGATGACATGGATATGTGGTGCGACGTGCCTGGCGATGAAATGGGCTGCGCCGGATTCCGCATGGCGTACGACAAACATATCGGCATGCATGGCCGTCAGGTTGTTTACGGTATCCAGGATGGTTTCACCCTTGGATTGTGAGGAAGTACTCACATTGAGTGTGATGACGTCGGCAGAGAGGCGTTTTGCCGCAATCTCAAATGTGGTGCGCGTGCGTGTGCTGTTCTCGAAGAAGATGTTGCACACGGTTTTCCCGCGTAGCAGAGGCACTTTCTTGACTTCGCGTTCTGCAACGCCAACAAATGATTCCGCAGTATCCAGTATCTGATTCAGGATGGCACGCGGCAACCCTTCGGTGGTCAGCAGGTGCTGGAGTTTGCCCTCCTTGGTGAGTTGGGGATTATGCATCAGGCATTTGCCTCCAGGCTGAAGTGGAGCAGGTTGTTGTCATCACGCGATAATTGTAGCTTCTGTTCAAAAGGTAATTCCAGCTGGATGGCTGCCACTTGCGGACAAATCGGCAACTCCCGTCCACCACGGTCAACCAGAACCGCAAGTGTAATGCTCGCTGGCCTACCGTAATCAAATAACTCATTCATGGCGGCACGAATGGTACGGCCAGTATAAAACACATCATCCAGCAAGATGATATGCCTGTTTTCGACGTCAAATGAAATTTGTGATGGGCGCGTTTCTGTATGCAGGCCGCGTTGATGATAATCATCCCGGTAAAAGGAGCTATCCAGAGTGCCGAAAACGAGAGAGCAATCGGGATGTGCCTGCTGCAACAAAGGGAGCAGGCGCTCAGCAATCCATGCACCGCCACTATGGATACCAATGATGGCTGTTTGTGGCTGGATCAGAGGCGTGAGTTTCTGTTCCAGCCGGCTGAGCAGTACTTCTGCATTTGGAATTTGTGGGTTGGTCGTCATGAGGCTAGTCCATCAAAATAAGATTGCAGGATATGCTGCGCTGCCACTTGATCCAGCATGGGTTTCTGCTTGCGCCCTGTAATGCCGGTTTGTCGCAATGCCTGACTGGCCTCTGCAGAACTGAGACGTTCATCCACCAGGTGGACTGGTAAATTGAAGCGTCCTTCAAGCCTGCGGGAAAACTTGCGGCATAGCAGGGTCAATGCATGCTCATCGCCATTGAGGTAGCTGGGCAAGCCTACGACCAGTGCTACCGGCTGCCATTCTGCAATAAGCGTAGCGATAGCGGCAAAGCGTTTGTCATTGGCCTCTTCATCAATTGTGATCAATGGATGTGCAATACCCAGAAGATGCTCTCCTACCGCGATGCCGATACGTTTTTCACCAAAATCAAAACCCAGAACACAACCAAGAGGCTGGTGTCCGGGTGTTGTCTCAGGCATGACCTGCTTCCTCGGATAACCGGACAAAATCCAGCCCCAGCAAGGCCATTGTCGCCTGTACTTTGTCTTGAGCCGGCAAGTCAAACAGTAAATGGTCGCGTTGCTCCGGAGTGGCTTCTATAGTCAGCCAGGCATTTTGAGCGATTTCCTGTTCCAGCTGGCCCGCTGACCAGCCTGCATAACCCAGGCTGATAAGAAAATTGGTCGGGGCGCGCCCCTCTGCAATGGCCTGCAGGATATCCTTTGACGTGGTAAGACCGGTGCCGTTACCAAGATCCAACGTGGAATCCCACTCTGCCAATGGCTGGTGCAGCACAAATCCCCGATCTTGTTGCACTGGCCCACCAAAATATATCGGTTGGTCTATCAAGTCAGTTGTCAATGGCATATTCAATTGTGTGAATAATGCCTGCAAATCCATGTCAAAAGGGCGATTAATGACAATGCCGACGGCACCATCTTCATTATGTTCCCAGATGAAAGTCACGGACTTGGCGAAGTGAGGGTCAGTCATTGCCGGCATGGCAACCAGAAACTGACCAGTGAGATTAACATTTTCCACGTGATGCTTGTCTTCAAAGAATGCTGACCTTGGCGTGGTCAGGGTGTTTCAACATAGCCGGTAATTTCCAGGCCAAACCCAACAATGCTAGGCATCTTCCTGGGGGCTGCCAGCAGTTTCATTTTCTTTACTCCCAAGTCCAATAGGATCTGGGAGCCTATACCGTAGTTGCGCAAGTCCTGGCGTAAACGAACGGGCTCATCAGCAAACTTAATGCGCTCAACCAAATCAGCAGCATCTTCCCCATTATGGAGTAATACAACAACACCGGCAGGCGATTCCTGAATTTTTTTCATGGCCTGCAACGTGTTCCATGAATGTGAGCGGCTACTTTCGTCAATTAGGTCAAATACCGATAATGGCTCATGTACACGTACTAGTACCTCCTGATCTGGTGTGATATTGCCTTTTACCAGCGCCAGGTGGGTTTCCTTGGCAATCATGTCGGCGTAAGCAATCAGGCGCATCGGGCCATAGGGTGTGGTGACATCGCGCTCAGCCGCGCGTTTGACCAGGCATTCGTTTTCATTACGATATTGAATAAGGTCGGCAATCGTGCCGATTTTGAGATTGTGCTGTGTTGCGAACTCAATGAGGTCAGGTAGGCGGGCCATGTTGCCATCTTCTTTCAGTATCTCGCAGATGACGGAAGCGGGCGTGAGGCCCGCCAAGGCTGCAAGATCACACCCTGCTTCAGTATGGCCGGCGCGTACCAGGACGCCGCCATTTTGTGCGGCTACCGGGAAAATATGCCCAGGACTGACGATATCTGCAGGTTTCGCATTCGGGGCGACTGCGGCTTGTATGGTTCTGGCCCGGTCTCCAGCAGAAATACCTGTGGTAACGCCAACAGCGGCCTCAATGGATGCGGTGAAATTAGTACCCATACCACTGCCATTTTTTTGCACCATGGCCGCAAGGTCGAGTTGGAGGCAACGCTCCTCGGTGACGGTCAGACAGATCAGGCCGCGACCATGCTTGGCCATGAAATTGATATGCTCAGCAGTGGTGAATTGGGCTGCCAGCACAAGGTCGCCCTCGTTTTCCCGGTCTTCTTCGTCAACGAGGATGACCATGCGACCTTGGCGTATTTCTTCGATTATTTCTGTGGTGGGGCTAATCATGAATGCACAAATTAAATGTATCAAGTATCAGGCAGGAGTGTCTGCCCATTGTGTCATACGGTCTACATAACGGGCAATCAGGTCAACCTCGAGGTTGACACGACTGCCAGTCCCTAGGTGTTTCAATGTGGTGACTTCCACCGTGTGGGGAATAAGGTTGACACTAAAGTCATCACCATCAACGCTGTTGACTGTCAGGCTGACACCGTCGATGGTGACAGAACCTTTGATCGCGATATAGCGCGACAAGGCATGAGGAGCACGCACTGTCAGCAACATGCTCTCCCCGACAGGTTCAAAGCGTATGACCTGGCCTACGCCATCTACATGTCCACTGACCAGGTGGCCTCCCAAGCGGTCTGAAAGACGTAGTGCTTTTTCGAGGTTGATCGGGCGCAGGCTGTCCAGTCCCACGGTGCAGGATAATGTTTCCTTCGAGACGTCAGCTTCAAACTCGCGAGGGCCGAGCCTGATGGCCGTCAGGCAGACACCGTTGACGGCGATGCTGTCGCCAATGGCAACGTCCTGTAGATCAAGATTGCCTGTATCTATGATGAGTGTGACGTCGTCGTCATGACGAGTGATGGTCTGGATATGGCCTTGAGCCTGAATGATGCCGGTAAACATGAGTTGAATTCTAGCAGACGTCATGCTGGGTTTGGAGGATTTTTGTTCGGGAGCTAAGTGGTTGTGTTGGATGATTCAATCGGAGAGTTGTCTGTATGCAATTCGCGAGTCACCCCATCATGGTTGATGCTGTATTGCATGGTAATACGGTAAATTTTTCCATATGGTGTGTTTCACAGGCTTTCACGCTAGAATGCGGCATGGATTTTTTCAGACATTTACCTTTTGAGTTGTTTGTTGGTTTCCGCTACACGCGCGCCAAGAGACACAATCACTTCATTTCCTTTATTTCCCTGACCAGCATGGTCGGTATCGGGCTGGGTGTTGCGGCACTGATTATTGTGCTGTCTGTCATGAATGGTTTTCAGAATGAACTGCGCAACCGCATTCTGGGTGTTGCGGCGCATCTGCAGATTACTGGTCCGGACAATAATCTGAAAGACTGGAAAAAGTTGGTGATGCAAGTGGATGGTGCGCCACATGTCCAGGCCGGCGCGCCTTACATCATGGCGCAAGGGATGTTGTCTTACGGGCAGTCGGTGCAGGGGGCGATTATTCGCGGCGTGTTACCGGATGCCGAGGACAAGGTGGCAGAGCTGGGGTCACATATGCGCTCGGGCAGCCTGACTGACCTTCAGCCCGGGGAGTTTGGCGTGGTGCTGGGAGCGGAACTTGCCCAGGCGCTGGGTGTGGTACTGGGTGACAAGGTAGTGCTGATGGCGCCACAGGGGCAATTCACGCCAACGGGTGTGGTGCCACGCATCAAGCAGTTCAAGGTGGTTGGAGTGTTTGAGATCGGCATGTATGAATACGATTCTGGTTTGGCTCTAGTCCATATCGAGGATGCTGCCAAACTGTACCGGATGGGGGATAGTGTGTCTGGTGTGCGTCTCAAGCTTGACGATTTGTTCGATGCACCTGGCGTAGCACGTCAATTGGGACAGCACCTGATGGGGAAGGGGAATTACTACATTACTGACTGGACGCAGCAGCACGCCAACTTCTTTCGCGCGATCCAGATGGAGAAGCGCGTGATGTTCATCATCCTGGCATTGATTGTAGCTGTGGCTGCATTCAATATTGTATCGACGCTGGTTATGGCGGTAACAGACAAGCGCGCGGATATTGCCATCATGCGGACGTTTGGTGCCAGCCCGAGCAGTATCATGCAGATTTTTATCGTGCAGGGTGCGCTGATCGGTGTGATTGGCACCGTCGTCGGCGCCTGTTTTGGGGTGTTGATCGCGTTGAATATTGATGTCATTGTGCCCTTTATTGAGCATACGCTAGGCGTACAGTTCCTGGCCAAGGATGTGTATTACATCAGTGATCTGCCATCCAAATTATTGTGGTCGGATGTGACCGTGATTGTGGTGCTGTCATTTATATTGAGCCTGCTGGCGACGCTTTACCCAAGCTGGCGAGCTGCCAGAATCAATCCGGCGGAGGCTTTGCGGTATGAGTAATGCAACGATACTGCAGTGTACTGACCTGCAAAAAACCTATACTGGGCTTGATGTTGCTGTATTAAATGGCATCAGTCTGCAAGTCGAGGCTGGTGAGCAAATTGCCATTGTGGGCACATCGGGGTCTGGTAAGAGTACCCTGTTGCACTTGCTGGGCGGCCTTGATGAACCAAGTGCGGGCAGCGTTAGTGTCATGGACAAGCCCCTGCAGCGTCTGAGCGAGGCGCAGAGAGGGGCATTGCGTAATCAGGCACTGGGGTTTGTTTATCAATTTCATCACTTGTTGCCTGAGTTTACTGCTCTGGAAAATGTGGCATTGCCCTTGATGATTCGCCGTATCTCCCGGCACGAGGCCTTGATGCGGGCACAGGAAATGTTGACCAAGGTCGGCTTGGCACACAGATTGGATCATATGCCGGGAGAGCTCTCTGGGGGAGAGCGCCAGCGTGCGGCTGTGGCGCGGGCGCTGGTGACCGAGCCGCGCTGTGTGCTGGCGGATGAGCCTACGGGCAATCTTGATCGACATACTGCCAATGGTGTGTTTGACCTGTTGCTGGAGTTGAACCAGGAGCAGGCGGTCAGCCTTGTGGTAGTGACACATGATTTAGATCTGGCAGCCCGCATGCAGCGGCAATACCGCCTGCAAGATGGCAGGTTGATACCACTCTGATGGAGTAATCGCCAATGCCCATATTTGCACTGATGTTTGTAGCTGGTGCATGGGTATTGCAACAATTGCCTTGGCTGCCATCCCTGTCCTGGGGATGGTGTGTGCTACTGGTATTTCCCTTGTGGTGTTTGCGCCAATTCCCGTTGACGCGGTATGTAGCAACCGGCTTGTTGGGAATGATGCTTGGGTTTGGCTGGGCTGCGTGGTGTGCGCATGGCAGGATGGCTGACCAGTTGCCCCACGCATGGGAAGGGCGGGATATTGAGATTGTCGGTGTGGTGGCAAGCCTGCCAGCCATGCATGAGCGCGGCAGGCGCTTCGATTTTGCTGTTGAGCAAGTCAAGACGCCGCATGCTGTGGTGCCGACGAATATTTCCTTGATGCAGTACAGTGGTGATTACGTGATGGATACTGTTTCCGCCACAGCATCGAATAGGTCCCTGCCAGAATTTCATGCGGGAGAGCGCTGGCAGCTGACTGTGCGTCTCAAGCGGCCTCACAGTACAGCCAATCCTCATGGATATGATTTCGAGTTGTGGATGCTGGAGCGCAATATCCGCGCTAGTGGCTACATCCGGCAAGCACCGCAACCCGTCATGCTGAGCGCCAGAGTGCTCAAGCCGCAATACATGATAGAGCGAGTGCGTGAGCACATTAGCCAGTACATGATGCAAGCGCTGTATGGTCAACCCTATGCAGGTGTGTTGAGGGCATTGGCAATTGGGGCGGATGATGCGGTCAGCCAGCAGGATTGGCAGATATTCCGGCGTACGGGCATTGTCCACTTGATCAGCATCTCTGGTGTGCATATCACCATGTTGTCGGCAATGGCATACGCTTTGGTTTATGCCATCTGGTGCCGTATTCCATATTGGGTACTGTATGTGCCTGCGCGCAAGGTGGCATTGGTGGCTGGAGTGGCGACAGCCATTGCTTATGCGCTGGTGGCAGGGTTCTCTGTGCCGACGCAGCGAACCCTGTATATGTTGAGTGTGTTTGCAGTGGCCTTTTGGTCAGGCAGGCGGGTATCGTTTGGCAGGGTACTGCTGTTCGCACTGCTGGTTGTCGTGCTGATTGATCCGTGGGCGGTTCTAGCTGCAGGTTTCTGGCTGTCGTTCGGTGCGGTGGCATTGATCGCTTACGTCATGGGGAAGCGTATCCGCAGGCCGCATTGGTTCAGGGATGCCATATTGTCGCAATGGGCAGTAACGGTTGGCTTAATGCCAGGCTTATTGCTGCTGTTCGGCCAGTTCTCTCTGGTTTCACCATTGGCAAATGCTTTTGCCATTCCCTTGGTAAGTCTTGTGATTGTGCCATTGACCTTGCTGGGCAGTTTTTTATCCGTGGATGTTCTGCTATGGCTAGCGCACTGGATCATGCAATTGGCAATGCAGCTGCTGGGCTGGCTCAGCGATTTGCCTGCTGCAGTCTGGCAACAACATGCGCCTACGACGCTCTCATTATTGCTTGCCGTTGGCGGCATTGCCTGCCTATTGTTGCCCAGGGGGATAGCATTGCGCTGGCTTGGCCTGATAGCAGTGCTACCAATTTTCTTCAATAAGCCTGATACGCCTTTGCCTGGGGAGATGCGAGTGGCGGTACTGGACGTTGGTCAGGGACTGGCGGTTGTGATTCGCACAAATCAACACACCTTACTTTACGATACTGGACCAAGGTTTTCTAGTGAGAGCGACAGTGGTAACCGTGTCATTGTGCCGTATCTGCATGGAGAAGGAATACAACGCCTGCATGGCATGGTAGTGAGTCACGATGACCTTGATCATACAGGAGGGATGGATTCTGTACTGGCTGCTATTCCTGTGGACTGGGCAATCGGCTCGCTGCCCGCTGACAAACCTGTGTTGCGTGCATTGAACCATCGCCCATGTCAGGCAGGTCAGCGCTGGAGTTGGGGCGGCGTGACATTTGAAATACTTTACCCAGCCAATCCGGACCAGTTTTCCTCAAGCGTCAGAACCAATAACCGGAGTTGCGTGCTGCGCGTGCGCAGCGCCGGAGGTACATTATTGCTGCCGGGAGATATTGAGCGTTCCGCAGAGGTTGATCTGCTGGGCATGGGGGCAGAGAATTTCGCGGCTGAGGTTCTTCTTGCTCCCCATCATGGCAGTAAGACGTCCTCTACCCATGATTTTGTTACTGCAGTGAAACCACGGATAGTGATCTTTACTGCAGGATATCTCAATCGATTCCGTCATCCCCGGCCAGAAATTGTCAAACAATATGAATCGCTTGGTGCAAGGCAGTATCGGTCGGATGATGACGGTGCTGTCATCCTGGATTTCAGTCGGGATGGTGGGGTGGTAGCGACCAGCTGGCGTGAGAAATCGCGCCGATATTGGCATGACCAATCTGCAGCTTTTACAAGAGCATCCCTTGCTGAAACTGGCAGTGCGCGATAAAGTAACGCCACTTTACTGAACATATTAGGGGCACTTTCTGTGTGGGAAATTATTAAAGCGGCGGGATGGCCAATCTGGCCGCTGATCTTTGCTTCAGTTGTAGCAGTCGCCATTATTATTGAACGTCTGGTTGCCTTGCGTGAGCAGCAGATCGTACCCAAAACCTTATTGCCTGAAGTACAAAAATGGCTGCGCCAGGGAACAGCCGGCGTTACGCCTGATGCATTGCGCAAGCTTGAGCAACATTCCTTGCTGGGTTTGGTATTCGCCGGCGCGCTACGCAATCTGGGTGCATCACGGGATGTCATGAAGGAAGCGGTGGAAGAGTCTGGTCGCGCCGTGGCACACAAGCTGGAAAAGTATCTGACTACGCTCGGAACCATTGCCACAGTCAGCCCGCTGCTGGGACTGCTTGGTACAGTCATTGGTATGGTGGAGCTGTTTGGTGCCTTTACGGCAACAGGGCATGATGTTGCACAGTTCGCGCGTGGTATTTCAGTTGCGTTGTATAACACGGCCGGTGGGATTGTGGTGGCAGTGCCTGCTATGATTTTCTACCGCTACTTCCGTGGCAAGATTGACGACTTTATCGTGCAAATGGAGCAGGAAGCAGTCAAATTGGTCGAAATTATTCACGGCGAGCGCAAGGAATGAATTTCCAACGGGGTAAAAAGCACGAAGATCTTGAAATGAACCTCGTGCCACTGATCGATGTGCTGTTGGTGATCATTATCTTTCTGGTCGTGAGTGCGACGTTTTCCCGTGTCACGGAATTGCAGATCAATCTGCCGACAGCTGAAGCTGAAACGCCCCAGGACAAACCTCTGGTGATCAATGTCGGGGTGAAGGAGGCTGGGCACTATGTCATTAACAATAAAGATATTTCCGATGGTTCTGTGGCAGGGATTGCAGATGCCATGAAGAAAGCCGTGGGGGATGGAAAAGACCCGACGATTATTATCAGTGCAGATGCGAAAAGTACGCATCAGGCAGTGGTGAATGTAATGGAAGCTGCTCGCCAGGCAGGCTACAGCCAAATTACCTTTGCAACTCAAGCACGCTCCGGCTCTTGATTTTTTAAAAGTATCCAACATGTCCAAGCTTGCTCCTGGGAAGGTTGTCCCTTCCGGGCACAGCGCGCGAGTGCTGTATCTGCGCGTTCTTAAATATGCAACCCGGTATTGGTTTGTATTCCTCATTAGCGTGATTGCGCTGGTGACTTACTCTGCCACTAATACAGGTTTTCTGGCCACCATCAAAATGGTGACAGACGAAGGCTTTGTCAAACAAGACTCAACCAAGTTGAGCCTCTTACCCTTTATGTTGTTCGGCCTGCTGGCTATCCGGGCGTTTGCCGGCTTTATCTCGAGCTTTGCCATGCGCTGGGTGGCGCGGCGTGTGGTGGAGAATCTGCGGCAGGATACCTTCCGTCGCCTGATGAACCTGCCAGTCAGCTTTTTCGATGCAGTGTCGGCGGGTGTCGTGACCTCCAAGCTGACCTACGATACTGAGCAGATGGCGGGTGCTGCGACCAAAGTTGCCATGAGTGCTGTACGGGATACCTTGACGATTATTGGTATGGTGGCATACATGCTGTACCTCGACTGGCAGTTGACGCTGATTTTTGCAGTTGTTGCCCCTGTGATGGCGTGGTATCTCAAAAACATGACACCTCGGCTGCGTAGCGCGGGCAAAATTGTGCAGCAGAGCATGGGCGCCATGACCCAGTCAATTGAGGAGGCAGTTTCTGGCCAGCGCATGGTGAAAATATTCGGCGGTGGTGATTATGAGTATCAACGCTTTGCTAAGATAGCAGGCAAAAATCGTCATATGCAGGTGAGGCTGGCGCGTTTCTCAGGCATGAACAGCATGGTGATCGAGTTGCTGGCAGGTCTTGCGCTGGCCCTGGTGGTGTTCTATGCCGTGGGTAAATTCAGTGCCGGCGAGTTCGCCGCCTTTATTGGCGCCTTATTGATGTTGATTGCGCCAATTAAGACGTTGACAGGTTTGAATGAAGAGCTTCAGGTCGGCCTTGCGGCAGCCCATAGTGTGTTTGACCTGATTGATAGTGTGCCGGAAGTGGATGAAGGCAAGCTGGAAATGGCACGCACAAAGGGTGAAATTGTCTTTGAGCATGTGACCCTGCAGTATGCTACGGCCCAGCGTCCGGCGCTGACGGACTTGAGTTTTACGGTCAGGCCAGGAGAAAAGGTCGCGCTGGTGGGGCGTTCTGGCGGAGGCAAGACCACACTGGTCAATTTGTTGCCACGTTTTTACGAAGCGCAGCAAGGCAGGATATTGCTGGATGGTGTTGATATTCGCCAGATGACACTGAAAAGCCTGCGCCAGCAATTTGCCTTGGTGAGCCAGGATGTTGTGCTGTTCAATGATAGTGTGTTCAACAATATTGCCTATGGTACGTTGCGTAATGTCAGTGAAGCAGAAGTCATTGCTGCGGCCAAGGCAGCCCATGCCTGGGACTTTATCCAACAGCTGCCTAGCGGGCTGCAAAGTGAGATTGGGGATCGAGGTGTGCGCTTATCGGGAGGGCAGCGCCAGAGGCTGGCGATTGCTCGTGCCATTCTCAAGAATGCTCCGATATTATTACTGGATGAGGCAACCTCCGCACTGGATACTGAATCCGAGCGGCATGTGCAGGCAGCATTGGATGAGTTGATGCAGAATAGAACCTCCATTGTCATTGCGCACCGACTGTCCACCATAGAAAATGCGGATCGCATTCTGGTTATGGAGCAAGGGCAAATTGTTGAAGGCGGTAGTCATGAAGAGCTTCTGGCTATGGGGGGGTATTATGCCAAGCTCTATCAGAAACAATTTCATTGAGAGGTAAATTGGTGAGCCAGGCATTTCAGCGGTGGATGGAGCATCAGTGGTATCACCGTACGGCATGGCAAATTATCCTGCGTCCATTTGCATGGATATTCTGGTTGTTGATGATAGTGCGCAGGCTAGCCTATCGTGTTGGACTTCTGAAAAGCCGGCGTTTGCCGGTGCCAGTCATTATCGTTGGCAATATTCATGTGGGTGGAACGGGAAAGACACCTTTTGTTATCTGGCTGGTACAGCAGTTGCGACAGAATGGCTGGTACCCGGGAGTCGTCAGCCGGGGATATGGCGGTAGCGCCCTGCATACCCAGCAGGTAAAGCAAGACAGCACGCCAGAGGTCGTTGGCGATGAGCCCGTATTGTTGGTGCAGCGTACGAATGTCCCCTTGTATATAGGAAGGAAGCGGAGCAGGGCGGCGCGCTACTTGCTCAGGGACTATCCCGAATGCAATCTGATCATCAGCGATGACGGCTTGCAGCACTACGCCCTGAAACGTGATATCGAAATTGCCATTGTGGATGGTGAGCGTATGTTGGGTAATGGCCAGTTGCTGCCGGCCGGCCCCTTGCGTGAAACCAGTGCACGCCTGAAAGAAGTGGATGCGGTAGTATTCAATGGCGGACCCCCTGCGGCAGATAGCTATCTGATGCACCTCGTTCCTGACACTCTGCGACAGGTGAGTTATCCTGAATCAAAAATGGATATATCCGCTCTGGTTGGCAAGCGTGTGCATGCTGTGGCTGGGATTGGCAATCCACAACGTTTCTTTGGTCAACTGGAAAGCATGGGTTTGATCGTGGAGGCGCATGCTTTTCCCGATCATCACATATATAGTGAAGCGGACTTTCAGTTTGCTAAAGATGAGATCGTACTCATGACGGAAAAGGATGCGGTCAAATGTACCGGCTTTGCCCGTGACCAGTGGTGGTTTATGCCAATCACAGCAGAGATTGACCGTGCCCTGGCTGAGAAAATACTGACGCGCCTGACGCGATTAATAGAGAAGGAAAACTGACCAATGGATGCGAAGTTACTGGAAATATTGGTATGTCCCGTATGTAAAGGGCCATTGCATTATAAGAAAACAGAGCAGGAGTTGCTATGTAGCCCTTGCCGCT
Source organism: Methylobacillus rhizosphaerae (assembly GCF_900187985.1). GTDB lineage: Bacteria > Pseudomonadota > Gammaproteobacteria > Burkholderiales > Methylophilaceae > Methylobacillus > Methylobacillus rhizosphaerae. Next base: position 444,560 of record NZ_FZOA01000001.1, read on the forward strand.
TGGCATACCCTGTGCATGATGGCATCCCTGTCATGCTTGAAGACGATGCGCGGAAATTGCCTGCCGAAGAAGAGATCAAGTAATGACATTCAAGGTCGTGATTCCTGCACGCTATGCCAGCAGCCGCTTGCCAGGCAAGCCACTGCTGGATATAGCAGGAAAACCCATGGTTGTGCGCGTGGCAGAACAAGCCTGCGCAAGTGGTGCAGAGGAAATAGTCGTGGCGACAGATCATGAGCAGATCCGGGAAGCCGTCCTCAGTTATGGGTATGAGGCAGTCATGACGCGTGCCGACCATGCATCAGGAACGGATCGTATTGCAGAGGTGGCCCAGCATCAAGGCTGGAGCGATGATGCTATCGTCGTGAATGTGCAGGGGGATGAACCGCTCATTGATCCGTTACTGATCGGCGAAGTGGCACATAACCTTTCCAGTCATCCCGCCGCATCCATGGCAACGGCATGTCATCGCCTGCATGATACACCGTCCATATTGAATCCCAATATTGTGAAAGTCGTGCTCGATCAGCAGGGCTATGCCCTATATTTCAGTCGAGCACCAATTCCATACCCGCGCGATGCATTTGCGGCCAACCAGGATCTGCCTGAAGATATGCCGGTATACCGACATATCGGCATCTATGCATATCGTGCTGGTTTCCTGCAGGCATATGCGGCGCTCATGCCGTCTGCCATAGAGCATTTCGAATCCCTGGAGCAATTGCGAGTACTCTGGCATGGATACAAAATCAGTGTGCAAGTAACCGCAAAAGCGCCCGCTTCGGGCGTGGATACAGAGGCCGATCTTGCCTATGTCAGATCTGTGGTCATCAATAGTGAAAATTTACCACTTTGATATTCTGCACTAAGTGATTGATTGAATAAGCTGAAGCAATATCCCCAGCCACTCTGGCCATAAAGTATTCCGCGAAATGCATTGACACTTGGAATTCTACTTTGCTATAGTCTCACTTCTCGACGCAGCACAAACGAAGTAATCAATGTGTTGTGGCGACGCCGGTCGCGGGGTGGAGCAGTCTGGCAGCTCGTCGGGCTCATAACCCGAAGGTCACAGGTTCGAATCCTGTCCCCGCAACCAATTATGCAGAGTCGTTTTTAAATAATTTTGAAAATGATTGACGAGGTAAACAACCCCTGTATAATGCGGCCTCTCGCTGATTGATGAAGTCAGTGGGAAGTATAAAAGAAGTGCCCTGCTCTTTAACAAGATGAACAACCGATAAGTGTGGGTGCTTGTAGGTGAGTGCACATTGATACTTAATTGATTAAGTATCGATAACTCAACAAACAAGTGCTTAACACTTAAATGAAATCTGTAACTTAACAGTTACACCTAAAGATTCATTTGAGAATAAGCCAAGCGATATACCGACCTCGCAAGAGGTCAAACAAGTAATAGTCGGAATTAAACTGAAGAGTTTGATCCTGGCTCAGATTGAACGCTGGCGGCATGCTTTACACATGCAAGTCGAACGGTAA
>NZ_FZOA01000002.1:0-3789 GCF_900187985.1 Methylobacillus rhizosphaerae
AACAACGGTGGCCCGATCATCAACAGTGCTGGTATCAACGTCAACAACACCAAGATCACCAATGTGGCAGCGGGTACTGACGCTACTGATGCGGTGAACGTGAGCCAGTTGAATGACGCTGCCGCAGCAGCGACCACCAAGGTTGCAGCAGGCACCAACGTCAATGACGTGGCAGAAAGCACCAACGCTGACGGCAGCAAGACCTATACCGTCAACGCTAACGGCACTACTGCTTCGGCAGGTTCTACTGCAGTGACAGTGACAGCGGGCGCGAAGGATGCGAACAACGTTACTGATTACCAAGTTGACCTGGCGCAACAGACCAAGGACGACATTGCCCAAGGTGTGGAAGCCAATGACACTGTGAACAATAAGGGACTGACCTTCACCGGCGACAGCGGCACCACTGGTACCAAGAAACTGGGTGACACTGTGGCCGTGAATGGTGATGACAACATCACGACAACGGCTGATGCTGATGGCGTGAAGGTGGCATTGAACAAGGACTTGAGCCTCACTAGCGTCACTACTGGCAACACCACTATCAACAATGATGGACTGACCATTGTTGGTGGCCCTAGTGTCACAATCGGCGGTATCAACGCTGGCGGTACCACTATCACCAACGTGGCAGCAGGTGTGAATCCAACGGATGCGGTCAACGTAAGTCAGCTGACTGCGGTATCCACCATCGCCAATATGGGATGGAATGTCAGCGCTCAAGGTGCCAACCAGAGCAACGTAGCACCTGGTGCGAACGTGGATTTGGGTAACACGGATGGCAATATCGTGGTGAGCAAGGCTGCGGACAGCAACGATGTGAAGTTCAACCTAGCTGATGATCTGGCGGTGAACAACAGCATCACGGTCAACGGCGGCACCACAATTACTGGTGACACTGTGACTACGACCAATGTCAACACCACCAACCTGAAGGCTGGCGACAACTTCTATGTCGACAACAGCGGTGCGCACTATAACGGCCCGATTACTGAAGGTGACCACATCGTCAACAAGAACTACGTGGATGAATCAGTGAACAACGCAACCAGCAAGCCTCTGACTTTTGCTGGCGATACAGGCGAGAATATTGAGCGCAAGCTGGGTGAAACCGTGAACGTGAAGGGCGGTGCAACCGGAACTCTGACCGAAGGCAATATCGGTGTGGAATCCAATGGTAGCGATACCCTGACCGTGAAGCTGGCAGAAAATGTCGACTTGGGCAGCAATGGCAGCGTGACTACAGGGAACACCACTGTGAACAACAGCGGCCTGAGCATTGAGGGCGGACCGAGCATCACTCAAAGCGGCATTGATGCTGGCGGTACCCGCATCACCAATGTGGCAGCCGGTGTAGCGCCAACCGATGCAGTGAACGTCAGCCAGTTGGAGGCGGTTGCAGCAGAGAGTGGTAGCTGGAACCTTTCTTCCAACGGTGGCGCGCCTGTGCAGGTGTCGAAGAATGCAACGGTGAATGTCTCTAGCGGTAGCAGTGGCAATGTGACTGTAACGCAAGATGGTACCAACCTGACGATTGACACCAACCCTGATATGACAGCGAACAGCTTGACGATCAATGGCGGTGCTACTGGTTCACCTGTTGTGCTGAACAACAACGGCCTGAACAACGGTGGCAATACCATCACCAATGTTGCACCTGGCGTGAATGGCACTGATGCTGTGAACGTGGATCAGCTGAATGGTGGTCTGGGTTATGTGATGCATCAACAGCATCAGCTCCGCAGGGATGCTTTCAGCGGTATCGCTGGAGCCATTGCCCAGTCGTCAATTCCTCAGGTTTACCAACCAGGTAAGAGCATGGTGGGTGCCGGTGTTGGCTACTATGGAGGTGAGTCGGCCCTTGCGATCGGCGCATCTACCATCAGTGATAACGGCTCCTGGGTGCTGAAGGCCAATGCATCGGTTAACACTCGCAGCAATGTGGGTGTCGGTGCAGGTGTTGGTTTCCAATGGTAAGGCGTACAGGAATGATCAGTAACGTCATGTCTTCTGCCATTATCCGTTCCACCGCCGTTGCGGCGGTGGTTCTGGCGGCCTGGGGAGTGGCAGGTGGGGAGGCGATTGCTGCGCCCGCTGCCGCTCCTGAGGTGCAGCGCTTTGATAATTGGTCCGTGAGTTGTACCAAGGGGGCAAATAATCAAGCGGCATCGTGCACGATGTTCCAGGAGCTGATGCAGCAAGGTAATCCGCCCCGGCGGATTGCCCGGCTCGATATCCTGCGCCCGATTGATGCGCAGAAAGTGGAAGCACGCCTGATCATGCCACTGGGCCTGGAACTGGCCTCGGGGGTGCAGACGCAGGTTGATAATCAGGCAGCAACGCCGACAGGTGCTGCTTTCTACGGATGCTTTCCGGATGGATGCTTGATACCGGTGACGTTGAATACTTCTGCTTTGTCGAGCGGCCAGATTTTCAAGGCAGTTGCGGTTGCTGCAGTGTCGCGCCAATTGGTGACTGTGAGCTTTCCACTAAAGGGATTTGCGGCTGCTTATAAATCATTGGCTGACAAGACACGCAAAACGAATTGATAAAAAGGAAAAAATATATGAAACAGACGACGGAATCTTGCACCTGGGTTGTCCGTATGTTGCTGGCTGGCTTGGTAAGTGCAAGCCTGGTGGCATGTGGCAGCCTGAGTAAGAATATTGCCGAGGATGGCAGTACTGCTGAGGAATTGGTGTGGCCTGACTTGGACGATACCAGTTTGTTGAAAAAGGATGGTTCATACCCAACGCCTGAAACCCTGAGCCTGTTGCAACCTGGATTGACGAAGTCGCAGGTGCAGGGCTTGCTGGAACAGCCGCATTTTGCCGAGAAGATATGGGGCGTGCGGGAGTGGAATTACTTGTTCCACCTGCGTGATACGCCTACAGCGAACACTTTCCATATCTGTCAGCTCAAGGTCTTGTTTGATAAGGATGGCAAGGCAGGTTCGTACTACTGGAAACCTGAAGGTTGTGCCCAGCCTGCGGCTGAACCGCCAGCTCCTGAGCCTGCGCCAGTTCCGGTGCCTGTACCCGTTCCGCCAGCTCCTGAGCCAGTGGTGCGGACGCTGAGCAGCGAAGTGCTGTTTGCCTTTGACAGCGCCACGCTTAGCCCCAAAGGCCAGGCTGCCCTGGCAGAGTTGGCTGCGGACATCCAGCGCGGCACTGATTCGAGCGCCCCGGTTGCCGTGGCTGCCTATACTGACCGCTTGGGTAGCGATAGCTATAACCAACGCTTGTCGCAGGCGCGTGCCAACAGCGTGCGTTCATTCTTTGTCACGCAGGGTATCAATAGCAGCCGTATTACCGCCACGGGCAAGGGTGAACAAAACCCGGTCAGCAATTGCAGCGACAAACTGCCTCGCGCAGAACTGATCGCTTGCCTGGCACCTGATCGTCGCGTGGAAGTCACCACGACACAGACGGTACTGGAATCGCCAAACTAAAAGCAGCAGTACAGCGCCCAGGGGCAACGAGGCTCCTGGGTGCTGATTACTCTTGGAAAGTAAATATTCCAGAGTCTCCAGAATTGTTTAATGCCATATTTAATTGATGGCAGCAGGGAATCAACAGGGTCAGATTCGCTTGATCCGTTATTGGATCATATCTGAATACGGGCCATCAGATTGAGTCTGACCCTTTTGATTTCTAGCAGCCGCAGTGAAGGGCAGCAAGATCGCCAATATAAACAGGTCAGGTCAGGTCAGGTCAGGTCAGGTCAGGTCAGGTCAGGTCAGGTCAGGTCAGGTCAGGTCAGGTCAGGTCAGGTCAGGTCAGGTCAGGT
>NZ_FZOA01000002.1:3804-315656 GCF_900187985.1 Methylobacillus rhizosphaerae
AGGTCAGGTCAGGTCAGGTCAGGTCAGGTCAGGTCAGGTCAGGTCAGGTCAGGTCAGGTCAGGTCAGGTCAGGAGTAGGGCGGCGATATGCTGATACTGGCTTTCTGATACGCCGGCAATTTCCGCTGCTTCCTGCCATCTTCCCACCGCATTGTGTACTTCCTCGATCACGTTTTTTGCCGTCCCTATACCGTAGCGTTGTGCTTCAGCAAGCATATCTGCCGGTGTGATCTCTTTGAATTTGCCGTTGACAGCCATGAGGTGTTGGTAGGTCCATTCTCCATGAGGGTTATAGGCAAAGCTGATGTCATACGCGGGTGCCAAGCGCCAGGCATGTTGTTGCGGCAGGATGAATGAGATATTTTTTGTATGGTCGTCACAGTTTTTTGCCATGACGTTAAACACCATGCGCCGGAAGGCTTCTTCCAGATCCTTGTATGGCAGGTTCAGTCTCTTGATGCAGGCAAATAGTTGTCCGTAGCTATTTGTTTCACGTACATTGAAATCCAGATGGGCCATGGCACAAAGCGTCTGGATATGGTTACGTGTTTCCGCGTTTCGGTCAAAACGGCGCGTCATGAAATGAGCGCGGCCATTTTCTTCGAGTAACTGGCTTTCCATCATATTGATGCCAGCAGCAATGGCCATCAGGTAATAGGCATATTCAATGCGTCCGTATCCTTGAGACATTTCCAGCTCGTTATCATGGATGCCGTCGAACTTGAGTAACCAATGTTCAAAACCCGCCGGGGTATCCATCTGGCCGGAACGGATTTCTTTCGTGACCGGGTGCATGGCAATGACCGCCTTTGCGCGTGCACCACCTGCAGAGGTGCCTACTTCGATGAGGCGGTGTAATGCCTCACGCGCCTCGTGGTTGTCAGCGAAATTTCCAGTCAGGGCCTCTCTCGCTCCTGACACCAATTGGGCCAGCTCGATTGCAGAGGAGTATTGCGCAAATGGTCTGGCATCGGGTTCGAATGTCAATGCTCCCATGGCGCGTGAACCCTGGTAGGCCAATCGATCCAAAGGGGTAATGGCCTCAGCGGGAACACCATGATCTGCCATGTAGCGATTCACCAGCGCATTGCCAAATCGATCTGGCAGGGCATCCGCCAGGAAGGCTGGTAGCCTGTGATAGGTATGCATGGCTAAGTCCGGGAATACGTATACCTTCCCGAATTCTGCCGGGGCTTGTATTGGAGAAAGCTCAATACCTGTTTCACAGAATTCTCTTGCATACGCAAATGCGTAGTAGCCGGTATTGGGATCCAGGGCCAGTCTGCCAACTTCCTGTCCCCAGATTTTGACGATGATCCGATTGACTGGAGTGTAGCCTGCAAGTGCCATTATTTCTTCTTCCCTGAGGTCGTGGTGGGAGTGGTGGCGTTATACCTGGCTAGTTCTTTTAAACTCATCTCCGCACGCTGTTTGCCAGATAGGGAGGTGATAAGGGTGTTTTTGATGACCGGCGTAGCGTCTATCGCATCAACTTGATGTTGCCGTGGTTTCACGTTCATGGCACCTGGCCTGGATGCGGCACGTTGCCGCGGTTTTGCGTCCAGCGTCATGACCAGGGGGTTGATGGCTGGGATAGGCGCTACTGTTTCAATCCAGCTCTCTCTGCCAAGTGCTTTGAGAATATTCATCAGGGTTTTCAGGGTGCACCCTTTGCCCGACTCCAGGGACTTGAGTGCGCCCAAGCTGACTCCTGCCTGGATGGCCAACTCTTGTTGGGTAATGTTGCGGTGCAGGCGTAGTTTTTTCAACTCGAGACCCAGGAACGCTTCCATTTCTTCGGGAGTGCGGTTGGTGGTCATAATAGTCTTTTTTCTGGACGTAGAAAGCTAATACATTACTCTATAGTTAATTTTATGGCTATTAATTTATTTTCATTAATAGCTTATATTAAAGCTGTTGTGTGAATAAATTCTGGCTAATAGTCGTAAATAAATCTATTAATAGATAGGGGCGTTGTCTGTAGTACGGTGTATTTACAGTGTTTGAACCATTCGGGTTCAGTATCTTTGGCTTACAGGATGTCGATGATTCATTTGAGATGGAATTTGTAATACGATGTATTACTTATCGATACATATCGAACAATAATGTGTCCGGAAATGCTTCGGTGAGAGTCCACTAGGGAATATATGAATAAAGAAGAAGTAATGAAGGCCGGGTCGCATGGTATTCAGGTGATTTCGCGGGCTTCCCTGATCCTAAGGATATTGGCCAAGAACCCGGCGGGGCTGAGTTTAGGGAAAATTGCAGACATTGCATCTCTGCCACGCTCTACGGTGCAACGGATCGTCAAGGCGCTTGAAGACGAAGAGCTGGTCACCATGCTGGATGGTGGCCGAGGCTTCAAGCTGGGTATGGCGCTGGGGCAACTCATGCATGAAACCCAGGTGGATATCATCACGGTCTTACGGCCTCATCTTGAGCTTTTGAGCAGTGATGTGAATGAAACCGTGGTGCTGTCTTCCATCTCGAACCAGCAATCCAATGTGATAGACCGCATTATCGCGGAAAGGGAGTTGCGGGTAGTGGCGGTGCTGGGCGCGGTGCATACACTTTATACGACGGTGGATGGCAAGCTGTTGCTGGCTAACCTTACCGATGAGCAAGTGATTGCACGTATAGGCAGGGATTATCCGAAAATAACGGAGAAAACCAAGCAGATCAACGATTTGCTCAAGGACCTGAATGATATCCGCAGGACGGGGTTTGCGATCGACCGGGATGAGAATGTACTGGGCATCAGTGCGGTGGCTGTTGATCTGGACACGTTCCTGGGCCGTTATGTGGTGGCGATTGTTACGCCAAGTTGCAGGTTTGAGGATTCCCTGTCAGTGTTCAAGACAAAGTTGGATACGCTCAAGCAGCGCATCCTGTTGGAATTGGGCAGGGTGGCCTGACAAATTATTGAATATATTTTTATCAGCAGGATGCGCTTGAAAACGTGTATGCCAACATAGGCTGAGCTGACAATCGGTGCAGGGTAACAATGAACGGTGTTCTCAGAGTGGGGAGTGTTTATGCATCTATAGTCATGCGTGAATGATGGAGTTGTTGTCTGCTATTGTGCGGAATGTTCATGGCGGAAAAATTTCCATTCATCTACCACAGAGCCATCTGGCAGATGGCACATGCCTTTTTCACCGGCTTCCTCTTTAACAATCTCAAGCTTGCCACCCTTGCGTATACAGTATTCGGAGGCGGGATTCACCAATCCCGTAGATAAATCCGGCTCCTGATCGGAATTGCAAGCGCTGAGCAGTAATAGTGCACACATATTGGAAAGTAGGATCGCATTACTTGCAGAAATCTTCATGGTTCCCTCCTGAAATAAATGATGGCATACCGTCAGTGGATGCTGTGATATGCGTTAACAGCCACCACCGCCATCCCCGCAACCTGAGCCGCCGCCATCGAAGCTTCCGCTATCATGGCTGCCAGAATAGCCCCCATCATGTGACTGGAAAATGGATGAAGTGCTGGAAAGGTTTTGCGTGTTGTACGCTGCAAGTACCAGGCAGGCAGCGGCCCCGAAGCCAGGAACCAGCCAGATCAATGCACATTGGAGCGCCCGTTTTGATGTAGAAGTGCCAGGAACACGAAGTACTGCAATCATCGCAATAATGTTCAAGAGCGCAAATATTGTAATAGGCACCAGAAGTATCAAGTTCATCTTGCTGGGGTCTCCTGTGTTTGGTTGATGAAGGTAGGCTGACGGGTAGTTTTCCGGCTTGTGTCCGGGAAGAGCGGGTCATCCAACCTGATGTTTCAAGTATCCCCGAAAAACTGACTAGCACCTGCTGCGATAAGGGATAGCTGGCCGAGTTCAGTAGTTAGCGCTGCAGATACCTGCCATTCCTCTGGTGATCCCTGCAGGCCGTGCATGCGCACCGAGAAGCTGACCTCACCAAGCGGAGAACAGCTGGCAGACAGTGTAAACTCACCCTCAATCGATTCCCAGCATTCATTGCCATCCCACGGATGCTCATATGAAGCCAGCCGTACAAACAGATTGGCAAGGGCTGGTGTATCCGAGTATGCCCAAACTGTCTGCGTTGCCTGGACGGAAAAACCCCTGAGTTCAACAGTGAAAGATTCACCGTGTCGTGAAAGAAACACCAGCTCCCGGTCTGATGAACTTGATTTTATCGAAAACAGAATATGCTCCTTGGAATTGGGGATTGGCAGCAGGCCCGCACTAGCGCGCCTGGCAGGACTGCCGATGTTAAGGTATCAAGCGTATATCGTCGGCAGGAAATGGTGGGAAAGGTAGATGAGTCGATGCTATCCATTTTTCGATTCACTACTTTGATTTGTTCAGTCATTATTCAATATCATCGCATCTGGTTGATCAGTACTTTCCAGTTTTCAGCATTTTTATCATCTTGACCAAAAGGCAGTGAAATCCAAAAGGGTTGTTGGCCTTTTGCAAGTTGCACCTGCACTTCAAGCGTGTAGGTGTGTGTGATGGTGGTGTGGGTTGTGGTTTGTGTAGTGGATTTTCCTTTTCCGACCATGCCAATATTTTTGCTTGCCATCAAGACGGTTCGTCGATCATGGACTGTGCTACTGGTGGTGTTATGGCTGACATGTTGCTCGGCGGTCACTCTTGTTTCCAACACGGTACGGCTTGGATCAAGCACTACATGCTGATCCTTGCTCAATGAACCAAAGTAATAGAGTAAGGCTGCATCGGGCAGGATAGCGAGATACTCCCCATTGCGTTGAATCCATTGATACCGGCCTTTGCCCATACTCGCAAGATACTCTTCAACTTCATCCTTTCGTGTATTTGCAAGCGCTGTACTGGCTTCTGTCTGCTGTTTTTTTTCATTATGGGTAAACAGGCCGACAAGGAGATGAAGTACAGATAGCGGAATCAGCATCAGGATTGCCATGAAAGCTGAACCAAGCAGGGAATGAGACCATATCCATTTGAAGAACAGTGCTCCTGCGATGATGCATTGTGCGATAAAGATGCGTTTATGCCATAGAGCTACGGCCTGACTATGTGCCTGAGAAGCCTCTTTATGCCTGTTCCGCACTTGTGACAAAGTAGGGGATGGGCTAACAATGACATGTGTTGCATTATCAGGCAGGAGAGTAGTGTCCATAAATATTAACTGTTTGTAAAATAAAGATGTTTTTATATTTTCATCGTATTCGATGCTGGCGCCTCAAGTCAATAAATCTCCCGAGTGGTGCCGGTATTTTCCAATTTACTGCATTCAGGTCATCTTAGAAACCAGGTTGTTTGCTGTCCTGAAAAATGCAGACGCGCCGACAGGGTTTGAGTGTTTCGCCTCATGCATCATTGGCAGGTGATGGCGGGCAATCGGCATATCCTTTTGATTCACGTTGCGGGCTGACCTAAAATGGCGGCATGTCATTGCCACTCATCCAACAATATCTGCCCGGTTATCCGGCCCATGTGCAGGCGCAGGTGGCGCAATTGCATGCCCGAGGGAAGTTGGGGCATTATTTTAAGCAGCGTTATCCGCAGGGGCATGCCATTCAAAGCGATAAAGCCTTGTATGAATTCTGTAATGGCCTGAAGCAGCGTTACTTGAAGAATGCGCCGCTGCTGGACAAGGTATATTTTGATAACCAGTTGACGATAGAACGTCAAACCCTGGGTTTGAATACGGCCATTTCGCGTGTGCAGGGCGGCAAGTTGAAGGCGAAAAAGGAAATCCGCATTTCTTCCTTTTTCAAAACCACTTCGCTCGAATTCCTGACTATGATTGTGGTGCATGAGCTGGCGCACCTCAAGGAGCGCAATCACGACAAAGCGTTTTATCAGTTGTGTCTGCATATGGAGCCTGACTATATGCAGTATGAATTTGATTGCCGCTTATATTTGTTATCACTGGTCGTGGACAAGCATCCTGCCAGTCCGGCTGCGCAGCTCGGCTAGGCTGGGGTCTTCGGCGCGAGCTGTCAGGCACATCCAGTAATCTCTCAATCTCCTTCTTGCTGCCTGATGTAGCTTGCCTGGAACATGGCATGGTTTCCCAACCGTTTCATGAGAATATCTACGCTGTATGATTACTTGATAGAGTGTGCCTGGTGATGCGGTCATGGCTGGGAGATATGGAATAGGTGGATGGGGATGCAGTAATGCAGATAGCGATTGAGACACATGAGATGGAACAGGGGAGGCAGGGTGTGCGGCACGCACGCTTTGCTTTTGCAGCTGTCCTGTTGAGTGTCGTTGCCTGCCTGCTGGCATGGGGCGTGCCCGCTTATGCCATTACCAGTATCAGCATCGAGGCGGATTCAGTCGAGGCGGATACTGCCAAGCTGCGCAAGGTGCGGGCGGAGTGGAAGTTGGATGGAGTGGTGCAGGTACAGGCTGATATTCGCCCTGCGGAGAGTGCTGATTGGCAGGCTGTCAGCCTGGCATGTATGCAGCCTGCGCGACCGTTGCCTGATGCCTGGCAGTGTGCCGAGGGCAAGCTGACGATGCCGGGAGTCAACATGCCATTCTCTGCGCAGGTGGTGCAGGCGTCCGGGAAGCCGCAATATCAGGTGAATGTGCGGCTGCAGCAGGCCTCATTCAGCAGCCCGGCAGGCACGCAGGCGGCAGAGAAGCTGGATGCCAGGTTGAGTCTTGATTTGCAGAGGCAGGCTGCTGGCTGGCAATGGCAGGCCATGCTGGACTGGACGGGAGGCGAGCTTTATTGGCAGCCCTGGTATTTCGCCAAGGGCGGACATCAGGTATCGGCACGTGGTTATTACGCCGGGGATGTGTTGCGGGTGGAGAATGCAGAGCTAAAGCTGGCCGGAGTGGGGAATGCCAGGCTGCAAGGCAGTTGGCAGGCAGGCAAATTGCAGGACCTGGATGTGGATGCGCAGGAGCTGGAGCTGGCACCGCTTTATGCCTTGTTGCTGCAACCCATGCTGACGGATGGGGCGCTGGGCAAGCTGGAACTGGGCGGCAAAGTTGGGGTGAAACTGGTGTTGCAGCATGGTGAGCCGGTTTCTGCCACATTGATGCTCAAGGATGTTGATCTGGAGGATAAGAACGGGCGGTTTGCGCTCTATAAGCTCAATAGCCGGATTCCCTGGTCGTACAATGAAGCGCAGGTGGTCCAGCTTGCCTATGCAGGCGGGCATGTGCTGAAAATTCCACTGGGTGAAGCCAGCATACTGGCTGACCTCAATCGCTATTCGCTGACTGCCTCACAGCTTTACCTGCCTGTGCTGGATGGCGCGCTCAGCCTGACGGATATCTCGGCCACCCGCGCTGGTGGTGATTGGCACTGGCATTTGCGCGCCAACCTGATCCCGATTTCAATGCCGGCATTGAGCCATGCGCTGGGATGGCCGCGCATGGAAGGAAAAGTGGCGGCAGCAGTGCCCATGATGACGTATAGCGGCGGTCAGCTGACGGTGGATGGCGATTTGTTGTTCCAGATGTTCAATGGCAGTGTGGCGGTGAGTAACCTCAGCATGCAGACTCCGCTAGGAGCAACTTCCAGTTTGCGTGCCGACCTTGAGGTGCAGCGCCTGGATCTGGGCGACCTGACGCGGACGTTCTCGTTTGGCGCGATTGAAGGCAAGCTGGATGGCAGTGTGAAAAACCTGCTGCTTTCCAATTGGCAGCCTGTCAGTTTTGATGCGGATTTCCATAATAGCCCCGGGCGTTATCGCAAAAAAATCTCCCAGCGTGCGGTGGAGAATATCAGTGCGCTGGGAGGGGCTGGCGCGGCCGCTGCCATACAGCGCAGTGTGTTGCGGTTTTTCAATGAATTCAATTATTCGAAGATCGGCTGGCGCTGCCAGTTGAGCAATGATGTTTGCAAGATGAGCGGGGTGGAATATACCTCGCAGGGTTATGTGATCGTGAAGGGCAGCGGCATTCCTGCGATCACGGTGATGGGCTATAACCACAATGTAGGCTGGAGCGATTTCCTGTCGCGCCTCAAGCGGGTGACGGAGGGGAACGCCAGCCCGGTAATTGAATAGCTTTCTGTGTTGGCACCAAGCGTTGAACACCACAACTAGGGTACAATTCTGCGTGAATAACTGTGGTATGAATGCACGCTTGTACGGGAGAAAAACGGAATGCAAATGAACTGGAAATGGATGGCACCTGCATTGCTGCTTGTGGCATTGCCTGCCTGTGTCACCATCAATATCTATTTCCCGGCGGCAGCGGCAGAAAAAGCTGCGGACCGCATTATTGACGATGTCTGGCAATTGAAGGACAAGGCATCTGCGCCTGAACAGACAGAAGAGGCCAAATAACATGAAACGTTTGATGAATATACTGGTGTTGCTGGCAGGTTTGATGACTGCCATGCTGGTGCAGGCGGCTGATATGGAAGTCAATACGCCTGCGATTACCGGACTCAAGGGCAGTATGAAGGCACGGCACGGGCAACTGGCTGGTTTCTATGCCAGTGGTGCTGTGGGTTTCACGCGGGATGGCCTGATCACGGTACGTGATGCCAACACTGTTCCCCTGGCGCAGCGCCAGTCAGTCAATACTTTGGTTGCTGCTGAAAACAATGACCGTAATGCCTTGTACAAGGAAATCGCCAATGCCAACGGCCATCCTGAATGGGAGGCTGAGGTGCGCAGCACGTTTGCCCAGCGCTGGATACAGAAAGCACCTGCAGGTTGGTATTACCAGGATGCCAGTGGCTGGGTGAAGAAGTAGATGACGCCTACCCTGGTCTTTGATATTGAAACGGTTCCCGATACGGCTGGCCTGCGCAAGCTGCTGGACCTGCCTGCGGAAACGTCCGATGAAGATGTGGCGCGTGTCGCGTTTCACCAGCGTCGCCAGCACAATGGCAGCGAGTTCCTGCCGTTGCACCAGCATCGTGTGGTGGCAATTTCATGCGCGCTGCGTGAGGGTGACAGCTTTCGGGTCTGGACGCTGGGTAGCCCGGATGCACCGGAACAGGAAATCATCCAGCGTTTTTATGACGGCATAGAAAAATATACGCCCAACCTGGTGTCGTGGAACGGTGGTGGGTTTGACCTGCCTGTGCTGCATTACCGTGCGCTGGTGCATGGCATCAGTGCGCCGCGTTACTGGGATATGGGCGACGATGATCGCGACTTCAAGTGGAATAATTACATCAGCCGTTACCATACGCGCCATCTTGACCTGATGGACTTGCTGGCTATGTTCAATGGCCGCGCCAATGCGCCGCTGGATGAAATTGCGCAGTTGTGCGGTTTTCCCGGCAAGCTGGGCATGGATGGCAGCAAGGTCTGGGATGCCTATGCCCATGGCGAGATTGACGCCATCCGCGATTACTGCGAAACCGATGTCGCCAATACCCACCTGGTGTTCCTGCGTTTCCAGCTGATGCGTGGCATGTTGGACCAAGGCGCTTATGAACGCGAAGTGGCATTGGTGCGCGATACTCTGGCAGCATATCCAGGGCAGCACTGGCAGGAATTTTTACATCATTGGCAGCCATAGCCCCTGTCGGCTGCCTGGTTTTACACTCGATTAATTCATGAATACATCTATTGCACTGATTGAATCCCTGGACCAGGAAGGTCGCGGGGTTGCCCATGTGGATGGCAAGACCATTTTCATTGATGGCGCTTTGCCTGGTGAACAGGTCACTTACAAGACGCGTCGCCGCAAGGAAAGGTTTGAAGTGGCGGATGTGGTGGATGTGCTGCAGGCTTCTCATCTGCGTACCCAGCCGGCATGTAAACACTTTGGCGTATGCGGTGGTTGTGCCATCCAGCACCTGGAGTTTTCCGGGCAGGTGGCTGCCAAGCAGCGCATGCTGGAGGGTAATCTCTGGCATATCGGCAAGACCCGCTCCGAGCGCATGTTGTCGCCTATCTATGGCCCGGCCTGGGGTTATCGCCACAAGGCGAGGCTGCGTGTGCGCTATGTCGAGAAAAAAGGCGGCGTGCTGGTTGGTTTTAATGAAAAATCCAGCAGCTTTGTTGCCGATATGGATAGTTGCAAGGTGTTGTCGCCCCATGTTTCCAACCTGATCGAGCCGCTGAAAGTGCTGGTGGGGAAACTCAGTATCCGTGACCGTTTGCCGCAGATCGAAGTGGCTGTGGGTGAGTTGTCCACGGTATTGGTGTTGCGCATCCTTGAACCGTTGCAGCCGCAGGATACTGCACCGATCAAGGCGTTTGCCGACCAGTATGGCGTGGAAATCTGGACCCAGAGCAAGGGGCCGGATACCGTCAGGCCGTTTTATCCTGAACAGGGGCCGGGCCTCAGTTACTCCTTGCCTGAGTTCAACCTGACTTATCCGTTCAAGCCGACTGAATTCACCCAGGTCAATCCGCATATCAACCGTGTGATGTTGCGCCGCGCCATGCAATTGTTACAGCCTCAGGCAGGTGAGCGCATTGCTGACTTTTTCTGCGGACTGGGCAACTTTACCCTGCCCATTGCGCGCAGTGGTGCGTCGGTGTTCGGCATGGAGGGATCTGCTGCGCTGGTGGCGCGCGCCAACGAAAGTGCTGACCTGAACGGGTTGGCAGGGCAGGTGGAGTTTCAGGAAGCTGACTTGTTCCAGATGACACCGGCATTACTGCAATCCCTGGGGCATTTCGATAAATGGCTGATTGATCCGCCGCGCGATGGCGCGGTTGAGCTGGTCAGGTCGCTACCGGATGTGGGGGATACGGAGGCTGAAACCGCCCATGTGCCACAGCGTATTGTCTATGTTTCATGCAATCCGGCCACGCTCGCGCGTGATACCGGTATTCTGGTGCATGAAAAGGGTTATCGCTTGCTGGCAAGCGGGGTCATCAATATGTTTCCGCATACTTCCCATGTGGAATCCATTGCCTTGTTCGAGAAGACCTGATCATGAAGCCGGGCCAGGTGTGCAAGTACATTGGTCTTGTCATCATCATGATGACTACGGTGTTCTTGCTCAATGCCTGCAACCGGCATAGCGGACAGGATGAAATCCGCAGTGCGGTCAGTCAGTTGCCCCAGACGCTGGATCCGCGCTATGCGATGGATGCAGCCTCAGCACGTGTCAATCGCCTGATTTATCGCTCACTGGTGGATTTCGACGAACACTCCCAACCGATACCTGCGCTGGCGAGCTGGCGTGTCCTGTCGCCACGCCTGTTTCGTTTTACACTGGGGCCGGAAGGCCGCACCTTCCATGATGGCCGCTACCTGACAGCAGAGGATGTGGCGGCGACTTACCAGTCCGTGCTGGATCTGCCGGATTCCCCGCTTGCCGCTGAATTTGGCAATATCAGTAAAATTGAAGTACACGATGAGAACACGCTGGATTTCTTCTTGCGTGATGCAGACAGTAATTTCCCCATGCGCTTGATACTGGGTATCCTGCCGCTGGAGTTGATTGCTACCAACCATGATTTTTCTGCAGAACCGGTCGGCAGCGGTCCGTTCAAGTATGTCTCATGGCGGCAGGCATTGCACCTGGAGCGAGTAAAGGACAAGCAGCGCTTCAGGCTGGAGGAAGTCAAGGATCCGACCGTGCGTGTGCTTAAGCTGGTGCGGGGAGAAACGGATATCCTCCAGGGTGACCTGCCGCCGGAGCTGGTACGTTACCTGCAGAAACAGCACTCACTGGAGGTGCAGGAGTCGCAAGGGACGAATTTCGCTTATATCGGCCTGAACATGCGAGACCCTGTGTTGAGCAACCCCTTGGTGCGGCAGGCCCTGGCTCATGCAATTGATCGTGAGGCCATTATCCAGCACGCGCTGGTGAGCGGCAGCCGCCTGGCGGAAACGATATTGCCGCCGGAACATTGGGCCGGCAATGCAGATTTGCAGGCAAATGCCTATGATCCCGGGCTGGCGCGGGAGTTGTTGCAGCGTGCCGGTGTCCGGCTGCCGCTGAAGCTGGTCTACAAAACTTCCACCGATGCGCAGCGTGTACGCCTGGCTACCATGATGCAGGCGCAGATGCATGAAGCGGGTATTGCGCTTGAGATCCGCAGCCTGGACTGGGGAACGTTTTTTGAAGATATCAAGCGTGGTAATTTCCAGCTTTATAGCCTGATGTGGGTGGGCATCAAAACGCCGGAAATTTATCATCTGGCTTTTCATTCCTCTGCGATTCCACCAACAGGCGCAAATCGCGGGTATTTCATGGATAAAAAAGTAGATACGTTGATTGCTGTCAGTGACTGGACTAATGCAGCAGCTCGTATTCACGAACAACTGCCTTATATCCCGCTCTGGTATGAAGGACAGTTTGCCGCCACGCAGAAGTACATCACGGGCTATACCTTGCAACCCGATGGCAATTGGGATGGCCTGGTCGATGTCCGGCGCAGCAAATTGCGTTCCGTATTCCCGGGCAAGAATACGCTGGAGGGATTCAAGTGAGAATCGAGATATCCATTCCCGCACAAACCCTGCGCCTGTATGACGCGCAGGATGTATTGCTGCGGGAATATCCAGTTTCCACAGCGCTGAATGGCGTGGGTGAGGAAAAAAACAGTTTCCGTACACCGCGCGGGCCGCATATTATCCGCGCCAAGATAGGTGCCGGGCAGGCATGTGGCACCGTGTTCCGCGCACGTCGCACAACGGGAGAAATCTGGACGCCGGAATTGCACGCGCAGCATCCCGGACGCGACTGGATATTGAGCCGTATCCTGTGGCTGTCTGGTTGCGTACCGGGCTTCAACCGCCTTGGCAATGTGGACAGCATGCAGCGCTATATTTATATCCATGGCGCGCCGGATAATGCACAGGAACCATTTGGCGCTCCTCATTCGCATGGCTGCGTACGTATGCACAACCGCGATGTGATCGAGCTGTTTGATCTGGTGCCCCTGTATACCCCGGTGATTATCCAGCATGATTAAGCGTTTGCTTGGTGTGGTGCCTGTGGTGTTTGGCGTCCTGCTACTGACTTTCCTGCTTGTGCATCTGGTTCCCGGCGACCCGATTGAGGTGATGCTGGGAGAATCCGCGCCGATGGCCGACCGCGCCAAATTGCGGGCAGAGCTGGGGCTGGATCAATCCTTGCCCGTACAGTTTCTCCATTACCTGCAGGCACTTGCCCACGGGGATTTTGGCTATTCTATTCATACGCGCAAACCCATTGCCGATATGCTGCTGATCCGTATTCCCGCAACTGCCGCCCTTGCATTGTGCGCGCTGGCCATTGCCATTGGCCTGGGCCTGCCGCTGGGCATTATCGCCGCACTCAGGCAGGGGAAGTGGCAGGATGGCCTGGCGACATTGTCCAGCCTGACCTTATCCGCCATGCCACATTTCTGGCTTGGCCCTTTGCTGATGCTGCTGTTTGCCTTGTGGCTGGGCTGGCTGCCTGTCAGCGGCATGAGCGAGCCGGGTTCCATCGTGCTGCCTGCATTGACCCTGGGGTTCGGCCTGGCGGCGATCCTGACGCGCATGACGCGCGCCAGCATGCTGGAAGTCATGAACGAGGATTTTGTCCGTACCGCCCGTGCCAAGGGTATTAATGAGCACAAGGTGATTCTGCGACATGCCCTGCGAGCCGCCCTGCTGCCGATAGTGACTGTGGTCGGTCTGCAATTGGGCAGCCTGCTGGCGGGAACTGTCATTACCGAAACCGTGTTCGGCTGGGAAGGCATCGGGCGCCTGTTGGTGGAATCCATAGAAAAACGGGATTACCCGGTGACCCAGGCTTGTGTGGTGGTGATTGCACTGACTTATGTCGTGATCAATCTGCTGACCGACCTGCTGTATACCAGGATTGACCCCCGCGTGAGGTTTGCGTCGTGAAGCGCTGGCCTTGCTGGGTACTGGCATTCTGGTCGCTGGTGATATTGGGAGCCGCGTTGTTTGACTTGCATCCCGACGTGATTCACCTGGAACAAGTGCTGGCGCTCCCCAGCCAGGATGCCGTGCTGGGTATGGACGATCTTGGACGTAGCATTGCAGCACGAGTAGCGGTCGGTGCCGGAGTATCCCTGCTGGTGGCTTCTCTGGTGACAGTGGTGACGCTCACCGTGGGCACCATGATAGGCTTGCTTGCGGGTTATTGTGGCGGCTGGGTGGACAGGGTGCTGATGCAGGTAACCGACATATTCCTGGCTTTCCCCGGCATCCTGCTGGCGATCGCTTTTGCGGCCGTGCTTGGCCCCGGTCTGGGTAACCTGTTGCTAGCCTTGTGCATGACCTCATGGGTGGGCTATGCGCGCCTGACCCGTGCGCAGACCTTGAGCCTGCGCCAACGTCAGCATGTATTGGCGGCCCAGTCGCTGGGCGCGCCCGCACATCGCATTATGTTCAGGCATATGCTGCCATTGCTGGCTGCGCCGCTGGTGGTAGAAGCCACTTATAGCATCGCCGGGTTGGTGATTGCCGAGGCCAGCCTGTCATTCCTCGGCCTGGGCATACAGGCACCGCACGCTTCATGGGGTGCCATGCTCAGGGATGGCGTGCGTTACCTGCTGGTTGCGCCACATTACGTCCTCGTTGTCGGCATCAGCCTGATGTCCGTAGTCCTTGCCATCAATGTATTGGGCGATCAGCTGCGTGATGCCTGGGATGTCAGGCGGGCTGCGGATTAGAGGCTGGTGATGCAACAGCGTACATACCGCTATTACGACTTGGTCATGGTGGCCTTTGTCGTGGTGCTGGTTTGTTCCAACCTGATCGGGCCGGCCAAGGTGGCGCAACTGGACCTGCCTCTGATTGGTACGCTGACATTCGGTGCTGGCGTGCTGTTTTTCCCGATTTCCTATGTTTTTGGCGATGTACTGACCGAGGTATACGGCTACGCGCGCTCGCGCCGCGTCATCTGGACCGGGTTTGCCGCCCTGGCATTTGCCTCGGCCATGGCCTGGGTCATCGTAGCCTTGCCACCGGCCCCGTTCTGGGAAAACCAGAAAGCCTACGAAATCGCATTTGGCTCAGCCTGGCGCATCTCGCTGGCCGGGTTGATTGCCTTTGCCTGTGGCGAGTTGGTCAATTCCATTGTGCTGGCCAAGATGAAGGTCTGGACAGAAGGGCGCTGGCTATGGATGCGCACCATAGGCTCGACCATTGTGGGAGAGGGCGTGGATTCCATGTTGTTCTATCCTCTGGCATTCTATGGCAGTGGCATCATCCCTGACGACAAGCTACCTTTGGTTATGCTGGCACAATTTCTTGCCAAGACGGGAGTCGAGGTAGTATTGACGCCAATGACGTACCGGGTCGTGGCTTTCCTCAAGCGTGCTGAAAATGAGGATTACTATGACAGATATACTGATTTCAACCCATTCCGCCTGAGGTAACAGGCATCAACCCAATTGACGTGATTACAATATGACCCTAGGCCCCATCATGCTTGACGTCGTCGGCACCGAGCTCAGCCCTGACGATATCCGCCGCATTCGCCATCCCTTGGTTGGCGGCATCATCCTGTTTGCCCGCAATTTCGAATCACCTGCCCAGCTTAAGGCACTGACCGCAAGCATTCACGCAGTCAGGCAGCCCCCTTTATTGATTGCCGTCGATCATGAAGGCGGGCGGGTGCAGCGTTTCCGGGAAGGTTTTACCTCCATTCCTCCCATGCGCGAATTTGGCAAGATCTGGGATGAGCATCCCCGTAAGGCCCGACAACTCGCGGAACAGGCGGGCTGGATCATTGCTGCAGAACTGCGTGCGCACGGTGTGGATTTCAGCTTCACGCCGGTGCTGGACATGGACTACGGCGAAAGCCAGGTCATTGGCAACCGTGCGTTTCATGGCAATGTGCAAGCCATCAATGAACTGGCGTTTTCATTGCTGCAAGGCCTGCGCCGCGGTGGCATGGCGGCGGTTGGCAAGCATTTTCCCGGACACGGCTACGTCATTGCGGATTCGCACGTGGCCATTCCCGTGGACGAGCGCGAATTTGACCAGATTGCCTCAACAGACATGCAGACCTTCCGCCAGCTGATAGATGACGGTATCCAGGCCATCATGCCTGCTCATGTCATCTACCCCAAGGTAGATGAAAAACCTGCAGGCTTCTCGGAACGTTGGTTGCAGAAAGTCCTGCGTCAGCGCCTGGGATTCAATGGCGTGATTTTCAGCGATGACCTGTCAATGGAGGGCGCCGGTGTGGCAGGAGACGTCACCCAGCGAGCGCTTGCCGCGTTGCACGCTGGTTGCGACATGGTGCTGCTATGCAACCAGCCCGAAAAGGCAGATGAACTACTGGATAACCTGAAATGGGATATCCAGGCACAAAGCCTGGCACGACTTGCCCGCATGCATGGCGGCCGCCATCCAAGCGAGATGGTAGCGCTGCATGAAGACCCTGACTTCATGAAAGCCGTGCACCAGGTGGGCATGGTAGGCAAGGCAGATGGAGACTTGCCGTTGGCGTGATGGCAAAGAGAGAGTGAGAAAGACGGTATTTATCTGCAAAATTTTATGCGAGAGGTGATGCATGCGAGGTTTGCTTGATATGAGTTCTGGCTCGGCAATTCTGACGACATTGCTGGTTCTGGCGTTGATGTCTGTGATGGCGGTTGGTATCCGACTGGTTTTTATGCAGACTTTCCAGCGCTGGCGTGAGCGTGAGAACCGTCAGATCAACGAACGATTGAAGGTGTTGATTGCCGCTTACAAGGTGTTGGGAGGTTCCTTCACGGGGGAGTTGGCGGTGAATCCTGCTCATTTGCGTGAGTTACGGGAGTCTGCTGGTGCGGAGGATGATTTAAGTGCTATTGTCAGTGCTTCTGAACGCCGTCGGCGTATCCGCGATGCGGTAGAAACGGCGCTGTCGGATATTATTCTGCTGGGTACAGAGGAACAGGTCAGGTTGGCGGCGCAGGCGGCGAACGATATGGTGGCGGGCAAGACGATCGAAACCGCCGCACTAGTGGTTTCACTGCGTAATTTTATCCGCCACTCCCTGGATTTAACACCCATTCCGGCTGGTATCACTGTACCTGACCAAGGGCCAGTACGCATTGTGACAGGCAGCAGCGCGGGTAAGCGTGGCGGTGCTGGTGGAGGTGATGCGCGTACTGGTGGTAAGGGTGGTGGAGGAAATGACGGCGGAGGTGGCGGTGGCTCTGGCGGTATTGCGCTGACGGGTAGCGGACTGACCAGTGAAACACCTTGATAACAATGTTGTCGACGCTGGCGCAGAAGGTCAGGTGAAATTGATCTTCTTCTGCGCTGATCGTGTTTCATAGCACGGTTGAATGCAGACGTGAGATGTGTATATGTCCCAAGAGATATTTGATCCAGTTCTTGAACGTTTCCTTTTACCGGCGCAGCGGGCTGAGGCCACTGCGGAGCTGGCGGCGCGTGGTGCAGCAGCGCTGCCGGTTCTGACGGCGTTGTTCGATGGTTCTGCCAGGAACAGCTACGGTATGCCGTATCGTGATCTTGGCATGCCGTTGTTGTGTGGCCTTGTTGCTGCCCGACGTCTCGGAACCATCGCACAACCGTTGGAGCCTTTTATCTGTGCAGCACTCAGGGCAAGGCACCATTATGCGGCAGAGGCTCTGGGGGCTTTAGGCAGCTTGTCCGAGGACTCCATCATTGCGCTTGCTAATGCCTTGCAGGATAACGCCCTGCTGGCGTACGAATCCGCACTGGCTCTTTCTCTGTGTGGTGCCACCGGACATCCTGCTGTCATGGAGGCTGGGGCGGTTTCTTCCATTGCTGCCAAGGCACTAGCGAGTATATCGTCAAGTGTCTAGACAGCGCAGCTCGCCCAAGTCAGAACCGGGCACGTGTGCTTGTTCATACTGATGCTACAGCGGGGCAGCCTTGTTTTCCATGCAGGATGACATCACTATTTTCAGGAATCTACAGTTTATAAACCAGGAGTAAGTCAATGAAACAACATCGTTATCGCGTCACGCTGGAATATATCGCCGATGTTGATGGCAATCCGCAGCAGCGCGAGCCGCTGGTATTTGAGGCAGGAAACCATGATGAGATTCTTGGCATTGTGGAGCTGGTACGCCGCCGTGAGCTGTTTGACGCGCAAACGACGGCTGCGTTTGTCGTTGGGCAGAAGTTGTTCGGGGCAGTGATGCTGGAAAATCGCAATAATCCGCTATTTACCGAGTTTTGGCCGCATTTTATGGATTTTATGAAGAAGCTGAAGGGAGCAGTAAAACCATAATCAGCAAACCTGGACATGGTTGCGAGCTGACAGGGGGGCAAACATAAATGTGTTCAGGTAAGGCGACTGTGTGTGTTTTTATCAAGCAGGATACGTGAAAGCGATTTTTATGTCAGCTGACAGCCGTTCGGACATCAATATATACCGTTCCCGTAAAATCGAGAGCTTGCCGCAGTGGATTGATGCAGATGGCATCAAGATCTATACCATCTCGGCGCAGAATAAGCCGGTTGACCAGGCTCCTTATCTGGCACGCCTTGCTGAGGTTAAAAAATCCAGGCGAGCTGGCTGGGCTACTACCCCCGCGTTTGTTATTTTCCACGATGGTGAGAGTATGGCCTATCTGGTGCTGGCGTGGTGGGGTAACGATAATGAGCTGTTTACGTCCGTTTCAGTCAAAACAGCATCAGGTTGGATAGAGGATGCTGGGCAATATTCGTTCTGTGTCTATGATCTTGAGGTTTTCTGGGCTGAACGCAATTATTTTGTGGAACAAATATATTGCCTGCAACCTGATCTTGCAGGGTACCGGGCCAGGCGGCTGGTCAGCGTCTGACCAAGGCTATATGCATGGTCATGCCGGAATGAAGTGGAAAACATGATACCGATGGACGTACTACTGTTATTTTTCGTGGCATCGGTTGCGCTGGCAGTTGCGCCGGGCCCGGACAATATCTTTGTGCTGACCCAATCTGCTATGCATGGCAAAAAGCCAGGTTTCATCATTATGCTGGGGTTGTGTACGGGATTGTTATTTCATATCTCTGCCGTAGCCTTGGGTGTTGCTGCAATATTCAAAACGTCAATACTGGCGTTTACGATGTTGAAAATCGCAGGCGCAGCTTATTTACTTTACCTTGCATGGCAAGCCTTTTACGCTGGTAGTGCCAGCGTTCCGGCTGCTGCCAGCGAGCGCCGCGATGGATGGACTTTATATACGCGCGGCATCCTCATGAACCTGACCAACCCGAAAGTGGCTATTTTCTTTTTGTCATTCCTGCCGCAGTTCGCAGACCCGGCACGTGGTTCTGTGTCTGTGCAGATCATGATGCTGGGGATGGTGTTCATCCTTGCGGCATTGATTGTATTCAGCCTGATTGCATGGGTTGCCAGCCATATTGCGCATTGGTTGAACAGTTCCAGGCGCGTGCAGCTCATCATCAACCGGGCGGTCGGACTTATTTTCATTACCCTGGCATGCCGCCTTTTGTTCAGCCACCAGTAAAGTGCTGCCAGAGGCAGTGCTCCATGTGCTCCGGACAACTGCAGCGGTGGAGTCGGGCCAGGTTGAAGGCATTGTACGGATGATGCTTGAGTGTGGCTCAATATGAGTGAGCCGCCATTGATTGCGCACTTGTGGCATTAATAGTTTTATTCAGACTTGTCCAGTCTGATTTATTTGTGCCAGATAGGGTAGTATGGTTGAAACTTTATGTGTAATTGGCTAGTCTTACTCATAGTTTGATTTAACAGTTTTTAACAAATAGGGGATGTGACAACATGCAACCGAATTATCAAGTCGCGAATACACAAGCGTTGCCGGTAGGGGCGCACAAGGTATTGCGCAATACGTATATGCTGCTGGGCCTGACCATGATTCCGACGGTGATTGGCGCCCTGGTGGGTATGTCCATGAATTTCTCTTGGATGGCTGCCAGCCCGATCATGTCATCATTGATCATGCTGGCCGTGATGTTTGGCTTGTTCTTTGCGATTTCTGCCAACCGCAACAACAGTTTTGGCGTGGTATTACTGTTGGGCCTGACCTTCTTCATGGGCCTGATGCTGGGCCCCATCCTGCAAGTAGCGTTGAACCTGCGTAACGGCGGCCAATTGGTGGGCCTGGCTGCAGGTGGCACCGGCCTGATCTTCATGACACTGGCAGGTATTGGCGCCACCACCAAGCGTGACTTCAGCTTCCTCGGCAATTTCCTGCTGGTCGGCCTGGTCCTGTTGATCATTGCATCGCTGGCTAACCTGTTCTTCCAGGTTCCTGCGGCCTCACTGGCAATTTCCGCGATTGCCGTGCTGTTGTTCTCCGGTTTCATCCTGTTTGATGTGAACCGCATTGTGCGTGGTGGTGAAACCAACTACGTGATGGCAACACTGTCGCTTTATATCAATATCTACAACCTGTTTGTCAATTTGCTGCAATTGCTGATGGCATTCATGGGCGAGCGTGATTAATCACGAATCCCGGTTCAAGCAAAACCCGCCAACTGGCGGGTTTTTTATTGTCACTGAGCCGTATATTGCTTTACCTGGTCCTGAGTTTATCTATGCCGGTGACGGCCAGGGATAATAGCCAGAGCAATGCCTTGAAGGTGTTCATGATGGGGATCAGGCTCCAGAAGACGCTGCCGAGAATCTGGCGGCAGAGCATGGATTTGAAACAGGCGGTTTTATAAATAGTAGACAGCAGGCACAAACCCAGCGATACAAAATAAATAACCAGGTACTCTGTTGGAATCATGTTGTCACTCCTCGTTGTCGGTTATCCCATGCGAATTGGCTTTGCCAGCTTTCTGCAGCTGTCTGCGGTCGGCAAAGAACTGTGTCAGTGTCTGGCTGCATGTTTCGGCCATCAAGCCGCTTTCAACCTGTGTGTGGTGGTTGAGTTTTGCTTCAGCCATCAGGTTGACCACACTACCACAAGCCCCGGTTTTATAGTCATGAGCTCCAAACACCAGCCGTGCAATGCGCGCGTGCTGAATGGCGCCTGCACACATGGCGCAGGGTTCCAATGTGACATATAGGGTGCAGCCTACCAGGCGATAATTGTCCAGTGACATGGCGGCCTCGCGCAGGGCACGGATTTCAGCATGGGCAGTGGGATCATGGTTGGCAATGGGGGCATTGCTGCCACGCCCAATGATCTGGCCATCCTTGACTATCACGGCACCCACAGGCACTTCGCCTGCCAGTGCGGCCTCACGTGCCAGCCGCAAGGCTTCCTGCATGAAGTCCTGATCGGTCAGTTGTTCAGGGTTTGTCATGAACAATTAATCTACCTGTTGTTTCTGGCCCCAGCGCACCAGCACGAAGGTGAGGCCCAGCATCAGGCCAGCACCTACCCATAATATGACGTCCATGGCCTCCGGGCTGACTTCCTGTACCGGCATGATGATGAGTTTGCGCAGCACCAGCACCATGGCAACTTCGATAAAGGTTTCCACTTCCAGTTTGGCGCCCATGAGGTAGCGGATTTCAGCCGAGATCAATGCGGAAATCGACCATAGCAGCATCAAAGTGCCCAGCGCGTTGAGAAAGCCGTGAATGAGGTTGTTGGCGGCAAAGGCGATGCGAACATCAAGAAAGAACAGCCAGGCGAACATGGCTACGGATACGGCCAGCGCCAGGCCGATAGTGATATGGGCAAAACCGTTGAGCCAGAGCATGGCGCGGATGGTATAACGGTTGATGGTGTTGAACTCAGGTGGGAAATGATTTTTCGCCATGATCAATAAAATTTCTCTTTGGGATGGAGATATAACGGCCATGGTGGTGGCCGTGTTGTCAGCGCACAATATATCAAATCGGTGTGCTTTGCCCCAGCAGAAAATCTTCCATACTGATTTTCTCCAGCTCCTGCAGCAGCCATTGCTGTGCCTTGCCGCCATTGCTGCGCCAGGCGATATAGGCAACGACATCCGGTTTGGGCTCTGCCACCTGCCTGATCAACAACTCGCCGCGGCTTTCATGGTACTCCGCCAGTTTGCGTGGCAGGTAGCCGACACCCAGTCCCTTGATCTGGGCCAGGGTCTTGCTGGGAATATCCGGGACGGAAAGCGTATCCTGACCATCAAGAATGCCTGAGGTTTTGGGAGGCAGGTTGCGGGAACTATCTGCTGCAGAAACTGAGCGGTGCTGCTGGATATCGAAATTGGATAGCGGTTCGGGGGCTGCTGCCAGCGGATGGTGGGGAGAGACCGCAAACACAAATTCCATGGTACCCAGCAGGCGTGTGGTGTATCCGCCACCAGACGGACCTTCACCTGGCGCGCCGATGGAGATATCTGCCCGGTTGCTGATCAGCGCATCCCAACTGCCGCCGTATACTTCGCGTGACAAACGCACCCGGGTGCCGAAATCCTGGAGATAAAAGCGTTCCAGAATGTCATATAGCGGCTCCAGCTTCAGGATATCGCTGATGGTGATACTGAGATCGGTTTCGACACCGGTTGCCACGCGGCGCACACGACATTCCAGCTCGCTGGCGGCCTTGAGCAGGTGGCGTCCTTCCCGCAACAATTCATTACCGGCCTCGGTCAGCCTGGCTTTGTGCCCACTACGGTCAAATAGCTGGATGCCAAGGTCGTCTTCCAGGGTGCGGATGGTATAGGTAATGGCGGAGGGCACGCGATGCAGGCTTTCTGCCGCGGCCGAAAAGCTGCCCTCACGGTCAATGGCATCCAGTACTTCCAGGGCCTCGATGGATAACCTGATACTCATAGGATGGCCTTGTGCTGGTCATGCTCGTGCACCCAGAACAGGGTGGCGCCAACGATAGCGGCAGGCATCATGATGATATTCAGCCCGGGAATCCATAATGCCAGATAGACACTGGAGCCAAAACCCAGGCTTTTCCAGCGTTTTTTCCGCAACCAGCGCAGCATATCCTGCCAGCCGAGTTTGTGGTTGTCTGCTGGATAGTCCAGGTATTGCACACACATCATCCAGATGCCGAACAGCAGCCACAGCGGGGCTGCCAGCAGGTTGAGGCCAGGTACCAGCGACAGTAGTAGCAAGGCAAGAGTCCTTGGCAGGAAATACATGAGTTTGCGCAACTCCCGGCCCAGTGTGCGCGGCACTATGGCCAGCAGTTCGTGTAAGTTGAATGATGGGAAATCATCCTCTCCGCGTATCAGTACTTCCGCTTTTTCTGCCAGCAGGCCGTTGAATGGAGCGGCAATCAGGTTGGCAAACAGGGTAAAGGTGAAAAAGATGATCAGCACCAGCAAAAGCACGAACAAAGGCCAGAGCAGGTAGGAGAGGAACTCCAGCCAGCCTGGCAAGGTTGCCATGAGCCTGGTCAACCAGAGGCTGAATTGCTGCACGCTGTAATACACCATGGCAACGAACAGGATGAGGTTGGTCAGGAGCGGCAATAATACAAACGCGCGCAATCCCGGGCTCAGCAACAGCCTTAAACCCTGCAGCACATACTGCGGGCCGGAAAAAACAGTGGTAGGGGTGCGGGTTGTCATACAGTCCTCATGCAGGGTATCGCAGCATCTTCATAATTTTTGAACAATATATACAAAATTCTTTGCTATTAATATCAACGCTTATTATCTACCATGCTTTTCATTGTTCAAGAATATTGAAGGTCAGGAAAGGCACATCATGATCAGACTACGCAAATCCCAGGATCGGGGCCATGCCAACCACGGCTGGCTGGATAGCTATCATTCGTTTTCCTTTTCCGAATATTACGATCCCGAACACATGCAGTATTCCGTGCTGCGCGTGATCAATGAGGATGTCATTGCACCTGCCATGGGTTTCGGCATGCATCCACACAAGGATATGGAAATCATCACCTATATGCTGCAGGGCGAATTGCGTCATGAAGACAGCCTGGGCAATGGTTCTGTCATCCGGGCGGGCGATGTGCAGCGCATGAGTGCAGGCACAGGGATTGTCCATAGTGAATTCAACGCATCCGACCGGACACAGGCACATCTTTTGCAGATATGGTTGTTGCCTGCGCAGGACGGGATTGCACCAGGATACGAGGAAAAGCATTTCGGGGCGGCGCAGAAGCGCGACCGCTGGTGTCTGATCGCTTCTCCTGATGCCAGGGACGAGTCATTACGGATTCACCAGGATGTTGCCCTTTATGCAACAGTGCTGTCTGAAAACAAGCAGATTGCTTACCAGATGGAAACAGGCCGCAGCCTGTATATCCAGGTGGCGCGCGGTAGTGTGAGCCTGGACGAGTTTTTGCTGGAGGCTGGGGATGCCATCAAGGTGGATGGACAGCAATCCATTGAGTTGACTGCAGGGGAAGAAGCCGAAGTTCTGCTGTTTGATCTCCCTGCTCATCAGGGCCATTAGGACATTACATTTTAGAAACAGGAGTCATCATGACAAAAATTGCAGTGGTTTATCACAGTGGCTATGGGCACACCGAAGCTCAGGCCAAGGCAGTGGCACGCGGAGCAGGAAAAGTGGCAGCGACTGAAGTGCAGTTGCTGACTTCTGAAGAAGCCCAGCAGAACTGGGAAGCGCTGAATACGGCAGATGCCATTATTTTTGGCAGCCCGACGTATATGGGCTCGGCCTCGGCCCAGTTCAAGGCATTTATGGATGCCAGTTCCGGGATATGGTTCAATCGTGGCTGGAAGGACAAAGTGGCCGCCGGGTTCACGACTTCTGCCAGCCAGAGCGGTGACAAACTCAATACTATTGTGCAATTGACCATTTTTGCTGCGCAACATGGCATGATCTGGGTGGGCAATGATTTGCTGCCGGGGAACAATAGCAGTACAGGGTCGGTCAATGACCTGAATCGTCTCGGTGGGTTCCTTGGGGCACTGGCCCAAGCCAACAGCGATCAGGGTGCAGATGTTGCGCCATTGCAAAGTGATTTGCTGACCGCAGAGCATCTTGGTGAACGGGTAGCCAATATCACCAGAAAAATTCGTGGTTGAAAACCAATAACATTTTTTGATAGCAGAGAGGAAATCCAATGAAGCGTTCCATTGCCAAACTTAGTCTTGTAGCCGGTTTGTTCGCGGCAAGCAGCCTGGCATTTGCTGCAACTGAAACCTATGAAATCGACAATAAGCACAGCTTTGCCAATTTCTCGATCCGTCACGTGGTTGCCAAGACTTCCGGTACTTTCAGTGATGTCACTGGCAAACTGGTGATCGACAAGGAGAATCTGGCAAATTCAAGTGTGGAAGCCAAGATCAATGTCCTGAGCGTGAGTACCAGCAATGCAAAGCGTGATGAACATATCAAGAAAGAGGAATATCTCAATGCTGGTAAATTTGGTGAGATCCACTTTGTCAGCACCAAGATTGCCCCAACCTCTGCCAGCCAGGGCAATGTGACTGGTAAGCTCACCATCAATGGCGTCACTAAGGAAGTGACATTCCCGTTTGCTGTGCTGGGCTTTGGCAATGATCCATGGGGCGGTACACGTACTGGTGTTGAAGGCAAGACCATCATCAGGGCTTCCGATTTCGGCTATACCTGGGCAGCCAAAACAGGCGCGCCTGTCGGTGATGATATCGAGGTGACTTTGTTGCTTGAAGGTATCAAGAAGTAAGCTGATGCAATTTATCTAGAAGATAAAACGCCTCCTGATTTTCCGGGATGGCGTTTTACTATTTGATTTCGGAGAATATCCATGACTGCTGATTTATTCAGTCCAACCAAGCTGGGCAGTATTGCACTCAAGAATCGTATCGCAATGGCGCCATTGACACGTAATCGCGCTGGTCAAGGCAATGTTCCGCAGCTTATCAATGCTGAGTATTATGCGCAGCGGGCTTCCGCTGGCTTGCTCATTACAGAGGCAACCCCGATTTCTGCCACTGCACATGGCTATCCGGCAACCCCCGGCATTCATGACTCGGAGCAGGTGGAAGGCTGGAAGCAGGTGACGGCTGCCGTTCACGCCAAGGGTGGCAAGATCGTACTGCAACTCTGGCATGTAGGCCGTATTTCCCATCCATCGCTGCAACCTGGTCATGCCTTGCCGGTTGCGCCGTCAGCCATCAAGCCGGCAGGACAGGCATTCACTTATGAAGGCCTGCAGGACTTTGTCACACCGCGTGCATTGTCGATAGAAGAGCTGCCCGGCATTGTGGCGGATTATGCGCGTGCCACGCAAAATGCTCTGGATGCCGGTTTTGATGGTGTGGAAGTCCATGCGGCCAATGGCTATCTGCTCGATCAGTTCCTGCGCGATGGCACCAATCATCGCACCGATGAATATGGCGGCAGCATGGAGAATCGCACTCGCTTATTACTGGAAGTCACCAAGGCGGTAGTTGAGGTGGCAGGCGCTGATCGTGTGGGTGTCAGGATTTCCCCTTTGAACCCGTTCAACGATATCAGTGATTCCAACCCGCAGGCATTGTTCAATCATGTGGCTGACAGCCTGAATCCGTTTGGCCTGGCTTATCTTCACGTGGTTGAAGGTGGCATGGGAGGGGATAACCTACCTGCATTTGACTTTGCTGCCTTGCGTCGGCATTTCCATGGCAGTTATATCGCCAATCTCGGCTATGACAAGGCCAAGGGTAATGCTGCCATTGCGTCAGGCCATGCGGATGTAGTGGCCTATGGTGCTTTATATATTGCCAACCCTGACCTGGTAGCGCGTTTCCAGCAGGATGCGCCATTGAATGCGCCCGATCATGCCACTTTCTATGGTGGCGATGCCAAAGGCTATACCGATTACCCCACTTTACAAGGATAACAAAATGAAAAAACCCGCAATCACCAGTGTTGCTATTGATAATACGATCGCCCAGCGCTGGAGTGGCCGTGCTTATGATGCCGATAAGGCAGTGACGCAGGAGCAGAAAATTGCCTTGCTTGAAGCTGCACGCTGGGCGCCATCCTGTTATGGAGACCAGCCATGGCGTTTCATTGTCTGGGACAAGAACAAGGATGCCGCCGCCTGGCAGAAGGCATTTGATACCTTGGTGGAATTCAACCAGGGATGGGTGAAAAACTCGCCATTACTGTTCCTGATCGCTGCGGATACCAAATTCAACCACAATGGCAAGCCTAACCGTTGGGCCGCCTATGACACAGGTGCTGCAGCGGAGAATATCTGCTTGCAGGCGACTGCTCTCGGCCTGATGGCCCACCAGATGGCTGGTTTTGATGCAGACAAGCTACGTGCGGCATTTGCCGTTCCAGAGCAGATCGAGATCATTGCCATGATTGCGGTAGGTTATGCAGCTGATCCTGCCACCCTGGATGATGAAACCAGGGAGCAGGAAATGGCAGAGCGTAGCCGCCGCGCATTGGGCGAGCTGTTCTTTGATAGTGCCTGGGGTAATCCGGTCGCCTGATAAGCAGGTCTGATATAATGAAATATTCCATCAATTAGCGGGATTTAATCATGCCTGTTTTGCAGCTCACCAAAGCCAACTTCAAGCAAACCATAGAAAGCAATGATTTTGTAATCGTTGATTTCTGGGCACCTTGGTGTCAACCCTGTGTGGCTTTCACGCCAGTATTTGAAGCGGCATCCGAGAAAAATCCTGATATCGTCTTCGGGATGGTGAATACGGATACAGATCCGGAAATTGGTGAATATTTCGAAGTCAGCAAGATTCCCGGAATTCTGGTGATTCGCGAACAAGCTGGTATTCATGCGCAGGTGGGTGAGATCGGGGCACCGGCGTTTGAAAAGATCATCGAATGGGCAAGAGCCTACGATATGGCGCAAGTGCGCGAGTACTATGCTCAGCAGGAAGCCGCGGCCAACAAATAGTGCTTGTCAGATAATTGGGCTGTACAAAAGAAAAGGATAGTCGCATGACTATCCTTTTTTATTGGCCGTAGGGAGGAGTTAAAACCGCCCGTTTTCTTGTCTGCTGGCCTTAGTTCTTGGGCAGGTATTTCGCCGGATCTACCGATTTTCCCTGGCGGCGGATTTCGAAATGCAGCTTGGTTTTATCGGTATCAGAACTGCCCATTTCGGCAATTTTCTGTCCCTGGGTGACTTGCTGGCCTTCCTTGACGAGAATGTTGCTGTTATGGGCATAGACGGAAAGGTAAGTGCTGTTGTGCTTGATAATAACCAGCTTGCCGTAGCCACGCAGGTCAGAACCACTGTAAATCACCTTGCCTGCTGCTGAAGCATGGACGGACTGCCCGGTCGTACCCCCGATATCCAGCCCTTTGGTGCTGGCTGAATCATTGAAGCCGGCAATGACTTTGCCACTGGTTGGCCAGGCCCACTGAATGCCATCTACATTGCTGCTGCCGGCGGGAGGGGTGGCAGTACTACTCTGCTGAACTTCAGTCGTAGAGGTGGTGGCTGCGGGAGCTGCAGCCGGCGTGCTTGCCGCTGCTGTTGCAACCTGTGGTACAGCAGCAGGAACGGGCGCATTTAGCGCGGCCGCGCTATAAGGCTGGCGTGTTGCCTTGGGTTCTGTCAGCATGCCGCTGGTGGATGCTGCAGCGGCTGTTTCAGCTGGTGTTACGGCAGTGCCGCTGTCGCCATATGTATTGAGGGGGGTAATCACGACACCATCTTCATCGGCAGTAGCCCCGGAAGTGTCCGCAGTGGTTGCTGCAGCGCGCACAGGCAGGGTGAGCTGCTGTCCCACGTGAATGGCATAGATGGGAGGAGCGATATTGTTGAGCTGTGCGATTTCCTTGTAGTCAAACCCACTTTCCAGTCCGATGCTGTAGAGGGTTTCCCCCTTTTTCACGATATGGATGTTGGGTTGTGACTCGCTGCCCGACTGTGCATCCGGGATAGGCGATGCTTGCGTTGTGGTAGTCTGTCTGCCTGTATTGGTGCGGTCTACTACCGGTGCGTGTTCCGTTGTGCTGCAACCAATGAGTAGCAGGCTGATCAGCCAGGATTTATTGATATGTTTGGTTAAATGCATTTAGTTGGTCCCACCTAACAGCGGTACAAATTTTACTGCTTCCAGTTTATTCTGCCTGAATTCAGAGCCCGCTGCAGTCTTGATATGTTCGATCAGGTAGAGGACTTGTTCATCCGTACCCACGGGAATTACCATGCGTCCCCCCACCGCCAGTTGCTCAAGCAACTCTTGCGGAATCTGGCGCGCAGCTGCTGTGACAATAATACCGTCAAAAGGTGCCATTTCCGGTATGCCCATGGAACCATCTGCGTGTTTGAGCTTGATATTGGACAACTTGAGTTCGCGCAGGTGATTGCGGGCCTTCATGAGTAGCGGGCGTATGCGCTCCACTGAATAGACTTCCTTGGCAACCTTGGAAAGTACTGCTGTCTGGTAGCCGCAGCCTGTGCCGATTTCCAGTACTTTCCCCAGGGGTTGGCCATTGCGCAATATCTCGGTCATTCGGGCCACAATATAGGGCTGCGAGATTGTCTGGCCAAAACCAATGGGAAGAGAGCCATCTTCATAAGCACGTGAAGATAATGCCTCATCCACAAAAATATGCCGTGGAATGGCACCCAGGGCAGTCAGTACTGTTTCGTCCCGGATGCCTTTTTCGCTCAGGCGGGTCAGCATGCGTTCGCGCGTACGCTGCGAAGTCATGCCAATGCCACGTAATGCAGTGCTGCTCATGTTTTAACGTGCAAGCCAGTTGTTGACCTGTTCACGCTGGCTGTATTGCGTGAGGTCGATTTGTAATGGAGTGATGGAAATGCGATTCTGGCTGACGGCATGAAAATCCGTCCCTTCCCCGGCATCCTGCGCACTGCCAGCCGCGCCAATCCAGTATACGGTCTGGCCGCGGGGTGTGGTGGACTTGATAACAGATTCTGCTTTGTGCCGTTTGCCCAGTCTGGTGACTTCCGTGCCCTGGATTTGCTCGAATGGCACATCTGGCACATTGATATTCAGCAGGACAGGGGGAGGGAAGCGGTCTTTCTGGTAACGCTCGACCAGGCTCACCATGAATTTGGCAGCAGTCTCAAAATGCTGCACACCATGACGCGACATGGACACCGCAAATGAGGGCACACCCAGCAGGAAACCTTCGGTTGCCGCTGCGACAGTGCCGGAATAAATCGTGTCGTCTCCCATATTGGCACCATCATTGATGCCGGAAATCACCATATCCGGTAACTGGTCCAGCATGCCGGTAACGGCAAGGTGCACGCAATCTGTAGGTGTACCGTTGACATAGTAGAAGCCATTACTGGCCTGGTGCAGGGATAAAGGCCTGTCCAGAGTCAGGGAATTGCTGGCACCGCTACGGTCCCGTTCTGGTGCAACAACTACGATATCAGCAACCTTGGACAGGTGCTGAGCCAGGATATTGAGTCCTGGAGCAAAGTAGCCATCGTCATTGGAGAGAAGAATACGCATCCTCCAATTATAACCGAGTCACGGCGCGCTTTTCACGCCTCTTTCACAACTAATGACACAAAAATTCCCATTGTGGTTTCAACTGCTCTGTTTCAGCTTGAGAGCGGTTTCTGCCAAGCGTTTTCCCAGTGCGATGCACAAGGCTTTTTCATCTGTGCTGATGGCCTTGTCATCCATGGTGCCGGCAAGATGGCTGGCACCGTAGGGCGTGCCGCCCGTGCTGGTATTGAGCAATGCTGGCTCGGAGTAGGGCAGGCCCAGCAGCAGCATGCCATGGTGTAAAAGTGGCAGCATCATGGAAAGCAGGGTGCTTTCCTGTCCACCATGCAGGGAGCCGGTAGAGGTAAACACTGCGGCGGGTTTGCCGATCAGGGCACCGTCCAGCCAGAGACTGGAAGTGCCATCGAGGA
Organism: Methylobacillus rhizosphaerae; assembly: GCF_900187985.1. GTDB lineage: Bacteria > Pseudomonadota > Gammaproteobacteria > Burkholderiales > Methylophilaceae > Methylobacillus > Methylobacillus rhizosphaerae. Next base: position 34,297 of record NZ_FZOA01000002.1, read on the forward strand.
AATATTTCAGCGGGGCTGCCATATTGCCGAAGCGGGTGGGGCTGCCCAGGGCAAGCGCAGCACATTCTTTCAGGTCGGCAAGTTCCACATAAGGGTCGCCGCTGCCAGGAATGTCGGGTTCTGTGGCTTCATGATTGGCTGATATCCTGGGAACTGTGCGTAAGCGGGCCTGTGCGCCTGCGACGGACGATACGCCGCGGGCAATCAGTTTTGCCATGTCGCGGACAGATCCACCGTGGGAGTAATAAAGTACCAATATTTCTGTCATGGTCATGATCTCCGTCAATGGAAGCGGAAAGTATAGAGTACATCCACTGCACTTTCCGAGCCTGCCTGCGAAACGACAGACCAGTTCTTGCTGATGGTGTAGGTCAGCTTGGCGACATTGAGCAAGCCGGTCAGGCTTTTTTCATAACTGAGATAGAGCTTGGAAGACAGGCGTTTGCCGAAGTTGACAGTTGAGCTTTCCATATCGCTGCCTCCTATACTGAAGCTATCCAGCCCGGCTGCACGTGCCATCCTGGTCTGCAGGGGAACAGATTGGCCCTGGGAAAGCAGGGCGCCCGCAGCGAGAGACAGCATGGCGAATTCATTCTTGCCTGCCTGATCCAGGCCGGTACCCAAGACCAGCCACGAGAGTTTTTCACTGTCAGGCACTTCAGGCGTCGAGACGAGCTTGACGGTAGGCATCTGCGCATTGCCTGTGATTTCGACGCCGGCCTTCACTGTCTGGTTGTCTCGCATGGCAGTGATATTGAGGCCGGGATTGTCTACGGGGCCGCTGAAGTTGACGATGCCTTTTTCGATATTGAGCAGTTGTCCGTATGCCATGTAAGTCCCGCCGACCATGATGGAACCTTCCGCGCGCAGCTTGTCCGGGACGATGCCGGATAGTGTCAGTATGCCGGTGAGGTAGCCATCCAGCCCGAAACCGCGCAACAAGAGCTGCTTGCCAGGATCGACAATGCCAACAACCTCTTCTCCCAAGTTGATCCTGAGCTTGCCGATGGCAATCTGGAGCGGGCTGTTATCCTGCTCCTGTTCGCGGCCCACTACAACAACATCATTGCCCAGCTTGGGGGCGCTTTCATCAGCCAATTCAATCAGCCCGCGAATAATGCGCAAATCACCATCCAGTAGCAGTTGCTTATCCTGCAGTGTGGTCGTTGCCGTACCCTCAAGTACCAGCAGGCGGTCAGTACGTTCTGCCGCAGTGAAATTATCCAGCTGCCAATCAATATGGATATCCGGCTTGCCGGCAATCAACCGAATGTCACCACCGGCGGTGATACTGCCTTTGCCACCGGTGAAGCGCAGTGTGTTCAATGTGATCGTGTCCCCGGACAAGCTGGCATCCAGCTGTCCCTGATTCAGGTTGACTCCTTCGGCAGGTAGGGACAGCGCAAGGTCATGCCCGCGGATATAACCGTTGAACATGGGTTGTCCGACGCTGCCTGAGGCATTGATGGCAATGATGATATTGCCATCTGCCTGCATATCCGGCGTAGGCAGCCAATTGAGGCTGGACAGGTTGGCTTCAAGGTTGGCCTGCAGCGGAGCATGATTTTCCAGGGTAAATATGCCGTTCTCGCCACTTAGTATGGTGCTGGCATGGGCGGTAATATTGCCCAGCTTGTTGCCCTGGATGGTGCTTGCCAAGTCTACCCTGTTGTCCTGCATATTGAGTTGCAGGGTGATATCACCCAGTTCCAGGGGCTGGTCTGCCATGCCTTCGCGCACGACAGCCAGGTCGCCGGATTCACGCTGTAATGTGATGCTGCCATTGAGAGATTCTTCTGCCTGGATATTCCATTGCCCCGAGAATACAGGGTTGCCCTTGAGATTGGCAGGCAGGGTGAAAAACAGGGGAGGGATATCGCGCAGGGCCAGGTGTTCGATACGTCCGCGCGTGTGCATGCCTTGCGCGCCCTGCCGCAAGGTGTCCAGGCTGATCAGGCCTTGCCTGAATTGCAGGGCAAGATTGTCAATCGACAGGTCTGCATTATCGTAGCGGATAGGCGCTGGCGCCTGCAGCGTGATGGGGGCGCCAGCTTTGTAACTGAACTCCTGTAAAGCACCGATCCAGGCTCCTTCTGCGTCAAAACCGCCTGCCAGCCTGGATTGCAGTTTGAGGCTGGGGCTGCTGGCTTCCAGCGTTAATGCATGCTGGCTGCGATTGCCATTCAGTACCAGTTTGCCGTCAATGAAGCTGCCTTGATCAAGGCGTAGGCCTTCGGTTGTCAGCTCGGCATTGAGGTCACCCATGGTGTGAAGCTTGCCGTTGCCACTGATTTTCCGGGCGCTGATATTGCCTGGCAGTCGCAGATTTTCTGCCAGTAACTGGAAGTCGGCATGCAGGTCATCCAGTGTGCCGGAAATCTTGCCGCTGGCATCTGCCTTGCCTGCCAATGCGGCATCCAGCAGGGCGAGTGTGGGCAGTGAGGCTTGCCAAGTGAGGTGGCTGTCGGGGTCGCCAAGACTGCCTTCCGCGGTCAGATGGTTGGTGCCTATTGATGCATCCAGATGCACGGCATTCAGAATGTTATCAAGCAGATGCAGGCTGGCTGTCGCTTGCAAGGGCTGGCCACGCCATTGGCTGTCCAGGCTGGAGAAACTGAGATTGAGATCAGTCGCAGGCATGATGGTGCCATTGACTGCCAGGTCGAAACTTAACCTGGCTTTCATGTTCTGACCGAGGGCATCAGGTGCAAGGTCGCGCAGGCTGACATTGATGTTCAATGGCAGTTTGCCAGCCAGACCTACTTCGCCAGTGATATCCAGCCGACCTGCGGCGGGCAGGGAACTGTTTGTTGCTACCAGTGCAGGCGTACCATCCTGCATGGCAAACAGGTTATGCATTTCAAACCGCAATGCCTGCAGATCGCCAGACAGTATGGTATTGAGGTCATACAATGCGCTGCCTTGGGATTGCAGGACATGGATATTGCCCGAGAGCGGGAAAGGTTTGCTGTTCTGCAGTGACAAGTCGGCTGTGATGTTGCCCCAGGGCGTTTCTGCCCGCGCCAGTTGCAGGTGTATGTTGCTGCCGTCGGCTGTGAGGTTGAGCGTGACATGGCGCAAGATTTTATGGTTGTTGCCGGCAATGATCTCGATTTCATCAATGGCGGCCTGGTCGACTTCGATCGGGAACGGTATACGAATAGTGTCTGGCAGGTCCGGTAGGCTGGATGCCGGTTCTGCAGGATTTTCCTCTGCCGGTACATCCTTCATGGTGATGACCAGGCGCTCTGCATGCAGCTGATCCACGCGCAGGCGGCCTTCCCGTGTTGGCAGCAGGCGCAGCTGGCTCTTGAATTGCAACAGGTCAATTTCCATGCTGCCAGTGTCGTAATGCAGGTCCTGCAGGCTGGAATTGAGCTGGATCAAGGCGTAGGCAGGCGCGATGCAAGGCAGGAACCACAACATGAGTATCAGGAGCAGGCGCCTTGGCATCAGAATGTCACTCCCAGGTTGAAGTGCAACCTGTATTCACCTGTTTCCTGGCCATGGGCGATATCAATGCCGATAGGCCCGGCAGGACTCTTGAAGCGAGCACCCAGGCCATAGCCATAGACAGGTTTGAGGTCATGCATATTATTGGCAGCGTTGCCGAAATCAACAAATGCAGCTGCGCCCCATGATGCGGTCAACCATTGGATGACTTCGATACTACCAGTGACGAGGTAGCGACCGCCTACGACGGCATCGCCGTCTGCGATCCCCAGGCTCTGATAGGCGTAGCCGCGCACGGATTGGTCGCCACCGGCACGGAACAGGTAAGTGGCCGGGGCATTGTTGGCACCGCTGACAGCGCCGACTTCCAGCCGGGTAATGAGCTGGGTGCTGCGTGTGATGGGGTAATAGGCCTGGGTCTTGGCATAACTTTGCAAGAACTGGCCACGGGCCATGACATCCAGTGGTGCCCCGGTAAATACTGCATTGAATAAATAACCACGTGTCGGGTTCAGCTCATTGTCGGTGCGGCGCAGGGTAATACCGTAAGAGAGTGTCGCAGCATAATTGTTCTGCGACTCACTGCCATCAACTGCGACATGTTCCAGCAGGTAACCGGCTCCCACGGTTTGTTCAAAACTGCGCGGGCCCCAGGCGCGCTTGACACCGGTGCTCAGGGTCGAGGTGATCTGGCCTTCCACATCAATACGCTTGAGGTCGGCATTGAAGCTGTCGCGAAAACCATTGCTGTCTGTCGGCAGGCGGATCAGTGACGACAGGGACTGTGCCTTTTGTTCCAGTTTGAACGTGTTAGTGAAGCGCCATCCGCGATTGAACAGATTGAGATCCTGGTAAGTCAGCGTTGTGCGGGCACCTGTATTGGTACTGGCACCGACCCCGATCCCGACCTGTATGGATTGCAGTTCTGTCACATTGACAATAATGGGTGCTGCATCCGGATCAGCATCATCGGTACGCGATGTTACTTCGACATTACTGAAATAGCCGCTGGCCTGCAATTCAGACTGGAAAAACAATAAGCGGGCCTGGCTGTATGTCTCCCCGGGCTTGATGGGGTTGATATTCTCGACCAGATCGGGGGGGTAGCGCTGCAAGCCATTGATTTCCAAGCCACCAAAGCGGAATGGTGCACCACTGTCGATTTCCACGGACAGTTTTACCTGATTATTGGCAGCATCGACTACCGCCTTGCTGCTGGTGATTTTTGCATTCGGGTAGCGGTTCAGCACCAACCCGCTAAGTAGTCCGCGTTTGGCGCTGTCCCAGCGATCCTGGCTGAAGCGCATTCCCTGCTTCAATGACCAGCTTTCAAGCAGATGCGCGATGTCAGGTTGTTCGCTGGCAGCTTGTGAGGTAATGGCGCCGCTGAAGCGGATATCAATATCCTGGATGGTGGCTGGTTCGCCTGGGTCAATCGTGAATGTTGCCCGGCGTTTGGTGATATTGCCCTCCCTGTCGTTTTCCACGGATTGTTCTATGCGGGGAGAAAAATAGCCTTCAGTGGTGAGTAGGTCCTCGATATTGCGCGGTGTTGCCTGCAGCAGGCGGTGCCATTCTGCAGTGTTCATGCGCGGACTGTTGAGCCAGCGCCTGATTTCAAGGTGTTTTTCCAGCATATCGTCGACAGAAGAGGGGGCGGATATGTCGACACTGTACCGGTTGTCTGCTGCATGAGCAGTTGGGATCGCCAGCAACAGCCAGGCCACGAACGCAAGAAAATATGCGTTGATGGCCTGGATCGTGGCTAGGTTAGCCTGGGCGGGAAATAGACGCAAAGGCACAAGGGAATCAAAATTTTTTAAATGGATTTCGCTAGTGCGCCAGCTTTTCCCGTGTAAGTGGCTGGAGTCAGCTGCAACAAGGCTTGTTTGGCTTCTTCCGGAATCTTGAGCTCCTGGATGAAGGCATGCAGTGATTCCTTGTTGATGCCGCCCTTGCCGCGTGTCAGGGCCTTGAGCTGCTCATAAGGATTGGGCACACCATAGCGACGCATGACAGTCTGGATCGGCTCGGCCAATACTTCCCAGTTGTTGTTCAGGTCTTCTGCCAGGCGCTGCAGGTTGACTTCCAGCTTGTTCAGGCCCTTGAGACAGGAGTCATAGCCCAGCAGGGCATAGCCCAGCGCAACACCCATGTTGCGCAACACGGTGGAATCAGTCAGGTCACGCTGCCAGCGGGAAACCGGCAACTTTTCTGCCAGGTGGCGCAGCACGGCATTGGCCAGCCCCAGGTTGCCTTCGGAATTCTCGAAGTCGATCGGGTTGACCTTATGCGGCATGGTGGAGGAGCCGACTTCGCCTTCTTTCACCTTCTGCTTGAAGTAACCCTGGGAAATATAACCCCAGATATCGCGGTCGATGTCGATCAGGATAGTGTTGATGCGTGCAACGGCATCATACAGTTCTGCCATGTAATCGTGGGGCTCGATCTGGATGGTGTAAGGGTTGTAGGTCAGACCCAGGCTTTCCACAAAGGCGCGGGCAAAGTTTTCCCAGTCGAATTCCGGGTAAGCTGACAAGTGGGCATTGAAGTTGCCAACTGCGCCATTGATCTTGCCGAGGATTTCATTCTTTGCCAATTGTTCACGCTGGCGGCGCAGGCGATACACTACATTGGCGAGTTCCTTGCCCAGTGTGGTGGGGGAGGCGGTCTGCCCGTGCGTGCGTGACAGCATGGGAACCTCTGCCAGTTCATGCGCCAGCTCGGTGAGGCGGGCAATGATCTTATCAACGGCAGGCACGATCACCTCATCACGCGCATGCTTGAGCATCAGGGCGTGTGAGAGATTGTTGATATCTTCAGATGTGCAGGCAAAATGAATGAATTCGCTGACTTCGCGGATTTCATGATTACCGTCGAAATGTTCCTTGAGCCAGTATTCCAGGGCTTTCACATCATGGTTGGTTCTGGATTCGATAGCTTTGACCTGCAACGCTTCTGTCTCGCCAAATGCTGCAATGACTTTATCCAGCTCCTTGATGGTGGATGCACTGAATGGTGCAATTTCCTCAAGGTTTTTTTCAGCAGAGAGCGCCTTGAGCCATTCAACTTCAATCAATGCACGGAAGCGAATCAGCGCATATTCACTGAAATAGGGACGCAGCGGATCCAGCTTGGATTGATAGCGACCATCAAGGGGAGAAAGTGCGTTGAGGGGGGTAAGCTCCATCAGTAAACCTTTTTGCATGGTGTAAATGCGGATGCGCGTGACTGTATCTAGGTCGGGCAGTTACGATCCGCGTTGGAAAAACGTGATTTTACCTGACATCTGCGATTGACAAAATCTCGGATTGCTATGACTTGCTCCCAATAATGCAAACCATACGATATTGCGCTGAACAGGTGCACGCCTAAGGTGTCATGCACCATTGTGCCTGCAGGTAGGCCGCATTATTTTAATGCAGATTAGGCAAGTGTGATGGTGTTACATGATGATCTGGTAACTATGAATATTTCGTGACAGGGTCGGTTTTTATGCAAACAAGATTCATTTGCGTAAAAAGACTGTAAAAACAGGCACGTTCATTGCATGTTGAAAACGGTTGGCGTTTTATAAGCAGGCTGCAAAGCTGTATAATTGCCCTATTCATGTCGTGCAAAACGTATTTTGGCAGTGAGTGTTGATGCTGCCTGAACGCCTGTTGGGAATCAGACCTGAATATCAGGATGTTTTGCCGTCTCACGTTATCAGGAATTAATAGAAAACCATGCTAATTGCTTATCGAAAACATGTAGAAGAACGTGCTGCTGCCGGTTTGCCGCCTTTGCCGCTTGATGCGGAGCAGACGGCAGCCCTGGTGGAGTTGTTGAAAAATCCACCTGCAGGAGACGAGCAGGAGCTAGTCGATTTGCTGGAAAACCGTATTCCAGCCGGGGTGGATCAGGCAGCTTACGTCAAGGCAGCTTTCCTGGCGGATATTGCCAAGGGAGAAGCCACTTCTGCGTTGATCAGTCCGGAGCATGCAGTCAAGCTGCTGGGCACCATGCTGGGTGGCTACAATGTGCAGGCATTGGTGGCATTGCTGGATACGCCACTGGCACCCCAGGTAGTCAAGGCGCTGTCTCATACCATTCTCATGTTTGATGCATTCCATGACGTGGCCGAAAAAATGAAAGCAGGCAATACGCATGCCAGAACGCTGATTGAGTCTTGGGCAGCAGGTGAATGGTTTACCAGCCGTGCAGCATTGTCGGAAGAGATCCGCCTGGTGGTGTTCAAGGTGGATGGTGAAACCAATACAGATGACCTGTCACCGGCACAGGAAGCCTGGTCACGCCCTGATATTCCATTGCATGCCAAGGCCATGCTGATCAATAAAATGCCAGATGGCCTTGATACCATAGAAACCCTGAAGCAGAAGGGCTTGCCACTGGCTTACGTCGGTGATGTGGTGGGCACGGGTTCTTCACGTAAGTCTGCGATCAACTCTGTACAGTGGCACATGGGCAATGATATTCCCTACATTCCGAACAAACGTACTGCGGGTGTGGTGCTGGGTGGCAAGATTGCCCCTATTTTCTTCAACACGGCAGAAGACTCCGGCGCCTTGCCCATCCAGTGCGATGTGAGCGCCATGCAGACTGGTGATGTGATTACTGTGCGCCCTTACGATGGCAAAGTGCTCAATGAACAAGGTGCTGAAATCGCCAGATTTGATCTTGCGCCGTTGACCATGCCGGACGAAGTCCGCGCGGGTGGTCGTATTCCCCTGATCGTGGGCCGCGGCCTGACCAGCAATGCACGTCAGCTGCTGGGCCTGCCGGCTTCTGACCTGTTCATCAAGCCGATTGCACCAGAAGATACCGGCAAGGGCTATACCCTGGCCCAGAAAATGGTCGGGCGTGCCTGTGGCCTGCCTGAAGGTGTGGGTGTGCGTCCTGGCACGTATTGCGAACCCAAGATTACTACTGTCGGCTCGCAGGATACAACCGGTGCCATGACACGGGATGAACTCAAGGAGCTGGCCTGTTTGGGCTTTTCCTCTGATCTGGTCATGCAGAGCTTCTGTCATACAGCTGCTTATCCCAAGCCGGTCGACATCAAGTTGCAGCATTCCTTGCCAGAGTTCATTTCCAGCCGTGGCGGCGTCAGCCTGCGTCCCGGTGATGGCGTGATCCATTCCTGGCTCAACCGCCTGATCCTGCCGGATACTGTAGGTACTGGCGGCGACTCCCATACCCGTTTCCCGATCGGCATTTCCTTCCCGGCAGGTTCCGGGCTGGTGGCGTTTGCGGCTGCCATGGGAGCGATGCCGCTGGATATGCCGGAATCCGTACTTGTGCGTTTCAAGGGTGAAATGCAGCCTGGCATCACGCTGCGCGACTTGGTGAATGCCATTCCTTACGCTGCCATCCAGAAGGGTGAGCTGACGGTGGGCAAACAGGGCAAGAAAAACATCTTTAATGGCCGCATTCTGGAAATTGAAGGTCTGCCTGACCTAAAGGTAGAGCAGGCATTCGAGTTTGCTGATGCCTCGGCAGAGCGCTCTGCCAACGGCTGTACTGTGCACCTGAACAAGGAGCCAGTGATCGAATTCCTCAAGTCCAACATCGTGTTGATGCAAAACATGATAGATAACGGCTATGAGGATGCACGCACCTTGCAACGCCGTATCGAATCCATGGAAGCCTGGCTGGCTGATCCGCAATTGCTGCAACCTGACGCAGATGCGGAATATGCCTATGTGCTTGAGATCGACCTTAATGAAGTCAAGGAGCCCTTGGTGGCCTGCCCGAACGACCCGGACGACATCAAGCCGCTGTCCGCCGTGGTTGGCGACAAGATCGACGAAGTCTTTATCGGCAGCTGCATGACCAACATTGGCCATTACCGCGCTGCAGCCAAGGTGCTGGAAGGCGCTGGTGGCATTCCAACGCGTCTGTGGATTGCGCCGCCGACTCGTATGGATGAAAGCCAGCTGCGTGATGAAGGTGTGTATTCTGTATTTGGCGTGGCTGGCGCACGTACCGAAGTGCCGGGCTGCTCATTGTGCATGGGTAACCAGGCGCGGGTAGCGGATAAGGCGACGGTGTTTTCGACCTCTACGCGTAACTTTGATAACCGCATGGGCAAGGATGCACGCGTTTATCTTGGCTCTGCCGAATTGGCAGCGGTATGTGCGCGTTTGGGACGCATCCCGACTCAGGAAGAGTATCTGGATACGGTAGGTGACAAGCTGAGCAAGAATGCGGATAGCATCTACAAATACCTGAATTTTGACCAGATGCCTGAATACGTCAGGAAGATCATTCCGATTTCAGAGGTTGCAAGCTGATCGGAAGCGATTGAAAAGTGAAACCAGCAAGCCGCATTATGCGGCTTGTTTGCTTTCTGCAGCTTGAACCGGGAAGATGTGAGTGTTGGGACGGATGTAAGGCAATAGAGAGTTCTGCGGCAGAGGGAATGCTATTTCATCATTAACATCAAAAGGTTTTGATATGCGATATGGTTTCCTTCTCGTGTGCCTGGGGATGTACCTGAACGCGGCACAGGCGGCAGAAAAAGTCAGTCCAAGGGTGACGTTGCAATATATCGCGCCTGAAAAATTCACTGATATTTCCAGGACGCATGACGGCCCGCCGGATAGTCGGTATCTGGATCAGCTGCAGCAGTATTTCGTGAAAAAAGCGGCCACTTATCTGGCGCCGGGCCAGCAACTCAAGGTGGATGTCAGTGACATTGATATGGCTGGTGGCTTTGAACCATGGGTGATGCCGCTCAATCCTGATCTTCGTATAGTGCGTGATATCTATCCGCCACGTATCACGCTGCATTATGAATTGCGCGATGCGCAGGGAATGGTGCTGAAACAGGGCGAGGCCAGGTTAAGCAACCTGACTTATCTCTTCAATGCACGGCCCGATGCGACAGATGCCATGCGACATGAAAAAGCCTTACTGGATGACTGGCTGCGTAAACTGTTTTCCGGCAAACAGCAGAATGGAGAGGAGATATAGCGTCATGATGATTGATTGGGAACATGCAACGCCACTGGCCTCGTTGGCTGGCGGAGCATTGATTGGGCTGGCGGCTTTAATATTGGTCGTGGCAAATGGCAAGGTGGCAGGGATCAGCGGTATTGTTGCGGGAAGCCTGCGTCGGACAGGCCGGGCGAGCACCTGGCGTGTTGCCTTCCTGTTCGGCATGTTGCTTGCACCTGTTGCGTATGCAGTTTTCTGGCAATTGCCAGAGATGGAAGTGACGAGCGAAATACCATTATTGATCAGTGCCGGGCTGCTGGTCGGTTTTGGTACCCGGCTGGGGAATGGTTGTACCAGTGGACACGGTGTGTGCGGTATTGCAAGGCTGTCGTTGCGCTCAATCGTGGCTACCCTGATTTTCATGGCGGCTGCCATGCTGACGGTGTGGGTGCGCCATGGAGGATAGGCAACAATGGGTGCCATTGGTGACGGCATTGATTGCGGGACTATTGTTCGGAGCCGGGCTGGTTCTCTCGGGCATGATCAATCCGGGGAAAGTACTGGCTTTTCTGGATATCACTGGGGTGTGGGATCCTTCACTGGCGTTTGTCATGCTGGGAGCGATCCCGGTGGCTGCAGTTGGTTTTTATATCATGCGTGCTAAAGAGCGTAGCGTACTCAGGCAGGAGATGCAGATACCGAAAAACAGGCAGCTTGATACCAGGCTGATAGGCGGTGCAGCATTGTTCGGGATTGGCTGGGGGCTGGTGGGTTATTGTCCAGGCCCAGCAGTGGCAAGCCTGGGAGTTGGCGGTATCAGTAGTGCGATATTCGTTATCGCCATGGTGGCAGGAATGTGGTTGTACCAGCTATTTGAATTGCGCTACGGTCATTGAGTGCGGATAGGCAGCAGCTGAGAGCTGCTGCCGGTATGGCCGTTACATCAGTGTTTCTGCGCGTCAGGATGCGCCATGATGCGATCTATCCAGGCGATGGAAACGGCAGAAGCAATGAATGCCATATGGATCACGGTCTGCCAGATCAGGGTTTTGTCATCCAGGTTCTCCACATTGATGAACGTCTTGAGGAGGTGGATCGAGGAAATTCCAATGATGGACATTGCCAGCTTGACCTTGAGCAGGTTGGCATTGACGTGGGAAAGCCAGTCCGGCTCGTCCGGGTGACCATTCAAGTTGAGACGGGAAACAAAGGTTTCATAACCGCCGACAATGACCATGATCAGCAGGTTGGAAATCATCACCACATCAATCAGGCCCAGTACCATGAGCATGATGTCGGCTTCATTCAGGTGAGGCAGGCGTGCAATCAGGTGTGTCAGCTCCACCATGAAATGGATGACATAGACCAGCTGTGCCACAATCAGGCCCAGGTAAAGCGGCAGTTGCAGCCAGCGGCTGCCGAACAGGATGGCACTCAGCGGGCTCATCTTGCTATTGCGGGGAGATTCCATTCAGTTTCCTTTTTTACTAGATTGGGATAGACGAAAAGTAAGTGTGCCTGAGCAATGTTCAGGGAATATGATGTTCCAGCGAATATTGCGCGCCCTGATCCAGGCCCAGCACGTCGACGAGGTAAGGTACTGCCTGTTCAAGTGTCTTGGGTAGTGTCCAGGGGGGATTGATGACAAACATGCCACTGCCGTGCATGCCAAAGCCATCCGCAGCAGGTGCATGGACACTCAGGGTAACATGCAGCCAGCTAGGTGCTCCCAGTTTGAGCAGCTTTTCCTGCATGACACTGATTTCCGGGCGTTGCAGCAATGGATACCATAATAGGTAAGTGCCTGTGGCAAAGCGTTGCAGGCTGTCTTTTAATGCGTCGACCACGCGCTGGTAATCCCGTTTTTCTTCATAAGGTGGGTCTATCAGCACGACTGCCCGGCGCGGAGGAGGGGGCAGCAATGATTTCAGCCCGGAAAACCCATCTTCCTGCGCCAGCAAAACCTTGCGTCCCGCAGACTGGAAATGCCGAGCTAGCAGCTTGAAATCACTGGAATGTAATTCAAACAGGCGCATTCTGTCATCAGTGCGCAACAGGGCCTGTGCAACGCTGGGTGAGCCAGGATAGCGCCTGGGTGTTGCATCTGGATGATTGCCGCGTATGAGTTGCACAAACTCAACCAGTGGCTGCGGCATATCCTGAGCATTCCATAAGCGCGCGATTCCTTGCTCGAACTCCGCATTCTGCACGGCGTAGCCATGATCCAGCGCATACATGCCAGCCCCGGCATGCGTGTCGATATACCAGTAGGGTTTGTCCTTTTGGTTGCTATAGGCAAGCACTTGTTGCAACACAAAGTGCTTGAGGACATCGGCATGGTTGCCTGCATGGAATGCGTGACGATAGCTTAGCATGGGAGCATGGGGTTAAAGATTGGGCGATATTATAAAGGATGGGATGACAGCTGCGGTGCTTTGACAGGAATTTGTCTGTGCCGCTTTTTTATTGGGCTTATGCCTGCTAGCATTACAACCCTATGGGAACTCATCAACATCACCACCATCATCACGACCACGACGGCAAAGCGCCGTCATTGCTTCTACCCTTAATCCTGATTGCAGGGTTTGCCGTGGTCGAAGCCATTGGCGGCTGGTGGACCGGGTCGCTGGCATTGTTGGGTGATGCCGGGCACATGGTATCCGATGCGCTGGCGCTTGCCTTGGCCTGGCTGGGCAGCTGGGTAGCGCGTAAGCCAGCAACCCGGAAACATAATTTTGGGCTGGTGCGCGCCGAGGTGATTGTTGCCCTGGTCAACTCCCTGCTGATGCTGGCTGTCATTGCCGGTATTGCTTACGAGGCCGTGCATCGGCTGGTAGAACCACAACCTGTACAAGGTGGAGAGGTCATGCTGATCGCATTCATCGGCATGCTGATCAATATTGTCGTGGCCTGGATGCTGCATTCCGGACACCATAGCCTGAACAGCCGGGCAGCATTGCTGCATGTCCTGGGCGACCTGCTTGGATCAGTTGCTGCAGTGGTGGCTGGTGCCGTGATTTACTTTACAGGCTGGATGCCGATTGACCCGATACTGTCGATTTTCATTGCGGTATTGATCCTGATATCGACATTGCGCTTGCTGAATGAGGTATTGCACGTGCTGATGGAAGGTGTGCCGCGGCATATCGATATCCAGGCAGTCGAGCATGCCCTGACTGCCACCGCCAAGGTACGGGAGATTCATCATCTGCATATCTGGGCATTATCCTCGGAAAAGACAGCACTTTCTGCCCATGTGGTGCTGGAAGATATGCGGGACTGGCATCCTGTGCTGAGCGATTTGCGCCATATGCTGCATGAGCGTTTCAATATCGGGCATGTCACGTTGCAGCCGGAAACAGTGGATGCATTGACTTCAGGAGCGGCAGGATGCTGGCTGACCGGTAAGGAAGCCAGTGAGCCTCACCATGAGTGCGATGATCACGACCATGACCATCCGCATACACACTGATATCCTGTCTTCCATATTCATCATCAGGAGAACATCATGCCATACGTCAATATCAAGGTTGCCGGATCACTGACCAGGGAGCAGAAAGCCAAGATCGCTGCAGAGGTTACCGACACGCTGGAACGCATTGCCAACAAGCCCAAGTCCTATACCTACATTACCTTTGAAGAGGTGAAAGGTGAGAACTGGGCGGTGGCAGGCGATCTGCTGGACAGTGATTAATACAAGTAACTGCAATTGAGCAAAACTGATTCACCTGTCGCCCCAAAGCCGGATGCATTCGACCCCAAACCGGTATTGAAGAACCTGCCCAACTTGCCGGGCGTGTATCGCATGATCAATGAGCGGGATGAAGTCATTTATGTAGGCAAGGCGCGCGATCTCAAGAAGCGGGTGTCTTCCTATTTCCAGAAAAACCTGCCCAGCCCGCGTACGCGCATGATGGTGTCCAACATCACCCGTATTGAAACCACAGTAACGCGCTCTGAAGCAGAAGCCCTGTTGCTGGAAAACAACCTGATCAAAAGTTTCATGCCGCGGTATAACGTGTTGTTCCGCGACGATAAATCCTACCCTTACATCAGTTTGAGCGGAGATGATTTCCCCCGCCTTGCTTTCCACCGCGGAGCGCAACGTAAGGGCAGTAGCTATTTTGGCCCATTCCCCAATGCCGTGGCGGTGCGTGAGAGCATCCAGCTTCTGCAGAAAGTATTCCGCTTGCGTACTTGCGAGAATACCGTGTTTTCCAATCGTTCAAGGCCTTGCCTGTTGCACCAGATCGAGCGCTGCACGGCTCCTTGCGTCGGACTCATTTCCGAAGAGGATTACCGCAGCGACGTGATGCACGCTACCTTGTTCCTGCAGGGCAAGGAGCAGCAGGTGATGGATGAGCTGGGTATCAAGATGAACGAAGCGGCAGAGCAAATGGAATACGAAATGGCTGCCGTGTATCGTGACCGCATCCAGAGCCTGCACCAGGTGCAGGCCAAGCAGTTTGTCAGTGATTTCAGCGTCAGCGATGCCGATGTGATTGCCTGCGTCGAACTGCAAGGGCAATGGTGCGTCAACCTGGTCATGATTCGTGGGGGTCATCATCTGGGTGACAAGAGCTTCTTCCCCCGCAATGCGGATGGCGCTGATCTGGAAACTACGGTAGAAGCCTTTCTCGAACAGCACTATATGACAGGTGCCATTCCCCCTTTGCTGGTTGTCGGCGCGGCGCTGGAAACTGCAGCCCTGGAAGAAGTGTTCTCGGAGCAGGCGGGTAGAAAGATCAAACTCAATACCAATCCGATCGGCGATAAGCGCGTCTGGCTCAAGATGGCCCAGACCAATGCCGAGCTGGCCCTGTCCCAGCGTGTTGCCCAGCAGGCCAATCAACAGGCTCGCCTGACCGCGTTGCGGGAAGCGCTGGCCCTGTCGGAAAGCACCGAGCGTATTGAATGCTTCGATATCAGCCATACCATGGGCGAGGCGACAGTGGCTTCCTGTGTGGTCTTTGATAAAGGCAATATGCAGAATTCCGAATATCGACGGTACAATATCACCGGCATTACCCCGGGCGATGATTATGCTGCCATGCGAGATGCATTGACGCGCCGCTATCGCAAGGTCGCGGCAGGTGAGGGTAAACGTCCTGACCTGATCTTCATTGATGGCGGGAAAGGTCAGTTGGGTGTGGCGGTAGAAGTCATGAGCGAAGTCGGCCTGGCAGATATCCAACTGGTCGGGATCGCCAAGGGCGAGGAGCGCAAGCCAGGGTTGGAGCAGATGTTTTTCCCCGAGCGCGACACGCCGGTAGGATTGAATAAGGATCATCCGGGGCTGCATTTGTTGCAACAAATACGGGATGAGGCTCATCGGTTCGCCATTACAGGGCATCGTGCCAAGCGTGGCAAGGCGCGCATGCATTCAAGCCTGGAAGATATCAGCGGGATAGGGGCCAAGCGACGCAAGAGCCTGTTGACCCGGTTCGGCGGCCTGGATGGCGTGAAAAATGCTAGCGTGGACGAAATTGCGCAAGTGGATGGCATCAGCCAGGCGCTGGCACAGAAAATTTATGAGGAGTTGCACTGATGTTCTGGAATGTTCCCAACAGCCTGACCCTGATGCGGATAGTATGCATCCCGATCTTTGTGGGTATTTTTTATTTTCCGGCAAGCAGCTTGCCCATCCATGACAAAAATGTACTGGCTACGTTTATTTTTGCCTTTGCCGCTATTACTGACTGGTTTGATGGATACCTTGCACGCGTGCTCAACCAGACTTCCGCTTTTGGCGCTTTCCTTGATCCCGTGGCAGACAAACTCATGGTGGCAGCGGCATTGATACTGCTGATAGAGCTGGATCGCGTAGGTGCAGTGGTTGCACTGATCATCATCGGACGTGAAATTGCCATCAGCGCATTGCGCGAATGGATGGCTGGAGTAGGGGAGCGTGGCAGCGTTGCAGTGGCGAATATCGGCAAGATCAAGACAGCGGCACAAATGGCTGCCATCCTGCTCCTGCTGTATCACGATCCGATTGGATCATTGCGTATCAATTTTCTTGGCGAAGTGCTGATTTACATCGCGGCATTTTTGACATTACTGTCAATGGCTTATTACTTGAAAGCCGCGTGGCCACGCATGAAGGCAGGGTGATTGTTGCAAAATACGCTTGACACAATTCTTAAAATCCTTAGAATGGCGCCTTCTTTCGATGCGGGAATAGCTCAGTTGGTAGAGCGCAACCTTGCCAAGGTTGAGGTCGCGAGTTCGAGACTCGTTTCCCGCTCCAGGATTTAAAGAGGAAAACAGTAAGCAGGTTTTTCTTGTTTTATCAGATGTTGCATCTGATGCTGATTATGGCGCGATAGCAAAGCGGTTATGCCGCGGCCTGCAAAGCCGTTTAGGCCGGTTCGACTCCGGCTCGCGCCTCCAGAAAATGATTTTGCTGTGAAGCAACGCGGGAATAGCTCAGTTGGTAGAGCGCAACCTTGCCAAGGTTGAGGTCGCGAGTTCGAGACTCGTTTCCCGCTCCAAAATTCCATCAAGGCCCAGACTTCGGTTTGGGCCTTTTTGTTTTCTCCTATCCAGGCCCTTCCCAGAATTGTCAGAATGCCAATCACGCATACAGCACCGCTGCTGGCTACTATATTTCCAAGTTTGATGTTCTATCAGCCTGTGCCGGGTAAAGCAAAAAACATTCATCCCTGGTTCAATGGCACGCGATAAATCGCTGATCTGAAACAGGGGGGGCAATGATGAAATCATTACCACAAAACATAATAAGAATTATTTATCGCATCCGTAGAAACTATTAATTTTTGTTCGGCAATTAATTGTATTAATATCCAGATACCCTAATTAAAAAATGGGTTCTTTTAATCAATTTGTATCAGTAGGAGCTGCCATGAACAACGATGCCAAGAAGTGTCCAGTGACCCACCTGACGACCGATTTCGGCGCTCCGGTTGTGACCAACCGCGACAGCCTGACCGCTGGCCCACGTGGCCCCTTACTATCCCAAGATGTATGGCTGAACGAGAAACTTGCCAATTTCGTGCGTGAGGTCATTCCTGAGCGCCGTATGCACGCCAAAGGCTCCGGTGCCTTTGGCACTTTCACGGTTACCAAGGACATTACCAAGTACACACGCGCCAGGATTTTCAGCGAAATCGGCAAACAAACCGAAATGTTTGCCCGTTTCACGACCGTAGCTGGCGAACGTGGTGCTGCTGACGCCGAACGCGATATCCGTGGTTTCGCCCTCAAGTTCTACACAGAAGAGGGTAACTGGGACATGGTGGGAAATAACACACCTGTGTTCTTCATCCGCGATCCGCGCCAGTTCCCTGACCTGAACAAGGCTGTCAAACGTGACCCGCATACCAACCTGCGTAGCGCCACCAATAACTGGGATTACTGGACGCTGCTGCCCGAGGCATTGCATCAGGTTACTGTCGTCATGAGCGACCGCGGTATCCCCGCCAGCTATCGCCACATGCATGGTTTTTCTTCACACACCTACAGTTTCTGGAATGCAGACGGTGAACGCTTCTGGGTGAAAATGCACTTCCGCACCCAACAAGGCATCAAGAACCTGACTGATGCCGAAGCCGCGGAGCTGGTCGGAAACGATCGCGAAAGCCATCAGCGCGACCTGTATGAAGCGATTGAGCGTGGCGACTTCCCCAAGTGGACGATGTACGTCCAGGTCATGCCTGAGACTGACGCCGAGAAATACAGCCTGCATCCTTTCGACCTGACCAAGGTCTGGTACAAGGGCGACTATCCGTTGATTGAAGTCGGCGAGTTCGAACTCAACAAGAATCCCGAGAATTTCTTCGCCGATGTTGAGCAGGTCGCCTTCGCACCGAGCAACCTGGTGCCTGGTATCGGCGCCAGCCCTGACCGCATGCTGCAAGCACGTCTGTTTAACTACGCCGATGCGCAGCGTTACCGTTTGGGTACCAACTACCAACAGATTCCAGTGAACCAGGCGCGCTGTCCTGTGCACAGCAACCACCGTGACGGACAGGGGCGGGTAGACGGCAACTACGGTAGCGCACCGCATTACGAGCCCAACAGCTTTGGACAATGGCAGGGCCAGCCTGAGTTTGCCGAACCGCCCTTGAAGATCAATGGTGATGCCCAGTTCTGGTCCTATCACCAGGATGACGCCAACTACTTTGAGCAGCCGCGCAAGCTGTTCCAGTTGATGACACCGGCGCAGCAGGAAGCGCTGTTCGGCAATACTGGTCGTGCCATGGGTGATGCGCCGGAATTTATCAAGTTCCGCCACATCCGCAACTGCCACGCCGCCGATCCAGCCTATGGCGCAGGCGTGGCCAAGGCACTGGGTATCGACTTGCAGAAAGCCCTGGCCTCAAAACCGGACGACCCGATGTACGGCAACCCCCTGGTGCCGCTGCCAGCTTGAGGTAGTGATATGTTGAAGTGTAGGGATATCATGGCCTGCCTGTGAGAACTCTACACTTTAGAAGGGAATAAAAAAGAGAGCTTTGCTCTCTTTTTTTGTGGGCGCAGGCAGCCTTGGTGGGAGACTTTCCATGACTTGATTATGGATGAGCCATGGGGCTGAAAATGGATACTTGATTGGGTAGTCTGGTTAAACTAATTTGATTTGCAAATCAAATTAGTTTAAATTCTATACATGGACATTAATTCTTCTTCCCGCTCACGTTTCGGTATCCATTTTTCTCTGCTTGCCCGGCGCTGGCGTGCTGTGCTTGAGGTGCATCTGGCAAATGCCGGGCTCACTGATGCAACCTGGTCGCCGTTGATTCATCTCAGTGAAACTGGGGGTGGCATGACGCAGAAAGACCTGGCATTGCTGGTGGGGGTGAATGACTCCAGCCTGGTTCGGGTACTTGATATTCTCGAACGCCAGGGGCTGATCGAGAGGCGCAGCAGCGAATCCGATGGGCGTGCCCGTCTGGTATACATGACGCCTGAAGGTGAGCAGCGCGTGGCTGAAATCCGGCGTGAACTGAGCAAGGGAGAGCAGATGCTGTTGGCGGATATTGCAGACTCGGAGATTAGTGCGATGCTGAAATCCTTTCATATCATTGATCAACGGATCACTGCATTCGAAAATGAGATGCTGACCTCAACAGCTAGCGATAGAAAGATGAAACAACATGGCCGATAAACCAAGGAAAATAAGGAAGGGCCGGGCTGGTAGGTCTGCAAGCCGGTTCGATACGGTGCTCCGCCTCCTGAACCCGCATCGCTTTGGAGAAAGCCTGGAGCTTGGCGCACAGCCTTCATTACGCAACGCAACCCTTGCAGGGTTGCAGGCGGCTATCGCCGTTGCTGTTTGCGTGCCGCTGTTAGAGCTCTCACCATGGTCTCACCTTGTGGGATTTGCCGCCTTGGGCTCTCTGGTCGCGCTCTTCGGCCGCTTTGCGCCTCAGTATCACCGTTCCGGTATCGTGCTGAAATGCGTATTCTGGCAGACCGTTGCTGTGTTCAGCATGTCGGCTACAGCCTGGCTGGGCTGGTCGCAGACGGCTCAACTAGCGTTGCTGGCTTTTGCTTGCGGTTTTTACCTGCTAGTCTGTTTCAATGCCAAGTTCGGCGCTCCTGGCCCGTTGATTTTCATCTTCGCAGTTGGAGCTTCCATCACGGATACGCTCAGCCTGGAACAAGTCATGGAGCGCACGCTGGCGACTGCCGCCGCTGCCTTGTTTGCCTGGTTGATCTGCGTTGCCAGCGAAAAATTACGCGATTTCCCGACAGCAGAACGTCCTTTTCCCACCGTGCCAGATCAGTCAGTCAGCTATCTGCTCTTCATGTCGGCACGGGTTGCGCTTGCGGCATTCATTGTTGTCTTTCTCAGCCATGCCTGCGGGTTGCAGTATCCGGCCTGGGCGGCGATGGGGGCAGTGGCGGTCATGCAGGGCAGCCATCTTCACATCAACATGCACCGCGCCTTGCAGCGCACGCTGGGAACCATCGTCGGCGCTATGCTGGCATGGTTGCTGCTCGCGCAGCAACCTTCGATCTGGCCGCTGATCATTGTGCTGGTGCTGCTGCAATTCCTGATCGAGGTTGTGATTGGCATTAACTATGCGTTAGGGCAAGTGCTTGTCACCCCAATGGCACTGTTGATGACCCATCTGGCCGCACCTGCGTCAGCCGGGGCTTCCATGGTGCCCGAGCGGGTGATTGATACCTTGCTCGGTGCTATCGTTGGCATGGTGATTTCCATCGTGCTCTCGAATATCGAAGATAGGCAGATGCTGGAGCGTTATCACCGGTCGCGCATGCGACGATAGCCTGGCCGCGCCATTTGCCTTGTGTGGTCGCGGTTATTGGCTGGAAGTAGGGGAGAGTCAGGCTGCTGACGTGCGGTTGATGGCAATGTGGGGAAGCCGCATGATCTTGTCAATGGCGAGCCGCGCCAATGCCCAGGCACGTTCTTCCCGCATCAGCTCTTTTTCGCTCTCGCTATGGGGAAGGAACTGCCCGCCGAATGTCAGGGAGTGACGGATGGTGGTGCGCTCATTCATATAGGCTTTGACCACATCCTGCACACGTTCTTCACGACTGTTGTATAACGACGGCATACCGAAAATCTTTCCTGCATCTGTTTCACAGCATTAATGTTACATGGCGTTTATGGCACTTTGGCAAGTCATTTCGTGATGAAGTTAAAAATTCCTACACAGTATTCGGAATGAGGATGATTGCATCAAAAGGCGGGACATATCTAGCATAGTGCAGTTTGTTAGTGAAGGATGGATACATGAAGTTCTGCCAGTATGCCGTGTTACTGCTGATGGTTTGCCTGCCTCTGCATGCCTATGCCGAGAATGAGGCGGCCAAGGGGTATTGCGATAATACGATTTGCTCAAAAGTCAGGTCAGCACTGGAGCGCGACTCCACACTCAAGCCGTTTGATATCCAGGTGCAGTCCGATGACCTGGGCGCAGTACATTTGAGCGGCACGGCAAAATCCCAGGCGGAAGTGAGCCAGGCCGTTATTGTGGCGCGTAGCGTGAGCGGAGTGATGTCAGTGCAGAATGACATCGTGATCGACAGCGCAGACGACACCAAAAAGAGATAACGGCAGGCTGTGCTTCAAGGCTAGAATACAGGGGTTAGTGCTGAGAATAAGGTAGTAAGCCTGCATGCAGGCCGATGAGCCGTCATTGACCCAGTGTGACTCTGCCGATATAGATTGGGCGCACTAACCTGAATAATGGCAGGCCATGCATGTGCATGGCCTGTTTTTTATATCTGCCTCTCGCAGAGGTGGCTGATGTCTATTGGATCGGTTGTCCCAGCTCAAGCAGGGCCAATAGTTCATTCAGCAGACAGGCGTTGGTAAATATCCGCCACAATCCGGTATGACTGCAGTCTTACCGCATGGTCGAACACATGCCCGGTCACCATCAGCTCATCCGGCTTGACGTCATTCAGCAGCATTTGCAACCCGGATTCCACAACGTCAGGGGAGCCCACCAGGGAGCAGGACAGCATGCGCTCCACGCCAGCCTGGGTGGAAGCATCCATATAATCGTCGATATGCTCGACCGGCGGTGGCAGTTCCGCCGCCTTGCCTCGATGCACATTGGCAAAAGCCAATTGTTGCGAGGTGAACCAGTAGCGGGCTTCAGCATTGGTTTCCGCAGCTAGGATATTCACCGTAAGCATGAAATAGGGCTGTTGCAGCTGCGCGGACGGGACAAAGTTGCGCCGGTAGATATCCACAGCCTGCAACAGGAAAGTCGGCGCAAAGTGGGCGGCAAAGGCGAAAGGCAGGCCATTGGCTGCGGCATATTGTGCGCCATAGAGGCTGGAACCCAATATCCAGAGCGGGATATCCAGGCCAGCGCCGGGCACAGCTCGTAGCGACTGTCCGGCTTGCGCTGGCGCAAAGTATTGCCGTAGCTCGGCTACCAGCTCCGGGAAATCATCTGCATAGATATTGAGATTGCGGCGCAGCGCACGTGCGGCGATGCTATCGCTGCCCGGAGCACGGCCCAGTCCCAGGTCTATACGTCCGGGGTAGAGCGATTCCAGCGTGCCAAACTGTTCCGCAATCGCCAGCGGTGCATGGTTGGGCAGCATGATGCCGCCTGCGCCAACCCGTATCCTGCTGGTATGACCGGCAATATGGCCGATGACCACAGAAGTTGCCGCGCTGGCAATGCCGGGCATATTGTGGTGTTCGGCAAGCCAGAAACGATGATAGCCCAGCTCATCCGCAAGCCGGGCCAGACTGACGGAGTTGCGGAATGATTGCGCTGGCGTGCTGCCCTGAGTGATAGGGCAGAGGTCAAGAATGGAAAATGGAATCATCTGTGCAGTGTCGGGTAAAGCGGCGGCGAACGCAAGGGATGCGCCAAAAGGCGCTGTGAGGAATAATGCCCCAGTCCCAACAATTTCTGTGGGTAACTTTGTGGGCAGCATGGGCATGACTATGCTAACTGTTTGTTACAATAAGGCGAAATTGAACCTGCCTATTTTTTATACAAATGCGCATGATTTAATTGCGCTCTGCGGTGAACATACCGCGCCAGATTCTGTCACGTTGTCATGAGGACAACATTTTTCCACCCATCCACGATTGCTGAATATGCTGACTTTCGATAACCGATTCCTGCGGGAACTGCCGGGTGATCCAGACACCACCAACCAGCTGCGCCAGGTATTCCATGCCTGTTGGTCGCACGCCATGCCAACCTCGGTATCTGCGCCCAGGATGCTGGCTTACTCGCGGGAAATGCTGGAAGCGCTGGAACTGAGTGTGGAAGACATTACCTCCCCGGATTGGGTCAATGCGCTGGCCGGCAACAGCCTGCTCCCCGGGATGCAGCCTTATGCCATGTGTTATGGCGGGCACCAGTTCGGGAATTGGGCGGGGCAACTTGGCGATGGTCGCGCCATCAGTCTCGGTGAAGCGGTCAACAGCAAAGGGCAGCGCTGGGAGCTACAGCTCAAGGGCGCAGGTGTCACACCTTATTCGCGCATGGCCGATGGACGGGCCGTATTGCGTTCCTCCGTGCGCGAATTCCTTTGCAGCGAGGCCATGTATCACCTCGGCATCCCAACCACGCGCGCACTGAGCCTGGTGCAGACCGGCGATGTCGTCATCCGCGATATGTTCTACAACGGCAACCCCCAGATGGAAAAAGGCGCCATTGTCTGCCGTGTTGCGCCATCCTTCATCCGCTTTGGCAATTTTGAGATTTTTGCCATGCGCGATGACAAACAAACCCTGCAAACACTGGTGGATTTCACTATTGACCGCGATTTCCCCGAGCTGAAGGACTACCCGGAAGAAGAGCGTTTTGCCGAATGGTTTGCCATCATCTGCGTGCGCACTGCGCGCCTGATCGCGCAATGGATGCGCGTAGGCTTTGTGCATGGCGTCATGAATACCGACAACATGTCCATCCTTGGCCTCACCATTGATTACGGCCCCTATGGCTGGGTCGACAACTTTGACCCGGGCTGGACACCCAACACCACCGATGCCGCCGGACGCCGCTACTGCTTCGGACGCCAGCCTGACATCGCCCGCTGGAACCTGGAACGCCTGGCCCAGGCATTGCATTGCCTCAAGCCAGAGCGAGAAATCTACGATGAAGGCCTGATGCTGTACGACCAAACCTATAACCGGGAATGGGCCGCGGTCCTGGCAGCCAAATTCGGCTTCAGTGCATGGCGTGATGAATACGAGCCCCTGATCAACGAAGTATTCGACCTCATGTATCACGCCGATATCGACATGACAGAGTTTTTCCGCAAACTGGCCACAATCGAAGCCAGCCAACCCGATCTCGCGCACCTGCAAAGCGCCAGTTACAGCCCTGCACTGTGGGAAACCTTCAAGCCCAGGTTTGAACAATGGCTCAGCCAATATGCCACCGCCACCGTGGCCGATGCACGCGACCCGGCTACCCGCACCAGCAGCATGAATAAGGTCAACCCGCGATATGTATTACGCAACTACCTCGCCCAGCAGGCCATAGACCTGGCAGACCAGGGAGACACCAGCATGATAGAAGAACTGCTGGAAGTCCTGCGGCGACCTTATGACGAACAGCCGGGCAAGGAGCGCTTTGCAGAGTTAAGGCCGGAATGGGCCAAACACAAGGCAGGCTGCTCCATGCTGTCTTGCAGTTCCTGATTCAAGGTTTACCGTAAGGTGATAGGTGATTACTGATACTGTCTCCGGCCTGGAGCCGGAATCCGGTTCTGTTTTAACTAGCCGCAACCAAGACAAAAAAATGCCGGGATAAACCCGGCAGAGGGAGTGGATGCATGCCGGACATCATCCGGCATGAGAGAAACCTACATCCAGTAAAACCCTGATATCAGCAGACTCAACTCAACTGCCAGCAGCAGGAAGAACAGTGCAGGCAGCACGATCATCCAGCTTTCGTGCAGCAGCCATTGTTTGAGACAGATGATGAGCCTGGATAATGGCATTCACTTATTTCCTTGGGTCAAAGGAATAACTCAGACTGACCCAAGCTGCTCGTGGTGCACCAGGAGCCAGGAAATTTGTCATGAGCCAATCACTGGAATTATGGTTGTAACCATCTGGACCAATAGCTCCATTGATAGATGGCGAGAATGGATTTCTCCCCAATTGGCCTGCACTGAAGTATTCCTTGTCCAACAAGTTGTTAACACGTAGGCCAAGAGTCCATTCTGAGGTTAAGCGATAACTGGTTTGTAAGTTCAGCGTCATATATCCTGGGGTTGTGCCAGGATTATTTGTTGTTTGACGAGCTACACTTATTAACTGACCGGTAGAGCCATCCTCCACCGTGTCATAAATAACCTCCCCAGTACGGTGTTTGTTATTTTCATTTCCACGAACAAAAGCAAAGGAGTGTGCAACAGCTGTAAGTCCAATTTGCCATTTAGGAGTTACTTGATAACTTAGGGTTGCATTAAGGTTGTGTAATGGAACACCTGGCATACGATCACCAGGTTTTACTTGTATTAGTCGGCTATAGTTCTGACCATATACCTGTTCTACCGAGCTACTATTATCATTGGCTGGCATCCAGAAATTAGATTGAAATGTAGCTTCTGTCAGTGCATAGTTCAGTCGCAAACGCCACTTTTCGAATGCTGCTGTAATACCTGCCTCAATGCCTTGGCGACGTGTATCACCGATAGTGTCAAAGAAATTGCGATTACCGGGATAACCAATCATATAGATGTCATCGCGTAGATCAGTGCGATATACACCCAAATTCCACTCAACATTGTCGTTGAGTTTTCCGCGCATCCCTAAATCAAAGGTGGTTGCCTTGATTTGAGGTAAATAGGGGTCGCCGGAGAGAGTGGTTGGCAAGGAGCATGCGCGGTTTTCTGCCAGGCTTCGTGGGGCATACTCTATAGATCCATCAGGGTTCAGATTTACTGGTACAGGAGTTCTATCAAAGGCACATCCTAACTCAACAACTGAGGGAACACGTGTGCCTTGGCTTGCGTTACCATATATATTGATATCAGGTGTGACCTGCCAGGTAGCCCCCAGTGAAGGGTTCAGAGAGTAATAGCTGAATTTCTCTTTCTCAGCCGCATTCAATACATTAGATGCATCTGGAGTGATATACCCAGTAGTTGGGCAGACCCCATTAACACACACATTGTAATAATCAGGGAAAGCCTGCATCTGTGCCAAGTCCCAGACATACGTACCGTAAGTGCGTGAAGCAATCTTGTTCTTGCCCTTAGTATCGTTATAACGTAATGCACCTGTAATACTCAGAGTTTCAATAGGCGTCCAGGTTTCACTGGCATAAATACTCTTAGTCACCTGATGACCAGAGAAATTACTGTTACTGATTTCCTGGCTGGCCGCAGCATATTGATCGCGTATTTGATCTGGCGCTAAATATCCATCGCGCTCAGCATCAAACAAGCCCAACATCTGCCCACTTCTATAAGTGGCTGAAGGCATATCTACCGATGCACCGACCATGAACTTATGTTTTTCATAATTCCAGTTGAGTTGGATGGAAGCGCCATCAGTAATTTGGTCAATCTGGGTATTGGTCATGACGGCAGTAGGCGTTCCCTCTACGACTCCGGCACCCGTACCTCCAGAAGCTGCCCCATCAACCAGTGTTGCAGTACCATTGGAATCTTCAACAATCAGCCCATTATTATTGACATCACCCTGGCATTTATCACCATTGACTACAGAATTAGGGTCAATAATCATGACGTATTTGGTGCCAGTGCCACCATCCGCATCTGGAACCCAATAGTAAAACATAGATCCTACTGTCAAAGCGCGTGCAAAATTGAAACCATTTCGCGCTATCTGAGACAGGTTTTGTTCTACTCTATAGTTATATTCGTTCTGTCCATTTGACCAATCAGTCGCAGGAGGAGGTGCTAGCGACTCACCACCTTCTCCAGCCTGAGGGGCAAATAATTCAGACTGCTGAAAGTTTTTTGTGAAATTTAATTTATGTTGGGCAAATGCTACAAACTCTGCTGGGAGCTCAGCATTAAAAGAGCCGGCTGGCAATTGAGCTAAAGCATAGTCGATACCATACTGCCGAACATTACTCACGAATGGAGTAGTTAACGACCATGTGCCGTTGGGAGCTTCTACAATATAATAGTTTGGCAATCCATACTGATTGGTACTATTAAATAAACAGGTATATTCTTCGCCATCAGCAAGATTTCTCCGTACTTTTTGATTCTCAAATTCAGTGTAAACATCTGCTCCTTTTTGCTTACGTTTACTGTTCCTTCTGTAAACCTGTCCAGTAATAGAGAAGTTGTCATTGACGAAGTAGCTGCCTGACAACTGGAATTGCCAGAGGCGGTTGTCGGTGGTATCGGGGGAGGTGAAAACACTCCTTCTGTCTTGAGCGTACATTTCGCTAGGCAACATGCCGTTGCCAGTTAAATCATTCCAAACAGCCAAGACACTAAGATTGAGATCGAGTTTATCGCCACGGTAACTGCCTTTAGTGAACAATTGATTCACTCGGCTCGGTGAGTTATCTCTCCAACCATCCTCCAGGAAGATGTTGGCAGCAGCGAAGCCAGCCACGGTGCCGTTATTCCATCCTCCTTCGGCTTGCAGCTGGCGTCTGCCAAAGGAGCCTGTCAATACTTCTGCATTGACTTTGGTGTTATTGAAACCATCCTTGGTTTTCATGGAGAGGGCACCGCCCAGTGTGCCTAAACCAAAAATAGGGTTTGAACCGGGGAATACATCAAAGCTGGCAAGTGCATTCATGGGGATCATGTCCCAGTTCATGACATCGCCGAATGGTTCATTGACGCGGATGCCATCCAGAAACACGGACAAGCCTTGTGGTGTGCCAATCTGAGGGCCTGCGGTAAAACCACGGTACGTGATATCCATCTGGAATGGATTGCCCTGATAGTCATTCACATTCACAGATTGCAGTCTGGAATTCATCAGGTCTGCCATGCTCAAGGCATGTGCGTCCTGAATATCCTGGGCTGTGAGGGTCTGGACGTTGCCGGGAATTTGTTCTTTAGTGAGGCCGGTGCCGCCCAATGGCCCGATTTCATAGAAGCGCTTGGCGCGGACTTCGATGGCGTCGACATCGAAGTTGATGGAGGATTCCTCACCTGGGAGGGTTTCTTTCATTTTGACTGGTGCGGCTTTATCAAGAAAGAAGCCACCATGCTGGTCGCTGACTACTTCCAGGCCACTGCCCTTTAGCAGGGTTGCGAACCCTTGTTGTACTGTGTAACTGCCGTTCAGGCCTTTGCTGTCTACGCTTTGTGTCAGGGCTGGATCAAACACCAGCACGACGCCTGAGCGCTGGGCAAAGCGGTTGAGGGATTGGGTGAGTGTGCCGGGTGGGATTTCATATTGTCTGGCAGCGTCAGCGGTGAGTACTACGCTGTCTCCTGCTGCCATGGTGTATTGTGCTTTGCCCGCCATCAGCAGCAATGCACAGTGTAGTGCGACCGCGATTGGCGATGGCTTGAAATGCAGACCGTTCATGAAATCCTCCCTGATTTTTATTGTGTTCTTCACCAAGACGAACAACTCAAGGCAAAGTACAGTCAGGGCATTAAAATTTTTTCATCGCTGGGCGGGTTGCTTGACGCTACCGTGGTTTGACTACTGCAAGTAATGGGGTGTAGTACTGGATATCGACGGGTAGGTAGGTGGTCAGCATTTCCAGTGCTCGGTCGGTATCATTGAGCGGGAATACGCCGGAAACGTGCAGATGTGCGATGTCGTCTTCCTTGAAGTGGATACGGCCATGGCGGTAGCGTTCCAGTTCCAGTAATACGTCTGCGAGGGATTGGTTATCGACTGCCAGTGTGCCGTTCACCCAGCCGGTCAGGGCGTTGGCATCTATATCTTGCGGCTGGCTAATATAGGTATCTTCGATACGGGTTCCCTGGTTGGCATGGAGGATGACACATTCAGGCGCGGCAGTGGAGAACATGCGTTTGACCTTGCAGGCCTCGACTACGGATTCAATGACGCCTACCCTGGTGGCATCGGTTTCTTTTCTGACGACAAACTGGGTGCCAAGCGCTCGGGCAGTACCCTGGCGTGTTACCACGATGAAGGGGCGTGCGGCATCTTTTGCTACTTCTACCAACACTTCGCCTTGCAGCAGTTTGATGCGGCGTTCGGCAGTGGAGTAATCAATATCCACAGCGGAATAGGTATTGAGGGTAATCCGGCTATGGTCGGGCAGTTCTATCACACGCTGTTCACCCACTGCGGTGGTGTAATCCGCCATCAGGTAAGAGGCTGTGTCAGATTGGGAACCGAGCCAGATGCCCAGCACGAGGGTGATGCCCAATGCCAGGGATTTGGCGGAGAGCTTGCGGCCCACTGGCTTGAACTCAGGGGTTAGTACTTGTTCCAGGGCATTGAGCGCGGGCTTGGGACTGACTTCGTCCAGGTCGCGCCACATGTGTTCCATGCGTTCATAGGCGATGCGGTGGGAGGCATCCTGTTCCAGCCATTCCGTGAAGGCGGCCCGCTCGGCTTCCGTGCAGTCCGGCGCGTGTAGCTGGACATACCAGTTGGCTGCCTGCAATACGGCTTCCAGCTCTGGTTCGTCGGCTGCGTCTTGTGCCTGGTTTTGTGCGGGTAGGGCGGACATGGATCAAGGCATGCGGTGCATCAAGGTATAGCAATGCACCATGACCTTGGCGAGGTATTGCTTGACCATGCTGACGGAAACGCCCAGTTTGTCGGCAATCTCGACATAGGATAAATCCTCGAACTGGCTCATGAGAAAAGCCCGGCGGGGTTTATCAGGCAAACCGCCTAACATGCTGGCCAGCAGGTTCAGGGTTTCGATGGCTTCCTGGTATTGTTCTGCGGAGAATTCGTAGCGATCCTCGCTGATCAGCATCAGCGATTCAAGATAAGCCTGCTCCAGTTTGCGGCGCCGGGCGGCATCAATCATCAGGTTGGTGGCAGTGGCTGCCAGGTAGGCTTTGGGTTCACGCAGGATTTTGCTGTCGGGTGCCAGGAGGATGCGCAGGAAGGTGTCGTGCGCAAAGTCATCGGCATGATGCACAGCCCCCAGTTTTTTACGTAGCCAGCATACTAGCCAATGATGATGATCAACATATAACTGTCCGACTGCATTGACAGTGATTGCTTTGGAATCTGAAACTGATTGCTCCTGCATGCCACTCCCTCGTCCCTGAACCAGATGGCCTAACCCCCCCTTATGGAGGGCAATCATAACATAAGAAATTTATGGATTAATCCCGGCAGAATTGCACAGGAATCAGACGAGATATCTGGAAATATTTTTTTGAGGAATTTGGAGATACTGCATCATAAAAATGCGCAAAATATTGGCTGTATACAACCAACGCTGGCTATATATAACCAACCTGGTTGTATACAGCCAATTTTGGGGCAGAGGGTTGCAAAATTTGGCAAGAAAATTGCAAATTATTCGGGAATAAATCCTAGATAAAAAAGTGATAAAATCACATACGAAGTGTTTGTGATGATTAGGGGTAGGTTTTGTAAAGATCCAGACCTTGAATCAAGTCCCGATGGAGAGATCAATTAAAGTATGTACTTTTCCGCAAGCATCCCTGTACTTTCATGGCTCTGTGTTTGCGGTTCCCGCAAAGCTGATCAAGCTGTGGTAAGCGTCAATCCTGTCCTTGAACATTGTGTAACGCAAGGCAGCAATCTTGAAATTGTCGAGGTGTATCTGGGAAAAGGACATGTGCCATTAGCCTGATCGCCTTGTGGTAGAGAGAGTGAGTGCTGCTGTGCTGCGATCATGCCATAAACTCATCAGCCACATTGTAGGCAGCGGTAGTGTATTCATGCTGCGCATATCAAAAAAAAGCCGCCCAGTATTGCTGAGCGGCTTTCTCCCGGACGGGTATTACTTCTTCAGTCTATTTCAATCCTGCTGATCATCCTGACGGAATTTCGATAGCCAATGTTCCATCAGCTTGCCAGCTGCTTCGCGTCCACCCAGGCCGAAGGACAGCGCCACGGCTACCGCGATAGCGCCCAGGGTTAGGCCGAATGCCAGGTTGACGATATCATCGGCGATGCCCATGGCGCGTAGGCCCATGGCTACCACCAGGCCGAGGATGGCGAAGCGGGCGATACGCGCCAGGCCACGGCTATTGGGGCCTGCTGCGCGGTCAATGGCTTCATACACCAAACCGGCCAGCCAGAAGCCGATTACCAGGATCACGGAGCCGAGCAGCACGTCGCCGCCGAAGCGAATGAAGGTAGCGACAATATCGCCAATCTGCATGAAACCGAGCTGGTTGGCCGCTTCCACTGTGGCGAACAGCATGGCGAAAAACAGCGCGACCTTGCCGATGAAGCCAGAGGCTGATTTGTTTTCAAACGCATGGCCAAGGCCGATACGCGCTGGCAGGGTGTCGAAGCCTAGCGTTTGTAGCAGACTTGCCAGCAGGCGTGAAGCGAATGAGCCCACCAGCCAGGTGACTGCAAGGATCAGGCCAGCGGCGATGATGTGCGGCACAGCAGCGAGGATCATGGAGAGCATGTCGGTGGCTGGGCGCGAAATCGCCTCGATGCGCAGTGCGTCGAGCGCGGCAATCAACGACGGCAGGAATACCGCGATGAACACCAGCAAACCACCTATGTTCGACAGACGCAGTGTTTCCGCGATGCCAGCGCGTTGGCCGAGATTGTCGGCACCAGCGGTACGCAGCAGGTTGCTGACGAGGTTGCGCAGCACTGTGGCAACGATCCAGCCGACACCACCGATCACCAGCGCGGCGACGGCATTGGGCAGGATATCAAGTGCTCTGCCTATCATGTCGCGTAGCGGGTCGAGCAAACCTTGCAGTTGCAGTGCGCCCAGCACGGCTGGCACAAACAGCAGGATTACCAGCCAGAACAGTGCCTGAGCCAAGCCGTCGCTGATCGGGGACATGCCGGCATGTTCGGCCAGTCTTTCATCCAGCGTGGTTTTTGCCAGTATGCGAGTGATGACTGCTCGCACCAGGCTGGCCAACAACCAGCCTATCAACGCCAGTATCAGTGCTGCCAGGATGCGTGGTGCATAGGCGAATATTTCGGTAAGTAGTGCGGCGAAGGGGCCGGATACCATGGCTAGGTTGAGCGAGGTGAGCACCGCGATAAAGGTGAACAACAGCACGATCCAGAACAGACTGACTGCTGCACCTTTTTCGATATCCACTGGTTTACCGGTCTGCCCGGTCAATTGTGCAAAGCGGCGGTTCATACCCGCCATACCCAGGCCACGCCGTACTCCGGCACGCACCAGCACTGCGAATAGCCAGCCCAGCACGAGAATGGTCAGTGCGCCAAGTAGTTGAAGCATATTGTCACCGAGACCGGATTGCACCGCCCCCCACATGCTGTTCCATTCCATATCCATGTGATCCTCCCATTAATGTTTAAGATGATAATTTTTTTATCTTACGTTTTTAATAATGAGCGTGCTGGGAAAGGCTTGTCAACCGATCACTGACCTCAAGATGTGATGGCGCTGCATCATTGCCACGCAGCCTTTCGCTTGCCAGCGAGTGACTTTCCTTTGCTTCGCCAACGCAAAGTCACCAAAGTAAAGACGATCCTGATTGCTCTGGATGGGAACAGCTTCCCGGTGTTGCGCGCTTTATCCGGGCGCTGGCTGAACTCGCTGTGCTCAGACAGAGTCCAGCGCTTGATCCGGCCTAACCTGTGCTACTCGGCTCAGTCAGACGGGGGAAAGGTCAAGGTTGTGTAGAGGGGAACAAAGAGAATTGTTTACATTTGTGCAGTCATTCCGGCCTGTGGGCCGGAATTTTGTGGTGCTTCGCTGCAGGTTGTTGGACGAGACCCCGGATCAAGTCCAGGGTGATATTGGTCTTGAGGACAGGGGGGCAGGTGGCTCTGGGGTTATAGTTGTTCGCTGTCGAGTTTGCGGATACTGGTGTTCAGGGAGCCAAGTTCAAAATGCTGTTTATTGCGTTTGAGCAGGCGCATGATGCTGATGACGACAACCGGGGTCAGGGCGGCCAGCAGGAAGGATTCCAGCAGGTGTGTGACCGGCTGGCTGGGCATGGGGAACATGAACAGGCCTGCGGCCAGGCCGGCAATGGTGCCTGTGGTTGCTTCACGCCCGGTATGGGAGCGGCTGAACAGGCCAAAGAAGACCGGGAAGGCAGCCGCAGCACAGAGCAGGTCGGCGAGCAGGAATAGGTAGAGCACGCTGTACCCCTGGGCTGCCACAATCATGACCGGGATTGCCAGTAGGAGCACCAGCCAGCGGGACAGCCGCATCAGGCTGGCTGCGCTGCTTTTCGGGGCAATCCTGCCAATGTCTACGGCGACGATGCTGGAGATGGCACTGATGGCGGTATCGACGCTGCACATGACCAGGGAAATGCCCAGTGGAATCAGGGCGATGGCGAGCCAGAGCGGGATGTTGGGCATGATGACGCTGAACAGTGCGACTGAGCTGTCGCCATCGGGTGTCATGCCCATGAAGGCCAGGCCGAACAGGCCCATGATGAAAATGAACGGGACGACCAGCACGCCTCCCAGCAGGAAGCCGTTGCGCATGGTGGGAATGTCTTTGGCGGAATAAATGCGTTGCCAGTTGCCCTGGTGGAAAATGCCGGTGAGCAGGATGGCGACAAAGAAGGTCAGCCCGGCCTTGATGCCGCCTGCATCGCCAAGGTCAATCAATTGAGGCGCACTTTCCTGCAGTCTGCTTGCAATCGGTGCGATGCCGCCGGTGGCTTGCCAGCCTATCAGTACCAGCATGATCAGCAGCGGGATGATAATGACGATTTGCACCTTGTCGGTAAAAATGGAGGCACGCAGGCCGCCATACGTGGTGTAGAGCAATGTGAAACCAAGCACGATGGCGGCTGTGGCCCAGAGAGGGACAGGAGCGAGCAGGGTGACCATTTTGCCTATGGCAGTGATTTCCGCTGTCATGGCGATGAACAGGTAAAACAGCATGATGCTGAGGGCCAGCAAGTACATGGGTTTGCCATAACGGGCGATCAGAAATTCGGTGAGCGAATGCCCGTTGGGCATGAGTTCGCGCATGCGCTTGCCCAGCGGGATCATGGCAATGCGTGGTGACATCGCTCCCAGCGCATAGCCGATGACGGCGGTGAGGCCACCCCAGGTGGCAGCCTGGGCAGGGGAGAACAATATCCACGCACCCAGCGATGAGGCCAGCAATGTCATAATGCTGGCGATGGAACCCTGGCTGTTGCGGGCAACAATATATTCTTCAAGGTTGCCGCGGAACCGGCGTGAATAGGCCATGCCAAGAATGGCGAAAATCGCGGCAAAAAAGACGAGCCAGCCAAGGGCTGCTTGGGTACTGAGCATGATGTGGGCGGTTCCTGCAATCGACGAACGGCAGGCAGCCCGCGCACTTGGGGCGGTGCTTCCTTCCTTTCGCCGGTATTATCCGGATCAAGTAAAGAGCCTGTTCACCATGATGAGCAGGCTCTAAGGGTCATGGCCATTGCCATTTCTCAGCCGCGAGCGGCTCCCCTAGGGTTAAGAGTGGAATTATAGCGATATTCTTCCGCAATGCGATGAATGCATGCGAATAATTCATGTTTCGTGATATGGTTCGGCCTCAGAGTGGTTAACAAAACTCAGGGTAGCAATCCTGGCTGGCTGCACGGCGGGATAACAGCATCAGGAGAGTTTTGTTAGCTATTCTTTGGCACGGGGTGTCCCTTTTACGCTGGTGAAAGGGGCTGAGAGCATACCCGTTGTACCTGACCCAGATCATTCTGGCGGAGGAATGCCTGTCGCAGCTTGTCCTGCCTTGTATTTCCTTGCCGTGGATCATTGCAAAGGAATTACATGAGCAACTTATCTTCATTTCCCATTCAGGATCAATTGGTACTTGTTACCGGCGCGGGGCGCGGGCTGGGTGCGCATATTGCCCGTGCTTTCCTGCAGCAGGGCGCGTGCCTGATCGTGAATTACCTGCATAGCGCGGATGCTGCCGCTACATTGGCCGCTGAGGCACCAGAGCGTGCATTGGCAATTCAGGCTGATGTGAGTGATGCTGCCGCTGTCCAGGCCATGATGGCGCAGGCAAGGGCGCATTTTGGCAAGCCGGTGATGACCGTGGTGAACAATGCCTTGCCTGACTTCAAGTTCAATGGCGATGCCAGGCCACATGCAGATACCCTGGGCTGGGAAAGCCTGCATCAGCAATTTGCAGGTGTGGTGCGTGGCGCGCTGAATACGATACAGGCTGCCTTGCCCGGCATGCGTGAGGTGGGCGCTGGCAGGGTGATCAATATTGGTACCAACCTGTTCCAGAACCCGGTGGTGCCTTACCACGATTACACCGCTGCCAAGGCGGCCTTGTTATCGCTGACGCGTACCCTGTCGCAGGACCTGGGGCCAGATGGTATTACTGTCAACATGGTGTCTGGCGGTTTGCTGCGCACGACCGATGCTTCTGCTACCACGCCGGATGCCGTGTTTGACCTGATCGCCGCGAGTACACCATTGCGCCGTGTTACCACACCGCAGGAATTTGCCGATGCTGTATTGTTTTTTGCCTCGCCCTGGTCGCGTGCTGTGACGGGGCAGAACTTGGTAGTGGACGGCGGGTTGGTGAAAAACTGATGTGCTGACTGCTTGGCTGGGTATGGGAGCTGACTTGGCATCCTGCTCGCCAGATCAAGAGATGTTGAGCCAGATTCGGCCACATGAGGATGTAGTGTGGTCATTGGAATGGTCACCCCGGACTTGATCCGAGGTCTGGTGCTTTATGCAAACAAGATGCCGGATTAAGTCCGGCATGACAGCACAGTGTGATGCTGAGCCAGCACGGAGCATATCAGAGCAAGGGCTGACAATCACTGGCTGAGTTTCATGTAAAAGGTTTACTTAAATATGATGCACATTAACCTGTTTCTGTTCGGCTGCGGCCACCACAACGCAGCCTGGCGCCACCCGAATTCCCCAGTCGAGCGACTGGGTGATATCCGTTATTACGAGGAAATGGCGCAGCTGGCCGAACGCGGCAAGCTGGATGCGGTGTTTTTTGCTGACGGCCATGCGACTAACAACATTACCGATGGGCCGCGCTGGTTCCTGGAGCCGGTGACCATGCTTACGGCCATTAGCCGCGCCACCCAGCACATCGGCCTGGTAAGCACGATTTCCAGCACTTTCTTCACGCCTTTTCATGCCGCGCGGCTGATGGCCTCGCTCGACCATATTTCCGGCGGGAGGGCAGGTTGGAACGTGGTGACCTCCATGTTTGATGTCGAGGCGCGTAATCATGGCTACGAAGCCATGCCTGGCCATGCTGAGCGCTATGCCAGGGCGGATGAGTTCATCCAGGCGGTGCTGCAATTGTGGGATAGCTGGGACGATGGCGCATTGCTCAATGACCGCGCCGGGGATTATGTCGATGAAAACCGGGTGCGGCAGATCAATCACCACGGCGAACATTTTCTGGTCGATGGGCCGTTGACCGTGCCGCGTCCGCCGCAGGGCAACCCGGTGCTGTTCCAGGCAGGAGCTTCCGGTCATGGACGCGCACTGGCTGCCAGGTATGCAGAAGCCATTTATGCCGTGGCCTGGGATCTGCCATCCGCCCAGGCGTATTACCGTGACGTCAAGGACAGGATACGGGCAGCAGGCCGGACTGTGGATGTGCCCATCCTGCCGGGGCTGGTGACATTTATTGGCTCAACGGAAGCCGAGGCGCGCGCCAAGCAACGAATGCTGGATGAACTGTTGCCTGCGGAAACCTCGTTGCGGCAATTGCAGTTGTTTATTGACCAGGATTGCATGGACTGGGAACTGGATGCGCCAGTGCCTCCACTACCACCGCTGGAAGCGTTCAAGGGACCCAAGGGCCGCTATGCCACGGTGCTGCGCATCATAGAAACTGAACAGCCTACCGTGCGCGAGTTGCTGGGTAGGTTGGCAGCCGGAGGAGGGCATTGCACCATGGTGGGTACGCCAGAGCAGGTGGCTGATCAGATGGAGCACTGGTACCGCAACGGTGGGGCAGATGGCTTCAACCTGATGCCGCCTATGCAGCCTGAAAGCGTGCAGGATTTTGTTGATTATGTAATCCCCATCCTGCAGCAGCGCGGCCTGTTCCGTCAGGATTACGAGCACACAACCTTGCGTGGGCATTTGGGGTTGGAGCGGCCAGGAAGAAAATAAGGTCGCAGATAATCCTCCAATGCTGGCCGGAGATGAATGCGACGGGGCAGCTTCACTCTTTGCAATTTTCCGACTGGCTTTCTTCTTGATTAGCCTGTTGATCTTTCCGTGACCTGGCTTGCGACTCCTTGTCGAGCAAAAGCCGTTTGCGTTCCACGCCCCAGCGATAGCCCGAGAGCGCACCATCGGTACGCACGACCCGATGGCAGGGAATTGCCACCGCCAGCGCATTGGCCCCGCACGCTTGGGCGACCGCGCGGACAGCCTTGGGCATGCCGATTTTTTCCGCAATCTCGCTATAACTTGCCGTGCTGCCATAGGGAATGTGGCGCAGCGCCTGCCATACCCGCTGCTGGAATGCCGTGCCGCGCACATCCAGGGGCAGATTCAGCCCAAGTTGCGGCGCTTCGACAAAACCTACCACCTGCGCCACTAGCCGTTCATAAGTGACATCAGCGCCGATCAGGGTGGAACGGGGAAACCTATCCTGCAAATCCCGCAGCAGGAATTCCGGGTCGTCATCCATCAGGATGGCACACACGCCTTTGGCGCTGCTGGCAACCAGAATGCTGCCCAGCGAGCATTCCGCAATCGCAAACCTGATCTCGGTATCCTGACCGCCTTTTTTATAATTTGACGGTGTCATTCCCAGTACCTGTTCCGCTGTCTCGTAAAAACGGCTGCTGGAGATGTAACCGGCGGCATAAATGGCGTCCGTGATCTTATTCTGCTGACCGAGATACTCCTTTAACGCCCGCTGATGTTGGGCGGTTAGATAGGCCTTTGGTGTCAGCCCTGTGGTGGCCTTGAACAGACGATGAAAATGATGCTCGCTCATGCCGACATGCGCTGCGATCTGCGCCAGAGTGGGCGCTGCGCTGGATTGCTCGATGAAGCGGCAGGCCTGTTCCACCAATATGCGATGCCGCTCCGCAAGGTGGGGTTGATCCGGCTTGCAACGCTTACACGGTCTGAAACCCGCCTCTTCAGCCTCTGGCGCGGTGTTGTAGAACAACACATTTTCAGGGCGCGCAGGGCGAGCGCCACAGGAAGGTCGGCAATATACGCCGGTTGTCCTGACCGCATAATAAAATGTCCCATCCGCAGTGGTGTCGCGCGCCAGTACTTTCTGCCAGCGAGGGTTGTTCAAGGTGGTAGCGGCGCGTTCAGCAGTCGTTTCGTCCATGATGCACACTTTAGTCCTCTCAGGTCTTTCAGGCATCATAAGCCACGCTTTTCATACAAACACTCCAGCTCTTGCTTTTGAATTCCATTTATTGACATGCCAGATCCGTCCAGGTCTTGTGAGGAATGCCAAGGTGTTTTGACAGCAAATGCTTGACGTTGTGTACATTCGTACAGTACATTTTTGTTTATGGGACAAGATAAAGATTTTGAATATCTGGGCAAGATCCAGGACTATTTCGCTGAACACAAGACATTGCCTACATTCAGCCATGTGGCGCAACTACTCGGGTTCAAGTCAAAAAATGCCGTGACTTCGTTTGTGGCACGCCTGAAACTGCAAGGTTATCTCGACTATGCACCGGATAAACGGCTCAAGCCGGGACGGCGTTTTTTCGAGCGCATCATTGCCGAAAGTACGGTACAGGCCGGATTTGCCACGCCTGCATATGGCGACAGTCTCGACACCATGGGGATTGATGACTACCTGATTGAAAAGCCATCGCAGACGGTTTTGATCACCGTACGTGGTGAATCCATGAAAGATGCCGGTATTTTCAACGGAGATACCGTAATTGTGGAGAAGCGCGCTTTTGCCAATGTGGGTGATATTGTCGTGGCGATCCTCAATAATGAATTCACCCTGAAAACCCTGGGCAAGGAAGGCGACAAGTTTGTATTGATTCCTGCCAACAAGGATTTCCCGGTACTGCGGCCCCAGGATGGTTTCGAAATCTTCGGGGTGGTCGTCGGCCAGTTCCGTAAATACGATTGAGGGCACCAAGCCTCAGTCCATCATTTCCTGTCATCCCGGCCTTTGAGCCGGGATTTTATTATGTTTTCGTCTATTCACGAGATACTGTGACTGGGATCACAGGTGTTGCAGCTATGTCACTGCACGGTTTTGGGCGGCCACGGCATGGCCGAGTATGACAGATGCCAGGTATTGCCTAAATTTTAGGCAGTATTGCTTTGTTGCATTGCCATCAGCTACTTACTGTCCTCATCCCCAGACTGCTCACAAAGTTACCCACAGATTTTGTGAGTGTCAGTAATATTACTTCTGGCATGCCGGGTTCTGGTCATGATGTCAGCCCCATGGTAGCTGCAGTCTCAGCATGGATGGCGTGAGCCCGGTCCAGCGCTTGAGAGAGCGGCGGAAATTATTGGCATCGTGAAACCCCAGGTAGTCCGCAACTGCGTCATTGCTGTAGTCTTGTCCCTGTATCAGTTGGATGGCGATATGCATGCGTGCCTGGTCCAGTTCAGCCTGGAAATGGGTGTGGTGCGTTACCAGGTGGCGCTTAAAGGTGGCGGGGCTGACGCCGAAGACCGCGCTGGTTTGTTCTAGTGTCGGGCTGGCGCGGATATGCTCAGATAGGTAGTCATAGAGGGTGGACAATAGGCTGCGTCTGTATTGCAGACGGATGCTGGCAAGAGCTGTTGTAACGGCCATGTCACTGCCGTGCGGCCAGGGATGGTCGAGATATTCCACTGGCAGGCACATGCTGTCCATTTGCTCGTTGAAATACAGCTGGTTGCCCAGGTGTACGACATATTGTTCAGGATGTGCAGGGCGTGTGCGGTTGAAGCGATAGCTCCAGGGCAGCCTGTTTCCAGATAGCCAGCGGCTCATACTGCTGATTGCGGTCATCATCATTTCGACAATGAAGCTGCGCAGGCGCGGCGTGACACAACTTTCAGTCCAGTAGAG
The DNA here is from genome assembly GCF_900187985.1 of Methylobacillus rhizosphaerae. Taxonomy (GTDB): domain Bacteria; phylum Pseudomonadota; class Gammaproteobacteria; order Burkholderiales; family Methylophilaceae; genus Methylobacillus; species Methylobacillus rhizosphaerae. Next base: position 74,223 of record NZ_FZOA01000002.1, read on the forward strand.
TATGACCTGGCCCTTGTGTTCCATAAGGTGGGGAGCAAGCAGGGGGCTGAGGCAGGACTGGAAGGAAATGAAGATATCCAGTGCCTGACGCAGGTTGCGGGCATGCAGCAAGGCATGGCTCAGGTTGCCGTAATGTCCGGGTAGCAATTGTTGGCCCAGCATGAAGCTGGTATCACTGGCAGATAGCCCGCTTTGCAGGTTGGCAAGCAGTTGCAGGTACTCAGCCGGGCTGATCAGTGTATCAGCTGCCAGGACATCTGCTTCTGACAGTCGTGTTTTTTGCAACAGGGCATGTACGGGTAAGTCCCTGCTGCTGGCATATTCAAGTAGTAAGGCTGCCTGGTGCTGTGCCGGAATGAACCTGGTCATAATCAGGTAGCATGGTTGTGGAATATCATTCACGATACGCTGACAGTTGTGAACATGACGGGCATGGCCGCTTCTAATGTTGTATTCATGTCGGCCAATAACTGTTCGGGGTTCTGGTTGGCTCTGGCACAGGTTGTGCGGGATGAGAGATGGATACGCTGTAAGCCGTCGCGGGTGTGGTGTGCCAGCGTGCTGATGGCTTGGCTCAGTTGCACTTCCATCCAGTGGGCATGCGCTTCGTTCATGCTAGGCAGCAGGATGGCAAACCTGTCGCCGGCATAGCGGCAGAGCAGGTCTTGTGGCCTGAGGTTGAGCAGTAGCAGGTGGCTGACTGCCTGCAGCAGCCTGTCACTTTCTGCTTGTCCGAATTGCCGGTTGATTTGCTGGAAGTTATTGATATCCAGCAAGATCAAGATGCCTTCTTCTCCGTTTTGCTGTTTTTGCTGCAGGCGGATTTGCCGATACAGGTAGTCGGCATCCGCTAGCTGGGTGATGTGGTCGAATGATCGATGATCGCGAAACAGGCGCTCACGTTTCTGCATGTGTGTGTTGAGAATGGCTTGCTCCTGCCGCCAGTAGTAGAGGCCAATCGTGACGATCAGCATACCGACCGGCATGCAGGCTTCAAGCCAGTTATCCCAGTACTGGCTTGATGGCACAGAGAAAAATTCATCCATGCAGTCAGCCCAGGCCCCGAGCATGATGGTCATCAGGCCGCCTGCCAGCAGTGTGGTGACCCGGCCACCTGGCCGACTGTATAGGATCAGGAGTGCCCACAAGGTTGCCAGGACAGCGGTACCGCCTTCACTGACAATATCCATCCAGTTCCAGGCTGACATTGGCACTGCCTGCCCCAGGCTGGAGTAGAGCATGGCAGTCAGCAGTAATACGGTAAGCACGATGCATGGTACGCGATAATGGTTCGGCAGCATTTCGGTGATCCCGGGTCTGAAATGATGACAATCTTAGGTTGGTTCCATGACAAAACGATGATGGAAATCTGCTAACCGGGGAGGGGTGCAATCAGCTCATACAGAAGCTGAATTGCTGCATAAAAACTACTGATTTTTATAAAAATTTGTTTTATATCAATGTGATATATCATTTGTGAGGGAGTCATATCGGCTCATTGGCGGATGAAAATTGGGATAAATCCGGTTTTTCAGCCAACCGGGAGCGAAGCTGTCACGGAAATGACATATGGCATGATTAGTTTGTACGGCATTCAAAACAACCATATTAGGTTTAAAGGGGAATGACGTGCAGGTAAATTATATTCAACTCACCCGGGAAAATAGTGGATGCCGCTTTCCCATCAGGGTAACTGCGGCCGCCATTGCCTTGATGGGTAACAGTCTGGCGTATGCGGAAGATACTGCTGTGGTGTTGCCGGTAGTGTCTGTCGTTGGGCAGGCGGCCAGTATGGATAGTGCACTGGATGTGCAGCAGATGTCTGACAATATCGTCAGTGTTGTGCATGCCGACGATATAGGCCAGCTACCTGATACCAATGCCGCAGAAGCATTGCAGCGTATTCCAGGCATTTCTATTGAGCGTGATCAGGGAGAAGGACGGTATGTGCGTATCCGCGGCCTCGGGCCTGACCTGAACGCAGTCACCATCAATGGCAGCCTGGTGCCAGCGCCGGAGAGCGATAGGAGGGCGGTATCGCTGGATGTGCTGCCTGCCGGCTTGATACGCTCACTGGAGGTTAGCAAGACGCTGATGCCGAGCCAGGATGCCAACTCGATAGGTGGGACGGTAGAGGTCAAGACGATTTCCGCGTTTGACCATAAAGGGACGTTCTATTCACTGGAAGCAGGGGCATCTCACGATACCAATACTGACCAGGAAAGTCCCAATTTTGCAGCAGCATGGAGTGACCGCTTTCTGGATGGAAAACTGGGGATTGCCTTGGGTGTCAACTCATCCAAACGTAAATTTGGCTCGGATAACGCTGAAACCGGTGGTGCATGGGATTTGTCCGGCCCGCGTCCGGCACTAGAAGAATTCCAGCGGCGGGATTACAGCATTACGCGTGAACGCCAGGGAGGGATTTTTAACCTGGATTACCGGCCCAATGACAAAGAGTCCTACTATCTGCGTACGTTGTACAGCCGCTTTATCGATAAAGAGGTGCGCCAGCGCCACAATATCGAATTTGATGACCCGCAGCAGGTGGGAGAGCTTGGTACTGCCGAATCATCCCGTGAGCTGAAATCGCGTGAGGAAACACAGGATATTGCTTCGGTCGTGCTTGGTGGCGAACGCACTTTCAATGATTGGAAAGTCGCAGTGGCAATGGGGGCTAGCCGCGCCAGTCAGGATACACCGGATGCGATTGATGCGGCGACGTTTGAATCCGGGCAAAGTTATCTTGCGGGTTACTCCAGCAGCAGGCTGCCGCGCCTGATTAGTGATGGCAGCATCAACAATGCCAGTGATTATGAGCTGGACTCCATTGAGCTGAGCAAACAGAAAACTGTGGACCGCGAGCGCAACCTGAAAGTAGATATTGATCACAAATGGTCTGCGCTGGGCGTGGATTCTGAATTGAAATTCGGTGCCAAGGCCAGCCGCCGCAAGAAAACCAATGAAATGACAGCCTGGGAGGTGGATGGGGGGGATTTTGGCAATCCCGGCCTGGGAGATTTTCTTGGCAATCATGTGGATTATGATTTCGGTAATTATGGTCCAACTGTCAGTAGCTCTTCCATCAGGCATTTTCTCTCTGGTGTGAACCTGTCTGACTACATTAACGCAGAGGAATCCAGGATCAACGATTTCTCCATGCGTGAAGACATTAATGCTGCTTATGTGCAGAATACTTTCAACTATGGAATGTGGCGTGTCCTGGCCGGGATGCGATACGAGCAGACCAAGTTCAGTGCCAATGGCACCTCGGTGACAGATGGCGATTACACGGCGGTGCAGGCTGGCAGTAAATATCACCATTGGTTGCCAGCCCTGCATATCCGCCGTGACCTGGACAACGATACTTCTATACGTGCTGCCATTACCAACTCTGTAGTGCGCCCGACTTTTGGCCAGCTTGCGCCTGGCGTGGTCATCAATGGTGACGAGGCCAGCTTCGGCAATCCTTCCCTCAATCCGATGGAGTCCAGGAACCTGGACCTGGGCATTGAAAAGCGTATTGGTTATGCTGGGGTGTTGTCTGCTTATGTTTTCCATAAGGATATCAAGAACTTTGTCTATCGTACGGATATGGCAGGCAGTGGGATATGGGCGGATTTTGACCAGGCGGATACTTTTGCCAATGGCAGTTCTGCTTCGGTGAAAGGGTTGGAACTGGCGTATGCACAAAGTTTCCGTGAAGTATTGCCGGCACCGTGGAATGGTTTGTTATTGTCAGCCAATGCGACTTTTGTCAGTTCCAGTGCCAAGATTGCAGGATATAGCGATGGCGTGTCCATCACCCGTAATATTGCCTTGCCCAGTCAATCTGACCGGACTTTCAACCTGGTAGTCGGGTATGAACAAGGACCATTGAATATGCGCCTTGCTGCCAATTACAAATCCAAATATCTGCTGGAAGTCACGGATATCAGCGACTCGCGCGCAGACCAGTATGTGGATGCACAGACCCAGTATGATTTTTCTGCACGCTACAACCTTAACCGGCAGATGCAGCTTGCATTTGAAGTGCTCAATATCACCGATGAGAAATATTATGTGTACACAGGTAACCGCAGCCTGAATTCACAGTACGAGTCCTATGGGCGTACTTATCGCCTAAGCATGAAGATTGCGACTTTCTAGGATGAGTTCGACTCACATGAATAATGGAATCAAGATGTCACGATTAAAGAACAAATTGTTTTTTGCATTACTGCTGCTGTTACCGGTGTGGGGCGGGCAGGCAGCTGAAATCAAGGCGCTGCCGGCATTGAAGCAGGATTTTCATGAGGTGGCGGCCTTACCTGATGGACGCTGGCTGGCACTCGACAAACATGCGGTGCGTCTGCTGGACAAGGATGGCAGGCAGCAGGATAGCCTGGATGTGAGGGCCCAGCACCTGGATACCCGCGTGACAGAGGGTGGCATGCAGGCTGTGGTGTTTGATGCAGACCACCAGCAGCCCTGGATTCTGCAGGTCGGGCAACAGAAGCTGCAGGTCCGCACAAAGCTTGCACCAGTCATGTTTGCGCTGGAAACCCTTTGTCTATATCAGGATGCACAGCAACTTAGTCATGTATTCCTGATTGCCAAGGATGGCATGGCTGAGCAATGGTTATTATCAGGCAAGTCACCACAATTGTTTCGTCGTTTGGCATTACCGCCAGGAGTGGAGCATTGCCGGGTGGATGACAGCAGACAGGCACTGTATGTTAGTGAGCCGGGGTTAGGCGTATGGCGCTATGACGCCAACGGTGAGGGAGTTCCTGAACGCGACCTGATCCTGGGACGTCAGCCATATGGTGTATTGATGGGTGCGGCCGGAGCGCTGGCGGTATTGCCATCTGGGCTGGCGGTGCTGGATGCGACTGCAGGCAAGGTGCATATCCTTGGTGCGCATGGAAAATCGGTGAAGCCGGTTGTCGATGTACCCGGTGCGCATGCTTTGGCTGTGTCAGGAAGGGATGTACTGATAGGGGGGAAACAGCGTTGGCAGGCGTTAGTGCTGGGTGATATGCCCCATGTTTCTGCTGGCAGGGAGAAACTTCCAGTGATCGTGGCGCGCGGGCAGACAGCTACTATGGCGCGGGCAGGAGATGCAGCGGATGATCCGGCTATTTGGATACATCCGCAAAGCCCTGCGCAATCGCGCATCATCGCGACCAACAAGAAGCAGGGGTTGCTGAGTTATGACCTGAAAGGCAAACAGCTCCAACTGCTCGAAGCCGGGCGTCTTAACAATGTCGATGTACGCCAGAATATCTCCTGGCCGGGAAGCAAGGTTGACCTGGCAGTGGCAACCCAGCGAGATGAGGCTGCAATAGCGGTATTCGAGATTGACGGCCAGGGCAATCTGCGCGATGTTGCCCGTATCAAGACTGGTCTTGAGGATATTTATGGTACTTGCTTATTCCAGCCAGCAGCAGGTGGGCTGGAGGTCTTTGCCAATGACAAGGATGGGCGTTTTGAGCATTACCGTATTGAGCGGCAGGGCAAGCGTTACGAAGGAAAGTTACTGCGCGGCTTCAGGGCGGCCAGCCAGCCGGAAGGATGCGTTGTGGATGATAGCCGTCAGCGCCTGTTCTTTGGCGAGGAGAAGCGCGGCATATGGACACTCTCTGCCAATGCTGAGAACAAGGGGGTGCCACAGTTGATATTGCCGGTTGGTGAATACCTGAAGGCCGATGTGGAAGGAATGGCGATCTATCACGGTAAGCGGGCGAGTTACCTGCTCGCATCAAGCCAGGGGAACAGTAGTTTTGTCGTGCTGGATGCGCAGGCCCCTTATACCTATCGTGGCGCATTCCGGATCGGCATCAATGCCCAGGCAGGGATTGATGGAGTATCAGACACGGACGGCCTTGAGGTCAGTGCCGTGAATTTTGGCACTGACTACCGCTATGGATTGCTGGTAGTACAGGATGGCTACAAGCGCTTGCCGGATGGTACCCAGAATTTTAAGTATGTCGCTTGGGAGGACGTTGCGCGTGCACTGAATCTGGAGTAGTTCATACCCCATTCAGTATCAGGCTGGCAGTTTAGTTGCCGGCCTGCAAGGCTTTCCATCCTGCATCCCGCATGCATAGTAATAAACCACGGGTCACCCTGGCTGTTTTCCCTGACATGTCGGGTTGGTGTTCTTCACCTAACTTGGCAACACAGGTTTGCATATCATTTTTCAGGATGTCAGCACCCTTGCCTGTTTTCCACCATGAGCTGACGATAAACATATCCATGGGATCTGCCAGCTTCTTGACCGGGAGCGGCGAGGTGGTGGCATGGTCGGCAGATGTACTTTCCGTTAGAGGAGTGGCAGCAGCGCTGTTGCGATAATCCGCTTTGATGCTGGCCTTGATCACCGGGTCAGCATCTTCACTGACATCTTGTGGAGAATGAACTAACCACCCATTGTTTTCCATACACTTCGTAAATTCAGGCTCCAGCGGTTCTGCTGTCTGGCATTGTTTTCTGGCCTCATTCAAATCTTGAATCCCTGCACCGCGTTTGTAGGAAAACTCGCCACCACATGCAGCCAGCATGATGGATGCAAGTAGCACTGTGGCAGTGTGGTAGTTGCCATTTCTCTTAAATTTCATGTGTTTCCCTCCCTGAGTGGGCAGCCTGCAATCAGTCCTGCCGGTGTTTGCCTGGACTCAAGTTATCACGCTAGTTCATCTCGTCATGTACGCAATATGACGTATTCAAGCCGTGCCCCTCAATCGCTAATCTGGCAACACGAAAAGATTTAGCGGGTAGTTCACGTTACGGGTTAATGGTTTTTGGTGAAACTTTAAAAGGGGTAAGGGAAATGAAATTCAAGTTGAAGAAATGTGCGCTCATGGCCGCAGTGGCAGCATCTGCTGCATTGCCATCCATGAGCTCCCAGGCAGCTGGCACGATCACGTTTGGCGAAGATAAGTCCATCAGTATCGGCCTAGGAGTCCGGACTGCATTTACCAGTGTGAAGGATGGCGCGCCCAATGGCAGTTCGCGCTCCAAGGATTTTGATGTGGATGATGCGCGTATCTATATCAATGCGTCCTTCAATAAATACATCAAGGGGACTTTCAACACTTATACCACGACAAGTGCTGCGGATGGACAGGACAGCATCCGTACCCTGGATGCTTATCTACAGTTCGAGTTCATGGATGAGTTCAATATCTGGATGGGGCAATTATTGCCACCTACTGACCGTGCCAACCTGGATGGCCCGTTCTTCCTCAATGCCTGGTCTTATCCTGGCGTGGTTTCCCGTTATCAGAACAAGTTTGTAGGCCGGGATGTGGGTGTCACAGTCTGGGGCAAGTTGCTGGACAAGCGTCTGGTGTATTCCGTGGGTGCTTATGAAGGTAACCGGGCTTCATCGTTCACTGGTGCTGCCAGCCCCAACCGTTCCGACAATCTGATGTACAGCGGGCGTATCCAGTATGACTTCTGGGATGCAGGCAATGACCCGGCGTATTACACCAGCAGTGCCTATTACGGCAAGGATGTGCTGTCTGTTGCCCTGGTTGGCATGTACCAGAAAGATGCCGTAGGTGCTATCGGTGCCAGCGATGACTACCTGGCCTACAACATTGATGCCTTGTTGGAGAAGAAGTTTACTGCAGGGGTGCTGAATCTTGAAGGTGCTGCCTACAAATATGACTTCAGCAATACGGCAGTCAATGCTGACCCTGATGGGGCAAAGTCAGGCAAGGCATATCTTGGCCTGGTGTCATGGATGTTCAACGATACCATTGGCTGGGGCAAGTTCCAGCCTTATGCGCGCTACCAGAAATTCACTGCCGAGAGCGGCACGCTCTTCAACCCGGACGTCAAGGAGTATGACCTTGGCCTGAACTACATCATTGATGGCCATAACGCCCGTATCAGTACTGTGTACACCAAGACCAAGACTGAAAATGCCAGTGATATCGACAAATTCACGGTCGGCCTGCAGTTGCAATTCTAGTTGGGGGATGGCCGTCATCCTTAGCTGAGATGGCGGCTGTCGTGAGTTTAGTTGTTAAAGGAGACGTACAGATGAAGACATTGATTAAGCTGGATTTTGACAAGCCAGCCTGGGAACAGGATGGACAGATCCATAACCGTTGGCACCCTGATTTGCCGATGGTGGCGATGGTCAAGCCTGGTGATGAATTCCGTGTCGAGTGCATGGATTGGACGGGCGGGCAGATTGGCAACAACGACAGCGCAAATGATATCCGCGATGTGGACTTGTTGCAGGTGCATTACCTGAGCGGCCCGATCGGTGTCGAAGGCGCTGAGCCGGGTGATCTCATGGTGGTGGAAATCCTGGAGATAGGCACACTGGCGGACCAGCAATGGGGTTTCAACGGATTGTTCGACAAGAACAATGGTGGCGGTTTCCTGACGGATCACTATCCAGATGCTTCCAAGAGTATCTGGGATTTCCACGGCATCTATACGACTTCCCGTCATGTGCCCAACGTCAAGTTTGCCGGCATCATGCATCCCGGCCTGATTGGTTGCCTACCATCCCGCGAGTTGCTGGATACATGGAACAAGCGTGAGGCGGACCTGATTGCCACTGATCCAGATCGCGTGCCTGCACTGGCATTACCGCCGAATGAAACCGGTGCCGTCATGGGACGTTTGGCTGGTGAAGATGCCAAGGCAGCAGCGAAAGAGGGCGCGCGCACCGTGCCGCCACGTGACCACGGCGGCAATTGCGATATCAAGAACCTGACCAAGGGTTCAAAGATTTTCTTCCCAGTGTATGTGAAGGATGGCGGTCTCTCCATGGGTGACCTGCACTTCTCCCAGGGCGATGGTGAGATTACGTTCTGTGGTGCGATTGAAATGGCTGGTTACCTGGATATCAAGGTGAGCCTGATCAAGGACGGGGTGAAGAAATATGGTGTGAAGAACCCATTGTTTCAGCCTAGTCCATTGACACCTAACTATCGTGACTACCTGATTTTTGAAGGTATCTCTGTCGATGAACAAGGTAAGCAGCATTACCTTGATGTACAGGTTGCATACCGCCAGGCTTGCTTGAATGCGATTGAGTACCTGAAGAAGTTTGGCTACAGCGGCGAACAGGCGGTGGCGATTCTCGGCACGGCACCGGTGGAAGGCCATATCAGTGGCGTGGTGGATATCCCGAATGCCTGCGCCACCCTGTGGCTGCCAACGGAGATATTTGATTTCGACCTGAAGCCGAATGCTGACGGGCCAGTGAAGATCATCACCGGCAATGTGGATGTTGCCAAGACATCCTGATAGCAGATTTCTTGATTGACGATTTGAAAGCACAAGGGGAGCAGCCATGCCTATGTATGAATATCGATGCGACGAGTGCGGCGTGTTTTCCGCACTGGGGAAGATGAGCACATCCAGTGATCCCGTGATCTGTCCGGATTGCGGCGAGTTGAGCGAGCGCATTCTTTCGGCACCGCGTCTGGCCATCATGGGCAAGGCTCAGCGAAGTGCGCATGAACGCAATGAAAAATCTGCCCATGAGCCCCGGTCCACGCGCCGCTCCAGCTGCGGATGTAGTGGGACTCACACTTGTAGTTCGTCATCCACTTCCAAGAAATCCGCTCAGGGAAAAGAGAAAGGAAGCTTATTGCAGATGCAGACGAAAAAGACGGCCCGCCCTTGGATGTTGGGGCATTAGGGATGTCCCAGCATTGCACGATAGCGGCGTTGCGCCTCCTTGCCGTACCTGGTTTGTACTGTCTGCGTCGGCGCGCCTTGCTCTCGCACAATGCTGAACATCCCAGATATTAAGTTAATTGATCACCCCACTTTTTTAGTTTTTTCAGGAGAAATCTGATGAGTAAGACAAATCGACGCCAGTTCATCACCAAGGCAGGCGCCTTGATGGGAGCCATGCTTGCAGCAGGTATTGTTTCCGGCAGTGCTTATGCGGCAGACTTCGCGACTGCCAAGGTTAACACCACCAAGCTGGCAGTGACCGACACCACAGTCAAGGTCGGTATCCTGCATTCATCCACTGGCACCATGGCGATCAGCGAAACCGGTTCCATCCAGGCTGAGAAGCTGGCTATCGCCCAGATCAACGCCATGGGCGGCGTACTGGGTCGCAAGATCGAGGTTGTCCAGGAAGATGGTGCCAGCGATTGGCCGACATTCGCCGAAAAATCCAAGAAGCTGCTGGAAAAGGACAAGGTAGCCGCCGTGTTCGGTTGCTGGACTTCCGCTTCACGTAAGGCGGTACTGCCAGTGTTCGAGAAGGACAATGGCCTGTTGTTCTACCCGACTTTCTATGAAGGGCTGGAGCAATCCAAGAACGTGTTCTACACCGGACAGGAAGCCACACAGCAAATCCTGGCTGGCCTGGATTGGATCGCCAAGGAAAAGAAGGCAAAAACCTTCTACCTGATCGGTTCTGACTACATTTGGCCGCGTACTTCCATGAAGATAGCCCGCAAGCACATTGAGCAGCATCTTGGTGGCAAGGTCGTGGGTGAAGAATACATCGCCCTGGGCGATACCCAGTTCGGCTCAGTCATCAACAAGATCAAGCTGAAGAAGCCTGACGTGATCTACGCAGCAGTGGTGGGCGGCAGCAACGTGGCATGGTTCAAGCAGTTGAACGCTGCGGGCCTCAATTCCAAGAAGCAGAACATGCTGACCATTTCCGTGACTGAGGACGAAGTCCTGGGCATCGGTGGCGAGAACCTCGAAGGCTTCTACTCTGCGATGAAGTACTTCCAGTCGCTGAAGAACGCTAACAACGAGAAGTTCGTTGCCGAGTTCAAGAAGATGTGGGGTCCCAAGGCTGTGATCGGCGACGTGACGCAGGCTGCTTACCTTGGCCCATGGCTGTGGAAGGCTGCAGTGGAGCGTGCCGGTAGCTTCGACGTGGACAAGGCAGTTGCCGCCTTGCCTGGCTATGAGTTCAAGGAAGCGCCTGAAGGCTATGTCAAGGTTGATTCCAACCATCACCTGGAAAGCAAGCTGCGCGTGGGTAAATGGCTGGCTAATGGCCAGGCTGAAGTGGTCTACGAATCTGACCTGATCAAGCCTGATCCATTCCCCAAGGGCTACCAGTAAGCGTTCAGTGTTTCATTAAGTGCAATACCGCAACAACTCTGCAAGGGGTTGTTGCGATGTGTAAGTGCAATAAATCTTCTGTAAGTAAAAGGCTGGAGGCCGATTATGTTTGATTATTCAATGGCAGAGATAGGCAATATCGTTGTCATGCAGGCTTTCTCAGGGCTGAGCCTGTTCAGCGTGCTTCTCCTGATGGCACTTGGCCTGGCGATCATCTTCGGGCAAATGGGCGTGATTAACATGGCCCATGGCGAATTCATGGCGATAGGCGCCTATACCACCGTGTTTCTTTCCCGAGTGGCCGAGACTTACGGAATCGTCAATTACTACTTCCTGTTTGCGATTGTTGCCGCGTTCATTGTGGCGTTCATTATTGGCTATATCGTCGAGTTTGCCCTGATACGGCACTTGTACAAGCGGCCGCTCGATACTTTGCTTGCCACCTGGGGGTTGAGTTTGGTGATGCAGCAGATTTTTCGTTCCACTTTTGGTGCCAAGGAGGTTAGCGCCGTGTTGCCAGAATGGCTCATGGGTTCCTTCCAGCCGACGCCTGATATTGATATTCCGATCAATGGAGTGTTTGTACTGGTGCTGGCCGCGGTGGTCACATTGGGTGTTTTTCTCTTCATGTTCCGTTCCCGCTGGGGCCTGCGTGTGCGCGCCACGGTGCAGAACCGAGTGATGGCTGGCGCGGTTGGTATCAATACCAAGAAGGTTGACCGTGTGACCTTTGCGCTTGGCTGCGGTATCGCTGGTGTGGCGGGTGCAGCATTCACCACGATTGCTTCCACCGGCCCTACCACAGGCTCGCTCTACATCGTCGACAGCTTCATGGTCGTCGTGTTCGGCGGCGCAGCCAGCGTATTAGGCACGATAGCTTCCGCCTTCGGCATCGCTCAGGCGCAATCCATCCTGCAGTTCTTCATGACCAGCTCCATGGGCAAGGTCGCGACTCTGATGGTGATCGTCGGCATCCTCATGATGCGTCCGGAAGGTCTGTTTGCATCCAAAGTACGTAAGTAAGGGGAATAATATGAATGAAACATTAAGCAAAATACTAGGCGGAAAGCAGGGAGCTATCGGCCTTGGTATTCTCGCCGCCCTCATCCTGGTGCTGTTGCCGCTGGGCTTGGATCCCTTCCGTCTTGGATTGGTCGGTAAGTACCTCACTTATGCCTTCGTCGCGGTCAGCCTGGTGCTGCTGTGGGGTAACGGCGGTATCCTGAGCCTGGGGCAGGGCATCTTCTTCGGCCTCGGTGGCTATGCGATGGCGATGTTCCTCAAACTGGAGGCCTCCGACCCGGTAAGCACTGCGATCCAGTCCACCCCTGGTATTCCTGACTTCATGGACTGGAACCAGCTCACGGCCCTGCCATGGTTCTGGGAGCCGTTCAAGAGCTTGCCGCTCACCATTCTGGCAATCCTGATTGTGCCAACATTGTTTGCCTTCCTGATTGGTTACGCCATGTTCAAGCGTCGTGTTGGTGGAGTGTATTTCGCCATCATTACTCAGGCGATTGCGCTGATTCTGAGCATCCTCATCATCGGTCAGCAAGGCTATACCGGCGGCGTGAATGGTATTACCGATCTCAAGACCTTGTTGGGCTGGGATATTCGCACTGATAGTGCCAAGTATGTGTTGTATTACGTGAACGCAGCATTGCTGATCGGCTGCATCCTGCTTTCGCGCTATGTCCTCAGCAGCAAGTTCGGCATGCTGCTGTTGGCGATGCGCGATAAGGAGGAGCGCGTACGCTTCTCTGGTTACGATGTGTCCAACTTCAAGATATTCATCTTCTGCCTGTCCGCCATGATCTCGGCAATTGGCGGTGCGATGTTTACTTTACAGGTTGGTTTCATGTCACCCACTTTCATCGGTATTGTGCCTTCGATTGAAATGGTGATCTTCGCAGCCGTGGGTGGTCGCATGTCCCTGATTGGAGCGGTATATGGCACCTTGCTGGTGAATGCGGGCAAGACCATGTTCTCCGAAACCTATCCAGAGCTGTGGTTGTTCCTCATGGGTGGCTTGTTCATCGCTGTGGTGATGTTCTTCCCGAATGGTCTGGCAGGTATCTACGACAAGTATGCGAAGAAAGTACCTTTCCTGCGCAAATTGTCTGAAGAATCACCGAAGGCCAGAAAGGCTGAAACAGTGCTGGTTGAAACCAAGGAAGCGGGGGTAAAAGCATGAGTAACACCGATTTTGTACTGGCAGTCGAAGATCTGACCGTATCGTTCGACGGTTTCAAGGCGGTCGACAAGCTCAATATGTACATCGACAAGAACGAACTGCGTGTGGTGATCGGACCTAACGGCGCGGGAAAGACCACGGTACTGGACCTGATCTGCGGCAAGACCAAGTCCACCGCTGGTTCGATCAAGTTCAAGAACCGCGAGCTGACCAGGCTTTCCGAGCACGAGATCGTACGGGCCGGGGTAGGACGCAAGTTCCAGACGCCGTCGATCTACGAAAACCTCACGGTGTACCAGAACCTGGAAGTTTCATACCCCAAGGGCCGTGGGGTGTTCGGCAGTCTGTTCTTCAAGCGCAGCGATGAAGTGGTGGCACAGGTGCGCAAGATTGCCAGGGAAATCATGATGGAAGACATCCTGGGCATGGAGGCTGCACTGCTGAGCCACGGTCAGAAGCAATGGTTGGAGATCGGCATGCTGCTGATGCAGGAACCGGAACTGCTGATGCTGGACGAGCCGGTGGCAGGCATGAGTGCCAAAGAGCGCGACCAGACGGCGGAGCTTTTGAACCGCATCTGCCAGAATCGCTCCGTGATCGTGATCGAGCACGACATGGAGTTCGTCAAGAAGATCGCGCACAAGGTCACAGTGCTGCACCAGGGCAAGATTCTTGCCGAGGGAGCCATGGACAAGGTGCAGGCCAACGAAAAAGTGATTGAGGTCTATCTGGGACACTAATGCATGCAAGATTCGGCGCGATGTATTCAAATCGCGCCGCTAGCCCGGACAACGAAAGGATAGGAAATGATTGAGATTGAAGACCTGACAGTCAGCTATGGACAAAGCGAAGTTATTCACGGCATCAGCTTTACTGCTGCCAAGAATGAAACCTTGGCGATCATGGGCCGCAACGGTATGGGCAAGACGACTTTGTTCAAATCGCTCATGGGCATCCTGCCAAGCAAGAGCAAGAAAGCCAGCGTGGACGGCGTGGATATCGGCGGCAGCGAAACCTTTCAGCGCGTGCAGAAAGGTCTGGCCTATGTGCCGCAGGGCCGTATGATCTTCCCGACCATGACTGTGCAGGAAAATATTGAGACCGGCCTGGAAAAATCCAAAAACCGTGAAATTCCTGAAGATATATTTGCTCTGTTTCCTGTACTTTATGACATGAGAAACCGCAAAGGTGGCAACCTTTCCGGCGGCCAGCAACAGCAGTTGGCAATCGCCCGGGCATTGGTAACCAACCCCAAGGTCTTGTTACTGGATGAGCCTACTGAGGGTATCCAGCCCTCCATCATCAAGGACATTGCCAAGGTGCTGAATGAAATCCGTAAGATGCGCGAGATCACGATCATTGTTTCGGAGCAGGTGCTGAGCTTCACCATGGAGATCGCGGACCGTATCATCGTCATTGACAAGGGCAACTTCATTCATGAAAACAAGCGCAGCGAGGTGGATGCGGCCAAGATCAAAGGCTACCTCTCCGTATAGGAAAACAAACAAAACAGCCTGCTGGCGGCGTTGCGCTCACTTGCCGTACTTATCGTACTGTTTGCGTTCGCGCGCCTTGTCAGCACCGCTGCGCTGGCTTTTTTGATTGTTTTGAACGTGAGAGAAGGTTCAATAATGAGTGATTGATTTCGAGATGCTGGCGTTTTTATGGCAGGATGCTGCCGATGGATGACTCACAAACAACAAGGATGGCATGGATGAACAAGCGCTGGCAGGCCATGCTGGCGCTCGATTTTGCAGCCAAGGCCGGGCGGACGACGCTGGTAGGAAAACGCCACCAAGGGCCGCTGGTGGTACAGAAAATGCTTTACCCGGAAGGAGGCGAGGTCTGCCACGGCATCATCATCCATCCGCCGGGCGGGGCGGCGGGCGGCGACCAGTTGCAATTGCAGGCAACCCTGGGAGCATCAGCTAAAGCCTTGTTGACTACGCCGGGCGCTGGCAAATGGTACAAGGCTAACCAGTTGAGCGCGAGTCAGAATATATGTTTCCGACTGGCTGCCAATAGCTGCCTGGAATGGCTGCCGCAGGAGAATATCCTGTTCGACGGCAGCGATGTGCGCTTCAGCAGTGAAATCGACCTGGCTGAGGGGGCCGTGTTCTGTGGCTGGGACATTGTTTGTTTTGGTCGCCAGGCACGGGGGGAACAGTGGCGTGAGGGGGAGTTGCGTCAGGTGATGCAAGTGCGGCGTGAAGGGTGCTTGATCTGGAACGAGCGCCTGTTTATCCAGCC
This sequence comes from Methylobacillus rhizosphaerae, assembly GCF_900187985.1. Taxonomy (GTDB): domain Bacteria; phylum Pseudomonadota; class Gammaproteobacteria; order Burkholderiales; family Methylophilaceae; genus Methylobacillus; species Methylobacillus rhizosphaerae. The sequence goes on from NZ_FZOA01000002.1 coordinate 89,725, forward strand.
GCAAAGTCTGCTAATGCGTTCTGGTATTGGTTTGAGGGGTATGCCGGTCAATGGCAGTCTGGTGGTTGCCGCAGGAGCGGTACCTGCGGAGATTGTCGCAAACTGTCGGGCAATCGAGCCGCGCGGCGATGCGCATTATGGTGTGACTGCCTTGCCGGAGATATTTTCGGCACGTTATGTTGGTCGTTCCTCGGAGGCGGCAAGGGAGTATTTTGAACAGCTCTGGCAAGTGCTCCGGCCGTGGTATGCGGCACGCCTTGCCATCAGGCCACGGATATGGAATACCTGAGCCTGGCGTTAAATTGAATTGATAAAGAAGAAAGATTGATGGAACTGAGCCCAAGAGAAAAAGACAAGCTGCTGATCTTTACCGCAGCATTGGTTGCAGAGCGCCGCAAGGAGCGTGGCCTCAAGCTGAATTACCCGGAGTCGATTGCATTCATTAGCGCCGCGATCATGGAGGGCGCGCGTGACGGCAAGACGGTGGCGGAATTGATGGGGTATGGCGCGACCTTGCTGAGCCGTGACGATGTGATGGAAGGCGTGCCGGAGATGATTCCAGAGATACAGGTGGAGGCGACTTTTCCGGATGGGACGAAATTAGTCACCGTCCACCAACCGATTCCCTAAGCATGGCGCTGCAAGCGCGGATGGCGGCGTTACAAATTCTTGCCGTACTCAATATGTACTGTCTGCGAATTTGTGTCTTGCCCTCCACGTTTGCAGCACCATGCTGAGATTGGCGTAAAACGAAAAACAAAACATTGATCATTGGAGTATCCAGCATGATCCCAGGTGAAATGAAAATAGACGCAGGCGAAATCCTGCTCAACGACGGGCGCGAGACAGTGACGCTGGAGGTGGCGAATACGGGCGACCGACCGATCCAGGTAGGTTCGCATTACCATTTTTACGAGGCCAATGAAGCTTTGTCGTTCGAGCGGCAACAGGCTTATGGCTTCCGCCTCGACATTGCGGCAGGTACGGCGGTGCGTTTCGAGCCGGGACAGAGCCGTACGGTGCAATTGGTGGCCTTGAGCGGTAAGCGCGAAGTGTATGGCTTTGCTGGCAAGGTGATGGGAGTGCTGAAATGAGTGTGAATATCGACAAGCGTGCCTATGCCGAGATGTTCGGCCCAACGGTGGGTGACCGTGTGCGCCTGGCTGATACCGAGCTATGGTTGGAGGTGGAGCAGGATTACACCATCTACGGCGAGGAGGTGAAGTTCGGCGGCGGCAAGGTGATACGCGACGGCATGGGGCAAGGCCAAGGTTTGGCGAGCGAAGTGGCGGATACGGTGATTACCAATGCGCTGATCGTCGACCATTGGGGCATCGTCAAGGCCGATATCGGCATCAAGGGCGGTTATATCTCTGCCATCGGTAAAGCGGGAAATCCCGATATCCAGCCTGGCGTGGGGATTGCCATTGGTGCGGGTACCGAGGTTATCGCAGGCGAGGGCATGATCGTTACTGCGGGGGGCATCGACACTCACATCCATTTCATCTGTCCGCAACAGATCGAGGAAGCATTGATGTCCGGCGTCACCAGCATGATAGGCGGCGGCACTGGTCCGGCGACTGGCACCTTTGCCACAACTTGTACGCCCGGCCCCTGGCATATCCACCGTATGTTGCAATCGGCAGATGCGTTTCCGATGAACCTGGGTTTTCTCGGCAAGGGTAATGCCAGTCTGCCGCAACCGTTGCGTGAGCAGGTCGAGGCAGGCGTGGTCGGGCTCAAGCTGCATGAAGATTGGGGCACGACGCCTGCTGCGATTGATAATTGCCTGAGCATCGCTGAGGAAATGGATGTGCAGGTAGCGATTCATTCCGATACTCTCAATGAATCTGGTTTCGTCGAGACCACGCTGGATGCGTTCAAGGGCCGCACTATCCATACCTTTCATACTGAGGGCGCGGGCGGCGGCCATGCGCCGGACATCATCCGTGCGGCGGGATATCCCAACGTATTGCCGTCGTCGACCAACCCGACCCGGCCTTTTACCATCAACACCATAGACGAGCATCTGGATATGCTCATGGTCTGCCATCACCTCGACCCGGCGATTGCCGAGGACGTAGCATTTGCCGAGAGCCGCATCCGTCGCGAAACCATCGCGGCAGAGGATATCCTGCATGATCTCGGCGCGTTTGCCATGATGTCCTCAGACTCGCAGGCCATGGGCCGCGTGGGTGAGGTGGTGATTCGCACCTGGCAGACCGCGCATAAGATGAAAGTACAGCGTGGCCCGCTGGAGCAGGATAGCGAGCGCAACGACAACTTTCGCATCAAGCGCTATATCGCCAAATACACGATCAACCCGGCATTGACGCACGGCATCGCCCACATCGTCGGCTCGATCGAAGTTGGAAAGTTGGCTGATCTGGTGCTCTGGCGTCCGGCATTTTTCGGCGTCAAGCCTTCCACCATCCTCAAGGGTGGCATGATCGCGGCTGCTGTGATGGGCGACGCCAACGCTTCCATCCCGACGCCGCAGCCCGTGCATTACCGCCCAATGTTTGGTTCATACGGTGGGGCATTGCAGACTTCGGTGACATTTGTTTCCCAGGCGGCATTGAGCAACCCGGAAGTGGCGGCATTGAACCTGAAAAAACCATTGGTCGCGGTCAAGGGCACGCGTGGCGTGAAGAAAACGGACATGGTGCACAACGGCTGGATGCCGGAGATTGATGTGGATCCGGAAACCTATGAGGTACGGGCGGATGGCATGGTGTTGAGTTGTGAGCCGGCAGAAATACTTCCTCTAGCCCAACGCTACTTCCTGTTTTGACGCGCACAGACTAGCGTCCCTGGCGGCGTTGCTTTAGCTTGCCGTACTAAGCGTACTGTCTGCGCTAAAGCGCCTTGCCAGGAACGCCAGTCTGCACGCTCAAGTAAGAGTTGAGGGTGTTGAAGTGTACGTCTACGGCAAAGCGCCTAGTCAGAATCGCTTTATTGAGCGCTTGTGGTATGACCATTTTGGAGAGTTTGAAAACTGAGCATGCTAGGAATCAGCAAGAAAATAGAAACCGCCAGCCAGGTTGACGATCAACTGGTGCTGCCGTTCGACCGCAGACAGAAGAGCCGTTTGCGCGTCGTGTTGGCTTCTGGCACTGAGGCGGCTTTGCTGCTGGAGCGCGGCACGGTGTTGCGTGGCGGCGATTTGCTGCAGGCCGAGGATGGACGTGTGGTGCAGGTGGTTGCTGCAGATGAGCCTGTATTGCGGGTGACGGCAGCGACGCCACGCGAACTGGCGCGGGCGGCTTACCATCTGGGCAACCGCCACGTGCCGCTTGAGGTTGGTGACGGCTGGCTGCGCCTGGAGCAGGATCATGTATTGCAGGAAATGCTGCTCGGGCTGGGCGTACAGGTGCAAGGGCAGATGGCCTCGTTCGAGCCAGAGGCTGGTGCATATGGCGGCGGGCATCGCCATCATCATGATGACAGCGATGTGCCTTCGATTCGCCAGCCGGCACGCCTGAGGATGCATGAATAAGTCCCAGTCTCTGGTGCGGCTGCTGCAACTGGCAAGCCCGATGCTGCCGGTCGGGGCGTACAGCTACTCTCAGGGGTTGGAGTGGGGCATAGAATCGGGCGAGGTGCACGACCTGGTGAGTGCTCAGGCCTGGATAGGTGATGTGTTGCAGGTTTACCAAGGTGGTTTTGAGCTGCCTGTGCTGAGCCGGTTTTATCGTGCGTGGCAAAGCGGTGATGCTGATGCTTTGAATGATTGGAATGCATTTTACCTGGCTGGGCGTGACAATGCCGAGGCGTTGGCCGAAAGCAGGCAGATGGGGTATTCGCTCAAGCGCTTGTTGCTGGAGTTCGATGATTTGCCTGATGCCTGGACGATGATGATGGAGGCTTTGCCAAGTGCTTCATTCCCGGCTCTGTATGCGGGCATCAGTCAGGCTTGGGGTATAGATGAGCAGGATGCCTTGCAGGCATATGCCTGGTCGTGGCTGGAAAACCAGGTTAGTGCTGCGATGAAGGCAGTGCCGCTGGGACAGGTGGCAGGGCAGAAAATATTGCTGAGTGTGGCGGACAGTATTTCTGTATTGGTGGAAGAGGCAATGCACCTACCGGATTTCATGATCAGCAATTTCTGCCCCATCCTGACAATAGCGGGATGCAGGCACGAAACGCAATATAGCCGCTTGTTCAGGTCATGATGGTTTGTTGTATTGCCAGCTACACGATCGTGTTCTACTTGCTGGATTTTTTCGTGTCTATATCTCTTTAACTGTTTAATACAAAAAACCCTGACGTCTATTTATAAAAAAATACATTTTTATTATAAATAGACTATAAAAATTTGATTTGTTTTCTAAATTAAAATTCGGGACTGGCAAGGTCTAGGGTAGGAGTGGCCGGACTTTTGCTTGCAATGCCAGTAACTTTGAATCACAAACCAGGATGGAAGCAAAAGATGCAGATTAAGGAGCCTTTACGTGTCGGGATAGGTGGCCCGGTCGGGTCAGGCAAGACGGCACTCACTTTGGCCTTGTGTCAGCGTTTGCGCGATGTGTACAACATCGCGGTGGTAACCAATGATATTTATACCCGAGAGGATGCCGAGTTCCTCACGCACAACGAGGCCCTAGCGCCAGAGCGCATTATTGGAGTAGAGACGGGCGGCTGCCCACACACGGCGATTCGCGAGGATGCATCGATGAATCTTGAGGCGGTGGCGCAACTGAGCGAGCGCTTCAACCCGCTGGATATCGTGTTTGTCGAGAGCGGGGGAGACAACCTGGCGGCAACTTTCAGCCCGGAATTGTCTGACCTGACAATCTACGTGATTGATGTTGCCGCGGGGGAGAAGATTCCGCGCAAGGGGGGGCCTGGTATCACTAAGTCCGATTTGCTGGTCATCAATAAGATCGACCTGGCACCCATGGTAGGAGCATCTCTTGAAATAATGGACAGGGATGCGCGCAGGATGCGCGGCGAGCGACCATTTATTTTTACCAATCTCAAGGATGGTAAAGGACTGGAGGATATCGTCAGTTTTATTGAAAAGCAGGGATTGATGCTCTAGGGCATGTATTCAAAGGATAATCATATGAAAATTGCGCGTTTGGCAGCATTGGGGCTGCTGGTATTTTCTCCTCTGGCATTGGCTCATCCGGGCCATGCTGTTCATGGTTTCTCAGCAGGTTTTATGCATCCTCTGACAGGACTGGATCATCTGTTGGTAATGCTGGCAGTTGGCGTCTGGGCCGGTAAAATTGGTGGTGCTGCACGTTGGCAATTGCCGCTGACGTTTGTTGTGGTTATGGCGCTGGGTGCCTTGCTGGGAATGACGGGCTATAGTCTGGCACCGATTGAGACACTGCTGGCAGCCAGTGTGATGGCACTAGGTGTCTTGCTGGTAGTCAGCTTCAGGTTACCGCGCTTGTTACAGTTGGGCCTGGTTGCGCTGTTTGCTGTGTTACATGGCCTGGCACATGGTGCCGAACTATCTTCTGGGCAAGGGGCATACGTCATGCTGGGCATGTTGTTGGCAACGGCCTTGCTACATGGAGTGGGAGTGAGTCTGTCTGCCAGCCGCTTGCCTAGATTGGTGCAATCTGTCATCGGCTGCACCATGATTGTGCTCGGGGCTTGCTTCCTGGCGGTGTAATGCTGTAGCCGCCAGCCTGAAGGAAATGCGGCGAGCGTTGATGGGAGGAAGTTGGGTGCAGATGGTCTCGCCTGTGTCATTATCGTGCGTATCTGGCTTGAAACTTGCTGGAATCAACTCAGGTTTCAACGCAGGAAATGACACGCCTACATGGCCATTATTAACGATCAGCACGCGGAAGCTGTAGCAACAGAACCCACCCAGCGCATTGTCAAGGTGCGCCGGGACTACAATACTTGGGTAGTCAACGAAACCCTGGAGGATTACGCCTTGCGGTTTACGCCCAAGGCTTTCCGGAAATGGTCGATTTTTCGTGTCGCCAATACCGCATTCGGCGCTATTTCTTTTCTGGTGCTGGAAGCCATTGGTGGCACGCTGGCGGTCAATTATGGTTTTACCAATACGCTCTGGGCCATTCTGGCGATTGCCCTGATCATTTTCATGACCGGCCTGCCTATCAGTTATTACGCGGCAAAATATGGCCTGGACATGGACCTGCTCACGCGTGGGGCAGGCTTTGGCTATATAGGCTCGACCATTTCATCCTTCGTCTATGCTTCATTCACCTTCATCCTGTTTGCGCTGGAGGCGGCCATCATGGCCTATGCGCTGGAGCTTTATTTTGAGCTGCCGCTCTATGTGGGATACCTGGTAAGTGCGTTGCTGATTGTGCCGCTGGTCACGCACGGCGTCACCTTGATCAGCCGTATCCAGATGATTACCCAGCCGATCTGGTTATTGCTGCTGGCATTGCCTTACATTTTCATTATCTACAAAGACCCTGGGGTGATCAGCCGCCTAGCGGAATTTTCCGGCAAATCCGGTTATGACGGTGATTTCAACTTGCTGATGTTTGGCACAGCCATGGCGGTGGGCATGGCATTAATTCCGCAGATCGGCGAACAGGTGGATTTTCTGCGTTTCATGCCGCAGAAAACCAGGAAGAACCGTTTTCGCTGGCATTTTGGGGTATTGATGGCCGGGCCGGGATGGATTTCACTTGGCATGCTCAAGATGTTGGGGGGAGCGCTGCTTGCTTATCTGGCGGTCGAGAATATTCATTCATTTGAACAGGCGGTGAATCCCAACCAGATGTACCTGGCAGGTTTCGGCCAGGTGTTCTCCAACCCTGAAGTCGTGCTGGCGGTCACGGTTTTTTTCGTGGTCATATCGCAGATCAAGGTGAACATGACCAATGCCTATGCCGGATCTCTGGCATGGTCCAATTTCTTTGCCCGCCTGACCCACAGTCATCCGGGGCGCGTGGTATGGGTGGTATTCAATGCCATGATCGCCATTATCCTCATGGAGATGGATGTGTTCCAGGCGCTGGAACAGGTTTTGGGCCTGTATTCCAATATTGCGATTTCCTGGATCACGGCCGTGGTGGCTGACCTGGTCATCAACAAACCACTAGGGCTGAGCCCCAAGGGAATCGAGTTCCGTCGGGCTTATCTTTACGATATCAACCCGGTAGGGGTCGGGGCGATGGTGATTGCTTCATTGCTATCGGTGGCTGCCTTTTTCGGCATATTCGGTCTTGAGGCTGAAGCATTTTCCGCCATGATCGCGCTGGTCTCTGCACTGGTGGCTTCGCCTTTGATCGCCTGGCTGACAAAGGGAAAATACTATATTGCCCGTCATCCTGTGATTTACCAGCCAGGCAGACAGGTGCAGCGTTGTAGCATCTGCGAAAGGGAATATGAAGTCGAGGACATGGCGCATTGCCCGGCATATCAGGGTGCCATCTGTTCCCTGTGTTGTTCGCTGGATGCGCGTTGCAACGATATCTGCAAGCCGCAAGGCCGTATCGAACACCAATGGCAGCTGGTGATGCGGCGGGTACTGCCGGAAAAGTGGGCCGAGGTGATGCAGAGTGGTCTGGGACATTACCTGCTATTGATGGCGGTGACACTTGCCTTCCTGAGTGCCTTGTTCGGCTTGATTTATTTTCATGAGTCCCTGACATTTACCGGCCCCAAGGAGGCTTTGCTGCCCGAGCTGCGCTTGGGATATTTCAAGGTGTTTGCGGCGCTGGCTTTCGCCAGTGGCATTATTGCCTGGTGGATTGTGCTGACTTCAGAGAGCCGTCGTGTTGCGCAAGAGGAATCCAATCGCCAGACCAACTTGTTGCAGCGTGAAATTGTCCTGCACCGGCAGACAGATGCGGAGCTGCAACGGGCCCGGCAGCAGGCTGAACAGGCTAACCAGGCCAAGAGCCGGTATATCACTGGAATCAGCCATGAGCTGCGTACGCCGTTGAACAGTATCCTGGGATATGCGCAGCTGCTGGACAATGATCCTACTATCCCTGACAGCAGGCATCAATCCATCCGTGTCATCCGCCGCAGCGGGGAGCACTTGCTATCCCTGATAGAAGGCACGCTGGATATTGCACGTATCGAGAGTGGAAAGTTTGCATTTGACCTGAGATTGGTGCGTTTCCCCGAGTTCATACAGCAACTGGTCAGTATGTTCGAAATACAGGCGCGTAACAAAGGTATCAGTTTCCATTATGAACAGCATGGCGAACTTCCCAAGGTGGTGCGTATCGACCAGAAGCGCTTGAGCCAGATATTGATCAACATCCTTGGCAATGCCGTCAAGTTCACCCGGCAGGGCGGCGTTTCCTTCAAGCTGGTTTATGCGCGGGAAATGCTGAATATTAGTATTGACGACACGGGCCCCGGTATCGCCCCGGAAGAAATCGAGAAAGTGTTCGAACCGTTTGCGAGAGGTTCGGCCGCTACGAGCAATATTGGAGGCACCGGCCTGGGACTGACTATCAGCAAGATGCTGACTGATCTCATGGGTGGGCAGCTGACTGCGAGAAGTATCCTGGGACAGGGCAGCCAATTCAGTATCCGCCTGTTTCTTTCACAGGTCAGGGTGGAGGAAGACATTGAAACTGCCTCCATGCCCACACCCATAGCCTATAAAGGAGCACGGCGCAGGATTCTGGTGGTCGACAATGAGCAGGTGGACCGTGAGCTGCTCAAGCACATCCTGCAGCCGTTGGGATTCGAGGTAGCGGAAGCTGCCAGTGGTCGCGAATGCCTGCAGGTCTATACCGGCTTCCGTCCTGATGTGATTCTCATGGATCTTGCCATGCCGGATATGGATGGTTGGGAAGCCAGCTACATGATACGCAAGGTGCACCAGTCCGATGTGCCGATTGCCATTGTGTCTGCCAACGCCTTTGACAAGGGGCTGGAAAACACGGCAGGCATCCCGGCATCGGATTTTATCGTCAAGCCAGTGAATGTCATGGAATTGCTACGCTGGGTCGGGGAGCAGTTGAAGCTGGAATGGATTACTGATATTGGGCAGGTCCAGCCCGACGCATCTACTGTCACGCAGGAACCGGATGTTGAACCGCCGTCCAAGGGCGATCGGGATGAACTAATGGCATTGATCAAGATGGGATATGTGCGCGGGATCAGCCGCAAGCTTGATGAGATCGGCACAGATAGTCAATATGCGACATTTATTGCGGCCATGCGCAAGTTGTCACAGCAGTTTGAACTGGAAGCAATGCAGAAAATGCTGGAAGAAGTGAATGATGGCAGTTAGAAAAGAAACAGTAGTAGTGTTGATTGTGGATGATGTCCCGGACAATCTGGCGGTGCTGCATGATGCGTTGGATGAATCGGGCTACATGGTGCTGGTTGCCAACAATGGGGAAGCGGCATTGGCGCGTGCGGAAGAAGCGCGACCCGATATCATCCTGCTGGATGCGATCATGCCGAGTCTTGATGGTTTTGAGGTTTGTACCAGGCTTAAGGCCAACCTCAATACCCGTCATATCCCGGTGATTTTCATGACTGGGCTGACCGAGTCCGAGCATGTGGTGGCAGGCTTTGCTGCCGGAGGGGCGGATTACGTCACCAAGCCAATACGTACCACGGAAGTCTTGGCACGCATCAGCACACACCTGCAGGCGTCGCGGCAGATACACCAGACACGCGGGGCGCTGGATGCATTCGGGCAGGCTGCCATTGCCATATTACCCGGCAGCGGGCGTATTGTCTGGCAGACACCTTTGGCAAGGGACTGGATGACGCGTTATTTTACGTCTGGCGATCTTGATGCGGAAACGCATACGCCAGCTATATTCCTCAAATGGCTGGATAGCGTGAAAACCAGCGGTATGGAGGTGCATCCGCTGACCGTGGTACAGGGAGGCGGGCGCCTGGTCTTTTCCCCGGCAGACCTTGATAGTGAAGAGCAGTGGATTATCCTGTTGCGCGAAGAATCCGATGCCGCACAGACTGAAGCCCTGATGCAGGCATTCGGCCTGACGCAGCGTGAGTCAGAAGTGCTGTATTGGGTGATTCGAGGCAAGACCAACCGTGATATCGGCGATATCCTTGGCACCAGCCCGCGTACCATCAATAAACATATGGAGCACGTGTTTGCCAAGCTGGGCGTTGAAACCCGTACTGCGGCTGCTTCACTGGCGACAAGTAAAATGCGTAGCGCCAAGGCTGGCTGATGATGAAATGAATACTGTGGCAGAGCTGGTGCTTATAAAATGAGCAGGCTTATTTCCATGCATCATATCAGCTACTTAATGGCTTTCTCCCCAGACTGCGCACAAGGTTACCCACAGATTTTGTGATGCAGTATGACAGCCAATAAAAAAAGGGAACCCATGGGTTCCCTTTTTTGTGTGTGGCAGCAGGCTTACTTCACGCGGTTCTTGTATTCCAGTGTGCGGGTGTCGATTTCGATCTTGTCACCGATATCGCAGAACAAAGGCACTGGCAATTCGAAGCCGGTGTTGATTTTGGCTGGTTTCATCACTTTGCCTGAGGTGTCACCCTTGACGGCTGGTTCAGTGTAGGTGATTTCGCGTACTACAGAGTTTGGCAGTTCAACGGAGATAGGTTTGCCGTTGTAGAACACGACTTCACATTCCATGCCGTCTTCCAGGAACTTGAGCGCATCTTCCATGGTTTCCGCTTCAACTTCATACTGGTTGTATTCTGCATCCATGAACACGTACATGGGATCTGCGAAGTAGGAGTAGGTAACTTCCTTCTTTTCCAGTACCACGACATCAAACTTGTCATCAGCCTTGTAGACAGCTTCGCTCGGGGATTCTGTGAGCAGATTCTTGAATTTCATCTTGACCACGGAAGAGTTGCGGCCTGATTTACTGTATTCGGCCTTCAATACGACCATAGGGTCGTTGCCTACCATAAAGACGTTGCCTACGCGAAGTTCCTGAGCTGTTTTCATTGTGATGTCCTAGGACTTAAAAATGGTGAATGGTAAAAAGTCGCGCATTATACCTGAAATTATTGGAAATTTCTCACGAAATTGACCAGTTGGGTAGTCATATCTGCTTGTTCAGCAAGGGATTGTGCCTGGCAGATGGTGTGCGCTTGTGCGGCGGGGAGTATCTTGAGCAGTTGAGGCCAGTCGCCAGAGGCCAATTGCATATGTGCCCAGGCGTGATGGAATGCTGACCATGTGCTGGCTGTTTCAGTGTCCAGTCCAGAAAGATAGCGTCCAAGGAAAGCCTCCAGCTTGATGATATGAGCATCTTCTTCCTGCAGGTAAGGCTGCCAGATGAAAGGTTTACCTGCCCAGATGGCGCGAATCCAACTATCTTCGCCCCGTACAAAATTGAGGTCACACGACCACAACAGGCGGTCATAGTCTGGCTGGCTGAGAAAAGGCAGAACTTCGACAGTCAGTGCGCCTTGTGTCAGGGAATCCCCCACGCAAAGGCGCGATTTCCCGAAAAAATGGCTCACAGGCTGCAACAAGCTACTTTCCGGGATCAGGCACTGAACAGGGCGTTCACTAGCGGCCATCCCGGTCAGCAGGGTTGCTATATCAGCTTGTGGATAGGCAAACAGCGAAACGCGCAATGCCGATGTATGATCAGTGGTCGGCTGTAATTGCTGGAGGGAGAGTTGATACTGCTTGCGTTGTGTCAGCAGGTCGTGTTCGCGCAACAGGCCGCCGGTGCGCTCCGTAAAGCCCGGGAAGAAAAAGGTTTTCTTCAAGGGTAGCCTGGGGTGGGGCGAGGGCTGTTGATGGTATTCCTCGACCCATGTTTCCGCACTGAGGTAGTCGAGATTAATCCAGACAGGAGGTGTTGCCACCATGGCCTGTATATAGCTTGCAGGCAACTCGCAGGCGAATGCCTCAATGACGACCTCAGCTACGCTGTCACATATGAAATCATTGTCCCAGCAGGCAATCGTGACACCTTCGAGCTGCTGTTGTGGCAGTCCGGCATCAAGCCCCGGAAGCAGGCGCTGTGCGACAGGGATATCGTCGACCCATAGCCGCACATGGATACCATATTCCTGTGACAGCTGTCGTGCCAGCCGCCAGCAGACGCCGATATCGCCAAAATTATCGACAATCCGGCAGAAAATATCCCAGCGTTGGATCATCCGATATCCGGTGCGTGGTAGCTGACATCTACGACTTCAAAGCTTTCCTCGCCTGCTGGCGTCGCTACCCGGATCACGTCCCCGGGTTGTTTGCCGAGCATGGCGCGTGCCAATGGCGAAATCCAGCTGATATATCCCTTGCCGGGATCCAGTTCATCCTGACCGACGATGCGGTAGTGGTGCTCACTATCCTTGTCCAGTGAATACAGCTCCACCCAGGCGCCAAAATAGATTTTTTCCAGGTCCTGCTGGGTCTGTGGATCAACTACAACGGCAATATCCATGCGTTTCATGAGAAAGCGCAGGCGCGAGTCTATCTGGCGCAGGCGCTTCTTGCCGTAGATGTAGTCGCCATTCTCGCTGCGGTCGCCATTGCCTGCTGCCCAGGAAACGTCACTGACGACCTTGGGGCGCTCAATCTTGTAAAGTTGTTCAAATTCATCCTTCAGGCGTGCGTAGCCTTCCGGGGTGATGTAGTTTTTCTGGTCTGCCATAGGCTAGGCAAGTTAGATGGCAAGGCGCCGGCTGTCAAGCAGTATGCAGATGGAATTCAATGCACATGACACGGAAGCAGTTGCATCAGGTGGTAATCAAGTAAAATCCTTGTCATGAATGCTCATGACACCCTGATTCTATGTGCTACGGCACGCCTGGCGCGTGCATTGCAGCTTGACCATGGCAAGGCCTTGTTTGCTGCCGGGCAGACGCAATGGGCCTTGCTCAATACGGCAACCGTCAACCAATGGCTGGCTGGCCTGCTTGAATCCGCCATGCTGCAAGGTGATTTACAGATCGGGCAGATGCCACCCAATGTACTGAGCCAGGCGCAGGAGCGCATGTTGTGGGAATCCGTGATCACTGATGCCTTGGCTGCTGAGTCATCAGCCGCATTATTCGATACCAGGGGACTGTCTGGAGCAGCGCAGGAGGCCAACCAGTTATTGCTGGAATGGCGCCTGCCGTTGCCTGATGCAGGGCATAGTGAAGAAACCCGCCAGTTTCTTGCCTGGCGGCGAGAATTTACTATCCGCTGCCAGCGTGATGGTTGGATAGAGTCGGTACGTTATTTCGACTGGCAGCTGGATCAGTTGGAGCATGGCCTGGGACAATTGCCGGGGAAGGTGACTTTTGCAGGGTTTGATCGTATCACCCCGCAGATACAGCGTTTGCAGGATATCCTGCGGCAGCGTGGCGTGAACGTCAGTCGCCATGTCACTGGTATGGAAAACGAGGGCCAATGTTGCCGGGTGATTCTCAATGACCAGGATGCCGAGTGCCGCGCCGCCGTGGCCTGGGCACAGGAAATACTGGAGCAGCAGCCGGATGCCAGAGTAGCCATTGTCGTGCCGGAGTTGGCCAGGTTGCGGGGAACATTGGCACGCTTGCTCGATGATGTATTGCACCCGGCCTGGGTGCGTCCGGCCATGGTGGAAGCTGCGCGCAGTTATGATTTTTCCCTGGGATTGCCCGTAAGCCGGGAGCCCGTGATTGAAACCGCGTTGTCCTTGCTGCAATTTTTCAGCCAGTGCAGGCCGCAGGACAAGGTAGAGCAGGAGGCGTTTTCCCGCCTTTTGTCACAGCCATACTGGTCGCATGCCGTGACCGAGGCTGATGCGCGTGCGCAGCTGGATGCGCGCATGCGCGAGCATTTGCCCTTGTCCATGAAGCTGTCCCGGCTGCAGCGGTTTGTCCGCAGGGAAATGGAAAGTACATCATTGCCTTTGTCCCTGGCGGGATTGCAGGCGCATATCACCGCAGTGCTGGAAGTATTGCGTGAGTCGGTGAAAAAAGAGCTATTGCCGTCCGCATGGGTGGACGTCATCACGCGCGCCCTGGATGCCCTTGACTGGCCAGGCAGGCAGCGCAGCCTTTCCAGCTTTGAATACCAGGCGATACAGGCGTTTGGCAAGGTGCTGGAATCCCTGGCAGCACTGGACGTTCTGCAACGGCCCATGAGCCTGGGCAGCGTATTGTCACGTTTGCGGGAGTTGTGCCGGGAACAGATTTATCAGCCGGAAGCCGAGGGAGAAGTACGCCTGCAAGTCATGGGGATGCTGGAAAGCAGCAGTAAACCGCTGGATGGTCTCTGGGTGATGGGGATGAATGACCATGTATGGCCTCCGGCACCACGCCCGAATCCGCTGCTGCCTGCTGCGATGCAGCGTGAGCATGGCTTGCCCAATGCGGATAGTGCCGTACAGATGGTGTTTGCCCAGGTGATACATCAGCGCCTGTTATACAGCGCGCAGCAGATTATATTTTCCAGTGCCTTGCGGGAGGGGGAGCGTGAATTGCGCATGAGCCCAGTGATACAGGCGATCCCGTTGCGCGATGGCCAGGTCAATCTGGCGCAAAGCCTGGCACAGAGGCTGGCGCAGCAGTATGCCCGCAGGATGGAGTGGTTGGATGACCATCAGGCACCTGCTGTTGGCGAGGGGGAGCATGTATCCGGCGGCACTGGCCTGCTCAAGGCCCAGGCGATCTGTCCTGCCTGGGCTTATTTCCAGTATCGCCTGCATGCTCGGGCGCTCAGGGTACCAGTCAATGGCCTGGATGCGGCTGAGCGTGGAACCCTGGTGCATCTGGTGCTGGAACATTTCTGGCGGGGGCGCAGCCTGCAGGACTTGCAGGTCATGGATGAGGTGCAACTGGAACAAGCTCTGGCAGCGGCCGTGGAGCTTGCGTTGGCCCAATACATGGAAACCTGCGATACCGTATTGAGCGAAGCATTTATTCTGCTGGAAAGTCAGCGCCTGCAAAAACTCCTGCGCGGCTGGCTGGTATTGGAGCAGACCCGGGAGCAGCCATTCAGCGTACTTGCCAGCGAGCAGCGGCAGAAAATCCTGATAGAAGGAGTGGAAATCACCCTGGTCATAGACCGTATTGATGCCTTGCCGGATGGCAGTCGTATTGTCATGGACTATAAGACCGGGCGCAAACCGGATACCCGTAACTGGGCGCAACAGCGCATTACGGAACCACAGCTGCCGGTATATGCGGCATTTGTGCTCAGCACGACAGATCCGGGCACAGAGAGTGGCGAGATTACGGCTATTGCGTTTGCCATGGTCAAGTTGGGGGAATATGGCTTTGCCGGCTTATCCAGCACAGATGTATTGCCGGACATGACCACGCTGGATGATAAAAAGGCACGCGAGATATTCCCTGAAGCGGAATTCCCGGATTGGCACAGCGTATTGCAGCATTGGCGCAGCAGCATTACGGCGATTGTGCATGAACTCAAGCGTGGTGAGGCAGCCGTGCAACTGCAGGAGGAAAAGGATCTGATGTATTGTGAAGTGAAGCCTTTGTTGCGGTTGCCGGAGCGACGCTTGCAATTCGAACACCGGCAGCAGGGAGAGGCCGAATGAGCGGGATGCACATGAATGCCGAGGAGTTGCTGCACCTGGATCAGCACAGCCGCCAGCGTGCCTTGGCACTGGAATCATTTATCGTGGAAGCGCCAGCGGGTGCTGGCAAGACGGAATTGTTGACACAGCGCTTTCTGCGTCTGCTGACTACAGTCCAGTCGCCGGAAGAAATCATGGCCATTACCTTTACCAAAAAGGCAGCTGCCGAAATGCGTGCCCGCATTATCGACAGCCTGGTGATGGCAGACAGTGGGAAGCTGCCGGAAGCACCACACAAACAGCAGACATTTCAGCTGGGGCAGGCTGCGCTGGCCCATGCTGCCCGCCTGGATTGGCAGTTACTGGATAATCCCTCGCGCCTGCGTGTTTACACCATAGATTCTCTGTCAGCTTCACTGACCATGCAGATGCCATTGTTGAGCCGTTTCGGCAGCCAGCCCGCCATCAGTGATGATGCAACGGTACATTACCGCCTTGCGGCCGAACGCACCCTGGCGCTGGTGGATGATGACATTTATGGCGGGATAGCAAGACTGGCGTTGGGTTATGTCGAGAATGATGTGCAGAAGCTGACCCACCTGTTGGTGGACATGCTGGGGAGAAGGGATCAATGGCTGGAGTTTGCCAATCGCCAGGATACCCAGCAGCTTGCCGAACAGGCATTGACGCACTTGGTCAGTGCAGATATCCATGCTGCGGCTGATGCGTTTCCGCCGCGATTGCAAGCTGTATTGATGCCGATAGCACGCTATGCCGCTGCCAACCTGGCCTGTGATATTCCGCAGGCATTGCTGTTGGATTGGGACAATGTGCTGCCAGCAACAGTATCGGCATTACCGGTATGGCTGGCGGTGTGCGATTTATTGCTGACTGATAAAGGGACATTGCGCAAAAGCGTGAATGTGCGCAATGGTTTTCCCGCCACACCTGAGTCCAAACCATTCAAGGAGCAGTTTGCCGAAGTGGTAGCAACCTTGCAGCAGACACCAGGCGCTGAAGCTGCTCTGCATCGCTTGCGCAGGCTGCCTCATAAGCATGATGCGGAAAGCTGGCAGATGGTGGCCGCGCTCGCTGGATTGCTGAATATTGCAGTGGCCCAATTGTGGCTGGTCTTCCAGCAGGCGGGAGAGGTAGATTTTGTCGAAGTGTCGCAGCGTGCTTTGATGGCGATTGATTCCGGGGATGGTGCTGCTCCCCGCGAACTGGCCATGAAACTGGATTACCGGATTTCCCATTTGCTGGTGGATGAGTTTCAGGATACCAGCCCGACACAGGTCAGGCTATTGCAGCATCTGACCCAGGAATGGGTGCCAGGCGATGGGCGTACCCTGTTTGCCGTGGGCGACCCCATGCAGTCCATCTATCGCTTCCGCAAAGCCAATGTCGGCTTGTTTCTTGAAGTGGCAGCAGAGGGGATTGGCAGCCTGCAACTGGAACGTCTGCAACTCTGCCGCAACAATCGCTCCTGCCCGGCAGTGGTGGAATGGATCAATAGCACTTTCCGTCATGTGTTCCCGCCACGGGACAGTGTAGTGCAGGGTGCCATCCATTACCGTGATTTTGTGGCAACACGTGCTGACAGTGCAGGTGCTGGTGTGATGGTGCATCCGCTGGTGGCAGGCACTGACGATACGACAGAAAACATGCGGATATGCGAAGCAGCCCGGATCGTGGAGATTATCCGTCATACCTGGGCTGACAAACCTGGGGCCAGTATTGCGGTCTTGGTGCGCGCGCGATCACACCTGGAAACCCTGGTAGCGGAAATCCGCCGCCATCATGCTGACTTGCGCTTTCAGGCCGTGGAAATCGAGCAGCTTGCCGGGCGCCAGAGTGTGCAGGACCTGCTGGCGTTGACACATGCCTTGCTGCACCGCGCTGACCGGGTCAACTGGCTGGCAATCCTGCGTGCGCCATGGTGTGGATTGCGATTGGCGGATATGCATGTACTGGCAGGGCACGAACGCCATCGCACGGTCTGGTCATTACTCAATGATGTGCGTATCAGCCAGGCCATGAGTGAAGATGGGCGCCAGCGTTGCCAGCATATGGTGCATGTGCTGGCTGAGGCCCTGTCACAGCAAGGACGTATGCCGCTGGGGCGGTGGCTGGAAAGTACCTGGATCATGCTGGGTGGTGCTCAGACCTTGTGGCAGGCAGGAGATATTGTCGATGTCGAGGCTTATTTCAGGCTGGTGGAGCGTTTGGATCAGCAAGGTAGTTTCAGCCTGGAACGACTGGTGCAGGAAATGGACAAGCTGTTTGCCGAGCCGGATACACAGGCTGATGGGCAGCTGCAGTTCATGACCATCCATAAGTCCAAGGGACTGCAATTTGATACCGTAATCCTGCCCGGGCTGGAGCGCAAGCCTGCCAATGGTGCCACGCCCTTGCTGTTGTGGGAGGAGGTGGCTATCGAAACACCAGCAGGCAGCAGTACTGAACTGGTGGCGGCTCCTTTCATTCCCAAAGGTTCTGCGGCGAAGGATGAACCGAATCCTTACAGCTACCTCAAATTGCTGGAAAAGGAGCGCACGGATAACGAGGGTGCGCGCGTGCTCTATGTGGCTGCCACGCGCGCGGAGCGTAGCCTGCACCTGCTGGGGAGTGTGAAGCCGAACAGCAAGGGAGACCTCAAGCCTGCCAGTACTACATTCCTGGAGTTGTTGTGGCCTGCCATAGGCGGACAGTTCCTGCAGTCAGCGGATGAACCGTCTCGTCCTGTTTCTTGCGGGCAGGCTTTGCTGGCAGATTTTGTGCCGCAACTCATTCGCACAGCGGAAGCTGACATACCATTGCTTTATATCGATAGCCGGCATGACAGTATTTCTTCTGGTGAGAAGCGCGGAGACACGCCGGTACTGAGCAGGCAGGCCAGTATCGAGGCCAGTATCGGCACACTGGCGCACAAATATGTGGAAATGATAGCCGCGCAGCCGGATTTCAACGGTTGGTTGCAACGGTTGCCGGGCCTGAAGCCTGCGATGATGCATTGGTTGCGCATGCAGGGACATTTTGGTGAGGTAGCCGAAACCGCAGCCGGGCAGGTCGTGAAATTGTTGGAGCTGACACTGCAGAGTGATGATGGGCGATGGGTGCTGGCTGCCAGGCCTCAGGCCGCTGCAGAACTTGCCATGGGGCATATGGGGGACAATGGCCTGAAACGGCTGGTGGTTGATCGTTGCTTCATCGAGAACGGTGAGCGCTGGATCATTGACTATAAATCTACCCGCTTGCCTGAAAAGGCCGATGCGGCGGAGATACGCAAAGCAGCCAGCAGTTTTGCCGCACAGCTGGAGGGTTATGCAGCCTTGTTTGCCACAGAAGGCTTACCAGTGCGAAAAGCTATTTATTTCATGACATTAGGAAAATTGAGCGAACTGCTGTAAGTTGCGTTAAAATTCGTGAAGCAACCAGCACTGCCTGGTTGGCCTCTTTATCTCGGGGGGGGATAAAGGAGGACTAGGGCGTGGGTTATCCCACGCTTTTTTCCTTGTTTTGTTTCTCTGTCTGCCTTAAACGTCGCGTATAGCTTTCAAGTGGCGCCGGATATACCACGCGGCAAAAATGACCCCCAATACGACCAGTACCAGGTGGAACTGGTGAAAATAAACTTCGATAGACTCCCAATGCTGCCCGAGTTTCATGCCGATATAGGCGAGCAGGTAGCACCAGATCAATGATCCCAGGAAAGTGTAGACAATAAACTTGTTCATTGCCATGCGCGCGACTCCCGCCGGAAAGGCGATGAAAGTGCGCACGGCGGGCAGCAGTCGGCCAATGAAAATGATGGCATCGCCATATTTCTCGAACCAGCGGTCAGCGAGCTGCAGGTCATGATGGGAAATCAATACCCATCTGCCATATTTCTCTACCAATGGGCGTCCTCCGAACATGCCCAGATAATACGCAGGGATGGAGCCAAGCACGCAGCCAATTGCCCCGGCCAGTGCCACGCCCCATAAATGCAGCTCACCCTTGAATACCAGGAAACCGGCAAAGGGCATGATAATTTCCGAGGGCAGGGGAATGCAGGCGGATTCAATCGCCATCAGCAATACAATACCGCCATATCCCATGCTGGAAATGATGCTGATGATCCATGCGGCAACGATGGCAATGATTTTTTCCAGCATGTCAGGTCAGTTCCTTGAGCAGATTCTTGATGAAGTCTGAGCGCAGTGTAATGTCCGGGAGCTGGGCTGTCACCCTGAGCTTGTCTGGGCCGTTCATGCGACAACGGCGATCACGCTGCAGCAGGGCAATGAGCTTGGTTGGGTCAAGTTCGGTACTCGGTGCAAAATGCAACTGGATTGCGGAATCGCTGGCGTCGATCTTGTTGATGCCCAGCGGCTTGGCAGCGATGCGCAGGCGGTGACAGGCCATCAGGGCTTCGCCCTGTTCCGGCAGCAATCCGAAACGGTCAATCAGCTCTTCCTGCATGGTGTCCAGGTCATCGTCGTCGTTGCAATTGGCCAGGCGCTTGTAGAGTACCAGGCGTTCATGCACATCCGGGCAATAGTCATTTGGTAATAATGCAGGAGTATGAAGATTGATTTCAGTGGTGACGCCGAGTGGTGCCGATAGATCCGGCTCCTTGCCTGCCTTGAGCTGTTTCACGGCATGGTTGAGCATGTCGGAATACAGGGTGAAGCCGATTTCCTGCATTTCCCCGCTCTGGCTGTCGCCCAAAAGTTCTCCCGCACCGCGGATTTCCAGGTCGTGCATCGCCAAATGGAAACCGGCACCCAGGTCTTCGAGCAGCTGGATCGCGTCCAGGCGCTTTTGCGCCTGTGGTGTGATATTGCGGTCGGGATCGGTCAGCAGGTAGGCGTAGGCCTGGTGATGTGAGCGACCCACACGTCCGCGCAGCTGGTGCAGCTGCGCCAGCCCAAACATATCGGCACGGTTCATGATAATAGTGTTGGCCGTCGGCACGTCGATGCCGGTCTCAATGATGGTGGTGCACAGCAACAGGTTAAAGCGTTGCTGGTAGAAGTCGCGCATCACATGTTCCAGCTCGCGTTCGCGCAGTTGGCCGTGCGCAATGCCGATGCGGGCCTCGGGCAGGATTTTCTCCAGCTTTTCTTTCATAACGAAGATGGTGTCCACTTCGTTGTGCAGGAAATACACCTGACCGCCGCGCTTGAACTCTCGCATGGCGGCTTCACGGATGATGCCTTCGGAATAATGGGTGGCGAAGGTCTTGATCGCCAGGCGCTTCTGCGGTGGCGTGGCGATGACCGAGAATTCGCGCAGGCCCTCCATCGCCATCGACAAGGTGCGTGGGATCGGCGTGGCAGTCAGCGTCAGCACGTCCACTTCGGCGCGTAGCGCCTTGAGTTGTTCCTTTTGTCGCACGCCAAAGCGATGTTCTTCGTCAAGGATGACCAGTCCGAGGTTCTTGAACTTGACGTCTTTCTGGATCAGGCGGTGAGTGCCGATGACGATATCAATGCTGCCGTCTTCCAGGCCCTTGAGTGCCTGCGCTTGCTCCTTGGCAGTGCGGAAACGGGAGATCTCGGCGATCTTGACCGGCCAGTCGGCAAAGCGGTCGCTGAAGTTGTTGAAATGCTGTTCCGCCAGCAAGGTGGTTGGCACCAGCACAGCCACCTGCCTGCCGCCCATGACGGCGACGAAGGCAGCGCGCAACGCCACTTCAGTCTTGCCGAAGCCGACATCGCCGCAGACCAGCCTGTCCATGGGACGTCCGGATTGCATATCGCTGATGACTGCTTCGATGGCGGCCAGCTGGTCCATGGTCTCCTCGAACGGGAAACCTTCGGCAAAAGCTTCGTAATCCTGTAAGCCCAGCTTGAAAGCATGGCCTTTGCGCGCTGCGCGTTGGGCGTAAAGATTGAGTAGTTCCGCAGCGGTGTCGCGCACCTGTTTCAGGGCTTTCTTCTTGGCTTTTTCCCAATGACCGCTGCCCAGGCGGTGCAATGGCGCAGACTCTGGCGGTCCGCCGGAGTAACGTGAGATCAGGAACAGTTGTGAAACGGGTACGTAGAGTTTGTCGTCGCCGGCATATTCCAATAACAGGAACTCAGTTTCGCCTTCGCCAAAATCGATATTGACCAGACCGCGGTAGCGGCCAACACCGTGCTGCTCATGCACCACAGGGTCATGCTCGCGCAATTCTGACAGGTCTTTCAGCATGCCTTCGGTATTGCGCTGTTTTTCCTTGTCGCGGCGGCGTTGCTGGCGCACGGTGTTGGCGTAGAGCTCTGCCTCGGTAATGACGGTAATATCGTCCAGCGCATAGCCACCGTGCAAAGGGCTGATACCCAACATGACGGGGATTTCGCTGGATTGGAAGGTGCTCCAGCTTTCTGCTACTTCGTATGTAATATTGTGGTCGGAAAAAAGCTGTGCCATGGTTTCGCGCCGCCCCAGGCTTTCCGCGGCGATCAGGATACGGCCCTTGTTACGGCGGATGAAGTCCTGCAATTTGTGCAGCGGATGTTCGGAGCGTCGTTCCACTTCCAGTGAAGGCAGCTTCTTCTCCGAGGTGATACTCAGCTGTATTCGCGCCCAGGCATGGCTCTGGCTGAAAAATTCATCCGCCTTGATCAGCAGGGCTTCTGGCTTGAGTATGGGGCGTTCGGGATCATGCGCCAACTGGCGGTAACGTGATTGTGCATCCTGCCAGAATGATTGCGCAGCCTTGTCCAGGTCGCCGTGCAGGCAGAGCACGGCATCTGCTGGCACATAGTCCAGGAGTGTGGAAGTGTGCTCGAAAAACAAGGGTAAGTACCATTCGATGCCACCACTGGCGAGCCCCTTGGAAATGTCTTTGTAGATGCGGCTGCGTGAAGGGTCGCCCTCGAAAGTTTCCCGGAAATTCTGCCGGAAGCGTGAAATGCCGGTTTCATCCAGCGGAAACTCGCGTGCGGGCAGCAGGCGGATTTCCGCTACTGGATACAAGCTGCGTTGCGTGTCCACATCAAAAGTGCGGATAGTCTCGATTTCATCATCAAATAAATCCAGCCTGTAGGGTAGGACACTGCCCATGGGAAACAGGTCAATCAGGCCACCGCGCACGCTGAATTCCCCAGGGCTCACGACCTGGCTGACATGATGATAACCGGCGTTGGCGCACTGGTTGCGCAAGGCTTCGATGTCCAGTGTCTGGCCCTTCTTCAGCATGAAGGTGTGGGCATTCAGATAGGCATTGGGTGGCAGGCGTATCAATGCCGTGGACGCCGGAACCAGCACGATGTCGCAGCTGTTCTGGCTGATCTGGTACAAGGTGGCCAGCCGCTCTGAAATCAGGTCAGGGTGTGGCGAGAAGTGATCGTAGGGCAGGGTTTCCCAATCTGGTAACAGGTGTACGCGTAGTTGAGGTGCATACCAGGGAATTTCCTCCAGCAGGCGCTGGGCATCGAAGGCACTGGAGGTGATTACGACCAGGGGGGATGTTGCATTTGCTGCGATGCGCTGATTGGCGAGTTGCGCCAATGCCAGACTGTCTGTGCCGGAAATCAGCGGATTGACGCGGGAGGTTTGACCTGTTGCCGGAATAGGCAGGGAGAACTGCATTGCTTTTGCCGTTACATATTGGATAAGCGGCTTATTATAGCGCCAGGCACTACAGGCAGGCCAATAATGCTGGGTAGTGCTGTTTTAAATCCGGGGGAGAAAGGCATTCCAGGCTGTCCGATGGCGGACATGCTGGAAGCCGGATAGCTCAATTGAACTGGGAGTTGATCTGGGCCTCGGCAGTTGCCCAGTATGCTATGGGGTCGCCGGAAAACCCATTGCTTTCGGCAAGAAAATAGGCAGCAACTTCAATCATGCGGTAACGTTCTTCTGCGCTGATACTGGCGGCGGCCTTGCTTGTTCCTGCTTTGCTGCTGGTTTTTCTGCTGACGGTTTTCCTCGCTGCTGCAGGTTTTGCAACGACTGCTTCAGGAGTGGTGGATTTCTTGACGGTAGTACTTTTTGGTGTAGCCATTTCGGTTCCTTTCTTTTGGTAGGGACTTCCATGCTGGATTGAATACAAAGAGGTGAAGGCGGTAACCTTCACCTACATCATATTAAACCGTTCCGCCTACCGTCAAGCCGTCTATACGCAGGGTAGGCTGGCCCACGCCAACCGGCACGCTCTGACCCTCCTTGCCGCAAGTGCCGACACCGCTGTCGAGTGCCATATCGTTGCCTATCATGGACACTCGGGTAAGTACATCAGGGCCGTTGCCGATCAAGGTAGCACCTTTGACCGGGTAGGCCAGTTTTCCATCTTCGATCATCCAGGCTTCAGCAGCAGAGAACACGAACTTGCCGCTGGTGATGTCCACCTGGCCGCCTCCGAAGTTGGCTGCATACAGGCCTTTTTTCACTGACTTGATGATTTCCTCGGGCGCCATATTGCCATTGAGCATATAGGTGTTGGTCATGCGCGGCATGGGAATATGGGCGTAGGATTCGCGTCGGGCGTTGCCGGTCAGCGCCATGTTCATGAGCCGGGCATTGAGGCTGTCCTGCAGGTAGCCACGCAGGATGCCATCTTCGATCAGCACGGTGCGCTGGGTGGGGTTGCCTTCGTCGTCGATATTGAGCGAGCCTCTGCGGTTGCTGATCGTGCCGTCATCCACCACGGTGAGTCCCTTGGCAGCCACCTGCTGCCCGATGGCATTGCTGAATGCTGAGCTGCCTTTGCGGTTGAAATCGCCTTCCAGGCCATGGCCGATGGCTTCGTGCAACAGGATGCCGGGCCAGCCTGCGCCGAGGACGACTGTCATGCTGCCTGCGGGAGCAGGACGGGCTTCCAGATTGACCAACGCTTGGTGCACAGCTTTCTGTGCATAGTCCTGCAATACTTCATCCGTGAAATAGCTATAGTCAAAACGACCGCCGCCACCTGCGGAGCCTTGTTCCCGTCTGCCATTTTGCTCGGCAATTACTTGTATGGAAAGACGTACCAGTGGACGCACATCGGCAGCCATCATGCCGTCATGGCGTGCGACCATGACGACTTCATATTCACCGGCCACTGAAGCCATGACTTGTGTCACCCGTGGGTCCTGTTTGCGGGCGAACATTTCAAGCCGTTCAAGTAGCTTGACCTTGGCATCAGCGCTCAATGAAGCAATCGGGTCTTGTGGCAGGTAGAGTTGCGGGGCTGCAATGCGCTGTACTGCCTGGGCCTGTTTTTCTTCGCCCAATGCCGCAATGGCGCGAGTGGCGGTTGCTGCCTGCTCAAGCGCAGAAAGATTGATGTCATCGGAATAGGCAAAAGCGGTTTTTTCCCCGCTGACTGCACGCACACCCACACCCTGATCAATACTGAAGTTGCCGGATTTGACCTGGCCTTCTTCCAGCCCCCAGCTTTCTGCGCGGCTGTACTGGAAATACAGGTCTGCATAATCTACCTGGTGCGACATGATACTGCCAATTACGCCCTGCAATTGACCGACATTCAGCCCGCTCGGGGCAAGTAAAGTGTTGGTAGCCGTACTGAAATGGGAGTTTTCAGCAGGGCTGGAAGCAGAAGGCAGGATATCGTGTTTCATGATCGAGAATTTTCAGCAGTTGCAGTTGCAGTTGAATACCATCATAACAGGCCGGGATGTGCCTGCCGCTAAGTGTTTTCCTTAAATTACACTAATGACAATGGGGCTGCCCGGCGAGGTTTTCAAGCCGGGCAGTGAGATGGCGTGGCTTACAGTGTGCGGTGTTTCAAGGCCGGCAGGCTCTTGCGCAGGCTTTGCAGATATGCCGTATTAATGGATGCAATCACTACCCCTGAGCCGCGTGGCAGACGGTCTTGCACCACGCCCCACGGGTCGACAATCATACTGTTGCCATGTGTTTCCCGGCCAGATGCGTGGTAGCCGCCTTGGGCGGGTGCCAGCACATAGCTGAGATTTTCTATGGCACGGGCGCGTACCAGGGTTTCCCAATGGGCCTTGCCTGTGGTTTCAGTGAACGCGGCAGGAATGACAATGATGTCGACTTCACCCATGGCGCGATACAGTTCGGGAAAACGTAGGTCATAGCAGACGGATAGGCCTATCTTGCCGAAAGGAGTATCAACAGTGACTACCTTGTCTCCCGGTTCTATGGTGTTTTCTTCCTTGTAGTGTTCTTCGCCAAGATCAAGGCCAAACAAGTGTATTTTGTCATAACGTGCAACCTGCTTGCCCTTGTCATCGAATACCAGGCAGGCATTGCGCACCTTGTCCGGGTGTTCACATTCCAGCGGGACGGAACCACCGATAATCCAGACCTGGTGTTTTTTTGCTGTCTTGGCAAGAAACCGCTGGATCGGGCCGCTACCTTCTTTCTCCCGCGCTGCCACTTTGTCCGTGTCCTTGAGGCCCATAATGGCAAAGTATTCCGGCAGGGCGACAAGTTTTGCTCCCATGTTGACGGCGGTTTCGATCAGTCGCTCCGCTTCACTCAGGTTGGCTGCAACATTTGGGCCTGAAGCCATCTGGATGGCCGCAACGCGGCTGATTCCAGGAATGGAGTTCTTGTTCTTGCTCTTGGCAACTTTTTCTCGTGATTTGATAGCCATGATATAAATTCCAGACAGACAGTCTATTATCGAGTCGTTTTGTTACATTGATTAGGTACCCGGAATTACTTGCCCAAGGGGGAAGCCTCCGGTGTCTTATTATCGCCCTTGCCGTTTTTTACTTCCACAGGATTATCCCAGGTTCCCACAAACTCATATTCCGAAGAAGCAATCTGATTCAGCGGGTCTTTCAGCAGTTTTTGCGCAAGGTAGGTAGCGGCACCGACGACAGGGCCACCTGCCAGCGCAGCGATGGAAAGGCTGTCACTGACATACGGAGTGACTTTGACTTTGATATGCTGGGTTTCTTTCTGCAAATTGGTTTCGCCGGTCATGGTGACTGAGGCAGTAGGGCCTTCCAGGTGGAAGTTATCGCTACGCATGATGCCGTCATCAATACGGACATTGGCATCGATCTTGTCGAAAGTGAAGCCACTGCTGAAAACGTCGCGGAAATCAAAACTGAGACGGCGCGGCAGATTCTGCAGGG
The DNA here is from genome assembly GCF_900187985.1 of Methylobacillus rhizosphaerae. Taxonomy (GTDB): domain Bacteria; phylum Pseudomonadota; class Gammaproteobacteria; order Burkholderiales; family Methylophilaceae; genus Methylobacillus; species Methylobacillus rhizosphaerae. The sequence continues at coordinate 116,153 of NZ_FZOA01000002.1, forward strand.
TCAGGACGCTGAACAGGCGGCCAACACCGGGCTGTATCTTGAGGATCTGTCCCTTGCGCACATCAAGTTGCAGGTTGCCACTTAACAATGTGGTATCAAAATCATGCGGACTTCCAGGCCACTTGAGCTGGCCAGTCAAGTCGGCAGTGCCTCCCTTGATGGTATTGGGATAGCCGAAACTCTCAAGTGTCTGGCCTACATCACTGATTTTCCAGTTGATATTCAAGCGGGTATTGGGCCGTCGTTTCCAGTTGTGCCATTCGCCGTCCGCGTTCAGCTCACTTTCCGGTGTGCTGATACGTAATTTCTCTATACTCCAGTCGTCATGATGTTCATTTGCCAGCAACTCCAGTTTCCCCAACTGCTTGGTACCATACTCAAAACGGTCGGCAATGATGTCCAGTGATGGATATTCTGTAACCGTGCCTGGCTGGTTGAATTGGCCCTGGGTGCGCAGTGTCGCGGTGTCAGGGGTGGAGGATGGAATGCTGAGGCGTTGCAGGCGCGCCACGACCTTGCCGTTGCCCTGGCTGAGCCACTGGATATTGCCGGTCAGCTCCTTGCTCTGTACCTGCATTTGCCAACCACCGCTGATTGAGTTTGCTGCCATCTTGAGTTCATTGATACGGCGATCAAAAGCATCCAGTTTGTTGATATCCAGATCAATGCGCTGAAGATCAATTGCAGCCTGGTTATTGCCTTGCTGTTTGCCTGCAATCTCGCGCCACTCGTCAATATCCAAGTGATCCATGCTGCCATGGATGGTTAGGCCTGTCTGCTGCGGCAATGTTGGTGCCACATTGAAACCGATATCGCCACGCAGCAGTTTCCAGCTTCCGTCACTTTGTTTGCCTCGCATGAGTATGGCCCCCAATGCATTACCATAACTGATGTTGATGGTGTCCTGCAGTGGATTGGCCTGTTTGCGCTCCACCTTGAGTGCTGCTGTGTCACTCATGGTTTTGTTCAAAGGGTAGGGCAGGCTCGACGTGATGCCTTGCAGGTTGGAGTGTATGGTAATGTTGGCGCCATTTGGCCCAACCACAATATTGCCGTTCCAGTCTGTCGTGCCGAAAATCCGCTCAAAGGGGCCGGGGCCGAAAGCCGCACGCAGACCACTGTCGTTGACCTGGCCGCGCGCGCTGATATTGACGATATTATCCTTGCCGGTGTTGAGACTGACCTGGGCTGGGCCACCGTAGACCCAGGTGCTGAGGTTCTGTCCGCGTAGCTCGTGTTCGGTAAAGTCCAGTTTGCCATTGATACGCGACAATGCCGGAATGTCCTGGCTGGCAAGGCTACCGTTGGTAATGGTGTAACTGCCTTTGACCTTTGTGGCGTTGACATCATGCAGCGGGATCTGCAGATCCAGTGACAGCTTGCCATCGCCACTGGTTTTCAGGCCATGGGTGAAGCCGCCTGTTATCTCGGCCAGCGGGCTGGAGTTGAGATATTGGATTCCATTGCTGACAGGCCCCTGGCCTTCACTGACTACAGTCAGTACTGGCTGGTGCGCGGCAAGGTCGGGAATCGTGACCTTGCTTTTCACTACCTGGGTACCCAGCGTGGTGCCCTTGTTGGCGTTGAGCTCCATGCGGTTGCCTTCAAACAGCATGTCCAGCGCGATATTCTCGATATCCGGCCATTCGGAGGCAAACTTGAGTGAGCCATCATGAATTTTGGCCTTGACCTGGAACAGCCCGTTTTTGTTACCTGCAAACGGGAAGTCATGCATATTGCCCTTGATGATGACACTGACATCCTCACTCTTGCCTGCGAGAATTGCATCGTCCAGCCATGCTGTCGTATGCTCACCCAATATGTGCGGGTAGTAGAAGCGGGCATACTTGCCATCCACACGATTGAATTTTGCAATCAGCTCCAGCATCCCGCCTTTTGAGTCCTGGTGCTGGAAGCTGGCGTTGACGGCGCCAGCGAGATGCGCATTGGAAATGTTGAGGTTATTGACCCGGATTTCCGGCTTGCCATCGTTGGTTTTCCATTTGACCTGTCCTGTCAGCTTGGTCACGGGGATCGGCCAGCGCAATATATCCTTGAAATTCAGTTCCGCGTGATGCGTATTCAGGTTGAGAATACCGCTGGTTTCATCGGCATTGACACTGCCGCTCAATTGCTTGAATCCGGGAATTTTCTGGTAGGCACGCATGCCCAGATCGTTGAACTGAGTCTGCACATGATATTTCTCTGGGAAGCCACCACGGCTGGTCCACGATAAGTTGAGTTTCTGCAGGTCGCCTTCGGGGTTGATCTGGTCCAGAGCTTCTCTGGCTTGCTCGGGTAGAGGGATGTGGGAAGCCAGGATATGGGCTGAAGCCAGTGAAATTTCATCCAGCGCCACACTGCCGCTGAGGATGGATTGCGTGCCTGATATCTGTGTACGGACTGCGATATTGCCGCGTTGCATATCCAGGCCTTCTGGCGTGGCGAGTTTCAGGTGCTTGGCGGTAAATTCCTGCCCATCCTTGTGCCGGATCCAGCCCAACCTGCCGGAAAGCGCATCAAGTTTGACTGCGGGCTGGTCCTGCATGATCTGGCTGGTGACATGATAAAGAATGACATCGCTGGTTACTTTTCCTGGTGCGCCATCCGCGAACTCCAGCCACACTCTTGCAGCACCATGTCCGCGGCTGATCTCCATGAACTGCGATGGCAACCATTGCTGCCAGGCAGCAACATCAATGCCGTCCGCATGGGCGTAGAGGGTACCGCGCCACTCCTGCAGCTTGCTGACATCCTTGCCATACAGGTTGCCACGAATATCGATGGGGCCGGAAGCGGCAAGGGAAGGTACGGCCTGCAGGCCAAAGCGATGTTGTCCGATCAGGCCGGTCAGGGCAGGGTTTTCCAGGTGCAGATTGAGATTGTCCAGTATCAGGGGCGGCGCCTGTCTCAGGTTGTCGTGCCAGCTGATAGTGGCATTGCGCACATCAATCGCGGTCTGGCGCAACAACCAGTTGGCAAATTCCGGTCTTGCCGGGCCATTGGTGGCAACGCCGGCGATATACACGATGCCATCTGGTTCACGGCGTATGCTCAATTCCGGATCATGGATGATAAAGGAGCTGAGGCGTGGTTCAAGCAATGGGATGCTGAGCCAGGAAATACTGGCTTCGATATGCTTGAATGACAGGGCGACGCGCTGTTCTTGGTCATAGATGTCAATGTCACGCAGAACCAGCCTGGGGTTCAGACCATCCCAGCTGGCATACAGGTGCTTGATCGTGACGGGTTGCCCCAGCACAGTGCTGACCTTGGCGGCGATACGCTCGCGATAGTCATCGATGCTGGGCAACACCAGGTAGCGCAGGCTGAGTACAATGATGGAGAACGCAATGATGATGAACCACAGGGCGGCAAGAGTGGCGCGATAACACCAGAGCAAGGACTTTTTGACCATATTATTCTGTTGCGTTGTTTAAACTGCATGAAGTCCTGTCAAACAGGCTCCAATGTATTGGAAGGTGTCTCAGACCAGAGTATTTCATTGGTATGGGGCTTGGTCAACGCCTGATGGACGAAAATTGCCACGATTGGCTTACAATAGCGGTGCCTTGCATATTATTTTCCCGCGGAATTTATCTTTTCCTTGAACATCGTTGAGTAGAGTTTCTTGATTCAGTTAAAAAACATTAAGTTATATCGTGGCGTGAAATGCCTGGTTGAAGAGGCAAGTTTCCAGCTCCACCCCGGTCATAAGGTCGGTCTCACAGGCGCCAACGGCGCCGGAAAATCCAGCGTGTTTGCCATGTTGCGTGGTGAATTACACCCGGAATCCGGCGACCTGGACATCCCTCAGCACTGGAGTATTGCCCATGTCGCGCAGGAAACCCCGGCGCTGGCGGACGCCGCGATTGAATTCACCCTGGATGGTGATGCCGAGCTGCGTCAGATCGAGGCAGACTTACGCGCAGCGGAAGCGGCAGGTGAGGGCGAACGCGTCGGCGAACTCTATGCCAGGCTGGGGGAGATAGAAGGCTATTCCGCGCGCGCCAGGGCGGCAGAGCTGTTACATGGCCTGGGCTTCTCCAGCGCTGATCTTGCGCGGCCCGTGTCCGATTTCTCCGGTGGCTGGCGTGTGCGGCTTAACCTGGCGCAGGCATTGATGTGCCGTTCCGACTTGTTGCTGCTCGATGAACCCACCAACCACCTCGATCTCGATGCGGTGATCTGGCTGGAAAACTGGCTCAAGGATTATCGTGGCACCTTGCTGCTGATATCGCACGACCGGGATTTCCTCGACGCCATCGTCAACCATATTGCCCATATCGAGCAGCAGAGGCTGACTTTATATAAGGGCGGTTATTCGGATTTCGAGCGCCAGCGTGCCGAACGCCTGGCGCAGCAGCAGGCGAACTATGAGCGCCAGCAGCGCGAAGTGGCGCACCTGCAGAAATACATCGACCGTTTCCGAGCCCAGGCTACCAAGGCCAGGCAGGCACAAAGCCGTATAAAGACGCTGGAACGCATGGAGCTTATCAACGCTGCGCATGTGGATAGTCCGTTCAGTTTCAGTTTCCGCGAGCCGCTGGCTGCGCCTGACCCATTGCTGGTGCTGGATGAAGCTGATGCTGGATATCAGGACACGATCATTTTGCAACGCATTATGCTGACTCTGCGCCCAGGCGAGCGCGTCGGCCTGCTCGGGCGCAACGGCGCGGGTAAATCCACCCTGATCAAGCTGCTGGCGGATACCATGCAGCCATTGCAGGGCAAGCGGGTGGAAGGCAAGGATCTGCGCCTGGGCTACTTCGCCCAGCACCAGCTTGAGCAATTGCGCGCGGACGAATCGCCGTTGCAGCACATGTTGCGGCTCGACTCTGTCACGCGCGAGCAGGAGCACCGCAACTATCTTGGCGGATTCGATTTTCGTGGCGACATGGCGACCAGTGCTGTTGGCGCATTTTCCGGCGGCGAGAAGTCGCGCCTGGCATTGGCCCTGTTGATCTGGCAGCGCCCGAACCTATTGCTGCTGGACGAGCCCACCAACCACCTCGACCTGGAAATGCGCCATGCCCTGACCATGGCCTTGCAGGATTATCAGGGCGGCATGGTGCTGGTCTCGCACGACCGTTCCCTGTTGCGTGCCACCTGTGACCGTTTCCTGCTGGTGACGGATGGCAAGGTACAAGAGTTCGACGGCGACCTTGAGGATTACCGCAACTGGCTCAACGAGCAGCGCCTGCGTGACAAGGCCGAGGAAGAAAAAAACAAGCCTGAAGCAACGCCCAATGCGCGAGCACAGAGCAAGGCAGAGCGCCATGCCCGCCTGCAGGAACGCAGGCCATTGCTCAAGGAGCTGGAACAACTGGAAAAGAAGATGGCCACCTGGCAGCCGGAGAAAGACCAGCTTGAACAAGCCCTGGCCGCACCCGAGCTATACCAGGAAACAGACAAGACCCGCCTGCAAACCCTGCAGAAACGCCAGGCCGAGCTGGAGCAACAATTGACGACAGCCGAGGAGCGTTGGCTAGCGTTGCACGAGCAGCTCGATGCCTTGCCTGAAATCAACTAAATATCGTCATCAAGCGCATGACTGAAGGAAAACCATGGAAACCAGCTACTCCCAAAGACTCATCCTGACCTACGCCCTCTGCCTCAATGAAGCACGCACTGATGCCAGCGAGCCGCCCAGTACCAACCTCGAGGATTATGACGCACTGGAGGCCGCAACTTATCTGGCCTGCTACATCACCTTCCGCGCCATTAAAGATACTGGTCGCTCTCCTGCGGATGAACGCGTCGAAAATTTCGACATGCTCGCGGTCTATCAGGCCTATGCCATGCTGGCCTATACCTACCTGACCCTGCCGTTGGGCGAGGAAGGCATTGAGCCGGATTATCAAGCTGCCGCCGTCACCATCGCCCGCTCCCTATTTGCAGAACTGGAAAACGAGGAACTGGCCGAAATCATCGAATCCGGTAATCACAAATACCAGCTGATCGGCGATGCCGAAGTCGAGCACTGGATGAACTACCGCCAGGACATCGAAAAAGTGCTCATGGCCTTCGTGATTGCCGCAACGGATGAAGAAGCGCCATTTGATAAGGAAGAACTAGTGCCTATGCTGGGGGCGTTGTTGAGTATGTTGTGTGAAGCGTTTGCGAGTGAGTAAGGGCAGTTCTGCTTTGATGAATGGTGAGATGCTAACTGATTGAAACGGGTGGGTTATTCACCATCCGGAGAATTCTAGGCATGCTGGGCATATGGCAAGCCGGTATATCATTGCCGATTGTCTGTGTCATCCCGGCCTGCATTCAGCTTGGGGTTCAAGCGTCAGTAAAATCGCCATCCACATAAAACCATCTGCCATTTTCCTGTACAAAGCGGCTGGTTTCATGCAGTTTCTCCGCCTTGCCGTTGACCTTGTAGCGGGCAATGAATTCGACGATAGCTTGTTCTGGTGTGACGTTTTCGGTGCGCAGGATACGCAGGCCCAGCCATTTAACAGGTGGCTCTGTGGCCAGTCCCAGTATGCCGGGGCGGGTAGAGGAATGCCAGCTTGTCAGCAGGTAGTCCTTCAGTCCCAGTGCATAAGCCGCGTAGCGTGAGCGCATGAGCGCTTCAGCCGTGGGCGCAGATGTTCCCTGATGCCAGCGCGCGCAACATTGTGCATAGTCAGAGCCGCTCTGGCATGGGCAGGGAGTGGGATGCGTTGCCACCATCTCCGGTCAGAAAATCTCGCGGGTTTCGAGGAACTCGATGTCTGGATAGCGTTCCTGTGCCATTTGCAGATTGACACGGTTGGGAGCGAGATAGACGTATTCCTCGTTGCCATCCAGGGCGACGTTGAAGCCGTACTTGTCGGCAATTGCCTTGAGGTCTGAATCCGACCCGCGCAGCCAGCGTGCAGTGGCGCAATCGTAGCTTTCGAATGCGACATCCACGCCATATTCATGTTCCAGGCGGTGCGCCACAACGTCGAACTGCAACAGGCCGATGCCACCGAGGATCAAGTCATTGGAAAGCAAGGGGCGGAACAGCTGCGAAGCGCCTTCCTCGGCCAGCTGCTTGAGGCCGATCTGCAATTGTTTCATTTTCATCGGGTTCTTGATGCGCGCGCGGCGGAAGTATTCCGGCGCGAACGATGGGATGCCGATGAACTTGAGGTTCTCGCCCTCGGTGAAGGTATCGCCGAGCTTGACCGTGCCGTGATTGGGGATGCCGATGATGTCACCGGAATAGGCTTCGTCCATGGTGGTGCGGTCCTGCGCCATGAAGGTGATGGCGTTGTTCACCGATAAGGTCTTGCCACTGGCGACTTGCTTGATTTTCATGCCGCGTTCAAAGCGACCGGAACAGATGCGCAGGAAGGCGATACGGTCGCGATGCTTGGGGTCCATATTGGCCTGGATCTTGAACACGAAACCGGAGAATTTTTCTTCCATTGGTGAAACGCTTCGAGTGGATGTATTGCGTGCCAATGGCGCGGGAGACAGGTCCAGCACGGCATCCAGCAGTGATTGCACACCGAAGTTGTTGATGGCGGAACCGAAAAACACTGGGGTTTGCTTGCCATCGAGATAAGCCTGTTTATCGAACGTATTGGAAGCGCCGCGTACCAGTTCCACATCCAGGCGTAAGTCATCGGCCTGGGAGCCTATCAGTTCGTCCAGGCGTGGGTTGTTCAGACCTTCGATGATTTCCGCCGTGCCTTTTTCTGCATGTGGGTCAAAAAATGCGATGGTATCGTTATAGAGGTGGTAAACGCCACGGAAGCTCTTGCCCATGCCGATAGGCCAGGTGACAGGCGCGCATTGCATGCCCAGTGTGGATTCAATTTCATCCAACAGTTCAATGGGCGCGCGCGATTCACGATCCAGCTTGTTGATGAAGGTAATGATGGGGGTATCACGCATGCGGCAGACATTGAGCAGCTTGATCGTCTGTGCTTCCACCCCATTGACCGAGTCGATCACCATCACGGCAGAGTCCACTGCGGTCAGGGTGCGGTAGGTATCTTCAGAGAAGTCATCGTGGCCTGGGGTATCCAGCAGGTTGACCATATGCTCACGATAGGGAAACTGCATGACGGAAGAGGTCACGGAGATACCGCGCTGCTTTTCCAGCTCCATCCAGTCGGATGTGGCATGGCGAGCTGCCTTGCGGCCACGGACTTCACCAGCAACCTGGATGGCACCGCCGAACCAGAGCAGCTTTTCGGTCAGGGTGGTTTTACCTGCATCGGGGTGGGAAATAATCGCAAACGTACGGCGGCGCTGGATTTCTGAACTGAAACTGGACATAACGGAATAGGGGATACGGGCAAAAGCGCTATTTTACCTGCTTTGTGTCCCGATTCCGCTGTGATTTATGCGTAATACTACATTTTTTATGGCAAATGGCCTGCCAGGGTATGTTGGCTCCAGCGCATGATCAGGTATCCGGGCGGATTTCCTGTGGCAGGGCCAGGCCATTCAACCATGAGGCAAAGCCTCAATGCCCAGGCTACGGTTGGCAGGTACTGCGGTATCCAGCATGCCGGGTTTGGGCAGGTCCAGCGTTTGCATGATAGTGATGAATGCTGCGCGCGAGATGCCGGCCAGGCGTGGGTTGATGGCTTTTTCCTGCCCGATGCAGCTGACACGATAGCCCTTGTAATCGTGGCCGGGATAAACCAGGGTCTCATCCGGCAGGGTAAACAGCTTCTGCGTGATGCTGTCATAGAGAGTGCCTGCATCCCCGCTTTGAAAGTCTGTGCGGCCACATCCGTTGATCAGTAATGAATCACCGGTAAACACCTTGTCCTCCAGCAGGTAACTGACACTGCCCGCCGTATGTCCGGGTGTTGCCAGTACCTGGATGAAGTAGGGTCCCAGGCTGAGCTGGTCGCCATGTTGCAGCTGCAGGTCTGCGGCCAGCGCATCGCAGCGGCTGCCTATCCCTGTCAGTGTGTTGGTCTTCTCCCGCAACAAGCCGCTGGCCGTGATGTGGTCGGCATGCACATGGGTTTCCAGGGAGTATTTCAATACCAGATTATATTGTTCCAGCAATTGCAGGTAATGCTGCAGACCTGAGTTGACCGGATCGATCAGCAAGGCTTCGTGGCTTTCCGGATCAGCGATGAGATAAGTCAGGGTGCAAGAAGCTTCATCAAATAATTGCCTGAATATCATGAGTGTCCTTTCCCTTTTTTCTTTGTTTCATGACATGGGACTTCAATCAAGTGACCATCTTCGCAGCAGGGATGTTCCCCGGAAGTGTGTGGTCGTGTCCAGGGGATAATGTCGCGCTACAGCTGTCTTTCAGGAAACTCGATGCCATGGTTGAGCAGGAAGATTCCAATTGAGGATGTTGCATCATTTTGAATTTAAAGACCAATTTTACCTGGGTGGCCGGGAAAATATGTTATGGTAAAAAAGTCATCATTCATTTCACTATCGAGGTGAACCCCAAAATTATCCCATTAGCGTTAGGATTTTTATGATTTTCAAGGAAAGACTCATCCATGCCGCCATATTCGATATGGATGGCACCATGTTCGATACCGAACGCCTCAGATTCACCACCATCAAACAAGCCTCTGCTGAATTGTTCGGCGAAAGCATCAGCGATGAAATCCTGATGGGCTCCCTAGGCCTGAGTGCCAAAAAAGCTGAAGAACTGGCCAAGAGCCGTTATGGCAATGATTATCCCTATGCTGCTATCCGCGCCCGTGCTGATGAGCTGGAGCTGGCACATGTGCGCAAGCATGGTGTTCCTGTCAAACCCGGACTGTATGAAGTCCTGGAGCGCCTCAAGCGCAATGGCCTGCTGATGGCCGTGGCCACATCCAGCCGTCGGGTGATTGCTGAAGAGTACCTGATCAATGCGAATGTCATGAAGTATTTTGATATCACGGTATGTGGTGATGAGGTCAAGCAGGGCAAGCCACATCCGGAGATTTTCAGGACAGCCGCAGCTGAACTCAACTGCCTGCCTGAACACTGCCTGATGTTCGAGGATTCTGAGAACGGTCTGCTGTCCGCTTCGCGCGCGGGAGGGCTGCCTATCCTGGTCAGGGATATCAAGGAGCCGCGTCCGGAAATTAAGGCGCTGGCGTACCAGGCGTATGACAGCATGCCGGATTTTCTCGGGGAACTGGTCAAGTTCACTCCGGACCTGCCCAAACCGAAATTAACCGACGCCTTCCCGCAAACCATCAATAACGTGCGTGCCGGCATTCATGGTTTTGGCGCCATGGGAGGTGGGTATCTTGCCCAGATATTCTCGCATTGGGATGGTTATACGCGGCCTTACGAAATCATAGGCGCGAGCAACAATGCCACTTTGCGTAGCCTGGTTAATGCTTTTGGTAAATATGACGTGCATTATGGCAACGTGGCTTTCCACCAGACCATAGACCGCATCCGGCTGATTGATATGGCAGATGAAGCGGCGGTGTGCGATATGTACGTGATCTCGGAGATCATTGGTCTGTGCCTGCCTGAATCAGCGATCAAGCAGCAGGCTGGCATGATCGCCAAGGGTTTGATGGCGCGTTTCCAGAATGGCGCCAGGCCACTGGAGGTGCTGGTCATCTTGAATAAAGTCGGTGGTGCTGCCTTTGTCCGGCGCCAGGTGAAGGAAGCCATGCTGCGCATGCTGGATGCCCAGCAGGTCGAGCAGATCATGGCGATGGCGTGCTTCACTGAAACCGTAGTGAATCGCATGGTGTCAAAAATATCGAAAGAAATTCTGCTGAAACAGGTCAGGATTAATTTCGCTAGCTTTGAAAAGCAGACCCACAACAAATTGCTGGCACCCATGGGTAATGTGGCGCCCCTGCATCAGGAGGCAGCGCTGCTGGCAGAACCCGGGCTCAACAGGATTGTCGGTCAGTTACGTCATGCCTCCCAGTTGAATCGTGCGCTGGATCAGTTGAGTGTCACATTGTTCGAAAGCGGCCCGGACATGGTGCTGTATGCGCGTAAGGGTGGGAAAATCCTTGAGCGACTGCGGCAGATCCAGCCGGTCGATAATATTGCCGAGATTCAGGCCATCAAGAACCGGCTCCTGAATGGCACACATGCCATTATCGCCTGGTACGCCAGTCTGCTTGGTTATCAGACGATTGGGCAGGGTATGGGGGATGAACGGGTGGTGATGCTGGTCAAGCGGCTGATCAACCAAGAAATCAAGCCCGCCATGCTGCAGGAGAATCCTGCGCTTGCCGAGTATATTAATGCATCATTCGTGAACAGTTTCATTGCCCGTTGCAAGGCATCATTTCGGGATCCATGCCGGCGCATAGGGCGCGATCCATTGCGTAAATTGCAGCGCAAGGAACGTATCATGGGAAGCATAGAGCTGGCGGCTCGGCATGGTATTACCACACCCATGCTGGAGTTCGGCGCAGCGCTGGGGATACTGTATGCCTTGCGCATGGTGACGCCAGAGGACAAGGAATGTCAGCGCATCAAGGCCTTGTTTGAAACCAGTGAATCCGTAGCCGATGTGCTGGCCTTTGATGGCGATTATCATGGAAAACCTTATCAGGGATTGAATAGGGAGGCAGATGCCGCCTTGATCGAGCGTATTGCCGAGCATTTGCGCCAGCTGGTCAATCCTGTATCTGCACACTGGCAATGGCCGCTGAACTACAATGATGCAGAGGAGATGGCTTCCTGATATGCCGGAATACATGGGCTGGCATGGTATATTGGCACTCTTGAAGGAGAAAACATGACGATCAGTATCAAGACCATCAGCGATCAGTTCAGCAGCTGTCCGCAATTGACTGTAGAGCAAGTGCCCGAGGCAGCGGCTGCCGGGTTCAGGACTATCATCAATAACCGGCCTGACGGTGAAGGCGGCGCTGAGCAGCCGTCCAGTGAGACGCTGCGCCAGGCGGCCGAAGCCAATGGCCTGCAATATGTGCATATTCCTGTGGTTCCCGGTCAGCTGACCCAGGCACAGGTCGATGAGCTGGCAGCTCTGCTGCCTGGGCTACCGACACCTATCCTGGGATTCTGCAAGGGAGGCATGCGTGCCACCAATATCTACCAGCATGCATTGGCAAAAATCGAGCAGTAATGGCTTGATGCAGAGAAAAGAAAACGGCACCCAGGGGTGCCGTTTTTATGCTTCCGGATATCGGACAGCGGACGACTAGCTGGCGGATTGCTTGAGCTGCTCAAGAATGGCAGGGTTATCCAGTGTGGAAATATCCGAAGTGATTTCCTCGCCTTTGGCCAGCGAGCGCAGCAAGCGCCGCATGATCTTGCCGGAGCGGGTCTTGGGCAGGTTCTCGCCAAAACGGATTTCGTCAGGCTTGGCAATCGGGCCTATCTCCTTGCCCACCCAGTCACGCAACTGGGCTGCAATAGCCTTGGCGGATTCGCCTTCTGGGCGCGCTCCCTTGAGGACGACATAGGCCACGATTGATTCGCCCTTGATGTCATGCGGCCTGCCGACAATGGCGGCTTCCGCCACCAGAGGGTTGGCAACCAGGGCCGATTCGATTTCCATGGTACCCAGGCGGTGACCAGATACATTGAGCACATCATCAATCCGGCCCATGATCCAGAAATAGCCATCTGAATCACGATGCGCAGAATCACCAGCCAGGTAGAGTCCCTTGAGCTCTTCCGGGAAGTAGGATTTCTTGAATCGTTCCGGGTTGTTCCAGATATTGCGGATCATGGACGGCCAGGGTTTCTTCACGACCAGCAGGCCGCCGCCTGTGCCTTCAATGGGGGTGCCGTTTTCCTCGACAATATCCATGATGATGCCAGGCAGTGGACGTGTGCATGAGCCAGGCTTGAGGTCTATGGCGCCGGGCAGGGGGGCAATCATGTGCGCGCCGGTTTCAGTCTGCCACCAGGTATCGGCGATCGGACAACGCTCCTGTCCGACAACCGTGTGGTACCACATCCAGGCTTCCGGGTTGATGGGCTCACCTACGGTGCCCAGCAGGCGCAGGCTGGAAAGATCGTATTGCGTGGGCAAGTCGCCACCGAGCTTGATCAGGGAGCGGATCGCGGTAGGAGCTGTATAGAAAATGCTGACCTTGTGGCGCTCTATCATCTGCCAGAAGCGGCCAGCATCCGGATAGGTCGGGATACCTTCAAATACAACCTGGGTGCTGCCGATCGCCAGCGGGCCGTAGGCCACATAGCTATGCCCGGTAATCCAGCCTACGTCTGCCGTACACCAGAAGATATCGCTATCCTGGTGGTCAAACACCCACTTCATGCTCATGATGGCGCCGAGCAGATAGCCGCCTGTCGAGTGCTGCACGCCTTTTGGGGTGCCGGTGGAGCCGGATGTGTAGAGAATGAAGAGCGGATGTTCCGCATCCACCCAGACTGGCTCACAGGTATCGCTTTCAGCCGCCTCGATTTCATGCCACCAGAGGTCACGGTCTTTATTCCATGTGATATCGATGCCGGTGCGCTGGTAAACAATGACTTTTTCCACTGCTTCGCAGCCACCCTGGTTGAGCGCTTCATCGACAGCGGTCTTGAGCGTGACAGCTTTGCCGCCACGCATGCCAGCGTCAGCGGTAATCACCAGCCTGGCACCTACATCGACGATACGTTCATGCAGGCTCTTGGCGGAGAAGCCGCCGAACACCACAGAATGAATGGCACCAATACGGGCACATGCCTGCATGGCCACAATGGCTTCAATCCCCATGGGCAGGTAGATAATGACGCGGTCGCCCAGGCCGATACCCTGTGTTTTCAGGGCATTGGCAAAACGGCATACGCGTTGGTGCAGCTTCCGGTAGGTGATGTTGGTGACTGTGCGGTCATCCGCTTCAAAAATCAGCGCAATTTTCTCTGCATGGGTTGCCAGGTGTCGATCAAGACAGTTATAGGAAGCATTGAGCCTGCCATCGGCAAACCAGCGGTAGAATGGGGCGTTGGATTCGTCCAGTATTTCGGTGAAAGGAGTCTGCCAGTCGATTTCCTGCCGGGCGAGGTCGGCCCAGAAGCCGGCGTAATCCTGTTCAGCGGCATTGCATAAGGCTTCATAACCCTCAATCCCGGAAACGGTGGCAGCCTGGCGGAATGCATCACGCGGTGCAAAAATGCGTGTTTCCGTCAGCACGGACTCAATGGACGACATAATTACTCCTTCACAACTCTATAATTGAGGTTACGATTCAAGAAAATGGCTGCCAGGATGTGGGCATGCCATTACTTTCAGAAACAAATAATAACATTTCATTTACAAGTTTAACGATGCGCACACTATCACAGATTTTGCAGCCGGATATAGACCTGTCCCGAGAAGAACAATATTTATTGCACGCTGTTCAATGCAGCCCATTCATTGCCAGGCTGGTGAATAGTGATGCGGTATTACTGCCGGAACTGGTGGAGAACCTGTATCAACCATGGACAGCGTCCGAGATGCAGGAGTGGCTGTGCCAGCAGGATGTGACGGATGATGCCAGTCTCAAGCGGGCGTTACGTCAGTTGCGCCAGCGCGCTATGCTGCGCTTGATCGTGCGGGACTTGAATGGGCTAGGTAACCTCGGTGAAGTCATGCAGGTGACGAGTGCGCTGGCAGAAGTAACCCTACAGCATGCCTTGTCATACCTGACGCCCTGGGTAGAAGCGCAATATGGCATCCCCATGGGGGAGGAAAGCAATGAGCGCCAGCAGCTCATTGTGGTCGGCATGGGCAAGCTGGGCGGGTATGAGCTGAATGTTTCGTCTGATATTGACCTGATTTTTGCGTTTGCCGAAGATGGAGAAACCGTCGGCGCGAAATCCGTCAGCAATATGGAGTTCTTCACGCGTCTTGCCAAGCGCCTGATTGCGGCCATTGATGAGATTACCGAGGATGGTTTTGTCTTCCGTGTCGATATGCGCTTGCGGCCCTATGGCTCAGAAGGGCCGCTGGCCTGCAGTTTTGCCATGCTGGAGGAGTATTACCAGAATCAGGGGCGCGAATGGGAGCGTTATGCCTGGATCAAGGGACGAGTGGTGGCTGGGCCTGACCAGGGGCTGAGCCAGCTATTGCGGCCATTCGTGTTCCGCAAGTACCTGGATTTTGGCGCTTTTGCCTCCATGCGTGATCTCAAGCTGCAGATACAGCGGGATGTCAACCGCCGTGATATGCATGACAACATCAAGCTGGGGCGTGGCGGCATCCGCGAGGTTGAATTCATTGCCCAGGTGTTCCAGCTGATCCGTGGCGGGCGTGATGCCAGCCTGCAGATCAGGCCTACGCTTGCAGTGCTGGACTTGCTTGAGGAGAAAGGCCTGTTGACCGGAAAGATTGTGCATGAGCTGAAAGAAGCTTATGTATTCCTGCGCAATCTGGAACATCGTCTGCAATATCTTGAGGATACGCAGACCCAGGACTTGCCGGCCAATGAAGAGAGCCGCAGCCGGATTGCGCTGGGGATGGGTTTTGCGCACTGGGATGTATTCCTGACCGCGCTGGAGCAGCACCGGACCCTGGTGCAGCACCATTTTGAGGAGGTATTCAGCGACCCAGCGGAAGAACGCACACAAGAAGATGTGCAGCAGCAGGAGGTTGCGCTGTGGAAGCGGGCGATTGAAGGGGAAGAGGCAGTCAATGCAATGGCGCAACTGGGCTATGCCGAACCGGCAGAAACCTTGCGCAAGCTGTTGAGCCTGCACGATAGTCCACGCTACAAACAATTGCCGGAAATCAGCCGGCAGCGTTTTGATACCCTGATGCCGCTGGCCATTGCCGGGGCGGCACATGAACCGGAGCCGGACACGGTGGTGACCCGAGTCGCTGACCTGCTGGACAGCATATGCAGGCGCGCGAGTTACCTGGCCCTGTTGGCCGAATACCCGTCGGCGCTTACCCTGGTCATGCGTATCGTCGGGGCCAGTCCCTGGCTTGCGCAATACCTGACCCAGCATCCCATCCTGCTGGATGAATTGCTGGATACCCGTAATCTTTATGCTGCACCTGATTTTTCTGCCATGCATGCTGATATTGGGCGCCGGGTCGCGGCCCAGGCTGGGGATGTTGAAAGGCAAATGGATGAAATGCGGCAGTTCAAGCATGCAGCCGTATTTCGCTTTGCGGCTACGGATGTGGCGGGAGAACTGGCACTGGAAACCCTGTCGGATTATCTCAGCGCATTGGCGGACATGATTCTGGAAGTCACGCTCAAGGCCATTTGGCCCAATCTGCGCCAGCATCATCGTGAGGAACCGCAGTTCGCCATCATCGGTTACGGAAAACTTGGCGGCAAGGAGTTGGGATATGCTTCAGATCTCGATATCATCTTTCTATATGATGACGAAGCGCCGGAGGCGGGAGAGGTGTACGCCAAGTTCGGCCAGCGTATCAATACCTGGCTGAGCAGCATGACATCAGCAGGGATTCTGTATGAAACGGATATGCAGCTGCGGCCTGATGGCGCCAGTGGTTTGCTGGTCAGCTCCGTGCAGGCATTCAGGACGTATCAGCAGGAAAAGGCCTGGGTGTGGGAACACCAGGCATTGACTAGGGCACGTTTCTGTGCCGGGAATCAGGCCATTGGCGCTGCTTTTGAGCGTATCCGCGAAGAAGTGTTGTGCCAATCCAGGGATAAGCAGGCGCTCAAGGCAGAAGTGGCTGCGATGCGGCAGAAAATGCAGCAGGCACATCCCAACCATGGAGAGTTGTTTGACCTCAAGCATGATAGCGGCGGTATCGTCGACGTGGAGTTCATCGTGCAGTATCTGGTTCTGGCGCATGCGCACCAATATCCGCAATTGACGCGCAACCTTGGCAATATTGCGCTATTGGATATCCTAGGGGGGCTTGGCCTGGTAGATGCCACCCTGGCAAACCGGGTGGCGCAGGTTTATCGCGATTACCGACGGCGCCAGCATGCCCTGCGCTTGCAAGGAGATAGCAAAGCGCGTGTTCCCTTGTCCCGGGTCGAGAGCGAGGTATCCGCAGTACGCGCCTTGTGGCAGCAGGTATTTGCCTAACGTATAGCGCGCGTGGATATGTGTCGGAGTGTCAGCCGGTGATATGGGTTTGGTCGAAGCATGACCGGATCAGCAGGCAGGATTCTTGTCGATTACAGACTGCAGGCTTTTCCCCATCTTGTTAGTGGCAAATAGCGCGTGGTATTCGATATCGTAAATCATCCACTCGCCGTTTTCTTTGCGCAGAATGACTTCATCATCCCATTGCTGGATCTTGCCGTCTTTTTCCAGGGTGAAATGCACGGTCGACTGGCGCCCATATTGATTGGTAATGCTGGGATCAATCGTGAAGCTGGTGAAGCCGTCATTATTGGATGTGAACAGATCGCCACTGGACCAGGGTGTGGGTTTTTCGCGGGAGCGGCAGCGATGTTGCTCTCGCAGTGAAATGTAGAAAATACGATGCAGTTTCGGGATGAAATGGTGTGAGATGGCATCAAGTTGCTGCATGTTGGGCAAGCCCACCACTTCGCTGGTCTTTTTCAGTGCAGCATAGTCTTCAAAGAAATGCACTGCAGCCTCCCTGGCTTGATCCTTCTCAGGTTTTGCAGCCTGCGTTGGGGATACTACCAACAGGCTGAGACAGAGGGCGATGGGGAAAAAGGGCTTGGCCATGTGCATGATTCCAGGTTAGATGCGGCAACTGAGGGATGCCGCATTAGAGCATGCTGGAAAAAGCATGGGCAAGCCCTTTACCGGGCTGTTTGCCAGATCGGGAAGAATTCCGTATCTGTGTTCATTAATTTGCTGACGCTGCGGTGACACGCCAGATAGTGTTGCCTACATCATCGGCGACCATCAATGCCCCTTTCTGGTCAACCAGCACGCCGACCGGACGTCCCTGGGCTTTACCCTGTTTGTTGAGAAAGCCTGTCAGCACATCCAGCGGTGCTCCGGATGGCTTGCCGTCCGCAAACGGTACGAACAACACCTTGTAGCCACTGCTCGGGTTGCGATTCCATGAGCCATGCTGCCCGATGAACATGCCATTGGCAAATTGCGCTGGCAGGGTATTGCCCCTGGCTGCCGCAAGACCAAGGGATGCTGTGTGTGGCCCGACAGCATAATCCGGCGCGATTGCCTTGGCGACCAGGTCCGGCTGTTCTGGTTGCACACGGACATCGACATGGTTGCCATAATAACTATAGGGCCAACCGTAAAAACCGCCATCCTGCACTGATGTAATGTAGTCGGGAACCAGGTCGCTGCCGATTTCATCACGCTCGTTGACTGCGGTCCATAATGCGCCGCTGTCAGGCTCCCAGGCCAGCCCATTGGGGTTACGCAGGCCAGAGGCAAAAATGCGGTGTGCGCCGGTCTGGGAGTCCACTTCCCAAATGGCAGCACGGCCTTCTTCTATCTGCATGCCATTTTCGCCAATATTACTGTTGGAGCCGACAGTGACGTATAGTTTGTGCCCATCCTTGCTGGCAATCAGGTTTTTTGTCCAGTGGTGGTTCAGTGGCAGGCCTGGCAAGTCGATGAACTTGATCGGTGCCGCAGTGATGCTGGTGTCGCCCTCGTGATAAGGAAAGGTAACAATGCTGTCGGCGTTGGCAACAAAGAATGTGCTGCCTATGAGTGCCATGCCGAAAGGTGAATGCAAGTCCTTGAGAAACACAGAGCGTTGATCGGCAATGCCGTCACCATCGGTATCCCGCAGCAGGGTGATGCGGTTTGCGCTGGGCGTGCCGGCGCCGGCGCGCTTCATGTACTTCTCTGCAATCCAGCTACGCAAGGTGGATTTGCCCGCCTCTTTTGGTGGACTATTGGTCTCGGCAACGAGAATATCGCCATTAGGCAATTGATATAGCCAGCGCGGGTGATCCAGGTCCCTGGCAAATGCATTGACTTGAGTGCCTGCAGCTGGCTGGGGTGTGGCATCATCGGACCAGCCGATGGCCTTGGCAATATTCACGGTGGGAATCATGCTGCTGCGTGGTTCCGGTAACTCCGGCTTTGGCCCCATGCCAGCAGCGATTGGTAGTTTTGCCACATCACCACAGGCGGTAAGGGTAAGCGAAATCAGGGCTGGTAGCAGGATTTTATACATGGTGATCCTTTATGGTATTCGTGGGAGCAGGTCTGACCATACTCTATAATGACAGGCTTTATTTATCCCGCAGTCTACTGACGCATCATATGCAAGGAAAGTTCTGATTTGAACACAATATCAGCATCACCCCCTGATTCCATGGTTGTCTGGCAAGAAGATGCACAAGAGCATCGTGCCTTGTGGCGCTCAGGTAATCACAGTAAGGCACCGGTACGTGTGCAGGTGGTGGACGATACTATCAGGGCTGATCAGGCCTATCGTCTTGCATGTGAAGGGACTGCCTTGCTGTGGCGTGGCGATTTCCAGAATGCGCGTCAATTGTTACAGGCCATGACGCGCCGCATGGAGCGCAAGCCGGCAAAGACCTCAACACAAGCTGCCGAGGCATTTCACCTGCACAGACAGGCGCAGGCGCAGCGCGCGCGCGTGCTTGGCATGCTGCTGGTAGAGCTGGAAGCAGATTACAGCATTGCCTTGCGGCGTGCGCCTGACGCACGTGAGGCATGCCAGCAGGTGTATGGTGATGCCGGGCAATCCTCTCTGATCTCCTTGCGCGAGTTGCAGGGCCTGATTGGCGCCTGCGAGTGGCGCAAGAAAGGTGTGGAAGTCCCCGCGCTCAATGCGCGCATTCACCCGTACTACGGTGTTTTTTCCCCGGTGCGTGGAGAATACGTAGATCTGGTAGCCCAGGCTCCCTTGCCGGATGACACACTTGCGTTCGACATAGGTACTGGCAGTGGTGTGCTGGCGGCAGTGCTTGCCCGACGTGGGGTGAAGAAAGTGCTGGCAACAGACCAGGATGACAGGGCGCTGGCCTGCGCGCGGGAGAATATGCAGCGGCTTGGCCTGGCACAGCAGGTTGAGTTGCTTGCGTGCAATTTGTTCCCGGAAGGCCGAGCGCCGTTGATCGTGTGTAATCCGCCCTGGATACCTGCCAGGCCCAATGCGGCGATTGAATATGCCATTTATGATCCGGATAGCGCCATGCTCAAGGGCTTTCTGAATGGTGTGGTAGCACATCTGGCACCTGGCGGCGAAGCCTGGCTCATCCTGTCGGATATTGCCGAACATCTTGGCCTGCGCTCACGCCAGCAGCTGTTGGACATGATCGCCAATGCAGGACTCAATGTGCGGGACAGGCTGGATATTAAACCGCGCCATTCCCGGGCGCATGATGCTTCAGACCCCTTGCACCAGGCCAGGTATGCCGAAGTAACTTCGCTGTGGCGGCTGATTGCTGCCTAGTCAGTAGGCAGCAATCATTCAACCTGTGTTTCTGTTTCAGGGTCCGTTTCGTCAACCCTGTCTGGCGCTGTTGCTTTTGCCTGCTTGGCCTGTTTGTCGAAACTGGCCTGTAACTTGATAAATGCCAGTAAAGCCTTGGTCATCTGCTGGTTGAAGCGGCGGGTTTCCGCTAGCCTGAGCAGATCGTCTCCGCCGGATTCCTGCCCTTTGCGTTCATATAGCACATCCTGAACAATCAGTTGTTTTTTCTTCTGGCGGTCATGGACGAATTGGCGGTAAGCGTTGCGCAATGCTACCGGATCAGGCGGTAAGGGTGCATCGCTCAAGGCCTGCCAGTAGGGAATCTCCAGCTCAAAAGCCGTTGGATCCTGGTTAATGTGGCGTGCAAGGCCAGGGAGCTGTTGCAATGCCATGGAAAGGCGCAATTGGTTTTGCGCCAGCTGATTGAGCAATCCGGCCTCTTTTGCCGACATACCTTGTTGCGCCAGCTTGGCGATATAGAGGTGCAGGTTCTGCAGTATCTGCTTGTTGTCTTCCAGCAGTTGTCCATCCAGTTTCCGTTGCTGCGCCATCATGAGCGCCTGGCGTGCAATCAGCTGTCCGGCCCGCATGCCTTCCATGCTCATGGTCTTGAGTGCCAGGCTGGGTATGGCCAGGCTCGATTGATCCAGCACGAATGGTGCCTGGTACGAAGGTGATTTGAACCTGGTTTCCAGCCAGCGTATCAATGGAGGAGTCAATGGGTACATCAGCACCACTCCCAATGCATTGAATGCGGTGTGGAACAGGGCCAGGATAAACTGCGGCTGGGTGTCGTGGAACACAAACAGGGCAATGCCCTGGATTCCCCAGAGCAGGGGTTTGAGCATCAGCATGGCCACGATGGCGGTCAGGACGTTGAATAGCACATGCAGGCTGGCAACCCGTTTGGCAGTTGCTGTGGCAGACAGGGTAGCCAGCAGGGCCGTCGAGGTGGTACCAACGTTGGAGCCGATAACGACTGCCGCCCCGATTTCCAGCGGTACTGAGCCCGTGGAAACGGCGGTCACGACCAGGGCGACGACTGCCAGGGAGGACTGCATGACGACAGTAAGCGCAATGCCTGCCAGTAAGGAAAGTAGCATGCCCGATACGCCCAGGCTGGTGAGGTAGGCAAAATCCACATTGATGAATACGGCATCAAAACTGGTTTTCAGGTAGCTGAGCCCGAGAAACAGCAGGGCAACCCCAGTCAAGGCCTCCCCAATGCCTTTGCTGCGAGATTGCTTGCTGAGCATCTTGAGTATCACGGCCATTCCCAGAATCGGTAGTGCCAGGCCGTCCATCTTGAAGCTGCCACCCACCACGGCTACCAGCCACGCACTTAATGAGCTGCCGAGGTTGCTGCCATAAATCACGAAGGCGGCGGATGATAGCGACAGAATATTGGCATTGGCGAAGCCGACAATAGTCACAGTGATGGCCGCGGATGATTGCACCGCCAGCGTGCTGATGCTGCCAATGAAAATACCTTGCAGCGGCGTGCCGGCCCAGCGTTGTAGCAATTGCATAAAACTGGGGCCAGCTGCGGTTTTCAGGCCGCGTGTCATCCAGTCTATACCAAGCAGCATGAGACCGACGGCACCCAGCCCCATGAAAAGATTTGACCACATTGAAAAGTGATTGTGCTGATGAAAATTCTAGTTTAGCTGAAAGTTAAGTTGCAAGCAGACAGGATTTCTGGAGCCTTATCAAGTTCTGTCCGGAAATGTATGTCAAAAAAAAGAGAGTATCCCTTGATACTCTCTTTTTTACAGCTACCTAATAAGCAGGTAGTTTAAGGCTACTTGCCGACTTTTAGTTGGCCGCCAGTACCCAGGCCGCCTTTAACTTCTTGCGCCTTGTAGTTACGTAGGGAAATTACCATGTTGTTGTAGGAGTCCATGAATGCAGCGACAGTTGCTTTACCCTCTGGAGTACGAGAGAAGCCACTTAGTCCGCCGGCAGCACCACCACCAAATGCGCCTAAGGCGGCACCAAAATTGGTTGCTGTGGCATTACCTTCAGAAATGCCGATCTGTACGGAAGAGCGGATGTCAAGCAAGGTCAATGTCACGACTGAAACTTTGGATTCCATCGCGCCGGCCAGTACACCAACAGTGCTACCCACCAGGCTGCCGAGTGCACCAGCAATCTTGCCGGTAGAGTCGTTGTCTATGATGATAGCGGGTTCCAGGTAGTAATCAGCAGCAACGCGTTGGCCTTTTTGTTGCTTGGAGCCTGCGCGGTATTCACCGGAGTTGCGTTGTTTATCGGTGATGGCGGAAAGGCGGCTGTCAGTACGACTGTTACCGATGGCTGTAATCACGAAGCAATTTGATTGCTGGACTGCCAGGCGCAATAAAGGCTCAATGCTGGTTACCTTGGTTGCAGCGCCAAAAGAGGCGAACCATTCTTTATCTCGACCATCATCTACAGCAATAGTACCAAGAGGAGCATCGCAATGTTCCAGTTTTGAGTTTGCATTTACACTGGTGCCACCTGCTGCTGCACCTGATGCAGCAGTAGAGGATGAACCAGTAGTGAGCATCCCTCCCAGTGGACCACCATCACTGACACAGCCAGCCAATGACAGGGGTAATAAGACATACATTGCCTTGCTCAAGTTTTTCAGAAGCATATTATTTTCTCTTAAATAACAGGTTGATTAAATGATTAGTAGAAATACCAGGAGGAATCGCGCCAGTAGCTGCGGTAGTGATAACCGCTGTGCCAGTATCCGTACCAAGATGGACGGTATAAGCTGAGCCATTTTCTGTATTCAATTTCATTCTTTTTGGCTTCTTGAGCTTGTTTTAATAGCTGTTGTGCCTCCGAGTTGCCTTTGGCAGCAGCCATGCTTAGCCAGGACTCGGCTTCAGCCGGGTCAGAGCCCATTTCCTCAAGACCCATGAGATAGAATCGACCAACAGCAAGTTGTGCATCAATATCACCATGTTCTGCTGCATGGCGCATCCAAGTCAGTGCTTGATATGAGTTGCGAGTGATGCCATCGCCACGAAAATAACGTAGTCCGAGGTCAAAAGCTGCCCGCGGATCTTGTTCAGCGACTTTGGTAAGTTGTTGAATTTTTAACTCTTCAGTGGCGCTGATAGGGGATTCTGGAGTGAAAGTCTGGGTGTTCCGTGGACGATCGGAGCAACCTTGCTCATCGCAGATACGCACAGTTTGCGATTGGGAAGGATTTGTACTGCACCCCGATAGACTACACAAAAAGATTAGCCCGAGAGATAATGAGAGCTTATGCATATTATTGATTTTAATTTAAATTATTAAAAAGATACTTTTTTTGACAATTGTTAATATTCTAATTTTGCCAAGGATTCTAACCAACTTTGATAAAGAAGACTACATAAAATCCGGTAGTGGGCTGCTATGTTGAGTAATTCTTATTTAAATTTGTGAATATATCCTATAGTCATACCGCGCTATGTCATTGCAGATAAGCCATTACTGTAAATACACCCATATCTTATGTCAGCGCCAGCTATGCTGATGCGTTGAATCAGAAATGCAAACACGATATTCCTTTACTCTACTTTCTTTGTTTTTTGTTTCCACTTATGCGCTATCAGCAGAAGATTCACTACAGCGCCTGACACAGGATGACCGGCAGTGGGTCAGTCCGCGCAAGGATTACTATAATCAGGGCTATAGTCGTCTCAGTCAGGTCAATCGACGCAATGTCTCACAGCTCAAGCTCGCATGGAGTTTTTCCACCGGGATACAGCGTGGGCATGAGGGCGCGCCGCTGGTGATCGGTAATGTGATGTATGTGCATACGGCGTTCCCCAATAATGTTTATGCGCTGGACCTGGATCATGACCAGAAAATCCTCTGGGCGTATTTTCCCAAGCAGTCCAGCGATATCGAGGCGATTCTCTGTTGCGACAATATCAGCCGGGGACTGGCGTACGGGGATGGCAAGATATTGTTGCAGCAGAACAATGGTCTGCTGGTTGCCCTGGATAGCCACGATGGTCATAAGGTGTGGGAAGTACAGGTCAATGATCCTGAACAGGGTGCGACCAATACCAATGCGCCTTATGTTTTTCGTGACAAAGTGCTGACTGGCTGTAGTGGAGGCGAGTTTGGCGTGCGCTGCTTTCTTGCAGCCTATGCCTTGAAGGATGGAGAATTGCAGTGGAAAGCCTATAGCACAGGCCCTGATAGTGATGTACTGATAGGCGCTGGATTCAATGCCGATAATCCGCAATACAGTGCGTTGTCGGTATATGAAGATGTTGCGGGCGGCAACAAGGAAGGCGGCTCGTTTCGTGCCTTGCCCAAGGAAAAACTGAAATTTCCCGAAACTGACCTGGGAATAAAAACCTGGCTCAAGCCCCAGGCTGCTGCCAATGGCTGGGAGCATGGAGGCGGGCCAGTATGGGGCTGGTTTTCCTTTGATCCCAGGCTTAACCTGGTGTACTACGGCACGGGTAATCCATCGGTCTGGAATCCTGATATCCGGCCAGGCGACAACAAATGGGCGATGACGCTTTTTGCCCGTGATCTTGATACCGGCATGGCGCGTTGGGGTTATCAGCTGACACCACACGATGAGTGGGATTATGACAGCGTCAATGAGCTGATCCTATGGGATCATGAGCAACAGAAACTGGCGACTCACTTTGACCGCAATGGGTTTGCCTATACTCTGGAACGCGAGACCGGAAAACTGCTGGTCGCGGAAAAAATGCATCCTTTCGTCAATTGGGCCACAGGTATTGACCTGCAAACCGGGGTGCCGCTCAAGGATGCCCGTTACTCTACGCATGAAGACCATGAAACCGAGGCGATCTGTCCTTCTGCCATTGGTGCCAAGAATATGCAGCCTGCGGCGTACTCGCCACAAAGTGGCTGGTTCTATGTGCCGTTGAACCATCTCTGCATGACATATGAGGCCGTGGAAGCCAAATATGTTGCCGGCCAGCCGTGGGCAGGTGCAAGCCTGACCATGCAGCCTGGACCGGATGGCAACATGGGGGCGTTTATGGCCTGGGACGGGCTCAAGGGAAAGCAGGTCTGGTATAAGCAGGAGAAATTTGCAGTCTGGAGCGGGGCACTGGCCACTGCTGGGCACCTGGTGTTTTACGGCACCCTGGATCGTTGGTTCAAGGCACTGGATGCGCGGGACGGCAAGGAGCTATGGCGTTTCCAGGTGGGTTCGGGCATTGTGGGTAATCCCATGACCTACCAGCACCGGGGCAGACAATATATCGCAGTGTTTTCAGGCGTGGGAGGCTGGGCCGGGGTTGCACTCAACCAGGGGCTCACTGAGGACAGTGATGGAGCCGGTACAGCAGGCGCGTTCCGCGAGTTGAATGATTACAATGCAGCTCCGGGTAGCGGCGCACTGAACGTATTTGCGTTGTAAGTTCGTTTTTCTTCTGGGTTACTACGGAAAAAATGCCACAACTTACGTTTCCCTGGCACTAGCCCGGCCTATCGTCCCAGCCGCACCAGCGCGCGGTCGTGCAGGCGCGACAGCAGCCACAATGCAGAGATGCCACCCAGAAGCGCAAATGCCATGTCAGATTGTGTATCCCATTCGTAGCCTTGCGTGCCGAGGAATTCATCGGCACCTTGTCCCATGATCAGCGCCGCTGCCCATTCGATCAATTCATAGGTAGCGCTGATGGCAAGCACGACACTTAACACCAGGAACGCCAGCATCTTTCTTCCCTTGACATAAGCGCCGCGCAGCAGGATTTCCCGTACAGCGATCGCAGGCACGAAGCCTTGCATAAAATGCCCGATCTTGTCATAAGGATTGCGTTCCAGTCCCAGCCACTGTGCCATCTCGAAACCAAGCGGGACGCGCGCATAGCTATAGGCACCGCCCATGATCAATACCAGCGCATGCAGGAAGATCAGGCCGTAGAGCAGTGTGGTCAATGGATAATGGCGGTAAGTCGCCCACAACGCAGGCAGCACAATGAGCACGGGCAGCACTTCCATCAGCCAGGTCAGTCTGTCGTAGGGCTGAATGCCGGAGATTACCAGGGCCGCAAGCAGGAACAGGGTGCCACACTGCAACCAGCGTAGGCGTGGCATAGAGGTTAACCTTTGTCAGGCCGGTTGAACAGGGAAAACACAATCCCGACCGTGATGCCGATCAATGCTCCCAGGCCAAGGTTATCCAGGCTTAACCCGGCCACAGTACCAACAATAGTGGCCATCGACAGGTTGAATATTTCTTTGTATTTATTTGGCATGATGCAATTATATGTGAGAAAGCACGGCAGTATGCGGTATCAGGCTGTGGATTCAGCGGCACTTCCTTGGACAGTGTACTTGCCGGCGAATGTTTCATCGCTCATCAGCAGGTAACGCATGCCCTCAACCACGGACACGATGGTGGGGATGAATGTCCAGAAGAACAATACATACACCCAGCCATTACGCGCGAGATAGAACTTGTGGATGCCCAGCCAGCCGAACAGGATGGCCAGTATGGCAGTAGCGGTTCTTTTCCTGAAATGGGGAACTACAAACAAGGTCGTGATGAAATAGCCCGCCAGGATGAACAGCCAGCCCCTGGCCATGTGTCCTGCCAGAAAAAGCATGATGGCGAATATCAGGGATACGATTGCCAGGTAGAAAGCAGCAAGGGCGGCAAATGGCCGTCGTCCAAGGCTGGTGAATACGGGAGCCTTGATTTCCACTTCCGGCATGGTTACGCCGCTGATGCGGGTGACTAGAGCTACAGTCAGTGCCGCCACCATGAAATAGAGGGTGGACAATGCCAGAAAAGCAGGCAGGTATTGTGCATACGTTTGAGAAATAAACATGAAGCCGCCGATAAGCAAGCCAGATGCGATAACTGAAACGATGGCATCACTCATGGAGTTGGTGATTTTCATCATGCTGCTCACGCGCCGCCATATTTACGGTTGAATTCCTCATCGCTCATGACCAGGTAGAGGATGAACTCGATAAAGGCGATGATGGCCGGGATGAAAGTCCAGAAGAACAACAGGTACACAATGCCCCAGCCAATGCGACCCAGATAGAATTTATGAATGCCGAAACCACCGAGGAAGAATGCAAGCAGCGCAGCAACCAGCTTGCTTTTGCCATTGGGTGCTACAGAAGACAGCGAGCCGGGAGCCGGTAATTGCCTGACGCCACACTTGGGGCAGATTTCCGCTTTTTCATTGATGATCTCACCACAGTCCTTGCAGAATTTCTCGTCGATATTCTTCTGCTTGGTCGCAGATGCTTCATTCATTTTTCTTCCCCCTCAATTCAGTTTTTTATGCCATGGAAAACCTGCCGGTACGTTTACTGCGAGGTATCAGCCCAGAGGTATGACGACTAGGCTAATGATATTCCTATTATTTTGCCTTACTTGACTGTGCTGGAAAGCATGATGCGATTCTGCCTGGTATGACTGCTAGGTTCAATAGGTTCAGCGTGGTGCCGGGACATGGCCTTTGACTGCATTGGCGCAAGCGTTGCATATAATGCGTCCTGAGGTATCGGTCGGCAAGCATGCGCGCATGCGTGTCTTGAGAGTGGCAATGTCGCTGGGGCTCATGGCGGCGAGCTTCTGTCCAACACTGGGAGCGCCTAGCGCGATTGTCC
The DNA here is from genome assembly GCF_900187985.1 of Methylobacillus rhizosphaerae. GTDB lineage: Bacteria > Pseudomonadota > Gammaproteobacteria > Burkholderiales > Methylophilaceae > Methylobacillus > Methylobacillus rhizosphaerae. Next base: position 144,003 of record NZ_FZOA01000002.1, read on the forward strand.
AATATTCATCGAAACTGGCAAAAATGCGTTGGACGGTAATTTTTCGAGTGTCGATGTCATGCAGCCCGGCTGCAGTCCACAAATCCCGCATCACCTCTATGCTGGAGGCGTCAGGGCTGGGTGGGGCAGGAATGGATACGCCCAGCTCGCGCATTTCGGTATGCAGCGCATGATAAGGAAATCCACCATGCTCCATGTCCCAGGCATAGGCCGCCACCATGCCATCCGGACTGACAGTGCGTACCATCTCCATCACCCCTTTGAGCGGGTCTGGCACAAAGAAAATCACTAATGGCATGACTGCCACATCGAACAGATTACCAGGGTAGGGCAACGCCATGGCATCTCCACAACTGAGCTGGGCGGCGTGCAGGGCAGGACGTGCCTGGGCGTAGGCAAGCTGTGCTTCCGATGGATCTATCCCATGCACTGAAAGAGGCGAGCACTGTTCGATGAGCATTTCAGTGAAAGCCCCATTGCCACATCCCACATCCAGCCAGCGCATGCCTGGTGCCGGGGCAAGCCAGTCGAGAAACACCTGGCCTGCAAGTTGGCTCCATTTACCCATGTATTGTTCATAAGTGGCGCCATTATTGAAGCGAATCTGCGGATGGTTCATCTTGATGACTCAGGGAATCTGTACGATGCGTAGCACATCAATGTCTGATACGAGAGGGGGCGGGCCTGTTCATTCATGGTCACGCAGTTTCAGTACCCTCTGAACCCCGGTTTTGTCGATTTCTGTCAATGTGGATGGTGTGTAAAGGTAATCGAGACGGAATTTGCCTTGCTGGCTAGACTGGAGCTCATCAATATACAAGGAAAGGCAATAGTTTTCAGAAACTGTTTCCTGCAATTGACACCATCCCCAATGTGCCTTGGAAGTGGCCAGCACTAGCTCGGCACCGTCTGGCTTTACCGTGCGGGAAGAATAAGCCGCATTGCCATCCTCATAGAGTACCACCATGGTCTGCTCTTTTTCATTGCTGATTTGAAATTGCTTGGGCCAGTGGTCGGGGGCCGCTGACAACGCATGCGCAAATGTGAGTGATACGAATGCCAGTATCCATTTCATGGCTAACTCCTTGAGTTTAGGTGCTTATTTCCTTGTTAGGCAATGTATTTTGATTGATTGCACAGGAATACCTTGTCAATCATGCCTGATGATAGCGGGCAAAATACTCACTGCTGATTCTCTGCAACTCATCAAAATTGATGCTGAGCGAACTGGCAGTAATGGCAACTGGGCTGCCGCACATCCTGAAATTGGTTCTTTTCAACGAGCGTTTCATTGCGCTGCCAGTTTCAATATACTCATCCGGGTTCTTGACCTGAACAATCAGGATTCTCTGCTTGTGTGACTCGTAAATACCAAACCCAGTGATATCACGCCATGGCACCAGGCCAGCGGCAAGACTACTACTATTATCCGTAATGCCAGCCGCATTGAAAATAAGAGCGGGCTTCTTGTTGAACAACCTACGCATGGCTGCCACACCACAAAAACCAAAAAACACAATCATCACCCATCCTGCCCCCTGCATCAGCCACGCATGATTGAAACGATGATGGGTTTCAGTGAGCAACGTATCAAGAAACACCATCCACAACCCGCCTCCGACAAATGCAAGAGAAGCCAGGATAAGCAGGAATATTTTGGTTTTACTGAAAGTAATGACGGTTTCTTCTGGGAGCATGAGATTCCTTTTGCCGGATACAGTGACCTGCACATAGCGCTGATCGGACTAAGGATTAAATATGACACACCACATTTTGGCAAGCAGCGGTGCTGAGGGTGGAGCATCAAAGCGGGCAGTGTTTAGCTTTACCTCGCAATTAAAATGGCTGTCTGGATATCTTCGCGAGTAGCACGTTTTTTCAGGGAATATTGGCTTGCCATGGCGTCAATAGGTGTCTGTAATTTATCCATATTGGCACAAGCGAATTACTTTGTTTCATGGGTAGGTTCAGAAACAATGGAGGTTTTAAGTTTTTCCATTGCAGCGGCTGGCAAGCGAACAATAAAAAATACCAAATAATCACCATGAAAATCAGGATATGTGGCTGTTTTGTAAATTAATTTATCCTTGGATTTCAATGGGGAGTATACAAAGTGTTGCAGTTCTGCCGCATAAGCGCCGAGGTAGACTATGGTGAGTGTCAGGATTGCCAAGTATGCAATTCTGCATACTTTTCTCTATAGTTTTGCTGCCTATTTGCTTGAGAGCGGTTACGATACCGTTGCTGTGTGAGCGTGATGGGGCCACAGTGATGTTTCGACAATGATGATTACCGATCTACTGAAAGGATGCGCTCTGGGTGAGCAGTCCGCTGGATAATTTACTATGAGTTTACGTGTCAGGTTCAATCTGCTGATTACTACTTTGCTGCTGCTGTTGATGCTGGCAGTGGGGTATGTGGTGATCAAGGGCATGCGTATTTCCACGGAGGAGAGTGTGGAGGCGGCTACCCGAGTGACGGTGCAGTTGCTGGACACGGTGATCATCAATTCGCGGCAGAATCCGGAGTGGGGCTATACGCATGATGTGATGCATACTTTCCTCAAGTCGCTCGGGCATGTGCGCAGCAGTGAGATTTTTCTTTATAACGCGCAGGGTGAGCTGATGTATCAATCGCCGCCATCCACTTACCGTGCAGGCGATTCGCCGCCACCTTTATGGTTTGCCCGCATGGTCGAGCCGGAGCCGGAGGTGGTGTCGCGCCGTATCCGGTTCGGGATGCTGGTTGTGTCTTCCGATGCTGCGGGAGCGATACGTGAGTCCTGGGCTTCATTCAAGAATCTACTCTGGATTGAGTTTGTATTTTTTGTGCTGCTGAATGCCTTGATTTACTGGATGCTGGGGCGCTGGCTCAAGCCTGCGGATGATATTCTGAAGGCAATTTCTGCGGTGGAGCAGGGTAATCTGGATGTTCGCCTGCCGAAGTTCAATGTTCCGGAATTTTCACGTATTGCGCAGAATTTCAACCTGATGGGGGAGTCGCTGCGTGACCGTACGGAGGAGAATCGTCGGCTGGCATTGATCGTGCAGCAGGCCGCGGATGCCATCATGATCCATGATCCCAGTGGAAATATTTCCTTCTGGAACCCGGCAGCGCAGCGTATGTTTGGTTATGCGCCGGCAGATATCATTGGTCATTCCGCGAGTCTGTTGCTGCCGCCTGATCATGGGCATGAGCTTGAGTATAGCCAGGCTGCATTGGCGGCTGAAGGGAATATTGAGCATTATGATACGCAGCGGGTGGCGCGCGATGGCAAGTTGCTGGATGTGTCGCTTTCTGTAGCACCGTTGATGGACCCGAAAACCGGTGAGATTATCGGTGAGATTTGTAGTATGCGGGATATTACCGAGCGTAAGCTGGCTGAGGAAACTGCCCGCAAATTGGAGGAAAACCGCCAGTTGACGCACTTGATCCAGCGTCATATCGAGGATGAGCGTCGCAGCCTGGCCCGCGAGCTGCATGATGAGCTGGGGCAATATGTGACGGCAATCAAGACGTTTGCGGTTGCCATTGCCAATAAAACCAGGAGTGAAATGCCAGCGATCGAGAGCAGCGCACAAACCATAGTCTCGGCAGCCAATCATATCTATGACGGCATGCATAACATCATCCGTCATTTACGTCCCGGATCGCTGGATAACCTGGGCTTATCGGAAGCCTTGCGTGATTCCGTGGCTGACTGGCAGGCGCAGAATCCTCAGGTGAAGTTCAATCTTGAGTTGCATGGCAGGCTGGACCCGCTGGGGGAAAGTATCAATATCAATCTTTATCGTATTGTCCAGGAGTCGGTGACCAATGCCTTGCGTCATGCGCAGGCTGATCGCATTGATATCAGCCTGTCCCGGCATGAAAATGGTACGCTCACACTTTTGGTCAAGGATAACGGGGTGGGCATGAATATGTGCAATGTGGATCAGAGCCGCCATTTCGGCTTATTGGGGATGCGGGAGCGCACCCAGGCCTTGTATGGCAGTTTCAGTGTTGATTCCCTGCCGGGCGAAGGGTCAACCATTCTGGTAACGGTGCCAGAGAGAGTGGCGCAATGAGTACAACAATCCGGGTCATGCTGGTGGATGATCATGCTGTGGTACGCATGGGTTTCAAACTGCTGCTGGAGTCTGACCAGGCCATCCAGGTGATTGCCGAGGCCGAGAGCGGCGAGCAGGGCATCAAGTTATACCAGGAGCACAAACCGGATGTCGTGGTGATGGATATCACCATGCCAGGCATCGGGGGACTGGAGGCGATTGACCGTATACGAGCCAAGGATGAGCATGCCCGCATTCTGGTGCTGTCTGCACATGAGGATTCCGTGCACCCCAAACGCGTGTTGAACGCGGGTGCCATGGGTTACCTGACCAAGCGCAGTGCTGCCGAAGAGCTGATCAAGGCTATTCATACAGTGGCAGCTGGCAAGATGTACCTGGAAGCCAATGTGGCGCAGCAGATGGCGATACAACAAATTTCCGGTCAGCAGAATCCGGTGGATATACTGTCTGACCGTGAGTTTGAGGTCTTCATGGCACTTGCTAAGGGCAAAACCACTAATGAAATTGCCGACACCTTATCTTTGTCGCCGCGGACAGTCGGTACGCATCTCTATAACATCAAGCAGAAACTCAATGCCAGCAATTCAGCGGAAATTGTCTTGATTGCCATGCGTTCTGGCTTGATTGATCCTTGATCATGTTTTCTTAGGTCTGGAGCGGACGCTGATGATGCCGCTGAGGATGATGAGGGCTACTGCCAGCCAGCGGTCAGGTGACAGCATTTCTCCCCAGATCAGGATGCCGAACAAACTAGCCAGCAGTACTGTGGTATAGGCCAGGCTACCGACGACCAGTGGATTACCAGTGCGATAGGCACGGGTCATGGCAAGTTGGGCGATGGTGGATGCAGCCCCTATGCCAAGCAGCAAAGGAATGTCCTGCCAATTCAGGGCGGTGGAATGGTAGAACAGCATCCAGAGTCCACTGCCAACGGTGCAGACCAGGGTAAAGTAAAACACAGTGCGCCAATCTGGCTCTCCCGCGCGCCCAAGTTGGGTCACATGTACGTAAACAACACCTGCCATCGCTCCGGAAAGCAGGCCGATGGTGCCAGCAATCAATTCTTCTATATGCAGGCTGGGTTTCAGTAGCAGGGCGACGCCAATAAAGCCGATGATGACGGCAAGAATGAGTGATTTTCGCGGTTTTTCATGCAGCATGAACGGAATGGCCATGGCAAGGAATAGTGGCGAGGTGTAATTAAGCGTGATGGCAGTAGCCAGTGGTAACTCACTGATGGAAAAGAAAAAGCAGAGCAGTGAGATGAAGCCTAGAATGGCGCGCTTCATGTGCGTGCGGATCAAGGGGGTTTTCAGCGTGACCTTGTAATACCGTGTCATGATGGTGATGAACACCAGGCCGAACAGTGAGCGGTAAAACACCAGTTCAGCGCTGCCGAATTTTTCGGCGCCCAGCTTGACCAGTACGCCCATGATGGCAAAGAAAAAGGCAGCAACCAGCATCCACAGGCTGCCGAGTCTGGGTAGATTCAAGATGATTCTTTCTGACTGCGTGAGCAGTCCAGGGTGATCAGGCAGGCGGCCAACAGGGCGGCCTGCTATGTTTATTTGTCCAGGTGCGGGTCAAGTTGCCTGCGCAACCAGGCGTGAAAATGTTGCATTCCGGTTTCCATTGGGTGCTGGTAGGGGCCGCGCTCATCCAGCCCTTGCGCCGCCAGTGCGACACGGCCATCGTGCATGCGCTGGCAGATTTCCATGTCTTCTACTGCTGTTTCCGTATACGCAGCCTGTTGCGCAGCAACAAACTCCTCTTCGAACAGAGCAATGTCTTCAGGATAGTAAAATTCCACGACATTGGTGCAAGAGGAGGGACCTCTTGGAATGATGTGGGAAACTACCAGGGTGTTTGGGTACCATTCAATCATGAGGAATGGGTAGTAGACCATCCAGATAGCGCCATGCCTGGGAGGCTGCTTGTTGTAGCGCAGCACTTCGCTCTGCCAATGATCATAGATGCGTGAGCCGGATTTCTCCAGCGCCTTGTGCACGCCGACAGTTTGCACGCTGTACCAATCGCCAAATTCCCAGTTCAGGTCATCACAATCCACGAAGTTGCCCAGGCCAGGATGGAACGGGCCGACATGGTAATCCTCCAGGTAGACTTCAATAAAAGTCTTCCAGTTGAAGTTGTACTCATCCACTATGACACGGTTGAGCTTGTAGCCCGTGAAGTCAAAACTCTGTTTGCACCCCAGTTTGTTGAGGTCTTGCGCAATGTCGCGCTTGCCGTCGAATAGCAAGCCCTGCCAGTTTTTCAGGCTGACCTTGTTCAGGTGAAGGCAGGGGTTTTCCTTAAAATGAGGAGCGCCCAGCAGTGTGCCTTGCGTATCGTAAGTCCAGCGATGCAGGGGGCAGATGATATTTTTTGTCTTACCACTGCCCTTGAGCATCAAGGCCTGTCTGTGGCGGCAGACATTGCTGATCAGTTCAATGCCGTTTTCATTGCGGATCAATGCCTTGGCGTTGTTCATCCATTCCAGAGCGTGATAGCTACCAATCTCGGGCACCATGAGTTCATGCCCAAGGTACTGTGGCGCATGGGCGAGCAAGTGTTGTTGTTCCAGTGCGTAAATAGCCGGGTCCACATACCAGGAGACCGGCAACTGGGTACTGAATTGCGGATCGTGGCCCTGGGTGGGCAGTGTGGTAACGGATGCAAGTGATACCATAGTGAATGGACAGTTCTATAAAACAAAACACTAAAATTCAAGCCAACATTGGATTTTGCCCTAAAGTCATTTTTTTTAAAACCTGTTGTGATAGCTTGAGGAGTAATCCGGCAGATTTACTACCTATAAAATGAATTGGATTCTTGCTTAAAATCAGGAATTGCGCTACTCTCGAGGCCTTGATGTGCAAGGGTTTTTCGTGACTTGAAATTGTCACGGGCTTGTCAAGATATGCCAAGCGAGAGCCCGGAATGAAAAGGGATGACTTCAGTGAAGACCGTGATGCGACAAGTAACAACCGGATTAGCCGTGACAGCAGTAGTTCGACTGCTGAAAAAGCGTGCGCGCGTTCGTTGAAATCGCCGGAATGTACTGTTGACGGCGGCTGGTGCCGCCGTTTTTGTTTCCAAGCTTTAAAACTGACCTAACTTTGAGGCACTTACTCAATGTCCGAACATTTAATGAATACCTATGCCCGCCAGCCGGTTACCTTTGCCAAGGGAGAGGGTGCATGGCTCTGGGATACCGAAGGTAAGCGCTACCTTGATGCACTTGCCGGTATTGCCGTCAACGGGCTGGGGCATGCACATCCTGCTCTGGTGGCTGCCATCAGTGAGCAGGCTGGGCGCCTGATCCATGTTTCCAATGCCTACGGGATTGCTGAGCAAGCCCGCCTGGCAGACAAGTTGTGCGAAATTTCCGGAATGGACAAGGTGTTTGTCTGTAATTCCGGCTGTGAAGCCAACGAAGCTGCCATCAAACTGGCACGCCTGTATGGGCATAACAAGGGAGTGGAAAACCCCGCTATTATTGTCATGGAGCGCGCGTTTCATGGTCGTACCCTGGCGACGCTTTCTGCAACAGGGAATCGCAAGGCCCAAGCCGGTTTTGAACCGCTGGTCAGCGGGTTTATCCGTGTTCCATTTGATGACTTGGATGCTGTGCGGCAGGTGGCGGCCAGCAATCCTAACGTGGTCGCTATCCTGCTTGAGCCTATCCAGGGCGAGGGTGGTATTAATATGCCTCAGGATAGCAAGGCTTATTTCCAGGGCCTGCGCGATATCTGTGACGAACACGGCTGGTTGTTGATGCTGGATGAAGTGCAAAGCGGTATTGCGCGTACCGGTACCTGGTTTGCTTTCCAGCACACTGATGTCATGCCGGATGTCATGAGTCTGGCCAAGGGCCTGGGTTCAGGTGTGCCTATTGGCGCCTGCCTGGCACGTGGTGCTGCGGCTGAGGTATTTACCTACGGCAAGCACGGCTCGACGTTTGGCGGCAATCCACTGGCATCCGCAGCCGGGCTGGCGACACTCAATATCATCGAGCAGGAAGGTTTGCTTGCACATTCTGAAAAGCTGGGTAACTGGCTACGCGATGCTTTTGCCGAGCAGTTAAAGGATGTGACAGGGGTCGTGACAGTGCGCAATGCCGGTTTGATGCTGGGCATAGAGCTTGATCGCCCTTGCGGCGAACTGGTCGGGCAGGCGCTGCAGGCAGGTTTGCTGATCAATGTCACGGCAGACAAGGTGGTGCGTTTGTTACCGCCACTGATCATGAGCGAGCAGGAAGCGGAACAGCTGGTTGCTATCCTGACACCGTTAATCAAGAGGTTCCTGGCGTAACCCGCCCGGATAAAATGCTATGGCAATTAAACATTTCTTGCAGTTGAATGATCTTACCGGAGACGAACTGGCGCATATTTTCGAGCGCACCCGCTGGATCAAGGAGCAATTCAAGGCATATCAACAGTACTGGCCATTGAGTGACCGCACATTGGTCATGATTTTTGAGAAGGCCAGCACGCGCACCCGTCTTTCTTTTGAGGCCGGCATGCAGCAACTGGGTGGCTCTGCGATCTATCTGAATACGCGGGATTCGCAACTTGGGCGAGGTGAACCAGTGGAGGATGCTGCCCAGGTGATTTCCCGCATGAGCGATATTGTCATGATCCGTACCTTCGAGCAGGAGATCATCGAGCGTTTTGCGGCAAATTCACGCGTGCCGGTGATCAATGGCTTGACCAATGAATATCACCCTTGCCAGATTCTTGCTGATATTTATACGTTTATTGAGCATCGTGGCTCCATCAAGGGTAAAACCGTGGCCTGGATCGGTGATTCCAATAATGTGTGCAACACCTGGCTACAGGCAGCTGAAGTATTTGATTTCAATGTGCATGTCTCCACTCCGCCGGGGTACGAGGTCGAACCTGAGCGCGCAAACCTGTACGGCACCGATCATTACGAGGAGTTCGAGGACCCTATGGAGGCCGCACGTGGTGCGGATCTCGTGACGACGGATGTATGGACATCCATGGGCTTTGAAGCTGAAAACGAAGAGCGTCGCCGCGACTTCCAGGATTGGCAGGTGGATGCGGACATGATGCGGATTGCGGGCAAAGACTCCCTGTTCATGCATTGCCTGCCCGCACATCGTGGTGAAGAAGTATCGGCCGAGGTGATCGATGGCCCGCAATCCGTCGTATGGGATGAAGCCGAGAACAGGTTGCATACGCAGAAGGCGTTGATGGAATATTTGTTGTTGGGCAAGGTGCAGGCTTAACCTGTCAAACTGGATTTAATCGAGAAAGAAATAGTGACATGAGTGATGTGAAGAAAGTCGTACTGGCTTATTCCGGCGGACTGGATACTTCCGTGATCCTGAAATGGCTGCAGGACGTATACCAATGCGAAGTGGTGACGTTTACTGCGGATATCGGGCAGGGTGAGGAGCTGGAGCCTGCGCGTGAAAAGGCCAAGAAGTTTGGCGTCAAGGAAATCTATATCGACGATCTGCGCGAAGAGTTTGTGCGTGATTTCGTCTTCCCGATGTTCCGCGCCAATACAGTATATGAAGGTGAATACCTGCTTGGCACCTCGATTGCCCGTCCGTTGATTGCCAAGCGCTTGATCGAGATTGCCAATGAAACCAATGCGGATGCGATTTCGCATGGCGCCACAGGTAAGGGTAATGACCAGGTGCGTTTTGAACTGGGGGCTTATGCACTCAATTCGAATATCAAGATCATTGCGCCATGGCGTGAGTGGGACCTGCTGAGCCGGGAAAAACTGCTGGCCTACGCCGAGAAGAACGGTATTCCTGTCGAGATGAAGCACAAGCAGGGTGGAAGTCCGTACAGTATGGATGCCAACCTGTTGCATATTTCCTACGAAGGCCGTCACCTGGAAAACCCGGCGGCAGAAGCCGAAGAAGACATGTGGCGCTGGACAGTATCTCCTGAGCGTGCACCGGACGAAGCGGAATACCTGGAGATTGAATATCGCCATGGAGACCCCATTTCATTAAATGGGAAGACATTGAAGCCACATGAAATTCTTGCTGAATTGAACCGGCTGGGTGGCAAACATGGCATCGGTCGTCTTGATCTGGTGGAAAACCGCTATGTCGGCATGAAGTCCCGCGGTTGTTATGAAACACCGGGTGGCACGATCCTGCTCAAGGCACACCGTGCGATTGAATCCATCACCCTGGACCGTGAAGTGGCGCATTTGAAAGATGACTTGATGCCGCGTTATGCCAGTATGATTTACAACGGCTACTGGTGGAGTCCGGAGCGCGTGACCTTGCAGACGTTGATTGACCAGACTCAACAGACCGTCAATGGCTGGGTCAGGCTCAAACTGTACAAGGGTAATGTGATCGTGACAGGCCGTGATTCCAAGACTGATTCATTGTTTGACCCGACCATTGCAACGTTTGAGGATGATGCGGGTGCGTATGATCATCGGGATGCAGGTGGTTTCATCAAGCTGAACGCCTTGCGGATGCGGATTGCAGCCAATTTGCGTAACAAGAAATAAAACACGGAGGAAGAACATCATGGCACAGTTTGATAATGTAAGCGTCAAGAAAAAGGCAAACGTATATTTTGATGGCAAGTGTGTGAGCCATACCGTGATGTTCCAGAATGGCACACGGGCCACTGTCGGCGTGATTTTTCCCGGTATCTTGACTTTCAATACCGGTTCTCCTGAGTTGATGGAAATCAATAGCGGGGTCTGTAAGGTGCGCCTGAGTGGCGAGACCGAATGGAAAACTTATGCTGCAGGTGAAAAGTTCACTGTGCCTGGCAACTCCAGCTTCGATATTGAGGTGGTGGAAACCCTGGATTACGTTTGTCACTTTGAATAATGACCGCTGCGCTTAGTGTCACGTCATCTGGATGGCATGGCATTAAGCAAGTGGTACTGGCCTACCAGGATAGCTCCGTTTGGCAGGACAGGAACTGGTTTTGATGAGGATGGATAAAAATGCCTTCATTTGATATTTCTTCTGAAGTGGACATGGTGTCTTTGAAAAATGCCATTGATGTGGCGGGCCGTACCATAGGCAACCGCTATGATTTCAAGGGTACCAGCGCGGGTGTGGAGCTGAACGAGAAGGATCAGCTGATCACCCTGAGTGGAGATTCTGATTTCCAGCTGGACCAGATCAAGGCCATTCTGCTGCCAGCCATGGAGAAGAAAGAGGCTGACAGTTCCAAGCGGCTGGATCACCAGGATGTGCAGAAGGTGTCTGGCAACAAGGTCAAGCAGGTCCTGAAAATCAAGGCAGGCATTGATGCGGAACTAGCCAAGAAGATCGTCAAGCTGCTCAAGGATAGCGGCCTCAAGGTGCAGGCCAGCATCCAGGGTGACGAGGTGCGTGTGACCGGCGCCAAGCGTGATGTGCTGCAGGATGCCATCGCCCAGGTCAGGAAATCGATTACGGATTTTCCGTTGCAGTTTGGTAATTTTCGCGATTAAACCGTCACTGGTGTATTTAATGCCAGGATAGTTAAGCAATATTTGTTTCAGAAAGATCGTATGTCAGCAAAAACGCTTTACGACAAATTATTCGATTCTCACGTGGTGCGCGAAGAAAATGGCACTGCGCTGATTTATATCGATCGTCACCTGGTACATGAGGTGACCAGTCCACAAGCATTCGAAGGCTTGAAAATCGCTGGCCGCAAATTGTGGCGCATCAGCTCTGTGCTGGCTGTGCCTGATCATAACGTACCAACGACCGACCGTAGTCAGGGGATTGCCGATCCGATATCACGTCTGCAGGTGGAAACACTGGACCAGAATTGCAGCGATTTTGGCGTGACAGAGTTCAAGATGGGTGATGATCGCCAGGGTATTGTGCATGTCATGGGGCCTGAGCAGGGTGCAACTCTGCCTGGCATGACCGTGGTCTGTGGTGATTCCCATACCAGCACTCACGGCGCATTTGGTGCATTGGCGCATGGCATTGGCACTTCCGAAGTCGAGCATGTCATGGCGACTCAATGTCTGGTGCAGAAAAAATCCAAGGCCATGCAAGTGCGGGTGGAAGGCAAACTCGGACTTGGCGTGACGGCCAAGGATATTGCACTGGCCATTATCGGCCGGATCGGTACGGCTGGTGGTACCGGGTATGCCATCGAATTTGCTGGCTCCGCAATCCGTGGTTTGAGCATGGAAGGGCGCATGACGCTCTGCAACATGGCGATTGAGGCTGGTGCGCGGGCTGGCATGGTGGCTGTCGACGATACGACTATCGATTATGTCAAGGGCCGTCCTTATGCTCCCCGGGCTGATCAGTGGGAAGCCGCCATTGCTTACTGGCGTACCCTGCATAGTGATGAAGGGGCACATTTTGATGCCGTGGTTGAACTCAAGGCCGAGGAAATCGAGCCTCAGGTCACCTGGGGTACCTCACCGGAAATGGTGACTGCCGTCAATGGTCGGGTACCTGACCCTGCGCAGGAGAATGATCCTACCAAGCGTGGAGGCATAGAGCGTGCCCTGCAGTACATGGGCTTAACAGCCAATACTCCAATTGATCAGATCAATATCGACAAGGTATTCATTGGTTCTTGCACCAATTCCCGGATTGAAGACCTGCGGGCAGCTGCTGCTGTGGCCAAGGGCAAGCATGTGGCCCCGAATGTGAAGCTGGCCATGGTGGTGCCAGGCTCCGGCCTGGTCAAGGCACAGGCGGAGCAGGAAGGCCTGGACAAGATATTCAAGGAAGCTGGTTTCGAATGGCGCGAGCCCGGATGTTCAATGTGCCTGGCAATGAATGCTGACAGGTTGGAGCCAGGTGAGCGTTGTGCTTCCACCTCCAATCGTAATTTTGAAGGCCGTCAGGGGCCAGGCGGGCGTACTCACCTGGTCAGTCCGGAAATGGCAGCAGCAGCAGCGGTAACAGGACATTTTGTTGATGTGCGTCAACTGTTGAATTAAAGGAACAGGATATGACGCGAATCACGATGTTGTTATTGTTTGCGCTGAGTGCAATGACGCTCGCTGCCTGCAACACCATTCATGGTGTAGGCAAGGATATAGAGCAGGCTGGCGAGGCCATTCAGAAATCAACCCAATAATGGAATAGTCATGGAAGCATTTACCCAATTGAACGGTTTGGCAGTGCCATTGGATAGAGCCAATGTCGATACTGATGCCATTATCCCCAAGCAGTTCCTGAAATCCATCAAGCGTGCGGGTTTTGGCCCCAATGCCTTTGATGAGTGGCGTTATCTCGATCATGGCGAGCCTGGCATGGACAATAGCCAGCGTCCGCTGAACCCGGATTTCCCTCTCAATCAGCCGCGCTATCAAGGGGCCAGCGTGCTGTTGGCGCGTGAGAATTTCGGTTGTGGCTCCAGCCGTGAGCATGCGCCGTGGGCGTTGCTGGATTATGGCTTTCGCGCCATTATTGCGCCAAGTTTTGCAGATATTTTCTTCAATAACTGTTTCAAGAATGGCATTCTGCCCATCATTCTGTCCGCAGAAAATGTGGATACGCTGTTTCGTGAAGTGGAAGCGACCGAAGGTTACAAACTGTTGGTCGACCTGACTTCACAGACGATTACGACGCCACAAGGTGCTGTCTATGCCTTTGAGGTGGATGCTTTCCGCAAGCACTGTTTGCTGAACGGCCTGGATGATATCGGGCTGACCTTGCAGCATGTCAACGAGATTAAGGCATTTGAGGCCAACCGCAAGGCCAGCCAGCCCTGGTTGTTCAATTAAGTAATATCGGGGCCGCTGCGCTTGAGCAGTTTCAGGGTAGTGGCCTGCATCAATATTTAGATAATGATTTGGGAATGTGTATGAAGATTGCAGTTTTGCCGGGTGATGGTATTGGTCCTGAAATTGTGGCGCAAGCCGTCAAGGTGCTGAAAGCGCTTGATCTTGATCTTGAGTTGAACGAAGCGCCAATTGGTGGTGCTGGCTATGAAGCCGCTGGCGATCCTCTGCCTGCTGAAACCCTCAAGCTTGCCAAGGAAGCTGATGCCGTATTGCTGGGTGCAGTGGGGGACTGGAAATATGACAGTCTGCCGCGTGACCAGCGTCCGGAGCGCGGTCTGTTGCGTATCCGCAAAGAACTGAACCTGTTTGCCAACCTGCGTCCGGCACTGCTGTATCCCGAGCTTGCCTCGGCATCCACTCTGAAACCGGAAGTTGTTGCCGGGCTGGATATCATGATTGTGCGCGAGTTGACCGGGGATATCTATTTCGGTCAGCCGCGTGGTATTTCCACGCTGGAAAATGGTGAGCGTGAAGGCATCAATACCATGCGCTACAACGAATCTGAAATCCGTCGTATTGCGCATGTGGCATTCAGCATTGCCATGAAGCGTAACAAGAAAGTCTGTTCCGTGGACAAGGCCAACGTGCTGGAAACCACTGAACTCTGGCGCCAGGTCATGATCGAAGTTGCCAAGGAGTATCCTGAAGTCGAGCTTAGCCATATGTATGTGGACAATGCAGCCATGCAGCTGATTCGCGCGCCCAAGCAGTTTGACGTCATGGTGACCGGTAATATTTTTGGTGACATTCTCTCGGACGAGGCTTCCATGCTGACTGGCTCCATCGGTATGTTGCCCTCGGCTTCGCTGGACCAGAACAACAAGGGTATGTATGAGCCCAGCCATGGTTCCGCTCCTGATATCGCCGGCAAGGATATTGCCAACCCATTGGCAACTATTCTCTCCGCTGCCATGCTACTGCGTTACACCTTCAATGATGAGGCCAATGCCAGCCGTGTGGAAAACGCCGTGAAAAAGGCCTTGGAACAAGGCTATCGCACTGCCGATATCTGGACCGAAGGCACGAACAAGGTCAAGTGCAGTGAAATGGGTGATGCGGTTGTAGCAGCGCTATAATCAAGGTTTCAGGTAAATCATAGGCTCGTAGAGAGCTGTCTAATCAGGAAGATATGATGTTAAACGTGGGTTTTGTCGGCTGGCGTGGCATGGTGGGTTCCGTGCTCATGCAGCGCATGATTGCAGAGGATGATTTCAATGATATCGAGCCGATATTCTTTACCACTTCGCAAGCTGGCGGTACTGGGCCTGCAATTGGTCGTGATACTCCTCCGCTCAAGGATGCCAGGAATCTTGCTGAACTCATGGCCATGGATATCATCGTTTCCTGCCAGGGCGGGGATTACACCAGCGACATATTCCCCAAGTTGCGTGCTGAAGGTTGGGAAGGTCATTGGATTGATGCAGCTTCCACATTGCGTATGGAACAAGATGCCGTCATTGTGCTCGATCCGGTGAATCTGGGCGTGATCAGGAAAGCATTGTCTGCTGGTGGTCGTAACTGGATAGGCGGTAACTGTACCGTGTCCTTGATGTTAATGGCCTTGAATGGCCTGTTCAAGGCTGATCTGGTTGAGTGGGCGACTTCCATGACTTATCAGGCAGCATCCGGCGCCGGCGCACAGAATATGCGCGAGCTCATCAAGCAGATGGGTGTGGTGCATGCTGGCGTGGCTACAGAGTTGCAGGATCCGGCATCAGCAATCCTGGATATTGACCGCAAAGTGGCAGACACTTTGCGCAGCGCGGAATATCCTGTTGATAATTTTGGCGTGCCGCTGGCAGGCAGCCTGATTCCATGGATAGACAAGGATCTGGGCAACGGCCAGAGCAAGGAAGAGTGGAAAGGGCGGGCGGAAACCAACAAGATACTGGGGCGTGAGTCTAACCCAGTACCTATTGATGGTTTGTGTGTGCGCATCGGTGCCATGCGCTGTCACTCCCAGGCGTTGACCATTAAGCTCAAGAAAAATGTCCCCCTGGATGAAATCAACAGTATGCTGGCAGAAGCCAATGAGTGGTCTATAGTGGTGCCGAACGAGCGTGCTGCTACCATCCGCGATCTGAGCCCTGCAGCTGTGACTGGTACTTTACAGACTCCGGTAGGCCGTTTGCGCAAAATGAGCATGGGTGATGATTATCTTTCTGCGTTCACTGTCGGTGATCAGTTATTGTGGGGGGCGGCAGAACCCTTGCGTCGGATGCTGCGTATTCTGATAGAGGAATAGTGCGGGCAGGAGGCAGGTGCTAGACGCCCCTGCACCCCTGCTAAATTGACCGCTTCTCTAGTCCTGTCCTAGATGGTGCAGGGGAGGGATCAACTTGTAACCATATCTGATTGATGTTAATTTAAAGAATGCAATTAAAGGCGATCAAGGGTGGAGTAGTGCATAAATCCAGACTCAAGGAAGTCACGCTGGCAGTTCTGCTGGCATTGGTGCCAGTAGCTTCGGATGCCACAGGTTTGGGGCGATTGACAGTATTGTCCGGCCTGGGAGAAAAATTCTCTGCAGAGGTCGAGCTGTTGTCTACGACGCCGGGTGAGCTGAGCTCACTGCAGGCAGGTATTGCTTCGCAAGAGACCTATCAGACACAGGGGATGGCGAGGTCTGCATCCCTGGACGCAATCAGGCTCAACAGTGCCCAACGTCAAGATGGGACACCCATTCTCACACTCAGTTCTACGCAGGCCGTCAACGATTCATTCCTGAATTTGCTGATCCAGATGAATGGTGCATCGGGCAAGATACTGCGTGAGTATACGGTGCTGCTCGATCCTCCAGGATCGAAGGAGCAGCTGCATGTGTATACAGGAGTGCAGTTGCCGCTCAACGCCGCTACCATGGTTGCACCATCTGCAGGTGATGGTAATGGCGCAATGCCGCGCCAGTTGTCCAGCGCCCGCGCACCTTCCGCATCAGCTCAAGATGGTGAGGGAGCAACATATACGACATCGCCGGGCGATACGCTCACAGCGATTGCCCGTCAGCACCTGATCCAGGGTATCAGCCTTGACCAGATGCTGGTCAGCCTGTATCACGCCAATGAGCAGGCTTTTATCAACAAAAACATGAATCTCCTGAAGGTTGGTGAGATTCTGCGTGTACCAGGTGCGAATGAAGCGCAGCAAGTGACTGCAAGCGAAGCCTCACAGGAGATTCGTGTGCAGACTGCGGACTGGAATGCCTATCGTGGGCAACTGGCTGAGCTGGTAGCAGACTCTGTGCCTTCCACTGAGGGAGGGGTGCAGCAATCAGCATCAGGGCACATTTCCTCAGCAGCTACTGATCAGTCGGAGCAGCCTGAGAGCGGGCCCAGGGATATCGTCAAGCTTTCGGGCAACAATGCTGAAAATGACTCCGCACAGGCACAGCTGAATGCGATGCAGGAAGAGCTGACTGCCAAGGACAAAAGCCTGAACGAGGCAACTGAGCGCACTGCCATGCTGGAAAAGCAGATTGCCGATATGCAGCAGTTGCTGGCAATCAAGAATGAGGCATTGGCAAACTTGCAGAATGCTGAAAAAGCTACTGTATCACCTGAACTTGGCGTTAAGGACGAAACCCAGCCAGAGAATATTGATGTGCAGGACACGGAGGAACCAGCTGCAGTGGATAATGCAGTAGCGCAACCCTTGTCCCAGCAGCTGCAGCAGAAAGTGCAACAGCTTGCTGCCAAATCCTCTGAGTTGGTGCATGAAGTTGTTGGAAGGAAATCACTGCTGTGGGCATTGATTGCTGCATTGGTTATTTTCCTGCTGGGTGGTTGGTGGTATGCGCGTGGCCAACGCAAACGCGAGGTAGACAGTTTTGAACGCAGCATCTGGACGGCACGAGAGGACCAGGTCACCCCATTGCCTGATGAACGTGTAGGCACTGTTTCCAAGACACATGCCTCGACAGACAGTGTGGCGCCTGCGGACAAGACATCTGACGTGCTGTCGGCTGCGGCGGGCGTGACGGCGGCAGGTGCAGTCATGGCTGGGGATAATGTCGAGTTTTCCGACAATACGGATGCCCGTGATGAAAAAGAGCTGGATCTTCCGGAACCCCCATCTGCCAGCAGCCTGCAGATTGATATCGCTGAACTTGGCGCAGCAACAGTGGATTCCGAAGCTGCAGAGCTTGCGGGTTCCGGCCATTTAGATTTGCGCAATATCGATCTGGGGGAAGTGCGTCCGCTATCTGCCATAGATGAAACAGCAGATATGACCCTACCTGAATATGACCTTGATATTGAACATGAAAAACCTGCTGCCCCTGATATCAATCTGTCTGGTATCAGCCTGAATGTGGCTGGCGGACAGGAATCTGCGGCAGCAGCAGATAGTAATCTCGTGAGAGAGTCTGCAGCGGTGGATACTAAACTGGATCTTGTCACTGCTTATATGGATATGGGCGATAACGACGGTGCGCGTGAATTACTGGAGCAGGTGATCAATGAAGGTGGCACGCGCCAGAAACAGAAGGCGCAGGCAATACTGGATAAATTGAGCTGATCACTGCATGACAAGGAAGCCGGGCAATGCCCGGCTTTTTTATGGGTTTGTGTTGGTAAGCGTTGATCGTGAAGATCAGCGCTTTTTTTATTTCATGCTCTTGCACTTGCTCTGGCCAGCATTGCCTCCAGATCAGCAGAAGATCAGCAGTTGTGGTGTGATTCTGCAGTTTCTTGAATAGGGTGTAGTTATTAAGTGTTTGAATTTTATGTATAAATAATTGGCATGATTTTGGCATATAGGCTGGGATAGTAATGAAAAGGATATCAAGATGACTCGTTTACATGACCTGCCACATGCGGCCTACAGTGTTGACTACCAGACTCTGGCCAATAAATATCGTCCGGTTTTTGACAAAATTGCAGAAGGAGCATTGAGCCGGGAAAAAAACCGGATTCTGCCTTTTGAGCAAATCCAGTGGTTGAAGGAAGCAGGTTTTAGTGCTGTGCGTATTCCGGTTGAACATGGCGGGGATGGTGCATCAATTCCGCAACTTTTCCAGTTGCTGATTGAACTGTCCAGGGCAGACTCCAATATTACCCAAGCCCTGCGAGGACATTTCGCTTTTGTAGAGGACAGGTTGAATGCACAACGTGATGCTGACCAGGGTCATTGGTTTCAGCGATTTGTTGCCGGTGAGATTGTTGGCAATGCCTGGACGGAAATCGGCCAGGTCAAGATTGGTGACGTGATTACCAAGCTCAGCCAGCAGGATGGTCAATGGCGGGTGAATGGCAAGAAGTATTACACTACGGGCAGTATTTTTGCTGATTGGTTTGATTTGTTTGCCCAGGTCGAGGAAACCGGTGAATTGGTGATCGCTGCTACGCGTACCCGGCAGACGGGCGTGGATATTGCCGATGACTGGGATGGTTTCGGCCAACGTACTACAGGCAGTGGCACGGCGACGCTGGTCAATGCGCAAGTCGAGGCGGAAAATATCATTCCATTTGATACACGTTTCAAATACCAGACTGCATTTTATCAACTGGTGTTACTGGCCGTATTGACCGGCACTGCGCAGGCTGCCGTTTCCGAGTTTAGTCAGCAGGTGCGTCAGCGTACCCGGGTTTTCAGCCATGGCAATGGCGACCGTGTTGACCAGGATGTGCAGGTATTGCAGGTGATAGGTAAGGCTTCGGCACAGGCCTATGCAGCCGAGGCGGTCACTTTGCAGGCAGCTCATGCTGCACAGCAGGCCTACCAGTTACATTTTGACCGCGATGAGGATGCAGAGAAGCAGGCTAACATCCTGGCTGAAATTGAATCGGCACAAGGGCAGGTCGTGGTGGCAGACCTGGTATTGCAATTGACCAGCAACTTGTTCAATGCCCTAAGCGCATCTGCCACCAGTGAAGAAAAGCGCCTGGATCGTTTCTGGCGTAATGCCCGCACTGCAGCATCACATAATCCACTGATCTATAAAGAAAAGAGTATTGGTGATTGGGAGGTGAATGGCAAAGAGCCAATTTATGTTTGGCAAATTGGCGGCGGCAGCAAGGAAGCAGGCGGAAAAACATCGCCATGACAATGTTGGGTCTGTATTAGGCAGTGGTATTTTGCACGAGCTCGGGAACCAGAAAGTGATCTGTCTCCCGGGCTTGATTCATTCTGTGCCCGGGTTTTCTGTACAGAGGCAGCATGTTGGCAGGCAAGCAGGGGTAAAATAGCGCAATTCATAATAATTGCGCGTGGCTGACGACATGAGAGTGGCATTGGGCCTTGAGTATGATGGTGCCGGATTCTGTGGCTGGCAGAGCCAGCCCAACGGATTGGCGGTGCAGGATACCCTGGAAAGGGCATTGGCAGACATGGCAGGGCATCCTGTGCGGGTTGCGGCAGCAGGCCGCACAGATACTGGTGTGCATGCCTTATGCCAGGTTGTGCATTTTGACACGACAACAGCTCGGCCACAGAGTGCATGGGTACGTGGCGTGAATACAAAGCTGCCTAGCACTGTGCGGGTGTTGTGGGCGCAGGAGGTGGATGAGCGTTTTCATGCCCGATTTGATGCATTTCAGCGCAGCTATCAATACTGGCTTGTCAATCAGCCGGTGGCTTCTGCCGTGATGGCCGGCAAGGTAGGCTGGTTCCATCAGCCACTTGACCTGGACAGCATGCAGGAGGCGATTGATTATCTACGCGGGCAGCATGATTTCAGCGCATTCCGTGCTGCCGAGTGCCAGGCAAGAACACCGGTCAAGACCATGCATCGTGCCACAGTGCGTGCCATCGGCAGCAGTTTTGTCTTTGAATTCTGTGCCAATGCCTTTCTTCACCACCAGGTGCGTAATATGGTGGGGGCATTGGTGTATATCGGTAAAGGGAAATATCCTCCACAGTTCATGCCGGAGCTGTTGGCGCAGCGCGACCGCACGCTTTCACCTCCTACTTTTGCGCCGGATGGCCTGTATCTTGCCGGAGTTAGCTATGATGCCCACTGGGGGCTGCCGGATACAGAACGTGCATTGCAATTTGGTATTGGCTGACGTGTATTCCGCTTCAGGATTTTTATGACAGGGGGCCGGCTTTGAGGTACCCTAGCGCCTTTCAATCATGGACTGATAAAAAGCGTGAGAACGCGTGTCAAAATCTGTGGTATCACCCGCGAAGAGGATGCTCAAGCAGCAGTGCGATATGGCTCTGATGCTATCGGACTGGTATTTTATCCATCCAGCCCGCGTTATGTTGCAGCAGCTCCGGCAGCCAGGATTGCGGCGGCATTGCCGCCATTCGTGAGTAGTGTCGGCTTGTTTGTTGATGCGACTCCTGGCGAAGTCGAGGCGATATTGGCACAGGTCCATCTGGATATATTGCAGTTTCATGGAAGCGAAACTGCCGAAGAGTGCAGGCGCTATGGTATGCCATATATGAAGGCAGTACGCGTCCGGCACGACACAAATTTGCTACAATACGCAGCTCAGTATCATGATGCCCGGGCATTATTGCTGGATGCCTATCTGCCGGGGATGGCAGGGGGCACCGGCATCGTGTTTGACTGGGGACTGATCCCGGAGCAATTTCCCCTGCCCATCGTGCTGGCGGGAGGATTGAACCCCGATAATGTGGCCGATGCCATCCGCCAGGTGCATCCATATGCAGTGGATGTCAGTGGAGGTGTCGAGCAGGCCAAAGGAATCAAGGATGCGGCCAAGGTGGCCGCATTCATGCAAGGAGTACAGAATGCAGCTTTATGATATGCCGGACGCGCAAGGCCATTTTGGCCCTTATGGCGGCATTTTTGTTGCCGAAACGTTGATTGAAGCACTGGAAGAGTTGCGCGTCATGTATGAGCGCTATCGGCATGATCCAGAATTTCTGGCTGAGTTTGCCTATGACCTCAAGCATTTTGTTGGCCGTCCAAGCCCGATTTATTATGCTGAGCGATTAACGCAGAAAGTTGGCGGCGCAAAGATTTATCTCAAGCGCGAAGACCTCAACCATACGGGCGCGCACAAGGTCAATAACACGATCGGCCAGGCCCTGCTTGCCAAGCGCATGGGCAAGCCGCGCGTGATTGCCGAAACCGGCGCAGGACAACATGGCGTGGCAACTGCAACCATTGCTGCCCGCCTGGGGCTGGAATGTGTGGTCTACATGGGGGCTGAGGACGTCAAGCGCCAGGCTCCCAATGTATTCCGCATGAAGTTGCTGGGTGCTACCGTCATTCCGGTTGAAAGCGGCTCCAAGACCTTGAAGGATGCGCTCAATGAAGCCATGCGCGACTGGGTCACGAATATTTCCAATACTTTCTACATCATTGGTACTGTCGCTGGACCGCACCCTTATCCAATGATGGTGCGTGATTTTCAGGCGGTCATCGGGATTGAGGCCAAGGAACAGATGCAGGAAATGACCGGGCGCCAGCCGGATGCCGTCATCGCCTGTGTTGGTGGTGGATCCAATGCCATGGGGATTTTCCATCCATATATTGATGTTGACGGTGTGCGCCTCATCGGCGTTGAAGCTGCCGGGCACGGGATCGAGACCGGCAGGCATGCTGCGCCATTGACTGCCAACAGCCCAGCAGGGGTCTTGCATGGCAATCGTACCTATCTCATGCAGGATGAAAATGGCCAGATCATTGAAACACATTCTGTGTCTGCAGGCCTGGATTATCCAGGCGTTGGTCCTGAGCATGCGTGGCTCAAGGATATCAAGCGTGCTGAGTATGTCGCGGTGACGGATGATGAGGCAATGGAAGCTTTCCATACCTTGTGTCGTACCGAAGGCATTATCCCGGCACTGGAATCCAGCCATGCAGTGGCATATGCCATGAAGCTGGCAGCGACCATGTCACCGGACCAGGTGCTGCTGGTCAACCTGTCCGGGCGCGGCGACAAGGATATCAACACTGTAGCCAGCCTGGCTGGCATTACCCTGTAACTCTGGTTTCTACACATGTCACGTATTCAAGCAACTTTCGCGGCGCTGAAGTCGCAAGGCAAGAAGGCTCTGATTCCCTACATTACCGCTGGGGATCCTCATCCAAAACACACCGTGGCGCTGATGCATGCGATGGTACAGTCTGGTGCCAACATCATTGAGCTTGGCGTGCCGTTTTCAGATCCCATGGCGGATGGGCCCGTGATTCAGCGGGCAACGGAGCGTGCGCTGGTGCACAAGGTCGGTTTGCGGGATGTGCTGGACATGGTGCGTGAGTTCCGCCGTACTGATGCCAATACGCCAGTGGTGCTCATGGGATATGCCAACCCGGTAGAAGCCATGGGGCAGGCCAATTTCGCCAGGCAGGCACATGAAGCCGGCGTGGATGGGGTACTGACTGTGGATTATCCGCCGGAAGAGTGCCAGGAGTTTGTGGAGTTGCTGCAGGCTGAGCAGCTGGCCCCGATTTTCCTGCTATCGCCAACATCGGATAAAAACCGGGTCGAGAAGATTGTGCGCCAGGCAGCCGGATTCGTGTATTACGTATCGCTCAAGGGTGTCACTGGATCGCAGAATCTGGATATTGCCGAGGTTGGTGCCAAGGTGCAGGCCATCCGTGGACAAACAGACCTGCCGATTGGTGTCGGTTTCGGGGTGCGCGATGCGGCGACTGCGAAAGCCGTGGCCAATGTGGCGGATGCGGTAGTGATCGGCAGCCGCATGATCCAGGAAATTGAACATTCCAGCGCAGACAATCTGCTGGATAATGTGGCGCAATTGACCACATCGTTGCGTGCGGCAATTGATGCATAATATGTAAGTATTGATGAAGGTCGCTGACCTTCATTTTTCATGAAATGATGTATGTCCAGCCTGTAGCTGGCAGCTTCGTTTTCTAAAAAAGGATGAACCATGAGCTGGTTGCAAAAACTTCTGCCTCCAAAGATTAATCGCCCATCAGGCAATAGCCGCAAGACAGTTCCCGAAGGACTGTGGAGCAAATGTCCTTCGTGCGAGGCTGTGTTGTACCGTACTGACCTGGAAAGCAATGCGGAAGTCTGTCCGAAGTGTTCCTACCATAACCGTATTTCAGCGCGTGCACGCCTGGACTTCCTGCTGGATGCAGAAGGGCGTTCTGAACT
This sequence comes from Methylobacillus rhizosphaerae, assembly GCF_900187985.1. GTDB lineage: Bacteria > Pseudomonadota > Gammaproteobacteria > Burkholderiales > Methylophilaceae > Methylobacillus > Methylobacillus rhizosphaerae. Next base: position 167,890 of record NZ_FZOA01000002.1, read on the forward strand.
TGGGGCAGAGGTTCAACCGGTTGATCCCTTGAAGTTCAAGGATAGCAAGCGTTATGTGGATCGCCTGAAGAGTACACAGTCCGACATGGAAGAAACGGATTCTCTGATCGTGATGCAGGGTAGCATCAAGACCATAGGCGTGGTGGCTGCGGCATTTGAGTTCAAGTTCATGGGCGGTTCGATGGGTTCTGTTGTGGGTGAGCGTTTTGCACGTGGTGTGCAGGCTGCCATTGATAACCGTACTCCTTTCATTTGTGTATCGGCCAGCGGTGGTGCGCGTATGCAGGAAGGCTTGTTTTCCTTGATGCAGATGGCCAAAACCAGTGCAGCCTTGACTCAGCTCAGCAAGGCCGGTTTGCCTTATATCTCGGTACTGACAGACCCGACCATGGGAGGAGTTTCTGCCAGTTTTGCCATGCTGGGTGACGTGATTGTGGCTGAACCACAGGCATTGATAGGTTTTGCCGGACCTCGCGTGATTGAGCAGACGGTGCGTGAAACCCTGCCGGAAGGCTTCCAGCGTTCCGAGTTCCTGTTGGAACATGGCGCAATTGACATGATTGTGGATAGACGTGAAATGCGCGACAAGCTTGCCACGCTGATGACAAGCTTCATGCGCCTACCTGCCAGTGCCGCATAAACAATTGTTCAATACTCTGTGACATCATCTCTTCCAGTAACTCGTGATCTTGCGGGTTGGCTTGCCTATATAGAGGCATTGCATCCAGCTGCCATTGAAATGGGGCTGGATCGCGTTGAGTCTGTACGGCAGCGCCTGCACCTCAATCCCTCATTTCCTGTCATTATTGTGGCTGGCACCAACGGCAAGGGTTCCACATGTGCCGTGCTGGAAAGTATTTATCAGTCTGCGGACTATAAAACCGGGTGCTATACCTCACCACATTTTGTCCGCTATAACGAGCGTGTGCGCATAGCGGGTACTGAAGTCGAGGATGCCATGCTGGTCCGCGCGTTTGAAGCCGTGGAACAAGCGCGAGGCGATATTGTCTTGACCTATTTTGAGTTTGGCACACTCGCGGCAGTCTGGCAGATGATAGAAGCTGGAGTGGACGTCGGCATACTGGAGGTGGGGTTGGGCGGCCGTCTGGATGCTGTCAATGTATTTACGCCCGTATGCAGTATTGTGACAAGTATAGACCTTGATCACATGGATTTTCTGGGCAATGACAGGGAATGCATCGGGCGGGAGAAAGCAGGCGTATTCCGTACCGGGGTGCCCGCGATTTGCGGTGATGATCATCCTCCTGCATCCCTGCAACAGCATGCTGTTGAAATCGGGGCGGATTTCCGGCGTATCGGGCATGAGTTCGGCTTCAGCGAGCAGCCCGGCGGATGGCGTTATGAATCCGCCAGCGTGACATATGACCTGCCTTTGCCAGCGCTGGCTGGTGATTTCCAACTGAATAATGCTGCTGGCGTGATTAACGCGGTGGATGCTTTACGCCATATATTGCCCGTCACACTGGAGCATATGCAGCAAGGCTTGCAGCAAGTCACGCTCAATGGACGTTTCCAGCATTGTGGGCAGCACCCGCAAATTATTCTGGATGTGGCGCACAACCCGCATGCAGCGCTTGCACTTGCCTCCAACCTGGAAAGTCACCCGGTTCCGGGGCGCACGCTGGCAGTGTTCTCCATGCTGGCTGACAAGGATATTGCAGGTGTCTTGCAAGCCACTACCTCATATATTGATGCATGGTATGTTGCCAGCGTGGAACATGTGCGAGGTGCCAGTGTGGCGCAATTGCTGGAATTTCTTGCATCACAATTGATATCCAACCCGGTTTATACACATGAAAGTGTCAGGGATGCATACCATCATGCCTGTATCGATGCGGGCGAAAATGATAGAATTATCGTCTTTGGTTCATTCTTTACCGTCGCCGATATTATGCGTGAGCTTGCATTCCCTCGGCCGGAAAAGCATGTACAACACTGATTCAAACAAGAATAGTAGGATTTTTGATGGCATCCGACCAATCGAATGATCAGGAACTTCAGTTCAAGAAACGTGCGCGCAGGCGCCTTGTGGGTGCGGTCGCACTGGTATTGTTGATGGTGACCATCCTGCCTATGGTGCTGGATGATCGCAGCAGTAAAACACTTCCGCAGGACATCGCAATTCATATCCCAAGCCAGGATGGTCCTGAGTTTTCATCGAAAATCGAGCCATCCACTGAGCCCTCCGAAGAGATTGTTTCCGAGCCGGTGCTGAATATCTCCGAACCGCAGGACGATGATCAGGATGATGAGGCGCCAGCACCGCGGCAGGAAGCCGCAAAGCCTGTCGTACCTCAGCCAGTCAAGAAGGAAACGCCTAAGCCAGAGGTCAAGCCGGTGGCGCCCAAGATGGAAGCTGCCAAGCCAGCACCCGTCAAGGAAAAGCCAGCAGCGCAACCTGTTGCAGCTGGGAGCTTTATTGTGCAAGTCGGCGTTTTTTCTGACCAAATTGCCGTCAAGGGATTGCAGGATAAATTATCGGACCAGGGGTTAAAGTCCTATACTGAAAATGTGGCCACGGCCAACGGTAACAAGACACGGCTGCGTGTCGGGCCGTTCGGCAGCCGCGATGCCGCAGATAAAGCACTGGGCAAGGTCAAGGCAGCAGGCCTTCCCGGAATGGTCATGAGCAATAAATAACATGACAGGTTTTGATTATGCAGTGCTGGTTATTATAGGTATTTCGGTACTGCTCAGCATGATGCGCGGATTTGTGCGCGAAGTGCTGGCACTGGTAAGCTGGGTAGTCGCGTTTATTGTTGCCAAGCTTTATACCTTGGAAGTCGCTGCCATGTTGCCGGATTCCATCCCCAATGAGGAACTCAAGTTCCTGGCAGCCTTTTTAATTTTGTTTTTGTCCTCATTATTGGTATGTAGCCTCCTGGCCATTGCCATTGCGCAGATATTCAAAAGCGTAGGCTTGGGAAGCCTGGATCGTGCGTTAGGCGGTTTGTTCGGCTTTGCCCGGGGGATGCTGGTGGTGTTGACGCTAGTCCTGCTGGGCGGTCTGACGACTTTCCCCCAGGATCCGCGCTGGCAGAATGCAATGTTCAGCGCCCCATTGGAAGCCGTCGTGGCTAACATCCTGCCCTGGTTTCCGCAGGACATTGCAAAACATATTAAATACGACTAGATTGAAGCTGATGGCTTGTTTCTGGTTGATTTCGAATCATTGTTCTTAAGGCATATAGTTTATGTGTGGAATTATCGGTGTAGTCGGTAAAAACCCTGTCAACCAGCTACTTTATGATGGCCTGCTGGTCTTGCAGCATCGAGGCCAGGATGCTGCGGGGATCGTTACCTGTGATGGCAATACCTTTTTCATGCATAAGAATAATGGCCTGGTGCAGGACGTTTTCCAGACCCGGCATATGCGTAGCTTGATCGGCAATGCGGGCATTGCGCACGTGCGTTATCCAACTGCAGGTTCTTCATCTGCTGCTGAAGCCCAGCCTTTTTATGTCAATTCGCCTTTCGGCATTGTATTGGGGCATAACGGCAACCTGACCAACTCCGCGCAACTCAAGCAGGAAATGTTCCGCCAGGATTTACGCCATATCAATACCAATTCAGATTCAGAAGTCCTGCTGAACGTGTTGGCACATGAAATCGAAACCTCATCCCACAGTGCGGTATTGACTGCTGACATGGTGTTTGAGGCCGTGGCTGCAGTACACAAGCGCTGCCGTGGTGCTTATGCCGTAGTGGCCATGATTGCGAATTTTGGCTTGCTGGCTTTCCGTGATCCGAATGGCATTCGCCCCTTGGTGATAGGGAAGAATGAGACCGAGCAGGGCACTGAATATATCGTGGCCTCTGAAAGCGTGGCGCTGGATGTCCTGGGCTTTACGCTGGTACGGGATGTTGAGCCGGGAGAGGCAGTTTTTATTGACATGGAAGGCAACTTTTTCTCCAGGCAATGTGCTGAAGCTCCCAAGCTCGCACCGTGCATTTTTGAGTATGTTTACCTGGCGCGCCCTGACTCCGTAATCGACAATGTATCGGTATACCAGACACGCCTGCATATGGGGGAAAGTCTGGCTGACAAGATTGCACGCGAATGGAAGGATCTCAAGATCGATGTGGTAATTCCGATTCCTGACACCAGCCGTCCCAGCGCATTGGAACTGGCCAATAAACTGAAACTGACTTATCGGGAAGGTTTCATCAAGAATCGCTATATCGGTCGTACTTTCATTATGCCTGGGCAGGCATTGCGCAAAAAATCCGTGCGCCAGAAGCTCAACCCCATCGGCATGGAATTTCAGGGCAAGAATGTACTGCTGGTGGATGACTCGATCGTGCGCGGCACTACTTCCAAACAAATTGTCCAGATGGCGCGTGATGCAGGTGCAAGCAAAGTGTTCTTTGCTTCGGCTGCGCCTCCTGTGCGCTTCCCGAATGTGTATGGGATTGATATGCCCTCACGTGACGAGTTGCTTGCAACAGGACGTACGGACCAGGAAATCTGTGCTGAAATCGGGGCTGATGCACTGATTTACCAGGACCTGGACGCCTTGATTACCTCTGTGCAGAAAAGTAATCCCGGAATAGAAGTCTTTGATTGTTCTTGTTTTGATGGTAATTACATTACCGGGGATATTGATGAGGAGTACCTGAACCGCACAGAATCTGCCCGTGGAGATGGTGCGCAACAAGCACGGCCGGCCAATTCCATTACGCAGCTGGATCTGAACCTGGTTGCATCACGGGAAGAGGAGCTGGTGTAACTTGACGTTGATATCCAGACAGGATTAGTATTGATTCATGCGCCGATTTGAGGAGATGTAGCACTCAGCTTGCGGGCGCAATATAAATGCTGCTAAAGCGAGTTATTACAAGCCCGTTTTAGCCATGAAGTGCTACAACGGGCTTTTTTATGCCCGGGTGATTGATTATTGAACCCGATGATGGGTGGAAAGGTGGAAAAGTATGAGTCAGCATGAGTGGCATGCCGAAACCCTGAGTGTACGTGCAGGTAGTGAGCAAACGGAGTTCGGCGAGAATTCCGAGGCCATGTTCCTGACTTCCAGTTTCGTGTTTGAAAGTGCAGCACACGCTGCCGCACGTTTTGGAGGCAAAGAGCCGGGTAACATCTACTCCCGTTTTACCAACCCTACGGTCACCATGTTCCAGAACAAACTGGCTGCTCTTGAAGGGGCTGAATTCTGCGTGGCGACATCATCCGGCATGTCTGCCATTCTGGCATGCGTCATGGGCTTGTGTTCCGCAGGGGACCATGTAGTAGCCTCGCGCAGCCTTTTTGGCACCTCGGTACAACTGTTCAGCAACATCCTTAAACGCTGGGGGCTGGAAACGACATTTGTTTCCTTGTCTGATGCGGATGCCTGGAAATCAGCAGTGCAGCCGAATACCAAACTGTTTTTTGTGGAAACCCCTTCCAATCCATTGACTGAAGTGGCTGATATTGCCTCATTGGCAGAGATTGCCCATCAGGCAGGCGCGTTGCTGGTTGTGGACAATTGTTTCTGCACGCCTGCTATACAAAAACCCCTGGCGCTCGGTGCCGATGTGGTGGTGCATTCCGCTACCAAGTACATTGATGGGCAGGGGCGTTGCCTGGGCGGAGCAGTGCTGGGACGCAAGGATGTGCTGGAGCCGGTATACGGATTCCTGCGCACGGCAGGCCCGACCATGAGCGCTTTCAATGCATGGGTGTTCCTGAAGGGGCTGGAAACTCTGCATGTTCGCATGGAAGCACATGCGCGAAATGCATTGGCGTTGGCGCAGTGGTTGGAGCAGCAGCCCAGAGTTGAGCGTGTATATTACCCCGGTTTGCCCTCACATCCGCAACATGAACTTGCCTCGCGGCAGCAGAAAAGTGGTGGGGCAATCGTATCTTTCGATGTCAAGGGAGGACAGCCCGCAGCCTGGCATTTGATTGATTCAACCCGGATGATTTCCATTACGGCTAATCTTGGTGATGCCAAGAGTACGATTACGCATCCGGCCACCACTACGCATGGACGTGTCAGTGCAGAAGCCCGCGCTGCAGCTGGCGTAGGGGATGGACTGGTGCGCGTGGCGGTTGGCTTGGAGCACATCGAGGACCTGAAGGCAGATCTGGCATGGCTGGCTACTACAGATTGAGGTGGAACGGTATTCTTGCGGTATAGTACTCAATACAGAGATTTTTAACTGATCAAGGAGTGAAAGTATGAGTCTGAAAGATGAATATGTAGAAAAGCTCAAGGCACAACTGGATGAGTGGAGTGCTGATATTGATGTACTGGATGCCAAAGTGCGCAAGACTGATGCCGAGCTGCGCATCAAATATGATGAGCAGGTGTCTGCGCTGAAGCTCAAGCGCGAGGAAGCCAAGGTGAAGCTGGCTGAAGTTCAGTCCTCTGCCGGGGAGGCCTGGAAGGAACTCAGGAAAGGTAGTGATGAGGCCTGGGAGTCTATCAAGAGTGCAATTGCCGAGGCACGCAAGAAATTTAATGAGTAGTGTAATCGACTACAATACGCAATTTTCTGAATAACAGGCGAGGAGGGCACATTAATGAAAACATCGATTGTCGTTGGGGTGCTACTGGTTATCCTGGGGGCTGCAGCCCTGGTTTACAAGGGATTTAGCTTCACGCAGGAAGAAACTGTAGTACAGCTTGGCTCATTGAAAGCGACTGCTGAAGTTGAAAAGGATGTCGTGATTCCAGATGTGCTGGGAATTGCTGCGATTGTGGCCGGTATAGCCTTGGTGGCGCTCGGGGCCCGTAAAAAATAAGCGGGTGTAGTGATGAAATAAAAAACGGGACATAAGTCCCGTTTTTTTATGCTGTATCAACCTGGATTAGAGGTTGGATGCATTTTCAGCCAGGTATTTTGCAACTCCTTCTGGAGAAGCGTTCATGCCTGCTTTGCCTTTTTTCCAGCCGGCTGGGCAAACTTCACCATGCTCTTCAACAAATTGCAGAGCATCAACTACGCGCAACATTTCATCAATATCACGACCCAGTGGCAGGTCATTGACAACCTGGTGTACCACAACGCCATCCTTGTTGATCAGGAAAGAGCCGCGGTAAGCCACACCACCATCAGACTCAACATCGTAAGCCTTGGCGATGTCGTGGCGGATGTCCGCTACCAGCGGGTAGCCTACTTTGCCAATGCCGCCATTGTCGACTGGTGTGTTTTTCCATGCCAGGTGAGTGAAATGAGAGTCGATGGAAACACCAATCACTTCCACACCGCGTGACTTGAAATCTTCCAGACGATGATCAAAGGCGATCAGTTCGGAAGGGCAGACAAATGTGAAGTCCAGTGGATAAAAGAAGATAACGGCAGGTTTGCCTTTGATGTGTTGGGAAAGGTTGAAGTCTTCCTTGATGGAATTATCACCCAGTACTGCTGCTGCAGTGAAGTCTGGAGCTGGTTTGCCAACTAAAACGGCCATGTGCTTTCTCCTTATGTGCTGATTGGTCTTGTAAAACGCGATAGCCTAAATCAAGTCGGGGCAAATTTCTAATGAATTTTGCAATTGGCACGGCAATAGTAACGGTGGTCATGCCAGTAACAACACTGCAATTCATTGAGGCTCAAGGATTAAATCCCGACATGCTTTGGTAAGCGTATCGTGCTAGAATCAGAGACTTTAAGCCACTTTAAGCCGATAGCCAATAATGGATCAGTTCGCAAAAGAAACCCTCCCTATCAGCCTCGAAGACGAAATGCGTCGCTCTTACCTTGATTATGCGATGAGCGTGATCGTGGGGCGTGCTTTGCCGGATGTGCGTGATGGCCTTAAACCTGTGCATCGCCGTGTACTTTTCGCGATGCATGAGCTTAATAACGACTGGAACAGACCTTACAAAAAGTCTGCACGTATTGTGGGTGATGTGATCGGTAAGTATCACCCGCATGGTGACACTGCGGTATACGATACCATCGTGCGGATGGCGCAGAGTTTTTCATTGCGTTATATGCTGGTAGATGGCCAGGGTAATTTTGGCTCGGTGGATGGTGATAACGCTGCTGCGATGCGGTATACCGAAATTCGCATGGCACGTATTGCCCATGAATTGCTGGCTGATATCGACAAGGAAACAGTTGATTTTGGCCCTAACTATGACGGTTCTGAACATGAGCCGCTCATCATGCCGGCACGTATTCCCAATCTGCTGATCAATGGTAGCTCAGGGATTGCGGTAGGTATGGCAACCAATATTCCGCCCCACAATCTCAATGAAGTCATCGCCGGTTGTCTTGCCTTGCTCAAGAATCCGAAAATCACGATTGATGAATTGATTGAGATCATTCCCGCACCTGATTTCCCAACGGCAGGCATCATCTATGGCACTGTGGGAGTCAAAGAGGGTTATCGTACCGGCCGTGGTCGCGTTGTAATGCGCGGACGTACTCATTTTGAAGATCTGGAAAAGGGTAATCGTCAATCGATCATCATTGATGAGTTGCCATACCAGGTGAACAAGAAGTCCCTGATCGAGAAAATTGCCGAGCTGGTTAACGAGAAAAAGATTGAAGGCATTTCCGACCTACGGGACGAGTCCGACAAGTCCGGCATGCGTGTTGTCATTGAGCTCAAGCGTGGCGAAGTGCCGGAAGTGGTACTGAACAATCTCTACAAGCAGACACAACTGCAAGACACATTCGGCATGAATATGGTGGCCTTGCTGGATGGCCAGCCACGACTGTTGAATCTCAAACAGATGCTGGAGGCTTTCCTGCGTCATCGCCGTGAGGTGGTGACGCGTCGTACTGTGTTTGAATTACGCAAGGCACGTGAGCGTGGTCATGTCCTGGAAGGTCTGGCAGTTGCTCTGGCCAACGTGGATGAGATGATTGCCTTGATCAAGGCTGCTCCCACACCGCCGGAGGCCAAGCGCGAGCTGATGGTACGCACCTGGAACTCGCCAGTTGTTGAAGAAATGCTCAAGCGTGCGGCAATGGAAGCTTCGCGCCCTGAAGGATTGTCGGTTGATTTTGGTCTGACGCCAGATGGGTACCGTCTTTCCGATGTGCAGGCACAGGAAATCCTGCAGATGCGCCTGCAACGCTTGACTGGTCTTGAGCAGGATAAAATTGTCAATGAATACAAGGAGATCATGGATGTTATTGCTGATCTTCTTGATATCCTGGCTCGAGCAGAGCGTGTCACGCAAATCATTGTGGAAGAGTTGGTAGCTATTCTGAATCAGTTTGGTGATGAGCGTCGCAGCGAAATTGTGCACAATGCTCAGGATCTTTCCCTGGAAGACCTGATTACACCTCAGGATGTGGTGGTAACCTTGTCTCATACCGGCTATGTCAAGTCACAGCCACTGGAGGAGTATCGCGCGCAACGCCGTGGTGGCCGTGGCAAGCAGGCAACTGCTACCAAGGAAGATGATTTTATCGACAAGATGTTTGTGGCGAATACCCATGATTACATCCTCTGTTTCTCCAGTCGTGGCCGCGTATACTGGCTCAAGGTTTATGAAGTACCACAAGGCAGTCGCGTCAGCCGTGGCAAGCCGATCGTCAACCTGTTCCCGTTGGAGGAGGGCGAGAAGATCAATGCCATCCTGCCAGTCAAGGAGTTTGACGAAAATCACTATGTCTTCATGGCGACCTCCAAGGGTACCGTCAAGAAGACCGCATTGACCGAGTTCTCCAATCCGCGCCGTTCTGGCATCATCGCCCTGAATCTGGACGATGGCGATTACCTGATTGGTGCTGAAGTTACCAACGGCGTGAATGACATTGTCCTGGTATCTAACGGTGGTAAAGCTGTCTGGTTCGACGAGGAAGATGTACGTGCCATGGGACGTGCTGCACGAGGTGTGCGTGGGATGAAACTGCAGGCCAAGCAGCAGGTAATTTCTCTCCTGATTGCCGAGGACGACAAGCAGACCGTGCTGGTGGCTACAGAAAATGGTTACGGCAAGCGTACTGTGCTGGCTGACTTCCGCCATTCCGGCCGTGGTACCCAGGGTGTGAAGGCGATCGCGACCAGCGAACGTAACGGTGTGGTTGTGGCTGCCCGTCTGGTCAATGATGATGACGAGATCATGCTGATTACCACTGGCGGCGTGCTGATCCGCACACGTGTGAAGGAAATTCGTGAACTTGGACGGGCGACTCAAGGTGTCACACTGATCAATCTGGGTGAGGGTGAAAAACTTTCCGGCCTGGAAAAAGTGGTGGAAACCGATGACGAGAACGACAGCAGCGATAACGAGACGGTGGTTTAAACGAAATTCCGAACTGAGTATATGACGCAAATCTATAATTTCTCTGCAGGCCCTGCAGTCCTGCCCAAGGAAGTATTGCAACAGGCGGCGAGCGAGATGCTTGACTGGCACGCTTCAGGCATGTCAGTGATGGAAATGAGCCATCGTGGCAAGGAATTCATCAGTATTGCCAGTGAGGCAGAGGCTGATTTACGTGAACTCATGCATATTCCTGCTAATTACAAGGTATTGTTTTTACAGGGCGGGGCACATGCACAGTTTTCCATGATCCCGATGAACCTCTTGCGTGGCAAGGATACGGCGGATTACCTGGATACGGGTATCTGGGCCAAGAAGGCCATTGAAGAGGCGGCCAGGTATTGCAGGGTCAACGTGGTAGCATCCGGCGCAGAGCAGCAATACCGGCAGGTGCCTCAGCAGTCACAATGGAAATTGAACCCGGATGCAGCTTATGTGCATTACACTTCCAATGAGACGATTGGCGGGCTGGAAATGTTCTGGACGCCGCAAGTCGGGAGTGTGCCTCTGGTTGTGGATATGTCCTCTCATATCCTTTCCCGTCCGGTGGATGTGACGCAATATGGCCTGATTTATGCTGGCGCACAGAAAAATATCGGTCCGGCAGGACTGACCATTGTCATCGTGCGTGAAGACCTGATCGGACAGACCATCTCTGGCACGCCGACCATGTTTGATTACAAAGTTCATGCTGACAATGATTCAATGTACAACACCCCACCGACATACGGCATTTACATGGCAGGACTGGTATTCAAGTGGCTCAAGGCCCGGGGTGGCCTGGCTGCGATCGAGAAGGTCAATATTGAGAAATCGGCATTGCTGTACGATTATATCGACAGCACGGATTTCTATAATTCGCCGATTGCCCTGGAAAACCGTTCGCGCATGAATATTCCGTTCACTATCAAGGATAGCGCACTGGATACAGAGTTCCTCAAGCAGGCGCAGGCACAAGGCTTGTTGCAGCTCAAGGGACATCGTCTGCTGGGTGGCATGCGGGCTTCCATCTACAATGCTATGCCATTGGCCGGTGTACAGGCACTGGTTGCCTTCATGCAGGATTTTGAGCGTGTCCACGGATAAGCAGGGAACGGCATGAGCGATATATTGAAACAGTGTCGGGATCAGATTGATGCGATTGATGAGCAGCTCCTGAGCTTGGTCAATGCACGTGCAGCGCTGGCACGCGAGATTGGTGAACTCAAGGGCGAGGGGCCGATATACCGGCCTGAGCGTGAAGCACAGGTGTTGCGCCGCTTACTGGAACAAAATAAGGGTCCTTTGTCTGAAGAGGCTGTGACTGCTATTTTTCGCAGTGTCATGTCCAATTGCCGGGCACTGGAGCGCGAGCTTTCTGTTGCTTATCTCGGCCCCCAAGGTACGTTCAGCGAAGAGGCTGCCAACAAGCAGTTTGGTGGCCTGAGTGCCCCCAAACCCTGTATTTCCATTGATGAAGTATTCCGCATGGTGGAATCCGGCAATGCAGATTACGCAGTTGTGCCGGTGGAGAACTCCACTGAGGGGGCAGTAGGGCGTACGCTGGACTTGCTGACGACCACCAGCCTGCATATCTGTGGTGAAATCACCTTGCCAATCCATCACTGCCTGTTACGGCAGAAGGATGCAACAGGTGAAATCAGGCGTATTTACTCTCATGCCCAATCCCTGGGGCAATGTCATGAGTGGCTGAACCTTAACCTTGGTGGAATTGAGCGCGTCAGCACCGGTAGCAATGCCCAGGCTGCAGAGCTCGCGGCACGTGATCCGTTTGCAGTGGCCATTGCGGGCAAGCGGGCTGCTGAAATCTTTGATCTATCCATTCTGGCTGAGAATATTGAGGATGATCCCAGGAATGTGACACGTTTCCTGGTGCTTGCCCAGCATGATGTAGCACCTTCTGGCCAGGATAAAACCTCTTTGCTGCTTGCCACCAAAAATGTGCCAGGCGCCGTGTTCAACCTGCTGGCGCCGCTGGCCGAGCATGGTGTGGATATGACAGAGTTTGGCTCACGTCCTTCCAAACTTGGCATCTGGGAGTATGTATTCTTTGTGGATATCAAGGGGCATCACCAGGATCCGCATGTGGCCAAGGCATTGCATGAACTGGAACAGCGGGCATCCTTGCTCAAGATATTAGGTTCTTATCCTGTTGCTGTAATATGACGTGAGTAGGGCGGAAGCGCAAGCCATGATGACAGCTGTAGCATGGATATCTGTTCAACTTTACACAAATTGCGTGAATACCGAATTGTCAGGGCTGTACTACAGAGGGATTTATGTCAATTAGCCAGGACTTGTTGTGGTCTGCTTCCCTGCGGAAATGGACACTGGGCTTCGAGAGTGTTCGGCTGGAGGATCTTTACCAGACGCATATGATGCCGGAGGTGCGTAAGCGCTCCCGGTTGGCCCTGCTGGTAGGTGTCATGATCTACCTGGTGTATGGATTACTCGACACCGTGTTTGTGACGCCTGATGCTGTCGCGCAGGTCTGGTTTATGCGTACTTCCGTGATGCTCGCATTTCTTGCGGTATTCGGCTTGTCTTTTTATCCACTGTTTGCCAGACATCATCAGTTATTCATCGCGGTAGCGGCATTATTCAGCGGCCTGGGTTTGTTGACACAGGTGGGCTATATGCCGGAAGAGGCGATCAGTTTCTACTATACAGGCCTGGTCATCATGATTTTCTGGACCTATACCTTTTCCGGCCTGAGGTTTTTCAACTCCATGCTGGTCGGGATCATCCTGTTGCTTGCGTTCAACGCCATGTTCCTGTTGTTGCATCCACTGCCCGCAGCGCAACTCTGGATCTATGACGTATTTATTTTGACGGCCAATCTGGTGGGTGCATTTGCATGCTATGTCGCGGAAAAACAAAGCCGCGATTTGTTCCTGCGTGAGACAGATCTGGATAACGAGCGTCACCGGCAGCAGGAGCGTGCCCTGCATGACAGGCTGACTGGACTGCCCAATCGGGAGCTGCTGCTTGATCGGATTGAACAGGCCATATCATTTTCTGCGCGTAACAACCAGCTTTGTGCAGGCTTGTTCATTGATCTGGACAATTTCAAGCCGATTAATGATACCCATGGTCACTTGATCGGCGATCTTGTGCTCAAGGAAGTTGCTGCTCGTTTGCGTCTGAGCGTGCGCGAGACAGATACGCTGGCACGGTTGGGCGGAGATGAGTTCTTTGTACTGGCACGCAATATAGATAGCCATGACGCAGCCAAAGTGTTGGTCAACAAATTGCGCCTGCAGCTGCTGGCCCCGGTCATGATAGAGGGTTTGCCCCCGATCAGGGACTTGTCAGCCAGCATCGGCGTCTGCGTTTTCCCCTATAGTGATGTGAGTGCTGAAGATGTGATCCGTCGCGCTGACCATGATATGTATGACGTCAAGCGGGAAAGCAAGGGCAAACATAATATCTATGCCTGAGATGGTCAGGCACATTGTTAACTAAAGGAAATGACCGTGACTAGACTGTGCGATTTGGCGCCGTCCAATATCCATGCAATTGCCCCGTATCAGCCGGGAAAACCCATTACCGAGCTGGCTCGGGAAATGGGGCTGAAGCCTGAAGCCATTGTCAAGCTGGCATCCAATGAAAACCCCCTGGGCGTGAGCCCCAAGGCTTATGAAGCCATGCAGGATGCGCTGGAGGATATTGCGCGCTACCCAGATGGCAATGGGTTTGCATTGCGGGATTGTGTCTGCCGGAAATTTGGCTTGCAGCCAGCTCAGGTCGTATTCGGCAATGGCTCCAATGATGTTCTTGAACTCGCAGCAAGAGCATTTCTTGCTCCAGGGCTGGAAGCCGTCTATTCGCAGCATGCATTTGCTGTATACGCCTTGGTGACGCAGGCCACAGGTGCGGTCGGCATCAGTGTGCCAGCGCGGGATTTTGGTCATGACCTGGACGCCATGCTGGCAGCAATCACGGATAAAACGCGGATTGTATTCATTGCCAACCCCAACAATCCAACTGGCACATTGCTGGAAAAGCAGGTATTGCACGCATTCTTGCAGGGTGTGCCGAAGACTGTCCTGGTGGTGCTGGATGAGGCGTATGACGAATACCTGTCTTCAGAGTTGAAATCCGAGGCGCTGTCCTGGCTGGAAGAGTTTGATAACCTGCTGGTTTCCAGAACGTTGTCCAAGGCCTATGGCCTGGCTGGCTTGCGCGTTGGCTTTGGCGTGGGTTCTGCGCCAGTGATAGACCTGATGAACCGGGTACGCCAGCCATTCAACGTCAATAGCGTGGCACAGGCAGCCGCGGTGGCGGCATTGGAGGACGATGAATTCGTGGAGCGTAGCCGTGCATTGAACCAGGCCGGCATGGCACAGATTACACAGGGGCTGGATCAATTGGGGCTGGGTTATATCCCATCCTACGGTAACTTCGTGAGTTTTCATGTTCCCATGGCTGGGGATGTGTATCAGCAGCTGTTGAAAAACGGCGTGATCGTGCGGCCTGTCGCTGCTTATGAAATGCCGGATTATCTGCGGGTCAGTATCGGCTTGTATGCGGAAAATGCACGCTTTCTGGAAGTGCTTGAGTTGATATTGAAGGCACGCTCCTGATAACCCTTGGACCAGGCCTGGGTATGGGGTCTGATTCATTTCCAGGCTTGTGCTGATTGGCTCCCAGCCAAGGACTCATGATAATCATGAGATGACTTTCGGTGTTTTTGCACTGTTTAGACAGCTAGCCTGCGTTGCACAATACTCCCACGTTGTTGCCAGATGGCGGCAGCGGTATAAATCAACTTTAATTTTAGGAGAGTATTATGTGGACAAAGCCAGAAGTAACTGAAATGCGTTTTGGTTTCGAAGTGACCATGTACGTTTGCAATCGCTAAGCGATAGTCACAGCCGGGTGTATGCCCGGCTCTTCCAGCAGTAGAGTTGAGTTTGAGTAAGGGCTGATATGCATATTCATGTTTTAGGATCGGCAGCTGGTGGCGGTTTTCCGCAATGGAACTGCAACTGCCCGAATTGCGATGGCCTGCGTAAAGGTAAGATCAAGGCAAAAAAACGTACACAATCATCCATCTGCGTCAGTGCAGACGGTATCAACTGGGTATTGTTCAATACTTCCCCCGATATCCTGCAACAAATTCAGGACTTCGCTCCGCTACAGCCCGGCCGCGCCATTCGTGATAGTGGCATTGCGGGTATTGTGCTGATCGATGCACAGATAGACCATACAACCGGCTTGCTCATGTTGCGTGAAGGACAGGTGAAGCGCGAGATTTACTGTACGGACATGGTGTATCAGGACCTGACGACAGGTAATCCGCTGCTCAATATCCTGGGACACTACTGTGGCGTGAACCGCCATGACGTTCCAATTGATGGCATGCAAAGTTTCAGCGTTGAGGGTGCGCCTGGCCTGCGTTTCACTGCGGTGGCACTGAAGAGCGCCGCGCCGCCATATTCCCCTCACCGCAATGATCCTCATCCCGGCGACACCATAGGTGTGCTGATCGAGGATACCAATAATGGCAAGAAGGCATTTTATGCGCCTGGCCTGGGCGAAATCGAGCCGCACCTGCCAGCATTGATGCAGCAGGCAGATTGCATCATGGTGGATGGTACCTTCTGGACCAATACCGAAATGATCGATATGGGCTTGATGACCAAGAAAGCGCGCGACATCGGTCATAACCCGCAATCAGGCCCGGGTGGCATGATGGAGGTGTTGGACGCATACCCTGATGCGCGCCGTGTACTGATTCATATCAATAACACCAACCCCATCCTGCGTGAAGATTCTGCCGAGCGCGCGGAACTGGAGCGTCATGGCATTGAAGTGGCCTATGACGGCATGGACATCATTCTCTAGGAGACGTTAATGAACGCGCCAATGACAGACCGCACCCCATGGAGCCGTGAGGAATTCGAGCAACAACTACGCGCCAAGGGCAGGGGTTATCATATCTATCATCCATTCCATGTGATGATGTATGAGGGCAAGCTCACGCGCGAGCAATTGCAGTGCTGGGTTGCCAACCGCTTTTATTATCAGATCAGTATTCCGCAAAAAGATGCCGCCATCATGTCCAACTGCCCGGACAAGGAAGTGCGCAAAGAGTGGATACAACGCATTATTGACCACGATGGTGACGAGAATAATGTGGGCGGCATTGAAGCCTGGATACAGTTGGGTCAGGCCGTGGGCCTGAGTCGCGAGGATGTGACTTCACTCAAGTTCGTCGCTCCAGGTGTGCGTTTTGCCGTGGATGCCTATGTCAATTTTGCCAAGCAGCGCCCATGGCAGGAATCGGTCTGCTCGTCGCTGACCGAATTATTTGCGCCACATATCCATCAGCAGCGCATCAGTTCCTGGCCCGAGATGTACCCCTGGATCAAGGAAGAGGGATTGATCTATTTCAAGAAACGCCTGGGTGAAGCCAGACGTGATGTCGAGCAAGGCCTCGCAGTGACGCTGGATTATTTCAGCCAGACCCGCGAATTGCAGGAAAAAGCCCTGGATATCCTGCAATTCAAGCTAGATGTATTATGGGTCATTGCCGATGCCATTATGCTCGCCTCAACCAATATCAAGGTAGAACAACATGTCGACTATCTCAGACAACCAAGATAACGCCAGCATCAGTACCAGCGATGTGTATGCCGTTGCGCGCCACTACCGCTTCCAGTGGGAAGAAGCGCAACAATGTTATGTGCTGCTGTTTCCTGAAGGCATGATCAAGCTTAACGGCGGGGCAGGTGAAGTCATCAGGCGCGTGGATGGCCAGCGTAGCGTGACAGATATTGTGGCCGATGTGCAGTCCGCGTTTCCTGATGTGAAGGATATTCAGGCCGATGTGATTGCCATGCTGGAACTGGCTGTGGAAAAAGCCTGGCTGGAGAAGCGCAGCTAGCGGTTCGGGCAGGCGCATAGCGTGAAGGAGTCAATGATATGAATACATCAGTTCAACAGAATAATGGCGTTGCCGCATCCAAGACCAATACCCAGCCTTTATGGCTGCTGGCTGAGGTGACCTATCGTTGCCCCTTGCATTGTGCTTTCTGCTATAACCCGACAGACTATGACAAGCATACCAAGAACGAGCTGAGTACCGAGCAATGGATACAGGCGCTGCGTGACGCACGCAAGTTGGGTGCCTTGCAGCTTGGGATTTCCGGTGGCGAACCCTTGCTGCGCGATGATATCGAGGAAATTGTTGCCGAGGCTGGTCGTCTGGGTTATTACAGCAACCTGATCACTTCCGGTGTCGGCCTGACAGAAAAACGCATCAGTGCATTCAAGGCAGGCGGCCTGGATCATATCCAGCTGTCCATGCATGACATCACTGAGGAAATCAACAACTTCATCACTAATACCAGTACCTTCAAGCTCAAGCAAAAAGTCGCGGCCATGATCAAGGATCACGGCTACCCCATGGTGCTCAACGTGGTGATCCATCGCTACAACATCAAGCACGTCAAGGAAATCCTGGAAATGGCGGAAGCCCTGGGGGCCGATTTCGTCGAGCTGGCCAATACCCAGTATTACGGCTGGTCCCTGGTCAACCGCAACCAGTTGATGCCGACCAAGGAACAGATTGACGAGGCGGAAGCCGTGACCAATGAGTTCCGTAAAAAAGTCGGCAATAAAATGAAGATCTATTTTGTCGTACCCGATTATTTTTCGGACAGGCCCAAGAAATGCATGAATGGCTGGGGTGAAGTGTTCATGATCGTGACCGCCAATGGGGATGTTTTGCCCTGCCATTCAGCCCGTGTCTTGCCTAATATAAGCTTTCCCAACGTCAAGGAAAATGGCTTGAAGTGGGTGTGGGAAGAGTCGCCTGCATTCAATAAGTATCGCGGCGATGACTGGATGAAGGAGCCTTGCCGCAGTTGTTCTGAAAAGGAAAAGGACCTGGGCGGCTGCCGTTGCCAGGCTTTCCTGCTATCCGGCGATGCGGAAGCCGCTGACCCGGTCTGCACCAAGTCACCTCATCGCCATTTGATCGATGAAGCCATTGCCAATGCGCAGAAGCCATACCTGCAGGCGCAACCCATCCTTTTCCGTAATGATAAGAACTCACGCAAACTGATTGAAGGTGAAAACCGCGAGCGGGTTGAAGAGTTCCACGCATTACCTTGAGTGAAGCACTGGACATAAAAAAGGGAGCATCTGCTCCCTTTTTTATGTGGCTCACATGACTGTAATCATCATTAATGCGCCAGGTGCAGTCCGCATTCGCGGTTTTCTTCGCCCTTGGTAGGATCGATGTAATCAAAGTTGTTGGGCAGGTTATGCTCGGTAATGTACTGGTAAAGCTCCTTGGAGCTCCAATGCAACAATGGGGCAACTTTGATCAGGCCATCCGGGTTGATGCTGACCGGGTCCATCTGGGCGCGAACGGCAGTATCGGTGGCACGCAGGGCGGTGAACCAGACTTCAGGTGCAGTTTCACGCAGTGCACGGGCAAATGGCTCCAGTTTCACTTCTTCCGTGAATGCAGCATGGCGTGGGTCATCCAGTGCTGGTACAACGCCATCTACCGCTTCGCGATGGGCGCGTGAGCGTTTGGGCAGGTAAATGCTCAGGTTGAGGTTCAGTTGCCTGGTGATTTCGTCCGCGCAGCGATAAGTGGCTTCGGTATTGTAGCCATTATCCATCCAGATCACTGGTGTGCCAGGCTGGACTCTGCTGACCATGTGCAGGATGACAGCTTCAAAAGGACGGAAGTTGGTGGTGACAATGGCTTTCTTGTTCAGGCTCAATGCCCATTCCACCAGTTTTTCCGCGTTGCGGCCGAGTTCCGCGTTGATTTTGTCCAGGTCCAGTTGCATGTTGTACTCCAGTATGTAAGCCGTGCGAGATCGGCGTAAGGTAAGTTGCTTATTGTAACAAAGCACTGCTCTTGATTACATTGGCAGTCATATGAAAATGCATGGTTGCGCCAATGAGCAACATGCAATAGCCTGTGAAAAAATCAAACACCAGTCAGGGGGCCAAGGATGTTTACAGCATTACTGCAGAACCAGATCCAGAAAAGTTTGACAGGATTGCCAGTGTCAGTGACGTGGCGTGGCGAGCGGATTGCAGGTAATGCGGATGCCAGGGTGACGATTCATGCCAGGGATGCCAAGGTTCTCGGTATCCTGGCCAAGCCTACACTGGGCGGACTGGCGCGTGCTTATGTGGAAAATTGGGTGGATTTGCAAGGGTCAGCACAGGACATCCTTTCCCTGGGACAGGCCTATTGCGGAGTTGATGCCAGCCAGGATGCGGAAACCCGCAAGGATTGGCGTTGGTGGCGGCACACGCGTGCCGATGACAGGCGCAACATCAATTATCACTATGATGTCTCCAATGATTTTTACGGCTTATGGCTGGATAGCCGGCGGGTTTATTCCTGTGCCTATTTTGCACAAGGCGACGAAAGCCTGGATCAGGCACAGGAAAAAAAGCTGGACCATATCTGCCGCAAGCTCATGTTGCGCCCCGGGGAACGCTTGCTTGATATCGGCTGTGGCTGGGGCGGGCTGGTGCTGCATGCAGTCGAGCGTTATGGAGTCAAGGCCGTTGGCATTACCTTGTCCAACGATCAACATGCCTATGTGCAGAACTTGATACAAGAGCGGGGTCTGCAGGACCGGTTGGAAGTCCGGCTCATGGATTACCGCGACCTGCCATCCAATGAGACATTCGACAAGATTGCCAGTGTGGGCATGTTCGAGCATGTGGGGCGCAAGAATCTGAGGCTGTATTTCGACAAGATTTACCACTTGCTGAATACGGGAGGCCTGGTGATGAATCATGGCATTACTTCTGTCGCCGTGAAAAGCAGTGGGTTGGGCAGCGATATTGCTGAATTCGTCGATAACTATGTGTTCCCTGGCGGTGAGCTGACCCATATTTCCAATGTACTGGCTGAATTGTCCCAGTCCGGGCTGGAGCCGCTGGATGCGGAAAACCTGCGGCCGCATTACGGCAAGACTTTGTGGCAATGGGTGCAGCGGCTGGAAGCCAGGCAGGAGCAAGCGCTGGAGATGATAGGTGAGCGCAAGTACCGTATCTGGCGCATCTATATGGCCGGTTCCGCATTTGCCTTTGACCATAACTGGCTGGCGTTATTCCAGATCGTAGCTGGCAAGCCGGATTCACAGGGGCACCTGGATTATCCCTATAACCGTAGCCATAT
Source organism: Methylobacillus rhizosphaerae (assembly GCF_900187985.1). Lineage (GTDB taxonomy): Bacteria > Pseudomonadota > Gammaproteobacteria > Burkholderiales > Methylophilaceae > Methylobacillus > Methylobacillus rhizosphaerae. The sequence goes on from NZ_FZOA01000002.1 coordinate 188,311, forward strand.
CTATCGCTAGCCTATATTCTTGACACTTTTGCCGGGGCCATCCCCGGTTTGAGTGTGAGCTGATCTGATATGCGCAACCCCCTTTTTTTGGTATATGTACTGGCAGGCCTGACGGCGCTGGCACCGTTTGCCATTGATACCTATCTGCCAGCTTTTCCTGCGCTGGAGCATGACTTTGCTGCATCGACCATTGAAGTCCAGCACAGTCTGACTTTCTATCTTTTGCCTTATGCGTTGATGACCTTGTTTCATGGTGCCATCAGCGATGCCATTGGGCGCATTGCCACCATACGCTGGGGACTGGGAATATTCACCTTGGCCTCGATTGGTTGCATGCTGGCGCCGAATGTCGAAACCCTGTGGGTCATGAGAATCGTACAAGGCTTGTCTGCCGGTGCGGGTAATGTCGTTGCCAGGGCCATGGTGCGTGATCTCTATCAGGGCGTGGAAGCCCAGCGGGTCATGGCGACTATCCAGATGTTGTTTGCGATTGCTCCGGCCGTGGCTCCTGTGATTGGTGGCTGGCTGCTGGGTATCCACTGGCAGGCAATTTTCGGTTTTCTTGCCTTGTATTCGGCCATCATGTTATGGGCGGCATCTCGATTTCTGCCGGAGACTGTGCCGCAAGAAAAGCGTAGTCCATTGTCCTTCCGTAATGTATACCGGAATTACCGCACTATTTTCACTCACCGGGAATACAGTGTGCTGGTATTGGCGACAGGTGCCAATTTTTCCGCATTTTTCCTCTACGTGCTTGCCAGCCCGGTATTTTTGATCGAGCACCTGGGGTTGAGCTCCCAGCAGTTTGCCTGGATGTTTATTCCTACTGTATGCGGCACGATACTTGGCTCATGGCTTGCAAAGAGGGCCGCAGGACGTTACGGCACCAGGCAGATACTGTGGTGTGCTTATGCATGGATGGCACTCATGGCTGTGTGTAATCTGCTTGTCAGTGCCTTGCCTTTCATGCATCCCGCACTGAATATACTGCCTATAGCCTTGTTCAATATAGGCATGGCGCTTGCAATGCCAGTGTTGTCAGTCAGTGCGTTGGATTGCCATCCGCGGATTCGAGGGACTGCTGCTTCCGGGCAGGCATTCATGCAAATGTTGCTTTCCACCATATCTGCCGGGCTGGTGGCACCATTGGTCTGGCATCATCCGGCTGGGTTGGCATTGACCATGCTGGGATTCTTGTTGCTGGGCTGGCTGGCGGTCAGGCGTAGCCAATTACTGCTGCATCGGCAGGAATAGAGGATTATCTGCGCAATAAGGATCATCGCGCCTTATAATAACCCTTTTAGTCTGCCGATTGGCACTCAACCAGGCAGCCCTTGGCTGCTCCAGATTTTCGAGAGGTATTCATGGTTATCAAACCCCGCGTACGCGGCTTCATTTGCGTGACAGCGCATCCTGTTGGCTGTGAGGCCAATGTCCAGCAGCAGATTGATTATGTGAAGGCACAAGGGCCGTTTGATGGCCCTAAGCGTGTACTGGTCATCGGTTCATCAACAGGGTATGGCCTGGCTGCTCGTATCAGTGCGACATTTGCCAGTGGTGCGGCAACCGTCGGTGTATTCCTGGAGCGCGCAGGAGAGGGCAACAAGCCGGGGACTGCTGGCTGGTATAACTCGGCAGCCTTCCATAAACTGGCCGAAGCGGAAGGCCTGTATGCAGCCAGTATCAATGGCGATGCATTCTCGGATGCGGTGAAGCAACAAACCATAGACACCATCAAGCGTGACCTCGGGCAAGTAGACCTTGTTGTGTATAGCCTGGCGGCACCGCGCCGTACACATCCGAAAACCGGGCATGTCTATAACTCTACGCTCAAACCCATAGGCAAGACTTTGCATCAGCGTGGCCTGGATACCGATAAGGAAGTCATCAAGGAAAATGTCATCGAGCCTGCGACAGACGAGGAAATTGCCAATACCGTTGCCGTGATGGGCGGGGAAGACTGGCAGATGTGGATTGAGGCACTGGATCAGGCTGGCGTGCTGGCAGATGGTGCCAAGACCACGGCCTTTACTTATCTCGGTGAGAAAATCACCCACGATATCTACTGGAACGGCACCATCGGCGCTGCCAAGAAAGACCTGGATCAGCGCGTGTTGCAGATCAGGGAGCAACTGGCAGCCAGGGGCGGCTATGCCCGCGTTGCCGTACTCAAGGCACTGGTGACACAGGCCAGCTCCGCCATCCCGATGATGCCGCTCTATCTTTCCTTACTGTTCAAGGTGATGAAGCAGGCCGGTACGCACGAGGGTTGTATCGAACAAGTGGATGGCTTGTATCGCGATAGTCTGTATAACAATCAGCCCATCGTGGATGAAGAGGGGCGCCTGCGTGCGGATTACAAGGAACTGGCACCTGAAATTCAGAATGAAGTGGCTGCCTTGTGGGATACGGTCACAGATGACAACTTGTACGAACTGACGGACTTTACCGGCTATAAATCAGATTTCCTGCGCCTGTTCGGTTTTGGTGTGGAAGGTGTGGATTACGAAGCTGATGTAAATCCGGAAGTGCAGATCAGGAACCTGACACAGGTGTGATGTTGCTGGAGAAGTCATAGAAATAAAAAAGGCCTGCAAAGGCCTTTTTTATTGGGCTGGAAGGAAAATGACTTACTCAACCAGCAGGTCACGCTTGCCTGTAGTACCGTTGTTGGCATCTGCATCCGGCATCGGCGCCTTACGAGCGGTAATGGTAGGCCAGATTTCAGCGAGACGCGCATTGAGTGCGATGAATTCCTGCTGATCATCAGGCACATCATCTTCAGAGAAGATGGCCTCAGCCGGGCATTCCGCCACGCACAATGTGCAGTCTATGCATTCATCCGGGTTGATCGCCAGGAAGTTGGGGCCTTCCACGAAGCAGTCAACAGGGCAGACATCCACGCAGTCGGTATATTTACACTGGATACAATTTTCAGTTACAACGTATGCCATTTTATTCCTCTAAGGATCGTTGCTATTCACACCAAGATAGCAACGCATTATAAGTGATATTAAATACTATATTTATTGATTTTATAGATAAGACTATTTTGTTTCACCGATAAAATCAGGCTTGCACCATACCGGCGCCCACTGTGTTGTTGGTCGTTTCATCAATGATGATGAAGGAGCCAGTAGCGCGATTCAGTTCATAAGGATCAATCATGAGCGGCTGTGCCAGCTTGAAGGTAATGCTGGCGATATCGTTCATGTTCAGGCCACCACCTTCTGCAGGCAATTGAGTCGTGGTATTGACATCAATCTTGTAGGCAATGTTGCCTACTTTAGCTTTGGATTCCCGGGCGGTATGGCGAATGATATAGGTGCGTGCGCTGGAAAGCGGGGTTTCCGACAGCCAGCACACCATGGCGTTCAGCTGCTTGACTGGCTCAGGCACGGAGTCGCTCTTGACGATCATGTCACCGCGTGAAATATCAATTTCATCTTCAAGCAGGAGAGTGATGGATTGTTCGGTAATGGCGTGTTCCAGCACGGTATTACCCAATTGAATGGCCTTGACGCGGGAAGTAATGCCGGAGGGCAATACCGTGACAGCATCACCTGTGGCAATTTCACCAGATTCCACACGGCCCATGAAACCACGGAAATCGTGCAGTTCATGGTCATCAGAAGCGTGTGGACGGCACACGAACTGCACAGGAAAGCGGAATGATTCGTTACGTTCGGAATGCGCTGGCGGTACTGACTCCAGCAGTTCCAGGATGGTAGGGCCTTCATACCATGGCATGACATCACCACGATCCACAATCATGTCGCCATTCAAGGCAGACATGGGTACAAAGCTGATATCTCTGCCGTTGCGCTGCAAGCCGATTTGTTCGGCGAATTCCAGATAGCTGGTGCGGATGCGTTCAAACTCAGCCTGGGAATAGTCCACCAGGTCCATCTTGTTGATGGCAACCACGATATGAGGAATACCCACCAGTTGTGCAAGATAGGAATGACGGCGTGTTTGTGTCAGCACGCCCTTGCGAGCATCAATCAGGATGATCGCAAGATGCGCTGTGGAGGCAGCGGTGACCATGTTACGTGTGTACTGTTCATGGCCAGGTGCATCGGCAATAATGTATTTACGTGTGCCAGTGCTGAAATAGCGATAGGCAACATCAATGGTAATACCTTGCTCGCGCTCTGCCTGTAGGCCGTCGGTCAACAGCGAGAGATCCACGGATTCCATACCACGCTTTTGCGAGGTGCGTTCAATCTGGGTCAGGGTATCTGTCAGGATAGTCTTGGTATCGTACAACAGGCGGCCTATCAATGTGCTCTTGCCGTCATCCACGCTACCGCAGGTCATGAAGCGCAACAGGCTGTCGTTATGCGCTAATGAATTTTCTTGTCTGGACATCTTGATTACTCTTTAAACTTTATTCAGCTAATGGCTGGTGGTCGGTCCAGGTATTCCGGGATGTCTGGACCGTCGTATCAGGCTTATTATTAGAAATAGCCTTCCTTTTTGCGTTGCTCCATGGAGGCATCCGAGGTCTGATCATCCAGGCGGGTTGCTCCACGTTCTGTAATGGTGGTCGTGGCAGTTTCCAGCACGATCTTATTGACAGAGTCTGCATCGCTAGGCACGGGCGCTGTGCAGGTGATATCACCTACTGTACGGAAACGTACCTGCATATTGATGATGTCTTCACCGGCCTTGGGCTGGTTGATGATTTCGCCACTGACGAGAGGGATATTGACCGGTACGATAGCATCGTTGCGCATGACAATATCGCGGTTATGGGCGAAGTAGATACTGGGCAGGCCAAGCTGTTCACGCTCGATATATTGCCAGACATCCATTTCTGTCCAGTTTGAGATCGGGAATGCGCGTATGTTCTCACCCTTGTGGCTACGGGCATTGTAGAGATTCCACAGTTCAGGCCGCTGGTTTTTCGGGTCCCATTGACCGAACTCATCGCGGAAACTCATGATGCGTTCCTTGGCGCGGGCTTTTTCCTCATCACGACGTGCGCCGCCGATGCAGCAATCAAAGCCAAACTCTTCAATCGCTTCCAGCAAGGTGACTGATTGGTGCTTGTTACGGGGCTCATCCGGGGATTTCAGCACTACGCTGCCACGCTTGATGGAGTCTTCTACGGAACGCACGATCAGGCGCTCGCCAAGTTCTGCGGCACGCTGGTCACGGAAGTTGATGACTTCCTGGTAATTGTGGCCGGTATCGATATGCATCAGAGGAAAAGGGAAGCGGCCAGGACGGAATGCTTTTTCAGCCAGGCGCAGTATGCACAGGGAATCCTTACCGCCGGAAAACAGTAATACAGGGTTGGAGCATTGTCCTGCTACTTCGCGTAGGATGTGGATCGCTTCGGCTTCCAGCCAGTCAAGGTGGGAAAGGGTTTGTTGATTCAACGTTGTCATATCAATTTTGTGCTGAAAACTGCTGCTGGTTGTCAGCTCACATCTCCAGATGATTTTCCTAAACTAAACTTGCAAATCTTAAAGCGGATCTGGCCTTGTCGTAGCCAGATGCTCGTTTCTGTATCACTTTATTGAGATACGGGTTGTCGGTTCACCCGACGCCAGACGGGCAATTGCTCATCCACGGCACCCTGATAAGGCTGGCTGAAATCCTTCAGGCTGGCCAGGGCATCCTCAGCGGAGCGGTCTGCACGAATGAGATAGCTATTGAAACCGCAACGCTTGAGGAAGAACAGTTGGTCGCGCAGGACATCGCCAAACGCCCTCAGGTCGTTCCTGTAGTGGTGACGCATGCGTAGCAGGTTACCAATGGAGAATATACGTCCATCGGCAAAGCGCTCGACATGCACTGCAATCAAGGGCAGGCTGTTGAGGTCATCCACTGAGCTGACCAGGTCCTCAAGTAGTTCATGGGTGTCCAGCCATACACCGATCTCACCTGCTGCATGACGGGGTGCGAGTTCTTCCTTCCGAGCCTGCCAGACAGCGAGAGGCACCAGGATTTTGCCTGTTGCCGGGATCACAGTCTGGGCGACTTGTTCAGCACTATGGGTGGATTCACCCGTCAGCTTGAACAGCACGACCTTGCCAGCCTGTTTCTTGACGACTTCCTCGCCGGCAGGCATGGTAACCAGTGACCACTCATCGGTCACAATTTCGTTGTTCAGGATCAGGTTGGACTTGTTGTTAGGCATGGGCAACCTCTTTCTTCTTGTCTCCGTAGACATGAGTCTTGAACGGAGCGACTCCAATACGGCGTACGGTATCAATAAAGCGTTCTTCTTCTGTACGTTCACGGATATAGACATCAATCAGTTTCTGTACAACCCCTGGCATTTCTTCGGCTGCAAATGAAGGGCCGAGCACACTACCCAGGCTGGCATCATTGCCTTGCTTACCGCCCAGCGTGACCTGGTACCATTCGGAACCATCCTTGTCCACACCCAGGATGCCGATATGGCCGACATGATGGTGACCGCAGGCATTCATGCAGCCGGAGATGTTCAGCTCAAGCTCGCCGATGTCATAGAGGTAGTCCAGGTTATCGAACTGCATCTGGATTGCTTCCGCGATCGGGATACTCTTGGCATTGGCCAGAGAGCAGAAGTCACCGCCAGGGCAGCAGATAATATCGGTCAGTAAGCCGATATTGGTGGTGGCTAGGCCTGCTGCGCGAGCTTTTTCCCACAATGGGAACAGGTCAGAGAGCTTGACGTCAGCCAGGATCAGGTTCTGTTCATGAGAAGGGCGTATTTCACCGAAACTGTATTCATCGGCCCAGTCTGCCACCAGGTGCATCTGTTCTGATGTGATATCCCCAGGTGCGCGGCCATGCGGTTTGAGCGACAGGGTTACGGCACGATAGCCCGGCTGCTTGTGGGCATGCGTATTGCGTCTGACCCAGGTCGCAAAAGCCGGATTGCTGGCAATGGCGCTGTCAAAGCGCGCATCATGCTCGGGCAGTGTTTCATAAGGCATCTGCGTGAAATACTGGCTGACGCGGGCTAGCTCTGCTTCAGTAATGGTGTTCGGATTATCCTTGATAAACTGCCATTCTTCCTCAACCTGGCGGCGGAACTCTTCAATCCCCAGTGCTTTGACCAGGATCTTGATACGTGCCTTGAAGGCGTTGTCACGCCGGCCATGCAAGTTGTAGACACGAATGATTGCTTCACAATAGGTCAAGATGTGCTGCCATTCCAGATGCTCGCGCACAACGGAACCCAGGATAGGGGTGCGGCCCAGACCACCGCCAACCCAGACACGGATGGCCACTTTGTCATCCTGGTCACGGTAGAACTCCAGGCCGATATCATGGGCCTGGACCAGGGCGCGGTCCTGCTTGGTGCCGGAAACGGCGATCTTGAATTTACGTGGCAATAAGGCAAACTCAGGGTGGAATGTACTCCACTGACGGATGATTTCTGCAATGGCACGCGGATCAACTACCTCATCCGGGGCAACCCCGGCAAACTGGTCTGTTGTCGTGTTGCGGATGCAGTTGCCGGATGTCTGGATGGCATGCATTTGCACAGTCGCAAGTTCTGCCAGAATATCAGGCACATCTTCCAGCTTGGGCCAGTTCAATTGCATATTGGTGCGGGTACTGACATGACCATAACCGCGGTCGTAATGCTTGGAAATATCACCCAGCTTGCGTAATTGTCTGGATGACAGCATGCCATATGGCACAGCGATACGCAGCATGGGAGCGTGGCGCTGGATATAGAGGCCGTTTTGTAGGCGCAGAGGGCGAAACTCCTCGTCGGTTAGTTCACCAGCGAGGAAGCGGCGTGTCTGATCGCGATATTGCTTGACGCGCTCATCCACAATAGCCTGGTCAATTTCGTCGTATTTGTACATGTATTTACTTTTATGCTAAAACAAATTTTAAACCGATCAGCAGTAGCAGGGTTGCCAGAATCGGACGTAATATTTTTTCTGGAATTCTGGCACTCAGGTGACTGCCGATCCAGATGCCTGGAAGTGAACCAATCAGCAAGCTGCCCAGCAAACCAAAATCCACATGACCCAATGACCAATGTCCGATACCAGCAATCGCTGTCAGGGGAATGGCATGGGCTAAGTCTGTACCAACTACCTTTAATGTGCTCATTTTCGGGTAGAGCAGCAGTATGGCGATGGTTCCCAGCGCTCCAGCACCTACCGATGAGAGCGTTACCAGAGCTCCCAGTATGGCACCTGTGGCGATTGTCAGGGCAATTTGTGTAGTGCCTTGAAAACGGCCTGTGCTGATACTGCTGGATTCTACTTCACGTTCATGTTTTCGCAACAACAGACTGCGTACAAGCAGGGCGCAGGCTGTCAAAATCAACGCAATACCAAGTGCAAACGTAATCAGCCCGGTAATTTCCTTACCGACTGACATCAAGTGCTTGATGATATAAATAGTAACGGCTGATACTGGCAGACTGCCAGTTGCCATCAGTCCTACTACTTTCCAGTCAACTGATTTATGCTTGCCATGGTGTACCCATACACCACCTGTTTTTGTCAGGGCGGCAAACAGTAAATCTGTTCCGACTGCAACAATTGGCTTGAAGCCAAACAGAAACACCAAGAGGGGCGTCATCAATGAACCGCCACCAACTCCAGTAATGCCTACGAGAAAACCCACGGCAAAGCCGGAGAGTATGTAACCTATGTCCATGAAGTGATTATTGTTTTTTTAAGAGCAAACATTATAAAAGAGCAAGTTGAACTAAAAAAACCAGCCAGAAAAGCCTTTTATTATAACAGCTTAATTAATTAATTTTAATAGTATGTTATTCTAATCACATGTGATTTTGTTATAAGGCATTGAAGGTCAAGGACCATCATGAAAATACATCAATTGCGCTATGTTCGCGAGGTAGCGCGGCAGGGGTTGAGCGTTTCACTGGCTGCTGAAGCGCTACATACTTCACAACCAGGTGTGAGTAAACAGATTCAGTTGTTGGAAGAAGAGCTGAATCTGCAGATATTCAAGCGTAATGGCAAGCGGTTGATTGGCATGACAGAGCCGGGCCAGATTATCCTCGAGTTGGCTGAGCGAGTCATGCTTGAAGTGGATAATATCAAGCGCGTGGGTGAGGAGTTTACCCAGGAAGACACAGGCACCCTTACTATTGCCACTACTCATACTCAGGCCCGCTATCGTTTGCCGGCAGCCGTCAAGGAGTTCATGCAGCGCTATCCCGGCGTCAAACTGACGATCCACCAGGGTAATCCAGTGCAAGTAGCAGAACAGGTGCAGAGCGGGGAAGCAGATATCGGCATTGCCACTGAGTCCATCAGCAGTTTTGAGGAGTTGCTCTGCCTGCCTTGTTATCAATGGAACCGGTGCATTGTGACGCCGCAGGATCATCCCCTGGTAGATGGCAAGCCATTGACGCTGGAAAGAATCACCAAGTATCCGCTCATTACCTATGACTTTGCTTTCACAGGTGGCTCGTTAGTAAGCAAGGTATTTGAAAATGCCGGATTGACACCGAATGTCGTGCTGACTGCCATCGATGCCGACGTAATCAAGACTTATGTCGGACTGGGGCTTGGTGTGGGCTTGCTGGCCAATATGGCTTACGATACCAAACGCGATAGCTACTTGGCCATGCGCGATGTGAGTGACTTGTTCCCGGCAAGTACAACCTATATCGGATTGAGGCGGGATGCCTATCTGCGTGGCTATGCCTACGCATTTATCGAGCTGTTGGCTCCGCATTATCCCCGTAAAGCAGTCGACGCCGAATTGAAGACAAAAAGCGAACTTTAAACCGGGTATTGATCACACTGCTGCTGTGATACATGAGCCTGGATTGTGCGAGAAATAACATGACACCAATACCATTAGCCAAAAGTACTGAATTTCTTTATCTGCTGCCACGCATGGCCAACCGCCATGGCTTGATTGCGGGTGCCACCGGCACCGGCAAGACAGTGACATTGCAAAGTATTGCCGAGAGCTTTTCACGCATCGGTGTGCCGGTATTCATGGCGGATGTGAAAGGTGATCTTGGCGGGATCAGTCAGCCCGGGGGCGGCAATGCCAAAATAGATGCAAGGGTAGAGCAGCTCGGGATGAAGGATTTCAGTTTTGCCGGGTGCCCGGTGACATTCTGGGATGTATTTGGCAAACAGGGTCACCCAGTGCGCACTACCATTGCTGAAATGGGGCCATTGCTGCTGTCGCGCATGCTCAACCTCAACGAGGTGCAATCAGGCGTATTGACGGCAGTGTTCAAGATTGCCGATGACAAAGGCTGGTTGCTGCTGGACATGAAAGACCTGCGGGCCATGATACAGCATGCGTCCGAGAATGCTGCAGAATACAGCGCGCAATATGGCAATATCTCCAGCGCCAGTGTCGGCGCCATTCAGCGTGCCTTGCTGCAACTGGAGCACGAAGGTGCTGACCAGCTGTTCGGTGAACCGGCACTCAATCTTGATGACATCATGCAAACAGATGCTCAAGGGCGGGGCATGGTGAACATACTGGCAGCAGACATGTTGTATAACTCGCCACGTGTATACGCCACTTTATTATTGTGGCTGCTTTCCGAATTATTTGAGAAATTGCCGGAAGTTGGTGATCTGGAAAAACCCAAGCTGGCTTTCTTCTTTGATGAAGCTCACCTGCTCTTCAATGATGCGCCCAAATCCCTGATGGATAAAATTGAACAGGTGGTGCGCCTGATCCGTTCCAAGGGTGTGGGTGTTTATTTTGTCAGTCAGAATCCGCTTGATATCCCGGATGTCGTGCTCGGGCAGTTAGGTAATCGCGTGCAACATGCATTACGCGCCTTCACCCCCCGTGACCAGAAAGCCGTCAAGGCAGCAGCTGAAACCTTCCGGGCCAATCCTGGTGTGAAAGTAAGCGAAGTCATTACCGAAATGGGTGTGGGTGAAGCCCTGGTCTCCTTCCTGGACGAGCAGGGACGACCAGTTCCGGTTGAGCGGGCGTTTGTCTGCCCGCCAGGCAGCCGTATCGGCCCGGTCACACCGGCGGAACGTGATCAGATCATCAAGAGTTCTGTTGTTTATGGGCATTATGAAAACAGTGTAGATCGCGAATCTGCTTACGAAATCCTCAAGGGTAGGGCAGCTGAAGCGCCAGCCGAGGCAGAACAAGAGAGCGGCTTCGACTGGGGTGGGCTGTTTGGCGGTAGTAATGCGGATAAGAAGGCCAGCAAACCCGCAGGCCGTCAACCGCAATCCATGTTCGAGGCTGCAGCCAAAAGTGCAGCCCGCGTTATTGGCTCCGAACTGGGACGCCAGATCGTGCGTGGTGTCCTGGGCTCCATCATTGGCGGCAAGCGCAAGTAAGTCATTTTTAGGGCAGGTAGCAGAAGTTTGCAGATCATTACCCAGCCGGGTCAGGCTGAACAGACCATTAACAAGTCCCGTTTTGTTGCAAGTGCGGATTACTGCGCGGATGAGCGCGCAGTTGCCCTTGCCTTGCGTCGGTTGGCAGGCGCGCACCAAAGCGCCCATCACTTGGCCTACGCTTTTCGCATCAAGACACCACAAGGCATTGTCCAGCGCTTCAGCGATGCCGGCGAACCTTCCGGCACCGCAGGCAAGCCTGTGCTGCAATTTCTCGAGGGACGCGACCTCATTAATGTCTGCGTCGGCGTCATTCGCTACTATGGGGGCATCAACTTAGGCACCGGCGGCCTTGCGCGCGCCTATGGCGGTACGGCGAAAATGGCGCTGGACGCCGCCCAGATCGGCCCCTTTGTCGAAATGCAGAAAATCCGCATTGACCTTGACTACAAACAACTCGATATCTTCACGCGGGAAATTGCCAGAATGAATGGTGAAATCCTGGACAAGACATTTGGGGAGTTTGTTACCGTCATAGCCGCGGTGCCTGCAAGCGAAGTTCCAAATTTGCAGCAGAAATATGGGTAAGCGTATTTTTTATGGGGATCAATCGAAACGGACTCCTATGATTACAGGTATTGCAAAGAGAGTTGTGGACAGCTAGCGCGAGCTAGAACGCCTCACTTTGGGCGAACGCTAAACATGAACCTTTGATTATGCTGCTGAAAAATCGATATTGAATTTGATGGGGATGGATAATGGACGACAGTTGGGCTGACTTTTTCCCATACTTTGCTGGAGCTTTGAAGCTTATTGTATTAGGTATTGGAGCCTATTTTGCTATTAAATGGCACTTTGATGAAGAGAGGAGGGTGAGGGAGGCAGAAGGCGTGGTATTTGATAAACCAGGCTTCATGAAAAAGTTGGCAATGAGGCTAGCCCTCTCAGTTCTTCTGATTCTTCTAGCCCTTTTAGTGATTTATGTTACTAACTGGCTTTTCGACTGACGGGACGAGTTATTTCCGCTCTTTCTGAACGAGTGCGAGTTCAGATTCAATACGGAACCCCAAAGCAACAATTCAATATACTGCAGGAATGGGCCGGTATTGAGAGGTTATTTACTGCAGCCTCTAAAATAAAAGTAAGAATAGATCGAAAAAATAACCCCACGTATCCAGTATCTAGATACGTGGGGATTTCATTTATTACCTACGAAAAGCAGGTGCGATAGCTTTATTGCGCTGGTGCCGGTTCCGCAACAAAAATCTCTACACGGCGGTTTTGGGCTTTGTTTGCTGCCGTATCGTTTGCTACCAGGGGTTCATGTGAGCCACGGCCATCCACTGTGAAGCGGTTTGCTGCCACGCCACGGGCAGTCAGGTAATCACGGGTGTTGGCTGCACGCTTGAGTGACAATGGGTCGTTGATGGCATCGCTGCCGGTATTATCGGTGTGGCCGATAATGGTGACCAGGGTGGCAGGATTGTTCTTCAAGGTAGTGACAAAGTTGTCCAATACAGTACGGAAGTTAGGCTGGATATCCGCTTTGCCGGAGGCGAAAGAAATATCGCTGGGGATATTCAGCTTGAGCTGGTTGTCTTCAGTCTGGGTCACGTCTACGCCAGTGCCTTGTGTGGCTTCTTCCATCTGGCGTTTCTGCTCTTCCATACGCTTAGACCAGACATTACCAGCGATGGCGCCAGCACCTGCACCCACGGCGGCGCCGATAGCGGCACCCTTGCCCTTGCCGGCGATGGCACCGACGACAGCACCAGCACCAGCGCCGATGGCGGCACCCTTGGCAGTACCTTTTTGTGTTTCAGACATATTGGCGCAGCCGCCCAGAGCCAGCGTTGCAACCAGCGCGCTTATGGTAAGTGTTTTTGTTTTCATGATTTTCCTTTATGGACGGGGGGGTAATCCAAAAAATGGATTGGCATCAGTATAAATTGTTGCCAATCCAATGAAAATTCTATATTTACATCCTGTTTCAGGCAATAAAAAACCCGAGCATTTGTGAAGATGCTCGGGCTTGTGATGCGGCAAGTCTGGAGGTTATTTAAAAACCAGGATTTCACCTTTGCCATCGTTGGCAATATCGCCAGCATAGCGTTGTACCCGGTTCTGGTTGATTTGGGCAAACTTGCTTGGTAGGTCGCGGAAGGATTTGAACATCAGGCTGAGGAAGGGCAGGGTATGCGTGCCGCAATCCTGTACAGTGGCGTGCAGCCTGGGTTCCTGCATCAGCAGTAATGTGCCTCGACGCATGCCATACCCCACATACTCACCGACGCTGCCAAGCACGCCGATGGTGCCTGCCAGCATGCGCGAAGCGAGATAAGCACCGGCATTGCCTTCAATGAGGATGATGCCGCGGCGCATCTGGTCACCGGCACGTTCGCCGACGTTGCCGCTGATGAGTACCATGCCGCCTTTCATGCCCTTGCGGTCGCCAGGCAGTGCTGCGGCGAGGAAATCACCTACATTGCCCTTGATTTCAATCAGGCCATTGGCCATGCCGCTTGCTGCAAATGCATCTGCATTGCCGTTGAGCACGATGTGGCCGCCACGCATCTGCAGGCCGAGATAGGAGCCCGCACCACCATTGATGGTGATCTTGCCGGTTTTCATATGGCTACCGATGAAGTCCAGTTTGCCGCTGGCGTTGTTGAACACGATGTCAGCAGCATCGCTGCCTGCAATATCGAACACGCTGTCAACGCGTAGTTTCTCGCGGCCACTGACCAGCAGGATGGCAGCAATGTCAGCCACGCTCTTGCCTGCCAGGTTGTCGGGTGTCAGTGCAGACAGGTCAACGCGTTGCTGCAAGGGGGCTTTCAGAGTGAAGGTCAACGCGCTCATGCCATGATCTCCCTTAATTTGAAGTGATAGGGGCCGAGTTTGCCGCCATAGTTACCGGCGGAAATGCGCTTGATGCCGTTTTTGGCGCCAAGTTCGCAGACAGCTGTGATGCCGGCACGCATTGCGATGCGGATGTCCGGGTCAGTCAGGCCGTCGATCACGATTTCCATGACGGATTCGATTTCCGGTGAAAGCTCGGTTTTAGTGATGCCTTTCAGCGTAGGGCAAAATGCGTCGTTGGTGGAAGCGATCAATGATTTGTACTTGGAGCCGACTTTGGAGCCGGAACGCACTACGCCGCCGGGGAACGGCATGATGACATTGGGAACCTTGCTCATGGCGTCGATGGCAGCTTCGCATGCGGCCAGTGCCTGTGGCTGAGATTCTGCCAGGATCAGGAAGTTTCCCCCACCCACGGAGCGGATCATGCCAGTGCTTTCCTCGGTGAGGAATTCGCCATCCATGACGGGAACACGCCAGTAGCGCTTGCCGTTGAACAACTTGGAGGTCTGGAATCCATCTCCAAAGAAGCGCAGGTTTTTGCCCAGGTTGATCTTGGTGATTTCCTCATAGCCGTCGTTGATACCGGAAAACGCGGCAGCTGTGGGGCAGGTGAGTACACATTGTCCCATGCGGGTTTCCAGTTGCTTCATGAGCACTGCGCTGCCCATGGCGAACATGAGGATGGATACGCCGGGGCGGCCATCCGGGGTTTCTTCCGGGGTCAGTTCACGCTCGATGCCGGCTTCCACACCACAGGCAATCACCGAAGTGGCAAAGCCGGTCATGGCGCGTGCTGCGTTATAGGCCCAGCGCAGGTTCTGCGCGGTGATGATGACACGGGTACCGCGCATGCCGAAGGCTTCGGCAAAGGTGTCATCTATGGTTACGCCGTTGATAATCATTATGCTGTTTTCTCCCTGCGACCCTTGCACTCCTGAACAATGACCTTGCCACGGCCGTCATCTTCCAGCTCGTTGGCATTGACCTTGTAATTTTCCATGTTCATGGTGTGGTAGCGGTCGAAATATTGCTTGAGATCCTTTTCAATACTGCGGTCAAAGTCGGGCTTGACCGTATGCGTGCTGCCCCAGGTGACCTTGACCACTTCACCATTCCTGACCACTAGTTCGCCATCCTTGAACACATAGTCCGGTTTGGAGAACATGGCTTCGCGGTCTGGATTGTCGGTGTAGACCGTGATGTCGGCAGCACCACCAACGCCAAGATGACCACGATCATGCAGGCCGACCAGCTTGGCGGCTCCGGCACGGGTCATGATAGCGATTTCATACAGGCTGTATTCACGCTCGATCGAGTTCAGTGTGCTCATAGCCTGGGCATCCAGGTTAAGCTTGGTGAACATGTCGCTGCGGAAGCTCTTGTCCATCAGCAGGCGGATCAGGTGCGGATAGCTGGTGAATGGTGCGCCGTTCGGGTGGTCGGTGGTGAGGAAAATGCGCCATGGGTCTTCCGTCAGCAGGAAGATTTCCAGCCCGATTGCCCATTGCAATGCATTGACGAAATTCTGATCCTTGTACTTGAACGGCACCACACCGCAGCCAGAGTCGCACTCGATGTCCATGAGCACAGCCTTGTTGGGCGAAGCGTGGCCGGAATTTGCGAACTGGCGCATGGTGTCGCCGGAAGCAGTCACGGTCTGCCCGAACAATATCTGACCAACGTCGGCAGAAACATTTTTGTGCTTGTTCAATGCCTCGGCAACGGCTGCTGCGCCGGAGGAGAACTTGCGGTCGCCTTCAGTGCCATAGCTGTGAAACTGGATATGGGTCAGGTGGACAGGGTAGCCTTCTACAGCGCCCATGGTCTTGAGCGTAGTCTCGACGTTGCCGGGCACGCCCAAGTTGTTGCCATGTACATGCAGCGGGTGGGCAATGCCCAGTTCGTAAACAGCACGCGTCAGGGATTGCAGGACTTCGCGCGGGGTGACCTGATAGTGCACGTTCTGTTCATCCAGGTTTAATGCACGCTGGTTGAACTTGAAAGCGTTGATGCCGCCGGGGTTCACGACCTTGATGCCGATAGCCTGGCTGGCATGCAGTATCCACGCCACGTAGTCATTGATGGCGTTCTGGTCCTTCTTCGCGGCGAGCATACGCAGGAAATAATCATCACTGCCTATCATGGCGTAACCACCCTTGTCCAGGATGGGGATGTCGCACATTTCCAGGTGAGATTGGCGTGCGTTCACTGGAGATAATGCAGGCTCAAAACCGGCGGTATATCCCATTTCAGCATAGCGATAACCGGTATTCAGCGTGGAAGGTGCGGCATGACCACAGCCTGCGCGGCAGGCATCGGTATGTGTGGTAGCAGAGCTGCGATGGTCTTCCGGCAGCATCAGGCGGGCAATATTGACCTTGCCGCCACCGATATGGGTATGCATGTCAATTGCACCGGCCATGACGACTTTGCCACGCAGGTCATATTCCTGGTCGATGGATTCATGATCGTTGGGGCGATCAACGATACGGCCATCACGGACAAAAATATCCATGACCTTGCCGTCAATCTGGTGGGCGGGGTCATAGACCCGGCCACCCGTAAGTTTAATCAGCATGTTTCTTGTTCCTTGATCTTGGCTTAGGCGGTCTTGAGCGCAGATTCAATGCCGGAAAGCACATCGCTCAGGGTAGGCAGCTTAGTCTCGCGCAACTTGCGCAATGGCAAAGTCACTGAGCTGTCACTGCGGAATTGCGCGCCATTGGCTTCCAGCCCGGGGATGGCAATCGGAATGAATACATCCGGGGCTTGCTCGAATTGCATGGATGGGTGCCCGATCACGATAGTTGGAACCTGGTGCTTGGGAGGGAGGCGCTCGGGATTGAAGCTGTTGATCCAGACCAGCGCATCGACTTCACCTTCTGCCAGCAGGCGGTTGGTGTCGTAGTGGTAAGGGTCGTAATCAGGATAGCCGCGACGATAGGAATTGCGGAATGGATAACCGCTGATCCAGGTGCTGACATTGTAGGCTGTCACATCACCGTCATTGCCGCTCAGGGGCAGGCCGGCGCTGCGGGTGGTCTTGTTCAGCTCCTGCACCACACCCACGATGTTCTGGATGGAAAGTTCTGCATGCGGGAAATCCAGTGCGCTGCCTGTCCATGCAATCACGCTGTATTCAGCTGCCTTGAGGCGTTCTGCCAGCTTTTCCAGGGATGTGCGGGAAATGCCAGCGACATCGTCAGCCTTGAGCGGCTTGCCTGCTACCAGGGCACGCAATGCGGCCAGTACTTCCGGCACGCGATCCAGGTCACAGGGCAGGACATCAGGCTGTTTTCCGTTGGGCGAAACACCGGCGCTTGTATCCAGGTTGCGGCCGCCCAGATATACAATCTCGCGTTCTGCCGTGTTCTCTGTGAACATGGCTTCCTGGTTCCAGATCACGCGCTCGAAAAAACGCGGGAAATAACTGACGATATCGGTACCGATCACCAGCAGCAGGTCTACCCGGTTTTTCACTTCACTTAATGTAGTGACGAACCAACCGGAGTTCTGCATCACCAGGATATTCTTCATTGAACTCTTGGAGTTCATGTGGTCGATGGTGGCGCCAGTGGATTCAGCGAGATTCATGACAGCACGCATGCCATAAACATCTGTTGCGAGGCCGCCGAGCAATGGATGTCTGGCGGCACGGAATATCTCCGTGGCTTTTGCAATGGCGGCATCCAGGGTCGATGCTTGTCCCTGGATTGCGGGAGTGGCATTGCTGCGAGGCTGCTCGAAGAAAGCCTTGCTTTTGGGGCAGGGCGGAGATGTCAGGGCAAGATTACCATCTGCATCGCGGTCAAGTTTGAGATCATCGCTCAACAGGCCATCTGCAGGATGAGCAACGGCTTCCAGCGAGGCTGCTGGAAAGTGGGGTGATTGGGTCATGTTCTCCATCCGAAAACTGGTTAGTTCCTTAAGGTTCATGCCTCGATCAGGCATGATATAAACCGGTGACACCGATTGATATGGTGCAAGCTTGTAGGCTGCAGGGGCATTATACTCCTTGATCCGGCATGAATACAGCGAGCAGAGGGCGAATTCGATGCATGATTATGTGTATAACACTGCATATTGACCCTGTTGGCGCAGGGTATGCATGACTATGCATGAAATTCTGGAGCTGGACTTTTTAAACTATAGTCGGCTGGGCTACAATAGCGGCTTGTAGGCATCACAAGTGCCGGTTTTCGCAAGCTGAAGGAAATTATCATCAACAAGCAGGGCGTCAGTGTCGTTACCACGGCACGGTTACATATGGGGTTCTTTGATCTCAATGGGGATCTGGGACGCCGTTTCGGCAGCATCGGGGTTTCTCTCAATCATCCTGCTACTGAATTGCATGCCTGGCATGCCTCCACTTTTACCGCAGAAGGCCCAGGAGCCGCCCGAGCAGTGCGCCTGGCACAGAAGCTTGCAGCGTCGCTTCAGCTGGAAGGCGGCATGCACATGCAGCTGATCAATATAATTCCCGAACATGCCGGCCTGGGTTCAGGCACACAGATGGCGCTTGCTGTCGGCCTGGCGTTGAACCGTCTGCATGATCTGGGACTGTTCATTCGCGATGTTGCCATGCTGACAGAGCGTGGTGCGCGCTCTGGAATCGGTTTGGGCACGTTTGCCACTGGTGGCGTCATCATTGATGGTGGACGAGGAGAGCATACCGTGGTGCCTCCCGTAATCGCCCGTGCAGAATTTCCTGCTGGCTGGCGCATTATTCTGATTTTTGATCATACCCAGACGGGTGTGCATGGCGACGCGGAAATTGCCGCGTTCCGTAATCTTCCCCAATTTCCGTCAGATGCTGCGGCCATCCTGTGTCGTCATGTGTTGATGCAGGCTTTGCCTGCACTGGCGGAACAGGATCTGGACGCGTTTGGTGCGGCGATCAGGGAATTGCAGATACGAACCGGTGACCATTTTGCACCGGCTCAGGGCGGGCGTTATGCCAGCCCGAGAGTAACGGAAGTATTGTCCTGGCTGGAGTCGGCCGGAGTGGCGTGTTTCGGCCAGAGTTCCTGGGGGCCGACCGGGTTCGCTGTGTTGCGCGACGAGGATGAAGCCACATCAATACTCTCCCGCTTGAAAGAGGCATTTGCACATCATGAATCGCTTGAATTCATGCTTTGTGAAGGTCGCAATGAAGGGGGTATCGTCAGCGATATCCCGGAAATTGCGACAGTAGTTTAAGAATAATCAACTGAAATTCAATCATAGGTGGAATCATGGAAAAAGTATCGATATTGCATTTGATCACGGCAGCCAAGAATGCCAGCCCGTTCGATGTCAATATGGCATATGACGCTGGCTTCGACAAAATTATGCCGTATACCAATGTAGAGCTGAAGGAAGTCACTGGCCTGGTGCAGGATGCGATTTTCTCCCGCAGTCCCAGCGGCGTGAAACGTGAGAGTGCTTTTATCGGTGGCCGTGATATCGACGTGGCAATGGATATGCTGGAAACAGCGCGTAAATCCATGGTGCCGCCATTTGAAATTTCCGTATTTGCCGATCCTTCAGGTGCCTTTACAACAGCCGCAGCGATGATGGCCAAGGTTGAACAACACCTGAGCAAGAACTTTGGTGGTGACCTCAGTGGTCGTAAGGTCAGCGTATTTGGCGCGACCGGCCCCGTGGGTGGCTGTACAGCCGTGATTGCGGCAAAGTACGGTGCCGAGGTTGAATTGGTGGCGCACCGTGCTGTGGCTGACGTGGAAGAAAAGGCAGCGGCCTACAACAAGCGCTACGGCATTAACATTGGCTTCACTGATGGTAGCACTGACGCGTTGAAGCAGCAGATTCTGCAGCGTACCGATATTGCCTTGTGTGCAGCTGCCGCAGGTGTGCAGGTAATCAGCCTGGCACAGATGGCGGGTTCTGCAACGCTGAAAGTAGTCGCGGACGTCAATGCTGTGCCGCCAACAGGCGCTGAAGGCGTGGATGTATTTGCGGATGGCGTAGCCATTCCCGGAACCAATGCTTTTGGTATCGGCGCGCTGGCAATCGGTAACGTCAAGTATGCAACCCAGCACAACCTGCTCAAGCAAATGCTTGAAGCCACTGAAAAGAAGGTATACCTGGATTTCCTGTCTGCATTCGAAACAGCACGTAACAGCCTGAAGTAATCACGTGGCTGGCAAGCTCGTTATTGCTGCCGTTTGTGCCCGGCCGTATGTGGCCATGGCGAAGGCGGCGGGGTATGACGTGCTTGCCCTGGATATATTTGCCGATAGCGATACAGAACAATTGGCAACGCAGGTGTTTCGCTTGCCTTATGCTGATGGTGGTTTCGATCCGGCAGGTTTTGAAGCCGCATTGGCTACCATCGCAGCGCGGCATGAGGTGCTGGGTTTTGTCTACGGTAGCGGTTTTGAGGCAAATCCGCAGTTGCTTGAAACGGCGGCTCACTATTTCCCCGTAGTTGGTAATAGTGCCAGCGTGGTAAAGCAGGCCAAGGCAGTACCGGATTTTTTCCGGACACTGGATGCGCTGGGTATTCCGCATCCTCCTGTTTCCATGGAAGTGCCGGCGTTGTTGGCTGGCTGGCTGCATAAGCAGGCAGGTGGATCGGGCGGTACACATATCCGTCGTCTGGAGGCAGGTGGCAGGAAAAATGCAGGAAGCTATTATCAACAGGAGCTGGCCGGCATACCGGTTTCATTGTTGTTCGCGGCACATGCCGGGGATGCCCACGTGATTGGCTATAACCGGCAAAGTGTGGCGGCCCATGGTGATCTGCCGTTCCGTTATGGTGGTCTGGTGACCAATGTGGCATTGCCTGATACTTGCAGGAAAATATTGTACGTTGCTGCGCAGCATCTGACACGAGTGTTGAAACTGAGAGGGCTTAACAGTATTGACGCCATGCTGACACCAACGGGCGATACTTATATATTGGAGTTGAATCCGCGATTGACAGCGAGTGCGGGTTTGTACCACTCGATTCCCGGTTTGATGCAGCTGCATCTGGGCGAGGGGGCTTCGGCATTGGATATAGGTCGACAGGCCAGTGCGCAGGCTGTGGTATATGCCGAATATGATGCTATCGTGCCTGAAGGACTGGAGTGGCCGGAATGGGCTGCGGATATTCCGGTAGCCGGCAGTCATATTGCAGCAGGTGATCCGCTGTGTACCGTATATGCGCAGGCGGATGGTGCGGAAGCTGCATGGCAGCTGGCACATCAAAGATTGCAGGTGATGACGGCAATGCAGCCGTTATCAGGAAGGTAATAACACGGCGTGATGCCGTTCAACATAATCTGAATTATTGAATGGGAAATGAAAAATGAGCGAAAGCAAGCTTGATGTCAGTCTGTGGCCTAGCGTTAATCAACTGACCAATCCTTTGGTCAAGCACCTGATCGATAATGCCAAGGTGCTGCGTCTGCTGGTGGAAAAACTGCCAAGTGGTGCTACCGTCATTGATGCTGGCATCAAGGCAGAAGGTGGTCTTGAGGCAGGTCGCCTGATTGCCGAAATCTGCATGGGCGGCTTGGGGCATGTCAACCTGCATTCCTCCAGTACATTCCCGCATTGGTCATGGACATTGTCTGTGCATTCCAACAACCCGGTATTGTCCTGCCTGGGTAGCCAGTATGCAGGCTGGAGTCTTGCGCATGAGAAATTCTTCTCCCTGGGGTCCGGCCCTGGCCGCGCACTGGCTGGCCGTGAAGAGCTGTATAAGGAACTGGGTTACAAGGATAGCGCGGATGCAGCTGTGTTGGTGCTTGAAAGTGAAAAAGCACCTCCGCAGGAAGTCGTAGAAAAAGTGGCGCGTGATACTGGCGTAAAGGCTGAAAATCTTACCTTCATCCTGACTCCGACCCGCAGTCTGGCGGGCACTGTGCAGATCGTGTCACGTGTGCTGGAAGTGGCCCTGCATAAAATCCATACCTTGCATTTCCCGCTGGAGCATGTCGTGGACGGCATGGCGAGCGCGCCAGTACCGCCACCTGCACCGGATTTCCTGATCGGCATGGGTCGCACCAACGATGCGATCCTGTTTGGCGGTCATGCCCACCTATTCGTCAAGGGTAGTGATGAAGCAGCTGCCAAGCTGGCGCAGGAACTGCCTAGCAGCGCATCGCGTGATTATGGCCGTCCTTTTGCTGAGGTGTTCAAGGCCGTGAATATGGACTTCTACAAGATTGATCCCATGTTGTTCAGCCCTGCTGCTGTAACGGTCACCGCTGTCGAATCCGGCAAGAGCTTCACTGGCGGCAAGCTGGATGCTGCCTTGCTGGATCAATCCTTTGGCTATAGCGCATAAATAAGTGAACCAGCGTATTCCGGTTTTTACCGACGATCCGGGCTGGCATGGCAAACGCCTCAAGGAGGCGTTTGCTGCACGTGGTTGCGAGGCTGTATTTGTTTCACTCAAGGAGTGTGCATTGCGTCTCGCTAGCGGCGAGCAGCCAGCTGTCCTGATTCCCGGGTTTGAACATGAACTGCCTGCGGGTGTGTTTGTTCGAGGAGTCCCGGGTGGCACATTGCAGCGTGTGATTGCCCGGCTCGATATCCTGCATGCACTCAAGATGCTGGGTGTGGTGGTCTACAACGATGGTAATGCGGTAGAGCGTACCGTTGACAAGGCCATGACCAGTTTCCTGCTGCATCTGAACCGGGTACCGACACCGCAGACCTGGGTATGTGAGTCCCGCTACCAGGCGCAGGAAATCTATCTCAGGGAAACCATGGCCGGACGCCAACTGGTAATCAAGCCTCTGTTCGGATCGCAAGGGCAGGGAGTGCGTAAACTGACCAGCAGTACCGTTTTTCCTGTCCCGATGGAAGAGCATGTGGATGGCTTGTATTACCTGCAGACATATATAGATAGCGGCGAAGGCGCCTGGCATGACCACCGGGTGTTTGTGATCCGTGGGCAGGCCGTGGCTGCCATGATCCGCCATGGCAGCCATTGGGTGAACAATGTGGCGCAGGGTGGTCGCTGCGAAGCCATTGCTGCTGAAGGCGAACTGGCACAGCTGGCCGAGGCTGCGGCACGTGCGGTGAATGTTGATTACTGTGGCGTAGACATCATCCGCGACCGGGATGGCAGGCTGTATGTGCTGGAAGTCAACAGCATTCCCGCATGGAAGGGCCTGCAGGGAGCAACCGGCCTGAATATAGGTCAATGCCTGGTCGATGACTTCCTATCCTGCATGCATAGTCAACCTGTATTGACGGTCGCTTCATGAACACACTACAAATTTCCGAAGCATTCCGTGCTGCCTGCATAGCGGAACTGACCAGCCTCAAGCCCGGCAACGTTCACATCTTTGCTGATGGACATGGCATGGTGGTACAACAGTTCATCCATAGCGCCGAGGCTGTGGCTGCAGTCATTGCAGAGCCCGGGCTGTCAGTCGGGCAGCGCATCCTCAATGCCGTGGAAGCCACCTGGAAAGTGGTGGACTGCAATACCAATCTTGGTATCGTGCTGTTGTCCGCTCCCCTGATCAACGCAGTCCTGCTGCCGGAGGCGGGCGCGCTGCAGCAACGTGTGCAACAAGTGCTGGAACAGCTGGATGTCCAGGATGCCGGACTGGCATTCAAGGCCATTGCGCGCGCAGCCCCCGGCGGCTTGGGGAAATCCGATACGCATGATGTGCACGACGTACCGCAAGTCACTTTATTGCAAGCCATGCAGGCGGCGCAGGATCGCGATCGCATTGCCTGGCAATATACCCACGGCTTTGAGGACATCTTTGGTATCGGAATAAAGACCTATGCCGAGGCCATGGAGCGCTGGCATAACCCGGCCTGGGCAACCACGGTGCTCTACCTGACATTCCTGCAGCATTTCCCCGACAGCCATATCCAGCGCAAATACGGCCTGGAACAGGCTGAGGCCGTCAGTCGCCAGGCTGGTGAACACCTGGAAGCATTGCTGTCGCATGAAAACCCAAAACTGTATCAGCGCACCTTGCTGAGTTTTGACGCAGAGCTGAAAGTGCAAAAGCTGAATCCGGGAACCAGTGCCGACCTGACAGTCGCCACCTTGTTGGCTTGCGCATTACAGTAGTTGAATGTCTATAGTTATCCATTAATTTCAGTTATACTTTAGCGATTCACTCGGACTGCAGCTCAGGCCTAATTCATTGGTTGACCAGTCCGGAGTCGGGCAAACAGGTTCTCAAGTTTATATTTCTGTATTTTCTCAAGGAGGAGCAATATGGCTAATTTATTCGATCAATTGAAAGAATTCACCACTATCGTGGCTGACACAGGTGACGTGGAAGCAATCAAGAGCGTAAAACCTTACGATGCGACAACCAACCCATCCCTGCTGTTGAAGGCTAGTACTATCCCTCAATATGCTCCGCTGATCGACGAAGCAATTGCTTATGCCAAGTCCCAAAGCAGCGACAAGGCTCAACAAATCGAAGACGCAGCTGACAAGCTGGCTGTGCTGATCGGTCAGGAAATTCTCAAACACATCCCAGGCAAGATCTCCACAGAAGTGGATGCTCGCCTGTCTTTTGACACCGAAGCAATGGTGCAAAAGGGCCGCAAGCTGATCAAGCTGTATCAGGATGCTGGTATTTCCAAGGATCGCGTACTGATCAAGCTGGCTTCCACATGGGAAGGCATCAAGGCTGGTGAAGCGCTGGAAAAAGAAGGCATCAACTGCAACCTGACCCTGTTGTTCAGTTTTGCTCAGGCTCGCGCTTGTGCTGAGGCTGGCGTATTCCTGATCTCCCCATTCGTTGGCCGTATCCTTGACTGGTACAAGGCTAAGACTGGTGAGACCTACACCGCTGAAACTGACCCAGGTGTAGTCTCCGTACGTAAGATTTACGCTTACTACAAAGAGCACGGTTACAAGACTGTCGTCATGGGCGCTTCCTTCCGTAACACTGGTGAAATCACTGCGCTGGCTGGTTGTGACCGCCTGACAGTTTCTCCTAACCTGCTGGAAGAACTGAAAGCTACCGAAGGCACTCTGCCACGCGTACTGGTTGACAATGGTGCAACCAAGGAACGTCCAGCTCTGCTGACAGAAAAGGAATTCCGTTTCGAGCAGAACGAAGATGCGATGGCGACTGAAAAACTGGCGGAAGGTATCCGTGGTTTTGTGGTTGACCAGAACAAGCTGGAAAAGGCACTGGCTGAAAAGCTGTAATAGAGCTTCAAAAACGGATGTCTTGCCAGTTTCGGCGTTGACATCCGGAGCGCTTGGCGATTAAGATTGCCACTCGCTTTTTGAATAAAAGTTGTTTTTAAGTAGTACCAATTTGTAACCTTTTTGGAGGAAGTATCGTGGCATTGACACAAATGGCATTAGATTCACTGGATTTTGACGCAACCGTAGCGCTGGCTGAAAAGGTAGCTCCACACGTTGACATTCTCGAAATCGGTACACCATGTATCAAGCACAACGGTATCAAGTTGCTGGAAACTCTGCGCGCAAAGTTCCCTAACAACAAGATCCTGGTTGACCTGAAGACCATGGACGCTGGCTTCTACGAAGCTGAGCCATTCTACAAGGCAGGTGCTGACATTGCTACCGTTCTGGGCGTAGCTGATCTGGGTACTATCAAAGGCGTAATCGACGCTGCTAACAAGTACGGCAAGAAGGCTCAAGTTGATTTGATCAACGTTGCTGACAAGGCTGCTCGTACTAAGGAAGTTGCTAAGCTGGGCGCGCACATCATTGGTGTGCACACTGGTCTGGATCAACAAGCTGCTGGTCAAACTCCATTTGCTGACCTGGCAACTGTTACCGGCCTGAACCTGGGTCTGGAAGTTTCTGTTGCTGGTGGCGTTAAGCCAGCTACTGTAGGTCAAGTTAAGGATGCTGGTGCTACCATCATCGTTGCTGGCGCTGCTATCTACGGTGCTGCTGACCCAGCTGCTGCTGCTGCTGAAATCACTGGCCTGGCTAAGTAATTTCTCGCTTAAGCTAAGCTGAAAAATCCACCATACATAGCTCCTGGAGCTAGGTTGGTGGATTTTTTTATTACACCCATTGAATCCATCATCGTTTAATAAGGTGAGCGTTATGAACCAATATCAAGAACTCCTGGTCAGCAAACTGACCAACGTAATCAACAACACAGCAGAAGGCTATGATGACAAGATTCTGAGCCTGGTTGATGCTGCTGGCCGCACTTTTATCGGCGGCGCAGGTCGTTCACTGCTGGTTTCCCGTTTCTTTGCAATGCGCCTGGTGCATGCTGGCTATCAAGTGAGCATGGTAGGTGAAGTTGTTACTCCAAGCATTCAAGCTGGTGATCTTTTCATTGTAATCTCCGGTTCCGGTAGCACAGAAACCCTGATGCCACTGGTCAAGAAGGCCAAGAGCCAAGGTGCCAAGATCATCGTGATTTCCATGAAGGCCCAGTCCCCAATGGCTGAATTGGCTGACCTGGTTGTGCCAGTAGGCAGCAACGATGCTAACGCATTCGACAAGACACATGGCTTGCCTATGGGCACCATCTTCGAACTGTCCACACTCTGGTTCCTGGAAGCGACAATCGCCAAACTGGTAGACCAGAAGGGTCTGACAGAAGAGGGCATGCGTGCTATCCACGCAAACCTGGAATAATCACACGGTGTAAGCCCCTGTGCAGCCCGGCGTATCAACAGGTACGCCGGGTTTTTTATTGCCTGTTGATCTGAGGATTGAACTTCTGCTCAAACCCATGCACTAACCAGCCGTTATACATGATATTCAGGTTCAGGATTTCATGGAGTGCCAACATTGATGGCGAGCTTTCTCAATTTTTGTAAGGAAGCAAATTATTAATGGGGAAATTCACAAAATCGTCATAATATTATGTATAATATTTGCAGATTTTTAGGCTTGACGTTAAACAGACGTGAGGCAGTTTGATGGCATAGCTAACCAAGCAATGTCGACGTGTTTCTACGGAAACTTTATATTGGAGAATGAAATGGCAGTTATTGATCGCGTTTTAGTAGGTGAAGCACTTGTTGTTGACAACCGTCCTGATGGCAGTGGCCTGGATCTGCTGAACGTTGCTCACATCGATCTGATTATCGGACCACGTGGTAGCGCTGCAGAAGACGCTTTCTGCCGTACCCTGACCGATCAAAAAGAAGGCGTAAACGGCCTGTTGGCAATTGTTGCTCCTAACCTGATGGTTAAGCCAGCGACTGTAATGTTCAACAAGGTAACCATCAAGAACGGCAAGCAAGCTGTTCAAATGTTCGGCCCTGCACAACGTGGTGTTGCGTTGGCAGTGATGGACTGCGTTGCTGATGGCACAATTCCTCAAGAAGAAGCTGATGACGTGTTCATCTCCGTAGGCGTATTCATCGACAGCCGTGCTGACATCGATGAGCGTATCCAGGAATGGAACTATCAAGCGACTAAGCAAGCAATCAAGAACGCAGTTGCTCGCGAGCCAAAGGTAGCTGACGTACTGAAGGCTTACAAGGAATCCGCTCACCCATTCCAAGCTAAGTAATCCTTAGTACAGGAAAGCTGGTGTCCACATCAGGACATCGGCTGGAGCAAAAGAACGCCCTGATTAATATCGGGGCGTTTTTGTTTTATCTGGCCTCTGTATTCCTGATATTTTTCCTAGGGGTTACGCCAGTGCCATGTCGTACAACATGGTGCTTGTGATCGTGCCATCGTGCAGGGCGCTGGCAATCAGGGCGCCGCTGATGCCCTTGTCCTTTAATGTCTGCAAATCTGCCAGGTGGCGCGTGCCGCCAGCAGCGTAGAACTGATGTGTTGGGGATTGCTGTCTGAAATGATCCAGCCGTGCAAAATCAGGCCCGGCCTGGCTGCCCACATGTGGCAGGCTCATGACAATGACATGCTCAGGCCACAGGCTGCTGTCTTCCAGCAGCGCTTGCGGGCCTTGATAACCTTGTAGGGTAAAGTCCAGGGAGAGGATGGCCTGGCCGTTGCAGGCATGAAGCAGCTCCTGCCAGGTGGCGATGTCGGGAAGCGTTTCTGAACCGATCACCGGGCGCATGCGCGGCAGCAGCCACGGTTGCAGCTCATGCATCGAGCGGATACCTGCATCAATCCAGATTTCCAGCACTGGGTATTGCTCAAGCAACGCCTGCACCTGCTCAAGATGATGCCCACGTTGCTGGATGGCATCCAGGTCGGCGATATAAAGCGTCGGGAATGGGTATAATCCAAGCAATGCATCCAACACAGGCTCAACCTGACTGCCTTGGCACAGGTGGGATGTGATTGGCATGTAATGCGCGCGGTCACCTTTGCGCGCATGCACAACCAGCCCTTCCTTGAGATCAATCACTGGTATGACACGCACATTGTTTCCTTCTTCAACATCACAATCCAAGCCGGTTCGTGTTCTGGTATACGAATATATTACTGGAGGGGGATTATACCGCGAGGAGATTCCTGCCGCCTTGGCGCAGGAGGCGGTATTGATGCGGGATGCCATGCTGTCCGCCATGCTTGCCTTGCCGGACGTACAAGTGCTTTCCCTGCACGATTCGCGTTTGTCTGCCCCTGATCAGGCAACAGGCTGCCATGTATTGCAAGAATCCGAGCATCCCCTGCAAGCCTTGCAGGCATTGATCGCAGAAGCGGACCTGGTCTGGCTGGTGGCGCCGGAAACAGGTGGTGTGTTGCAACAACTGAGTGCAATGGTGCTTGATGCAGGCAGGCAGCTGCTTTCCAGTGCTCCGGATGCTGTTGCGTTGGCAACCAGCAAATGGCAGACCTACCTGCATTTGAAACAGCATGGTCTGCCCATGGTAGAAACGGCGCAATGGCCAACATACCTGGCAGCAGGGCAGGGCTGGGTCATCAAACCGGACGATGGTGTAAGTTGTGACGGAACAAGACTGGTGACAGATCAGCAAGCGCTGCAACGCTGGCTGGCCCAGGATCATGCCGGTGAAATCATCCAGCCGTACATGGCAGGCACTGCCGCAAGCTTGTCCATGTTATGCCGCCATGGGCAGGCATGGCTGTTGAGCGTCAACCAGCAATTGATCCATATTGCAGACGGACATATCCACTACCGCGGCAGTGTGGTCAATGCAGATCAGGCACATTGGTCTGCGTGTGCCCAAATCGCCAGCCAGGTGGCGGCTGCGGTGCCGGGCCTGTTCGGCTATGTAGGCGTGGATTTGCTGCTGGGTGAAAATGGTCAGCTACACGTGCTGGAAGTCAATCCGCGCCTGACGACTTCTTTTGCCGGGCTGGAGGCGGCAATCGCCTATAACCCGGCACGGTTGCTGCTGGACTTGTTCTATAATGAAAACTTCATGCTGCCCCTGGAATTGCAGCGCAATAAAATCGAAATCAAGCTGAATGACTGAAACAAATTCACCCCGGCATTATCTCGGTTGGGATATCGGCGGAGCCAATCTCAAAGCCGCCCTGGTTCGTGCTGATGGCGTGGCCCTCAAGGTGGTGCAGGTGCCGTGTCCGCTCTGGCAAGGGCTGGATCAACTCGATGCCGCGCTGGATGCCGCAATGGGCCAGTTTGACGTGGTAGTGGACCGGCAACAGGTCACCATGACCGGAGAACTGGCGGATATCTTCCCTGACAGGGCAACAGGGGTTGAGGAGATTGCCTCGCGCCTGCACGCGCGTCTGCCGGGAGATGTAAAGTTTTTTGCAGGCAGGCAAGGTTTTGTCAGCCTGGAGCAGGTAAGCGGGCATAGCCACGCAATTGCCTCTGCCAACTGGCTTGCCAGTGCGGCCTTCGTTGCGCGTAAATTGCAGCAGGGCTTGTTCATTGATATCGGCAGCACCACGGCGGACTTCGTCCTGCTGCGTGATGGACAATTGCTCAACCTGGGGCAGACCGATGCTGAGCGCATGCAACACCAAGAACTGGTTTACAGCGGTGTTGTACGCACCTCCTTGATGGCCTTGGCTTCCAGCATCCCGTTTGCTGGGCAATGGCAGAGTGTGGCGGCTGAACATTTTGCGACAACCGCCGATGTGTATCGTCTGACCGGCGAACTGGAACCGGCAGAAGACATGGCGGCCACGGCGGATGGCGCAGGCCGTTCCCTTGAAGAAACCTGCCGCCGCCTGGCGCGTATGGTTGGTTGCGATGCAGCAGATGCAGACCAATCTGCCTGGCAATACCTGGCACAGGCATTCCGCCAGCAGCAATTGAACCTGTTGCGCCATGCAGTCCAGCGCCACTTGTCACGCAACCTCATCTGCCCGGGTGCGCCATTCATTGGCGCAGGGGCAGGGGCTTTCCTGGTGCGTGAATTGGCACAGCAACTGGGTCATGAGTTTATTGCTGCAAGCTCATTGATACAGGCTGATTCAGATACAACCCGGCATTGGGCAGGCGTGTGCCTGCCAGCCTATGCAGTGGCCCATCTGGCCACGTCATCCACAAACGCAGAACCATCATGCTAAGACGAGCACTACCATATCACGCTGATAGTTCAGCCCTGTTTGCCAGAATTGCACATCAACCCTGGGCCATCTATCTGGATAGCGGGCGTCCCGGCAATGAGTATGGCCATTACGATATCCTGGTCGCTGATCCGGTCATGACCCTGACCACCCGCGACGGCGTGACCGAGCTGCAGCGGCAGGGAGAAACCACGCTGCACCACGATGATCCCTTCCTCTTGTTGAAACAGGTGTTGAAAGCTTATCCACGCCTGGCATCCGACCTGCCTTTCACAGGGGGCGCAATAGGTTATTTCGGCTATGACCTGGGCCGTACCCTGGAAAAACTGCCTGAACAGGCACAGGATGCCGAACAGATACCGCAGATGATGGTGGGCATCTACGACTGGGCTGTCGTCGTCGATCATCGCCGGCAGCAAACCTGGCTCATCTGCTGCGCCATCACCGAAGAGCGCAAGGCCGGCTGGAACAAGTTATGCGCCTTGTTTGATCAACCATTTGATGAACCGACACAAGCTGCCTTCCAGGTGACGTCTCTCGTCAGCTCCAATTTTGACGAAAACACCTATGCTCGTGCGTTTGAGAAAATCCAGCGCTACATTCACGAAGGCGATTGTTACCAGGTCAACCTGGCCCAGCGTTTCCAGGCCGAGGCAGCAGGCGATGCCTGGGCGGCATACCGCGTATTGCGCAGCATCGGCTCCGCGCCGTTCATGGCGTTCATGAACCTGCCGCAGGTGCAGATATTGTCCGGTTCGCCAGAACGCTTCCTGCAAGTGAAGGGATTACATGTTGAAACCCGGCCCATCAAGGGCACGCGTCCGCGCTCCAGCGATCCGCAGGAAGATGCCAGGCAGGCGCAGGAACTGCTGTCCAGCCTCAAGGACAGGGCAGAAAACCTCATGATCGTGGATCTGCTGCGTAACGATATTGGCAAAAGCTGCGCCATTGGCTCAGTGCGTGCAGATCGCCTATTCGCGCTGGAAAGCTATACCAATGTGCACCACCTCGTCAGCGTCATCACCGGCAAGCTGGATGACCACAACGAAGCTGTCGATCTGCTGCGTGGCGCGTTTCCCGGTGGCTCCATCACCGGTGCGCCCAAACTGCGCGCCATGGAAATTATCGAGGAACTGGAACCGAACCGCCGTGGCGTCTATTGCGGGTCAATCGGCTATATCGGTTTTGATGGCAACATGGACACCAATATTGCCATTCGCACAGCAGTATATTCGCATGGCAGAATCCGTTTCTGGGCAGGAGGTGGTATCGTAGCGGATTCAGAAGTGGATAAGGAATACCGGGAAACCTGGGACAAGGCATCCACCATGCTGCAACTCGTCGAACATTTTCGGAGCGATCAAGATGTGGGTAATTAAGCTGGGGGGGAGCCTGCTTGGCTCACCAGAACTGAACCTGTGGTTGGACCTTGTGGCACGCCATGGTGACGGCAAAGTACTGATAGTGCCTGGCGGTGGCGTATTTGCAGACACCGTGCGCGATGCGCAAATCAACACCGGCATAGATGACGCCACTGCGCATCGCATGGCCGTCATGGCAATGGATCAATATGGCGTACTGATGACCGGACTGGATACGCGCCTGGTGACAGCCAGCAGCGAACTGGAAATCGCCGAACGCGGCTGGCAGCATCGCGGCATCGTCTGGCTGCCAAGCCACATGGTGTGCGCCGATGACACCATCGCCATGAACTGGAGCATCACCTCCGATAGCCTGGCAGCTTACCTTGCCGCCAAAATGAATGCCGAACACCTGATTCTCGTCAAATCCTCACGTCCTGATGCAGATCAGCAAGTATCATTGGAAAAGCTGACCAAGGAAGGATTCGTCGACAGCGCATTCGGTGATCATATCGCCGGCAGGCCATTTCACACCTGGGTGGTCGGGCGGCAGGACTGTACCGCATTCAACGAAGGATTCAACGAAGAAGAGCTGGGCCGCGTAGGCCTGCCAGTACGTTGTGCTTGGAACTAAGAGGAGAAAGACCATGAGTGAAATAACTGAACGTGTATATACAGAAGCAGAAATCAATACCAGGCTGGCAGCAGAACTGCCGCATTGGTATTACGAAGATGGCTGGATTCGCCGCAAATACAAAACCAGCGGCTGGAAAGCTACCCTCATGGTCGTCAACACAGTAGGACACCTTGCCGAAGCCGCCTGGCATCACCCGGATTTAACTGTCTCCTATGCCTTCGTCATCGTTAAGCTCTGCACCCACACCGCAAAAGGCATTACCGATAAAGACTGGGAGCTGGCGCGCAAAATTGAATCCGTCATCCAGTGGCAACCTGCCCAGGAAGGCGGCGCACTCGAAGGCACCCCCAACGACGATGCCCGCTTCAAATACCTGAAATACGACAACTGACCCTCCCAGGTGCCGTCCGGCTCGGCACCTGCCTCAACGCTAACTCAATGCCGGACTTGATCCGGCATTTGTTTATTCATCATCCTAAGATTTCGTTTCACTGGGTCGTCAATGTCGATGCTGAGTGCTTCGGCAAAAATTGCACAAAAGTGCGATCCGAAAAGTTAAGGACGTAGCCGTCACCCATATCGAATATGTCATCGAGGCGCATGATGTCAATGGAGCGGATGTTGGCCATGCGTGTTATCCTTTGATTTGACTGTCTGACTGTTGGTTATGGTCGGTTCCATCAACAAGGTAATGATTTGCCATTGACTCGACTTCGGCGCACGCTTTTAAAAGCTCATCGAACGGCACTGAATGACCAATCATGATTTCGTCGGCCAGCATGGCGCTGTAGTCTTGCTCTAGAGCAACCTTGGCTTTGGCCTGTCGGGACGATTTTTAAATTACCTGTCGCTGCGGCTGCATAGTCGATGACTTGGCCTCCAGCGTCCTTTTCGATAAAGAAATATGACTTATGACTGGCCACTGCTATGGCTACGTCGCGGTCGGCAATGACCGAGGAAAAATCAGGACTGCGGGCAATTGCGGCCAGATCATGCCAGTGCCGCGCGTAGCGTTCGCCACGAATTCGTCCTTGTGCGCAGAAAACATGCGCTGCCGTAGCCTTTTCCCAGAATGTTCGACTGACGTTCATTACTCGCGGTAAGGCAGTTGGGAACATTATGTCTGGGATGTACTCGGTGATATCGCAGGCAACCTCATGTATATGATGGGGTTCCCCAGTGGCCCGGCCACCAAATTCCAGTGTGACGACTGGCGCAACGTAACCTGTGCCTTGCATCAATGCAGGATATCGCAGCAGTAGTTTGTCATTATCTTGGCCACCAAGCTCAATCTGTGCTTTGAGATGGTCTCGCTTCAATGCTTGCTGCAGAACAGGCAGCACTTCACTGTTGATCCAATCAGGTAGCCGGCTTCGGACAGCCCTGGTCCATTTGTTGGCTTGGCTACGGCTGGTTGGTAACTCTCCATCATCTCCAAGCAAATCTGGAATCAGCTTGCGAATATCGTACGTGAGGTCGATATCTTCCGAAAAACGGTCAATGATTTTGTAGACCTTGGAAAGCGATGTGCCCCCCTTGAAGGTGAGGTCATCCGTTAACCGCGAGCCGAAAAGGGCGTGTAGAGCCCAAACCAGCCAGATGTCTTTTTCCAGAAGATGAGCAGGGCGGCCTGATTGGGCGCGGGCATATTCCAGAGCTTCTCGTTGATCTGCTTTGCTGAGGTCGAAAAAGGATTCAGCCACGCATGGCTTCCTTGCCAATGGCTTGAGCTATCCAGCTTGGCAGACTGGCCCGTGAGGATGTCAGGGTTTGCCACTCGGAGCTGGAGAGAGTGCGGCGCAGTGATCTTAAGGACTTGTCCGCGTGAGTTGGACCCATCCAGGCCAGAGCACGCACTGCTGCACCTGCTGGCCCTGAGCCGAGCGCCATCATCCAGCGTGGAGCATGCTTGATGAGCACGGTTGAATGACCAATTGTCAGTTCGCGCGTCTTTCCAGATGTGAGGTAAACCTCACGGATGGGTACTTGTTGAGTTAATCCCAGGACATTAGCTGAGCTGGCACCATGCGGCACGACAACCTCGCCATTTTGTTCAGCCAGTGCCTGAATCACTTTCTTGGGAGAGGGCGCGCGCGCGCCAAAGCGGCTGGACACCGGGGCGACGTAAGCGCCTCGTGCGACACGTAGCAGTTTTCCTTCCTTGCTCAATCGGGAGAACGCCTGGTCAATAGCGGCGCGACTACCGAGGTGCAGGAATTCCTTGGGCGACAGGACACCTCCTTCAGGGAGGGAATGTGCTTGCTTCAGTATAGCTTGGGGTAGTGTATTCATAGTGTGCCTCTTTAGTAAGAAACTATATATTAGTTTCTGACATTTTAGAAGTGACTCTGGAACATGACGACATTCCAGATTAGGGCCAGTGGAATGGGAGGTTGGAGATGGGATGGTAGGTAGTGAGTGCAAGGGTAGGGTGATATGGATGGCAGAAGGATGTGGGTGAGGAGTGACAGGGAAAGAGTGCGGAGTGACAGAGGGAGGGTTTGGAGTGAAGGGTGAAGGTGTTGGAGGGAAACATGGGAGTGTAAAAAAAGGAGAGTTTCCTGAGGGGTGTTGGAGAGGGGGTTTTGTGTTGGGATGAGGGGATATGGAATTGACAGTCCCATGTTGAGGCAGCAAAGGGGGGGGTACTGCAATTTCTGCAGGTTTACCTGAATACAAACAGATTTTTGGCGGTTTCGAGTTTAGGTAGATGATTTATGCCAGTTATCAGGCAGGAGTAAGAGCGGTATTGATGAGTCATAAAAGCGTCAAAAAAATAGTTGAACTTTTTTGTTATAAGGCAATTGACATAATTTCTGGAATTGATATTCTGATCCCACAACGCATTGCAACCAATGTGTGTTGACTCTGAGTGGAGCCGCAAAGGTGAAACTTAGGGGGGGAATTGGTAAGTAGTGTTTAAATCAATTAGGAGAGTCAATTATGAAAAACGCAATCATGAATTTTATCCGCGACGAAGAAGGCGCAACTGCAATTGAATATGGTTTGATTGCAGCTCTAGTGTCTGTCGTTATTCTTGGAGCTTTGCAGCTAATAGGGACTAACCTAACACAAGTGTTTACTGATGTAGCTAATGCACTGACTGGTGCTGGTGGTGGTGCATAACTATTTGTAATTAAACTTCATGCAAGAAATTGTACTCATAGCATGGGGGCTTGTTGTTGCTGGTCAAGATTTTTCAAAAAGAAAAATTTCCAATTATTTAACATTAGGTGTTGTGATAGTTGGAGTGCTATGGCTACTGTTGCGTGGAGTTTCATTTAACGGTCAGTCTGTGATGTCGGTGATATTGGGGCTGGCCGTTGCTTCACTTTTAACTATTCCCGGTTATGTAACGAAAACACTGGGAGCTGGTGACGTTAAACTTCTTTGGGCAATTGCTGCTTTATGCGGTTTGGAATTGATGCTTGGCAGTTTTATTGTGGCATCTGTTTCCGTAGGAGTGATTTTTCTGTGTTCAACAGGGCTTAATATGTTTCTTCAGTACTATGGGCGTGAGTGGCGGCCATTTTATTGGAATGGACAGAAGCGTTATATCCCGTTTGGCACGGCATTAGGTTTCGGGATGATTATTTTTGTCTTGAAGCCGGATTTTCTGGGGATAAGGGGATCGCTGGCATGGTTATGGCAGTGAAGGGGAAAAAACAACAAGGTGCGGCTGCCATTGAGTTTGCTCTGGTATTTGTACTTTTTCTGGTTGTTCTCTACGCAATTATAAGTTACGCAATCATTTTTCTCTTGTGGGCTGGTTTGAACTTTGCAGCTTCTGAAGGTGCGCGTTCTGCAATTGCAGTTGATCCATTGGCTTTTTCAAATGATGCAGCATATGTAGCGGCGCTGGAAGCACGTGCGCACGCGCGAGTAGACGAAGCATTGGTGTGGATGCCGCCACTGATCAGGACAAAAATCCAAGGAGCTTATGGCAGTCAAGTGTCATCGGTAGTAGAGGACGCTACACGGGGAAAAGTCATTAACGTACGCTTGATATATCCCAATTATGTGAGTGATCCAGTGGTGCCTATTTTAAATTTTCCAGGTTATGGCCCGTTGTTGCCTACGGGGTTTGAGATGAGAGGTTGGGCAAGTGTAAGTCTGGGATAAATGCTGAAACGAAGCTGGTTTCAGGGTGAGGCTGAATTTAACAGTGGAGTACAATAAAAAATGAGTGGAAGTGTGTTAAGGGTTATTGCAATCCTTTTGTTTATCGGGGCAGTTTTAATGGGGTGGTATGGTTTGCGAGCCGGTTCCCCGGCGCCAGCGCCTGTCGTTGCAGAGCCGCCACCTGTCGTCAAATATAATCAAGTTATTGCCAGCCAGGATATCGCGGCTGGTCACGTCATTCTTTCTGAAGATCTTGCGATCGAGGAAGCAGAAACTCGCAATCCCCTGGCTTATACCTCAACTGCCGATGTAATCGGTAAAGTGGTTGAAGTTGATGTGGTCAAAGGTAGCGTAATTCAACCGAATTATTTCCCACAACGCGGTGAAGCTGCTCTGCTACTCAAGAGTGGTGAGCGCGGTGTGGCGGTCAAAGTGGACGAAGTCATTGGCGTCGGCGGTTTTGCCAAGCCCGGTGACCATGTTGATGTGTTGGTGTACCTGAATGGAAATGGTAGCTCTGATAGTGAAAGTTCCGCCCAGACCATTGTCAAGGATGTGCGCGTATTGAGTTACGGACAGACCTTGCAGGATGCTGCTAAGCCTGCTGAACAGACTGATGCTGCCGAATCAAAGTTGGCCCTGCCTACCTCCTCTGATGCCAAGAAGAAAGAGGAAGAAGAAAAGAAAAAAGCATTGGAAGGGCGCTCTGCCGTGTTGGCAGTGAAAGAAGAAGATGTCTCGCGCCTGATGTTGGCTGCCAGCGGTGGCTCCCTGCGTTTGTCCCTGCGTGGGGTGATGCCAGAACCAGAGCCTGAAAAAGCAGCTGATGGCAAAGTCGTTAAAGAAAAAGTCAGCGACTTCATTGCATTGCCTGAAATTGCGAATGTAAAAACCAAGACTGTGGCAGTGAAGACTGTAGCAGGTAAAAAAGTCGTGCAGTCTGCTCCAGTGACCAGTGTGGTAATCCACGCTGGTGAGAAAACCGAAACTGTCAGCTTCAAGGGACAATAAAATGGCAGCGTTAAAGATCAGGGATTTGTTAGCCAGGCATTATGGCGCCTGTGCAATCGGGGCGAGTTTGTTTGCATTGACGGTGTTTAATGTACAAGCTGAAGATTTGAATCTGAATATTGGTGAACAGAAGCTGCATGTGCATGGCGCCAATCTGAAGCGGGTGGCGATTGCTGACCCGTCAGTGTTGTCCGTCACCATGACCAATGCCAAGACCATGATGATTACTCCCAAAGCTGCGGGTGCGACCACTATCAGCCTGTGGGATGCCAAGTCTGCAGAGCCGCAAATATTGCATATCACCGTGTCTCCGGATGTTGTGCTGGCTAAATCCGGTCTGGCGACTGTCAAGGCTTATGGAGTCAATGCAGAAGCCGCAGGCGCGAATGTGGCGCTGGATGGATCGGTGGGCTCACTGGAAGAGCACACTGCAGCACTGGAATCCATGGACAAGGAACGCAAGACGCCAGTGGATGTATCCATGGGTGATTTTGACAGCCATGTACAGATTGATATCAAGATTGTGGAAGTCAGCCGCCAGAATGCCATGCGTTTTGGTTTCCTGCTCGGGCGTAGTGGTGGCAACCACAATGGTTTTGGTGTGGTTTCCGGTCCGGGTACGATCAGTGGCTACGACGATGGTGCGATTACCAGTGGTTCCGGGTTCCTGCCGGTGGCAAGCGCCTTCAATGCGGTATTCGGTAATAATGGTTCCGGCCTGCTTGGTAGTTTGAGCATCCTGGAGAGCAATGGTTTTGCTTATACCCTGGCAGAACCTTCTTTATCTGCATTATCTGGCCAGACAGCAACTTTTCTCGCCGGTGGTGAATTTCCTGTACCAGTCCGGGCAGGACAAACAGGGGATGGAGCGATCAGTATCCGTTACAAGGAGTACGGTGTGCGTCTGATGCTGACGCCGACTATTCTGAGCAATGAGCGGATTTACCTGAAAGTGGCGCCGGAAGTCAGTGAACTGGATTTTGCCAATGCAGTGAGTTCCGGCGGCGTAACAGTACCCAGCCTGAAAGTACGCAGAACAGAAACCAGCGTGCAGGCCGGCAATGGTGAAAGTTTTGTCATCAGC
Organism: Methylobacillus rhizosphaerae; assembly: GCF_900187985.1. Lineage (GTDB taxonomy): Bacteria > Pseudomonadota > Gammaproteobacteria > Burkholderiales > Methylophilaceae > Methylobacillus > Methylobacillus rhizosphaerae. Next base: position 227,030 of record NZ_FZOA01000002.1, read on the forward strand.
GGCATGATCAGCCGTAACACGATCAACAATGTGGAAAAGGTGCCGGGTCTGGGCAATATCCCGATCCTGGGCGCGTTTTTCAGTTCCAAGCGTTTTGAGCGTGAAGACAAAGAGCTGCTCATGGTGGTGACGCCACGCCTGGTAAGGCCGATTTCCCGCGATGCTACCTTGCCAGAGCTGCCGGGCAAGGCAATGAAAGACTATAAGCCATCGTTCAGCGAATTTTTCAGTGCTACCAGTGGAATTCCAAAAGCAACTTCAACAGGGATGTCACGATAATGGCTGATACACGTAATTTTATTGTTGTTACCAATGGGGAAGAGTGCGTGCGCTGGTTGCGCACCGCTGCCGATCATAACTGCAAGTTCATTTTTGTTGAGGATTACAATCTTGGCAAAATCCTGCAACTGGTAGATGCAGTCAGCATCAATGGTGTCCTGCTGCACCTGCGTTCCCAGGATGTTTCTTCCTCAGTGACACTGGCTCCGAGCCTGGCACAGGAAGTGTCATTTGTGGAGGAGTTGGCGAGCGCCAAACCAGGCCTGCCGCTGCTGGCGCTGGCAGAAAGCAGTAGTGAGCAGTTCCTGCTAACTATCCTGCGCGCGGGCATACGTGATTTCATCCGTATCGGCAGCCAGACCAATGAGTTGCTGGCAGTGCTGGGACGCTATAGCAGTGTTGGGTATGTCAAGAATGACGCCAACCCCAACAGCCGGGATGAACCCAGCCAGATCACTGCAGTGATCAATGCGCGCCAGGGCAATGATTCCGTCATGTTGTCCCTGCATCTGGCACAAGCCATACAGGAACGTCAGCGCACCCTGTTGATCGACCTGGGAATGCCGCACGCGGATAGCCTGCTGTTGATGAACCTGACGGCAAAATATAACTTCATTGATGTCATGCGCAATATTTCGCGCCTGGATACGACATTGATCGATACTGGTTTCGTCAAGCACAAGTCCGGCCTGACCGTGCTTTCCATGCCGGAAGCCACTGACGATGATGTGCAGATATCACCGGCAGAGATTTACACGGTGTTGCGCACCTTGCGTAAGTATTTCCCGCAGATTGTCATCAATGTCGGCGGCGTGAATCGTGTCGATTTCCTGCAACTGATTTTGTCTGCAGTGGATAGAACCCTGATCGTGGGTGAGCAGACGGTGCCGAGCTGCAAGCGCAATTTTGAAATGCTCAAGGCATTGCGTGACCAGAAAGTGGCTTTGCCTAACCCGGGTATTGTGCTTGACCATTACCTGAGCAAGGTAGCGCCTGACTCAGACAGTATTGCCAAGTCCTTTGACTTGCCTGTTGTGTGCACATTGCCACCTGCAGGCCTGGTGCGCCTGGATTCCATGAATACCGGTGAAAGCATACTGGTGCAGAATTCACGTCATTTATATGCCGTGCGCGTGCGTGAGCTGGCCAGAATTGTGCTGGGAGAATGGGGTTCTGAGCAGACTGAGCAGGGTTTCTCCACCAAGGTGCAGCGTTTCTTCGCTGAGCTGAATTTCATCAAGTCCTGAGTTGAAGCATGATGAGAATCTCTGAATACCGTTATGACCTCAAGACAGCGGAAGAATCGCAGGACACCAAGCTGTTGCTGCATGAATTCCTGATCGCGGAAATCGAGCGCGATGCGGTGAACCTGTTTGAAATGTCGCAGCAGCAGATGTTTACCTACGTCAACAGCAAGATTTATAAATATGTTGCCGAGAAGCAGCTGGTTGTCAGCGCTTTTGACCTGGAACGCCTGACGGAAGACATGGTGGATGAGCTGGCGGGTTTTGGCCCACTGGAAGCCATGATCCGCGATGATTCCATCAATGACATTTTGGTGAATGGAGCACGCGACATTTTCATTGAGCGCAAGGGCAAGCTGGAAAAAACCCAGATGCGCTTTATTGATGACGAGCATGTACTGCGGGTGATTCGCCGTATCCTGGCGCCTTTGGGCCGTCGTGTGGATGAAGCCAGTCCGACAGTGGATGCGCGCTTGCCGGATGGCAGCCGTTTGAATGTGGTGATTCCGCCGCTGGCGTTGAACGGTCCCTGCATGTCCATTCGTAAGTTCCGTAAATCCCCGATCCTGGGGTCAGACTTGCTGGCGTATGGCACGTTGGACAGCAAGATGCTGTCTTTCCTGACCAATGCTTCCAAAAACCGCGTCAATACCATGATCAGCGGCAGTACTGGCGCAGGCAAGACCACCATGCTTAACTTCATGAGTCGTTCGATTCCTGCTGGTGAACGTATTGTCACGATTGAGGATGCGGCAGAACTGCGCCTGGAGCATGAGCATGTGGTGCGCCTGGAAACTCGTCCGCAGAACCTGGATGGCATGGGTGAAGTAAATGCGCATGACCTGGTGGTGAATGCCTTGCGGATGCGGCCTGACCGTATCATTCTTGGTGAGGTGCGTAGCCGTGAAGTGATGGATATGTTGCAAGCCATGAACACCGGTCACGAAGGTTGTATGAGCACCATTCACGCCAATAGCGCTTCTGATGCTTTGCTGCGTATGGAAACACTGGCTGGCCTGGCAGGTTTCCAGGGTGCGGAAGCCACTTTGCGCAAAATGATTGCAGCGGCACTGGAATTGATTGTGCAGGTGACACGTTTGCCTAACGGTAAGCGCCGGATTACATCGATTACGGAAATCATCGGCATCCGTGATGACCGTTTTGTGACCAATGAGTTATTCAGTTACAACCCGGACCTGGATGTATTTGTCATGTCACCGACCTTGCCAACCAATATCAAGTTGCGCGAAGCAATGAATGCGGACTGAAGGCACACATCATGAATAACTGGGTTTTGCTTTCAGTTGGCCTGCTGTTCCTGATTCCTGCCTTGATGCTGTGGGGAACGGCCCGGCAGAAGATAGAGGAAGAAGAGGCGTTGAAACACTATGAACGTGCCATGCCGATTTCCTCTGCAAAAGTAAAAGATGAGACAGAGCATGAGCGTGAGTTAAGCACATTCAGCTCCAGGCTGTTGAGTTTGTGGGGAGATAATCTCTCATACAAGCAGGCAGTAGTCATGATTGCTTTGGTGATACTGACGTTTGTTCTGGGAAAAGTTTTCCTTGATCTTGGCCGTGCAGTGTTGCTTACCGGTATTGTGGCGGTGCTTTTATTCATTGTGCTGCCTTTTATCAAGTTGCAACGCCAGAAAGCCGCCATGGTGGCGCAGATGCCAGCTTTTATTGATCAATTGATACGCGCGCTATCTGTGGGGAAAAGTATGGAAGGGGCCATGCGCTCCGTGACAGTCGAGGTGGAAGCACCGTTACGCAATGTATTGGATAAAGTGCTGCGCAGTACAGACCTGGGTGCAAGTTTCAACAAGGCGGTGCGTCAAGCAGCCGAAAGTTCCGGTGTCAAGGAAATGAGCTTGCTGGCTTTAGCCGTCAATATTAGCAGTACTTATGGCAGCTCTCCTCAAGGGTTGCTGAAAAGCATTATCCACATGATACGTCGTCAGGAGCAGGCGAGGCGGGAGTTGGCAATCATGACGGGTGAAACCAAGGTGACAGCCTGGGTATTGGGTTTGGTTCCAATTGGTATTGTGGGCTACATGATGATGATTAACCCTTCCTATTTCCTTGTCATGGTGGATGACCCAACTGGCTGGATAGTTTTTCAGGTGGGTATAGGTATGCAATTGCTGGGTGGCTTTATCTTCTGGCGTATGTTGAAGAGCGTATAAATGAATACCTGGATTATTTTTAGTATTGTTGTGTTGCTGTTTGGCGCTGTGGTGCTGATGTATGTGGAGGTGGATCATTTCAAGCGTAATGAGATCAATGCGCGTTTTGACACGGTGCTTGGGCGACCAGCCAAGCGCCTGACATTTGATTCATCCAAACAAGGTGTATTGCAGCAACTGGCATCCCTGCCTTTCACCAAGGATGAAGAAATTGTCCTGCTGTTCAGCCAGGCCGGGTTGTATGGTACAAAACGGGTGATTTTCAATGCAGTGCTGCAAGCAGGCCCCGTTTTTCTTGCTGCATTGGCATTTGCCGCTACTTTGCTGCTTGAACAAAGCATGTTGTATGCGGCCATGGTGGCGTTTATTGCATTTGCTGTGATGTACGTTGGCACGCGGCGCGTATTACGCATGATGGCTGCCAGCCGGGTTGCCAAAATACGCAAGGAAATTACGACATTCCTGCATTTGCTGGTGATGTTGTTTGATTCCGGTCTCTCGCTGGAGCAGGCGTTGCGTACCATGGTGGAGCAGACTAAAAGTATTTTGCCGGCATTGAGCCTGGATTTGCAGCGTGCATTGAATCGTATCAGCGTAGGCGAGGATAGAGGTGAAGCCTTGACCGAGATGACCAGGGCATTAGGCGTACGTGAACTGACAGATGCGATTGCGATGTTGCGTCAGGTATCCAATGACGGGGGTAATGTCAGGAAATCCATCATGGAATATGCCACCTTGCTGGAAGAGCGGCAATTGGCTGAACTGCGCGAGTATGTCAGTAAACTTTCAGGCAAGATGAGTATTGTCATGATGCTCTTGTTATTTCCTGCACTAATGTTATTTATTGCCGGACCTGGGTTTATCAGCCTCATGAATATGTTTTCAACGCTCTGATGATGATTGTCTCAATGCGTAATTTTCTGCTTTTATCTGCCGCATTGCTGTTATTGCCAGCAGCACTTGCTTATGGCGCAGACAAGTCAGCCAGGCCAGCTTGTCCGGAGTTGTCGAAGGAAGATAAAACGCAGCTGGAAATGATAGGCAAGGTATTGGCAGATGGAAAAGCCTATGCTGCCTTGGCTTTTCTGGATGCATCCAGGCTGGATGTCGTACAGGCCAAGTTATACCGCGCCAATGCATTACGCCAGACCGGGCAATATGGGCTGGCAGAAACGGAATATCAGCAACTGACGTCAAGCTGCCTGAGTGGGTTTGCTTACCAGGGTTTGGGTTTACTGGCAGAAATTCAGGAGCAACATGAGGCTGCTACTGCCTACCTGAAAACGGCGACTGGATTATTGCCAGTGGATAGTCGGGTGCGCAGTGATTATGGCTATGCCTTGATGATGTATGGCGATACCCAGCTGGCGCTGAACCAGTTTCTGACTGCGATTGAGCTGGATGGCAATAACTATCTGGCAAAGCATAACCTGGTCATGCTCATGTACAAGACTGGGCAGCTGGCAAGGGCAGAGGAGCTGGCAAGGGAATTCAAGTTTTCTGACGCGCAATTGCGTGAGATCAGGGCGGCGACAGGAGTTGAATCTGCCCCGAATGAGTATTACAGCAGCCCGGCAGAGCCACATACGCTTGTCGAGCAGCCTGTGGGTGAGGAAGTAGTGCTGAATGCAGCACCGGCGCAAGAGATTATTGAAAATGAACTGACGCCTGAGGACGAAAGCACTGTCCAGGAGCAGACAGCACAGCATGAAGATACAACCGAGCACGATGTTGAGCTTGAAGCAGGACAGGATGCTGAGCCAGCGCAGGCAACAGCAAGCGAAGTAAAAAAAACGACACCGCAGGTGATCAGCGGGTGTTACGGAACCAGCAATATTTGTACGGGTATTTTGAGTCCCAGTCTTGATCTGGGTGTTGAATCGGGGGAACAAACGCAATGAAAAAAAATTTGATGATAGGCGCATTTGTCATTGGACTGTTGGGCAGTTCTTTTGCATTTGCCAATGATTTATTCAATGGGCAATTGGCTGAGCAGGAGCAGGCTATTGCTCCCGTTCCGCGCGGTGAAGATACATCTTTCCGCAGCACTCAGGAATGGCTAAGCCTGCAACGCGAAGGCACTCATGCCTCTCCCAACAAGCAAGAACTTTCCGGCCCTGTGCTGACCAATATCCATCAACGCTATGTTGATGGCTTCAAACATCCGATTCCAGATAAGTTTGAACGCCAGAAAATGACTGACGGCAACTAAGGAGCCTCATCATGCGATCTCCCGGGGGGGAATTGAAGTCTCAGCGTGGGGCAATCGGCATCATGGCCGCATTGACCCTGTTCATGGTGATATTGTTTGCAGTTCTGGCAGTTGACAGTGGCCGTCTCTGGCTTGAGCAACGCAGACTACAGAATGTGGCCGACATGGCGGCGATTGAGGCTAGCCAAATTGGTGGATGTAAAGATAATGTAGATATAGCTGCAGCGCGAGAAGCCGCAGAGCGTGCAGCACTGGCGAACGAACCCTCTCTGAACGGTCTGCTGAGTACAGCTAATGCTGTACAGTTAGGCAGCATTGCAACAGTGAGCGGTGAACGAATTTTTACTGCAGGAGGAAGTCCAGAAGCCGTCAAAGTTATTGCCTCTAGAGCTGTACCTGCAAGCCTGGTCGCCGGTGGGTTTTTTGGGCAGAATATTAATCTGCAAGCTGAGGCTGTTGCGCCAATTCGTACTGCTTGGGCTGCGTTTAGTGCCGGTTCTACGACGTTAAATTTAGATACTAATGACTCATGGTTGTTAAATTCTTTGCTGACGAAGGTATTGGGCACATCAATTTCTTTGCCTGTTGCTTCTTGGCAAGGGTTAGCAAACTCCAGTATTAAATTATTGAATTTGGTTAAGGCGAGTGCCTTGATCGGTTCAGTCGATGATTTGCTTGATGCAAATGTTACGGTCGGTGAGTTCCTGACATTGCTGGAAGCAGCTGCCAGAGCAGATGGCAACCAACTGGATGCTGTTAATCAGACTATTGTGCTGGATGGATTATTGAATTTGGCACAAGGAGCAGTAAATAATACGACAATAAAAATTGGTGATGTGTTGAATGTTACCAATCCAGACCCTAATGCAGTGTTGGCTACACAAGTCAATTTGTTGCAATTGATTAATACCGCCGTCATTGTGGCGAATGGGAAAAATTTTATCGACATACCGTTAGGCATTCCTTCGCTGTTAGGTCTTAGCGTGACAACTCGAATTGGTATTATCGAGGCACCACAAATCGCAGTAGGTGGTCCGGGAGAGGTAAATGGTTCCGCCTGTACCGAGGCGAAACCGGCGGCAGTGCGAGTAGTGACTATCTTGGAGGGAGGCTTGCTAGGCCTTGTTGCAAGTACGAAATTACAATTACTTGTAAAAATTGCGCCAGGTTATGCCAAATTACAGGCAATTAAGGTTGGAGAGCAAACTACAGACGTTGAGATTGACGCAAAATCGGGATTGGCTGAAGTATTTCTTACGAGTATAAATCCTAGTTGTAAACCTCTTGGAGCTAATCCAGAGAATTGCGATCGTGGCTCTGAAGATGGGGAAATTATTGTGTTGAATGCGTTGGGGCTTGTTCAAGTGGGCGGTGCAAGAGTACGCCTTGATTTACCAGCTGTTACTTCTGAAGACACACTGGTTTTCCATGTTAACCGCCCAACTACTTATAGCAATACACCAACCAATGAATGTGAAGAGGATGGCATTTTGCCGGATTGCAAGACGACGTATGCCGGACTAGGAAAGAGTTTGCAAGGTGCAACAGAGGGGGCATTAAGAATTAGACTTGTGACTGTATGTGTGTTGGGAGCGTGTATTCTTAGTCCTGTAGATACTGCATTGAATGCAGTTACTGGTGTAGTTAGTGAGGTGTTGTATAAGGTTGTTGTACCATTACTTGCTAATGTGAGCCGGATGGTGCTAGATCCCTTGCTGAAATTACTTGGTATCAATACTGCTGGCCTGACAGTGGTATTAGATGATGTTCAGTCTGCCAACCGGCAGTCTCTGCTGAGGGGTGATAGGCAGCAGCAAGAGTAATATCCAGCCCAAGTTATCTCAATAAAACCCGATCATGTGAGAATACATGATCGGGTTTTTCTTTTTCCACTCCCGCGTAATTCTTGTTACCTTATTGATCTGGTGGGGCGCAGGTTATGTTGCCAGGCGTTGCCGATTCTACCGCTCAGAAACAGCGCTATAGCCTGCCGCTGCTTGTAGATGTTATTGGCTCATTTGTCATCTCAACCCTGACCCAGTGTCGTGTGAATCATGGCTGTGTTGGAACACCGCAAGATACCGGATTACGTCCGGCATGGCATGAGCTGTCAGGCACGTACGTGTGTAGTACGCCAGATGAAAAGAGTTAGCCCAGGCATTTTTCTGCTGCTCAGCTTAATTTGAGCCCGATAATCCCGGCGATGATGAGGCCCAGGCTGACGATGCGCAGCATGGTGGTGGGTTCGTTGAACAGGATGATGCTCATGATGGCGGTACCGACTGCGCCTATGCCTACCCAGACGGCGTAGGCTGTGCCCACAGGCAGGGAACGCATGGCAAAACTCAGCAGGACGACGCTCAGCACCATGGCGATGATGGTGGCGACGCTGGGCCAGAGACGGCTGAAGCCATCGGTATATTTAAGCCCGATTGCCCAGACAACTTCGAGCACGCCTGCGATGGTGAGAATAAGCCAAGCCATGAAATATCCTTGAGTATGCAACGCTATGATTGCTGTTGAGTGTTGTTGTAGGTGAGGATTTTATCGCATTGGTTTACTGTGCGTCTTGAGGATAGAGATTAACAGCGCCTTTTCTTTCAGGCCATTACCTTAAGGCGGGAGGCTGATTGGTTAGGCTCCGTTAACAGTAGCCGCAGCTGGGCTATCACCATACTTTACTTCTTACTTCGATTGAGCCACATCTGCTTCCAGCAGCATCCGTACATAACGGGTATATGGCACGCCTTTACGTTCTGCTTTTGCTTTGATGGTTGTTGGGGTTTTCTGGCATTAACGCCACACGGTACATCTTTGCCTTCTGTCCTGCCCGATAGAAATTCCTACATTGATATCAGGCATCCCTGTCAGATTCTTGTTTTCCCGGGAGGTAGTATGGAGTTCATGCTCACGCTGAAGGCGTGATTTCACATGAATCCTTACCGGAGGAGCCTGTCATGGGAACTTGTAGCTTATGTGGTAATGAATACGATAAGTCTTTCACTATCCAGAAGGGTGGCGAAAGCCGTGTTTTTGACAGTTTTGAGTGTGCGATTCAGGCCATGGCACCTGTCTGTGCGCATTGTCATTGCCGCATTATCGGACATGGTGTTGAGGCTGGCGGGGTGTTCTATTGCTGCGCGCATTGCGCAGGAAAGGCCGGACATCAGGAGATCAGGGATCGGGCGTAGTAGCGTGGTTTATCTTGAAGGAGTTCATCATGCCAGCAAAATCACAGGCACAGCAAAAGGCGGCGGGTGCTGCTTTGGCGGCAAAACGCGGGGATATCAAGAAAAGCGAGCTTCAGGGGGCTTCGCGCTCCATGGAGAAATCAATGACTGAGGAAGAATTGCGCGAGTTGGCCTCCACCTCGCGCAAGGGCAAGCCTGAACATAGCAGCAAGAAATAGGCGGTGTGTGGTTGCTGGCTTCCGTGTTATACCTCGTTGCGCTTCTCAAACCGGCCCAGGTGCAGCATGAGGGTGGGCATGATCAGCAGGTTGAGGATGGTGGAGGTGACCAGGCCACCGACGATGATGGTGGCCATGGGGCCTTCGATTTCGCGGCCTGGTTCTCCGCTGCCGATTGCCAGTGGCAGCAGGCCAAGCCCTGTAACCAGTGCAGTCATGAGGATGGAGGGCAGCCGCTCGGAAGCACCACGGATGGCGGTTTCGAGGTTCCAGGCCAGGCCTTCATGGTCGACCAGGTGCTGGTAGTGGGATAGCAGCATGATGGAGTTGCGCAGGGTGATGCCAAACAGGGTGACGAAGCCGACCATGGAGCCTATGGATATCCAGCCGCCTGCCATGATGACGGCAAAGATGCCGCCTATCAGGGCGAATGGCAGGTTCAGGAAGGTGAGGGCCAGGTTGCGCAGGTTGCCCAGTGCCATATACAGCATGAGGAATACGCCGCCGAATGCCAGCAGGGAATGGATGATGAGTTCCTGGCGCGATTCACCGCCTGCCTGGGCTTCACCGCTGAAGGCCAGGTAGTTGCCGGGTGAGAGGGTGACGTCGGTTTTGATTTTCTGCCGGGCGCGTTCGTAAAATGCTTGTACGTCACCATCCTTCAGGTTGGCTGTGACGGTCTGGATGCGTTTTCCGCCTTGATGCAGAATTTTGGATTGGCCGTTTTCCTGGCGGATATCGGCAATGTCCTTGAGTTGCAACATGCGGCCTTCGATGTTGCGCAGAGGCAGTTTTCCGACTTGCAGGATATTGGCACGTGCTTCCGGTGCCAACACCACGGCGACGCCAATAACGCGATTGCCTTGGTAAACCTGGGTGAGAGGCAGGCTTTCATAGGCAAGGCGGATGGTATCCAGCACATCATTGGGGTGCAGGCCGAATTGTAGTAGTTTTTCCGGCAGCAGGCGGATGACGAGTTGAGGGGCGCCAGGCGGTGACTGGATCATGACATCGGTTGCTCCCGGTGTCTGGGAGAGGGCTGCTGCTACTGCTGTTGCGTCCCGGCTCAGGCTGTCGAGGTCACGCCCGAAAATGTTGATGACCAAGGCAGCGGCATAGCCGGAAATGGTTTCTTCTATACGTTCGGTGAGGAAGGTATTGATGGCAAAATTGACGCCGACAAAGCCAGGGTAACCCGGGCCATCGTCATCTGCGCCGGACAGTTTTTCCCGGATATCTTCGAGAATGCGGCGTTGCTCTGCTCCTGAGGCCGGGCCGAGCTCAATTTCAAATTCGCTATAGTGGGTGCCAAAGGTATCTGCTGCATTGGGCGCGCGACCTACCCATTGGGCGACTGAGCGTATGCCTTCTATGCTTCTCAGGACTTCCGTGACTTTCTGCCCGATACGCAGCGATTCTTTTTCCGAGGTGCCGGGTACGGCGGTCATGTGCATGATGTAATGACCTTCGTACAGGCTGGGAATGAATTCTGTCTTGAACAGCGGCAGTGTGGTCAGCCCAAGTGCGATGAACATCAGGGTGGCGCCCAGCAGCATTTTGTAATGTTGCTCTATGTGCTGCAGGCAGCGTATGTAGTAGCGCTTGATAATGCGAATCAGCGGGGAATCCTCGGTTTTGAGGTTGGCTGATGCTCCCATCATCAGGTAGCAGAGAGCTGGGGTGATGGTCAGGGCAATGACCAGGGAGGCCATGATGGCGGTAATGTAGGCCATGCCTAGCGGGGCAAACAGTTTTCCGGCCACGCCGCCTATGGTCAGTAATGGCACGAATACAAGGGTAACGATAAAGGTGGCGTAGACCACGGAGCTGCGCACTTCCATGGATGCCTTGAACACGACTTCATGCAGTGGGGCAGGGGTCGGCAGCAGGCGGTTCTCGCGGATGCGGCGGAAGATGTTTTCCGAATCGATGATGGCATCATCCACGACTTCACCCAGGGCAATGGCCAGCCCACCCAGCACCATGATGTTGAGACCGATGCCAAAGTGCTGCAGCACGATGATGGCTGCCAGCAGTGACAGGGGAATGGCCGTGGCGGAAATAAAGGCGGCGCGGACATTGAACAGAAACAGGAATAATACGGTAATCACCAGCAGCGAACCGATGAGGATGTCGATCTTGACGCTGGAAATGGCTACCTCGATAAAGTTGGCCGGGCGGAAGAGTTGCGGGTGCAGGATGACTTCCTTGCCATCCAATATGGGGCCAAGTTCTTCCAGTGCTGCTTCGACGGCCTGTGTGACGCCTCTGGTGTTGGCTCCCAGTTGTGATTGTATGGAGAGATAAATGCCGGTTTTGCCATCAATGGCCGCTGCGCTGATGGAAGGGACGGCGCCTTCCACGACATTGCCGATATCGGCAACACGCAAGGTTTGACCAGAGGCATGCAGCAGGGTAGTGCGTGCAAGCTGTTGTGGTGTGGTTGACTGGCCCTCGGTGTTGATGATGATGCGCTGGTTGTTGTTTTCAATAAAGCCTGCACCGCGAATGCCCGTGCTGAGGCTGATGGCGCTGGCGACTTCCTGCAGGGAGAGGTTGTAGCGCACCAGTTTAGCAGGGTCTACCTGGATCTGGAGCTGGCGGACTTCGCCGCCGAATACGTTGACGTCAGCCACGCCTTCCACTGCCATCAAGTGCGGCTTGATGCTCCAGTCCACCAGTGTGCGCAGTTCGTTCAGGGATCTGACATCTGAAGTCAGGCCGATGCCCAGCACAGTGCTGGCAGATGAGGTCAAGGGCGTGATATTGGGGACAATGCCTGCAGGCAGTACGGTGCTTGTGGTGGCGAGGCGTTCTGCAACGACCTGGCGATTGCGGTAGATATCCGTGGATTCGTCGAAAATGACGGTGATGACTGACAGGCCAGGAATGGATTGCGAACGCAGGCTGTTGATCCCTACGGTGCCGGCAATGCTGTGTTCCAGTGGCTGGGTGACCAGCGCTTCCACCAGTTCGGCGGAGAGACCGGGAGATTCTGTCTGGATGACCAGTTGTGTCGGGGCGAACTCCGGGAATACGTCCAGGTGGCTGTGCACGGTTTTATACACGCCGTAGAGGACGATCATGAGCGCGAGGACGATCATGACGCCGCTATGACGGATGGAAAAGCGGATCAGGGCTGACATCATGATTTCAGTTCCTAATCATCGTTTTCATTGGTGATCTGGTATTTCAACTCTTCTGATAACAAGAGCTGGGCGCCATTGATGACAATGGTCTGGCCGATTTTGCCCTTGTCAGGGTCAAACCAGCCATTGTTGCTCTCAAGCTCGGTGCTGATAGGTTCGCGCGTGAATTTTTCACCTTCCTGCTGGCGGTAAACCCAGGCTTTGCCGCCATACCAAACCAGTGCATTGTTGGGCACGAGCACGCCAGTCATGGCTTTGCTTGTATCCAGCTCCTGTGTGCCCAGGCGCATGCCCGCCCGCAGGTTGGCTGATGGGGCCATATAGAAATAGGTTTTGCCTTGTAATAGCGGATCGGCCTGTGGCGATACGGCCAGCAGGCGTGCCGTCACCGGAGGCAACTCGCTGCCGATGGGCGTGACGTTCAGGCTGGATGTGGGTTCTGCCTGCTGTGGCGGCAGCACAATACGCAGTAATACCTGTTTATATTCCAGCAGTGCGGTGATGTCAGGTGTCGGTTGGGGCGTGAGCATCCCGAGGCCCAGACGTTCTCCCCATTGTTGGCGGGCAGTATGGCGCAGGTTTTCCAGCGTGGCTTCGTGGGCTTGCAGTTTTGCCTGGTCGCTTTTATACAAGGCTTCTGCTGCGATCAGCATGCGATCGGAAATATTACGGTCGCTCTGGTTCAGCAACGCAAGACGCTCATAATCATTTTTGCTGTTATTGAGCGCGGCCTTGGCAACTGCCAGCTCGCCCAGGGTGTTCATGTAACGTGTGCGTAAATCCAGCAGGCCATCCAGTGCGACCACGCTGCCCAGCCCTGCCATGGTAGGCAGGTATTTTGATTCAGTCAGGGTTGCGGTACGGATGTCGCTTTGCTGTTGTGTTTCCGCGCTCAGGGTGATGGTGCTGATACCGTCTTCCGTGTTGACGCGCAGCGGGCTTTCAATTTCCTCTTCCTCATTGAATGCTTCAAACTCGTCTTCGCTGAACAGCACCAGCAGCCACAGCAGTATGACGATCAGGCAGGCCTGAATAATGATGATGGCAACGGCTTTTTTATTCATGAAGTGGTTTCCTGAGAGTGCGCAGGCTGACGAGGCGGATTGCTGAGGGGGTCCGGCATCGGTGCGAGGTTTTCCAGAGGCAGTTGCATACTGTCCTCAAGCGCGGCGGCATTGCGTTGTACCTGGTATTCGGCAATAAGCAGGCGTTGGCGGGCGATGACGTTCTCCAGCTGGAAAGTCACCAGTTCCAGGCGGTCCGCGAATCCGTGCTCAAAGCGGGTTTGGGCCTGGGCGGTTTGTGACTGCTGGGTCTCGTATGCCTGCTGTGCCTGGGCAAGTGCTTCCAGGCTGGTGCGATAACGACTTTTGCTGCTGTCCATGGCAGCAATGACGCTGGCTTGCAAGGCCTCGAAGCGGGCAGCCTCGGTTTCGCGCAGTGCTGTTGCTTCGGCCACTGGCCCCTGATTTCTGTGCATGACATTCAGCAGGCTGTTGATGCCCAGTGACCAGATATGGAAGCCCTCTTCATAATTATAGGAAGGGAGGAGGTTGATATCAGGGTACTGCCGGGCAATTTCCAGTCTCAGTTTTGCTTCGCTGGCAGCGTAATTGGCAAGGCTGGCGCGGATATCCACGCGGTTGAGCAGGGCAGCATCCTGCGCGGCAGGGTTGAGGCTATTGCCAATATCCACGCTGTGCGTGGCATTGAGCAATTGTTCTGTTGTGTGCCATTGCAGCCTGAGCTGCCGGAATTTTTCCAGAGAAAGACCGCTGTTGCTGGCCAGTTGAGTTTCCAGTTCACTGACCCGGCCCTGTGTTTCCACCAGGGTTTGTTTCAATTGCTGTGATTGCAGCCTGGCGTTGCTCAGCTCTACGCTGGAAATCATGCCGGCTTGCAGCCTGAGCGAGAGCATGGCGACAATTTCCTCGCGCAAGGTTGATTCCTGCTCCAATGCCAGTAATTGCTGCTGGGCGGCATTAAGTTCAATCCAGCTGGAAAGTAATTGATAGCGCAGGTTCCAGGCTGTCTGGGCAATATGAAGCCTGGCGCTTTCCGACATATTGGTGGCGAGGTCGATTCGTGCCTGACGCTTGCCTGCGGTTTCTATCGGGATGCTGAAGCTGAGGCTGTAGACCTCGGGTACATCAGGCTCATTCCTGCGCCCGGCGCCTGCGGATATGCTGGGGTTGGGGCGTTGTGATGCCGTGGTGATGGTGGCGAGCGCCTGGCCAAGTTGCGCGCGAGCTACATCCAGGGATGGATGAAAATACAGTGCGCACAGCATCAGTTCGCGCCATCCCCATGTATCAGGCAAATCAGCATAACCTTCCTCGCGCATATAGGCGAGAAAGCCAGCATCCCCTGTGTCGTGCGCCCGCAACGAAACCTCTCCCTGCTTTGTTGCTAGCGGGTGAGGCTGATATTGCTGATAGCCGCACCCTGTTACCAACAAACTGCAAAGGATTGCCTTGGTCCATAATCCGGGCGGTTGTTTTATTTTTTTCATCACGCCGCCGTTGTCCACTCCAATGGCAGATACTAACCGGTATAGTCCTGATGAGCAATTGACCCGCCGGAGGAAATCAGCAAAATGCAGTGGAAAGTACTTCCAGAATTGAGCGGGACTGCGCTATAATGCGCACCCTTGGTTGGATATGGCAAGTTTTGCTATCTGTCCGGGAAAGCGAAAGTGGCGGAATTGGTAGACGCACTGGATTTAGGTTCCAGCGCCGCGAGGCGTGAGAGTTCGAGTCTCTCCTTTCGCACCATCTACGGTGGTGTAAAATAGCAATAAAATCAATGAAAACAAGGCGCAATCTATCGGTTGGCGCCTTTTTTTACGTCCTGTTAATGTGGGCTGGTAGTATTACGCGAGAACTGGCACTGGCATAAAGCAAACGCTCCAATAAAACTTTGGACGATTTCTCGTAATACTCTCTACTATCATCATGCACAGATTTTCATCACTTTCATTAAGTGAAATCATCTCCTACATCCATTGCTGAATTCACCCACGCCTGAAACCGGGGATTGCTGACATATTATTCTGCAATCACTCCTTACCATGAAGCTTCGAATTGCTCTCATGTAAAAAGGAGATGGATGATGAAAATCCCTGGATTATTGCTTTCTATGTCGATGATTGTCCTGGCGCCAGCGACTTATGCTGCAGACACAGCCGTTGATGCGCCTCCGGTACATCAGCAAAAACAGGATATGCCTGACTCTACAGAGCATGGCGATTATCTGGAGCCTCAGGATCAAAGCACGCAAGGGGAGGAGAGTTCGCGTGATGGAGCTTCTTCTGGCAATGCGCAGGAAAAAAGCAAACGCTTTGAGCAGGAGCCGGAACAGGGAGGCACCGAGGTTCACCAACAACCGAAGTAGTTGCCGAGGTTCTGTGGCTGGCAGGCGCTGGTGGCCTGCGTTGCTATTGCTTTGCTCTTACAACGGCCTGCGGTAGAGAGCGGAGGTTGTGATGGATGTCGCGTATTCAGCGGCGGACACAACCACCAGTTCGTCGCTGGGGCCAATGTATTGGGCAAAGTATTCGTTGATCTTTTTTGCCGATGGTACCGGGATGTTCAAGCTCCAGATGGCATCGGAAAGTTGTTGCGCTCCGGCCCTGTCCAGTTCGAGCAGTAGGGCGTCATAGGCATGATCTTGTTTCAGATCGAAGTAAAGATAGTATGCAGTCATGATCAAACCTCTCTGAAGTAGGGTGAATCAAAGACTTTCTCTGGCAATGGGATTGCCAACGCTGTTCTGTATCCGAAGGAAGATTTCAACATGAATGCCGGGATATTTCAATTGGGAATTTCTCCCTGATCCCGCATCTGAAGCGTACAGTGCTGTTTCTGGATATGTGCTTGAAAGTGCAGGAAGAATAACTGTGGAAAAGAAGCGATGGCGCAGCGTCAGGCCGCAGAAAACCCGCTATAAGCGGGTCTGGTTTCTAACGGTTTTTATGACTCTGGCTACCCGCTTTCACATGTTGCTCATGAGTGCCGCCACGGGAGCTGCTACCCGCTGACTGAGGTTGGTTTTTGTGGCTTTGACTCCCGGCTTTCACATGCTGCTCATGGGTGCCACCTTGCTTGTGTTGCGTAGTATTTGCCATGCTTGGTCTCCTTTGGAGCCCTGTCCATACCATACGTTGCTGGATGAGTGATTGATATGAAGGCAGGGCCCAGTGGTTGAAAGCAACGTCAGTCCAGCTTATGCCACCCATAGTGAATCATTGATCCGTCATTGACTGAGAATGTTGTCAGACTTTCTATCTGCATAAGCCGGGCCAATATTTGGATTCAATCGGGTCGGATGTTTCTGACATCTAATCAGGATAAATGCGGCATGCCAAAGAGCAGCTGGCGTTCTACCATATACCGGAAGCTCATTGACGACTGGGAGAAACCGGATGTTTAAAGTTGGCTTGGTAGAAATTACAATTGTTTCTTTCGCTTTCTTATGGCTGGCCTATAACTACACATGGTTGTAGGCGGAACCAGGTCTTTAAATCCGAGGCCGCCCCTGGCATGGTGAAACGCTGGATGCCCTCCTGCTGCTTGCTGCATGAATGACCGCACTTATCTTGAGTACAGTCATCCGCATGTCACAATAAGGCGATAGCCTTGCATGATGAACGGACATTTGCTGCCAGGCAGGTTGTATTGATCCCCGCAGGCCCTGTGGGAATTTTCCGTGCTCTCGAAGTCTCTGCTACCTTAAGAATAGTGGCATGGTTGGAAAACCATATCAGCAGTTGGTGATATTTGGGATGGTGCCATCAAATCCTGTTACTATGTCCGCATTCTGGAGGGCTCTGCCATGGGGTACATTTTCAGGTACGAACTGGCTGCGGTGAAAGCTGCCTTATTGGGGTAAATGAACGTTATGCGGGGGAAAATAGACACAAAAAAACCAGCAGTTTCGGGCTTAATGCCGTATCAATGCTGGTTTTCAAGGTGTTTTCTTTGGTGCCCAGAAGAGGACTCGAACCTCCACAGTGTTACCACCACTAGGACCTGAACCTAGCGCGTCTACCAATTCCGCCATCTGGGCTTCGTCGTTTGTTCAACGACAGAAGCCGCGCATTTTATAGGAAAGTTATACTTTGTCAACGAAAAAGAACAAATTAAAAAAAACAAATGTGCAGAAGGCTGCACCAGTGCGTAAAAGCAGGGGGGGGAGGGCTAGCGACCCCCATGCGGCGCGTGAGCAGGAGAAATATGCTAACCCCTTGCCCAGCCGGGAATTTATTCTCGCGGCAATGGAAGAACAAGGCGTGCCAGTGACGGTAGAGCAGCTCTATAAACTGGTGAGCATCAAAAAATCCGAACAGGAAATTTTCTGGCGACGGTTGTCGGCCATGGAGCGTGACGGACAGATTATCCAGAATCGTAAAGGCGCGCTCTGTATTGCGAACAAGGTCAACCTGCTGGCGGGCAAGGTGCAAGGTCACGCGGATGGGTTTGGTTTCTTCATTCCAGATAGTGGCGGCGATGACTTGTTTCTTTCCCCGCGCGAGATGGCGCAGGTGATTCATGGGGATCGGGTCATGGTGCGGCCGGCTGGTGTGGATCGGCGCGGCAGGCCGGAAGGGCGGATTGTTGAAGTACTGGAACGCGGCACCAGAACCTTGGTCGGGCGCGTGATCAGTAGCCATGGCGTGACGATTGTTGCCGCTGAGGATAAGCGGGTGAACCAGGATATCCTGATTCCATACCATATGGATATGGGCGCCAAGGATGGGCAGGTGGTCATGGTCGAGCTGACTGAGCAGCCGTCCCCTCATGCAAAACCGGTTGGTAAGGTGATTGAGGTGCTGGGCAATTATGCGGATTCCGGTATGGAAATCGAGATTGCCTTGCGCAAGCACCACTTGCCTCATGAGTTTTCCGAAGCTGCGCTCAAGCAGGCGAAAAAATACCCTGTGCAAGTGCGGGCATCAGACTGGAAAGGGCGGGTGGATTTACGTGATCTGCCCCTGATTACGATTGATGGCGAGACTGCGCGGGACTTTGATGATGCGGTCTATTGTGAGCCGCAAGGCAAAGGATGGCGCCTGGTGGTGGCGATTGCTGATGTGAGCTTCTATGTCAGGCCCGGGGATGGGCTGGATAAGGACGCTTACGAGCGGGGCAA
This sequence comes from Methylobacillus rhizosphaerae, assembly GCF_900187985.1. GTDB lineage: Bacteria > Pseudomonadota > Gammaproteobacteria > Burkholderiales > Methylophilaceae > Methylobacillus > Methylobacillus rhizosphaerae. The sequence goes on from NZ_FZOA01000002.1 coordinate 245,661, forward strand.
TTCTGTCTATTTTCCGCGTCGCGTGATTCCCATGCTGCCTGAAGCGTTATCCAACGGCCTGTGTTCACTCAACCCGGATGTCGAGCGTCTGTGTATGGTCTGCGATATGCAGGTGAGCAGTACTGGCAGCATCAAGCAATACAAGTTTTATCCCTCCGTGATGCGATCCAAGGCGCGTATGACCTATACCAAGGTCTTTGACATGATCAGCAATCCTGAGGGCGAGTTGGCAGTTGAGTACGCCTGGTTGATGCCGCATGTGCAGCACTTGTACACGCTGTACAAAACTATGCTGGCTGCCCGTGAAAAGCGCGGCGCGATTGAGTTTGAAAGTAATGAAACCCTGATGGTGTTCAATGACAATGGCAAGATAGAGCGCATTGATGCCGTGGTGCGCAATGAGGCACATCGCCTGATTGAGGAGTGCATGCTGGCAGCTAACGTCTGTGCGGCGGATTTTCTCGGCAAGAATGAACATCCTGCCTTGTATCGAATCCATGATGGACCAACCGAGGAAAAACTGGAGGCGCTACGTACTTTCATGGGCGAGTTCGGTTTTGGCCTGGGTGGTGGAGATACACCGCATGCCAAGGATTATGGCAGGCTGCTGGCCCAGATCAAGGGACGGCCTGATGAGCAGTTATTGCAGACTGTCTTGCTGCGCTCCATGCAGCAGGCTGTTTACAGTCCTGACAATATAGGCCACTTCGGCCTGGCTTATGAAGCCTATGCACACTTCACTTCACCGATCCGTCGCTATCCCGATCTGCTGATTCATCGTGCTATCAAGGCCGTACTGAATGGCGAGAAATACAAGGCAGGTGACTGGCAGGAGCTGGGCAAGCATTGCTCCATGACCGAGCGGCGTGCAGATGATGCGACGCGGGATGTGGAAGCTTGGCTCAAGTGTTATTACATGCAGGACAAGATTGGTGAGGAGTTCGACGGCACAGTGGCTGGCGTCACCAGTTTTGGCTTGTTTGTGGCACTGGATGGTGTCTACGTCGAAGGTTTGTTGCATGTGACCGAACTTGGTAATGATTATTTCAATTACGACAAGGTCAGGCATGAAATGCTGGGCGAAAGGACAGGCGTCCGCTATCGCCTGGGTGACCGCTTGCGTGTCAAAGTGAACCGGGTTGACCTGGAAACCAGTCGTGTGGATTTCAGCCTGGTTGCCAGGAAGGGGGAATTGCAGGCATCATCCGCACCTGCCGCGAAATCTGCCGGACGCCGCCCTGTGAAGGAAGAAAAAACAGCGGGGGCTGCGAAAACCACGCGCCGGAAGGTTGCAGTGCAGGAAGAGGTGCCGCAGGAGATATTCGTTGAGCCGGAAGCACGGCCTGCAGTACGCAAGGCAACGGCCAAGCCCGCCAGCAAGACCAAGACTGCAGGCCGGCCGCCGCGTGCCAGTAATGGGAAATCCCGGGCTAAAGTAACAACCAAGGTAAAGAAAGCTAGTTGATTGAATGAGTGACTCACGTATTTTATTTGGCTTTCATGCAGTATTGAGCCGTTTGCGCCAGCATGGTGCCAGCATCCAGGAAATCCTGATCGATAAGGATAGGGTGGATGCGCGTATGAAGGATTTACTGCAGATGGCGGAAAACGCCAATGTGCGCGTGATGCAGGTGGAGCGCACACGCCTGGATGGGATGGCGGGTGGTAATGCGCGTCACCAGGGCGTGATTGCCAGGGTGGTGGATACGCCGATCCCGTACAAGGATATTCATGACATTCTTGAGTCTGACCTCAAGGAACCGCCGTTTTTCCTGGTGCTGGACGGCGTGGAAGACCCGCATAACCTGGGTGCATGCCTGCGTGTTGCAGATGCCATGGGTGTGCATGCCGTGATTGCGCCCAAGGACAGGGCGGCCGGCCTGAATGCCACTGTGCGCAAAGTGGCATGCGGCGCTGCCGAAACCGTGCCGTTTATCGCGGTGACCAACCTGGCACGTACCCTGCGCGAACTGCAGGAAGCTGGTGTGTTCGTGGTGGGGGCTGCTGCAGAGGCACCTGCTGATTTGATCAGTACCGATTTGTCTGGCCCTTTGGCACTGGTGCTGGGAGCTGAAGGTAGTGGCTTGCGCCGCCTGACGCAGGAAACCTGCGATGCCCTGATCAATATTCCCATGTATGGGTCAGTGGAGAGTCTGAACGTCTCTGTGGCCAGCGGAATCTGCCTGTATGAGGCACGCAGGCAGCGCAATACACAATAATCCAGGCTTGGGATTGGACAGGAAACCCGCATGAAGGTGCGGGTTTATTTGTTTTTTGCTGTGTGACGCATCACGGCATTGTCATCAAGCCGGTTTAATCTGAATTTGCAGGATGCATGCAATCATGCAGGTTTACTGTGCATTATTGCGGCTTAGCTTTATTTTAGGCTGCTAAAATGTTATTTTATCGGTCTTTCTGTCGTTGTTTTTATCTTTAAATATCTTTGGAGTCATTATGGCTGTTGAACGTACCCTTTCCATTATCAAACCCGATGCAGTTGCCAAGAACGTAATCGGCAAAATCTACACTCGTTTTGAAGATGCTGGCCTCAAGATCATCGCTTCCAAGCAAGTACAACTGTCTCAGGCTGATGCAGAGGGTTTTTACGCGGTTCACAAAGAGCGTCCTTTCTTCAATGACCTGGTCAAGTTCATGATTTCCGGCCCAGTTGTTGTGCAAGTGCTGGAAGGCGAGAACGCTGTGCTGAAGCACCGTGACCTGATGGGCGCAACTGACCCCAAGAAGGCTGATGCAGGTACTATCCGTGCTGACTTTGCTGACAGCATCGATGCAAACGCTGTGCACGGTTCTGACTCTCTGGAAAATGCTGCGATTGAAATTGCTTATTTCTTCGCGCAATCTAACGTTTACAGCCGCTAAGGTGTAACTGCATGACAGTCAATCTTCTCAATCTCAACCAGGCAGCACTGGCTGAATACTTCCAGAGTATCGGCGAGAAGCCTTTTCGTGCCAAGCAGATGATGCGTTGGATGCATCACTTTGGCGTGAATGAGTTCGGGGAGATGACTGATATTGCCAAGGCGTTGCGTGAAAAGCTCGCCAAGGAGGCCGTGATTGTGCCTCCGTCAGTTCATCTCGAGCAGATATCGGAAGACGGTACGCGCAAGTGGTTGATTGACGTAGGTGCAGGCAATGGCGTTGAAACCGTGTTTATTCCTGAGGATGAGCGTGGCACGCTCTGTGTGTCTTCCCAGGTGGGATGTGCGCTGGACTGTACATTCTGTTCAACAGGTCGTCAAGGGTTCAACCGCAATCTCAGCGTATCCGAGATTATCGGGCAGCTGTGGGTGGCGAATAAGGCGCTCGGGCGTGATCCCAAGGGTGACCGCATCATCAGTAATGTGGTGATGATGGGCATGGGAGAACCGTTAGCCAATTTCGATAATGTGGTCACGGCGATGAATATCATGCTGGATGATTCGGCCTATGGGTTGAGCCGCCGGCGTGTGACTTTGTCTACTTCCGGCATGGTGCCGGCAATGGACAGATTGCGTGAAGAGTGCCCGGTAGCATTGGCGGTTTCCCTGCATGCGCCCAATGATGCGCTGCGCGATGAAATCGTGCCGATCAACCGCAAGTATCCGATTGCAGCACTGATGGCTGCCTGCCAGCGTTATCTGGAAAAGGCGCCACGTGATTTCGTCACTTTTGAATATGTGATGCTGGACGGTGTCAACGACACTGTCGAGCATGCCAGGCAGTTGCTGGACATCGTCAAGGATGTGCCATGCAAGTTCAACCTGATTCCCTTCAATCCTTTCCCTAACAGCGGCTATGATACTTCCAAGCCGGACAATATCCGCCGCTTCCGGGACATTCTCATGCAGGCAGGCTATATCGTGACGACGCGCAAGACGCGCGGGGAAGATATTGATGCTGCATGTGGGCAACTGGCGGGGAAAGTCCAGGATAAAACCAAACGTTCACTGCGCCGCATCAAGGTGGAGGCCATTGCGTGAAAATATGCCTGGTGCTGGTTGCCGGGATATTATTTACTGCCTGTGCTGGTGCAGTTGCCGGGCAGGATGCCAGGGCAGTGCGCATATACAACACTTCAGGTGTCAATAGCCTGGAAGTTGGTCATGACGGTACTTTGCCGTATTCACGTCTGCGTATGCAGGCGGCACAATATTTTCAGCATGTTCTGCAGTCGCAGTCAGATATTCCCCATACGCGTTACCAATTGGCGATGCTTGCCAATGACGGTGAGGGTGATACTACTGCACGTGCCTACGCGTCTTCAGTCGTGGAGGCTTATGCGCCAACTGCAGCCATGTTATGGTTAGGGGTCAAGTCAGCTCATCAGAATGGGAATAATGATGGCGGCGGATTTGGCTATGGAGCGCAGTTGAGGAAGCATCTTCCTCACTCGGAACAGACAGAACGATTATTGTCAGGACAATTACGATGAGTGAGCAATTTCATCCTGATCAGGAATTACAGACGTCACAAACTTATATTGACCGGATCGGACCGGTGCTGGTGGCTGTGCGTGAGCAACATGGATTGACTGTGGAGGACATCTCCCAGCGCTTGCGCCTCAGCATACGCCAGATACTTGCTCTGGAAAGCGATGATTTCGCGGTATTGCCAGAGGCGGTGATTACCCGGGGCTTTATCCGAAATTATGCACGCTTGTTGCAGATTGATGCAGCACCGTTGCTGGAAGTTTACAGCCGGTATACCCCTGCGCAGAATAGCCAGGCGATCAGCATTCCTTCTGCAAATGTGGTGATCTCCACCCAGACTGCCACTTCGTGGCGGCCATTTGCATGGTTTTGTGCCGGATTGGCCTTGCTGCTATGTGGGTGGGCGTTTTATGCGGATCTTTTTTCCCGGCCGGGTGCAGATATTGCAACTGGGCCGGAAACCCAGTTGTCTGCTGACGCGGCAATGGATGCCGGCACGATTGCGCGTGAGCATATATTGCCATCAGCTCCGGATGAGCCGGTAACAGCCCAACAGGGTCTGGATACAGTGCCTGCACCATCTGCCAGCGAAGCTCCTGCCGTAGCGGAATCGAGCGCTCCTGCTCTGCCGGCAGAAAATCCTTCTGCAGTCATGGGGCCGACCTTGAAGTTCTCATCGACAGCAGAAAGCTGGGTGAGTGTCACTGATGCGAGTGGCAAGCAGGTATTGAACAAGATATTGCCGGCCAATAGCGAGGAAACCGTGGAAGGCAAGCCGCCGTTCAGAATCGTGGTTGGCAATGCCAATGCGACCAGACTTGAATACAATAGCAATCCGGTTGACTTGGCACCTTATACCAAGGTCACAGTGGCGCGTTTAACGTTGGAGTAGTACTTGGATTCCCAGAATATCCTTAATCGGCGCAATACACGAACAGTCATGATCGGCCATGTGCCTGTCGGCAGCAGTTCTCATGTGGTGGTGCAGTCGATGACCAATACCGATACTGCTGATGCGGCAGCGACGGTGCAACAGGTTTATGAGCTTTGGAGGGCAGGGTCGGAAGTTGTGCGTATTACTGTCAACTCGCCGGAAGCCGCAGCCCAGGTCAGCACGATCAGGCGCAGGCTTGATGATATGGGATGTAATGCGCCGCTGGTCGGGGATTTCCATTTCAATGGCCATCGCCTGTTGGCGCAATACCCTGATTGTGCAGAAGCACTGGCAAAATACCGTATCAATCCCGGCAATGTAGGCAAAGGCTCGAAGCGGGATGAACAGTTTTCTGCCATGATCAAGGCGGCGATTGACTACAACAAGCCTGTACGTATAGGCGTGAACTGGGGCAGCCTGGATCAGGCCAAGATGGCTCGCATGATGGATGAAAATTCCAAGCGGGCTGCGCCTTTGAGTTCAGAAGCATTGATGCGTGAAATGCTGATCCAGTCAGCGCTGGAAAATGCAGAGGAAGCGGAAGCGCTAGGCTTGCCGGGCGACCGTATCATTATTTCCTGTAAGGTCAGTGCAGTTCAGGACCTGATCAAGGTGTATCGCGATCTTGGCAGCCGTTGCGATTATCCATTGCACCTTGGCCTGACTGAAGCGGGTATGGGCTCCAAGGGGATTGTGGCCTCCACCGCAGCCTTGTCTATCCTGATGCAGGATGGCATCGGCGATACCATCCGGGTTTCCCTGACACCGGAGCCAGGTGAGCCGCGCACCAAGGAAGTGGTGGTAGCACAGGAAATCCTGCAGACCATGGGGATACGCTCCTTTACACCATTGGTAACGGCTTGTCCGGGTTGCGGACGTACAACCTCCACCTTTTTCCAGGAACTGGCACAGAAGATCCAGCATTACCTGCGTGACCAGATGCCGGTATGGCGTAATCAGTATCCCGGTGTAGAGAATATGAGTGTTGCTGTGATGGGCTGTGTAGTGAATGGCCCCGGCGAATCCAAGCTAGCCAATATCGGCATCAGCCTGCCAGGAACAGGAGAAGTCCCGGTTGCGCCTGTCTATGTGGATGGTGAAAAAACCGTGACACTCAAGGGTGAGGCCATCGCTGATGACTTCAAGACCATTGTTGAGGAGTACGTGCGTGTTCATTATGCCGAAGGTGGGCGGCTACGCCAGCAGGATTCTGGCAAAAGCCCGAAAACGATCCCACTCAAAGCCATCTGAAATTTTAATAAGAATTAAATCGTTATGTCTGACAAGTTTCAAAGTATCAAGGGTTTTTACGATATTCTGCCAGTGGATACTGCACTGTGGCAAAGGCTCGAAGATGGCGCCAGGCGTGTGCTGGCCCAATATGGGTACCGCAATATCCGTTTGCCTATCGTAGAGCCGACAGAGTTATTCATCCGCGGCGTGGGAGAGCATACCGATATTGTCGAAAAGGAAATGTATTCCTGGGAAGACAAGCTGAATGGTGATCGCCTGACGCTACGTCCAGAAGGTACGGCAGGATGCGTACGTGCTGTGGTAGAGCACAGCCTGACTTACAATGGTCCGCAACGCCTGTGGTATATGGGGCCGATGTTCCGTCATGAGAATGTGCAGAAAGGACGCCAGCGCCAGTTTCACCAGATCGGGGCTGAAGCATTCGGTTATAACGGCCCGGATGTGGATGCAGAGCAAATTGCCATGCTGGCGCGCTTGTGGCGCGAGCTGGGAGTGGCTGATGCAGTGGAACTGCAACTGAATACAATAGGAGATGCGGCAGAGCGCGCAGAGTACCGCCAGGTGCTGATTGCCTATTTTGAACAGCATGCCAACTTGCTGGACGAAGATGCCAAACGCCGCCTGCACGCTAACCCGTTGCGGATTCTGGATAGTAAGAATCCAACAATGCAGGCCATGATAGAAGCTGCTCCCAAACTGCTGGACAGCCTGGGAGAGGAGAGCCGAGCCCATTTTGATGGTCTGACACGCTTGCTGGACCAGATTGGCGTGCGATGGAAACTGAATACCCGCCTGGTGCGCGGGCTGGATTATTACAACCGTACCGTATTTGAGTGGGTGACTGACAAGCTGGGCAGCCAGGGCACGATAGCCGGTGGTGGTCGTTATGACACGCTGGTGCAGCGTCTGGGTGGCAAGGAAACACCTGCCTGTGGTTTTGGCATCGGTCTGGAGCGCGTGTTCCTGTTGATGCAGGAGTGTGGCGTGAGCGCGGCACAAAGTCCGGATGTTTACCTGGTCAATGTTGGCGATATTGCGGCGGCAGCGGCGTTGCCGATTGCAGAGACACTGCGTGACAGTGGTCTGACAGTAAACCTGCATGCGGGCGGTGGCAGCTTTAAATCCCAGATGAAAAAGGCAGACCAGAGTGGTGCGCCTTATGCCTTGATTCTGGGAGAGGATGAAGTGGCAGCCAATGAAATTTGTCTGAAGCCATTGCGTGAAAATGGGGAGCAAAGCAGAATGTCCCTTTCCCAAGCCATTGAGATATTGCATAGATGACCGAACTCCTGCGCATCGAGAATCTCACCATTACGCCAAAGGCAGAGCCGGGGCGTGCATTGGTCAGCCAGGTTTCGTTTGCGCTGGAGGCAGGCAAGACAACCTGCATCGTCGGTGAATCAGGCAGCGGAAAAAGCCTGACCGCACTGGCAGTGATGGGGCTGTTGTCTGACCAGTTGCAGCTTGGTCAAGGCAATATTGTCTTCAAGGGTTTCAATATTACGCATGCGAGTCATGCCGAGTTGCAGAGAATCCGTGGCAAGGAAATCGGCATGATTTTCCAGGAGCCCATGACCTCGCTCAACCCTGTGCTGACAATTGGATACCAGATAGGGGAAAGCCTGGCACAACACCTGAAGCTGACAGGTGCTGCACTGAAAGCCAGGGTGGCTGATCTGTTGCAGCAGGTTGGTATCCCCCCGGAGCGGGCAGGAAGCTATCCTGATGAGTTGTCAGGTGGGCAACGGCAACGGGTCATGATTGCCATGAGCATTGCCTGCGAACCGGCCATGCTGATTGCGGATGAGCCGACAACTGCACTGGATGTGACGGTGCAGGCGCAGATTCTCAAGCTGCTCGACGATCTCAAGACACGCATGCATATGGGTATGCTGTTCATTACCCACGATTTTGGCGTGGTGACGGATATTGCGGACAACGTGGTGGTCATGTTCCGCGGGGAAATTGTGGAGTCCGGGCCCGTACAGGATGTATTGCTCAATCCTAGGCATCCTTATACTCGTGCCTTGCTGGATTGTGTTCCGGATGCTGATGGCAAGAAGCCATTGAAGCCGATAGATTATGCCTGGTTGAATGCAGGAGCCGCATAAAATGGAGAAAGCAGCAGAGCAGCATATCCTTGTTGCCCGCAACCTGAATAAAACCTACTCCCAACGCAGTGGGAGATTCGGTTTCGGCAGTACCAAGATCAAGGCGCTGGATGATGTGAGCCTGGCATTGCGGGCAGGATCGACCCTGGCTGTGGTGGGAGAGTCCGGTAGTGGTAAATCCACTTTGGCGCGTTGTCTGCTACAATTGCAGCCCCTGGATAGTGGAGAAGTCATTTTTCAGGACAAGAACCTGGCGCGTCTTTCAGTGCATCATTTGCGTATGAAGCGACGTTATTTGCAAATGATTTTCCAGGACCCTTTTGCTTCGTTGAATCCACGCATGAAAGTGTGCGATATTGTAGCGGAAGGATTGGTGATTCATGGGCTCGGGACCGGCCGTGAACAACAGGATAAAGTGGTGCAGATGCTCGAGCGAGTCGGGCTGAGCGCCGCGGATATGAATAAATATCCCCACCAGTTTTCCGGTGGTCAGCGTCAGCGTATCGGTATTGCACGTGCGTTGGTGCTAGAGCCCAAGGTAGTGGTGTGTGATGAACCGGTTTCTGCCTTGGATGTATCTGTCCAGGCACAAATATTGTTGTTGTTGCGAAGTCTGCAGCAGGAAATGGACCTGAGTTATATTTTTATCAGCCATGACTTGCGTGTAGTGCGCCACATCGCAGATGATATTGCGGTGATGTACAAGGGGCGTATTGTGGAGCAGGGGAAGGTTGAGGAAATATACTCCGCCCCGACTCAGGACTATACCCGTAATTTGTTAAATTCTATCCCTGGACGCAAGTCCTTGGCTGCGTAATCTTAGGAAACGAAACGGCATGGCATACGATTTGGAAGAACAGGATCAGCTTGATGCATTCAAGAGCTGGTGGAAGCATAACGGTAATTTTGTAATGGGGATTGCCGCCTTGGCGATCGTGGGTTTTGGCGGCTACGAAGGCTGGAAGTATTATCAATACCAGCAATCAGCTGCTGCCTCTGCGCAATACCAGGCCATGGCAAATACTGATATCAAGGATGCTGCCAAAATCCGTACCTTGTCTGCCGAGCTGATGGATAAATACTCTTCCACACCTTATGCTGCGCGTGCAGCCATTGCCGCAGCCAAGCTGAATTATCAGGAGCAGGATATTGAAAGTGCCAAGGCACAGCTTGGCTGGGCATCGAAAAATGCCAAGGAAGATGCAATCCGTGCAATTGCCCTGCTGCAATTGGCTTCCGTTCAATATGAAGAAAAAGCCTATGATGATGCCTTGAAAACATTGGCTGAAAAGCACGATGAAGGGTATGCAGGCCTGTTTGCTGATCTCAAGGGCGATATCCTGGCTGCCCAGGGCAAGACTGCCGATGCCAAGGCTGCTTACAAGGAAGCACTCGTCAAACTGGATATGCAGGGCGATTATTACAAATATACTGAACACAAGCTGGACGCGTTAGGGAGCTAGGGTTGCGTTTAATTCCATTACTGGTTGCAGCGTCATTTGCCGTAAGCGCTTGCACAACACTGACAGACCTTAAGACTGATATTTCCGAACGCATGTTCGGGCGTGATGAGGCGGATCCTCCTGCAGAGTTGGTGGATTTTAAAGCTACCCTCACCCCCAAGGTTGTCTGGTCTTATAAACTTGGTGAGTCAGGTACTGCTGACTTTATGCCTGCTATTGCAGAGGGTTTTATTTATGCTGCCAGTGGTGACGGGACAATTGCCAGAGTTGACGCGCTCAATGGCAAGCAAGCCTGGAAGATCAACGCTGGTGAGCGGCTCACCGGTGGCGTTGGCCTTGGTGACCAATTAGTGCTCGTTGGTACGCCATCAGGCTACGTGCTGGCATATGATCTGAATGGCAAATTAGTATGGAAGTCCAAGGTCAGCAGTGAAGTGCTGAGTGCGCCTCAGGTAAACAATGGTGTGGTGGTGGTACGTTGCGGAGACAGCCGTATTTTTGGACTGAATGTCAAAGATGGGGCCCGTAAATGGGTGTATGAGCGTACTACGCCAACCCTGGCTCTGCGCAGCAGCGCAGGAGTGACTATTGCGGATGACACGGTGTATGCCGGTTTTGCCGGTGGCAAACTGGTAGCCCTGCGCGCGGATGATGGCAACACATTATGGGAAGCCTCTGTCGCGTTGCCCAAGGGAACCACTGAGCTGGAACGAATTGCCGATATCACTAGCCTGCCAGTCGTGGATGGGCCTTTGGTATATGCTGCTGCCTATCAAGGCCGTGTAGCTGCAGTTGACCGCAAGACAGGGCATGTAGCCTGGACGCGAGATATCTCAAGCTATACCGGATTGGGCGTTGAAGAGGCCCGCGTGTATGTCTCGCATGTCACAGGTGCTGTATTTGCGTTGGATTATTCGAGTGGACGTACTTTCTGGCGTCAGCCAGATCTCAAGAATCGCCAGCTTAGTGCTCCCTTGCCCATGGGGGGTGTCGTCGCTGTAGGTGATGTGGAAGGCTATGTCCATTTTATGGACAGGGAAGAGGGTCAATTCGTTGCCAGACTGCAAACTGGCAAAAGTGCCATCATGCCACAGCCGGTTGCACTGGGTACCAATGGATTCCTGGTTCAAACCCGCAAGGGCGAACTGTACGCTGTTTCAGTAAAGTAATTTATGTTACCCACCATTGCTCTGGTAGGCCGGCCTAATGTCGGCAAATCCACCTTATTCAACCGCCTGACCAAAACACGTGATGCGTTGGTCGCTGATCTGCCGGGGCTGACACGTGACCGGCACTATGGCCGTGGCGTGATAGGAAGTAAACCTTATCTCGTTGTTGACACTGGCGGTTTTGAACCGCTGGTGGATAGTGGCATTCTCAAGGAAATGGCGCGCCAGACTCTGTTGGCAATTGATGAGGCTGATGTGGTTATTTTCCTGGTGGATGGGCGTAATGGCCTGGCACCACAGGATAAAGTCATCGCTGACCGTCTGCGCAAAAGCCAGCGTCCTGTCCTGCTTGCGGTGAATAAGACAGAAGGCATGCAGCGTGCAATTGCCAGTGCTGAGTTTCACGAGCTTGCGCTGGGTGATCCACTCTCAATTTCTTCCGCGCATGGTGAAGGTGTACGTGATCTGGTGGAGCTTGCTCTGGAGCACTTTCCTGAGCCAGAGGACGAAGAAGAAACGAGTGCCGGCAAAACGCCTAAAGTTGCTATTGTCGGGCGGCCTAATGTAGGAAAATCTACCCTGGTCAATGCCTTGCTGGGTGAGGAACGCGTGATTGCGTTTGATCAGCCCGGAACTACACGTGACTCCATTTATCTTGATCTGGAGCGCAATGGCAAGCATTACACCATTATTGATACTGCTGGGGTACGCAAGCGCGGCAAGGTATTTGAGGCAGTGGAGAAGTTCTCTGTCATCAAGACCATGCAGGCAATTGAGGAGGCAAATGTTGCGATTCTTGTGGTTGATGCACAGGAAGGCATCACTGAACAGGATGCGCACGTTTCAGCCTATATTCTCGAGAGCGGACGGGCATTGGTTGTAGCAGTGAATAAATGGGATGGTCTGGAAGAGGATAAGCGGGAATGGGTCAAGCGGGAAATTGACCGTAAACTGCAATTCCTGGATTTTGCCAAATTCCACTATATCTCCGCCTTACGGAAAAAAGGCCTGGGCGAACTGTTCACGTCTGTTGATGGCGCGTACAAGGCCGCCATGGCCAAGCTTTCAACACCGCAGCTTACTAGAGTGCTGGAGGATGCCACCATGCAACACCAGCCGCCAATCAGTAAAGGCATCAGGCCCAAGCTGCGCTACGCACACCAGGGGGGCAGTAATCCTCCCATCGTGGTCATTCATGGCAACCATGTTGATGGCATCAAGGATAGTTACAGGCGTTATCTTGCAGGTGTGTTCCGCAAGGCATTCCAGTTGACTGGTACGCCATTGCGCGTGCAGTTTAACCAGGGAGCTAACCCGTTTGCTGAGCCTGAAGAGCGTAAACAGGGTGAGGGTATCGTGAGCATGCGCCGCCGCAAAACAGCTGAGCGTGCTGTCATGAATGCCCGGCGTAACGAAGAGATGGGCCGCAAGACCAAGAAAACGCCAGGAGTTGTGGCGAGTGCGCGTACGCTGAAAAAAAAGCCGACGCTCAAGAAGTAAATTGAACGTTGGCTTGTTGCCGTATTATTAGCCGGGGATCTGCCCGGCTAAATTTTTTGTAGTTCAGAACAGGCCTTCCCAGATTTTCCACCAGCTGCTTTTATTCTTGGACACATGGTTGCTGAGCATGACGCTGTTCGGGTAGTTTTGTGCGAGGATGCGGTTGGCATCGTCGCGTAAATCTGTCATGCCCATGGCATCGTAGGCGCTGATCAGGATAACCAGGGCTTCTTCGATTTCAGGAGTGTCAGGATAGAATTCCATCACGTATTTGCAGCGGTTTGCAGCGGCCAGATAGGCTTGGCGCTTCATGTAGTAACGTGCAACGTGCAGTTCATGCTGGGCAAGCGAGTTGACCAGGTAACTCATGCGCAGTGTGGCATCTTTGACATAACGGCTATTGGGGTAGCGGTTCACCAGCTCCTTGAGGGCGAGGAAGGATTCGCGCAATGATTTCGGGTCGCGGTCACTGATCTGCTGCTTGGTCAGTTTTTCTACCATGCCGCGCTCGTTGAATGTGGCCAGGCCTTTCATGTAGTAGGCGTAGTCTACATTGGGATGATTCGGGTGTAGTTTGATGAAACGATCCGCGGCTGCCATGGCAGCTGCTGGTTCGCTCTTCTTGTAATGAGCGTAAATTACCTCGAGCTGAGACTGGGTTGCGTAACGACCATGAGGATAGCGGGATTCCAGAATCTGGAAATACTTGAGGGCTTTATCATAGTCGCGGGTTTTCATATTTTCTTCCGCTGCTGCGTAGATACGCTGTACGGGCCAGCCTTTGGTTTCATCCAGTTCAGTAGGCGCACCGAAAATCGCGCAGCCTGTGAGCCAGAGTACTGCAATTAACGCTAAACTATGCTTCATTTACAAAATCCATGATTAAGGTTGTGGATGCCGATTAACAAATGCAACAGCCCTTGCTTCAAGGGCTACATTTTCTGATTATAACCGATGACTAACTCCACAACGCCTATTACTCTCATAATTACCCAAGAGCTTGGAGGTATGCGCCTTGATCAGGCATTGCAACGCCTGATGCCTGAGCATTCACGTTCACGTATTCAGGGCTGGATCAAGGATGGCCTGGTCACTATTGCAGATGAAACCCCGACTGCCAAATTCAAGGTCTGGGGCGGTGAGCAAGTACAGATCATTCCCCAGGCAGCACCAGAAGCGCAGGCTTTTGAGCCGGAAAATATTCCGTTGGATGTGGTGTTCGAGGATGAGCATATTCTTGTCATTAATAAACCTGCAGGCCTTGTGGTTCATCCTGCCGCTGGTAACTGGAGCGGAACCCTGCTGAATGCGTTGCTCTATCACGCGCCGCAGCTCAAGGATGTTCCAAGGGCGGGGATTGTGCATAGACTGGATAAAGACACTAGTGGGTTATTGGTAGTTGCCAAGACGCTTGCTGCACAGACTAATCTGGTGCGTCAGTTGCAGGCAAGGACTGTGAAACGCGAATACCGGACTATCGTCTGGGGGCAAGTCTGGCGGAATGGCAAGGTAGACCAGCCAATCGGACGTCACCCACATGCCAGGACCAAGATGGCGGTCAATCGCATGGGAAAGCCTGCGGTAACGCATTATGAAGTGCTGGATCGTTTTGCTGTGCATACGTATATGCGTTGCCTGCTGGAAACCGGACGTACACATCAGATTCGTGTGCATATGCAGCATCTCAAGGCGCCGATTGCTGGTGATCCGGTATATGGCATTCGCGGTATCCTGCCATTGCGCCATATGTCAGATCACTTGAGGACAGTATTGTTGAATTTCAAGCGCCAGGCATTGCATGCCATCCGGCTGGGGCTCAAGCATCCGGTGACTGGCGTACAAATGGAATGGCAGATTGAGCTGGCAGCAGACATGAAAATACTGCTGGAGGCGATCCGGGCTGAGAACGTGCCGCCAGAGGAAGCAGACGCGTTCTATGTGCACGATGATGATTTTGCATATGAATATGACGACGAGGAAGATGAGGACTGGATAGAGGAAGATGACGATGCTGAGTGAGCAGGATGTTATTATTCCGGACTGGCCTGCACCCTCAAATGTCAGGGCATTGCAGACTACGCGCCATGGTGGCATCAGCCAGTCACCTTACGATAGCCTGAACCTCGGGATGCATGTAAATGATATTGGTGTGAATGTGGCTGCTAACCGCCAGCGCTTGAACCAGTGGGTGCCAACGGAGCCTGTATGGCTCAATCAAGTGCATGGTATTGCTGTCGTGGATGCCAGCGTGGCCAGTTGTGTGCCGGATGCGGATGCTGCCTATGCCGAGACGCGGCATACGGTATGTGCTGTCATGACGGCGGATTGCCTACCTGTCCTGGTCTGTGACAAGGCAGGTACTATCGTGGCAGCTGTGCATGCTGGCTGGCGCAGCCTGCTGGATGGTGTGATTGAAACCACAGTGGCTGCAATGGCGCGGCCTGGCGAGGAGCTACTTGCCTGGCTCGGACCTGCGATAGGGCCAGATGCCTTTGAAGTGGGCGATGAAGTCAGGAGTGCGTTTATGGCACATGATGCACGTGCCGAGCAAGCGTTCCGCTCATCTTCCGCCGCAGGGAAGTGGTTGGGAGATATCTTCATGCTGGGGCGGCAGCGCCTGGAAAGCGTTGGCGTTAACGCTGTGTATGGGGGTGGCATATGTACTTATCAGGATGCCGAGCGTTTCTTTTCCTTTCGTCGTGATGATGTGACTGGCCGTATGGCCAGCCTGATCTGGCTCGAATAAGTCCCGGTTATTGTTCCTCCAAAAGGGGAATGCCTTCACCACCTGCATAAAACACAATCACTACGGCCGGGCTGTCACCTGTGTAACCACGGTGCACGGCATGCACCATTTCGGGGAGCGCCTGGCCTGGGCCAAGGTGCATGGTTTCTCCAGTGCCCTGTTTTTCCACGGTGATTTCTCCGGAAAGAATATAAGCGACATTGGGCACCGGGTTGCTGTGCCATGGCAGGGAAGTGTTGGGCGGAATGGTAAAACGCAGCACGCTCAATTCGGGCTTTCCACCTGGGTAGTTGGCGTAGCTCTTGCCATCCCAGGCTTTGACACTTCTCAGGACAGGCTCAACCTGTAATGATTGTTCAGTCGCTGCAATGGCCGATGTATTGAATACATGCAGTCCGGCGAGACAGCATAATGTCCAGAAGGCTTTCATAAGGCAGCATCCTTTGCTCAGGTCACAATGACATAACGCTTGTTAATCAAGCAAAGAATAGGCCAGGAGCTTCGCTAGATATTCTGGCCGATGCGCCAGAGTACGCCGCTCGGGTCGTTGAAGACAAAATCGCGCATACGCCAGGGTTGGTCAGTCAAGTCGGATATTGTGCTGCCATATTTTTCGACAATGCCGGATTGTTGGATTCGCGCATGCCAGGCATCTGCATCTTCCACCAGCAAATGCATCATGAAGTTCTCGGCATAGGGCTGTACGTAGAAATCCTGTAGAAGAAAAGCACAATGCTCAAAACAAAAATAGGCGACACCACCACCTTCTGAGCGTTTTTCAAAACCGATATCCTGATAGAACTGCTGGGAAAGCCTGAAATCCCTGGCTGGCACAAATGCCTTGATTTCGACGGTTTTAAGGGTGCTCATCTTGATGTCTCCATGGTTCAATGATGACGGCGCGCGGCGATCATGGGTGTGCCGCCATCAGGGTGTTTGAGCAATACGCAAGGCAGGTCAAAACAGGCTTCTACCATGGCGGGTGTCATAATGGTTTCTACTGTATCCACGGCCTGTAAGCGGCCATCACGCAGCAAGGCAATGCGGTCGGCATACTGGGCGGCGAGGTTAAGGTCGTGCACGATGGCGACCACGGTGATATCGCCTTTATTGGCCCAGTTGCGGGCGATGGTGAGCATGCGGTGCTGCTGAAGCGGGTCAAGGGCCGCAGTTGGTTCATCGAGCAACAACAGACGAGGGCCTGCCGTGGCTTCCCATATCTGGGCTAGCACGCGGGCCATGTGTATACGCGCCTGTTCTCCCCCCGATAGCGTGGAATATACCTGATGGGCCAGGTGGATTGCGTCGACTTCCTCCATGGCTGCCATGGCAATGTGATAATCCTGTGTCCGGTGTGCACCTTGATGGTGAGGATGACGTCCCAACAGGATGATTTCCAGAGCGGTATAGGCAAAGCCTACTTCAGCATGTTGCTGCATCAGTGCGCGTTGCCGCGCAAGTTGGAGCAGGTTCCATTGCCTGAGTGGCATGCCTGCCCAGATGATTTCACCAGAGCTGGGTTTCAGTTCGCCACAGAGCAGGCGGATCAGTGAGCTTTTTCCAGCGCCATTGGGGCCGCAGATTGCCAGCAATTCCCCGGGCGAGATCGTCAGGTTGATATCTTCCAGCAGAGTTTTGTCACCTATGGACAGGCTAGTGTTGATAACTTGTAACATACGCCTACAGTCCGATCTTGCGCCGCATGCGGAACAACAGCGCCAGGAAGAAGGGGACCCCCAGCAGGGCAGTGATGATGCCAACCGGCACTTCTGTTGGCGCTGCAATCGTGCGGGCAAGCAGGTCTGACAGCAGTACCAGTATGGCACCGACCAGTGCTGCCGCTGGCATCACCAGTCGTTGATCCGGCCCGACAGCCAATCGTACCAGATGCGGCGCAACCAGACCGATGAAGCCGATGATGCCTGTGACGGAGACCACGGCTCCCACTGCCAGTGCGATTGCGGCAATACAGGTCTGGTTCAAGCGGCGAACCGAGACTCCCAGCAGGCTGGCTTGCACTTCACCCAGCGCCAATGTGTTGAGTGCGCTGGATTGCTTCAGTAACAGGCATATTGCACCGCCGCTCAGGCAGGTCACCATGGTGACCATGGGCCAGGTGGCAGCGCCCAGGCTGCCTAATGACCAGAAATTGAGGGAGCGCATCTGTAAGTCAGAGGCAATAAACGTCATGAGGCCAATCAGGGCGCCACACAGGGCGCCAATGGCAATGCCTGCCAGCAGCATAAGGGCAATGGAAGTCCGGCCTTGGCGTGTAGCGATGGCAAAAATCAGGATGGTAGCAATCAGACTGCCGATAAAGGCAAAGATGGGAAGGGCAAACTCGCCAATCAGCTGTTGTAATGCCAGCATCCAGCTTCCGCCCAGGACGATGGCAAGCGCGGCAAATAGTGCCGCCCCTCCGGACACGCCAACCAGGCTGGGTTCGGCGAGTGGATTACGCAGTAGCGCCTGCATCGCTGCGCCGGAGACGGCCAGCGCCATTCCAGTCAATATTCCGAGTGCCAGGCGGGGCAGGCGGATATTCCACAATACCATGGCCTGCTGTAGATACTCTCCTGACAGATCCTGCCATGCCGCGCTACCAGGAGGAGTCATCAAGAGTTTAATGACGTCGGCAGGTGCAATCCTGACTGCGCCTATGCCTGCCGCCATCACGATGAGGGCACACAATGCGATACCCAGGCCGATCAATATATTGCGGCGCAACTGCAAAGGATGACCAGCGGGATAAAGAGGCTGCATGGTGGAAGTTTGCTGCATTACTTGCGTATGGCCTGTCCCAGCTCCATGGCCGCCGCCGGCAGTCGTGGGGTGAAGCCAAGTAGATACTGTGTGTCCATGCTGATGATGCGCTGGTTCTTGCCTGCAGGTGTCATGCTGATACCCGGTGTCTTGAGGAAGTTCTGCAAGCCGCCGCTGGCTTCCAGCCCTTCACTGGTCGTGATAATGACATCCGGTGCAGCAGCAACCAGAGCCTCAGCTGTGAGTGGGCGATAGTCTTTGTATTGATTGGCCATGACATTGTCGGCACGGGCCAGTTTGATGACCGCTGCTGCTGCCGTTTCATCGCCGGCAACCTGCGCGCCACGGCCAGCGTTATTCATGACGAACAGCACCCGGGGACGGTCAGGGAGGCTATTCAGCTTGGCATCTGCTGCCTGCCAGGCGTGTTCAAAATCCCTGGCTACCTGTTCCGTGGATTCTGCATTCAATTGTTTGCCAATGATGCGTATGTCGGCAGCGATTTGTTGCGGCGTATGGGTGTTGTCCTGCAATTGCAGGACTTTGAGGCCGGCACGATTAACCTGTTCAAGTACATTGCGTGGCCCTGCGCCAGCTTCGGCGATGACCAAGGTGGCTCCGGTGGAAATCAGGCCTTCTGCGGATAATGTGCGCATGTAGCCGATTTTGGGTTTATTGGCAGCGGCTTCCGGGTAATTGCTGGTAATGTCATTGGCAATCACCAGATCACCTTTCCCCAGCGCATAGACAATTTCAGTGACAGAGCCACCAATGGTCAGGAGTTTTTCATCTGCGTGGGCAGCAAGGCTGCTGACTACGAGCCCGATGGAGAGCAGCAGGGTGTGGATCTTCATTGCCAACCCTTTATTGTTGTGCTGGAAGCTGGGACACGATGTGGCGCCAGGTTTCCAGCTCAGGTTTGCCTGGTTTTCGCTCGCCAAAGAACTGCGCCATGATGCTGCCATCGGCTGCGAATACTTCCAGCGATGTCACAATGCCATCATCTGTTGGCTTCTTCACCACCCAGGATTCCGCAATCAAGTCTGTACGTAAATGCAGGTTGAAGGTCTCATCCAGTACATTGATCCATGGCCCCAATGCCTTCACGTTCCTGATCGGACCAGTGTGGATCTGGATATTGCCGGGGTTGCCTACAAAACACATGATGCTGGTGCCATCGGCAGCGGCAGTTTCCAGCATCTGCCTGGTGGCATGGTTATC
Source organism: Methylobacillus rhizosphaerae (assembly GCF_900187985.1). Taxonomy (GTDB): domain Bacteria; phylum Pseudomonadota; class Gammaproteobacteria; order Burkholderiales; family Methylophilaceae; genus Methylobacillus; species Methylobacillus rhizosphaerae. Next base: position 265,252 of record NZ_FZOA01000002.1, read on the forward strand.
CACTTTGTAGGCATGACCCTCAGGTGCCAGGCGCAGGCCTTGTGTGCGGCCCACGCTGAACTTGCGTAAGAGTATGAAAAAATCGTGGGTATCTTTCATTGCCAGCCAGGCTGCCTGGAAGCCTGCCTGATCGATTTCATGGTCTGCCTTGAGTGCAGGCGGGGCAGGTGCAGTTTCCACCGTTTGCCCTGGGCTCTGGTCATCGCTGCGGTATTTTTGGACTAACGCATTCCAGCCATCTATATTGCTGTAATCCTTGAGGTGGATCTTGTGGATGGCCGTGCCCGTGGCATCATAGAATTGCAGGCTGCGTTGTGTGCCTTTGTCAGAAACCTCGGTGACGGCATAGCCGTGTTTCCATTGTGAGTAGAAAATACGCAGGTCGATATCCGGCCCTACAACCAGGCCGACATGATCGAAGGATATATTCTGATAAGTGCCGATTTTTTCATGGACGGTACTTTCATTGCGCGTGAGCGCCATGACACGCCCTAGGCTGGGTACTTCCGCGATGATTTCGTGAAAAGGGCCTTTCAGGCGCAAAGCCTCGCGGCCAATCGCATTGGCAATGGCCTGGCCTTCGCTGATACCTATGGCTTCTGCTGCTTCACGGTTGCGCAGTTTCTGTTCTTTCTTTGCCGTGTGGAACGCGTGGTACTGTTGTTCTGAAATAGCCAGCTGATTCATGAGAACTCCTTTACTTATTTCAGTTATCGGGAATCCTTCCAATAACTTTTACTATGGATGATACGCGATATGCAGCTTGTGATGAAAATGATAATTGTTTGCTAATTGGAGCAAGATTTCAATCTCTAAATCACTGCTGGAAATTCACGGCTTTGTTATTTAGGACGGATAAGTCGGCACAAGGTTTCAACAATAAAAAAACGGCTATGGATTAAGCATAGCCGTTGTGTGAGTTAGTTATTGTGCTGCCGTTGCCGGTTTGCTGTCTGGCATCTGCGCGATGATCTGGCAGGCCAGGGTGCTCCAGTAGGGCAGGGATTGCAGGGTCAGCATGGTGACCCAGAGCTGGGCATCCAGGTTATTGAAACCGCGGGCATATAGCATGGTGCCTGCGGCAGTGATCAAGGCCAGCAACAGGAGTACCTCTTCACGGATGGGTGACAATATCCTGAAGATGCTGCCCTTGGCAGCCTTGCCTTTATTGGTGGTCTTGAAAACGCCGCGCTTCTGGATCAGGCCCATCATGATGCCTCTTGCGATGGCATGAGAAAGACCAAGCCCGGCCAGCGAGGCACCGAAAATATCAGCCCACTTGCATTTCATGGTCTTGCGGTAGAGGATGGGTCCCAGGGCGCCTTTCACTACCAGGAAGCACAATACCGGGGTCAGCATGATGGAAACTGGCAGGCTGAATGACTTGGGGAACGTCAGCATTGCCAGTGTCCAGCCAATCGAACTCAAGGTGAAGATCAGTTGCAGGGCATCACCAAGCCAGCCCAGCCATCCGGTGAGGAAGTGATAGCGTTGGCCAAAGCTCAGGGTTGATTTCCCCATCAGCTTGGGCATGTGATGCTTGAGGATCTGCATGGCACCGAATGCCCAGCGGAAGCGCTGGGATTTCAGTGCTTCAAAATTGGCAGGCGTCAGGCCACGGCCAAACACACGGTCAATATAGCGTAGCTCATATCCACCCTCCAGCAGGCGCAGGCCGAGTTCGGTATCTTCGCAGATGCACCATTCAGACCAGCCGCCAAGGTCAACCAGCGACTTCCGGCGTACCAATGTCATGGTGCCGTGCTGGATCAGGGCGTTACGTTCATGGCGATGATGCATGCCGATACGGAAGAAGCCTTCGAACTCCCAGTTGCTCATGCGGCGGAAGAAATTGTTCTCGAACTCGCGATGTGCCTGTGGTGCCTGGACGACGGCTACACCTTGATCGGAGAAGTGGGGGATGAGTACAGAGAGCCAATCGCGTGTAACCACGTAATCAGCATCTACCACCCCGATCACTTCTGCTCTCGGGTCGGTTTCCTGCAAGGCAAAATTCAGAGCGCCAGCCTTGAAGCCCGGCCATTGCGGCAGGTGGTAGAACTTGAAATTGTCCGGCAATCCGGCCATATAGGCTTCGACTGGTTTCCACTTGCTTTCATCCTTGGTGTTGTTGTCGATCACCAGGACTTCAAAATTGGTGTATTCAAGCTGTACCAGGCTTTCGATGGTAGCAATCACCATTTCTGGTGGCTCGTTGTAGCAGGCAAGATGGATGGAGACAAACGCCTCTTTATCGGTAGGAACTGGAGTGGCAGGTTTATATGCGCGTACCCAGTATCCTTTGAACATGACTTCACTGAACTCTATGGCGTAAGACATCAGCACCGCAGAAGTCATGAGCAAAGCCATGATCAGGGCGACAAGAATAATCATGTCACGTAGTGAATAGTAGTAATCCCCCGGCAGGTTCCAGGTCACGACCAGTACAGTAATACAAGCTTGCAGCAGGACGGCCAGGGAGATCTGCGCGCCGGTTCCCCAGCTGCGGAAGCGGACAGCAATGATGAAGATCGGGAGAAAGGCGAGGAGAGAGCCCCAGAGTGCTTTGGATACCCAGCGCAAATCCCTGGGCACTGCGCCGTGCAGCGAGTATTTTTCATGGCGCTCAGCGTCAAACATGCCCCAATAGGGGCCAGCCCAACCTTCAATCTTGACTTTCCAGGGCTGGTCGATGGCTTCCATCAGGTAGTAGTCGTAATTCTCGTGCGCGGTCTTGGCAAGGAATTCACGGACAAAGCGTGCCTGGTTGACATTGGACGCCACAGAAGCATCAAGCGTCGGTCCCTTGCTTGGCCATCCAACTTCGCCGATGACAATTTTCTTGCGGGGATACTTGTCCATGAGCTCGTGATAACGCTCAAGAGCGTAGTCCACAGCTTTTTCTGCAGGCAGGCCTTCATGATACGGCAGCAAATGCACGGTAATGAAATCCACATGCTTGACCAATTGCGGGTAGCGAAGCCAGACATGCCATGGCTCTGCAGTGGAGACGGGAACAGGTGAGGTGCGGCGGGCCTCTTCCAGATAGGAAATCATGTCTTCCACGTTGACATCGGCGCGCAGGATAGCCTCGTTGCCCACGATGATGCGCTCTATGTTCGGGTAGACCGCTGCACGTGCCAGCAGGGCATCCAATTCTCTCTTGTTATCCTCCGCATTAGGGCCCAGCCAGGCACCGGCTGTGACCTTGAGGCCCAGTCGAGCAGCAAGAGCGGTAGTTTCAGGATTTTCCAGGGCGCCGTAGATACGAATACGGTTGGTATATTCCTTCATTAGCTCCAGATCTTTCAGGATTTCACTGGTGCTGGGGTATTTCTGCTCCTGTGGACTCTGGTCAATCTGATAGCCACTGTAAGCGAAACCATTGACGATAGGGGGTGCATCAATGAGAGGCAGGGCGCGGTTGATGATTTCCCATATGCCAAAATGCAGCAAGGCAACTACCAGGGCGATGATCAGGGCTTTGCTGTACGTATTGATAAATTTCATAGCGTGTTATCTTTTTATCCGTTTTCGGGTCTCAGTTCCTGCGCTCTGTAAGTGGCCAGCTTGCATAGGCCAGCAATAGCACGACACCCAGCCATAGGAGAGCATGAGTGTTCAGTGGCTCCAGGATAAGGCAGAGCAGGGCAGCTGCAATGGCGATGATATTCAATCTGCGATAACGTGCAAAAGTCGTACGATGCAGAATACCCAGCAAGGCAAAACCGATGGAAAATTGCAGGGCAGGAAGGGCATACAATGCCAGTGGGAAGTTGCGATAGCGACCGTCCATCATATAGATGAGATATCCAATCATGGGGTGTAGTTCAATATCACGCGGGATAAAGCTCATCTTGGGTATCAACAGGAAACTGGTCACCATGGCTGCCAGCACCAGTATGAACAGCAGGCTGTGTGCCAACCGGTTCTGTCCGCGCGCCAGTAGCGTCGGCATGTTGAGCATGGCCAATACTCCTGTCACGGTGATGCCGATCAGCACCAGCCACTCACTCAAGTCGCGGCAGGCAGCCACGAGATAATCCCATTGTATATAAGCAGTAGCACCAGTCAGCACGCCCAGTGAACCCATGGCGACAAGAGCTGGCAACCTGCGCTCCCGGCGCAGCAGCGTCAGGATGATGAAAACGACGAAACCGGCAAATCCCCAGCACACAGGGGCAAAACCGTCATGACGTTCCGCGACTGGGCCGGTGAACGAGAATTTGCTATTGAGCTCTGTGTCATACAAGCCCCAATAGCCGCCTACCGTGCCTTCCAGGTCGCGCTTCCATGGCTGGTCCACGGCTTCGATCAGGTTGTAGTGCCAGCCTTTGTCGTGGGCAGTCTGTACAAATTGGCGAATATAGCCCGCCTGGTTCACCAGGCTAGGAACAGAGTCATTACGATGCTTGCCGACTGAAGGCCAGCCTGTTTCGCCGATGAACAGCGGTTTGGAGAATGTGGTGCCCAGCTTTTCCATGACGGTCTCGGCATGATGAATCGCCTTGTCCACGCTTTGTGGATTATCCTCCCAATAGGGCAGGATATGCACGGTAATATAGTCTACAGCCTGTTCCAGCTTTGGATGCTTGAGCCAGAATTCCCATACGTCAGCATAGGTGACCGGCACTTCCGTACGGCGTTGGGCTTCTTCCAGGTAAGCCAGCATGACATCTTCAGTCTGCTCCTTGCGGAGTAGTACTTCATTGCCGATGATCAGGCCTTTTACTGTATCCGGATAACGGTTTGCCAGCTCAATGGCGGATTCGAATTCCTTGTCGTTCTCGGGCTTGAGGTAACCGATCCAGGCTCCCAGCAATACTTTCATGCCCAGTGCTTCAGCCACTTCAGGAACATGATTCAGGCCTTGTTTGACAGAATAGGTGCGAACGCAATCGAATCGTTCTGACAATAGGCGCAGGTCTTTTTCTATCCTGGATTTTTCTGCGACGGTGGATGCGATGAAAGGGGTTTCTCCCTTGCCATAATAAGGGGCATAGGAGACACAATGAAGTTTGCCGTTGGCCGGAAGTTCAGGCTCCGCCAATGGCACGGCCTGGTTTTGTTGCCAGAACCAGAGGGCGAGCAGCGCAAGCAGGATAAGGTTGAAAATACTATAACGCCATAGGGCAGCAGGTTTGAGCATAATTGGGTATGAATTGTTATTTGTATGGACTGACATATTGGACACTGCATCACCGGTGCTGGCTGGGATGCAATGATTTTTCGGACAGGCCTAATATTAAAGCACCTATCACCAAATACAAAATCCCATGGATTTCAGGGAAAATGGCCCTCATGCAGATGCTCTTTAGTGAATTCTGCATGAAATTTTCCCCTTGTCTTGTCGAGATGGTGCATATAGGCGTTACAATAGATTGTTATTGCTACAACAATCCGAGTTTCCCCTAATGAAAAAAATAGTTGTTGTTTCGGCCATGCTGGCGTTTTCCAGCCTGGTGCAAGCTAAACCTACGTTTACTGGAGTGAATTACACTGGCCTTTATGAGTGCAAAGGTGAGAACTCTTCAATTGGTGCTTATGACGTGGTGGTGGCATTAAGATTGAACCGTGTCAGCAGCCATGGCAAATTTGGCGCCTATTATTATGAAACTGAAACCGTGAATTCCACGGTATATCACGGGCAGGCTGTTGTGGTGGGTAACCGCATGGCGATCAGCTTCAATATTCGTGATAAAAAGAACAATGTTGACCATAGCACAGGCATTGCTACGATCAAGAAAATAGGCAAGGACAGATGGAGCTTCCGCAAGGAATATTTCGAGCCTGATGATAGCGGCGGCAGTTATGGCACCGAAACCTGCGTCATGAAAGTGCTGACAGCTGAAGAGAAGCAGGCTCTGGAAAAAAAGAACGCAAACCCCAAGCCAGCCGCAGTACCACAGCGCACCAGCAAGACACAATAATGATCAAAGGCCCTTCAGGGCCTTTTTCTTTTGATGGCTACCTTTCAATTGCAAGGTGGCACAATCGATACCCCGAGCTTGAAACCAGTCTCATGACTGGATTTCATGCTGTTTCAATGCCCAGGCTACGTGCTCCCGTACCAGCTCAGAAGGATCATGGCGGCGATCTTCCAGGGCCTGTACCACTTCGGGCGTTGTCCTGGCATTGCCCAGGCCAACAGCGATATTGCGCAACCACTGGACGTGGCCGATGCGGTAGATTGCACTGCCTGCCATCCTGTCCTTGAATGTGGCTTCGTCCCAGCTGAACAGCTCCACCAGGCTGATATTGTCCAGGCCGTGGCGCACCTGGAAATCAGGTTGTTCCGTGAGGTGAGAGAAGCGGTTCCAGGGGCAAGTCAGCTGACAGTCATCACATCCATAAACGCGATTGCCTATCAGGGGGCGCAATTGTTCGGGAATACTATCCTTCAATTCGATGGTGAGATACGAAATACACCGGCGCGCATCCACCTGGTAGGGCGCGACAATGGCCTGGGTCGGGCATATGTCGATGCATGCGGTACACTTGCCGCAATGGCCGGAACTGGGTTCATCCACGGGCAATGGCAGATCAATATAGATTTCGCCGAGAAAAAACCAGGACCCGGCGCTGCGTGACAGCAGCAAGGTATGCTTGCCGCGCCAGCCCAGCCCGGCTTTCTGTGCCAGTTCCACTTCCAGCACAGGCGCACTATCGGTGAAGACACGATAGCCAAACGGGCCTATGGCTTCGGCAATTTTTTCACTGAGCTTCTGCAAGCGATTGCGTAGTACCTTGTGATAATCACGCCCGAGTGCATAGCGAGAGATAAAGGCCAGGTTGGAGTCCTGTATGACTTCTTCGCTGTCGCGTGCTTCGGGCGGCATATAGTCCATGCGTGCAGAGATGATCCGCACTGTGCCGGGTACCAATTCTGCCGGTCGAGTGCGTTTCTCGCCGTGTTTTGCCATATAATCCATGGCGCCGTGGAAACCTTTTTCCAGCCACTCGCGGTGGCGTGGTTCGGCAGCTGAGAGGTCGGTATCAGTGATTCCGATCTGGCCAAAACCAAGTTCCAGCCCCCAGCGTTTGATATCAGCCGCGAGAGTTTGCAAATTGTTTAGAATTTGAGACATATGCCTGACGATTTTACACTGACCTTGCCGGATGAAGCAGCTACACTTGCATTGGGCGCAAAACTGGCTCAAGTACTGGTGCCGGGACTGAACATCTACCTGCACGGTGATCTTGGAGCGGGCAAAACCACGCTGGTGCGGGGGGTGCTGCATGCTCTGGGACACACAGGCCGGGTGAAAAGCCCAACCTATACACTGGTTGAACCTTATGTGGTTTCTACATTAAACTTATATCACTTTGATTTATACAGATTTATTGATCCGGAAGAATGGGATGCTGCCGGATTCAGAGATTATTTCAACCCGGAATCCCTATGTCTGGTCGAATGGCCAGAAAAGGCGCAGTCATTATTACCTGCTCCTGATATTGATATCCACCTGCATGCTGAAGGGCAAGGCAGGCGGGTGCTGATCACTGCCAATACTGATTCAGGAAACCAATGTATCGCTACACTCAATACCGTTTCTTAGCCTGCTTGCTTGCTCTGGTGCTGTTATTCAGCCACTTGTCCGGCAGCGCAGCAGAAACCATACAAGTATCCGCAGTCCGCGTATGGCCGGCTGCGGATTACACACGCATGACCCTGGAAACCAGTAAATCCGTGAACCACCAGATGGTGATGCTGAAGGATCCGTCACGCTTGGTACTGGACCTGGAGAATGTTGAACTGGGCACTGTACTCAAGAGTATCAGCGACAAAATCAGTCCCAATGATCCTTATATCCAACAGGTACGCGTGGGCAACTTCAAACCGGGCGTCGTGCGCATCGTGGTGGACCTCAAGGCTGAAATCAAGCCCCAGGTTTTTACTTTGCCTCCGGCAGGTGATTATCAGCATAGGCTGGTGTTGGATATTTATCCGGTACAAGACCCGGTGATGGCAATGCTGGAACAACGTGACAAGCCAGACAGCATCGCTGCGCCAGTGCCCGAGGTTTCTGTTGTGCCGGAAACATCGACGATGACAGAAGTGGTGCCGGAGTTGCCAGGTACGTCCAACCCCGCTGCGGTTGTGGCGCCATCCGTCAATAAAAAACCAGATGCACGCATGATTACGATCGCGGTGGATGCCGGTCATGGTGGTGAAGACCCAGGCGCGAAGGGCGCGAGAGGGTCATATGAGAAGAATGTCACACTGGCAATCGCCAAGAAGCTCAAGGCTGCGATTGATGCGGAACCGAACCTGCGTGGTGTACTGACCCGTGATGGCGATTATTTTATTCCCTTGCATGGCCGGGTGGTGAAAGCACGTAACCTGAAGGCTGATCTGTTTGTGTCTATCCATGCAGATGCAGCCTTGAGTGCGCAGGCGCGAGGCTCATCCGTATTCGCATTGTCGGAAAACGGTGCTACCAGTGCCATGGCGCGTTTGCTTGCCCAGCGGGAAAATGAATCTGACCTGATCGGGGGCGTCAGTTTCGGGGTGAAGGACCCTTACCTTGCGCGTACCTTGCTTGATTTGTCGCAGACTGCCACGATCAATGACAGCCTCAAAATGGGTAAGCTGGTGCTTGACCATATGGGAACCATCAACCCGTTGCATAAACGCCATGTCGAGCAGGCAGGCTTTGCTGTGCTGAAGTCGCCAGATGTGCCTTCGATTCTGGTGGAAACTGCCTTTATCACCAATCCGGAGGAAGAGCGTAAACTGAATGACAGTGCACATCAGGACAAACTGGTGCGTTCCATATTGTCCGGGATAAAAAAATATCTGGCTGCCAATCCGCCTCTGGCCAAAACTAGGGTTGTCGAGAAGTAGGGCTGGATCAGTGAGTAAAACTTTTTGCTGCAAAAGCACTCAGATATGAGAGTGACAATACAAGAGAAATGGAATATCCATTGTCCCCGGCGATTTACACAAAGTCAGGGCGTGATGGAAATTCCCGGCCAGTAACCCAAGCTGGCATAAAAGGTGCGTACCAAAAGTACGCGAATGCGGTAACCAAGGAAGATAGCAATGAGTAAATATGCGCTGTACATCAAGCTGGAAGCACGTCCGGAAAAACGCCAGGAGCTTGAAAGTTTTCTGAAACAAACCCTGCCTGTGGTCAAGGATGAGGATGAAACCAAAACCTGGTATGCCTTCAAGGCGGCAGAAAACCTCTATGTGATTTTTGATACATTTGGCAGCGAAGCAGGGCGCGATGCACATTTAGAGGGCAAAGCGGTAGAAGCCCTGCGTCAGGTTGCTGATGATTTGCTGGTAGCGCCGCCCGAGTTTGTCCCCGTGGACCTGCTGGCACAAAAAGTCGGTCTTGAGTCAGAGGTGGTGGCCGATACCGATGTCAAGAAATATGGCCTGCGCTTTATTGATGGACTCTAGATTGGCGTAGTATGGCGTGCAGGAGGTAGAATAGGGCGCTTGATAGTCTTCAAGCCCCGGTGCTTCCCAGTATGCCATCCATCAAGCTACTCCCCGATCAGTTAATCAGCCAGATTGCCGCAGGCGAAGTTGTCGAGCGCCCGGCTTCTGCGCTCAAGGAAATCCTGGAAAACAGCCTGGATGCAGGCAGCACGGATATTGCAGTTGTCCTGCAATCTGGCGGAATCAAGCAAATGCGGGTCAGCGACAATGGCTGCGGGATTGCGCGCGAAGAGTTGCAGCTGGCATTGACCCGCCACGCCACCAGCAAGATTGCCAGCCTGGAAGACCTGGAAAGTGTAGCCAGCCTGGGGTTTCGTGGTGAAGCGCTTGCCAGTATCGCAGCGATTTCCCGCGCCCAGCTCATCAGCGCGCACGCCAGTGAGAAGCATGCCTGGCGTATTACTTCTGAAGGATCGTTCATTACAGAAATAGAGCCTGCTGCACTGGATGCAGGCACTCTCGTTGATATCCAGGACCTGTATTTCAACACGCCTGCGCGGCGCAAATTTCTCAAGACTGAAAATACCGAATTCGGGCATTGCGAGGAAACTTTCCGCCGCATCGCGCTTTCACGCCCGGATGTCAGCTTCCTCTTGCAGCATAACGGTCGTGCCACTATGCGCCTGGCAGCAGCAGAAGCGCAAAAACGCTTTGAGGATGTGCTGGGCAAGGAGTTTGCTGCAAAAGCATTTTATCTGGATGAATCGGCAGCAGGGCTGAGATTCTGGGGCATGGCTGCCAAACCCACGTTTTCCCGCCATGCGCGGGATACGCAATATGTCTATGTCAACGGACGTTTTGTTCGAGACAAACTCATCAGTCACGCCATACGCCAGGCATACCAGGATGTATTGCACCACGATCGTCACCCGGTGTTTGTGTTGTTCCTGGAGCTTGATCCGGCGCTGGTGGATGTCAATGTTCATCCCAGCAAGACAGAAGTACGCTTCCGTGATGGGCAATCCGTACACCGTTTCATTTTTCATGCACTGAACAAGGTGCTGGCTGCCCCTGTCGGGATTGCCAGCTCACTGGCACCCGAATTAGCCATGATAAGCGAGACGGAGGCTATCAGTACTGCCGCTAGCTACCCACGCTTCCAGAGCAATATGGATTTACGCGCGAGCGAGTCATCCGGTAGTTTCTACCAGACATTGTTTGGTACTCCAGCCTCATCTCCTGAAGCACTGCGGGCCAATACCGCTGATGTGCTACCTATGCCACCACAGGTTGGTGTATCACCAGCACTGCATGACGCTGGACAGGATTTCCCGCTTGGCTTTGCCGTGGCGCAGATTCATGGTGTTTATATTCTTGCCCAGAATAAGCTGGGCCTGATCGTGGTGGATATGCATGCAGCGCACGAGCGCATCATGTACGAAAAACTCAAGAATGCACTGGATGCCAGCCGCGTTCCTACACAGCCGTTGTTGCTGCCTGTCAGTTTCCATGCGGATCGACTGGAGGTTGCCACTGTGCAGGAGCAACAATCACTGCCGGATAATGGGCTGACGCAACTGGGGTTTGATATTGCCGTGCTGTCCCCGACGACGTTGGCGGTACGCTCGGTGCCGCTGATGCTCAAAGATGCGGATGCAGTTGCATTGGCAAGAGATGTGCTGAATGACTTGCGTCAGTATGGTGCGAGCCGGGCATTGGCGGAGCGGCGCAACGAATTGCTTGGCACCATGGCGTGTCATGCCGCTGTCCGTGCTAATCGTATCCTCGCCATTCCCGAGATGAATGCACTGTTGCGAGATATGGAAGCGACTGAACGTTCAGGACAATGCAATCACGGGCGTCCTACCTGGTTTCAGGTCACCATGGCTGAGCTGGACAAGATGTTCATGCGTGGCAAGTAGGGTAGCCATGTCATCCATATCGAACCCTTTGCCTCTTGCCATTTTCCTCATGGGGCCGACCGCCAGTGGCAAGACCGGCCTCGCGGTAGAGCTGGTGCAATCCCTGCCGCTGGAAATCATCAGTGTGGATTCCGCATTGGTTTACCGGGACATGAATATCGGCACAGCCAAGCCTGAGCCGGAAATATTGCAACGCGCGCCGCACCACCTGATCGATGTGATTGACCCCTTGCAGGCCTATTCCGCCGCGCAGTTCCGTGCCGATGCCTTGTGCCTGATGGCGGAGATTACCGCCCGGGGCAAAGTGCCATTGCTTGTCGGCGGCACCATGCTGTACTTTCGCGCCTTGCAGCAAGGCCTGAGCGGCCTGCCGGAGGCTGATGCCGGCATACGCGCAGCACTGGACAAAGAGGCGGAGCAAATCGGTTGGCCAGCCATGCATGCCAAACTGGCTGCCATCGACCCGGAAACCGCCGCACGTTTGCAGCCAGCAGATTCGCAACGCATACAACGCGCGCTGGAAGTCTATCGGCTGACCGGGCAGACCATGGCCGCCCTGCACCAGCAGCAATCGCTGGAAACCCTGCCTTACCAATTACTCAAGATCGCCCTGCAACCTTCCGAGCGTGCCGTGCTGCATGCTCGCATTGCCGAACGCTTTATCGCCATGATGCAAGGTGGTTTGCTGGAAGAAGTACAAGGCTTATTGAAAAAATATCCCGACCTGCACCCGGATATGACCTCCATGCGCTGCGTGGGTTACCGGCAGACGCTGGAATATATCGCAGGCAATATTGACGCAGATGAATGGCGGGAGCAGGGCATCGCCGCGACAAGGCAGCTTGCCAAACGCCAGCTCACCTGGCTGCGAGGCATGGACGACACCATGATGCTGGATTGCCTGAGTGAGAGCCTATATGCGCAAGCAGGGCGGATGATTGAGGAGTTCCTGATAGCTAGTAAAGCTAGCTGATAGTACAACTCTTGGTATATGAGATCGAACAAATCCGACTCTTTGGCTATGTCGATTAGCTGTAATATCTTTGTCATCCCAGCCCCTGAGCCGGAATCTCGTGGATATGCTGGAATACAGAAAGATGCCGAATCAAGTCCGGCATGACAAGGGTCGCAGGAGAAATTGAGTCTGATCCCATTATTTCACAAGGCTGACAAATAACGAAAACAACGAGACTGGGATGGCCGAACCATCCACGGCTTACTGGAACATGTTCTACATCGCAGGTGTTTCCTAACGTTTGGTTAAGGGGCGGGCTTTAGCCCGTCCCAGCGAGCGAAGCGAGTGATTTGAACCAGTTGTTATGTGCCTTTTAGCAGGCCGGAATAGACAAAAGATAAGCTATTAATCAGCTCGGTAACGAGGCCATCCAGAGCTGAGGCGGCACTTTGAAGTTTCTCAAGTGAGTCAGCTATTACGAGTTCTTTGATGTCGTCGTATGACATTGTGTCTGTAATTTGCTTTATTGAAATAGACTCAATTTTTGAATTTTCAATTGCTTGTAAAATGCATAGATTTTTACTGGAATAACCGGCTTGGTGAGCCACTTTGTTTCTAGGCTCTCGCAGATGGCCTATAGCATCTTCCATGTTTTTTAATATCTCAGAAGAGCTTGGAGAGAAATCCTTTAGCTCTTTATACACTCTCCCATTTCCTCCAAGTCGTTCAATGTTGCTGTTTTCCATGAGCATGGTTGATCCGGCTAATAGGTAGGAGCGGTCTACCACACTAGTTAGCCTAAGTAAAAAATTCTCGACGTGTAGTGCATGATGCTCGGAAAAGCTATATTCGGAATTTGTGTATGTATTTTTACCAAGGTACTCAAGTGTGATATTTATATTTTTAAACGCATTGTCAATTTCTGCAACCCGTCCAAATATATCTTGGGAGTATTTCTCCATGGCCGATGCACTATAAGTACTTTTTCCATTGGCAAGGGCGGATAAGCCTTTAGCAAGTGATGCGGTAACCAGTACAAACAGTTGCTTGATATGTGGGTTCTCGGAATGAATAGCGATACTCCTTTGGCACATAACGTTGGAATTCAGAGGCCGCCGTAGGCGGTCCGCTGCAATGACGGGTTGGGCATCAGGCGCTTGGCGCGTGCCGCTTCGGACCGTGCCACTTGAAAAGAGATAGCAACTCGTGAAGAACAGATTGCAAACGTTGCATTGATTCTGGCGAGACATCAACTTCCCCGTAGTGCCCATCGGCCATAGTGGAACCATATTTGGAGCCATTCAGGCAATTAAGCACAAGTGCGCCTCCTGGAGCATTGATGAGATTGTTTGCAATGGGCTTCAGCTCAAGCGGTTGTGGGTTTCTTCCTGCTCCGAGCCCTCTTGAGCGGTCTTCAAGGTGCTGAGATGTATTACGGACTCCACGAAGATCCGGAAAGTTTGCGGCGATCTGCTCGTGTAGTTCAGCAACCCTCAGGGGGACATCCGGCTCCTTTGCTAGCACGCCAAGAAACTTATCGAATGCATCGAGGGCGTACAGAAACGCGCGCGCATAGATAAACGGCAGGTTGTGTTCAAACTCACGAGGGATGCCACCGTTAGACCACTTTTCCCGCTTGAAGCGGACCTCTGCCTCGAAGTGAATCGCCTCCCAATCTTCATGAGACATGCGACCGCCAAGTTCTTGTTCGACTGCGCGTTGAATCTCTGCACGACGCTGCGAGTCACGCTCCCAAACTTCTCGACCTGCGAAGGAGGGGCGGATCGACTGGACACTGGCGAACAAATTGAGCGCCGCGTTGGCCTCAAAGAACTGAGACTCGAGAGAGCGAAGCTGTCCCTCAACTCGCCAAGCCCAGTCTCTGTCATCCGAGTCGAGCCATGTGCCAGGGATGGTGATCTCAAAAACAAACATGGTCTCTTCCTGATGCCCAACTAAAAGTAGACACCCTAAAAATGCACGAGAAATGCACCTCTGGGGTGTATAAACTGGTTGTTGTTTTGTAAATGATTGATTTCATTATTTTTAAATATTATGGCGCACCCTAATTTTGCAGATAATGACACTACATAATAAATCTCAAAAGTTACTGTAAATCATTAGGAGCGGAGCGAGCTACTCCAGCTCCAGCTTTCTCAAACAGTAAAATTAAACTGCATCATATAACCGTTTCATTTCGTCTGGGGTACTGAATCAAATAGTCAAACTTGATTGATTGCCTACTTTCTATGATTGCAGCATGTGCCGGATACGCTCGGCGGCTTCTACGCATTCTGCCAATGATGCTACCAGCGCAATGCGGACAAATCCTTGTCCTGGATTGACGCCATGTGCTTCACGCGCGAGGAAGCTGCCGGGCAGCACGGTGACGTTATAGTCGCGATACAACTGCAAGGCAAAATCAGTGTCTGACTGGTTGGTGTAGGCCCAGAGGTAGAAGGCAGCATCTGGCAGTTCGACATCCAGCACTTCCTGCAGTATCGGCGTGACGGTGGCGAATTTTTCTGCATACAGGCGGCGGTTTTCCACCACGTGCACTTCGTCCTGCCATGCTGCTGCGCTGGCAGCCTGCACTGCCGGGTTCATGGCGCAGCCGTGATAAGTGCGGTAGAGCAGGAATTTTTCCAGCAGCTGGGCATCGCCTGCGACAAAACCGGAACGCATGCCGGGTACGTTGGAGCGTTTGGAGAGCGAGCTGAATACCACCAGCCGTGTATAGTCGCGGCCGAGCAGGCGGGCGGCCTGCAATGCGCCCAGTGGTGGGTTGGTTTCATCAAAATAGATTTCTGAATAGCATTCATCGGCTGCAATGACAAAGCCATAACGATCAGACAGCGAGAAGATTTCACGCCACTGATCCAGTGTCAGTACTTTGCCGGAAGGGTTGCCGGGGGAGCAGACATACACCAGTTGCGTGCGTTGCAGCACACTTTCCGGGACGGTGTTGAACTCCATGGCAAAGTCGTTGCCAGGCAATGTGTTGAGAAAATAAGGCTCTGCACCGGCAAGAAAGGCTGCACCCTCATAAATCTGGTAGAAAGGGTTGGGGCTGATGACGATGGGTTGTGGACGGCTGCTGTCTATCACTGTCTGGGCAAATGCGAACAGTGCTTCCCGGCTGCCGTTGACTGGGATGATTTCAGTCTCTGCATTCAATGCCGGAATCTGGTAACGCCTGGACAGCCACTGGGCAATGGTGTTGCGCAGGGAGGCTATGCCCAGGGTGGTCGGGTAGCTGGCGAGCCCGGCAAGATTGTCTGCGAGTGCAGAGGAAATCAGCGCTGGTGTCGCATGCTTGGGTTCACCGATGGAGAGATTGATGTGGGCATATTCCGCATTGGGCGTTACGCCTGCAAACAGGTCGCGTAATCGCTGGAAAGGATAGGGCTGTAATTTGTTCAGGTCTGGATTCATGTTGAGTATTATAAACTGTGTCTTTATCCGGTAGTAAGGCTGAATGCCTGGGTTTCAGGTGTTGCAGTGCGCCTGCCACCATGTGCGATAGAGCGTTTCCAGGTCGCGTGTGAAGCCGGGAGTATCAAACAGGGGTGATGAAGTGCGGGCAGCCAGCAGGTGCTGGCGATATTGCTGTAGCAGCGCAGGGGATGAGGCAAGTTTCCGCGCCAGGGCTTCGTAGTCTGCCAGGCTGCTGGTGATGAGTTCCGGCAGGCCTGCAGCGTGCAGCAGGCTGGCTGCCACACGGCTGGCGAATGATGTTCCCTGGCAGGTCAGGAGCGGGACACCCATCCACAAGGCGTCGCTGGCTGTGGTATGGGCGTTATACGGCTGTGTGTCCAGGAACAGATCGGCATGGGCATGGCGTGCAAGGTGCTGATCGAGCGGGATGCGCGGGGCGAATATCAGCCGCCCTGGGTCAATGCCGTGCGATGTCGCTGTCTGGCGCAAGTTTGCACTGGCAGTTGTATTACTCTCCAGCAACCAGAGAACGCTACCAGGCTGGTGGTGCAGCAGGCGCATCCAGCAGGCAAACACTTCGGGCGTGATCTTGAAGCTCTGGTTGAAGCAGCAATAGACAAAACCCTGTTCCGGCAGGCCACAGGCCGCGCGGCTGGGAGTGTCGGCGACTGGTCGTTGGGTGTCGTTGGGCTGGTAGGCGTGCGGCAACAATGCCAGTTTTTCTGCATAGTCTGCTTGTGCTGTGGCTGGCGTCAGTATGGCATCTGAGATCAGGTAATCCACGAAAGTGGCGCCCATAGTACCGGGAAAGCCCAGCCAGGATGCCTGGATGGAAGCCGGACGCAAGGCCAGGATGGCGCTGCGGCTGGCCTGTGTATAACCGGTCAGGTCGATCAGGATGTCTACATGGTCAGCATGGATGCGTTGTGCTGCCTGCTGGATTGATAGCGGGCGGATATCGACAAAATTGTCGACTGCTTGCATCAGGCGCCTACGTGCTGGTGTTCCATCATCTATGCCATAGGAGTAGGCGCTGATACTGAAGTTGTCCCTGTTGTGTCGTTCCAGCATTTCAGTCACAAGCGAGGCCAGCGGGTGCAGGCGGAAATCGCAGGACAGATAGCCGATATGCAGCTTGTCCTTGTTGCGTGTAGTCCTGCTGGAAAGAGGGGGGCTGCCTAACAGTTTGCCATGGCGTGACTGGGTCCATTGTTTGGCACATTGCAATTGTTCCTGTGGGGTAGTCCCGGGCATCGCGAGAAAGGCAAAAGGAGAAACCTGCGCATCGGGAAATTCGCGTACCCAGCGCCTGATTTCGTGGATGTCTTCATCAAGTGTACGCCAGTCACAAGCGTGCTGGCGCTGGTGGAGCAGATGTACTCTGGCATGGAATAGTTCTGGATTGAGTTCAAGCGCGCGTTCATAGCAGGCAATCGCTTCGGGTAGTTGCTGTAATTCCCGCAATACATTGCCCAGATTGTTATGAATATCCGCATCTGCGGGGGCCAGAATTAGGGCCTGGCGGTAGCAGGCGGCGGCCTGCATTGCCTGTCCCTGCTCCCGCCATGCGTTGCCCAGGTTGTAATGCCACGCAGCATTTCCGGGCTCCAGTTGCATCAGCTCCTGAAAGCATTGCGCTGCCTGGGGAAAATTGCCTGATTTCTGGGCATGGTTGCCCAGCGCTTGCAATGCGTGGTGCAGGCCAGTCCTGATGTCTGCATCCTGAGGGGCGCATCGCAGTGCTTCACGATAAGTGAGGAGCGCTGCTTCGGGTTGGTCGGCAGCAAGTTGTGTTGCTGCCAGGTTCTGCCGCAAATCGTTATCATCGGGGGCCAATTTTAGCCCCTGTTGGAATTGATGAATGGCAGCTTCAAGCTGTCCACTGGCACGCAGCGCCAGCCCGAGATTGTTGTGCTGGTCCGGATTGCCGGGCAGCAGGCGGATAGCGGCGCTGATATGTTCAATGGCCTCCTGATATCGTTCGCACTGATGGCAAAGCACACCTAAATAGTGCTGGCCATGGGCATGTTGCGGCATGGCTGCCAGCAACTGACGATAAAGACGTTCTGCCTGGGGGAGCTGACCCTGGCGATGGGCTTCCAGGGCGGAGTGAAATAGCTGGTCTGGGTTCATGGCAGCATTAAACCATAGAAGGGTAGTGCCGGATAAGGCAGTCTAGATTGAGGCATCCTGCTGGCATTCCATGATGTGGGCAGGATAGCAGGCAAGGCCCTGTACCAGGCGTTTCAGCCCATACTGGCGCAGCGCAAAACGGTTGGGGTCCAGGGCAGCCAGCAAAGCTGTATCCACGGGAGCAGGTTCGCCACTGATGGCACAAGCCAGTATCTCGGCTGCGAGAGGGGCTGTGGTCAGGCCCTTGGAGCCATGACCGGTATTGACGTATAAGCCGGGTAGCCAGGGCAGGCTGGAAACGGGGTCGGCTGTGTAGCGCGGCGGCCTGGCTTGCAGTTGCGCATAGTCAAACAGAGGGCCGACCAGGGGCAGGTAGTCGGGGCTGGTGCAGCGTATGGCCGCGCGACCTTGAGGAATCTGCGGCATCAGGCTTGCATACAGCTCAGGCGCAGTGCGTGCCAGCATGGCGAGGTTCAGTTCGTGGTCTGCCGCGCGCACGGATGTGTCATGGTCATCCGGTGTAAAAGTTGCGCCCAGGCAATAGCCATCCGGCAGTAGTGGACCAATATAGCCATCGGAGCAAAGGAGGGTGCGCAGGGGTGGCGTATCGGTCAGCGGCTGTAATTGACTGACCTGGCCGCGTACTGCGGACAAGGGAAGGTGGGCGCTCTGTGAGAAGTCCATGATCTGGTTTGCGTTGGCAAGAATGACGATTTCTGCTTCGGCTAATAGAGTGTGCTGGCTCCAGACTTGCCATCCATCCGGGGTCTGTTGCAGCCTGCTGGCATGGGTCGTGAACATGGTTGTGATGCTGGGGTGGCTGGCCAGGGCCTCGCAATAGGCACGCGGCCTGACCCAAGCTGCTTCGGGGAAATACAGCGCATCATGGAGTAGGGCAGTGCCGGCAAGCTGGCTGGCTTCTTCAGCATTGACGCGGCGCAATAACTCCGGCGTATAACCCTGGGCTGCGATAGTGTCGCAGCGCTCCTGTTCCCGCTCATCATAGGCCAGTTGCAGCATGCCGCAGCGATCATGCTGTCCTTGTTGCTGCAGGCCCAGAAGCTGTAGCAGGCGCAGGCTGTGCAAATAACCGTTGAGCGACAAGCGTCCCAATGGCACATCCTGCCGGGTGAGCTTGGGATAGAGCACGCCTAGTGGGTTGCCGGAGGCTTTTTGACCCACGGTATTTTCCTGCTCCATGAGTGTCACCTGCCAACCGCGTTCAGCCAACGCGCGACTGGTGGCCGTTCCGGCAATGCCGCCACCGATGACGATGGCTCGTCCGGGCTGTGGTGCCAATCTTTTATTTTTCGTGAAGCGTCCGCACAACATTTCGCGCTTGCGGCCATGGCCTGCTACCTTATGCACCTCAAAACCGGCTGCCTGCAAACCTCGCTTGACTATGCCGGCGCTGGTGAAGGTGGCAAAGGTAGTCTCGGCATGTGAATGGGCAGCCATGTTGCTGAATAATGCCGGCTGCCACATGTCGGGATTGCGGGATGGGGCGAAGCCGTCCAGGAACCAGGCATCCGCATGAGCACCCAGTCGCGGTAGGCAGTCCAGCACATCTCCCACAATCAGGATGAGCTGAACCTTGCCTGATGCAAACACCAGCCGCTGCCATCCGGGCACGATCTGCTTGTATTGCGCGAGCAGGGCGTCACGATAACTGCCCAGTGACGGCCATAAAGCCAGGGCGCGTGCCAGGTCTTCATGAGAAAGTGGATATTTTTCCACGCTGACAAAATGCAGGCGTGCATCGGCTGGTGCCGTTTGTTCCCATAATTGCCAGGCGCAAAGAAAATTCAGGCCGGTGCCGAAACCTGTTTCCACAATCGTGAAACAGGGTTGTTGCAGGCATTGCCAGCGTTCTTGCAGCTGGTTATGTTGCAGGAATACATGGCGTGTTTCATCCAGGCCGCTGTCGCGGGAAAAATAGACATCCCCGAAAACCGGGGAATAGGGTTGTCCTTCGCGCCATTCCAGGGTTGCCTGGTGATGAAGGGTATCTGCATGCGTCGACATATTTTCTACTGGTCAGCTTATATATTTTTCGTTATATTTCTTGGTAAATAATGCGGGTGCTGATTATTTAATCATCTCATTTCCATCAAGTGAAAGCATATATCATGAAATCCTTGGCTTTATGCCTGTTATTGTCATTTGGCCTGGTACTGACCCAGGCTGCCCAAGCTGAACCTGCTCGTGTGGCTGCTGCAGCGGATCTCAAGTTTGCACTGGAAGCGTTATCCCAGGTATATGAAAAACAAGGCAATGAAAAACCTGCCATCACGTATGCGGCATCAGGTGCGATTACTACGCAGATCAGCAATGGCGCACCATTTGAGCTGTTCCTCTCTGCTGATGAAGATTATGTGCTCAGGTTGAATTCGGGCGGCTTCACGCAGGATGAGGGGGTATTGTACGCGACAGGGCACCTGGTGATTGTGGCACCTAAGCAGTCATCCCTGGATGTTGATGCTGAACTCAAGGGATTACAGGCAGCCCTGAACGCTGGCAAGCTGCAGCGTTTTGCGATTGCCAATCCCGAGCATGCGCCTTATGGACGCCGTGCCGTAGAAGTACTCAAACATGCCGGCGTGTGGGAGCAGATTCAACCCAGGCTGGTGCTGGGAGAGAATGTGGCCCAAGCGACACAATTTGCCATCAGCGGTTCTACTGACGGTGGTATCGTGGCGCTTTCTCTCGTCAAGTCTCCTCAACTGGCCAATACCGTGAAATATGCAGAAATTCCGGAAAGCTGGCATAGTCCGCAACGTCAGCGCATGGTACTGCTGAAAAACGCCAAGGCTGGTGCCAAGGCATTCTATGAATTCCTGCAGCAGCCAGCTGCACGCGAAGTGTTCCGTCAATACGGTTTTGCGTTGCCGGGAGAGTAGAGCGGCATGGACTGGATTGCCCTCGGACTGTCACTCAAGCTTGGCATCATGACAATTCTGGTGCTGGTGCCATTGGCCCTGCTGGTGGCGCGTTGGTTGGCCTATCGCCAATGTGTGGGCAAACCCGTGATCGAAGCGTTACTTGCTGTGCCGTTGGTGCTGCCACCTACGGTGGTTGGTTATTACCTCCTTGTCGGGCTGGGCAGCCAATCCTGGCTTGGACAATGGCTGATGCAGTGGACTGGCCATTTGCTGGTATTTCATTTTTCCGGACTGTTGGTGGCCTCCATCATTGTCAATATTCCCTTTGCCGTGCAGCCTATCCAGCGGGGGTTTGAATCCATCCCGCAGGAGGTGCGTGATGCCGCTGCATGTTGCGGCATGTCGCCGTTACGCAGCCTGCTGACGGTGGAATTGCCGCTGGCCTGGCCTGGGATTGTGACTGCGATTGTGCTGACGTTTGCCCATACGCTGGGAGAGTTTGGGGTCGTATTGATGGTGGGGGGCAGCCTGCCAGGAGAAACCAAGACTATTGCCATCAGTATTTATGACCGGGTCCAGGCCCTGGATTTTGCAGCAGCAGGCAATATGTCGCTGATGCTGCTGGTGTTCTCCATTATTGTCCTGGCATTGGCCAACAGTCTTTCCCGGCGCTTTGGACGCCGAGGCAGTTATCATGACCTCTGAATTCAGGCTGGATATCAGCCAGGCTCGTCCTTTTGCGCTGGAAGTAGCGTTGGATTGTGTGGCCGGGGAGTTGCTTGCCATTGTCGGGCCATCCGGCTGTGGTAAATCTACACTGCTGCGCATGATTGCAGGTTTACAACATGCGGCTTCGGGTGAAATCAGCCTCAATGGCATGACCTGGTTCAGTGGCAAGACAGCATTGTCTCCACGGCAACGCAGTATCGGCTATGTGCCGCAACACTACGGATTGTTTCCCCACATGACGGCGCTGGATAATGTGCGGGCAGCGCTGCATACATTACCCAGGCAGGAGCAGATCAACCGGGCTGGCGAATGGCTGGAAAAAGTGCAGCTTGCCTCATTGGCCCGGCGCAAACCGTCCGAGCTTTCCGGAGGGCAGCAGCAGCGTGTGGCCCTGGCGCGGGCGCTGGCAGCCCAACCCAGCATTTTGTTGCTGGATGAACCTTTCTCTGCGCTCGACAGTATCACGCGCGAAGGACTGTATCTCACGCTGGCTGAACTCAAGCCACAGCTGGGTATCCCAATGATCCTGGTCACGCATAATCTCGCTGAGGCCAGCTTGCTGGCAGACCGGCTGGCAGTAATGGACAACGGCCGGATATTGCAGCATGGCACGCCAGCAGAAGTATTGCAGTTTCCACGCAATCGCCGCGTGGCTGAGTTCATGGGTGTTCGCAATATATTGACGGGTAGGGTGCTGAGTAGTGCGTCCGGGCAGGCCGTCATTGCGTTGGGGGAGCAGACGTTGTCATTGCCACGCGCGCTTCCTTTGGGCAGCGTGCAGCGTTGGTGCCTGCCACAGACTGCATTGGCACTGCAGCCATCCCAGCAGGCAGACAGTACGCTCAGGGGAACGGTTCACAACCTGATTCGCCTCGGTGATGAGTGGCTGGTGACGGTTGCGTTACCCGGTACAGAAGACATGCTGGCATTGCAATATCCCGCTACCGAGCCGCTGGCAATTCAACAGCCGGTTGGTATCCGCTTGCAGTCCCGCCATATCCATATATTAGAGGATTGAGATGCAGCCTCTTTCACCACCTTCTGCCTGGCTTGTGCAGCATATTCATCATGTCAGGCCGGGAGGGCGGATATTGGATCTTGCCGCAGGGCACGGCCGCAATGCAAGCTGGTTGGCGGGGCAGGGGTACAGTGTGGAAGCGGTAGACCGGGATGCAGATGCCTTACATGCGCTCAAGCAGGCAAGCCCGTCCGTGTGCATCAAGGTTGCTGACCTGGAAACCGGCCAGTGGCCATATCCTGGCCAGCTGTTTGATGCTATTCTGGTTTGTCGTTACCTGCATCGGCCTTTGTTGCCAGTCTTGGCTTCCAGCCTTGCTGAGGGTGGCATCTTGATTTACGAAACCTTTATGCAAGGTCATGAACAGTACGGCCGTCCAGCCAACCCGGATTTCCTGTTGCAGGATAATGAGCTGGTGGAGGTGTTTGCACCCATGCTGAATGTGCTGGCTTATGAAGCTGGCATGCTGCAATTGCCGCCAAATCCGGCAATATTGCAGCGGATTGTGGCAGTCAGGCATGCTGATGTCCCAGGTTGACGGGTAGTTGTCCTGATACTTGTCAGGCGGTTATAGTGCTGATTGAGCTATTCAGTATCAGGAATCAACATGTTATTTACCCGATTTTCTACTAGTGCCATGACAGGTGTCATGATGGCGCTTTGTTCGTGGTCTGCATTGGCGGACGATCAATGGATGATGGCCTCGGAGGGCGAGGCGATCAATATTGGGCAGAGTCTTGGCTTCAGGCTTGTGAAACCCGAGAGTGTTGCGCAATGGCCGGCTACGGTGAAACTTCACCTTGCTGGAAGCGGCGCTTCAGATGAAGTGGAGCTGGTCTTGCAGGAGACTGACAATGCTAGTGCCAGCAGCCGTGTTTATCGAGGTACCCCCAAGCAGGATTTTGCCGGCATAGTGCGCGCCGAGCTGGTGGAGCAGCCTTCCAATACTGTGCTCCTGCTCGCGAGTACAAACTCGGGGACAGCTGCCATCGTGCAATCCAAGGATCTACAGGCAGAAGAATCCCAGCCAGATGATGGCGGCAGCCAGAATGCCGCGCCGCAGGTGGTAATTGCGGCACCGGATGATGAGCCTGCCCTGAGCCCGGAGGAGCCGATTTATTTCCTGTTCGGGCACGGGGATGACCATGGCGCCGACGCGCGCTTCCAGATCAGCTTCAAATACCGGCCATTCGAACCCAAGGGATCAATTGCGCAATATGCGCCTTTCCTCAGTAACCTTTACTTCAGCTATACCCAGACTACGCTATGGGATATTGGGGGCGATTCCAGCCCGTTCCGCGACACCAGTTACCGCCCCGGAATTTTTTACCGCTGGGCTGGCGCATCGCGTGGCGTGTTACCGGATGTATGGCGGATCGGGGTGGAGCATGAGTCCAACGGGCAGGGCGGAGTGGATTCGCGTTCGCTCAATATCGCTTATGTACGTCCAAGCTGGGATATTGACCTTGCCAATGGCAAGCGCCTGACATTTTCTCCCAAGATTTATACGTATCTCGACAAGGATGAGAACCCGGACATTACCCATTATCGCGGCTATGTGGATTGGCAATTGCGTTATGGGCGGGAAGATGGCCTGATGCTGACTGGTCTTTATCGCCAGGGAACACGAGGGTATGCAACAGGACAACTGGATATTTCATACCCATTGAGTGACCGTATTTTGTCACGCACCGGTACTTTTGCACATTTGCAGCTTTTCTCTGGCTATGGCGAAACCTTGCTGGATTACAACAAGGACAGGGATACGCAGATCAGGTTGGGTATTTCGATAACACGGTAAATAAAAAACCCGATGCAGATTGCATCGGGTTTTTTATTTTGGCGTCCCCACGGGGATTCGAACCCCGGTTACCGCCGTGAAAGGGCGATGTCCTAGGCCTCTAGACGATGGGGACTTATCGTCGACACTTGTACAAGTACAAATGTCTTTTTTTGGTGGAGATAAGCGGGATCGAACCGCTGACCTCTTGCATGCCATGCAAGCGCTCTCCCAGCTGAGCTATACCCCCGAAAAAGAGCCGCTATATTAATGATCCGTCTTATGCCTGTCAACGCTTTCCGGACATATTCTCGAAATAAACCTCATTTTTTCTTGAACAGGCGTTTCAGGGCTTTACGGCCAACACGTTTTTTCATGCCTACCTTGAAATCATACAGGTGGAATGGCAAGCGCTGACGCCAGCCGAATTCCAGACCCAGTGCCTTGAGGTATAGGCCTACCAGTTGGTGGCGACTGCTCCAGGGCAGTTTGACGCATACCCGTGTCAGGTCAGAAAGCCGTTGGGCAAGGGGAGTGGCATGATTGTAGAAATGCGCGCGGTTGGTATCAATGAGCGAGAAGTCCAGGGTGCCGTCAGTTTGTTTCGTGACCAGAATGTTGCCACCGGACAGGTCACGGAAAAACACGCCGCGTGTGTGCATGTTCAGCAAGTAATTGGTTAGTGCTGGGTAGATATGCTCTGCAGTGACGCCTTTATAAGAGTTTTGGCCTTCATTGAAGGCACCAAAGATGTCGCGAATGGAAAAATCGGTGTCGACGAATTCGCAGATGTAGTAGTTCTGCAGCAATGTCCTATCTCCATGCTTTTCGAGGTAGGCGACAGGAGGGGCTGCACTGATACCACGTCTCAGCAGCTCATTGGTGCCGTTCCAGCTGCGTTTGGCCTTGGATAGCTTGAATTGGTCAAACAGCTTTTTATGCAGATGCATCTTTACCGGCTGCTTGACGACCAGTTTTTGGGATGGATCGCGCGGATCGGGAATTGTCCAGATGGCATTACGTGCTTTGCGCAGGATGGATTCCTTGGGGGGAGCTCCCAATTGGGAAGGATGCAACGCCTGCTGCAGTAGGGTTACCTCGTTATCACTGCCTGCGACAAAAATACCACGCCATTCGGCATCCTGATAGACATGATGATTGCGGTTTTCTGCATGTCGCTGGATGGACAGATTGGCAAATAGTTTTTTTTCTGTTTTCAAGCTGATTTTCCTTCCCAGGGGCCAGGAGATATAAATCGGGGATTCGCTGGCAAGGCCGGGCTGGCTGGCCAGCAATTCGCCATCACGGCTGGTATATTGCGCAAGCTGCAGGTCTTCCAGATGATAATGATCTGCCAGTACAGCACCCTTGCCGTTAGTGGTCCATACGGCATGCAGCACGGTTTCATTGTTGCTGAATACATGAATTTCCAGTCCGTGCTTGTTGCGCAACAAGCCTGCATAATGCCGCCCCGGGATCAGGTGGGCAAAGGTCTTCATTGCATGGAAACTGGGGCGCGGACGGAAATTTTCCATCTGGCCGGTCACGCTGGCATAGTGCGTGATGCGTTCGAGCGCCGGGTAGCTGTTGCTGCCATCATCGATCAATCCTTCCCGGTAACAGATCAGCGGCCCCCAGAATGCCTGGCGTAATGCCCCGGATGCGGCACAGAGAATCATGTAGCGGGCAAGATAGTCTGCCTGTTTCTGTTCTCCGTCAGGAAGCAGGCGCAGAATGCGGGGCAGGGTCCAGAACGCAGCGGGAGATACCATTTCCTGCACGCCGTGGTCGCGAGTGATCTTGTGCAGCAGGCGGGCTTTCTTGATCAGGTTGAACTTGAGAGCCGTGGCCTTGGGAACTTTGAGGATGCGATGATCGTAGCGTTCAGGTTCTGTCGTACGTTCACAGAACAAGTTGTTGGTATGCACATCCGGCAATTGCTTGCGTTGCTGGAAGATATCCAGCAGGCCGATATTGTATAGCGGTTCAAAATCGCTGATATTGGGGCCGGCAAGCTTGATTTTGTATTTCCTGACTTCCTCATGCGCGATTTCCCAGGCCTTGAGAAAACCCTGAGGGGTATATCCGGCCCAGCGCTTGCGATTGATCGTTGAGCCGATTTCAACCATGGCGATCTGATGGCCATACAGCGCCAGCACTTGTTGCAGGAATGTCCGCCATGTCTCCTGGGCGGCAATGTCCTCCATGTTGATGGCGGCATCAAATGGCTGAACCAGGTGCAACAGGACGTTGAAACCATTTTTCAACAGGGCATCCAGCAAGCGCGCGGCATGATGGTCAATATCAGCATAGCTGAAGTCCAGTCGTACTTGTCGTATGCCGAGTTCAGTGAGGTGTTGCAGGATATAGTGGTCTACCGCAGGATCATCGGAAGCAGCTACGCCAACACCGGCAAAGTCCAGCGGAATATCATGTGCCACCAGCGGTAAATGGCTGTCATGCAGGACCATTTTGCCTTTCAGGATATAGCTCAACCCCTTGCGGATGATCTCCCAGGTCAACATGCGTGGTTGAGGCTGGCGAGTTAGGTTACCGGAAGCATGTGAGGCTTCTCGGCCTGGATTTTTATGATCGATATTCATAGAGCGAGTGGTTATTCTGTGCCTGGTGAGTCTTCGAGAAGATGGTAACGACGCTCTCGGTAAAGCAGGGAAGGCAGAAGCGAGTTGGCCAGTGCCCGGGTTTCAAACTCCAGGTCCTGACTGGCTGGCTCGTGCTGGCTGAAGTGCCTGGCTGCAAGATCCCAGGTGCCATGGGTCGGTGTTTTGCCGGGACGCAATACAACGACCTTATTGCCTTCCATCCAGGCGAAGTTGTTCTCGAACTGCATCATTGCGCGGCCCTGTGTGTCGCCATGCTCTCGGCTCAGGTCTCTCCCAGTCATGGGATGCTGCGCTGTAATCCCCATCAGGGATAATGCCGTGACAGGTAAGTCGATCTGGCTGGCCACTGACTTGATTTTACGTGGTTCTATATCCGCCCCCAGTATCAATGCCGGAATATGGAAATGTTCAATTGGGACCATATTGTGACCGTGGACACGAATGTCATGGTCTGCCACTACAATGAACAGGGTGTCTTTCCAGTAGGCGCTTTTCTGTGCTTTGTCAAAGAACTGTCCCAACGCATAGTCTGCATATTTCACGGCATTGTTGTCTGTTGCCTTGACCGGGTCATATAACTCTATCCGGCCATCCGGGAACTCGAACGGAGCATGGTTGGAGGAGGTAAACACCAGGGTGAAGAATGGCTTGCCACTGGCATGACTGGCACTGATTTCCTCATGGGCTTTGTTGAGCAAGTCTTCATCCGATGCTCCCCAGCTACCGACAAAGACAGGATCGACATAATCCTTCTGCTCCTGCACACGTTGGAAACCATTGCCCATGAAAAAGCCGCTCATGTTGTCGAAATGAGACTCGCCACCGTAGATGAACTCAGTATCGTAGCCGCGTTGCTTCAATAATGACGCCAGGCTGAAAAAGTGCCGTTGGGAGAGCGATAGTTTGACCACACTCTGTGCAGGGGTGGGCTGGAAGCCAGTGACTACGGCTTCAATCCCGCGCACGGAGCGAGTTCCAGTGGCGTAGAGTTGTTCAAACCACCAGCCTTGCTCCTTCAGGCGCTCTAGATTGGGGGTGACCGGTACTCCACCCAGGGATTCTACAAATGTCGCACCAAGGCTTTCTTCGAGGATGATGACGAGGTTAAGCGGGCGTTCTCGCGTACGTGTAGGTGTCAATTGCGCCAAAGTTGGCAAATCTGCATTGGGAACCGGGGTGAAAGCGGGATCAAATTGTGCTCGTGTTTCCCGTACGATGCGATACACATCCTCATCCGGCAACTCGCCATATATTTCGCTGGATTTGTTCTCATGCTTGAGGCTATAGACGGCGTGGATGAGCGACCATGGCGAATCCAGGATCAGGTTATTGACCATGGAGTCTGTCGTCAGCGCAAACATGGCCGGGTTGGCTGGGCGATGACTGATCGTGCCGCGTATCACCAATGCTGCCAGCAGGAAAATGACAGGCCATGTGATCCAGGTCGCGACATTGCTCCAGCGCTGTTCCTGTTTCAGCCATGGACGCATCAGCCACCCCATTGCAAGAATGGCCAGCAGGGTGCCGATCAGGCCGGCAAATAGATGTACGCGGAAGCCTACCCAAAGCATGGACATGACTTCATGGGGATATTTTAAATACTCTATGAACAGGCGGTTGGGCCGGGCATCATATTCTGCAATAAAAGCGGGAGTGGCGATTTCCAGCAGGATGACCAGCCCGGTACATAACACGACCCAGACATAGGTGAAGTTGCGCCAGCTACGCCAGAACCGGCTGTTGGCGAGTAATGGTGCCAATAACAATGGCGGAAGCCACATCAGGCCGAGCTGGATACAGTCAACGCGTAAGCCATTGAACATGATTTCCTGCCAGTTTGAGACGGCTGCAACGCGTTCATGTTGCCAGACGACCAATCCTGCCCGGGATAATGTAAAGGCCAGCAGACTGACCAGGCTCATGACCACCAGAGGTGCATAAGGCCCGAAACTGCGAGCAATGGCCCAGATCAGTTGACGGGCACGGGTTAACAGTCCGGGCATGATGGTGACTTTCGTGAAAGTTGAGGGCAGCTTAACCGCGAATATTCGATTGCGCTGTAAATGTGGACAATTCAACGCGAGGTTGTGGCTGCCAGTCCGGCTGGCGGTGTTCTGCAACTACGTTGGTGAAAATACCACCGCGTACATAGAACTTGGCAGTCAGGCGCATGAATTTGGGATTAGTAGCAGCGACAAGGTCATCCAGGATGCGGTTGGTAACAGCCTCATGGAAACAGCCTTCATCGCGGAAAGACCACATATAGAGCTTGAGGCTTTTGAGTTCAACGCATTTCTGGTCAGGAATGTAATCCAGATACAGGACGGCAAAATCCGGCTGTCCGGTTTTTGGACACAGGCAAGTAAACTCGGGAATCTCCATATGGATATGGAAATCACGGCCTGGGTTGGGGTTGTCGAAGGTTTCCAAGGCTTTACTGGGTTGACTAGTCATAAGGGCTACCGTATAAATCGGGATATCAAAAAAGCGTCATTATAGCCAAGACCTTCTCCAATTGCGCCTGACTCATCTAAAGCTTGCCGGATTTAAATCTTTTGTCGATCCCACCACCCTGCATCTTCATGCCCAGCGGGTCGGTGTTGTCGGACCCAATGGGTGCGGAAAATCCAATGTCATGGAGTCTATACGCTGGGTGCTGGGTGAGTCCAGTGCAAAGGAAATGCGCAGCGAATCCATGTCCGATGTGATTTTCAATGGTTCGGGCAATCGCAAGCTGGCTTCACGGGCCAGTGTCGAGCTGGTTTTCGACAACAGCAGGGGAGAGGCCGCAGGCGAATGGTCGCAATATGCTGAAATAGCAGTCAAGCGCGTCATTGAGCGGGATAAAGGGTCCACTTATTTCATCAATAATACTGTGGTCAGGCGCCGTGATGTTGCTGATCTGTTTCTTGGTACCGGGCTCGGCGGGCGGGCGTATGCCATCATCGGCCAGAATACGATTTCCCGCATTGTAGAAGCAAGGCCTGAAGAAATGCGGGTTTTCCTTGAGGAAGCGGCAGGCGTTTCAAAATACAAGGAGCGTCGCCGGGAAACGGAATCCCGTTTGCGGGATACCCGCGAAAACCTGCTCCGGGTTGAGGATATTCGCCAGGAGATGGGTAAGCAGATTACGCGGCTGGAAGCCCAGGCGGCCATTACACTGCAATATCAGGAACTGCAATCAAGTCTCAAGCTTGCCCAGGGCCAGTTATGGTTCTTGAAACACCGGGAGGCCAGCGTTCGCTGGGAACAGTCACAAGCCCATGTCAGTACTCTCGGTGTGGATCTGGAGTCGCAGATGGCAATGCTGCGACAGAGCGAGAGTGGGCTGGAAATACTGCGGCAACAGCATCATGAGGCTGCAACTGCATTGCAGTCGGCACAGGCGGCTTATTATGAAGCCAATGCTGAAGTGTCCAACCTGGAACAGCAATTGCAGCATACGCAGGAAGCCCGGCATCGCCTGCAAACGCAGTTACAGCAAATCGAGATTCAGGAGCGCAGGCTGGCTGGCCAACAATCCGAATTTTCGGCCAAGCTTGACGAGTTGCAAGTACAACAACAGGTGATGAGCCAGGACGAAACTTCATCCCATGCCAGCCTGCAACAGTTGCGGCAAAAGTTGCCAGAGGCGGAGCGGGCATTCCAGTCTGCATTACATACCCATTCTGCTGCGCAGCGCGCATTACATGAGGCGGAGCAGGCTATCCGCCTGGAAGAGACCAATCTCCGGCATGCGGAGCGCCATCGGGATGAAGCAAAACAGCGGCTGCAGCGATTGCAGCATGAACTCAAACAGCTCAAATTACCGGATGAGACAAGATTACTGAATCTGCAGACCGAGCATGAACAGGCAGCTGCCGAACAATTAAGCGTTGAGCAGCAGTTGCAACAGGCGCGTGAGCAGGAGCAGCTGCAAGTCGATGTGGTCCGGGGGCTGAGAGAGCAGTTGCTGCAACGGGAGCGGGCATGGACCCAGGCCGGGGCTGAGGCCGCTTCATTACGCAAAATACAGAGCAATCTTGGCAAGGAACAGCAACTCGATGGCTGGTTGCAACAGCACGGGTTGCAGGACGGAGCCTGCCTGCGTTTGTGGCAGCAGCTCAGGATTGCTGACGGCTGGGAAACTGCGTTGGAAGCTGTGCTCGGCAGCAGGTTGAATGCCATTGTTACTGTCAATGCCAATATAGAGCGCATGGTGGTGCAACGACCACCGGCGGCAGTCGCGGTGATCCGTGCTGGCAGGGAGGCAATGGCAACCAGGTCCAGCCTGGGTGCTGTTGTTTCTGTACAGGATGCTGCACTGGAAGGTGTGGTGCAGGATTGGCTGGGATCATATTTGATTGCGGAAGATCATCAGCAAGCGGAGATGATATGTGCCACCCTGGAGTATGGGCAGACCGTGGTCACACGAGCTGGTGATCTCTATGACCGGCATGGCATACAACTTTATGCCCAGCATTCAGCCTTGCACGGTGTTCTGGAGCGTCAACGGGAACTGGATGTGCTGGATGCAGTCTTGCCGGGGATGCAGCACGAGGTTCAGGCTGCTCGCGAGGCCTTGCATGAAGCAGATGTTCTGCAGCAGCGTTATCGCCAGTCACAACAGCAATTGCAGCAGCAATTGCGGGATATGGCGCAATCACAGCATCAGCGCGGCTTGCAGATTCAACAGCTGCAACAGGAGTTTCAACATATCGGCCAGCGCCGTCAGGTGCTGGAGCTTGAGATTACACAACTGGACGGACAGTGCGCACAATTAGAGAGCGGCTATCTGCAGCAGCGGCAGGGTTTACAGGTATTACAAGCTTCATTGACTGCGCTGCAGGCTGATCGTCAGACCAGCCAGGCTCGGCGCGCTGAGGCGGAAGGAGCGCTCAACCTGCTGCGTGTGGCAGTGCAGAAAGCTGAGCGTGAAGTACAGGAAAAGACGTTCAACCAGAAATTGCTTGCCAGCAATATTGCAGATGCCAGCAGCCGCCTGAATGCCTTGCAGGAAGAGTTGCAGGCCCTGTTTGTGCGCAGGGATGAGGCAGCGGCCTTGCTGCAGGCGTCGAAGATGGAGCATCTCAAGCAGAACCTTGAGACGGCCATCAATCTCAAGCAACAACGTGAAGCAGCATTGACTGGCGCGCGTGACCACCTGGCAGAAACCGAGAGTGCGCTGCAGTTGCAGGAGCGTACGCGCATGCAGTATGAGCAGTTATTGCATCCATTGCGTGACAAGCTGGAACAATCGCGGCTGGATGAGCAACAGGCGCGACTGTATGTTGAACAGTGCCAGCAGCAACTTGCGGAATGTGGACTGGAGGAAGGAGTACTGGTTCAAGGATTAAGTGCCAATATCAAGGTCAGTGACCTGGAGCGCAGGATACGTGCGCTTGATACCAGTATTGAGGCATTGGGGGCAGTCAATCTCGCGGCGTTGCAGGAGTTGGAAAGCGAACGTGAGCGCAAGCAGTACCTTGATAGCCAGGCAGGAGACCTGGAGCAGGCCATTGCGACGCTGGAGGATGCCATCCGGCGTATAGACCGCGAAACACGCCAGCGCCTGCAACATACCTATGATGAGGTGAACCGCAACTTTGCTGAGCTGTTCGCTGAACTGTTTGGCGGGGGACAGGCCAGGCTGGAAATGCTGGGAGATGAAATTCTGGACACTGGTATGCAGGTATTTGCCCAGCCACCTGGCAAGAAAAACAGTACGATCCATTTGCTGTCCGGAGGCGAAAAAGCATTGACCGCCCTGGCGCTGGTATTCGCATTGTTCAGGTTGAACCCTGCGCCATTCTGCCTGATGGATGAGGTTGATGCGCCACTGGATGACAGTAATACCGAGCGTTTTTGTGCATTAGTGAAAAAAATGTCCGAGCGCACGCAATTTTTATTTGTCAGCCATAATAAAATAACCATGGAAATGGCTCAGCAGCTGATAGGCGTCACCATGCAAGAATCCGGTGTCTCCCGAGTTGTGGAGGTGGATATGGCGACTGCATTGCAAATGCATGAAGTGGCATAAGAGGATTCCGATGTCTGGAGATGTATCGGAGTACCGTGAATAAAACAGGATTATTTATCAGATCAATAAGTGTGGAGTATTAAAATAATGACTGATCTACATTGGGCCTTATTGGGTCTGGGCATACTCATTATCGCTGCAGTGCTCG
Organism: Methylobacillus rhizosphaerae; assembly: GCF_900187985.1. Taxonomy (GTDB): domain Bacteria; phylum Pseudomonadota; class Gammaproteobacteria; order Burkholderiales; family Methylophilaceae; genus Methylobacillus; species Methylobacillus rhizosphaerae. The sequence goes on from NZ_FZOA01000002.1 coordinate 298,294, forward strand.
TATTCAACTGGTGGCAGGAGCGCAAGTTCAAGCAGGAAACCTCCAAGCGTTTTGAGGCACCGCAATATGATGCGCTGATGGAGGAAATGGAAGGCGGTCGTAATGAGGAGTTCCATATCAACCCTGATGTCATTCTGAAAGATGACGAGGGTGAAGTCACGAGTGCAGCTGAACTCACAGGTCAGCAGGTAGAGCAGTATGACGCTGATGCCAGCGCCCTTGAGTCTTCCGAGCCCTCATCGGTGCAGCAGCTCGATGATAATGCAGCATCCTCTCTGGCAGAGGAGTTGCCTATGGCAAGCGAGCCTGCACCATGGGAAGACGAGGAGCAGGCAGCCAGTGCCGTGCCTGAACCAGAAATAGTAAGGCAAGCTGTTTCTGCTGCAGACATTAGCCTGCCTGCTATGGTGAATCCTGCCATTGACCTTGCCGCAGTGCTGGTATTGCCCAAGGCTGTTGCTGGCAATAGGTTGCGGGAGTTCCTGTTGTCCATTACCGACATAGACAAACCTGTGCATGCCTACGGCCTCGCTGATGATAGACAGTGGCATCTGCTGACGCGCGAGCAGGAGTTCTCCATGTTCACTGCCGTTACATGTGCATTGCAGCTGGTGGACCGTGCTGGTGCAGTATCGAGAGGAACGCTGTCGCGCTTTCATCTGGCGATTGAAGACCTGGCACAAACACTTGGCGCCACTGTGGAATGGCGAAGCGAGGATGCGCCTTTGCAGCAGGCTGCCGCACTGGATCAATTCTGCATCGAAGTGGATCAGATGGTGGCTTTTCACCTGGTTGCGGGAGAAGCCGGACTGTTTGCCGGTACCAAGTTCCGTGGCCTGATGGAAACGGCGGGGCTGGTGCTGGGAGATGAGGGTACCTATTACTCAATGCTGGAGAGTGCTGATGGCAGCCGGCAAGTGCTGTTTTCCATCGTGAATCACGACAAGCAGCCATTCAGCCTTGAAATGTTGCGTACTTCCACGATTCGCGGCGTGACATTCCAACTGGATATTCCCCGGGTCCCGGTCCGGGCTGCCGCTTATGACCAGATGGTGAAACTGGCACGCAACCTGGAGCAGAGCCTGGGGGCTCACCTGGTGGATGATAAACAACGCGAACTCAGCGATGTGCAAATCGACAATATCCGCCAGCAGATCAAGGTAATTCATAGCAAGATGCAAGATCGTCATATCGCGCCGGGCGAGGCGTATGCATTGCGCCTGTTCTCTTGAGGACAGTTTGATATGCAGGTCGGCTTATTTTCCGAGCATCATCCTGAAGTGCCAGTGGAAGTGGTTGCGCAAGCTGACCAGTTGCGGGCAAAGATTCGCCAGTATGATCATGAATATTATGTGCTGGATGCCCCCAGTGTGCCCGATAGTGAATATGACCGAGTATTCCGGGCGCTGAAGGCACTTGAAGAAGCGCATCCTGCCCTGATTGTCCCGGATTCACCAACCCAGCGGGTTGGTGGCGCACCGATGGCGACATTGATGCCTGTGCGGCACCACCTGCCTATGCTGTCTATTGAGACTGAAACCGACATCAGTGAGCAGGGTGCATATAACTTTGATGCACGTGTGCGCAAAAAACTCGGATTGCTGGCGGAAGATGGCGATATTGAGTACGCCGCTGAATTGAAGTTTGATGGCCTGGCTCTGAGCCTGCGTTATGAACGTGGTTCACTGGTGCAGGCTGCCACCCGTGGGGATGGCGAGGTGGGTGAAGATGTCACGCATAATATACGCACCATACGCCAGATTCCCTTGCAGCTCCATGCTGGCGCTCCTGATGTGCTGGAGGTACGCGGTGAAGTGTATATGAGCCGCCCGGATTTTGAGCGCTACAATGCCCGGCAGCGCGAACAGGGCAAGCCTACACTGGTCAACCCGCGCAATGGTGCTGCTGGCAGCATACGCCAGCTGGACCCCCGTCTGGCTGCACAACGTCCCTTGTCTTTCTTTGCTTACGGGCTGGGACAAACGTCAGGCTGGCAGGTGCCGGCTACCCATGAACAGGTACTGGATGCCTTGCAGGTGTTCGGTTTTCCGGTGTGCAGAGAGCGCACTGTCGGCCTGGGGGCGGCATCTCTTGCCTCCTTTCACCAGGCCATTGCCGCGAAGCGTGACCAGCTGACCTATGATATTGACGGGGTTGTGTATAAGGTCAACCGCTTGGAGCTGCAACGTGAGTTGGGCTTTCGCTCCCGGGAGCCCAACTGGGCTGTGGCGCATAAATTCCCGGCACAGGAAGAGCTGACGATACTGGATAATATCGAGGTGCAAGTCGGGCGTACCGGTGCGATCACGCCGGTTGCACGCCTGCAGCCGGTATTTGTCGGCGGTGTTACCGTGACCAATGCCACATTGCATAACCAGGATGAAATAGACCGCAAGGATGTGCGTATTGGCGATACGGTCATAGTACGCCGTGCGGGAGATGTGATTCCGGAGGTGGTTTCTGTCGTCATGGAAAGGCGGCCAGTTGACACCCAGCCTTATGTGCTGCTGGAAGCCATCCGCCATCAGTGCCCAGTGTGCGGCTCACATGCAGTGCGCCTGCCGGAAGAGGCTGCGGTACGGTGTACAGGAGGATTGTTCTGCGCTGCCCAGCGCAAACAGGCTATCTTGCATTTTGCGTCCCGCCGCGCCATGGATATCGAAGGCCTGGGCGAGAAACTGGTTGATCAGTTGGTCGATGGACAATGGGTGAAGACGCTTGCCGATATTTACCATCTGGACCTGACCACCCTGTCCGGGCTTGAGCGTATGGCAGAAAAATCTGCCCAGAACCTGCTGGATGCATTGCAGGCCAGCAAGCAGACTACCTTCAACCGGTTTATTTATGCATTGGGTATTCGCAACGTTGGAGAGGCTACGGCAAAAGACCTTGCACGCCACTTCGGAAAACTGGAAGCCTTGCAGGCTGCTGATATTGAGGTCTTGCAGCAAGTTGCGGATGTTGGCCCTGTCGTGGCGCGCTCGATTGCTGAATTCTTTGCTGAGACGCATAACCGTGAAATTATCGCCAGGCTGGTGCAGGCAGGTGTGCAGTGGGAAGAAGCGGAAGGCAGGCAGGCAAGTACTGGTTTGCTGGAAGGCAAGACATTTGTGCTGACAGGCACCTTGCCGACGATGTCGCGAGATGAAGCCAAGGAGCGTATAGAGGCGGCAGGTGGCAAGGTAAGTGGCAGTGTTTCGAAGAAAACCAGCTATGTTGTCGCGGGCAGTGATGCCGGCAGCAAGCTTGGCAAGGCTGAAGAGCTTGGCTTGAGCATACTGGACGAGGCCGGGTTGCTGGGTCTGCTTGCTGGATGAGGAATCAGCTGCTGCCTGCCGTGATACAACTGGCGCATGAAGCGGGCGAGGCGATCATGCAGGTGTATCACGGGAATTTTGCAGTACGACACAAGGAAGACCATTCCCCCGTGACTGAAGCAGATCTGGCTGCTCACCGTGTCATCCAGGCCGGCTTGCAGCGCTTGACACCAGAGTTGCCGCAGATTTCTGAAGAGTGTGAGCTGGCACCATTTTCCCAGCGCCAGCAATGGCAACGTTATTGGCTGATAGACCCACTGGATGGCACCCGTGAATTCGTCAAGCGCAATGACGAATTCAGCGTCAATATTGCCCTGATTGACCAGGGCAGGCCGATACTTGGCGTCGTTTACGCGCCTGCTCTAGGGGTGGGCTATTATGCAGACGGCCAGGCCGCCTATAAACAGCGTGACCACCACGAAGCGGAGCGTATTTATGCCCGCAGCCTGCATCTTGATCATATTACAGTAGCGTCCAGCCGTTCTCATCCTGGCAAGAAAATACAAGCCATGTTGCGCAATATCGGCTCCCGGCACGGAGAGCCGAATATTATCAATATGGGAAGTTCGCTCAAGATATGCCTGGTTGCAGAAGGCCGGGCGGATGTATATCCACGCCTGGGACTCACGTCGGAATGGGATACCGCAGCAGCGCAATGCGTGCTTGAATGTGCGGGCGGGAGGCTGGTTGACCGCCATGGCCTGCCTTTGCAATATAATCGCAAGGACACTATCCTCAACCCGGAATTTTTTGCCCGGGGCGCTACTGTCCATGACTGGAATCAATACCTGGAGTAAACATGCCGTTTCTTAGAGTTCTGATCATCCTGATATTTGCAGGCAATGTAGCGCATGCCCGAGCCAATCCGGCTGAAAGCTGTTTGCACGCACTGAGTGATGGCGATGCAGATACTGCCTTGGCACAGGCAGAGCAAGCGCTTGTGCAGCAGCAGAACCAGCGTGATTTGCTGCTGTGCAAGGGCAGGGCGGAGTTGAATCTGGGACGGGGGGAGGATGCACTCAAAAGTTTTACCGCTGCAGAATTACAAGCCAAGACAGGGAATGAGCGCATGGTGACTGATTTGCTCAAAGGCAATGCCTACAAGGCATTGGGGCAGTTTGCACAAGCCCAGTCCAGCTATGAGGCTGCACTGGCGCTGGCTGTACAGGAAAAGAACCAGAAGTTCCAGGTGATCTCCAACCTGCTGGCGGGTGAGGCAGCGATGCAACAGGAACAGTTGCCGCAGGCGCAGGAATATTATGAGGCTGCACTCCGGCTTGCAGGCAACAATAACGAACGTGCGGATGCCAATGAACACCTGGCTCAGCTCAAGGCAAAACAAGGGTTGTACGATAATGCCATTGAACACCAGGTGAAGGCCCTGGTCATGCAGACAAGTGATGGCAGTTTTGATGCCTATGCCAATGCCGGGTTGGAACTTGGGTATCTTTATATCGGTGCCAAGGATTTCAACAATGCTGAGAGAAGCCTCAATAAAATCATCGACAAGGCCAGGGAGGCCGAAGATGGGTACTGGACAGCCAAGGGTTATTATTATCTGGGACTGAACTTCATTGCTGCCAAACAGGCTGACAAGGCGCGGGACGCATTGAACGAGGCACGGGAAATCGGGGAAGCCATAGGTGCGGAAAAGTTGACTGCAGAAGTGAACTTGCAGTTGCAAAACCTATCACAACATTAGTATCTCCTGCTGTGCCAGCTTGCTTTAAGCTGGTGTTATGGTGCAATTGCTTGAAAGGGCAATCATGTTGATAGGCCGGCCTCCTGACATTGTAAGTTCCGACATTACCCCTGAGCACGTGTTTAGGCAGCGACGTGAGCTGATCAAGGCTGCAGGATTAGGCGGCATACTGGCGTTGGGCGGATGGCGTCACCTTGGGTTTGCAGCCGGAACCGGGCATCAGCCAGCCCTCCAGCATATCCAGAAGACTACATATGGCCGGGAAGAGAAGCTGACTTCCTATCGTGATATCACCAGTTACAACAATTTCTACGAGTTTGGTACAAGCAAAGAACAGCCTGCGGAAAATGCCGGTCGGTTCAAGACTGCTCCATGGACTATTGCGGTTGAAGGAGAGGTGCTCAAGCCGCGCCAGCTGGGAATGGAGGAGCTGATGAAGCTTGCTCCCCTGGAAGAGCGGATTTACCGCATGCGCTGTGTGGAAGGCTGGTCGATGGTGATTCCTTGGGTAGGAATCCCGCTTGCGAGCCTCATTAAACTGGTTCAGCCTACCGCGAATGCAAAGTTCATTGAATTTATCTCTGCTGCAGATGATGCCACCATGCCAGGTGTCCGCGCGCCAATACTGGACTGGCCTTACCGTGAGGCTCTGCGACTGGATGAGGCCAGGCACCCGCTGACCATACTCGCGCTTGGACTGTATGGTGAAATGCTTCCAGGCCAGAATGGTGCGCCGGTACGACTGGTTGTGCCATGGAAATACGGTTTCAAGGGTGGCAAGTCCATTGTGCGCATCCGCTTCGTGGAGAAAATGCCGCAAACTACCTGGATGCGGGCAGCTTCCACGGAATACGGCTTCTACGCCAATGTGAATCCCACGGTCGACCATCCACGCTGGTCTCAGGCCAGTGAACGGCGGATTGGCACGGGTCTTTTCACGAAACGGATTGCCACACAGATGTTCAATGGCTACGCAGAGCAGGTGGGCCAGTTGTATACCGGTATGGATTTGCGCAAGCACTTCTAGGCATGATTTCCAAATCCTTGTTGCCCTGGGTCAAGCGATGCCTGTTTCTTCTGGCCCTGCTGCCGCTAAGCAGGCTGTTCTGGTTAGGGTTTACGGACCAATTGGGTGCAAATCCGGTTGAATTTGTCGAACATTCTACGGGAACATGGGCGCTGGTCATCTTGTTGCTCACGCTTACAGTGACACCCTTGCACCGCGTGCCGGGTTGGGGATGGCTGGTCACGCTGCGGCGCATGCTGGGGCTGTTCATGTGTTTTTATGCCAGTCTGCATGTGCTGGCTTATATCTGGCTGGACCATTGGTTCGAGTGGTCGGCGATTATCCAGGATATTGCCAAACATCCTTATGTGCTGGTGGGGTTTCTTGCCTTCATATGCACCATTCCACTTGCTGTGACATCCACTGATGGCATGATGCGCAGGTTGGGGAAGCGCTGGAAAACATTGCATTCCCTGGTGTATCTGATTGCCATCTTGGCGGTATTGCATTATCTGTGGCTGGTAAAACAGGATATTTCCCAACCGTTGGGTTACACCCTTATCCTGGCAGGACTTTTATTTTTCCGGTTGCACAGAAAACTCAAAAATAAAATTTAAAAATTAATTAATAATTAAATAGTTAAAAAATATTATTAATGTATTAGTTGTAGTTTTAAGGGTTATTTGTTTGCTAACAATCTGTGATTACGAGAAAATAGCCGTCCAATTCTGAACAAACGGGCATTACCGCTCTGGTTCACAAGACCTGGCATATAAAGGTCATTAATAAATAAAGAGGAGTGTGCATATGCAACATCAGATTGATATTTTTCTTACATCTCTGAATGAGTTCTGGACGCAGGTAGCCAACTTTTTCCCCAAGATGCTGGCGGTTATCGTCATTCTGGCATTTGGCTGGGTATGTGCCAAAGTCGCATGCCTGGGGGTGAAGCGCATTCTGGAGTTGGCTCACTTTGACCGGTTCGCTGATAGTTCCGGCCTGGAGGCATTCCTCAAGCATGGCGATTTTGATCTGACCTTGAGCAGCGTTATCAGTCAGGTTATCTATTGGCTGGTCATCCTGTTGTTCGTCATCACGGGTGCCAACACATTAGGCCTGACAGAAGTTGCGCATATGCTGAACAATCTTGCCAATTATCTTCCCAAGATCATTGTGGCGATTCTGGTACTGATCTTCGGCACCTTGCTGGCACGTTTTGTTAATCGCCTGGTATTTGCCTGGCTGCACGGCATGAAATACGATGGTGCTCTCAGAATCAGCACAACCACGGAATATGGTATCCAGGTGTTTGCCTTGTTCGTTGCGCTTGAGCAGCTTGATATCGGAACACAGTTGCTGACTGCATTATTCGTGATCGTATTCGGCGCGATCTTCCTGGCATTGGCCATTGCGTTCGGCCTGGGTGGCAAGGAGCGGGCTGCCCAGTTGATCGAAGAGGTACGATCAAAGCGCAAATAACAGCACAATCCTTAGCATGTATATCAGGCGCCGCTTTTGCGGCGTTTGGTATTTTTGGCACCTATAAGACAGTTCCTACAAATTGATCAGACTTGTCCTATTTATTCCAGTATCAATGGATTTTATAAAGATATCTCGACAGATAACTGGCACGGGGGATGGACATGGCATTCGGTACTGTGAAGTGGTTCAATGATGCAAAGGGCTTTGGATTTATTGCGCCGGACGATGGCGGTGGGGATTTGTTTGCACATTTTTCTGAAATTCAGGCGAGTGGCTATAAAAGCCTGAAAGAGAATGACAGAGTGCAGTTCGACATTACTGAAACTGCCAAAGGCAAACAGGCTTCCAATATCCAGAAAGATTGATCCTGACACATGGGGTATGTACTGCATTACCCCTTCTTCAGATTTTTCATCTCACTGCTTCGCTCACCTGATCCAACACTGCGTTGCGATCGTCTCCATTGGAATAACCTTATCTTTACATCGTTATTTTTATAGACAGCTATGCTAGAATCGCTAGCTAATATTCATATTGGCTCCTGATGCGAAAGCGTTGGAATGGGGCCAAATACTGGTGTAGGGCCGGATTCCGGTTTTGCAATTTTATTTTCAATTACTTGATTTGCGTCACGATTGCCGAATCGTCAAGGTGGCGCATTTGATCAAAATCTCGATTTAAGGAACACAGTAGATGCAAGCAACCGTTGAGACCATCAGCAATCTTGAGCGCAAAATGACGGTGTCTGTTCCAGTACAACCACTGGAAGCAGAAGTGAATGAGCGTATCAATCGTTTGGCACGTACTGCCAAGATGCCTGGTTTTCGCCCTGGCAAGGTGCCATTGAATATTGTGCGTCAACAATATGGTGACCAGGTGCGCAATGAAGTGCTTTCAAATGCTGTAGAACGTAGCTTCAATGATGCTGTTGAGCAGAACAAGCTGCGTGTGGCTGGTTACCCTAACATTGAGCATAAGCCTTATGCGGATGCTGATGAAAAGATTGAGTATGTCGCCACATTCGAAGTGTTTCCTGAAATCAAGATCGGCGATCTCTCCAAAGCGGCAATCGAGCGCCCGGCACTAGAGATTGGCGAGGCTGAAGTAAAGAAAACCATTGATGTGCTGCTGCGTCAACGCGCTACTTTCGAGCCGGTCAAACGGGCCTCCAAGAAGGGCGATAAGTTGAATATCAGCTTGATTGCCTCCATTGATGGTGAAGAAGTGGAGCGCACGGATGAGAACGGCCTGGACCTGGTGATCGGTGAAGGTGGCAGATTCCCGGCTTTTGAAAGCGAACTGTCCGGTAACAAGGCAGGTAGTAACAAGGTATTCGAAATTGCTTATCCCGAAGACCACAAACCGGAACAACTGGCTGGTAAGACTGTCAGCTACGATGTGACATTCAACTCTGTTGAACAAGCAAAACTGCCTGAGTTTGATGCTGATTTTGCCCGTAGTCTTGGCGTGGACGATGGTGATGTGGAAAAAATGCGTGAGGAAATCACTGCCAGCCTCAGGCAGGAAGTGGAAAAGCGTGTACGCGCAAAGCTGAAAGAGCAAGCATTTCAAGTTTTGCTGGACAGTACCGAGCTGGAATTGCCAAAGGCATTCATCAATGCTGAGATCGGCCGCTTGATGCAAACGACACAGAACAACCTGAAACAGCGTGGAGTGGATCTGGCAAACGTCAATCTTGAGCCTGCCTTGTTTGAAGATCAGGCCAAGCGTAATGCGAGTTTACGACTGATACTGTCGGAATTGGTAAATGCAAACAACTTGCAAGCCAATGCTGAACAGATCCGTGCGATGGTGGACGTGTTTGCGCAAAGTTTCGAACGTCCTGATGATGTGGTGACCTGGTACTATGCCGATACCAAGCGTCTGGACGAGCCAGCAGCGTTGGCAACAGAAGAAAATGCGGTTGAATGGGTCTTGCAGTCTGCCAAGGTGACTGACAAGAAAGTCAAGTTTGATGACCTGATGGGAAATAACTAATGATTGATCACTCTGCGATGGCAGAAAGCCAGTTTGAAGCTCACGGCCTTGGGTATATCCCCATGGTGGTTGAGCAGAGTGGTCGGGGTGAGCGTTCCTATGACATTTACTCCCGACTGCTGAAGGAGCGCATTGTCTTTCTGGTTGGTCCAGTAAATGATGTCACAGCCAACCTAGTGGTTGCCCAGTTATTGTTCCTTGAAGCTGAAAATCCAGATAAGGATATCTATTTCTATATCAACTCACCTGGCGGCTCCGTGACAGCTGGCATGGGCATCTACGATACCATGCAGTTCATCAAGCCTGATGTCAGCACTTTATGCGTAGGGCAGGCTGCCAGCATGGGAGCCTTGTTGTTGACCGCTGGGGCGGCAGGCAAGCGTTTCTGTCTGCCTAACTCTCGTGTGATGATTCACCAGCCTCTGGGTGGTTTCCGCGGCCAGGCTTCAGATATTGAGATTCATGCCAAGGAAATCTTGTTCCTGCGTGAAAAGCTGAATCACATCCTGGCGCATCATACCGGCCAGCCTGTGGAAAAAATTGTCCAGGATACGGATCGGGATAATTTCATGAGTGCGGAACAGTCTGTGACTTACGGTCTGGTGGACAAGGTGATTGCCAGTCGTGCTGATGCGGTATAAATAACACCATCTTTAAGTTTATTTTTAGGATAGTTTGATGACTACAAAAGCCGAGGGCGAAAAATTACTGTATTGCTCGTTTTGCGGCAAAAGCCAGCATGAAGTACGCAAGCTGATTGCCGGCCCATCCGTTTTTATCTGTGACGAGTGTGTTGATTTATGCAATGACATCATTCGTGAAGAAATCCAGGATGAGAATGGATTGAAGCCCAAGAGCGGCAAGTTACCGACTCCCAAGGAAATATGTGCCACCCTGGACCAGTATGTGATTGGTCAGACGCAAGCCAAGAAAAATCTGGCAGTTGCTGTCTACAATCATTACAAACGCCTGGAGCAGGGCGCGCAGAAGGATAAGGATGATGTCGAGATCGCGAAGAGCAATATTCTCGTGATCGGTCCGACAGGCTCTGGCAAGACCCTGCTTGCACAAACATTGGCACGGTTGCTGGATGTGCCTTTCGTGATGGCTGATGCGACAACTCTGACCGAAGCAGGCTATGTCGGGGAGGATGTCGAGAACATCATGCAGAAACTGCTGCAGAAATGTGATTACGATGTGGAAAAGGCTCAGCGTGGCATTGTCTATATCGATGAAATCGACAAGATTTCACGCAAGTCTGACAATCCTTCCATTACGCGCGATGTATCCGGTGAAGGTGTGCAGCAGGCTTTGCTCAAGTTGATTGAAGGCACCGTGGCCTCGGTACCTCCGCAAGGTGGGCGCAAACACCCGAACCAGGAGTTCGTGCAGCTTGATACCACGAATATCCTGTTTATCTGCGGTGGTGCATTTGATGGATTGGACAAGGTAATTCGCCGCCGCTCCGAAAAGGGTGGTATTGGTTTCGGCGCTGAAGTCAAAAGCAAAGAAGATGCACGGGCCATTGGTGAAGTCTTGCGCGATGTTGAGCCAGAAGACTTGATCAAGTTCGGACTGATTCCCGAGTTTGTAGGGCGTCTGCCTGCCGTGGCGACACTCGAGTCCCTGGATGAGGCTGCTCTGGTCACTATCCTGGTGGAACCCAAGAATGCGCTGACCAAGCAATACACCAAACTATTCAAGATGGAAGGTGTGGAGCTTGAGTTCAGGGAGGCTGCATTGCACCTGATTGCCAAGAAGGCATTGGAGCGTAAAACCGGTGCCCGTGGGCTGCGTTCCATCATGGAGCACTCCTTGCTGGAAATTATGTATGACCTGCCGTCAATACCGAACCTGAACAAGGTGGTGGTGGACGAAGGCGTCGTCAAGGGAGATACTCCGCCGATTCTCATCTATGCAGATGAGTCGCGGTTGGAGAGCGCAAGTTAAATCAAAATTAAAAGGCTGCTTTGCAGCCTTTTTTATGTGAGAATTTCAGGGCAGGTACTTGAAGCGCGATTGTATGCCCCCATAGATGTAGCAAGAGGCGTTCGGCATGTTGCCTTGCTGCTGACAACATTGAAAGTTTTCTCATGACAGAACAAACACTACCGGTTTTCTCTCCAGACTCTGGATTGCTGCCCCTGTTGCCATTGCGGGATGTGGTGGTCTATCCACACCTTGTCATTCCATTGTTTGTCGGCCGTGAAAAGTCGGTAAAAGCGTTGGAGATGGCTTCTGAGCAGGATAAGCAAATTCTGTTAGTGGCACAGAAGTCACCAAATAAAGACGAGCCGGATGCAGAAGATCTTTACGATGTTGGAACAGTGGCAACAGTATTGCAAATGCTCAAGTTGCCTGATGGCACTGTCAAGGTGCTGGTTGAAGGGTTGCATCGTGTCAAGATCACGGAGTTCGTTGAAACTCAGGAGTGCTTTGCCGCAAAAACAGAAAAGGTTGAAAGTCCTGCTGGCGATGATAGCCAGACCCAGGCCTTGATGCGCACTGTATTTACCCAGTTCGATCAATACGTCAAACTCAATAAGAAAATTCCTCCTGAAATCCTGACTTCTCTTGCTACGATCGATGATGCAGGGCGGTTAGCGGATACGATCACGGCCCATCTGACATTGAAGCTGGAGGAAAAGCAGAAAATTCTGGAAATGTTCAGCGTAGCTGAGCGGCTGGAACATTTGCTGAGCCTGCTGGAAGCTGAAATTGATATCCTGCAGGTGGAAAAACGTATCCGTGGACGTGTCAAACGCCAGATGGAGAAAAGTCAGCGCGAGTATTACCTGAACGAACAGGTAAAGGCGATCCAGAAGGAGCTGGGCGAGCAGGATGAGAATGCAGATATAGAAGAGCTGGAAAAGCGTATTGCTGATGCCCGTATGCCGAAAGATGCATTGGTCAAAGTGAACAGTGAGCTGAAAAAGCTCAAGATGATGTCTCCCATGTCAGCAGAGGCGACAGTGGTACGTAATTACATTGAGACTCTGGTCGGCTTGCCATGGAAAAAGAAAACCAAGATCAGCCGTAATCTTGGCACTGCGGAAGATATCCTGGATGCTGACCATTATGGGCTTGATAAGGTCAAGGAACGTATTGTCGAGTATTTGGCTGTTCAGCAACGGGTAGACAAGCTGAAGGCGCCTATCCTGTGCCTGGTAGGGCCGCCTGGTGTGGGTAAGACTTCATTGGGACAAAGTATTGCAAAGGCAGTAAACCGCAAGTTTGTGCGGGTTGCGCTTGGTGGTGTGCGCGATGAGTCCGAAATTCGTGGACATCGCCGGACCTATATAGGCTCCATGCCAGGCAAGATCCTGCAAAGCATGACCAAGGTCGGTGTGAAAAACCCATTGTTCCTTCTGGATGAAGTTGACAAGATGGGGCAGGATTTCCGCGGTGACCCATCATCAGCCTTGCTGGAAGTGCTGGATCCTGAACAGAACCACACTTTTGTCGATCATTATGTTGAGGTTGAGTACGACCTGTCTGATGTGATGTTTGTGGCAACAGCCAACTCGCTCAACATCCCTGGACCATTGCTTGATCGCATGGAAGTGATACGGCTTGCTGGCTACACTGAGGACGAAAAAGTAAATATTGCGATGCGATATTTGTTGCCTAAGCAATTGAAAACTCAGGGGCTGAAAGAAAATGAAATCAGTGTATCTGAAGCAGCCATTCGCGATGTAGTGCGGTATTACACTCGTGAAGCTGGGGTGCGTAGCCTGGATCGCGAAATTTCCAAGATCTGCCGCAAGGTAGTCAAGGAAATCCTGACCGCTCAACCCAAAGCCGGTACGACGGTACGCAAGATTGCCGTGACGCCGAAGAACCTTGAGAAATATCTGGGAGTGCATCGATTTGATTATGGCGTTGCCGCCAAGGAAAACCAGGTAGGGCAGGTCACAGGCTTGGCCTGGACTGAGGTGGGCGGCGAATTGCTGACAATCGAGTCAGTCTTGCTGCCAGGCAAGGGCAAGGTGATTACCACGGGCAAACTGGGTGAAGTCATGCAGGAATCCATCCAGGCGGCGATGAGTGTGGTGCGCAGTCGTTCCAAGCGCCTGGGATTCGCCGAGGACTTCTACGAGAAGAATGACATTCACATTCACTTGCCTGAGGGCGCGACTCCCAAGGACGGACCAAGCGCAGGGATTGCAATATCAACCGCGCTGGTATCGGTGTTGACCAACATCCCTGTGCGTGCCGATGTTGCCATGACCGGGGAAATCACGCTGCGCGGAGAAGTATTGCCAATCGGTGGCTTGAAGGAAAAGCTGCTTGCAGCCCATCGAGGTGGCATTAAAACCGTGCTGATTCCTGAACAGAACGTCAAGGATCTGAGTGAAATTCCGGCCAATATCAAGAACCACCTGGATATTCATCCAGTGAAGTGGATTGATGAAGTGCTGCAGTTGGCGCTGGAGCGTATGCCTGATGCAGGTGAGCTTAGTGCTGAGGCGGTCGTGGAGGAAGTGGCTAAACCACAACCCAGCAAGCCATCATCTGTGACCAAGCATTGAAAATTATCCTTAACGATGCTTGACATGCTGTTTTCTCACTTGATATAACTCAGGAACAGGGGCCGTATGTCCCTGTTTCTAAAACAACGAGAGGGAATGACAGGTGAATAAGACTGAGTTGATTGATCAAATCGCTAAAGCTGCTGGTATTTCCAAGGCTGCAGCAGGACGTTCTTTAGATGCAACAACTGCTGCAATTACCAATGCATTGAAAAAGGGAGAGGTTGTTACCTTGATTGGCTTCGGTAGTTTTTATGTTGGTAAGCGCGCCGCCCGTAATGGTCGTAATCCGCGCACTGGTGCCACGATAAAGATCAAGGCCGCAAATTCTCCCAAATTTAGGGCTGGCAAGATTCTAAAGGATACTGTAAACTAGCGTCCTTCGTTGGTTGGGCATGGGTGATTAGCTCAGTTGGTAGAGCGTCGCCCTTACAAGGCGAATGTCGGCGGTTCGACCCCGTCATCACCCACCATTCCTACCATCGAAAAGTCGTTGAGTTTTGGAGAAAGCAACGCATAGTCATGGAGCGGTAGTTCAGTTGGTTAGAATACCGGCCTGTCACGCCGGGGGTCGCGGGTTCGAGCCCCGTCCGCTCCGCCAGAAAAAGCGAATCTTCGGATTCGCTTTTTTTATTTCTTGTCCTCTGCCACTTCTATTCCTTTTTACACGGCAAGTTTAATTGAACCTGCTGGAATGTTTCGTTACAAACATGTGTGGTATATTAAAGAGTTAGATTTGCAGTCTGTCCTGATCCAGGCTGATCTTTCCATCAAGATTGAAAATAAAGAAGGCATATTGTTATGTTGGAAGCAATTCGTGATCGTTCCAAGGGAGTGGTGGCCAAAGTTATTCTGGCAGGGATCACCATCCCGTTTGCATTGGTAGGTGTTGACAGTTATTTGCGCGATGCGGGTTCTAGTGTCTCTGTAGCTAAAGTAGGGGGCGATTCCATTACTGCGCAGGAATACAGTAACGCGTTGCAAAACCTGCGTAACCGCTTGCAGAGCGAAGGTAAGGTCGATCAATCAGTGCTGGATGGTCCAGAGGTCAAGCAAGCAGTGATTGATCATCTGATTGAAAATAAGGTATTGGCCGCTGAAATCAAGCGTAAGAACTTTGTTATCAGTGATGAACAGCTCTCTCACTTCATTACCGGCGAAGATATTTTTCAGCAGGATGGCAGGTTTTCTCAGGAATTGTATGACCAGTTTCTGACTGAGCGTCGTCGTACACCTTCACAATTTGAAAATGAAGTGCGCGGAGATCTTCTCGCAATGCAAGCGAAGGATGGGTTGGCTGCGCTGGCATTTGTACCGAATGGTGTGGCTAACAATGCAATTAAAGTAGAACACCAGACTCGTGAAGTGAGTATTGCCGAGTTCAAGACCGCAGATTTTCTCTCTCAGGTAAATGCTTCCGAGGAAGAAGTTAAAGCCTATTACAACGAACATCAGGACAAGTTCAAGGTACCCGAGCAAGTCAAGTTGGAGTTTGTTTTAATGTCGGCAAATGGCCTGATTCCCAGCCAGCAAGTTTCTGAACAAGAGGCGAGGGATTACTATGCGCAGAATGCGGCTCAGTTCCAGGGAGACGAACAGCGTCGCGCCAGTCATATCTTGATTAGTTTCGGTGTTAGCCCGACACCTGAAGCCAAAAAGCAAGCCAAGGAAAAAGCAGAAGAGGTATGGGCTCAGGTCAAAAAAGACCCCGAGCAATTTGAGCAATTGGCTCATCAATATTCCCAAGATCCTGGATCCAAGGATAAAGGAGGGGATCTGGGTCTGTTTGGCCCTGGTGCAATGGTGAAGCCATTTGAAGACGCCGTATTTTCAATGAAGCCAGGCACAATCAGCGACTTGGTGGAAACCGATTTTGGCTACCATATTATCAAGTTGACTGAAATTCAAGGTAGTGGACAGTCATTTGATGCCGTGCAAGGACAGATCCGTGCCGAGCTGATGTATCAGAAGGCGCTGGCCAAGTTTTCAGAGCAGGCAGAAAATTTCAGTAATATGGTGTATGAACAGTCGGATAGTCTTGAGCCAGTTGCCAAGGAATTCGGTGTGCAAGTGCAAACCAGTGCCTGGCTGAGTCGTGATGAAGGTGCAAAGTTCTTCAAGAATGACAAACTGATGGATGCAGTATTCAGTGATGAAGTATTGAAAGAAAAGCGCAATACTGAAGCGATTGAAGTATCTCCGAATAATCTGGTATCAGCCAGAGTTGCTGAATATAAGCCTGCTGCTGCGCGCTCTTACGAAGAGGTAAAAAGTGGAATTGCTGATTTCCTGAAGCAGGAAAAGGCAGCAAAGCTTGCACGAGAGAAGGGTGAAGCTACGCTCGCAGAATTACAGGCTGGTAAATCTCCGGCATTAAGTTGGACTGAGCCAGTTAATGTGAGTCGTCAGGACCCACAAAACCTTACTGATTTATCGGTATCAACAGCATTCAGGGCCGATACAGTAAAATTGCCAGCATACAGTGGCATTGCAGATCGTAATGGTTACTTGGTGGCCAAGGTTTCGAGTATTCATTTTGCAATGGATGGTGAGGATGCGCAGCGTGCCGCAAAAGCAGAACTGCAAAATGCATTGGCTGCGGAATATAGGCATGCTTATATCAATACATTGAAGCAGAAAGAAAAAATTACGGTCAATAGCCAGCTATTGAATTCAGATCAGACAAATCCGTAATACGAGGATTTTCAGTTCTACTGAAAAGCGGTCGAGGCAACTTGGCCGCTTTTTTTATGAGCTGTGAATGATAAAGTTATCTGGTAGCAAGGCAGTAAGACTGCTGTGCGTGCTGGTTTTAAATGTAGGCTGATGAATCCTGGTATCAGGATATAAAAAAATATAATGTAAATTAATTGACATTTTTAATAAGGCTCATAAAATCTGTCAGGCTGTGTAAAGGTTTATCCAATGAATCTTGAAAGGCGCTGAATCAACAATGAGTAATCCAAGAAATTGAGTGGTTTCCTGGATTCTTCAACGTTGACAGCATTTGGTGGGCGCCAGCAATGCTGGCTCTCATTCACATTTGAAGGGGAAAAAAATGTCAACGAAATCCAATAAGCAACTGAACCATGCGGTCAGTTTGGCTGTTATTTGCTCGTCTATTGCATTAGTAGGTTGTGATGGCGGAGGCAGTATGGTCAAGATTGATCCAACTCCAACACCAGTAGTAGTTACGGATGGCACTGATAATACGCTGCTAGATACCGTAGATACTGTAAACGACGCCACGAACGACGTCATCAAACCCATTACAGACGCGCTGGAGCCGATTACGAGTCCAGTAGGCGATGCACTGGAACCTGTTT
>NZ_FZOA01000008.1 GCF_900187985.1 Methylobacillus rhizosphaerae
ATAGGTCGGGTGTGGAAGCGCAGTAATGCGTTAAGCTAACCGATACTAATTGCTCGTGAGGCTTGATCCTATAACCTTGAAACTTGAATCAAGGTATTTTTAAAGCAGCAATCAAAATACCATCTTTACTTCTTCTGTTTGTTGAAGACGAATTTGCGATAGCAAATTCCATCAGACATCAGTGAATGTACCTCGTACACGCACTACCGGTTATGTCTGGCGGCCATAGCGAATTGGACCCACCCCTTCCCATCTCGAACAGGGACGTGAAACGATTCTGCGCCAATGATAGTATGCACCTCGCATGCGAAAGTAGGTCACCGCCAGGCTTTTATTCAAAAGCCCGCTAGATTACTAGCGGGCTTTTTTCATTTTTGCTTTTTCTCGTTTCTTTCGCTGGTAATTTGATTTTTGACGTCTTTGGCTGATAGTTGCTTTCTGTTTGAAAAGCAATTATAAAAATACCGATGAAATTTTGAACAGGACATTAAAATGGAATCTGTTGCTATCTTTGCCGGTGGTTGTTTCTGGTGCTTGGAGCCTGTCTTCTCGCAATTAAAGGGTGTAAAGAAAGTTGTGTCTGGATATATAGGCGGCCATGTTGTGAATCCTGACTATAAGCAGGTATGCACAGGGCAGACTGGGCATGCGGAAGCAATCAGAATTCTGTTTGATCCAGCAGTCATTAATTATGAGGTGTTACTGGAAATATTTTTCCTGGCTCATGATGCTACGACCTTGAATCGGCAAGGGCATGATATAGGAACACAATATCGTTCTGCAGTGTTTTGCCAAAATATGGAGCAGCAAGAGATACTTAATGAATTGCTCCGGCAGTACGCAAAGGACAATACTTATGGAGCTCCAATAGTGACTGAGATTGTGAGTGGGGGCGAGTTTTATCCTGCTGAGGATTATCATCAAGGCTATTATGCAAATAATCTTGACCAGCCTTATTGTCTTGCTGTTGCAGCGCCCAAGGTTGCAAAAATACGTGCAAAGTATGCAGCTCGGATCAAAAGTGCATGATAGTTAATGTCTGCTAAGCCATTGTCTGCGCCAGAAATGCAATCCCATTCCACCTGCCACAAGTAACATGAAGGCAAGGGCAATCCAGAATCCCCAATAATCTTTCAACAGTGGCATATGTTCAAAATTCATGCCGAAAATACCTG
Organism: Methylobacillus rhizosphaerae; assembly: GCF_900187985.1. Lineage (GTDB taxonomy): Bacteria > Pseudomonadota > Gammaproteobacteria > Burkholderiales > Methylophilaceae > Methylobacillus > Methylobacillus rhizosphaerae. The sequence goes on from NZ_FZOA01000008.1 coordinate 1,176, forward strand.
ATATCAAGGTTGCAGGCATGAACAACATGGTGACCACTGTCAGGATGCGGACTTCTTTGTTTACCTGGTTGCTGATGCTGGAAAGGTAGATATCAAGCATGCCTGCCAGTAAGTCGCGCAGTGATTCCAGAGATTCAATGAAGTGAATACTGTGATCATAGACATCGCGCAGATATAGGGTGGTACTTTCCTGAAAAAAGTCAAATTCGTTACGGACCAAGCTATTGATGATTTCCCGCAATGGCCAGACTGCGCGACGCAGATCCATGGTTTCACGCTTGAGTTTATGGATGTTTTGCAATACTACGTTGCTGGGGCGATGAAGTAGCTGGTCTTCGAGTTTTTCGCAATCGTCACTGATTTGCTCCAGCATAATAAAGTATTTATCTACGATCATGTCCAGCAATGCATAAGCTAGGACGTCTGCACCAGATTTTCGCAGTAATCCTTTGTTGGCGCGTAAACGTTCGCGTAGTGGGTCAAATGAGCCAGTTGGTCGCTCCTGGAAGGACAGCACAATATGTTCCCCGAGGATAATGCTGATCTGTTCCGAATTGATCTGCATTTCTCTGGAGTCATAGGTAAAGAATCGAGTGACGAGATATAAATAATCGTCATAAACATCTACCTTGGGGCGCTGTTCAGTATTGAGGATGTCTTCTAATACTAAAGGATGCAGTTTGAATTTCAATCCGATTTCAGCCATGATCTTGGGGTCATGCAGGCCATGTATATTCAACCAGAGGATACTATTCTCTGATTCTGATGGTATCTCATCCAGTGAAGTGATCGTACGCTCTTCAATCTGTTCGGCGCTGTAGCGGAACATGGTTAGTGTCACCTGCGAGGTTTTGACATCTCCTGTGTGTATAAGTGTGCCAGGAGGTAGGCCGGTTTTCTTGCTGTGAGCATGACGCTTTTTTTTCATGTGGGTTTTCTTTCTCCACTGATGGTCAGAAAAAAGATGTATTCGCTTGATTGATGTGATGATGAGTTCCGCAATCAATGGAATAGTACGGTAGAAAAGTCATGCTCACCATACGCAGCAGTCATGATGACAATGTCAGGTGTTGAGTTAGAATAGGCCAGTTTGTGGTAGATCATTGCTAGGACTGTTTTATTGAGGTGGCCAAGAAGCCTAGCTGGAGTTAAATGGAGATGATATGCGGTATTGCCTGATGATGGGGTTGTTGTGTGTAATCTTGAATGCGCATGCGGCGGAATCCATGGATTCAAATGTAGCTGGAGTTGGCTTGATTGAGGACGAGAGTTCGGAATGTCTTGCCAATGATGGCAAGTTGATTCTATTGAAGAGTGATGCGACTGAGGCCATGGAGGTATGGCTGGACCGCTGGTTCATGGATGTGCAGACTGCGGATCATACCAAACATATTATCCAGCCGGGAGATGAGCCGATTGCGCTGGGATGCTCTCAGACGCGCGACAAGGAAAAACAATATTGGACGATTGCCAGCGCGCGTCCTGTAGCGCTTCAGTGATCCTGGGACTGCGTGGAGACACTTTCTCCGGGCGTAAAGAAAAATCCGCCAGCAACATGATGCAGGGTGCGTAATTCATCATGGCCATCAAAATGCCAGCGCCCGTGACTAAAGACACGGCTGTCGGCATGTGCAGCAACGATATCAGCAATAAATAAATCGTAGCTTTCCTGCATATGGGGCTCGTTTATCAGCCTGCATTCCAGCCAGGCAATACAGCCTTCCAGTAAAGGAGCTTCAATCTTGGAGGCAGAAAATGTTGAGAGATCGAGCGCAGAAAATTTGTTATCCGGATTTTGTCCCAGTAATTCACGGCCAGAGCTGGCACCTACCTGGGTAACGACTCCGGCTTGCGCGCGACAAGGCACATTGATGGCGAATGTGCTACTTCCCTCTATCAATTCGCGCGTGTAGGTTTTCTTATCAATGACAATTGCAATCCTGGCTGGACTGCAATCCAGAGGCATATTCCAGGCGGCGGCCATTACGTTGACTTTTCCCTGATAGGCTGCTGTAACTAGTACAGTCGGGCCATGATTGAGAAGGCGAAATGCTTGATTCAGGTCAACGGCTAGTTTCATGGTTGTATTGTTAGATAGAGGGAATGCACAGAGCTATTTTTGCCAGGCGTCGCGTAAAGTCACTGTTCTGTTAAAGACAGGCTTTCCAGACTGGCTATCCTTGCTGTCGGCTACAAAATAGCCGTGACGCTCAAACTGGAAACGTTCCTCCGGCCTGGCTTGCTGCAGTGATGGCTCCAGCTGTGCTGTAATGATTTTGACCGAGTCTGGATTAATATCGTCCAGATAATTGCGGTCGCCTTCGCCTGGGCGCGCTTCCTTGAACAATCGGTCGTACAAGCGTATTTCTCCGGCGAAAGCATGTGCTGCGGATACCCAGTGAATGTTACCCTTGACCTTAACCGAGTCTGCGCCAGGTGTGCCCGACTTGGTGTCTGGCAGGTATTCGCAGTGTACCGTGGTGATATTGCCATCAGCATCTTTTTCAAAGCTTGTGCATTTGACGACATAACCATAGCGTAGTCGTACCATATTGCCCGGGAAGAGTCTGAAGTAACCTTTTGGTGGTGCTTCCATGAAGTCTTCGCGCTCTATCCATAGTTCGCGCGAAAGCGGCACTACCCGGTGGCCAAGCTCAGGTTTTTGCGGGTGGTTGGGAGCGTGGCAATCCTCGGACTGGCCTTCTGGGTAGTTATCAATGACGAGCTTGATAGGGTCAAGCACGGCAATACGGCGTTCTGCTGACGCATTGAGTACTTCCCGCATGCAGTCTTCGAGAATGGTGTATTCGATCCAGGAGTCCGTCTTGGAAATACCAATACGATCTGTAAACAAGCGGAAACCTTCAGGTGCATAGCCGCGGCGGCGAGCACCCACTAAAGTAGGCAGGCGTGGGTCATCCCAGCCACTGACGAATTGCTTTTCCACCAGTTCAATCAACTTGCGTTTGGAAAGTACAACATAAGTCAGGTTGAGGCGGGAAAATTCGTATTGCCTAGGTAATGGATGAGCCAGCAAACCAGCTTCTGCCAGTTTGGCTAGTACCCAGTCATAAAACGGACGCTGGTCCTCGAATTCCAATGTACAGAGCGAGTGAGTTACTCTTTCGTAAGCATCTTCCAACGGATGGGCGAAGGTGTACATCGGGTAGATGCACCATTTGTCACCGGTGTTGTGGTGATGGGCATGCTTGATACGGTAGATCGCCGGATCACGCAGATTGATATTGGGGGAAGCCATATCAATTTTGGCGCGTAATATCATGCTGCCATCCGCGTGCTTGCCATCGCGCATTTCACGGAATAGCGCGAGGTTTTCCACTGCTGAGCGGTCACGCCAGGGAGAATTCTTGCCCGGTTCTGTGAGTGTGCCGCGGTTAATACGCATTTCCTCGGCGGTTTGCTGATCGACATAAGCATGGCCTGACTCAATCAGTATTTCTGCAGCCCGGTACATGAAGTCAAAATAGTTACTGGCAAAATACAAATGAGATTCGCCGAAAACATTCCAGTCAAACCCCAGCCATGTGACGGAGTCTATGATACTGTCAACGTATTCCTGTTCTTCTTTTTCAGGATTGGTATCATCGAAGCGCATATGGCAGACACCACCGAAGTCTCGTGCCAGCCCGAAATTGAGGCAAATGCTCTTGGCGTGTCCTATGTGCAGGTATCCATTGGGTTCTGGAGGGAAGCGGGTACGGATCTTGGCCGGGTCGATTTCCCCGGCAGCATGATGTTGCGCATCGCCAGGTGAGCTTGCCCAATGGCGATGTTTGTACGTACCTTGTTCAAGGTCATGTTCCACAATATTGCGAATAAAGTTGGAAGCAGGGGCAACAGGTGTTTTTTCAGACATGGTGGTAATGCACTATTGATTTGCTGCTATTTTACACTGTGTCGCGTCCTAACGGGCTGTCCGGCATGGCAGACAGACCCAGATTATTCGTTAGATTCTGCTACAGCTTGCGATATACTGGCCTAGCAATGAATAATTTGGTTTTTCCTATCTTAAGATTATTGGCGGATGGCCGCTTTCACTCTGGCGAGGATATTGCCCGCCAGTTTTCCGTGACCCGCGCTTCTGTCTGGAATGCAATCCAGGCAGCAGAAAGACTTGGCATCGAGATTTTTTCTGTTCGTGGGCGTGGATACCGGTTACCGGCACCAGTGCAGTTGCTTGATAAAGAAACAACGCTGACTGAGTTGGGCATGCAGCAATCCTTGTTTGATGTGGAGTTGTTTGATGCTATTGACTCCACTAATAGTTATCTTATGCAGCAAGCTGCGAATGACGCACAACATGGTGCTGTTGCTGCTGCTTTGCTGCAAACACGGGGCCGTGGGCGACGCGGACGTAGCTGGCAGGCCGCACTCGGTGCCAGCCTGACATTTTCTTTATTGTGGCGTTTCCAGATGGGGGCCGCTGCATTATCTGGATTGAGCCTGGCAGTGGGCCTGGCCCTCATCCGTACGCTGCACCAATACGGATTGCTGGAGGCAAGATTAAAATGGCCGAATGACATTCTGGTCGGAGAGCACAAACTTGCGGGTATCCTGATTGAACTGCAAGGAGATATGGAGGGACCCAGTGCTGCGGTAATAGGGATCGGGCTTAACCTTAAATTGTCTGAGGCGACCCGGGCCATGATAGACCAACCTGTCACAGATATGACCAGCCATTTATCTGTGGAAATAAATCCCAGTATTTTGCTGGGAAGAGCATTGGGACAGCTGGCACAAGTATTGCAGGAGTTTGAACAGTCTGGATTTTCGGGCTTGAGTATGGAGTGGCAGCGATTTCATGCTTATCATGCAAAAGCAGTACGTTTATTGTTTCCTGATGGGCGTGAGCAACACGGCATTGTGCAGGGTGTTGCCCATGATGGCGTATTATTGGTCAATACTACACAGGGTGTGCAGCGTTTCTCTTCTGGTGAGATCAGTTTGCGAGGGCAAATCACATGAGCCGCTTGCTGACCATTGATATGGGCAACAGTCGTACCAAATGGGGAATATTCGAGCTGGATAATGGGGATATTCATGCACAAGGTCTACTGGCTGGAGATGGCGATATCCCTGAGTCCTGGCAGGAGTGTACGCGAGTAGCCATCGCGAATGTCGCCGGGAAGGAGCAGCAGGATGTACTTGGCCGACGCCTGGAGGCACTGGGGTTGCCTGTGCGCTGGCACCTGAGCGGCCTTCATGCGTGCGGGCTTGAGAACGCATACACCATACCTGAGCAGCTGGGGATTGATCGCTGGGCCACGATGGTGGCATCCTGGCAGTATTACCGCGACAGTTGTCTGGTGGTGAATGCAGGCACAGCATTGGCGATCAATATGATTGAGCACATGACACAAACGCAGGGCCGCTTTATCGGCGGGATTATTGTGCCAGGTTTGCGATTGATGCGTTCCAGTATCATGGGAGCTGCAGCTAATATTGAGATGGAGCATGATGGGGAATACATGAGTTTCCCCGTCAATACCCGCGATGCGGTGCATAGCGGTAGCCTGCAAGCCATGTGTGGTGCGGTAAATAATATGTTGCAGTTATTGAACGAACGTTGTGGGCAGCGAGTACCATGTATATTGAGCGGTGGTGACGCGAGTGCCTTACTGCCTTTGTTGGAGGAGCATGGGTTGGCGAAAGAATACCGGCTTGAGGAGAATCTGGTACTACGGGGTTTGTTGTGCCTGGAAAGAGCAGAAATGGCATGAAGTGGCTATTGGGTATCCTGTTGTTACTGAATATGGGATTGTGGGTGGGCTTTCACAACCATCATGTCGAGACTATGCCGCAACATGGATTGCATGCGCCCTTATCGCCAGAAAAGATTAAATTGCTGACGAGTGAAGAGATAGAAGCATTGCCTGCAGGGAGTGAAACAACAGGAATGCCGGGTTCTGACAAGGCTTATGCTTGTTACGAATGGGGAAGTTTTGATGCAAACAGCGTGAAGCGGGCCCAGGCGATTCTTGCGCGAAATTCTCTGATGGCAACCATGCAACAGAAAACTATGCAGGAGACGTTGCAATACTGGGTATACATTCCGCCATTACCATCGCGCCAGGCCGCTCAGGATAAAATAAGAGAATTGAAAGCGCAGGGCGTGGATGTCAGCGTTATCATGCAAGATGCGCCTTGGCGTAATGCAATTTCTCTGGGAGTATTCAAAGATGAGCGATTGGCGACTAAACTGCTTGAACAGCTACAGGATCGTGGTGTTGCGTTGGTACAGAAAGCAATAAGAAACCAGGAAAAAGGCCGCGTCAGTTTGCGTATCAATGACATGTCGGCAGAAATGGTAGTAGAGTTGAATAAACAGGGAGAACATTTTCCTGGAAGTGAACTTAAACAGGTGAATTGCCAATAGGAGACGGTATGGGAATACTCAAGGATATTGTCAAGAAAGTTGCACTGGCTGCTGCGGTTGTTGCGGGCAAACGGATACTGAGCAAAGTAGTGGCGAATGCCAGCAATGAGGGGGAAAGTGTCCCGGAGAGTGCAAGCACAACATCTCTCCCTGAAAGCAAGCCCAAGAATACTCGGAAAAGATCGCCCCGGCGGAGTGGTGCGACAAAGGCTGCAGCAGGGGATGCACCCAAGTCGAAATCCGTAGCTAAATCTAATGCTGGCAGTACTGACACAGAGAAAAAGGCTGTAAGCAAACCAAGAACCCGCAAACCTCGTGCCAAAAAGACAGGTGAAACAGCAAAAGCTAAGGCTGGTGATAACAAGGATGCGGCAATCAGTTCGGAATCTCAGCAAGCAGCTGCGGTGCCAGTTGCTGGAGATCAATCCGGGACAGCCAGTTAGCAGTATTCTTCCCTAGAGTGCTGGAAAAAGATGGAATGTCTTTATCGGCCTCCTCTTGGGGTGAATGTAATTCTGGAAATAAAAAATCCCGCAGAAGCGGGATTTTTTATTGGGGTTTATCTTTTCTTGATATACAGGTCAGTGATCGTGCCTTCCTTCATTTCTGCCGCAAAGCAGATGGTTTCAGACAAGGTCGGATGGGCATGAATGGTCAGGCCCAGATCATGTGCGTCTGCGCCCATCTCAATTGCAAGCACGGCTTCTGCCAGTAGCTCACCGGCATTGGTACCAACGATACCGGCACCGATCACGCGATGAGTTTCCTTATCGAAAATCAGCTTGGTTGCGCCTTCGGAGCGGGCGATTGATAGTGCACGACCACTCGCTGCCCATGGGAAGGATGCTTTTTCTATGGCCAGACCCTGGGCCTTGGCTTCGGTTTCTGTCACACCTACCCAGGCCACCTCGGGATCAGTATAGGCGACCGATGGAATGACCATGGCCTGGAATTCAACCTTGTGTCCGGCAATGACTTCCGCAGCCACCTTGGCTTCGTGGGTCGCTTTGTGTGCCAGCATGGGCTGACCGACAATATCGCCAATCGCGAAGATGTGCGGTACGTTAGTACGCATCTGCTTGTCTACGGCAATGAAACCGCGATCATCAACTGCCACACCCGCATTTTCTGCGCCGATGTTCTTGCCATTCGGGCGGCGGCCGATGGAAACCAGCACTCGGTCGTAGATCTGAGTTTCCTTGGGTGCGTTTTCACCTTCGAAACTGACATGGATGCCGTCCTTCTTTGCTTCCATCTTGGCGACCTTGGTCGAGAGCATGATGTTCTCGAAGCGTTTTTCCATGCGTTTCTGCAATGGACGGATCAGGTCACGGTCAGCACCGGGAATCAGGCCATCCATGAACTCGACCACGCTGACCTTGCTGCCCAGCGCGTCATATACTGTGCCCATTTCCAGGCCGATGATACCGCCGCCGATCACCAACAGGCGTTTTGGCACATCTGCCAGTGCCAGTGCGCCGGTGGAATCCATGATGCGCTCGTCTTCAGGTGCACCTGGGAACTTGGTAGCCTGCGAGCCAGCGGCGATGATGGCATTCTGGAACCCGACCGTAGTGACTTTGCCATCGGTTGCGGTCACTGCGATCTGGTTGGAGCTAGTGAATTGACCTACACCTTGTACCACGGTTACGCCGCGCTGCTTGGCCATTTGCGCCAAACCACCGGTGAGCTTGGCAACAACGTCATTGGCCTTCCAGTTACGCAGTTCGTCGAGCTTGATCTCAGGTTTGCCGAAACTGACGCCATGATGACTGGTTTCCTCGGCCTCAGTGATTACCTTAGCGGTATGCAGTAATGCTTTGGAGGGAATGCAGCCTACGTTGAGGCAGACGCCACCTAGCGTGGAATAGCGCTCAATCAGGACAACTTGCTTGCCGAGATCGGCAGCGCGGAAGGCTGCTGTGTAGCCACCAGGACCTGAACCTAATACCACGACTTCAGTATTGATGTCGGAGTCGCCAGTGCTCACTGCCGGTGTTGGTGCTGTGGCAGGCTGTGGATTTTCTACCGGAACGGCTGGAGCAGTTTCTGCCTGTGCCGTGCTGGCTGGTGCGTTATCAGCAGCAGCTGCTTCTTCCACTAGCAGGATCAGCGTGCCCTTGGTGACCTTGTCGCCCACCTTGACTTTGATTTCCTTCACAACGCCGGCGTGGGAAGAGGGAATGTCCATGGAGGCCTTATCAGACTCCAGGGTGATCAGCGCATCCTCCTTGGCGATGGTGTCGCCAGTTTTCACCAGGACTTCAATGACGTCCACGCTATCGAAATTGCCGATATCGGGAACCAGTACTTCAGTAATCTTGCTCATTTTTATCCCTTAATCCTTACAGCAACAAACGACGCACATCAGACAATACCATGCGCAAGTGGCTGGTGAAACGCGCACCATCGGCACCATCAATCACACGGTGGTCATATGATAGGGATAAAGGCAGAACCAGACGCGGCTCGAATTCCTTGGTTTTGCTGTTGAATACCGGCTGGATGCTGGAGCGTGAGACTCCCAGGATGGCAACTTCAGGACAGTTGATGATAGGAGTGAATGCCGTACCGCCAATGCCGCCAAGGCTGGAAATGGTGAAGCAGCCACCTTGCATTTCTTCGACCTTGAGTTTGCGTTCGCGAGCCTTGGCAGACAGATCGCCCAGTTCTGCTGCGATTTCGAGCACATCTTTGCGGTTGACATCGCGAATCACGGGTACCACCAGGCCATCTGGCGTGTCGCAGGCAAAGCCGACGTTGTAGTACTGCTTGAGAATCAGGTTTTCACCATCAGCAGACAGTGAGGCATTGAAATTAGGGTAGGCACGTAATGCATTGACTGATGCCTTGATCAGGAAGGCCAGCATGGTGAGCTTGACGCCACGCTTTTCAGCTTCAGCCTGCATGGATTTACGGAACTCTTCGAGGTCCGTGATATCTGCTTCATCGAATTGGGTCACGTGTGGCGCAGTCACCCAGTTACGATGCAGATTGGCACCAGATAACTTCTTGATGCGCGATAAAGGCTTGGTCTCAATATCGCCATATTGAGTGAAATCAATGACTGGAGATGGAATGACTGCCAGACCACCTGCGCTGGAAGCAATGCCGCCAGTGCGAGGCTTGTTGAGCTCACTCTTGACGTAGGCTTGTACGTCTTCCTGCAGGATGCGGTTCTTATTGCCACTCGGTGTGACAAAGGCAAGATTGACGCCGAGCTCACGCGCAAACTTGCGTACAGAGGGGCTGGCATGCGCCAATTTGCCAGGTGTGGTTTCTACACTGGCACTGACTGGATTCGGTGTTGCCTGTGGTTGTATGGTTTGAGGTGGCGGTGCTGCTGGGCGTGTTGCCTCAGGTGCCGGTACAGGCGGAGGCGCAATTTCTGGTACCGGTGTTGGCTTGGTCTCTTCCTTGGGCGCAGCCGTGCTTGCATTCTCTTCTGCATCAAGGGTCAGAATGAGTCCGCCTTGCGCAACTTTGTCGCCCACCTTGATATTGACTGTTTTCACTGTGCCTGCAAATGGTGCAGGAATATCCATGGAGGCCTTGTCAGACTCCAGGGTGATCAGTGAATCGTCCTTGGCAATGGTGTCACCGGCTTTGACCAGGACTTCAATGACATCCACGCTGTCAAAGTTGCCGATGTCGGGAACGAGTACGTCTTTAATTGCCATGCTTGATGTTCCTTAAAAATGTATCTTTTTCAAGATATGCATTTACGCGAAACGCCCACATGCGGATAGGCCGGGGCGTTGTACGAACGAACGGCCACCAGACGATGCTGGTGGCCTGCCAACCGCTTAAACCGTTGTCGGATTTGGCTTGTCAACGTTGAAGTTATATTTCTTGACCGCATCTGCAGCCTTGCTTGCTGGCAACTGACCTTCGTCAGCCAGTGCTTTCAGGGCTGCCAGAACCACATGGTAGCGATCAACCTCGAAGAAGCTGCGCAATGCTTCGCGCGAGTCAGAGCGACCATAACCGTCAGTGCCCAATGCAACATAACGTTGTGGAATGAAGTTACGGATCTGGTCGGCAAATGCCTTCATGTAGTCAGTGGAGGCGATGACTGGCCCTTCTGCCTTCTTCAACTGCTGGGTGACGTAACTTTCTCTCTGAGTTTTTGCTGGATTGAGCAGGTTCCAGCGTTCTGCATCCAGGCCTTCGCGACGCAGCTCGGTAAAGCTGGTAACGCTCCAGATATCGGCAGACACGCCCCAGTCTTTTTCCAGCAGTTCAGCAGCAGCAATCACTTCACGCAGGATCACGCCACTGCCGAGTAATTGTACCTTTGGCCCTTTGGCCTTGGATTTCTTGAACTGGTAGATACCCTTGAGGATGCCTTCCTCGACACCCTTCGGCATCTCGGGGTGCGTGTAGTTCTCGTTCATCAGGGTGATGTAGTAGTACACATCTTCCTGGTTCTGCACCATGCGGCGCAGACCTTCCTGGATGATGACCGCGAGTTCATACGCAAATGTCGGATCATAGGAAACGCAGTTCGGGATGGTGGCTGACATCAGGTGACTGTGACCATCCTCGTGCTGCAAACCCTCGCCATTCAGCGTGGTGCGGCCCGCGGTCGCGCCGAGCAGGAAGCCGCGTGCGCGGCTGTCACCCGCTGCCCATGCCAGGTCGCCAATACGCTGGAAGCCAAACATGGAGTAGAAGATATAGAACGGGATCATCTGTACGCCGGTGACGCTGTAGGAGGTCGCCGCCGCCAGCCAGGATGAGAACGAACCTGCTTCGTTGATCCCTTCCTCCAGAATCTGGCCGCTCTGGGATTCTTTGTAGAACATCACCTGATCAGCATCCTGTGGCTCATAGAGCTGGCCGACGGAAGAGTAGATACCCAATTGGCGGAACATGCCTTCCATACCAAAGGTACGGGCTTCATCCGGTACGATAGGAACAACGAACTTGCCCAGCTGCTTGTCACGCAGCAGCGTGGACAGGATGCGGACAAATGCCATGGTGGTGGAGATTTCGCGTTCACCGGTGGCAACCAGCATATTATCGAATGCAGACAATTCTGGAACGGTCAGCTCGTTACCCTTACGGCGACGTACCGGCAGGTAGCCTCCCATGGCCTGACGGCGGGCATGCAGGTACTGCATTTCCGGGCTGTCATCAGCAGGGCGATAGAAACTGAGGTTTTCAACTTGTTCATCAGTCAGTGGCAGGTCGAAACGATCGCGGAATTTCTTGAGGGTTTCAACACTCATGCTCTTCTGCTGGTGTGTGGTGTTCTGGCCTTCGCCTTCTTCACCCATGCCGTAACCCTTGACGGTTTTTGCCAGGATGACGGTAGGCTGTCCCTTATGGTTCACGGCAGAATGGTAAGCGGCGTAAACCTTGTGTGGATCATGACCGCCACGGTTGAGGCGCCAGATGTCTTCATCAGACATTGCAGCTACCATCTCCTTGAGTTCAGGGTATTTGCCAAAGAAGTGCTCGCGGGTGTATGCGCCACCCTTGGCCTTGAAGTTCTGGTATTCACCATCCACGCATTCTTCCATGCGCTTCTTGAGCAAGCCATCTTTATCCATGGCCAGCAGTGGGTCCCAATAGGAGCCCCAAAGTACCTTGAGTACATTCCAGCCAGAGCCACGGAAAGCTGCTTCAAATTCCTGAATCACCTTGCCATTGCCGCGTACCGGGCCGTCCAGGCGCTGCAGGTTGCAGTTGATGACAAAAATCAGGTTATCCAGCTTCTCGCGCGCTGCGAGGGAAATGGCACCCAGGGATTCTGGTTCGTCCATTTCGCCATCACCACAGAAGACCCACACCTTGCGCTCAGCCGTATCGGCAATGCCACGGTTGTGCAGGTATTTGAGGAAGCGTGCTTGATAAATGCCGGCAATCGGTCCCAGACCCATGGAAACAGTCGGGAACTGCCAGAAGTCAGGCATCAACCATGGATGGGGGTATGAAGACAGGCCATTACCGTTGGATTCCATACGGAAGTTGGACATTTGTTCTTCAGTCAGGCGGCCCTCCAGGAAAGCACGTGCATACACACCTGGAGAGGAGTGGCCCTGGAAGTAGATCAGGTCGCCACCAAAGTTTTCATTGGCCGCGCGGAAAAAGTGGTTGAAACCAGTATCGTACAGTGTGGCAGCGGATTGGAAGCTGGCAATATGTCCACCGATGCCAGGTGATTTTTCGTTGGCGCGCAGTACGGTCATGATGGCATTCCAACGGATCAGTGCGCGGATCTTGCGCTCCATGGCGGTATCACCCGGATGCTTGGCCTGCAGATGAGAAGGAATGGTGTTTACGTAAGCAGTTGTTGCGTTGTACGGTAAGTAGGCACCTGAGCGACGAGCTTTGTCGATCAGTGTCTCCAGCAGGAAATGCGCGCGCTCGGCACCTTCATTCTCAAGTACCGATGAGATGGCATCAAGCCATTCCTGGGTCTCTTGAGGGTCGAGGTCGGGGGTCAATGCCATGTAGGATTCTCCGGGAAACTTTTTAAGATACGCTTGGGTATAATCAGCCCGATACAACATCAGGCCGAAGTGTTTTGTTATGGCTTGAGGCCTTCTTTGAAGGCGATATATTGGCTTTTTTGGCCCTTCAGGTCAAGTTTTGTTGGTTTAAGCCACTACCTGAATGCCTAGGGTTAAGCTGCTAAAAAGAAGAGAAAACTTGATGGTTGAAAACATCGTATTGCAGATTGATGAAGTTGAGTTGACGGCCGTGCGTGCGCAGGGCGCTGGGGGCCAGAATGTTAATAAGGTATCCAGTGCGATACATCTGCGCTATGACGTCAAGGTTTCCAGCTTGCCGGAAGCGGTCAAAATGCGCCTGTTGCGCTTGCGTGATCACCGCATTACGCGCGATGGTGTCATCATCATCAAGGCACAGACGCATAGGAGCCAGGAACTGAATCGCGCAGAAGCCCTACAACGATTACAGGCGTTGATCAACAGTGCAGCGGTTGTGCCGAAGTCGCGGACACCTACCAGGCCTAGTCTGGGAGCACGTCGTCGTAGACTGGAGGATAAACGCTGGCATGGAGCGGTTAAGATCTTGCGCAGAACTCCAGTTGAAGAATGAGTCTCTGCTTCCTATTTGGCTGAGTGCTTGCCTTGTGGACGCAGAGATTTTCTCCAGCGGGTGATTTTGCGTGTTGCCCAACGCCAGAGCCAGCCATCGGCAATTTCGCGGCCATTGATAATCCAGGTCAGGGTTTTATGATTACTCAATGTGATGGGTTGTGCGCTCTTGGCAGTAGAGCTGCCGCAGAACAGCAGGCGGTCACCAACATGTAGTGCCTCAGTGACTTCCGGCAGCAGAAAATATTGGCCACTGCGTACCAGCATGAGGGGAACCAGGTCCAGCTTCTGTGTGCGGTTTCCGGGGTCACGCGTCAATGCGTCCAGAGTGACGGGCAGCCCCCATGAAATCAGGTTGGCGACTGCCGGGCTGTGTTCCGTATCAACGGTGACGCCCCAGGCATCAGGTACACTCTCACCGACCACGCCTACCAGGCGGCTGATCAATTGATTAGCCCAATTATTGTCCTGGGTACGTACCAGTTGCAGGAAGTGCGTCATCATCGGCGTAATCATGCGTGCCAGGCACTCATGGGCAATGATATCGCTGGGATCCATTGATATATCTGCATTGAAATGTTCAAACAAGGGTTCGTTGAAGCGACGGTTCTTGCGCACGACAACAAACAGGTTGGGATTCATCTTCTGGGCCGTCATCACGATTGACAGATTATTAATGTCGCTGTTGGTGCCTGCGATGATGCCGACAGCATTTTCAATGCCAGCTTCTTTCAGCGTGGATGCTTCCGTGCCACTGCCGACAATGCAATTCTCACAGTGTGTGAGTTCAGGATCGGCCTCGATGACAACCGTCGTGATTTGTTCACGCTCCAGGTTTTCTACCACGGCTTTGCCAAAGCGTCCGTATCCACAGACGATCCATTTGCCGATAGGCGGTACCTTGGGCAGGTTCAGGGTATCACCAGGAACACCCGTGAGCCATTTATGCAGCAGGTAAGTGCCAATGGCATGCACTTCTGTGCCTAATTGATCCCCGAACAAGGTGTAGGGGTTCAGGATATGATCTGTGCCGAAAGAGGCCATGTTGGCGGCTACGTCGTCGTCTTCGGCGCGTGCGAGCACTGTCAGGTTGGGGTTGAGAAGTTTTGCCGCGACTGCCACTGCCAGGTTGACATGGTCGTTATCAGTCAGTGCTGCAATACCCTTGCACATGGGGTGGCGTACGCCTGCGCGCAGCAAGGTGTCTGGCATCTTGGCATCAGCGCAGAGTGCAGGGATATCGAACTGGTAATCCTCCAGTTCCAAGTCGTTGACACGGTCCTGGTTTACTTCTGTCACGACAACACGAATACCTTTGTGGTCCAGTGCCTTCACCAGTAGGCTGCCGGTTTCGCCATAACCTGACACAATGAAGAAGGGTTCATGCAGGTGATCCACGGCCCGGGCAAAGCTGTTGGTGGTGAGCGCCTGCTTGAGTGCAGGATCCTGAAACAGGGAAATGATTTTACCTATGGCGTAGAACCAGGGGATGACCGTGAGGTAGATGGAGAATGTCATCCACAGGCGTTGCGCATCGCTGTAAGGGAAGGGGACTTCGCCAAAACCAATGGTGGTGGCGGTGTAGCTGATGACATAAAAAGCCTCGAACAGGCTCATATGCCATGGATTGCCGAGATCATCCACTCCTGGCATCAATGTTAGCCCGACGATCGCAATGGTGTAGCTGACAATGACAGTGATCAGCGGCGTGCGCATGCGCCGCAGGATCAGGAAGAAAATATTATTCACCAGCGGTTCCGCTCAGGATTTACCGGCGCAGTGTAATGGTTTCCGCCAGTAGCAGAATGACGGAGGTGATGTTGGCAAGCAAGGCGCCACCACTCAGCGAGACAACACGTGCAGCGGTGCCTGATGCTTCTGAGCTGGCAACGACCCAGACGATGGCGGCGGCAATCAGTTGCAGATCTGCAACCAGGCTGGTGGAAAGATGGATAGCGCCGATTTGGGAGCGATCACCGAATTTGAGCACGGTGGCAATCAGGTTGACCACAATGGCAGTGTAGAGCTCATAGATGTGATGCTCTATGGGGTTGCCGGAGCCACCAACAAAAAAGCCAAAATTGAGGGTCATCGCCAGGACGATGAAGAAACCGAAAATTACTTTTTCCAGATTCATGGCAATCTCTTAAATATACACATTGAGGGAATGGGGGCGAGTGTAGTGGATTTTTACCCCTACCAAAAGGTTTTCGTCTGTTTTAGTGTTTTCCATGCCTCTGGCAGGGCGGAGTGATGGCGTTTTTCCAGTTTTTCCATGATTTTCTCCCAGCTGGTGACAGCCTGCAGGGCTGGATGACGCTTTGTCATATCATGCAATATATTGCGCGCATTCAATAGGTCATTCAAGTTGCCTGACAGGATTTGCATCTGCTTCAAGGTTGTCGATAGCAGGGCGGCCTGCTTTGATTTTTTCTTGTCTGGATAGGTTTCCCGGAAGAGTTCCACTGTATCGCGCAATTGGCGTGCGTGCCTGCGTACGTTGTGGCGTTCTTCTGCTGAAAGCCGCCTGAACTTGCGACCACTTTTCAGCAATGTTTTATGCAGGTGTGCCAGGCGGGATTTGACAGTTTTCTTCAATGATTTGTCATGTGCAGGCAGGCCGGTTGCCACCAAGTTTCCCAGTGTGAGCAGAAGGTGCTGGTAGCGTGGATGTTTCAAGCCTGTCCGCAGCTTGCTGCAAGCACGCTTATGTCTTTGTTTTACGATGGACTGTATGGCTGACAGTGGTTTGGTGCCTAACTTGAGTTGTGGCAAGGTATCATGTTGCAGAACATCCAGGTCACGTACTTTGGCCAATAGCGTGTCCAGCCAGTCCAGTTCTGTCTCGATATATGCATCTTCAATCGCAAAGGTACGTAGTACAGTGCGTAACCGGCGTAATGCGATCCGCATCTGGTGTACCCCTTCCGAGTCAGTACCCTGCATGGCGGATTGCTGGTTGCTTTGCAGGTGTCGCAGGCACTCCCATCCGGCTTGTTCAAATGTGGTGGCTGGAGAATCTGCAGGGTGGATACTGATGGATCTGGCTTTGGATGTTTTTAGCGGAAAATGGCGGTAATAGGCGTAACCGCGCTGTGCCTTGCTGATATTTTCTATCGTCAGCGGAATATCCGCCTGCAGTTCAAGCGCCAGCGCGAACAGGTGCTTGATCTCACCGTGCTTCAACTCCAGCTCGATCTCAGTCATGTCCTCGCTCGCCTGGCCAGCGATCAATTGCCCATTGTCCAGCGAGAGCTCAATATGGCTGCCTTGGTATGCCAACTGCCATTCCGTACGCTGCATGTCGGTGGTGAAGATCGGCTTGAGGGCTTCGCGCAGTGCCGGGTTGTCAAAAATCGGTGTCAGAGACGGGTCGATGATTTTGGTGTAATCAGGCTCGCCTTTGGAAATGATATCTTCCCATTCCAGTCGCTGGTGCAGTCCGGCAAGTGAATGGCCTGCAGCTTTGACGGCCTGGAACCATCCTCCTGACATGCGGCGGACACGCAGGCTGATGAGGCGGTCAAGCAGCTGCAAATCTTCAGTGTCATAGTATGTGCTGACCAAGCGGCGCGTCAGGGCTTTTTCCGTCAGATTGCGGAGGATGGCAGGATGGCGTCGCAGCCTGGGAATGTCCTCTTTGGCAATGCGTAATTTGAGCTCGATCTCGTTAGGCATGCGTCATGTCCCAGTTTCTTTTTTTACTTGTTTTTGCTTGTGTGCATTAATCAGCCAGTGCAGCAGGGGAGCCCACTGTTGCAAGTCACGATTGACCTGGGATGGGCGGATGTCAAACAGGCTGGCACCTTGTTCTGCTGCCAGTGCGTATACCTGGGCAGGCCGTAAATTACCGACTGATGGAAAGCCTGATGTGGCAAGGAATTCCTGCAAGGCCTGGGCTGCCCGTGTCCGGCTGTCTACGCGCATGCCTATCATGGCGACAAATGTATGTCCCTTGCGGATAGCTTTTTCCTCTTGCAGTACTTGCAGGAAATCGCGCGTGGCTCCGATGTCAAACGCCGAGGTCTGCATGGGGACGATGACAAAATTGGCATCCTTGACGGCCTGCTTGAGTTTGTCACCCCGCAGCCCAGCGGGAGAATCTATGATGGTCCAGTCTGCACTCAGGCTGGTGGCAAATTTCCCCCGGCCATCCTGGCCATGAATCAGGGGCAGCTTGTGCGGACGCCGCTCCAGCCATTGCAGCGCTGAACGTTGCCTGTCCATGTCGGATAGCACGACATGACGTCCCCTACTGGCAAAATAACCTGCGAGATTTGTGGCGAGTGTGGTTTTTCCGCTTCCACCTTTTGGGTTGGCAATCAGGATTGTGCTCAAATCATCTCCTGGCAATTATTTTGTTGTATTGACACAATCTAAAGCAGTTCGGGTGTCAGCATGGCGCGTAACACAGTCTGCTCCTCTTCGCCGCGGCGTCGGTTTGCAATCCACCAGATGGCGCCTTTTCTTACGCTCCAGTACTGCGTGCGCCGTGTCATGGCGTATGCAGCAGCCATGCCTAGTGTAGGCTGGTGGCCGATAACGAGTACACTGCCCTTGCTGAGGGGCCAGCCTGCTGCTTCAAGCAGGGCTTGTGGCGATGCGCCGGGAGCCAGGGCGTCCAGGGTGGTAAACTCCATGCCCAGTGATTTGGCTGTTTGCTGCGTGCGCTGCGCAGGGCTTGCAATGATGCGCGTGTTGCCCGGCATATGCTGTTTGAGCCAGGCTGCCATTTTTGCAGCTTGTTGCTCTCCATGGGAGGTCAGTTTCCGCGCAAGATCGGGAGAACCTTCCTCGGCTTCAGCGTGACGCCATAAAATAATATCCATAACCTTATTGCCAAGCTGAGAATGTCCTTCTATCTTAGCGCTCAACATGCTCCATGACAAAGTGACATCTGTGTGAAACTGCAAATTTACTATTCTGATCTTCCAGACGGCCTGCATGCCCTGAATGACAATGAGGCCTTGTTGCGCATAATGGCGCGCGGTCGTGTGCAATGGATGGATGAGGGGTGGGAGGAAAATCTTTGCCAGTTGTTCGGGATTGCGAGGCAGCAGGATTTGCCATTGGCTGCTTTGGCACGTATCGGCCTGGGAGCTGCGGTTGATTCAGGATATTGGTTGCTGGCCAGTCCGGTGAATCTGGCATTGCAGCGCGATACTTTTTCACTTGGCCAGCCAGCGCCCTTATGGTTGACGCCAACGGAAGATGAAAGCTTGCGCGCAAGCCTGAATCAACATTTCGCCGAAGATGGTCTGGTATTCCTGTCGGGAGCGCAGGGGCACTGGCATGTGTGCCTGAAAACCGTACCTGACCTGGTCACGACATCGCTAGCCAGGGCAGCCGGAAGGGATATTACGCATTATCTGCCGCAAGGAGCTGATGCCCAGCGATGGCGGCAATTGCTCAATGAAATACAGATGTTGTTATTCCACCATCCGGTAAATCAGGTGCGGGAAGCGCAGAACAAGTTGCCTGTGAACAGTATCTGGCTGCATGGCGGAGGAGAAGTGCCAACGGCTGGTAGAATCTCGGTTGATAGTGTTTATAGTGGTGATGTCTGTGTGCAGGGCGCGGCTACGTTATCCGGAATGGCGGCGATGCCCGTGCAACCTTTGCAACATATTCTGGGCAACAAGCATGAGACCTGCCTGGTGCAGGCTGCCTATGGTGAGCTGGGGTGCGAATGGGCAGCAGAATTGTGGCAGGCATTGAAGTTACGGCAAGTGAGTGAGGTGATCATTTATTTCGCTTGGGAAGGCCGTATGCTGACGGTATCCATGACGACGAACGATACTTGGAAATTCTGGCGCAGGCCAAAAACAATAGAAGCGTATATTTGATGGTTCAGATTGTACAAAGAAGTGTTGACCAAGCTGCAAGTGCGGCGCTGGCTGAGGCAGGCATACGTCCGGCGCTCGCCCGCTTGCTGGCGGCGCGCGGAGTTCGTGAGGTATCGCAGTTGGATGTGAGTCTTGCGCGATTGATCCCGCCAGAGCGATTGACAAACAATACCCACATGGCCTCGCTGCTGGCAGATGCCATTGCCACAGGCAAAAATATCATGGTGGTAGGTGATTACGATGCTGATGGAGCAACGGCAACGGCGGTTGCCGTCAAGGGGCTGCGCAGCATGGGAGGGCGTGTGGAGTTCCTGGTGCCCAACCGATTTGAGTATGGGTATGGCCTGACGCCTGAAATAGTGATGCTGGCAGCCAGGCAGCAACCTGACATTATCCTGACCGTGGACAACGGTATTGCCAGTGTGGATGGCGTGAATGCTGCCCGCGAGCTTGGCATCCAGGTTCTTGTGACAGATCACCACTTGCCGGGAGATGTGACACCGCAGGCGGCCTGTATCGTCAATCCCAACCAGCATGGATGTGATTTCCCCAGCAAGAGCCTGGCGGGAGTCGGCGTCATGTTTTATGTGCTGCTTGCATTGCGCGCCGAATTGCGCAGGCGTGGCGCATTTGCATCGCAAGTGGAACCGAACCTGACTGAGCTCCTGGATCTGGTGGCCCTGGGAACGGTGGCGGACTTGGTGCGTCTTGACGATAACAATCGTATTCTTGTTGAACAAGGGCTGCGGCGTATCCGTGCGGGTAAATGCAGCCCGGGAATCCGGGCATTATTTGCAGTGGCAGGGCGGGATATCACTAAGGCCGGTCCGCAGGATCTCGGGTTTAGTATCGGCCCGAGGTTGAATGCTGCTGGCAGGCTGGACGATATGACATTGGGGATTGCCTGCTTGCTGGAGCAGGATGATGTGCCTGCTGGAGCGATGGCGCAACAACTGCATGAGTTGAACCAGGAACGCCGCAATATTGAGGCCGACATGCAAGATGGCGCGCTGGATATTCTCGATAAAGTCGATGCGGCGGGACGTTATAGCCTGAGTCTGTATCAGGCTGACTGGCACCAGGGCGTGATTGGTATTCTCGCTTCCAGGATCAAGGAGCGCTTCCATCGACCTGTTATCGCATTTGCCCCGTCTGTCGATGGCGAGATCAAGGGTTCAGGGCGCTCTGTGCCGGGCTTGCATTTGCGCGATGCGCTGGATGTGCTGTCCAAGCGAGAGCCGGGGCTGCTGCTGAAGTTTGGTGGGCATGCCATGGCTGCTGGATTGAGCATTCGTGAGCAGGACTTTGAAAAGTTCAGTGAGGTATTCGAAAGCGTTGTGTCCAGCCTGCTGGCGCCAGAGCAGCTGGATGCCGTCATCGAGGTGGATGGTTCACTCGCCATTGAGGAGGCAACCCTGGAAACGGCGCACGCGCTGGAGCGACAGGTGTGGGGTGCAGGGTTTCCCCCGCCTTTGTTCTGGGATGAATTCCGGATCGTGCAGCAGCGCATTGTCGGTGAGCGGCATCTGAAGCTTAGTTTGCAGAAAGAGGGGCAGGTGTTTGATGCCATATTTTTCCGCCAGGAAGCATTTCTACCGGACACAGTGCAGGTAGTGTATCAGTTACAGGTGAATGAATATCGTGGCAACCAGTCAGTTCAACTTTGCCTGCAGCATTGGCAAGCGCCAGTTTGAGCCGGGGATATGGCTTGAGCGTATGTTAATATCCAGAAAATTTTTGCGGGTGATATATGCGTCGTAAACTGGTTGTCGGCAACTGGAAAATGAATGGCAGCCTTGACCAGAACAGGTTGTTGCTGGAAGCGCTCGTGCGGCATTTAGATGAGGTCAAGCAAGTGGATATTGCGGTTTGCCTGCCTTATCCCTATTTATTCCAGGCCCAGGCAATCCTTGCTGCTAGTGACATAGCCTGGGGAGCGCAGAATGTGGCGACTCATGAAGGCGGTGCCTATACCGGTGAGGTGAGTGCTGCCATGCTCAAGGAATTTGGCTCGACCTATGTGATTGTCGGGCACTCTGAGCGTAATGGCGCATATTGCGAAAGCGATGCAGACGTTGCCAGTAAGTTTGCCATCGCCAAGCAGCATGGCATCACCCCAATCTTTTGCGTGGGCGAAACCTTGCAGGAGCGTGAATCCGGGGTCATGGAATATGCGATTGCCAATCAGCTGGATGCCATTCTGTCAGTATCAGGTGGCGCGCTGCTGGACCAGACGGTGATTGCGTATGAGCCAGTATGGGCGATTGGCACTAATAAAACTGCTACACCAGAACAAGTACGCGCTGCGCATTCCTTCATCCGGGAGCGTATTGCCGCATTGCATCCGGGCGCTGCAGAAAGCGTAAGAATTTTATACGGGGGTAGCGTAAATCCGAGAAATGCGTCACAATTGCTGTCTATGCCTGATGTGGATGGCGGGTTGATCGGCAGGTGTGCGTTGGATGCCGATGATTTTGAAAGAATTTGTCGTGCTGCTTGTAAAGCTTAGCAAGCAGCGGATGTGAAGAGAAAAATGGAAACCATTGTAACAGTCATACATGTTATTGCTGCACTCGGGGTTGTCGGCCTCGTCCTGTTGCAACATGGCAAGGGCGCCGATATGGGGGCTGCGTTTGGCAGCGGTGCATCCGGCAGCCTGTTCGGCGTGAGCGGCTCATCAAATTTCATGAGTCGTGCAACTGCCGTTTGCGTTGCGATCTTTTTCGTGACCAGCATGAGTCTCGCCTACCTGACCAGTCATCGTTCAGAACAAGGCAGCGTAGTCCAGAAATCTGTAGTAAAATCCGCTCCGGTTTCTAATACACCCAAAGCTGATGAACCTGCATCAGCCAAGGATGTACCTCAGTAAGTTTCAGGGTTGACACCCAATGCCGTCGTGGTGGAATTGGTAGACACGCTATCTTGAGGGGGTAGTGGCGAAAGCCGTGTGAGTTCGAGTCTCACCGTCGGCACCAAGTATTAAAATCAAGCAGTATCAAATAGTCTTAAAAACAATCAAAACCCGCATGTAACCTAGAGTTTGGCGGGTTTTTTGTTTTTCTACATTCAAATCAACATGCCACCGGAAACTTCAATGCGCTGGGCGTTGACCCAGCGGTTGTCCTCAGATAGCAGGGAGGCAATCATCGGGCCGATATCATCAGGGAGTCCGACACGTCCCATGGCGGTTTGTGATGCGATATGGGCGTTGATATCCTGATTGTCGCGCACGACTCCCTGGCCGAAATCTGTTTCGATTGCTCCGGGAGCTACAGTATTGACGGCAATCTGTCTTGCACCCAGCTCTTTTGCCATGTAACGGGTCAGTACTTCAATACCGCCCTTCATGGCGGCATAAGCGCTGTAGCCGGGCATGGCAAATCTGGCAAGCCCACTTGATAGATTGACAATACGTCCGCCATTGCGGATCAGGGGCAATAATTTCTGTGTCAGGAAAAATACGGATTTCAAGTGGGTATTGACCATCTGGTCAAACTGCTCCTCTGTGGTTTCTGCGAACGGGGCATAAATACCAGTGCCGGCATTATTGACTACGTAATCAAGACTTTCTGTTTGCCAGTTTGTTTGCAGCAGTGTCGCGATCTGCTGGGAAAACTCCTTAAATCCTGAGGAGTCTGTGACATCCAGCTGCAGGGCGGCAGCTTTGCGACCCATTGCGGTGATTTCTGCAACTACGGCTTGTGCAGAGGTGTGCTGGCTATGATAGGTCAGTATCACGTCTATGCCTTTGGCTGCCATTGCCAGGGCAGTATTCTTGCCAAGTCCGCGGCTGCCGCCAGTTACCAATCCGATTTTTTGTGACATTTTCCATACTCCTGGGTTGTGAATGATTGTTTGCATACTATTTGTATGGTTTTGAATGATAAACAGGGTTTGTGTGATTAAACTGTTCATTAAAAATGAACAGATGGGGTTGGTATGGAAACAATTGAGGCGATCAAACGATTTGTGCGTGTTGCTGAACTGGCAAGTTTTACCCGAGCGGCGGACCAGTTGGGTTTGCCGAAGGCCAGTATTTCCAATGCGGTACAGCAACTGGAGAGTCAGCTTGGGACCCAGTTGTTGCATAGAACCACGCGTAAGGTGCAGTTGACACCTGATGGGCAGGTATTCTATGAGCGTGGCAAGCATTTGCTGGGCGAGGTGGATGAGTTGTGGACATTGTTTCAGGGAGATGATGCGAGTGTCTCTGGCATTGTGCGTGTAGATATGTCTTATCCCTTGGCACGGAATGTCGTCATTCCACAGTTGCCGGATTTTTTGCAGCGTTACCCTAATATGCAAATAGAGCTGAGCAGCACAGACAGGCGTGTCGATCTTGTAGCGGAGGGATATGACTGTGTCGTGCGAACCGGCCAGCTTGCAGATTCAGGTTTGGTTGTGCGGCATCTTGGGGCAATGGGGCAGGCAAATTTTGTTAGCCCTGGCTATATTCAGCGCTATGGTAAGCCTGAGGCGTTGGATCAGCTTTCCGGGCACTGGTTGATTCATTATCACGTCAGCATGGCTGCCAGGTTTGATGCGTTTGAATATTGGGATGGACGTCATTGTCACAGGGTGCCTATGAAGCATCGCATTGTTGTCAATAATACAGATGCTTATCGTGCAGCATGTCTTGCAGGTATGGGCATCATGCAGGCGCCTTTGATGGGGGTTCACTATTTGCTTGATGAGGGAAAGCTGGTGGAGATTCTCGGGGAGTTTCGTGCGCCTCCCATTCCAGTGTCTCTGCTGTACCCACAGCGGCGGAATTTATCCAGGCGGGTACGCATTTTCATGGATTGGCTGAGTGATATATTGAAGATGCATCTCTCTTGATTCATCGGGTTCCTTTAGATTCTGTCAGGTAGTGCGATGATGCCTGGCTGGCTGAAAGTGGCAATAGGCTGTGAGGTCGGGCGAAGCGGGCTTTTGCGTGGTAATTGAAACTTCGCACCCGTGGATATGTCTGTCTTTTAGCGATGAAAGACCTGTATCTTGAAAGGTTATTTCTGTAACAAAAAGTTAATGAATTTGCATTTTAAGCTTATATTTTTAAGGTTATTTTGGAATCAATTCAATAATAAACAGTAGGTAAGCTTGAAATCCGCTGCCATGGCTGGATTTGACGATGTTGAGTTGTAATTTGTGTGTTACAATTCATTAACAAAATATGGGTATGATGTAGCAGATAACCTGAAGGCCTGGCAGTTGCTGGGCGAGGCTGGCCGTGAGCTTGTGAATCTGGCTGGTGTTGCTGATTTGTATAGGATTGGAACGTGCTGGAGAATTACTTTCCGATATTGCTGTTCATTGTTGTAGGGCTTGGTGTAGGCATTGCTCCTATTGTCCTTGGCAAGCTGGTTTCCCCCAATCGGCCGGATGCTGAGAAGAACTCTCCCTATGAGTGTGGTTTTGAAGCGTTCGAGGATGCGCGCATGAAGTTTGATGTGCGTTACTACCTTGTTGCCATCCTATTCATCCTGTTTGACTTGGAAATTGCTTTCCTTTTCCCCTGGGCTATTGTGTTGCAAGAGATAGGCCTGTTCGGCTTTCTGGCGATGATGGTGTTTCTTGGGATATTGGTGGTGGGTTTCGTCTATGAGTGGATGAAGGGGGCGCTGGAATGGGAATGAAAGGTAATGTGGCATGAGTATTGAAGGCGTACTCGAAAAAGGTTTTGTGACAACAACGCTGGATACGGTGATCAATTACACTCGTACCGGCTCCCTCTGGCCCATGACGTTTGGCCTGGCATGTTGTGCGGTGGAAATGATGCATGCTGGTGCGGCACGGTATGACCTGGATCGCTTTGGCATTGTGTTCCGCCCCAGTCCCCGGCAATCCGATGTCATGATCGTGGCTGGTACTCTGGTCAATAAAATGGCGCCAGCCTTGCGCAAGGTATACGACCAGATGGCTGAGCCGCGCTGGGTGATTTCAATGGGTTCTTGTGCCAATGGTGGCGGGTATTACCATTACTCCTATGCTGTTGTGCGTGGATGTGACCGTATTGTGCCTGTGGATGTCTATGTGCCCGGTTGCCCTCCTACTGCAGAGGCGTTGCTGTACGGAATTATTCAGTTGCAGAACAAGATCAAGCGCACTAATACGATTGCACGTTGAAGGTTGAGTGATGACACGCCTGGAACAATTAAAGCAGCATTTGCAGGAAGTCCTTGGTGACAGTATTGTCAGAATGGATGAAGCTGTGGGTGAGTTGAGCATTGAGTGCAAGCCTGCCTGCCTGTTGGAGGTCTGCAATTTGCTGAGGGATCATAAGCTGTTGAAATTCGAACAGCTGATTGATTTGTGTGGGATGGATTATGTGGATCATGGTGAGGGCACATGGTCTGGTTCCCGCTACGCGACAGTCTACCATTTGCTTTCGGTAAGCCTGAATCAGCGCCTGAGGCTGCGGGTTTTTGCCGCTGATGATGATTTTCCCGTGCTCCCGACCGTGGTGGATTTGTGGCCGGTGGCCAATTGGTTCGAGCGTGAGTCCTTTGACTTGTTCGGCATCATGTATGAAGGGCATCCCGACCTGCGCCGCTTGCTGACGGATTATGGTTTCGTCGGCCATCCATTCCGCAAGGATTTCCCGATGATAGGCAACGTGGAAATGCGCTACGACCCCGAGCAACAACGTGTGGTGTATCAGCCGGTCACGATTGACCCACGGAATAACGTACCCCGGGTGATACGTGAAGAAGGGTTTCATCATGGCTGAAATCAGGAACTACACCATGAATTTTAGCTCCGGCCGTACTTCGTACTTAACTTGCATGCGCAAGTTAGCCTGCACTGAAATAGTGATGGCGACCATGGCTCGGGTGGCTGAGGCCGAGGAGCTAAGTCGTGGCTGAAATCAGAAATTACACCATGAACTTTGGACCGCAGCATCCGGCAGCTCACGGGGTATTGCGCCTGGTGCTGGAGCTGGATGGTGAAGTGATCCAGCGCGCAGACCCGCATATCGGCCTGTTGCATCGCGGGACAGAAAAGCTTGCCGAGAATCGTACTTACTTACAGTCGGTGCCCTACATGGACCGGCTGGATTACGTGTCCATGATGGCGAACGAGCATGCTTACGTCATGGCGATCGAGAAATTGCTCGGACTGGAAGTGCCGCTGCGGGCGCAATATATCCGCGTGATGTTCGACGAGATTACCCGTATTCTCAATCACTTGCTATGGTTGGGCGCACATGCGCTGGATGTCGGGGCGATGACGGTATTCCTCTATGCCTTCCGCGAGCGCGAGGATCTGTTTGATTGCTACGAAGCGGTTTCTGGCGCGCGCATGCACGCAGCCTATTACCGTCCAGGCGGGGTTTATCGTGATCTGCCGGACCGGATGCCGCTGTATGAAAAATCTGCTGTGCGCAGTCAAGAAGATGTGCGGCTGCTGAATGAAAACCGGCAGGGGTCGCTATTGGATTTCATTGAGGACTTCACCAACCGTTTTCCTGCCTATATCGACGAATATGAAACGCTGCTTACCGATAACCGGATCTGGAAACAGCGTACTGTCGGGATTGGTGTGGTATCTCCGGAGCGCGCGTTGGCGCTGGGATTGACCGGGCCGATGCTGCGTGGATCCGGCTTTGCGTGGGATTTGCGCAAGAAACAGCCTTATGAGGTGTATGACAAGCTGGATTTTGATATTCCAGTCGGCGTCAATGGCGATTGTTATGACCGCTACCTGGTGCGTATGGAGGAGTTTCGCCAATCCAACCGTATCGTTAAGCAATGTATTGATTGGTTGCGTAAGAATCCAGGACCTGTCATCAGTGACAACACCAAGGTCGCCCCTCCCCAGCGGGAGGGAATGAAGCAGGATATGGAGGCCTTGATCCACCATTTCAAATTGTTTACCGAAGGATTCCATATCCCGGCAGGAGAAGCCTACGCTGCTGTTGAACATCCCAAGGGCGAGTTTGGTATTTATCTGGTATCAGATGGAGCGAATAAGCCATACCGTCTCAAGATTCGCGCTCCGGGATTTGCACATTTGGCTGCTCTGGATGAAATGACGCGAGGTCACATGATTGCTGATCTGGTAGCCATTATCGGTACACAAGATATTGTATTCGGAGAAATTGACCGATGAGTTTATCTACTGAATCCCAGGCCAAGATTGACCGGGAGCTGACCAAGTATCCTCCCGAGCATCGCCAGGCCGCGGTGATGTCTGCGCTACGCATTGCCCAGACGGAGAAAGGCTGGCTTTCCAAGGAAACTATTGCCGAAGTTGCTGATTATCTTGGTATTCCAGCGATTGCTGCGCTGGAAGTGGCGACTTTCTACAATATGTACGAGCTGGAGCCTGTTGGTAAATACAAAATTACCGTATGTACCAATATTTCCTGCATGTTGCGGGATTCGGCAGAAATTGTGACGCATCTGGAAAAGAAACTGGGCATCGGTTTCAATGAGACTACAGCGGATGGACAGTTCACCCTCAAAGAGGGCGAGTGCATGGGGTGTTGTGGCGGAGCGCCGTTGTTCCATATTAATAATACCCAGATGCATGAATATCTCACCCCGGAAAAGGTGGATCAGATACTGGAAGGCCTGGATAAATGAGTGCAACGCAAACCCTGGTGTGCCTGCGTACCGTAGGGCAGGATAACCCGGCATCATTGGCGACTTATCTCAAGCTTGGTGGTTATGCCCAGCTGCAGAAGTTAGTGACAGAAAAGGTCAAGGCCACTGAAATCATCAGTCAGGTCAAGCTGTCCGGATTGCGCGGGCGTGGAGGGGCAGGCTTCCCGACCGGGCTCAAATGGAGCTTTATGCCGCGGTACTTCGATGGCACCAAGTATCTGGTGTGCAATACCGATGAAGGGGAGCCGGGCACCTTCAAGGACAGGGATATCATTCGCTACAACCCGCACCAATTGATTGAGGGGATGGCAATTGCCGCTTATACCCTGGGTGCGAGAGTAGGTTACAACTATATACACGGTGAAATCTGGCAGGATTACGAGATATTCGAGGCAGCGCTTGAGGAAGCACGCGCGGCTGGGTTTCTTGGTGAAAACCTGTTCGGCACCGGTTTCAGTTTCGATCTCTATGCGGTACATGGTTACGGTGCCTATATCTGTGGCGAAGAAACCGCATTGATCGAGTCGATAGAGGGCAAGAAAGGGCAGCCGAGGTTCAAACCGCCTTTTCCTGCCAGCTACGGTGTGTTTGGCAAGCCGACTAATGTGAATAATACGGAGTCATACACGTCGATACCATGGATCATGGAGCACGGTGGTCAGGCATTTCAGGAGCTTGGCGTCGCTAATTCAGGGGGAAGCAAAATCTTCTCGATCTCGGGTCACGTAGACAAGCCCGGGAACTATGAAGTGAACATGGGCATCCCCTTTGCGGAATTGCTGGCGCTGGCTGGAGGTGTATGGAAGGGGCGACAGTTGAAAGCCGTCATCCCCGGAGGGCCGTCAACTGCCGTTTTACCAGCTGCAGCCATCATAGGAGCGACCATGGATTACGATGGTCTTTCCAAGGCAGGTTCCAGCCTGGGCGCCGGCTCCATGATAGTCATGGACGAAACTACTTGCATGGTGAAAACCCTGAAGCGATTGTCTTATTTCTTCTTTGAGGAATCTTGCGGGCAATGTACGCCATGCCGTGAAGGAACGGGGTGGTTGTACCGCGTCATCAAGCGCATTGTCGATGGGCAGGGACGATTGGAAGACCTGGATCTGCTGACTGATGTCAGCAGCAATATTTCCGGGCGCACTATCTGCGCATTGGGAGATGCAGCCGCGACACCGGTGCTGAGTTTTATCAAGCATTTCCGTCCCGAGTTCGAATATTACATCCGTCATGGCCGCAGCATGGTGGAAGATGGTCTGGCAGCACAAAGCCAGGCACAGCAAGAGGTTGCATATGCTTAATGTCGAGATAGATGGCAAGCAGGTTGAGGTGGAAAACGGATCCACCATTATTGATGCCGCTGACCAACTGGGCATTGCGATTCCCCGTTTCTGTTACCACAAGAAATTGTCTGTTGCTGCCAATTGCCGGATGTGTCTGGTACAGGTAGAAAAATTCAATAAGCCGCTGCCTGCCTGTGCTACTCCGGTGGCGGATGGCATGAAAATATTCACACGCTCCAAGGCTGCTGTGGAAGCGCAGCAGAGTGTGATGGAGTTCCTGCTGATCAATCACCCGCTGGATTGCCCGATCTGTGATCAGGGAGGAGAGTGTGATCTGCAGGATATTGCGGTGGCCTATGGTGCTCCAGCATCGCGCTACACCGAGGAAAAGCGCGTCGTCCTCAACAAGAATATAGGCCCATTGGTATCCACCGACATGACGCGTTGCATCCAGTGCACACGTTGCGTACGCTTTCTCAAGGAAGTGGGTGGCATGATGGAGCTGGGGCTGATCAACCGTGGCGAGCATGCCGAGATCACGGCCTATGTCGATAAAAGTGTCGATTCAGAGCTTTCCGGCAACATCATTGATCTTTGCCCTGTGGGTGCCCTGACCAGCAAGCCGTTCCGCTATACGGCACGTTCATGGGAATTGACCCGTCGTCCATCCATTGCACCGCATGACGGCCTGGGGTCGCATATTGAGGTGCATATCAAGGATGGCAAGGTATTGCGCGTACTACCGCGCGAAAAGGAAACCATCAATGAATGTTGGCTTTCCGATCGTGACCGTTTTTCCTATGAAGGTCTGAATAGCCCTGACCGACTCAAGGTTCCCATGGTCAAGCACAATGGTGTCTGGCATGAAACCGACTGGAAAACCGCACTGGAGCTTGCTGCGGGTCAGATCAAGGATATCGTGAACAGTGAGGGTGGAGATGTGTTGGGTGTACTGGTTTCTCCCAATAGCACCATGGAAGAGGCTTATCTTGCTACCCGGCTTGCCCATGGACTCGGTTCGGATAATGTGGACTACCGTTTACGGCATACCGATTTTCGTCATGACGGCAAACGTTTGGGCGTGATCTGGATGGGGTGCAATATCCCAGACTTGCAGGAAATGGACCGTATCCTGGTGATCGGCGGCAATCTGCGTAACGAACATCCCTTGCTGGCGCAACGTATCCGCCGGGCAGTGGCGAATGGTGCCGAGCTTTCCGTCGTCAATCCGCTGGATGATGATCCACTGATCCCGATCAAGCACAAGGCGATTTGCTCACCAAATGATATGGTCAATGTGCTATCGCAGATACTCAAGGCTGTTTCCGGCATGGAGCGGCTTTCCCTGTGCCTGCCTAAATCCCTGAATGATTTGCTGGAAAAAGTCAGGGTCTGGGATAACAGCAAGGCAATTGCACTCAGTCTGACAGGTCATGGCGAAACCATGGACTTGATCAGCCCGCGTTCTGCCGTATTCCTGGGCAATATTTCCCAGCACCACCCGCGCTATACCGAAATATTCAGCCTGGCTGAAGCGATTGCGTCACTGTGTGGTGCCACATTTGGCGTATTGAGCGCTGGCGCAAACAGTGTTGGTGCCAACCTGGTCGGTGCCATGCCCAAGGCTGGTGGCCTGAATGCACGCACCATGCTGGAGTCGCCGCGCAAGGCGTATATGCTGGTCAATGTCGAACCCGAGTTTGATTGCCATAATCCGCGCCTGGCGAGCAACGCATTGCAGCAGGCGGAATGTGTAGTGGCGCTGACAGCATACAAATCAGAATCACTGGAGCGGGATGCGGACATTATGTTGCCTATCACGCCATTCACTGAAACTTCAGGTACGTTCATGAGTATGGAGGGGCGGGTACAGAGCTTCACTGCCGTGACCAAGGCTCTGGGTGAAGCGCGGCCTGGCTGGAAAGTATTGCGTGTTCTGGGTAACCTGACTGGTGTCAGTGATTTTGACTTTGATAGCACAGAACAGGTCAAGAACGATATCTTCGGCGGCGAAAAGCCTTCCACTGTGGTCTGGCGTACCTTGAACAACAACCTGCGAGAGCTGATTGATGTCGAGATCAAGGTCAAGCTGGACAGCGATCTACAGCGCGTAGGTGAAATTCCTCAGTTCCAGACGGACGCCATCGTGCGCCGTTCGACCCCGTTGCAGAAAACCAGGCAGGTTGTGAAAGCAGTATTGGCAGCATTGCACCCTGAGCAGATGCAGAAATTGGGTATTCAGGAGGGTGAGCGTATTCTTGTCAGGCAGGGCAGTGGCAGTGCGGTGCTGGCAGCACATGCAGATAGCCGAGTCCCTCATGGATGTGTGCGTATTCCCGGCGCCTTGTCTGCCACGGCGAGCCTGGGCGAGCTGCTGGGAGAAATCACTGTGGAGCGGATTCCCGCTGAGCAACCAGCAGGTGAGGTGATTGCATGATCGCAGAAGTGCAAACCTTGCTGGGGCCGGTCTGGCCTGTGATTTGGACTCTGATCAAGATCATGGCTATCGTAGTGCCGCTGATGTTGGCAGTAGCCTACCTTACCCTGGCGGAGCGCAAGGTGATTGGGTTCATGCAGGTACGTCTGGGGCCAAATCGTGTGGGCTATGGATGGCTGCAACCAGTGGCGGATGGTATCAAGTTGCTGATGAAGGAAATTATCATCCCTAGCGCTGCAAACCGTGCCCTATTCTTGCTTGGTCCGGTCTTGGCAATCGCACCTGCTTTTGCGGCCTGGGCTGTTGTGCCGTTTGACCTGACATTGGTGCTTGCAGATATTGACGCAGGCTTGCTTTATATCCTGGCGATGACTTCGGTCGGGGTGTACGGTGTCATCATTGCCGGTTGGGCTTCCAACTCCAAGTATGCTTTCCTGGGAGCCTTGCGCTCTGCGGCACAGATTGTTTCCTACGAAATTGCCATGGGCTTTGCGTTGGTCGGTGTGCTGATGTCTGCCAACAGCCTCAACCTGGGCAAGATCGTTCTGGCGCAAAGCGGCGGTTTCTGGCAATGGTACTGGCTGCCGCTGTTTCCCTTGTTTGTTGTTTATTTCATTAGCGCGGTGGCAGAAACTAACCGTGCACCGTTTGACGTGGCTGAAGGTGAGTCAGAAATTGTGGCCGGTTTCCATGTGGAGTATTCCGGCATGGCATTTGCCGTATTCTTCCTTGCGGAATATGCCAACATGATTCTGGTTGCCATGCTGGCCGTGCTGATGTTCCTTGGCGGCTGGTTGTCGCCCGTGCCTTTCCTGCCAGATAGTATTTTGTGGCTGTTGTTGAAAGTAGCTGCTCTATTGTTTTTCTTCCTGTGGTTCCGCGCTACTTTTCCGCGCTACCGTTATGACCAGATCATGCGCCTGGGCTGGAAAGTGTTCATTCCCGTGACCCTGGTCTGGATATTATTTGTGGGCGCGATGATGCAGACGCCCTGGGCTTATTTGTTTCACTGAGAATCAAGATGATCAGCAAGATAAAAGAATTATTTTCGAGTTTCATGCTGCTTGAGCTGGTCAAGGGCATGGCCTTGACCGGACGCTATTTTTTCGCGCGCAAGATCACCGTGCAATTCCCTGAAGAGCGGACTCCTATCAGTCCGCGTTTCCGCGGACTGCATGCCTTGCGCCGCTACCCGAATGGCGAAGAGCGCTGCATTGCCTGCAAATTATGCGAGGCAGTCTGTCCTGCCATGGCGATTACCATTGAGTCAGAGCAGCGTGAGGACAATACACGTCGTACAACACGGTATGACATCGACCTGACCAAATGTATTTTCTGCGGGTTTTGCGAAGAATCCTGCCCGGTTGATTCCATTGTTGAAACCAGAATCTTTGATTATCACGGTGAGAAGCGGGGTGATTTGTTGTACACCAAACCCATGTTGCTGGCTGTCGGTGACAAGTACGAAGAGCAAATTGCTGCAGATAGGGCTGTAGATGCTAAATATCGCTAAAAGAACCAGCACGGTAATCGGCGCCGAAACTGCAATCAGGTATCGTGATGCAGCCATGGGTATCGGGAGGCCATCATGATCTTTCAGGATTATGTTTTCTACGCCTTGGCTGCCATTTTGCTGTTTGCCGGTTTGCGCGTGATCACTTCACGCAATCCGGTGCATGCTGCCTTATTCCTGGTATTGGCTTTTTTTACTGCGGCAGGAATCTGGCTATTGCTGGAAGCCGAGTTTCTGGCAATTGCACTGGTGCTGGTGTATGTCGGTGCTGTCATGGTGTTGTTCCTGTTTGTGATCATGATGCTGGATATTAATCTCGACAGGTTACGGGAAGGATTCTGGAACGCGCTACCGGTGGCATTGCCGGTCGGTATTCTGATGGCTATTGAAATGGTCATGGTGTTGAGTAGCAAGCATTTCAGTGCCGACATGATCAATGCGCCAGTGCCGAAACCTGCAGGTTATAGCAATACGGCAGAAATCGGCAGTCAACTGTATACCGATTACCTGCTGCCTTTTGAGCTGGCATCCGTGGTCCTGCTGGTGGCGATTGTGGCAGCCATTGCCCTGACCTTGCGCGAGCGCAAGGACTCCAAATTCATAGATCCTGCCGAGCAGGTTAAGGTCAAGCGTGCAGACCGCGTGCGTATTGTGAGCATGCCTGCAGAAAAAGAAATCATTGCAGTGACCGAGCCTGAGGCAGAAAAAAAATAATGGGGATGAATCAATGAGCGTAGGACTTTCTCATTACCTGATACTGGGGGCGGTGTTGTTTGCCATCAGCGTGATTGGTATTTTTCTCAATCGCAAGAATGTGATTGTATTGCTGATGGCGATTGAGTTGATGCTGTTGGCGGTGAACATGAACTTCATTGCGTTTTCCCATTACCTCAACGATCTTGCCGGGCAGATTTTCGTGTTTTTCATCCTGACTGTCGCTGCGGCGGAATCGGCGATCGGGCTGGCAATTCTGGTGCTGTTGTTCCGTAATTTGAGGACCATCAATGTTGATGATCTGGACAGGCTGAAGGGCTGATTGATGAGTATGTGCGAAGTTTTTGGCCATGATGTTGATAGCTCGTCTGGGGTGATGGCATGACAGTACAAAGTCTTTATATCTGGATTCCATTGCTGCCGTTGTTTGCTGCGGCAGTTGTTGGCTTGTTCGGGCGCAAACTATCCAGGGCTTCTGCCCATTGGCTGACGATTCTTGGCGTGGCCGCTGCATTTGCCCTTTCCGTTTGCGTGTTCATGGATGCGTTGCAGGGGAATGTATTCAATGGCGCGGTATACACCTGGCTGACGAGTGGAGGCAATAGTTTCGAAGTCGGTTTTCTGGTTGACCGATTGACTGCCACGATGATGGTGGTCGTGACCTTTGTGTCGCTGATGGTGCATATCTATACCATCGGCTATATGGCGGAAGATCCCGGTTACAGCCGCTTTTTCAGTTATATCTCGCTGTTTACTTTCTCCATGTTGATGCTGGTGATGAGTAATAACTTCATGCAGCTTTTCTTTGGCTGGGAAGCTGTGGGATTAGTGTCCTATTTGTTGATCGGCTTCTGGTTCAAGCGCCCGACAGCTGTTTATGCCAACCTCAAGGCATTTCTGGTGAATCGTGTGGGGGATTTTGGTTTCCTGCTCGGTATTGGCATGGTGCTTTATTACCTGGGTAGCCTGGATTATGCCACTGCCTTCTCGGCTGCCCCACAGTTCGCAAATACGCAGGTTGAGCTGATTCCAGGCCACTCCTGGTCATTGATGACGGTCATCTGCATCCTGCTGTTCATTGGCGCCATGGGTAAGTCGGCCCAGGTGCCGCTGCATGTGTGGCTGCCGGATTCCATGGAAGGCCCGACACCTATCTCGGCATTGATTCATGCCGCGACCATGGTGACAGCAGGGATTTTCATGGTGGCGCGGATGTCGCCATTGTATGAGTTATCGACCACGGCATTGTCGTTTGTACTGGTGATAGGTGCGATTACTGCATTGTTCATGGGTTTTCTCGGCATCATCCAGCACGACATCAAGCGCGTGGTGGCATATTCCACCCTGTCACAACTTGGTTACATGACAGTGGCGCTGGGTGTTTCCGCCTATTCGGTGGCGATTTTCCACCTGATGACGCACGCTTTCTTCAAGGCCTTGCTGTTCCTCGGGGCCGGTTCGGTGATCATGGGCATGCACCATGATCAGGATATGCGCAACATGGGCGGTCTGCGTAAATACATGCCAGTGACCTGGATTACTTCCCTCATCGGTTCACTGGCCCTGATCGGCACGCCGTTGTTCAGTGGCTTCTATTCCAAGGATTCCATTATCGAGGCGGTCAGTTTTTCCCATATCCCCGGCAGCGGCTTTGCCTATTTCGCCGTGCTTGCTGGTGTGTTTGTCACCGCGTTCTATTCTTTCCGCATGTATTTCCTAGTGTTCCACGGCAAGGAGAAATGGATGCAGGCAGCTGAGCACGACCATCACCATGATGATGCCCATGATGAACATCATCATGGACTGGGACCGCATGACAAACCGCATGAATCTCCATGGGTGGTGACGGTGCCGCTGGTATTGCTGGCAATTCCTTCTGTCATGATTGGTTATGTGGTCATTGACCCCATGGTATTCGGGGATTATTTCAAGGGCGTGATCCATATTGATTATGCGCAACATGGCGCAATGCATGAACTGGCGCACCATTTCCATGGCGCATGGGCGATGGCCGTCCATGGCCTGACTTCATTGCCGTTCATCCTTGCTGCATCTGGCGTGGTGCTGGCATGGTTCTTCTATATGAAGCGCCCGGATATTCCGGCTGCTATCCAGGCAAGGTGCGGCCTGATTTATCGTATTCTCGACAACAAATATGGTTTTGACAGTTTCAACGAGAAATTTCTTGCCGGCGGATCGCGCCTGCTCGGTAGCAAGCTTTGGCAGATAGGTGATGTCAAACTGATAGACGGCTTGTTGGTCAACGGTTCTGCGCGCCTGGTTGGACTGGTTGCAGGATTGGCTCGGCGCTTGCAGACAGGCCTTGTTTATCATTATGCGTTCGCCATGATCATTGGCGCTTTCCTGTTGCTTACTGTATTCATGAAAATATAAAAAAGACTATGAATGACTTACCCATCCTGAGCCTGTCCATCTGGGTGCCGATTGTTGCAGGCATCCTGGTGTTGTGTACCGGCAGCGACAAAAATGCCAGTAGCGCCCGCTGGCTGGCATTGCTTGGCAGTATCGCCGGTTTTGCCGTGACGGTGCCACTATATCTTGGGTTTGATATGCAGTATGGCGGTTTTCAGTTTGTGGAGCGCCTGACATGGATTCCCGCATTCAATATTGATTACCACCTGGGAGTGGACGGTATTGCCGTCCCCTTGATCCTGCTGACCAGCTTTACCACGGTCATTGTGGTGATTGCCGGCTGGGAAGTGATACAAAAGCGTGTTGCCCAGTATATGGCCTCGTTCCTGATCATGTCTGGCATCATGATTGGGGTGTTTGCTGCGCTGGATGCAATTCTCTACTATATTTTCTGGGAAGCCATGCTGATCCCGATGTTCCTGGTGATTGGTGTCTGGGGCGGCCCGAACCGGGTTTATGCCACCATCAAGTTCTTCCTGTACACCTTGCTTGGCTCGTTGCTGATGCTGGTAGCGTTTATCTATCTGTATCATCAAAGTGGCACATTTGAGATCGCTGAGTATTACCGCATGCCATTGGCGCTCAATGTGCAGATCTGGATATTCATCGCATTCTTCCTGGCGTTTGCCGTCAAGATTCCGATGTGGCCGGTGCATACCTGGCTGCCTGATGCCCACGTCGAGG
This sequence comes from Methylobacillus rhizosphaerae, assembly GCF_900187985.1. Classification (GTDB taxonomy): domain Bacteria; phylum Pseudomonadota; class Gammaproteobacteria; order Burkholderiales; family Methylophilaceae; genus Methylobacillus; species Methylobacillus rhizosphaerae. The sequence continues at coordinate 38,162 of NZ_FZOA01000008.1, forward strand.
CGCCGACAGGTGGTTCGGTAGTGCTGGCAGCCATTGCGCTCAAGCTGGGAGGCTATAGTTTCCTGCGTTTTGCCATGCCGATCACACCTGATGCTGCGCATTACCTTTCCGGATTCATGATCACGCTGTCGCTGATTGCCGTGGTTTATATCGCGCTGGTGGCGCTGGTGCAAAAGGATATGAAGAAGCTGATCGCCTATTCATCCATTTCACATATGGGATTTGTGACCCTGGGTTTCTTCCTGTTCAATCCGCTGGGTATGGAAGGCGCCATGGTGCAGATGATTTCCCATGGCTTCATTTCCTCTGCGATGTTTCTTTGTGTAGGTGTCCTCTATGATCGCATGCATAGCCGCCAGATCGCGGATTATGGTGGCGTGGCCAATAGCATGCCGATCTTCACGGCTTTTGTGGTGCTGTTCGCCATGGCTAACTCTGGCTTGCCGGGCACATCAGGTTTTGTCGGTGAGTTCATGGTGATTCTGGGCTCCATTCAGGTGAATTTTTGGTATGCCTTCCTGGCGGCCACAACCCTGATTACCGGCGCTGCCTATACTCTGTGGATGATCAAGCGGGTCTATTACGGTGAAGTAGCCAATCCACAGGTGGCGGCTCTCAAGGATATTAACCGCCGCGAATTCTTCATCCTGGGGTTGCTGGCAATTCTGGTGCTGGGGTTTGGTATCTACCCGCAGCCAATTACTGAAATGACGCATGCGACAGTCAACCAGCTGTTGGACCATTTGGCACTGAGCAAGTTGCCACCGCTGTAATCGTGATGAGATGACACCCATGAATGTATTATCCCTTGACCTCATGACAGCGCTGCCAGAAATTGTAGTGCTCGTCATGGCAATGTTCATCCTGTTGCTGGACTTGTTCCTCAAGCCATCCAACCGTTTCCTGATTTATGTATTAACGCAACTAACCCTGCTGGGAGCTGCTGCGATTACGATATTGACCCATAGTACGACGGTCACTGATGCGTTCAATGGGATGTTTGTCGATGATCCGCTGGCGGATGGGTTGAAGCTGGCCATTTACCTGGCAACCTCGGTGACATTGATTTATTCGCGCGCCTATATCAGTTTGCGAGGCATGTTCCGCGGTGAGTTCTATGCGCTGGTGCTGTTTTCCACGCTGGGCATGATGATCATGGTGTCAGGCCAGCACTTCCTTACCTTGTACATGGGGCTGGAATTATTGTCACTGTGCCTGTATGCCCTGGTTGCCCTGGACCGGGACAACCCCAGCTCCACCGAAGCTGCCATGAAGTATTTTGTGCTGGGAGCCCTGGCATCCGGCATGTTGCTGTATGGCATGTCCATGCTTTACGGTGTCACAGGTAACCTCAATATCACGGGTGTAGCAGAGGCATTGCTGAATGGTGCCCCGGATCATGGGGTATTGATACTGGGATTGGTCTTCATTGTGGCTGGCCTGGCATTCAAGCTGGGCGCAGCACCATTCCAGATGTGGGTGCCGGATGTCTACCATGGTTCTCCAACCGTCGTAACGCTGTTCATTGGCTCCGCAACCAAGATCGCGGCATTTGCAATGGTGGTCAGGTTGTTGATCCAGGCCATGTTCGTATTGACGGCTGATTGGCAGGGCATGCTGGTGATCATGGCGGTGTTGTCCATGGTCATCGGGAATATTGCGGCGATTGCCCAGACCAATATCAAGCGTATGTTGGCCTATTCCACGATCTCGCATATCGGTTTCCTGTTGCTTGGTTTCTTGAGTGCCAGCCTCAATGGTTATGCCTCTGCTACTTTTTATATCCTGTCCTATGTCCTGATGACCCTGGCTGGTTTTGGCATTATCCTGCTGTTGAGCCGCCAAGGGTTCGAGGCGGACAGGCTGGAAGACCTCAAGGGCCTGAACCAACGCAAGCCATGGTATGCCTTCCTGATGCTACTGGTTATGTTCTCCATGGCAGGCATTCCACCAACGCTGGGGTTCTATGCCAAGTTCACAGTATTGCAGGCTGCATTGCAGGCTGGATTTACCGTCCTGGTGGTATTTGCCGTTATCATGGCGCTGATTGGCGCTTTCTATTATCTTCGTGTAGTCAAATACATGTATTTCGACGAGGCTGAAGATCACAGCCCGATTACGGCACCGGTTGACATGAAGCTGGTCTTGAGTGTTAATGCTATCGGTTTATTGATATTGGGCATGTTGCCGCAGCGCTTCATGGATGCCTGCGCTTATGCCATTATCCATAGCATTCAATAATCACAGGGCGCAGTGAAATGCTGCGCCAGAGTTAACTGACGTCATGACAATTACGATACTGTTGCTGTTGGCATTACTTGCTGCCAATCTACCCTGGGGTTCCGAGCGGTTGTTCTACCTTGTTCCGCTGAAAGGCGCGCACAAGGCGATCGGCTGGTGCCTGCTGGAGTTGGTGGTGCTTTATTTCGTGATCGGCACAGTTGCCGTTGCCGTGGAGCAGGGGAGTGTTGGCCAGGTCGCAGCACGTGGCTGGGAGTTTTATGCCATTACATTCAGCTTATTCCTCGTATTCGCGTTTCCGGGTTTTGTATACCGGTATCTCTGGCGTAACGCATAAACTCACCCTTTCACCAAGGGCAATCTCATGAATCATCAAGCTGGCGACGATCAGGATCTCGCAGAGCTGACATTATCTTCAGAAACCATTGCTGAGGGCGGCATGTTGCTGGTCAAGCGTGACCAAGTGCGTGTCCCATCCGGAGCTATCAGCCAACGCGAATATGTCATTCACCCAGGAGCCGTTCTTGTCATCCCTATCCTGGATAATGGCAAGCTGCTGCTAGAGCGACAGTTCCGCTACCCTTTATCGCAAGTGTTTATTGAGCTGCCAGCCGGTAAGATAGATGCTGGTGAGCCTCATCTGGAAACCGGCAAGCGCGAGCTACTGGAAGAAACAGGGTATACGGCGACAGATTGGGTCTATCTTGGCCTGGTGCACCCATGTATCGGCTATTCAAATGAAGTCATCCACATGTATCTTGCGCGTGGTTTATCAGCAGGGAAACACCAGCGCGATGAGGATGAAGCGCTGCAATTGTTTGAGGCCAGTCTCGACGAATGCATGACCATGGTGGCAGAGGGAACATTGACCGATGGCAAGACCATCGTGGCGCTGCTGCATGCAGAGAAATTCCTGGGTGGAGTATGGACAGGCATGCGCACAGAATGAAGCGCGTGCTGATTGCAGGTTGCGGAGACCTGGGTCTGGAGTTGATGCGGCGGCTGGTGCAGGCCGAATATGAAGTAATGGGGGTGCGGCGCAGCTCACCAACAACGTCTGCAGATGCAGAGATGATACTGGCTGATGTCACGCGTCCAGAGACTCTGGGAGAACTAGCCATATTTCAACCGGATATCCTGGTCTATTGTGTAGCAGCCAGTGAGCATAGTGATGAAAGTTACCGTTCAAGCTATGTCGATGGACTGCGTAATGTCCTGCATGCACTGGCAACCGTATCCGTGCAACATATATTCTTTGTCTCCAGCACCGGGGTCTACGGGCAGGAAACGGATGCATGGCTGAATGAAGATGATCCCGCAGTTGCCACGCATTTCAGCGGACAGCGCATGTTGGAGGCAGAAGCCCTGTTGAGTGAATATCCTGCCAGCATCCTGCGGTTTTCCGGAATCTACGGGCCCGGGCGGACGCGCATGATCACGCTGGCCCGGAATCCTGCACAATGGCCTGTGCGAAATGGCTGGACCAATCGCATACACCGCGATGATGGTGCGGCTTTCATTGTGCACCTGATCCGGCAGATGTCCTGGAGGCGGCCGGAACCATTGTATGTGGTGACGGACAACCAGCCGCTGGCGATGTATGAATTATTGCAATGGTTGGCACGTGAGCAAAAAATAGATATCACATCTGTTGCAGCACCTCATGCCTCAGGCAACAAGCGCTTGAGCAATCAGCGCATGCTGGACAGTGGCTACCAGTTCATCTACCCGGATTTCAAATCTGGCTACAGCGCCTTGCTTGCAAGCATACCCTAGTTATATTTTTTTGATGACATGATTCGGCAACATCATGGATGCTTGATCTATGGTGTTTTTTTCGACATAAAGCACTTAATAGAAAGAGTGGGACTTTTTCCCTGTCGTTGCTTCCAACTCTAAGTGATTGATCAACAGACAATTGGTCAATATCAATCTGGCAGCTGGCTGATAATGCAGTTGCTACCGCAATATTCGGCATTCATCCCTCATGGTTTTTGTGTGAATAGTTTCCCTGTTAATAGGGAAACTTTCATCTGTTGCACTTGTTACAAATTGTTAAAAATTGTTTCTGCCGAGTAACAACCGATCGGCAGGGAGTTTGTAACCAAACCAGAATGAGGAGAAGTATATGAAAGGCAGAGTAACCCACGTCGGTATCAGCGCTGCTGTAAGCAGTCTGCTGGTACTTGCGGCGATGCAAGGTGCTCAGGCAAACCAAGATCTGCAGAATCTGACAAAGAACGCAGACAACTGGGCTTTGCAGACTGGTAACTACACTGGTCAGCACAATAGCACACTGAATCAAATCAACAAAGGCAACGTCAAGAACCTGAAGGCAGCTTGGTCTTTCTCCACCGGCGTATTGCACGGTCATGAAGGTGCGCCATTGGTTATTGGCGACATGATGTACATTCACAGTGCATTCCCTAACAATACATTTGCTGTGAACTTGAATGATCCAGGCGTTATCGCATGGCAACACAAGCCAAAGCAGATCGCTTCCGTTAAGGCGGTTGCATGTTGCGATATCGTAAACCGTGGTCTGGCTTATGGTGATGGAAAAATCATCAAGACTCAGCTGGATGGTAAGCTGGTCGCCCTGGATGCCAAGAGTGGCAGCATTGTTTGGGAAATCGAAGTTTGTGATCCTAAGGTCGGTGCAACTCTGACTCAGGCTCCATTCGTTGTTAAGAACACTGTTCTGGTTGGCTGTTCCGGTGCTGAACTGGGTGTTCGTGGTGCTGTTAACTCCTTCAACCTGAAAACTGGTGAATTGCAATGGCGTGCCTTTGCTACTGGTCCTGACGAAGAGGTACGCTTGGCCAAGAACTTCAACAGCGACAATCCACACTATGGTCAATTCGGCCTGGGTCTGAAGACTTGGGAAGGTGATGCATGGAAGATCGGTGGCGGTACTAACTGGGGTTGGTATGCTTACGATCCTAAGCTGAACCTGTTCTACTACGGTTCCGGTAACCCAGCTCCATGGAATGAAACCATGCGTCCTGGTGACAACAAGTGGACCATGACTATCTGGGCTCGCGATCTGGAAACAGGTGAAGCCAAGTGGGGTTACCAAAAGACTCCTCACGATGAGTGGGACTTTGCTGGTGTGAACCAGATGATCCTTTCCGATCACAAGGTTGACGGCAAGGTAACTCCTCTGCTGACTCACATTGACCGTAACGGCATTATGTACACACTGAACCGTGACAACGGTAACCTGGTGCAAGCTGCCAAGGTTGATCCGGCTGTGAACGTGTTCAAGAAGGTTGACCTCAAGACAGGTACTCCAGTACGTGATCCTGAATTCAGCACACGTATGGACCATAAGAGCACCAACGTATGTCCTTCCGCGATGGGTTTCCACAACCAGGGTCTGGATGCATTGGATCTTGACGAGCCTATCGTTTACGCAGGTCTGAACCACATCTGTATGGATTGGGAGCCGTTCATGCTGCCATACCGTGCTGGTCAGTTCTTCGTAGGTGCAACCCTGGCTATGTACCCTGGACCTAGCGGCCCAACCAAGAAGGAAATGGGTCAAGTACGTGCTATGGATATCGTGACTGGCAAGTACAAGTGGACCAAGTGGGAAAAGTTCGCTGTTTGGGGCGGTACTCTGGCTACCAAGGGCGGTCTGGTTGCTTACAACACACTTGATGGTTACATCAAGGCACTGGACAAAGACAATGGTAACGAATTGTGGAAGTTCAAGATGCCATCCGGTGGTATCGGTGCCCCTATGACTTACCAGTTCAAGGGTAAGCAATACATCGGTTCCATGTACGGTGTAGGTGGTTGGCCTGGTGTTGGTCTGGTATTCGACTTGACCGATCCTAGCGCTGGTCTGGGTGCTGTAGGTGCCTTTAAGGAACTGCAGAACCACACTCAAATGGGCGGCGGCCTGATGGTATTCAGCCTGTAATTTAGCTGATGTCATGTTCCGGGGCAGCGTGGCTGCCCCGGTATTTAAGTAAAACTGCACTTTGGAATTAAGCACACATGCATATTGTTAATAAGAAGTCCTGTATCACCGCTGTGAAGATTGCGTTGATGAGTTTTGCTGGAATGGTTGCGTTGCCAGCTCAAGCTGCAGATGAATTGAAGGTTTGTGCAGGTAAGGATGAGTTGCCTTATTCAAATGACAAACAGCAGGGTTTTGAGAATGAGATTGCCAAGATTATTGGCAAGAGCATGGATCGTAAGGTGACGTTTGTCTGGTGGCCGGATGCGCGTTATGCAGTGAGGGATTTTCTCGACAAGAAGCAGTGCGATGTATTGATGGGATTGGATAAAGGTGACCCTAGGGTGCTCAATACCAAAACCTACTACAAATCTGGCTATGTATTTGTGACTCGCCAGGATAGGGAAATAGATATTACCTCTTGGGATCATCCATATCTCAAGGAGCGTAGTTTCAGACTTGGTTTTCTGCCGGATAGTCCGGCCAAGAACATGATGTTGGAAATAGGACGTTTTGATGACATGTTCGACTATTTGACTGAGCTGACTGATTTTAAATCCACCCGGAATCGTTACATCAAGATAGATGAGCGCAAGCTGGTGGATGACGTGATCACAATGCGATTGCACGCTGCTGCACTGTGGGGACCTTCGGTTGCCAAGTATGTAGCAGAATCCACAACGCCATTGAATATGGTGTTGATTGAGGATAATGCCAAGCGTGCCAATGGCAGCAAGATTCCAATGCAGTATGAAGCAGTAATGGGTGTTCGACTTGGTGATGAAGCTTTAAAAGCCGAATTGGATAAGGCGATTGCCTCTAGTCAGGAAGAGATTGATGCTGTGCTCAAGCGTGAGCACATACCTCTCTTGCCAATTTAGTTTTTGTAACTCCGGGGTAGTAAATGTTTAAAAAAATAGCAGTAGTAAGTGGTTTAACTATGTTCCTGGCTGCAGGATCTCTCCTGATGTCAGCGCAGGCTGAGCTAAGTTTCACAGGTACCGTTTCAGGTGATCCTTTGGACTTCACTGGCGAGGAGGAAAGTCCTCAGTTCAAGGAGTTCAAGAATACTGGCGTGAATCCGTACAACGGTGATCAGGAAGCCCTTAATAAAGGTTATGTGATTTTCGCAACAGCATGTTCCGGTTGCCATGGTCACTTGGCTGAAGGAAAGTTGGGCCCTGCATTGAGCGATGATTACTGGACTTATCCAACTAATCTTGAAGATAAGGGGCTGTTTGAAACTATCTACGGTGGTGCTGCAGGTCAGATGGGTCCTCAGCAAGGTCTGCTGGAGCCTGATGAGATTCTGCACGTGATGGGCTGGGTACGAGCATTGCAAACTGAGCCGGAAAAGGCCAAGAAGGCAGTAGATACATTTGAACATCGTAATGGCTAATTGCCGATAGTCGTGTATTAGGAACTCTGCCGGGAGGCTGACTGGTGGCACCCGGCGGATCAGTAGTATCACCAGCAACCATAACACAAGGAGATATCAATGAAACGCGTTTTGACATTAGTAGCAACCGTAGGTGCGATGGTTGCCTCTGGCCTCGCTTTTGCATACGACGGCCAAACCTGTAAGGAAGCTGGTAACTGCTGGCAAGCTAAGCCTGGCTATCCAGAAAAAATTGCTGGTTCCAAGTACGACCCTAAGCACGATGCTGCTGAGCTCAGCAAGCAGGAAGCTGCTATCAAGGCAATTGACGAGCGTAACGCCAAGCGTATCGCTAATGCAAAAGCTACTGGCACTTTCAAGTTTGACGTGAAGTAAATTCGTTTTGCATAAAGGGCTGATGTCCGTTATCGGGCATCAGCCTTTTTGCTAGGGAAATTAACCGATGAGGTTATTTAAGTGGCATTTCGATGAATGCTATTTAAATAAAATCTTCAGTCAGCAGGATGCAATCCCATGCAAGAACAAATCGATTTAAATGAGTGGCGGGAACGTGCACTTTCATTCGAGAAGGCAGCCAATAAGGTAGTGCTCGGACTGGAGAGGCAGGTGCGTGCACTGACCATTGCCATTTTTTCCCGCGGACATGTATTGCTTGAGGGGGATGTAGGGGTTGGTAAAACTACTTTGCTTAAGGCTGCATCCCGCTTGCTGGGAGGCGCTTATCAGCGGATTGAGGGTGCAATTGACCTGATGCCAGGTGATTTCCTCTATCATGCATATATTGACCAGAATGGCCAGCCGGCAGTTGCGCCTGGTCCACTGTTGCGACATGAAGAAGACTTGGCAGTATTTTTCTTCAATGAAATCAACCGGGCTCGTCCGCAAGCACATTCCTTGTTATTGCGCCTGATGGCGGAGCGTAGCGTCAATGCATTCAATCGTGAATATGCGTTCCCACACTTGACCGTATTTGCAGACCGTAATGGGCTGGAACGTGAAGAGACTTTTGAGTTGCCTGCTGCTGCTCGTGATCGTTTTTTCATGGAAATTTCCATTACCGCACCTGAGGACCGGGAGTTCCAGCGTGACCTGATGTTCAGCACGCGTTTCCATGACGCAGACGCATTGATCAGTACGCTGGAAGAGGGGCTGGTTCCTTACGACAAGCTTAATGCCGTTTCCGCCACGATTCAGGAGCATGTGCGCGCCGAACTGGCCTTGCAGGATTACGCTGTCAACCTCTGGCAGGCTTTGCGCCATCCAGAGCAGGCTGGTGTGGAGATCGAAGATGTCGAGATTAGCCGATTGATTGCTGGCGGGGCGAGTCCACGCGGCATGGGGATGCTGATGCGTGCGGCACGTACACGGGCCTGGCTGGAAAATCGTGATTACCTGACCCCTGATGATATACGCGCAGTTTTCCCGGAAACCGTCGGACACAGGATATTCTTTACGCCAGCTTATGAGTTGCGCCGCGACGATATTGCACCAGCCTTGCTGAATGGTGTGTTGAACAAGATCACTGCGCCGTAACTGGCGTCAAGAGCAGGTAACATTTTGTCAGGCTTTATTCCCCAGGAATTTTACTATCACCTGCACTGGCGTGCGCGTGGCGCACAGCCTGGTGCGCATGCAACGCGTACGCCTGGTAATGGCGCTGATTTTGCCGGGCATGTCCCGTTTATGGATAATCCTGATCCTCGCCGTCTGGACTTGCGTGCCAGCATGCGCGTGATTCCACGACGATACGTGGTGCGCTCCTTTTATGAAAGAGGCGCCATTGTTGTCTATGCCTTGCTGGATGTTTCCACTTCCATGCGTTTTGCAGGCAATGCAGAGAAAAAGCGTTTGCTTGCCGATATCACATCCGCTATTGCCTGGTCCAGTACACGTCATGGGGATTCATTCTCGCTTCTGGCCTGTGATGATCAGGTGCGTCAGGATTTATTCGTTGCTCCTTCGCATCGCCGGGGAATGGCGCAGGATATCCATAAAAAAATACTGGGTGCGGAAATATATACCCAGCGTGGAGCACTCGCCTTGCCACGCGCGATTGAGCAAGTGAGGCCCAATCGATCCCTGGTATTCCTGATTTCGGATTTTCATCTTGACGAAAGTTTGCTAAGCCGCACCCTGAGCAGCTTCTCGGCACATGATGTGGTGCCATTGGTGCTATGGGATAGCAGTGAGTATCGCGACTTGCCGGATTGGGGCTGGGCGCGAGTGCGTGATCTGGAGCATGGTGGCGAACGTTCCTTGTTTTTGCGCCGTCGTCTTAAGCAAGAAATTGAGCAAAGTTATCTAGAAAGAAAGCTGGAGCTGAAAACCATGTGCCGTAAATACGGTGCTCGTACACCATTCTTTATTGAAGATGAATTTGATGCCGGGTTATTGACGCGTCATCTTTTGGAGGCTAGTTAATGAGACGTCTACTGTTGCTTTTGCTCTTTCTGGCATTGCCAGTAGTGGCGGCAGAGAAAAGCATTAATGCGACATCTTTCGTACGGGATGTCGGATATCGGGTGGGAGATGTTGTACAACAGCGCGTGGAGATCATCACACCTGCCGGGTTCGAGCTGGATGAGGGATCCTTGCCCAAGCGCCGTGGTGCTGGTGCGCATATTGAATTGCGCGATGTTACGCATCACACGGAAAAGGTAGATAAAGGTATCAAGCATGTATTGATATTTGACTGGCAGGTATTTCGCACGCTGCGCGATGTTCGTACCATTCCCCTGCGTGACCTTGAGCTGAGTTTCCGCCAGGGAGAAGAGGTACTGGTCGCACGTTTGCAGGCAGCGGAAATTCTTATGGCCCCCATGTTGCCGACAATGCTGACCCCGGAGCAAGCTGCGCCGCGGGAAGCTGTGGCTCCAGCTGCACAACCATTGCAACCTATTCTTGAACAGTTGGGTGCTGCTGTTTTTGCCTTGTTGATTGCGGTGCTGTATTTCGCATGGCGTTTTGATTTGCTGCCATTCTCTGCCAAACATGCCAGCCCTTTCCGTCAGGCTGTACGTGAAATTCGACGCGTTCGCAAGCAGCAGGATGCGCTGCCGACTTCAGTCAGGATACTGAGTCGTGCATTCAATGAATATGCACAATCTGCGGTTACCCAGGAAGGGGTGCAGGCATTTCTTGCTCGACATCCCGAGCTACAGACATTGCGGACTGATATAGAGCAGTTCTTCAGTGCCACTCAGCAGATGTTTTTTGCTGGTAAACCCAATATGATCAGTCAGGCTGAAGTGGAGAAGCTTGCCAGGAAACTTAGCCTGACGGAGACGCCGTGAGCGAGTTCCTCCAGAATGCCGGTGCGGGGTTGTATGCTCCCGGGTGGCTGGCCCTGGCCATCTTGTGCCTGGTTCCGTTGCTGGTGCGTGGCCATCATGCATTTCCCTATCCTGCTATTGTCAGGCTACCTGAAGATGAGCTGTCTGTATGGCTGGAACGGTTATGGCGCTGGGCAGGTGCACTTTCTATTATCGCGCTTGCAATCGCACTTTCCGGCCCTTATTGGGGTGAGCAACAAATTGAGAAAGTAGGGCGTGGCGCGCATATCATGATTGTGCTGGACCGGAGTGCCAGTATGAATGACAGCTTTGCCGATACGCGGGAAAAAAATGATGCCGAGCCAAAAATGGCGACAGCAAGGCGTGTATTGCAATCTTTTGTGCAGCAGAGCCGTGAGGACTTACTTGGCATGGTGACATTCAGTACCTCGCCAATCCTGGTGGCCCCTCTGGGAGGAGACCGTGAGGCTGTACTGGCTGCTTTACGGGCCACTGAAGCGGGAGGCATGGGATTCACTGCCGTGGCACGAGGTCTGGGAATGGCACTGGATTATTTCGAGGGCAAGCCAGTCACGGGTGCCCGGGCAATTCTGCTGGTATCGGATGGTGGCGCTCACCTTGATGTGAAGACTCAGGATCTTCTGCGCGAAATGTTTCATCGCCAGAACGCTTCACTTTATTGGGTATATCTGCGCTCAGCGAATGGGGCAAGTTTGAAGGATGCGCCCGAAGATGAAAATCGCGATGCCTATCCGGAATATCAATTACACGAATATTTTCAATCGCTGGGTGTGAATTACCACGTCTATGAAGCAGAAAGTCCTCAGGCGGTAGAGGAAGCGATTACAGATATATCCAAGCTGAAGAACCAGCCTGTCAAGTATTACGAAGCTACTGCGCGACAGGATTTGGCATGGATGTTCTATTTGATTGCGCTGTTGTGTACAGCAGCGTTATTTGCATTACACCTGACGGAGGTTAAAAGATGGCGCGCCGTTTAAGGCTGTTTCCATGGATGTTGCTCTTATTGGTGCTGGCAATTGCAGCACTGATCTGGAGTGGAGTGAGCTTGTATCGCGCTAATGTCTATAACCAGAATCTGGAGGCTGGTGCGATGCAGAACGGGAAATCTGCACGGGAGTTGTTTGCTGATGGTTGGTTATTGGCAGAGCAGGGCCAGACAGACAAGGCGCTGGAGAAATACGCCGAAGCTGCTGCGAAAGGTGATGATGCAATACGCAAGGCGGTATTTTTTAACACTGGTAATCTTTATCTGACACAAAGTGTGGATATTCTTGAAAGTGAAGGTTATGTGGCATGGGACAAGGTTGGTCCCTTGATGTCCTTGTGCAAGGAAAATTACAGCAAGGCTTTGCTGATTGATCCTGACTGGATTGATGCCAAATATAACCTGGAGCTTGCATTGCGTTTGTCACCATCATTCGCTGGTGTGAAGACACCTAATCGCTACAATGAGGATGACGACGATACTGAAGATGTCGAGAAGCGGCCGGATGGCTGGCCTTCTATACCTGGCTTTCCACGAGGGATGCCTTGATCTTGCGCCGCTTTACATTATCCAGCCTGGATCTGCGTGGTCAATTGATGCTGCTCAGCGTGGTGTTGTTGATTATTGCGATGATAGGGCCGCAGGCTACCTTGCCTAGACGCGTATTTGACTGGTTTTTTGTACTGGATATTACGCAGAGCATGAATGTGCGGGATTATATCCTGGACGGCAAAAGTATCAGCCGCCTGGAGTATTCAAAGAACGCCATGCGCGAAGCGTTGCGTGATATGCCTTGCGGATCGACGGTTGCCCTGGGGATGTTTACCGAGCGGGGTGCCCAGAACATTGTGCAGCCTCTGGAAGTCTGCGCGCATTTTTCTGCACTTGATCAAACCATTGAGCATATGGACTGGCGCATGGCATGGGCGGCGGATTCCTTTATTACCCATGGTGTGCTGAGTGCAGTGGATCTGACAGCCAAGCTGGGGCCGAACACACATCTGGCATTCTTTACTGATGGGCATCAGGCTCCGCCATCCAATCCAGATTACCTGCCGAAGTTCGACGGTAAACCTGGAGAGGTCAAGGGCATACTGGTCGGCACAGGTAAAGAAGAGCTAAGCCGTATTCCCAAACTGGATGAGCATGACAATATCATCGGATACTGGGAACTGGAGGAAGTCATGCGTTTTGCTACTTTCGGCATGATGACTTCAAAATCTGTGGCGGCCATGGAAGCTGACATGGAAGTGGAGGAGGAGGATGGTTTAAATAACCGCAATGCTTCTCATGGACGCAACCCTGCTGAAGATACCAAGGCCAATCTTTCCGGTCTCGATGAAATAACATTGATGCGCTTGTCTGAAATGACAGGCCTGGATTATCAACGGTTGAATACGTTACGCGGCTTTGCCAATGATGTGACGGCAACCAGCATGGCAACTTGGCGTAGCGGTAAAACCGATTTGCGGCCATGGTTTGCCATACCAGCACTACTTATGATTTTGGCATTTTTTATGCCAGCAGGATTTTTCGATTTCGTTCAACAACATTTGAGGTTTAATAAAAAATGAAGTTATTAATTGCGATACTTGGCCTTGCCATTGCAGCACCTGCATTTGCACACGGCCCTACCCCACGCAAGACTGATGAAGTAGTGACGGTCAAGGCTGCTCCAGACGCGGTCTGGGCAAAAATTGCCGATCCTTGCGGTATTGCCAAGTGGCACCCTGAAATCAAGGCGTGTGAAGCTGTGGATGACAAGACTGCAAACCTGACATTGCAAAATGGCGGAAAATTGCAACAACAAGTGGATGAACTGGATGTTGCCAACAAGACGCTGTCCTATCGTCTGGGCGGGGAAATTGCGCTCGAGGCATTGCCAGTCAGCTCACTTACTGGGCGTATCAAGGTAGAAGCTGATGGCAGTAATTCCAAGGTTAGCTGGATGGCACGTTTCTACCGTTTCGATACAGGTAATGAACCGCCTGAGGGACAGGACGATGAAACAGCACAGAATGCCGTGGATAGTTTCATCAAGGCTGGTCTGGCTGGTCTGGAATCCGGTAAATAAGCTAGCTGTATTGAGTATGTAATTGAAAAGGGCGGTCACGCCCTTTTCATTTTTCCGGCTCAGGCACGAGCGCGGGCAATGGCAATGATTTCCTGCAACAGGTGTTGTTGGTGTGCTGGTTGTGTCTGTGGATTCATGAAGACGGAGCGTAACCAGATGCTGTTGTTGATTTCCACCTGGCTCAGGTGAAACAGACCACGATGCAGCAATTGCTGACGGATGTGTACCTGCAGGGAATCAAGCACTGCAGTGTTTGAAACATTACCATGGTAGCGGAAGCAGACAATGTTGGTTTGCGGATGCATGAGTAGTTCAAACCCGGGAGTGCTGCTTAGCATCACCGCAAATTGTTCCGCCAGCGCAAAGACGTGATCAAGTAATGACGCCATCCCTTTCCGTCCATACAGCTTGAATGCTGCAACTATTTTCAGCGCCATCATGCGCTTGGTGCATTCTAGCGTGCGATAGCTGAGGTTGAAGTCAGTTTCCTCTCCATGCTCGTCATTGAACAAATAGGATGCCTCCTGGGCAAAGCTGAGGTAGCTATCCGCTGTATTGCGGAAAAGTACTGCAGACACTGTGGCAGGCATATACAGTAGTTTGTGACCATCCCAACTGACAGAGTCCGCCAAGTGTATGCCTTGTAGTTTATCGGCATGTTGATTCGACAGCACCGCAGCAGCGCCATGTGCGCCGTCAATGTGCAGCCATACGCCATGTGCCTGGCAATATTGGCCTATTGCCTGCAATGGATCGATGCTGCCTGTGGCCGTGCAGCCTGCCGTAGCGACAATGGCCATGACTGGCTCATGACGGTGTTGGCATGCAGTATGGGCTTCTTTTAGCGCTTCCAGTGATATACGGCCTTGCTGGTCTGTTGCGATGGATATGAGGGCATCTGCGCCCAGGCCCATGATGGCGGCTGTACGCTTGACGGAATAATGCGCCAGTTCCGACGCCAGGATGCGCAGGGGTGGTGCTGCGGTGACTCCCTCCTGCCATATATTGGCAGCCGCGTGCTGCCGTGCGGCAAGCAATGCCGTGAGATTTGCCTGGGAACCGCCTGAAGTCAGCACTCCCGTCCCGTGAGACCAGCCAACAGCGGTTGTCAGCCAGTGTATGGCCTGGTGCTCGAGTAATGTTGCCGCTGGCCCTGTTTCATATAGTGCCATTGCCTGGTTGCATAATGCAGCCACCAGGTCGCATAGCGCCGCCATTGGCAGCGGCGGGGCGGCCTGGTGTGCCATGCTGTGTGGGTGGTGCATGGCCAGGTTGCGCGGTAATATTTCTTCTTGCAGCCATGTGATGAAGTCAGAATGGCTGAGTTCTGCTACTTCAGGCATGGGCTGTTGCCATGACTGCGCCGCTTCCACCGGTGGCTGCCAATGGATCAGTTCGGCTTTGCCGCTTAACTCATGTGTCAGTTGTGCAGCCAGCAGATCGATCAGTGCATGGCCACTGCTGCGGAACTGCTCGCTATCGAACATCTGATACAGTTCAGATGAAGTCATCGCAATTCTGAGCTACGTTTCCTGAACCAGCCAGTGAGGCTAGTGCGTGGCCGGGTAGCTGGCAGTACTTCATGCCAGAATTTTCCGGAAAGAAAGACTACCAGTGTGCCGCCTTGAGGTAGTACATCAATGTATGGATGTGC
Source organism: Methylobacillus rhizosphaerae (assembly GCF_900187985.1). Lineage (GTDB taxonomy): Bacteria > Pseudomonadota > Gammaproteobacteria > Burkholderiales > Methylophilaceae > Methylobacillus > Methylobacillus rhizosphaerae. The sequence continues at coordinate 53,799 of NZ_FZOA01000008.1, forward strand.
TTCCGTGCCATCCAGGTATAGGCGTAGCTGGCCACCGTCCTCCTCCTGCCACTGATCATTCAGGTACAGGATGCAGCTGATCTGGCGTTCCTCATTGCCACGGAACTGATCAAGGTGCTTGTGATAAACCGCACCAGGAGGGTAAATGGCAAAATGATTTTCAAGCTCGAATAATCCAAGATAAAAATGCTGGTTCAGGGATTCCCGCAATGTTTCCATGCTGATGGCGAACTCTTGTTGTATGGCACTCGGGTGTGTGTGATCAAGCCAGTGAATCAAATCGCCACGGATCCTGGTGTTCAACTGGTTCTGCTCAGCCTTGCCTATGGAAGCACGTTGTAATTTTCCTGCTTCCTGCAGAGACAGGGCTTCCTGTTGTAATGCAGCAATAAACTCAGCAGGAAAAAACTCTGGTATGACAGCGTAGCCTTGAGAGGCAATTGCTTCAATAATGCCATCAATATGGCGGTTTAACTCAATGGGTGAAAGCATATGAACCTTTACTCTGTTACTGCTTATTATAGCGTTAGAGTAGAAGGAGAAAAAAATGAACATGTCAGCATTGCACCGTCATGAACATTGCGCTAGAATGCGCAGCTCTCTTGCTTGAAGAGCAATAGACCCGTAGCTCAGCTGGTTAGAGCGCTGCCTTGACATGGCAGAGGTCGATGGTTCGAGTCCATTCGGGTCTACCAGAATATCTGAATAAATAAAAAGCCCGTCACATGTGACGGGCTTTTTATTTATCTCCAGGCGGTCACAGTTGCTTAAGAGTGTCAACCAGGGCGGTTTGCCAATGAGGTAATTCCAGTCCTGTCAGCTGTTCAATTTTTTTATTCAGCATTCTGGAGTTGGTTGGGCGGTGTGCCGGGGTAGGGTATTCTGCCGTTGTAATGCCAATCACATGTTCCGGCTGGACTTTCAGGGCTTGCCAGTGTCTTTGCTTTTGTAATTGTACGTATTGCAGGATGATTTCCCGGGCAAAACCATGCCAGTTGGTTTCTCCGGAGTTAACCAGATGATAAATGCCATTGTGCTGGGGATCCCATTGTTGCAGTATCGCAATTGTCGTGTCGGCAATGGTATTGCTGGAAGTCGGTGCGCCAAACTGGTCTGCGACAATGCGTAACGTATCCTGTTGTGCTGCCAGCCTGAGAATAGTCAGCAGGAAATTCTTGCCATGTGTGCTATAGACCCAGCTGGTACGTAAAATCAGGTGGTGGGCATTGCTTGCCTGAATCGCCTGCTCACCGGCCAGCTTGCTGGCACCATACACGCTGACAGGGTGGGGGACATCGGTTTCCAGATACGGCGAACTTTTGTTGCCGTCAAATACATAATCCGTGGAATAGTGCACCAGTAAAGCGCCCAGTCTAGCTGCTTCCTCTGCGAATATGCCTGGCGCAATACCATTGATGGCATGGGCGAGCGCTGGTTCGGACTCAGCCTTGTCCACGGCAGTGTATGCCGCAGGGTTGATGATCAGGTCTGGTTTGATATCGCGGACTGCCTGACGGATGGCATTGATATCCGTCAGGTCGAGCTGCTTGCGATCCAGTGCAATGACTTGCCCCAACTGTTGCAGTCTGGGGTGGAGTGCGTTTCCTACTTGTCCATGGATGCCCGTGAGCAGGATTTTTCTGAACTTTGTCATGATGCTTTATGCAAATACTTCGGCCTGATTCAGGCCGAGGCCTTGTTGGTCTTTGGCAGATAGCAGAGGCTGCATGCCAATATCGGGCCATTCAATATGGATGGCCGGATCATCCCAGCTGATACAGCGCTCATGTGCCGGGGCGTAGAAATCTGTGGTTTTGTACAGAAATTCGGCCGATTCGGACAGGACGAGAAAACCATGGGCAAAGCCCGGAGGCACCCACATTTGTTTTTTGTTTTCCGCAGACAGGTATTGTCCTACCCACTGACCAAATGTTGGGGAAGAGCGGCGAATATCCACAGCAACATCAAATACCTCGCCAGCTACGACGCGTACTAACTTGCCTTGAGCCTGCTGGATTTGATAGTGCAATCCTCTCAAGACGCCTTTGCTGGATTTGGAATGATTATCCTGGACAAATTCGAGTTTTCCGTTGACTGCCTCCTCGAAGATCTGCTGATTGAAGCTTTCGAAAAAAAATCCACGAGAATCACCAAATACCCTGGGTTCGAACACAATGACTTCCGGAATGCCGGTGGTTATGATCTGCATTAAAATACCTTTTCTTTCAACATGCGTAGCAGGTATTGGCCGTATGCATTCTTGAGGTAGGGCTGGGCGATTCTTTCAATATCTGCTGCTGTAATATATCCCTTGCGGTAGGCAATTTCTTCCGGGCAGGCGATTTTCAGGCCCTGGCGCTTTTCAATGGTCTGGATGAATAATGATGCTTCCAGCAGGGATTCGTGAGTGCCAGTATCCAGCCAGGCATGACCACGTCCCATGACCTCGACATTGAGTGAGCCTGCTGCAAGATATGCCTTGTTGATATCCGTGATTTCCAGTTCACCACGTGGTGAAGGTGTCAGGCCGGCGGCAATATCAATTACCTGGTTGTCATAAAAATACAGCCCGGTCACGGCATAGCGGGATTTGGGGTGATGCGGTTTTTCCTCCAGGCTGACAGCCTGCCCTGTACTATCGAACTCAACAACACCATAACGCTCGGGATCATGAACCGGGTAGGCAAAGACAGTGGCTCCTTGCTGTTGCTGTTGCGCGTGGCGCAAATCATTGGCCAGGTCATGGCCGTAGAAAATATTGTCTCCCAGTATCAGGGCGGAAGAGTGGTTGCCAATGAAGTCCTTGCCCAGGATAAAGGCTTGCGCCAGGCCATCTGGTGAAGGTTGCACTGCATAATTGATATTGATGCCCCATTGGTTGCCGTTGCCAAGCAACTGCTCAAAGCGGGGGATATCCTGTGGGGTGGAGATAAGAAGAATGTCATGAATACCTGCCAGCATCAGTGTGGATAGCGGGTAATAAATCATTGGCTTGTCATAGACAGGCAATAATTGCTTGGAAACTGCCTGTGTCACTGGATATAGGCGGGTGCCAGACCCTCCGGCAAGGATAATGCCTTTTCTCATTCGGCTTTCTCACTATAGTGCTGGTTGACCCAATGACGGTATTCACCACTGGTGACATGATGGACCCAGTCCTGATGATGCAGATACCACATGACCGTCTTGCGGATTCCGCTTTCAAATGTTTCAGCAGGCTTCCATCCAAGTTCACGTTCAAGTTTCGACGCGTCAATGGCATAGCGGCGGTCGTGGCCGGGCCGGTCAGTGACAAAGGTGATTTGTTCCTGATAGCTTTTTCCATCGGTGCGAGGTTTTAGCTCATCAAGAATACGGCACAAGGTTTGTACCACTTCCAGATTAGTTTTCTCATTCCAACCGCCGATGTTATAGGTTTCACCGATTCTGCCAGCTTCCAGGACACGCTGTATCGCGTTGCAATGATCAAGCACAAACAGCCAGTCGCGAACCTGCTGGCCATCTCCGTAAATGGGTAGCGGCTTGCCTGCCAGAGCATTGAGCAGGCAAAGCGGGATCAGTTTCTCTGGAAAGTGGTAAGGGCCGTAATTGTTTGAACAGTTGGTCGTTAATACTGGTAGCCCGTAGGTATGGTGATAGGCGCGCACCAGATGGTCGGAAGCTGCTTTTGACGCAGAGTATGGGCTGTTGGGCGCATAAGGAGTTGATTCTGTAAAGGCTGGATCACTGGCGCTCAAGGTGCCGTATACCTCATCTGTGGACACATGAAGGAAGCGGAAGCAGGGGTTTTCCTTTTCTGCAGGATTCGCCTTGATCCGTGCGTTCCAATATGCCCTGGTTTCTTCCAGCAGGTGGAATGTGCCCACCACATTGGTTTGTATGAAGTCTTCGGGGCCATGGATGGAGCGATCTACATGGCTTTCCGCTGCGAAATTGATCACGGCATCGGGCTGATATTTATGCAGCAGGCGGGACACAAGATCACGATCCCCAATATCTCCATGCACAAAGGTATGGTGGGCATGGCCCTCAATGGCGGCCAGGTTCTCAAGATTGCCGGCATAAGTCAGTTTGTCGAGATTGATGACATTGGCTGTACCGGATTGAACCCAGTTGACCACACAATTACTGCCGATAAACCCGGCACCGCCAGTCACAAGGATGATTTTTTGTTGTTGCATTTGTCGAGGTTGCGCCTTGAAATCTTGAATAAGGAAAGAACAAACATTGTTGTGATTCTAAATGATTGTGTCCCAGTTGGAGTTGAAATCATAGCGGTCCTGTGGCAATCGTGTCATATGACTGCATGACATTGCTGCCCAGGCTGTCTGTTGCTATTGCCACGGCATGGTTGTGGTTTAACTCACCTCTATGCGATAATTCCTGACTAATTTCGTGTATTTTGTCGTAAAAAGCCGTCATGCGGCTTTTGTTGTTTATTGGATAGGGATATATGCCAGTTATTCGTTTGCCAGACGGTTCCGAACGCAAGTTTGATGGGCCGGTGACTGTTGCCGATGTCGCCATGAATATTGGTGCTGGCCTTGCTCGTGCTGCCTTGGGTGGCAAGGTCAATGGCAAGGCTGTGGATACTTCGTATGAAATTACCGCAGATGCAGACCTGGCGATTATCACGGACAAGGATGCTGATGGTCTGGAAATCATCCGTCATTCAACTGCTCACTTGTTGGCACAGGCCGTGAAACAGCTGTTCCCGGATGCGCAAGTAACTATCGGGCCTGTCATAGAAAATGGCTTTTTCTATGACTTTTCCTATAAGCGACCTTTTACGCCTGAAGACCTGGAAAAAATAGAAGCGAGGATGCAGGAGCTTGCCAAGCGCGATATTCCTGTCGTGCGTAGCGTGATGGAGCGTGATGAGGCAGTCGCCTATTTCAAGTCCATTGGAGAGCAGTACAAGGCTGAGATCATTGAGTCGATTCCCGTCGACCAGGAAATCTCGCTCTATACCCAGGATGATTTTACTGACCTTTGTCGCGGCACCCATGTGCCATCTACCGGGAAGCTCAAGGCTTTCAAGCTCATGAAGGTAGCGGGGGCCTACTGGCGTGGCGATTCCAATAACGAAATGCTGCAACGTATCTACGGCACAGCCTGGGCCAAGAAAGATGATCTGGAAGCCTATCTGCATATGCTGGAAGAGGCAGAAAAGCGCGACCATCGCAAGCTGGGTCGTCAGCTTGACTTCTTCCATATGCAGGATGAGGCACCAGGCATGGTGTTCTGGCATCCTCGTGGCTGGACTATCTGGCAGGAAGTTGAGCAATACATGCGCAATATGTTCCGGGAGTTCAACTACCAGGAAGTGCGCACCCCCACGATCATGGACCGTACCCTGTGGGAAAAATCAGGGCACTGGCAGAATTACCATGACAATATGTTTACCACGGCTTCAGAAAATCGTGATTACGCGGTCAAGCCCATGAACTGTCCTGGCCATGTGCAGATTTTCAATAACAGTCTGCATAGCTATCGTGACCTGCCATTGCGCTTGGCAGAATTCGGCTCATGCCATCGTAACGAACCTTCTGGTGCATTGCATGGCCTGATGCGCGTACGTGGCTTTACCCAGGATGATGCACATATTTTCTGTACGGAAGACCAGGTCAAGGCTGAAGTCGCCGATTTTATTGTCATGTTGTACAAAGCGTATCAGGACTTTGGGTTTACTGATGTGCTGGTCAAGCTTTCCACTCGCCCCGAAAAGCGCGTTGGCTCTGACGAAAGCTGGGACAAGGCAGAAACATCATTGGCGGCAGCCCTGCGTGAGAACAACCTTGAATTCGAGTTGCAACCAGGTGAGGGAGCATTCTATGGTCCGAAGATCGAGTTCACCTTGAAGGACAGCCTGGGGCGTTTGTGGCAGTGCGGTACCATACAGCTTGATTTCAACCTGCCTGAGCGCCTGGGTGCTGAATATGTGGACGAAGATAATACCCGCAAGCATCCCGTCATGCTGCATCGTGCCATTGTCGGCTCCATGGAACGTTTCATTGGTATCCTGATCGAGAACTTTGCAGGCGCAATGCCAGTCTGGCTGGCGCCATTGCAGGCGATGGTGCTGAATATCAGTGATGGTCAGGCCGAATATGTGGCTTCCGTAGTGGATGAACTGAAGAAAAATGGCTTCCGTGTCGAGTCGGACTTGAGAAATGAGAAGATAACCTATAAAATCCGCGAACATAGCTTGCAGAAGCTCCCATATCTCTTGGTTGCAGGTGAGCGTGAAATGCAGGCAGGTCAAGTGGCCGTGCGTACCCGCAAAGGCGAAGACTTGGGGTCAATGCCAGTCAGTGCTTTTATTGAGCGCTTGAAAAATGACATTGCCAGTAAAGTCTGAAGTGCTTTGTGAGTAGCGCGGTCTATTATTTTGACCGTCAATATAAATAACGGGAGATTTGAGATAGCTCAGGAAAAGGAATTACGGATCAATGGCGATATTACTGCGTCACAGATTCGTTTGGTTGGGGTGGATAACGAGCCATTAGGGATCGTCAGTCTGAATGAGGCATTTGCCAAGGCCGAGGAAGCGGACACTGACTTGGTCGAGATTGCGCCACAGGCAAGTCCGCCTGTGTGTCGCTTGATGGATTACGGCAAATATAAATATGCCGAAAGCAAGCGTCAGCATGAAGCGCGACTCAAGCAGAAGCAGGTACAGATCAAGGAAGTCAAGTTCCGACCAGGTACTGACGAGGGCGATTACCAGGTGAAGTTGCGCAACCTGATCCGCTTCTTGCAGGAAGGCGACAAGGCCAAGGTGACCTTGCGTTTCCGTGGACGTGAAATTACCCATCAGGAGATTGGCCTGGCCTTATTGAAAAGGGTAGAAGCCGATCTGACAGAACATGCAGTGGTGGAGCAGTTTCCCAAGATGGAAGGCCGCCAGATGGTGATGGTGTTGTCACCGCAAAAGAAAGCAAAACCTTAATATCTCCGGATTTTCTGGTTTGTGAGTAGTAGGTAGTAAAGAGGTAGCGACGCGGCTTAAAGGCATGCCCGATCGCTCTTTAATTCAATATCCTTTAGGAGAAAAAAATGCCAAAGATGAAGACCAAGAGCAGCGCCAAAAAGCGCTTCAAGTTCTTGGGAAATGGCAAGGTGAAGCGTACTCATTCTCACCTGCGTCATATCCTGACCAAGAAGACCACCAAGCAGAAGCGTAACCTGCGCGGCACGGCTATTATTTCCGCAACTGACATCAAGCGCGTACGCGCCATGATGCCAACTCAATAAGGAGATAAGAGATGCCTAGAGTAAAACGTGGTGTTATTGCCCGTGCACGTCACAAGAAGGTTCTGAACGCTGCCAAGGGTTATCGTGGTCGTCGCAAGAACGTATACCGCATTGCAAAACAGGCGGTGATGAAGGCTGGTCAATATGCTTACCGTGACCGTCGTCAGAGAAAGCGTCAGTTCCGCGCATTGTGGATTGCACGTATCAATGCTGGCGCCCGCGAGTATGGTTTGACCTACAGCCGTTTCATCAACGGTCTGAAGAAGTCTGCGGTTGAAGTTGACCGCAAGGTGCTGGCCGATCTGGCAGTATTCGACAAACAGGCTTTTGCCAAGTTTGCCGAACTTGCTAAATCCGGTCTCGCCGCTGCTTAAGCAACAGCAATAAGAAAAGGAGGCCTCGTGCCTCCTTTTTTTTCCGGGTTTTTCCACAAGCGGCCATAAGTATTTATCATATATACGCAGGCATGGTCATTTGTGAAAGCATCCGTGAGGGCAAAACCATAACATGCAAAATCTAGAACATATTATCAGCGCTGCGCAGCAGGATTTTTCGACCTGTGGCACGGTCGCTGACCTGGAACAGGCCAAGGCGCGCTATCTTGGCAAGAGCGGCAGCCTGACAGAGGCATTAAAGGGCTTGGGCAAGCTGTCTGCGGAAGAGCGACCTGCAGCGGGCGCAGCCATCAATGTCATCAAGCAACAGGTCGAGTCTGCACTCAAGCAGCGTCGGAATGCGATTCTGCAGGCTGAGCAGGATCGCCAACTGGCCAACGAAACGATTGACGTTACGCTGCCAGGTCGCAACGCCGGAACGGGGGGATTGCATCCCGTGTCATTGACCTTGAGACGGGTTGAGGAGCTGTTTCGTTCCATTGGCTTTGAAGTGGCGGAAGGACCTGAAATCGAGTCCGATTTCTACAACTTCACTGCGCTCAATATTCCGGAAGACCATCCTGCGCGTGCGATGCATGACACATTCTATGTCGATGACAAACATGTGCTGCGCACGCATACTTCGCCAGTGCAGGTGCACTATATGCAGGATAAGGCGCCACCGCTCAAGATCATTGCTCCCGGACGTGTATATCGTGTCGATTCCGATGCGACACACTCTCCCATGTTTCACCAGGTGGAGGGCTTGTGGGTGGATGAACATATCAGTTTTGCCAACCTCAAAGGTATTGTGCAGGATTTCCTGCAGCGGTTTTTCGAGCGCGATGACTTGCAGGTGCGTTTCCGCCCGTCCTTCTTTCCATTTACCGAGCCTTCGGCGGAAATGGACATGAGTTGGAATGGCGGTTGGTTGGAAATAGGGGGCTGTGGCATGGTGCACCCTGAAGTATTCCGTCATGTTGGTATTGATAGCGAAAAATATCGTGGTTTTGCTTTTGGGCTTGGTGTGGAACGACTGACCATGTTGCGCTATGGCGTGAATGACTTGCGTCTGTTTTTTGAAAACGATTTACGTTTTCTCAAGCAATTCTCCTAGCCTTTACTTCTGGACAGATCAACAAAATGCAATTTTCTGAAAACTGGCTGCGCCAATATGTAAACCCTGACCTGGATAGCCAGGAATTGAGCCATGTACTGACCATGGCTGGGCTGGAAGTGGAGGAGCTGCTTCCAGCAGCCGCTGCTTTTACCAAGGTAGTAGTCGCTGAAATTATTAGTACTGAAAAACACCCGGACGCAGACCGTCTGCAAGTATGTAAAGTGGATGTTGGCAGTGGCGAGCCATTGCAGATCGTATGTGGAGCGCCCAATGCGCGCGCCGGGCTAAAAGCGCCTTGTGCGCTGGTCGGTGCCGAACTGCCGGGCTTCAAGATCAAACAGGCCAAGGTACGTGGTGTGGAATCTTTCGGCATGATGTGTTCTGCCAAGGAACTGGGCCTGACCGAAGCGCATGAAGGTATCTTGGAACTGGCGGCTGATGCGCTGGTGGGCCAGGATATCCGCGAGTTGTTTGACCTGGATGACCAACTGTTCACCCTCAAGCTGACGCCCAACCGTACTGATTGCCTGAGCATTACCGGCATTGCGCGGGATGTGACTGCGTTGACCGGGGCACCATTGTCCTTGCCGCAGATTGCACCAGTGGCGGTGACGGCTACCCAACAGCAGAGCGTCAAGGTGAACGATCCAGCAGCCTGTCCACGTTACGCAGGTCGCCTGATTCACGGAGTGAATGCCAAGGCCAGTACCCCAGACTGGATGGTGCGCCGCCTGGAACGCAGCGGTATTCGCAGCATCAGTGCGATTGTGGATATCACTAATTATGTGTTGCTGGAGCAAGGGCAGCCATTGCATGCGTTTGATGCTGATAAGCTCAAGGGCAATATCGAAGTGCGCTATGCCCGCAATGGGGAAACTTTGCGCCTGCTCAACAATACCGATATCACCCTGTCTCAGGATATGTTGCTGATCGCGGATGACAGTGCTCCTCTCGCCTTGGCGGGCATCATGGGCGGGGAAGGCAGCGCAGTTGGTGATGAGACAGCCAACATCTTCCTTGAAAGTGCTTTTTTTGCCCCGGATGTCATTGTCGGCAAGGCACGCCGCCTGAATTTCTCAACAGACTCCTCTTACCGTTTCGAGCGTGGCGTCGATTTTGGCAATACCGTGCAGGCTTTGGAGCGTGCCAGCCAATTGGTGCTGGATATCTGTGGTGGTCAGGCAGGGCCGATTACCGAGGTTCTGCAGCAGTTGCCCCAGCGTAAGCCCGTGCGTTTGCGCCTGGAACGCCTGAATTCCGTGCTGGGGATTGCCCTGGATACTGCATTGGTCAGCACCTTGCTGGAGCGCCTGAATTTCGGGTTCACAGGGGTCGAAGGTGGTTTTGAAGTGACACCACCCAGTTATCGTTTTGATATCGAAATTGAAGAGGACCTGATCGAGGAAATCGCCAGGCTGCATGGATATGACCATATCCCGGCATTGGCGCCGCATGATGAACAGCGCATGCTGCCATCACCAGAAGCCAGCCGGAACAGTAACTGGCTAAGGGATACCCTGGCTGCCAGCGGCTATCAGGAAGTGATCAGCTACAGCTTTGTGGATGAAAGCTGGGAGCGTGATTTCCTGGGTAACGCCAATCCTGTCGTGCTGAAAAACCCGATTGCCAGCCACCTGAGCGTCATGCGTACCAGCCTCTGGGCCGGTCTGATCGAAACCTTGGTTTATAACCTCAACCGCAAGCAGGATCGTGTACGCTTGTTTGAAATCGGTTCAGCGTATCATGCCGGGGAGAATGGTTATGAGGAAGCAGGCCGTATTTCCGGTCTGGTGTATGGTAATGCCGCACCAGAACAATGGGCTACAGACGATCGCGAAGTGGACTTCTTTGATGTCAAGGCAGAAGTGGACCGCTTGACTGCAGGGCGTGCGCAATATGTCGCGGCACAACATCCTGCCTTGCACCCCGGACAGACTGCCAGCATCATCTTGGATGGACAACCGGTAGGCTGGATAGGCAAACTGCATCCAAAATGGCAACAACAGCATCAATTGCCGCGTAGTGCCATGTTATTCGAGCTGGCGCTGGAACCATTATTGCAAGGTAAAGTAGCTGCTTACAAGCAAGTGGGGAAATTCCCTCCCGTACGTCGTGACATTGCAATTGTTGTGGATGAAACCATCACGGTTCAAATGGTGCTGGATACCATGCGATCCAATAAAAATGCATTGATCAGCGACATTGCATTGTTTGACATTTACCAGGGGAAAGGCATTGCAGAGGGGAAGAAAAGCCTTGCATTTCTGGTGCTTATGCAAGATACTCAAAAGACTTTAACCGATGCAGAAGCCGATGCAGTCATGGCCGAGCTACTGGATTTATTGGTTCAGCAGCACGGTGCAGCATTAAGAAATTAGAAAAAGTAGTAGGGAAGGGTTTTGCATGACATTAACAAAAGCTGATTTGGCTGATTTACTGTTTGAACAGGTAGGGTTAAACAAGCGCGAGGCCAAAGATATGGTGGAGGCATTCTTCGAAGAGATTCGTACCGCGTTGGAAGCTGGGGATAGCGTGAAACTCTCGGGGTTTGGCAATTTCGAATTGCGCCAGAAATCAGAGCGTCCAGGCCGCAACCCCAAGACTGGCGAGGAAATTCCGATTACTGCCCGCCGTGTTGTCACTTTTCATGCCAGCCAGAAACTCAAAAGCAAGGTAGAGGAGGCTTATGCTGGAGCAAACACCTAAGGTTCAGCTCCCCCCCATTCCAGCCAAGCGTTATTTTACAATTGGCGAAGTGAGTGATTTGTGCGGAGTGAAACCTCATGTATTGCGGTACTGGGAACAGGAGTTTACCCAGTTGAAACCAGTCAAGCGCAGGGGGAATCGCAGATATTACCAGCACCATGAGGTTCTGCTGATCAGGCGCATACGTGAGCTGTTGTATGAACAAGGGTTCACTATCAGTGGTGCACGCAACCGGTTGGATGAGCATGCTGGAGCTGCTTTCCACGATGAGAATTCCTCAGTGGAAACAGCAACAGTTGAAGCGCAACCGACATCACCAGTAATCGACCTTGTTCAACTACGCTCAGATCTCAGCGAAGTGTTGAATTTATTGACTCCGGGATGAATGCGACTGTGTTTTTTCCTGTTCTAATGTCAGGAATTTCGATATAATCGCTTTCTTGCTTCAACCCCGGTTGAAGCATAGGTTCGGGGCGTAGCGCAGCCTGGTAGCGTACTTGCATGGGGTGCAAGGGGTCGTGTGTTCGAATCACACCGTCCCGACCAATAGAAACAAAGGCTTACAGGATTTTAACTGTAGGCCTTTTTTGTTGGCTCTTACCTACTACATACTTTATGTCGGATATTATGCACTGCGCGAATGTTTCAGTTTTGCGCAGGTGCTACATGTTTGAAGCCAGATTTCCAGGATTGATTGCTCGATAAGGACAGGCTGCGGCGACTATTACAGCCATATATCTGGGGTATAACACCAGTCCAAAGTGTTCTGATCTGTATTTACAAGAATTCTTCTTGTACTCAATGCCTAACTTAATGAATATTAAGAGATGGTATTTCCCTTGATAGTGATTGGTAGATAGCAGGCAGCAGCGAAAACTATAATGTCGCCGCGCTGCGGCAAGCAGTACAAAACTTATACTAGAGAGTATATGATAGAACTATGTAGGGGCGACGTTGTTTGTTTCTATATTCAAAAGTTGCGTTGCAGCACGTTCATTCTGATAACTCTTGGAGGAGTGTAGTAATGAGTCTTGATAGTTTGCAGGGTCTTGGCATTAAGGTTCCATATAAAAGCAAGTATGAAAACTACATTGGTGGGCAATGGGTCGCTCCAGTAGATGGTCAGTATTTTGATAATATCAGTCCGGTGACTGGCAAGGTGTTCTGCCAGGTGCCGCGCTCCAATGAGAAGGATATCAACCTGGCGCTGGATGCCGCGCATGCCGCCAAGGATGCCTGGGGCAAGGCATCGGGCACAGAGCGTGCCAATATCCTGCTCAAGATTGCCGATGTGATGGAGGCCAATCTGGAAACGATTGCCACTGCCGAAACCATAGACAATGGCAAGCCGATTCGTGAAACCATGGCGGCGGATATTCCGCTGGCAATTGACCATTTCCGTTATTTCGCGGGCTGTATTCGTGCGCAGGAAGGTGGTATCAGCGAGATTGACCACAATACCGTCGCTTACCATTTCCATGAGCCGCTGGGTGTCGTCGGTCAGATCATTCCATGGAATTTCCCTATCCTGATGGCGGCATGGAAGCTGGCGCCTGCATTGGCTGCCGGCAACTGTATCGTCATGAAGCCTGCCGAGCAGACCCCGGCCTCCATCCTGGTAGTGATGGAGCTGGTAGGCCACCTGTTGCCGCCCGGTGTCTTGAATATCGTGAATGGTCATGGCGTCGAGGCGGGCAAGGCATTGGCCACCAGCCCGCGCATTGCCAAAATCGCTTTCACTGGTTCCACCTCTGTTGGCCGCCTGATCATGCAATATGCCAGCCAGAGCCTGATTCCCGTCACGCTGGAACTTGGCGGCAAGTCGCCCAATATCTTCTTTGAAGATGTGATGGATAAGGATGACGCTTATTTTGACAAGGCGCTGGAAGGTTTTGCCCTGTTCGCGCTGAACCAGGGCGAGGTCTGTACCTGCCCAAGCCGTGCGCTGATCCAGGAATCCATCTATGAGAAATTTATGGAGCGCGCCGTGAAACGGGTGCAGGCCATCAAGCAGGGCAGTCCGCTGGATTCCACTACCATGATAGGTGCGCAGGCTTCCAGTGAGCAGGTCGAGATCATCATGTCCTACATCAAGCTGGGCCAGGAAGAGGGTGCGCAACTGCTCACTGGCGGCAAGCAGACCAAGCTGGCAGGCGAGTTGGGCGATGGTTATTACATTGAGCCCACCATCTTCAAGGGCCACAACAAGATGCGTATCTTCCAGGAAGAGATTTTCGGCCCGGTATTGGCCGTGACGACCTTCAAGGATGAAAAGGAAGCGCTGGAAATTGCCAATGACACCATGTATGGCCTGGGCGCTGGCGTCTGGTCGCGCGACGGCAGCCGCGCCTATCGCGTGGGCCGTGGTATCCAGGCAGGCCGTGTCTGGACCAATTGCTACCATCTCTACCCTGCGCACGCAGCGTTCGGTGGTTACAAGCAGTCCGGCATTGGTCGCGAGAATCATCGCATGATGCTGGATCACTATCAGCAGACCAAGAACCTGCTGGTCAGCTATAGCCCTGATGCGTTGGGTTTTTTCTAAGCGCCTCTCACCACACTTCTGGCGTTGTGGCTCAACCACTTCGCCGGCTTAGTCCAGCGCCTGGGTTTGCAAGGTCAAATCCAGGCGTTGTTGTTTCAGAACCTCGTTGATAGTAGGAGGGATTATGACTACGAGTCGAATTGATGCGACACCATCAGCCAAGGTATTGATTGACGAATTGCGGGCTAGGCATGGCAACCTGATGTTCCATCAATCGGGTGGATGCTGCGAAGGCAGTGCCCCCATGTGCCTGCAGGAAGGTGAATTCCTGCTGGGCACTTCCGATGTCAAGGTTGGGGTGGTGCATGGAGTGCCGTTTTACATGAACAAGACCCAGTTCGAATACTGGGAGCATACGCATCTGACGCTGGATGCCATTCCCGGACATGGCGGCATGTTCTCGCTGGAGCAGGCCACAGGCAAGCATTTTCTCATCCGTTCGCGCTTGTTCACGGATGCGGAGCTGCAGGACCTGGAGCCTGTGGAGCAGTGTGGGTGATTGGGTGTGCTTGCTGAGCATCAAGCAACTTGTGTGGTGGTAAATACTTGATGAATGAAGTATGCAATATGCTGGAAAGCCGGGTGCGGTGCCAATCAATTCTTTTCCTTAGAGCCTGCACAATGTTTTTGCATCAGGTAGGTTCTTAGCACCGCATGAATGATTCTCTACTGTTGGGTTTCCTGCATGCGAACATGCTGGAGATCATTTCCTTCTCACTGGCTATCGCCATGGTATTGCTCAATATCCGGCAGTCGCCCTGGGCATGGCTGTTCGCGATGGCTTCCGCCGGGTTATACGCCATTGTCTTTTTCCGCACAGGCATTTATGGCGATATGGCGCTGCAGTTTGTTTTCATTGCCGTATCCCTATGGGGGCTTTACCAATGGCTGTTCGGCGGGCCTGGTCATCAGGGCGTCGCTGTCATGCGCCTGTCAGGTCAAGGCTGGGTCATTGTGGCTGCTGCATGGGGCGCTATCTATGCCTTGGTTGCCTGGCTGTTGCATGCTTTCACGGATAGCAATGTGACGCACATCGATGCTTTCCTCACCGCTGGCAGCCTGGTTGCCCAGTTCCTGCTCACGCGCAAGATACTGGAAAACTGGCATATGTGGATGCTGATCGATAGCCTCTATATCGGGCTTTACCTGTATAAGGATCTGCACCTGACGGCCTTGCTCTATGGCCTATTTGTATTGCTTGCCATATCAGGCTTGCGCGTCTGGAAACGATCTTTAGCAGAAAAGATGGCTGCGGCATGAACCACTCTGTATTGCGTATCGCCATTCTCGGTGCGGAATCCACGGGAAAATCCGTGCTGGCCGCTGCGCTTGCCGTGCATTACCAGACGATCTGGGTACCGGAATACCTGCGCGAATTTGTCGAAACACACCAACGCACACCCTATGCCAATGAGCAATACCGGATTGCCTTCACGCAACGCGAGCGCGAGGCAGCAGGCGCATTACGCGCTCATCGCTTATTGTTCTGCGATACTTCGCCGCTGATGACGGCCATCTACAGCGAGCACTACTTCGGGCATGTCGATGACCAGCTTGTGACGCTGGCAGCACGGCATGACTATGCTGCTACTATCGTGACGGCACCCACTATGCCATGGGTGGCGGATGGCTTGCAGCGTGAATCCGATGCAGTGCGGCAGTGTGTCCATGCCCGGTTGATCAGGGCATTACAGGATGCTGGCATTGCCTATCTGCTGGTGGACGGCAATGTACAGCAGCGTGTGGCGGAAGTTGCCCGTTATTTGTCGGTTTGTCTGCCGGATAATGACACATGAAAAAGCCGCAACAAGTGCGGCTTTTGCAACAAGTGCGGCTTTTCTCTGTATTGATCAGAAATCGACTTGTGCCGATAAGCGGAATACGCGTGGCGCGCCCGGAATTAGGTAGCCGCCGAATGCGCTGGATGTGTCGCCCCAATAAAACTTGTTGAACACATTGTCCACGCCGAAACGGAAGGTGGTAGCCGTGTTGCCGAGCTGAGCCAGGTAGCTCGCACCCAGGTTCAACACGTGGTAACCCTCCACTTTTTTATTCAATGCTGCAATCTCGTTGCTTGGGGCGAATATCTTGCTGCTGGAGTAAATCCAGGTGGCGTTCAGCTTCAGGGTCGGCAGGCCCGGCCATATGTATTCGCTATACACCGCAGACTTGAATTTCGGCACGTTACCCACGCGCTTGCCCTCGATGCGTTCATCGCCTGTACCTTCTGCTTTGGCCTGCAAGGTCGTGAAACTGGCACCCAGCATCCAGTCACGCGTGACCCGTCCCCGGGCGGCGAATTCCAGCCCGCGGTTGATTTGCGTGCCATTGACCAGGTACGTCTGCGTGGAGTCTGCATTGTCGTTGACATATTCATTCCTGCGCTTGATCTGGAAGATCGCGGCAGAGAGGTTGATATCCGGGGTGATATCGGCTTTCACACCAAGCTCGATCTGCCTGGATTTGCTGGGGTCCATGATGACCTCGGCATTGGTGGTGCCGGTTGGTGCTTCGCCGCCTGGCTCCAGCCCTTCTGAATATGCACCATACACCGCCAGCGCAGGCTGCAGGTTGTAAAGCAAGGCAATGTTCGGCAGGACAAAATCATCATCCGTGTGACGCGTCATCATTCCAGAGGAGTTGAACTGGTCGCGTTTGAGCTGTACATAGCGGATGCCTGCATGCAGTTTGAGCTGCTCGGTCAGTCTCATGACATCCTGCACGAATATTGCACGTTCCTCATCCTTGCGACGCAAATGCACCGGATTGACGCCAGTGAGTGCGAAGTTGTCGTAGTAGACCGAATCATAGATATTGCTTTCGCCAACATAGTTGAACACGTAGTCGGCAAAATGGTCACGGCGGTTGAGTGTGGAAACGCCAGTCGTCAGGTCGTGGGCAATATCCCCTGTTGTGAAACTGCCTTGCAGCAGCGCCTGGGTAGTGGTGATGGAGCGCTTGTCATTCTTGCGGCGCAAGTCGTACATTGAATAACCACCGTCACTGCAATAACCGACGATCAGGCCCTGCGCCTGGCAGCCGGAAGGCAGGGTCACGGCATCGTCACGGTGCAGGGTGGAGTTGTTGGCCTGCAAGGTGGTGCGCCAATGCTCGTTCAGCTTGTAGTTGAATTTCAGACCGAGGTTGTAACTGTCATCGACGACAGGGCGGCTCCAGGATTGATCGTTGAGCATCTGCTTGGCGCGGATGCCGGTCGGGATGCGCTGTTCCGGCCCGAGTAGCTGGAAGCCAGGCACGGTCAGTTGCGATTTGTGCTGGTAATCGAGATCCACCTGCAACAGTGCGCGTGGGCTCAGTTGGAAATCAAACGCACCTGAAATGAAATTGCGATTACCCGTTGAGCCATCGATATAGGACTTGATGTCTTCCGCTGCGGCATTGATCCGATAACCAAATACGCCATCCTCGGAGCGTCCGCCAACATCCACCGCGCCGTACACGGTACCGCGTTCACGGACTTCGAAAGTCGCGGATCGCACCGGCGTATCGGTGGGGCGCTTGGTCACGTAATTGATCACGCCGCCTGACGAGGCAATCCCTGCCTGCAGGCCCGCCAGGCCTTTCAATACCTCGATGCGCTCCTTGTTTTCCATCGGTACCATGGCCTGGGCCAGGATCACCAGGCCATCCTTGCGATAGTTGGCGCCCTGGTCGAGCACGAATCCGCGGATCGCAAACCAGTCCGCCAGACCTACCGCGTTGTAGGAGTTCTGCACGCTGGCGTCCCACTTCACGGCATCCGTTGCGGAGCGCACGCTGCGATCCTGCATCTGCTCCTGCGTCACTACCGAGATCGAAGCTGGTGTTTCCAGCAGGGAGGTTTCGGAAAAGCCACCGATACTGGCGCTACGCGCAACGCTACTGGTCGGTGCGGAGGTGATGATGAGTTCCGGTAATGCGGTATCGTCAGTATCGGCAAACGCAGCAGGCGTCAATGCACAGGCGGTGGCCAATACGCTGAATTTTTGACGGAAAGAAAAAGCAGACATTGTGAGTTCACTCGCGTTGGGGACAAGCAAACGCGGGAACGGACAAAGAATCTCGAATGGACCTTGAGTGGCTTTGCGCTTTCCTACGCTGGCATTATCCAGGTCAGGTTCAAGGGTATATCTCACCCGAAGATTCGCTCTTCAGGACCCCTAGCGTGGGGCGTATATTAACAAACAATACGTGGAAAAAGCGGAATTCTCTCAAACTTTGTTATCGTGGCCCCGGGTCAGAACCTAGTGGTGATGCAGAAATGTCACCAGATGCAGGGCCGAGTCCGGCCTGGTAAAGGAGAGGGAGCACCAATTTACGGTATGTTTATCTTCTATCCCGGCTCCTGAACCGATACTTCGTGGTAATGCGGGAATATTGCCAGATGTTTGGCATCGCATGACAGCCATTTTTTCTGTGGTATGACACGTCTAACTTCATAGCGAATTGATAAACGCCAATAACGCTTCGCGATCATCGGGCGACATGGCCTGCACGGTTTTTTTTGCCTCTTCAGCTTCACCGCCATGCCAGAGAATGGCTTCCAGGATGGTTCTGGCGCGACCATCATGCAAAAATCCTGTGTTTGGTTCCACTTGTTTTGCCAGGCCGATTCCCCACAAGGCTGGCGTACGCCACTCGCTGCCGCTTGCGGCAAAATCAGGGCGATGGTCGGCAAGGTCCGGCCCCATATCGTGCAGCAGCAGGTCTGTATATGGTGCAATGGTTTGCCGGCTAAGCGCAGGCAATCTGGGAAAATCCCCGGTCCTGAGCTGGGGTTGATGGCACACTGCGCATTGCGCCTGTCGGAATAGTCTTGCGCCCTGCCTGATGTGCGGGTAATCCTGTAATCGCGGGGCCGGCACGGCCAGTGCCAGCTGGTACAGCTCCATTTGATCCAGTTGTTCAGGCCTGATTTCCGGAGCGCCGGAAACAGGCGCCATATGACAGCTTGTTTGCTGATCAGCGCAATTGCCCGCAGGAAACATGGCAGAGTTTAACCCCATGTCATTGGCCAGGGCGCTGGCAGTTTGTTCACGCACGCTATCAACGTTGGCCTTCCAGCCAAAACGGCCAATGACGTGGCGCTGTTGTTCCGCGCTCCATACCATGTTGACCCGACCGCGTATGCTGCCGGGTTTGGCCTGATCCTGTAGTGCCAGTAAAGTCTGGTCGGGAATGGCAGCCAGCAGGCCCATACCGTAAATCGCGGGAGCGATGCGGGCTGAAGTCATGATGTCATCTGGCAGTGGGCCATAAGCCAGTTGGCTGAAGTTCAGGTGAGGTTTTCGCAGGCTGACCTTTTCACCACCGTTCAGTGTGATTGTCTGCTCAGTGTATCCAATCTGGGCACGACCTTCCGCGATGACGCCTGGCGCGCCGAACTCCTGAAGCTGGTCACCATAATAAGGGTGGGGCATGGGTGCCCCGGTCAGGGTGTGACCGGGGACACTCAGGCGTACCAGCATGGCGCGCATGGATTCTTCCGATCCATCCGGCGCAAAACCGCGTCCATTCTTGGCATGGCAGGCAATGCAGGCATTGCGATTATATAAAGGTCCCAACCCGGCAATCTCACGATCCGCCGCTGGGGAGATAATCCAACTTTGTCGCACCAACCCCCTGCCTTGTAGAAATAGCTGTTTGTCTTGAGGGGATAGGGGCGCAATCGCCTGGGAATATGCCTCACGACTCGCAAGCGATGTCGTGACTTGTGCCGTCATTACCGTGTCTGCCCTGGTGGGCACGGCAGACAGCATGCCAATGACGATGAGTAGGAACCGCATAATCAAGGTTGCGATGCGATGTGTGCAGCCTCTTCATAATGTTTCTGCATGAGTTGTTGCCAGTGTGCCAGCGTGGCCTCATCCGGTGCGATAGCGGCCTCGGCAGTGGCTTCATCCACAGGCACAGTGTGCAATGCTTCCAGGGCTTTCAATACTTGTGGAGCCTGGGGTCCGAGTTTCAAGCGTGCTGCCTGGATCTGCTGCGCAGCATATTGCAAGGACTTCAGGTTGAGAGTGATCATGGCATCAAACAAGGCATTGGTCACTTCCTGGCGCGCCAGGCCGCGCTGTGCATCATACGTGAGCGCCGTGTTGTTCTTGAAAGGATCAAAATATCCCGCTGGCTTGGCCTCATATGCTGAAGGACGCACTGGCAGTTTGCGGATATCCGGGTGGAACAGCAGGCGTTGGC
This sequence comes from Methylobacillus rhizosphaerae, assembly GCF_900187985.1. Taxonomy (GTDB): domain Bacteria; phylum Pseudomonadota; class Gammaproteobacteria; order Burkholderiales; family Methylophilaceae; genus Methylobacillus; species Methylobacillus rhizosphaerae. The sequence continues at coordinate 73,999 of NZ_FZOA01000008.1, forward strand.
CCTGTTCTGATAATACAAACTCGCTGAATGCCCTTGCTCCTTCCGGATTGGCAGCCTGTTTCATGATGCCAAGATGGGCGGGGGAGTAGCCCGTGATAACAGGATAGATAAACTGCAATGCCGCACCATTGGCAATGGCGGAGGCTGTGAAGAAATCAATGGTCAGCCCAGCCAGCAAACGGCCATTTGCCACATCATCACTGACAAAAGTGGCGCCAGAAGTGACGAGTTCGGCGTTGGCGGCAATGTTCTGCAATAAACTCCACCCGGCTTGCCAGCCATATCCCTGCAACAGGATGTCAATCAATGGCGGAGCGTAGCCAACCTTGGATGGCACAGGGAGTGCAACTTTTCCTCGCATATCCGGCTGGGCCAGATCCTCCCAGCTGACAGGCAGGGGCAGGTTGGCAGCTTGCAGGGCGGATGGGTTGATGACAATACCAAACCCGGCAATTTCAGTGGCAATGTGATTGCCTGCACGCAGCGGGAAGCCATTGATATGGGCGGGCAGACCATCGAGATCCAGAGTGAGAGGCTGGAACGCCTGCATTTTTTCAAGCTGGGAAAAATTACGCTGGGCGGGAGTCCAGTAAACGTCCACTGGTTGTCCGGAATCCTTGAGGTAACTCATGGCATCGCGGGATTGACGCCACAAGACTTCCAACTTGTATTGTGGATATTGTTTTTCAAATGCTGCCTCGATTGGCGAGACAACCTCTTGCGGATAACTGGTCATGACAATGACTTTTGTCGTGTCAGCCAGAGACACCTGGCTGACGAGCACCAGCCAGATGATGAGAATTCGGAGTGGCCAGCTCAATGCTGCCTTGATAGTAAGAGAGCGGGCCATTGGGTTCCTATCTAAGATTTAGAACTTGCGGGTGACATTAACAAACATATTGCGGCCTTCCATGTAGAAGCCTTCAGTATATGCATAGTTCTTGTCAAGAATGTTATTGATGCCTGCCTCGGCAAACCAATCTTCATTGACTGCGTACATGGCCTTGATATTACCTGTGGCATAACCCTTGGCGGATAACCAGTAAGAGACGGTTGAATCTTGACGTGAATAACGGGAAGATGCAGCCTCTACACTTGCCAATACCTGCAAGGCACTGTTCACCTGCCATTTGCTGTAGGCGAAAAGCTTCTGGCGCGGGACGTCTGTCAAACGTTGGTCATTACTCAAGTTATCACGGTTGATAAAGGTATAGTTGGCACCAATTTCAAGATTATCTCCGGCAAACCAAGTTGTACCTAATTCTATGCCCTGACTTTGGACCTTGCCAATATTACGAAACTGGAAACATTGGCCACCGCCGGCTGAGCAGGCGGAATTAGGCAGGCTGACAGATTGGATCATATCCCTGGTATCAATGAAGAATACTGAGCCTTGTAATTTCAGCTCCGGCATGACGAATGCAGAAGCGCCAAGCTCGTAATGAGTGGCAATTTCTGTATCCAGATCCGGATTGGCAACAGCGCGGCCGAAACGACCTGAGAAGCGATCTTTCATTGTGGCAAAGCGACTTTTCCTTGCTACTGTGAAGTGGATATCGCTGTCTTCTGTTGGTTTATAGAACAGGCCAGCCTGAGGGTTTAGTGCATGAGCACTACCTTTGGGGAAATCATAGATTTGACCCAGGTTATTCAGGCCTTCTGCTTTCAATGTGTCGCGCACGTCATAACTCACACCGGTGACCAGGCTTAATTTATCTGTGAAGTGATGGGTGTCTTCAATGCCAAAGGAAACTGTACGATCCTCGAATGTCTGTACCGGATCACCCTGGTTATGCTCTTCATGTTTGTCGTGTTTGTAGTGCGCGGCAAACTTCAGGGTATTATGCTGGGCAATATCGAAACCCAGTTCAGCACTTACGCCATAGGTGTTGTCATTGTAAATACTGGTGAACGAGCTGCCTTTGGCCATAGTGGCATAACGGGCATCGTCATAGCTTTCCAGTACATTCTTGAACTTATCATAGAAAGCCCGGACTTTCAGGTAAGCAGTATCGCCGAACGTAGTGCGTGAAATGAAATACAGGCTTTCCTTATCCCACTTCGGCCAATCCCAGTAGTTCGCGTTTCTTCCGCTGTCACTACCAGCATATACAGGACTGCCTTTTGCACCTTGCTGATTGATGTAGTTCAGGCTGTATTCATTGCCTTCGCTTGGGGTAATACCAATTTTCAGGTTGATCTTGCCATCCCTGTTGTATGCACGTTCTCTATCACCGCCATTCTCATATGCATTAGGCTTGTAATCGCTGGACATACGGGAGCGATCATTGTCGATATATGAAGTGTTGGCTTGCCAGTACCACATGTCATATTTACCCCCCATGTTGATATCAGTGGCATAGCCATTGAACTTGAGGTTGCGGTCAGTCTTGATGCCGGCAGTAATGCTGCCTTCAAACTCTTTTGTCGGCTTGCGGCTGACCAAGTTGATTGCACCACCCAGGGTATTTGGGCCATACAAAACGGAGCTGAAGCCCTTGGAAATCTGGATTTTGGACAAATCGAAAGTATTGAAACGGCCCAAGTCTACGTATCCATCATAAGTGACATATACCGGGACTCCATCAACAAACACAGGAACCTGACGTAAATCAAAACCACGCAATTGCACCAGCTGCTCATTGCGCTGGCCGCCTTGTGTCATGCTAACGCCAGGCAGCGTGTTCAGCGCTGTGCCAACAGTCTCGCGATTGAAAAGGCGCAGATCCTCTTGAGTGATCGTGCCATCAGACAGCCTGGTACTTTCCTCCTGCTGGGTAGTCGTGACATTGATCTCGCCCAAGGTGAAAGGAGCGACTTCAGCCCAGGAAGCCTGGGCATTGACAGCCAACGCCGCAATAACTGCGAGCCTTAGTGGTTTATGGTAATTTGACATGTGTCTCCCCGAGTGAGTAAGTGACTGAAATACAAAGGCAGAATTAGATAGGAACGCGCTATATTTGTAAATATACTACGAAGGTAGTAAGGAGGGATTGGGTATGATTCTTTAAATGTTTCAGAATGGTGGGAAATTGGATAAATATATAAAAATCATTTGCTTATGATTTTCCCCCTCAATGCTTATCTGCGTGGGCAGGAGCGCGGGGACTGGTAAAGAAGATAATATGAGGGTGAGATTGTGTTGCGAAATTGCAACAAAAATTAAGGCTGAAGGCAGGGAGAAAGAAAGGGAAGCAGTTGCAGAAAAAACAAAAGGCTTGCAATTTTGCAAGCCTTTTTTGACTGGTGGGGCATGTAGGGGTCGAACCTACGACAAACGGATTAAGAGTCCGCTGCTCTACCAACTGAGCTAATGCCCCAATCGAGAAACGAGATTATGATGTAACTGGAAAAGTGTGTCAACATTGAATTTGATAAATTTATCGAGTAGTTTAACTGACTTTCTCAAAGCCTCTCCGAAGGGCAATTTTATGACAGTGCAATTGATTGCAACCCAGCCTTTTAATGACCAGAAACCGGGAACTTCCGGGCTACGCAAGCGTGTTTCTGTATTTCAGTCACCGCATTATCTTGAAAATTTCGTCCAGAGTATTTTTGACGCAATCACTGCGCCCAACGGCGCAACTCTGGTATTGGGAGGGGATGGGCGCTTCCATAATCAGGAGGCGATCCAGATCATTCTCAAAATGGCAGCAGCCAATGGGTTTGGGAAGGTGTTGGTGGGGCAGCGAGGCATATTGTCTACTCCAGCCGCATCTTGTGTGATTCGCAAGTACCAGACTTACGGCGGCATTATCTTGTCTGCCAGTCATAATCCCGGTGGCCCGCAAGGCGATTTTGGCATCAAGTACAACATGGCGAATGGCGGCCCGGCCCCGGAAAAGGTGACAGAAGATATTTTTGCGCGCAGTAAGGAGATTACGCAATACAGGATCGTGGATGCTCCCGATATCGCGCTGGATGTGCTGGGGGAAACAGACCTGCATGGCATGAAGGTGGAGGTGATAGATTCCGTGGCGGATTACGCCGAGCTGATGGGTTCCTTGTTTGATTTTGCTGCGATCCGGCAGTTGCTGGCGGATGGTTTCCGGATCAAGTTTGATGCCATGCATGCAGTGACCGGCCCTTATGCGCGGGCTATTCTGGTGGATGCGCTGGGCGCCCCGGCTGATGCCATCATGAATGCAGAGCCGCTGCCCGATTTTGGTGGCGGGCATCCTGACCCCAACCTGACCTATGCCCATGACCTGGTTGAGATCATGTATGGCGAGGATGCGCCAGATTTTGGCGCAGCATCGGATGGTGATGGTGATCGCAACATGATTCTGGGTAAACACTTTTTTGTCACACCGTCCGACAGCCTGGCCTTAATTGCTGCGGATGCCCGCCTGGCACCGGGCTATGCACAGGGGATTGCTGGCGTGGCGCGTTCAATGCCAACCAGTGCGGCGGTGGACCGGGTGGCTCAGGAACTGGATATTCCGTGTTTTGAAACACCAACCGGGTGGAAGTTTTTTGGCAATCTGATGGACGCGGGCAAGGTAACTCTGTGTGGTGAGGAAAGTTTTGGCACTGGCTCTAACCATGTTCGTGAAAAAGATGGTTTGTGGGCAGTATTGTTCTGGCTCAATATCCTCGCCATCAAGCGCCAATCTGTGGAAACCATTGTCAAGCGGCACTGGGCAAGGTTTGGGCGCAATGTCTATTCGCGTCATGATTACGAAGAGCTGCCCAGTGATGTTGCCAATGGCTTGATTGATCATGTGCGTGCCAGCTTCGCCAGCCTGACAGGGAAAACGTTCGGTGCGTATACAGTCAAGACCTGCGATGATTTCAGTTATACCGACCCGGTGGATGGCAGTGTCAGTCAGAAGCAGGGTATACGCATATTGTTTGAGGATGGTTCGCGTATCGTATTCCGCTTGTCGGGAACAGGGACAGAAGGGGCAACATTGCGTATCTATTTGGAGGCATTCGAGCCGGACAGGAGTAAGCATGACCTGGATGCCCAGGATGCTCTGGCCGAGATGATTACCATTGCAGATGACATTGCCGGGCTGAAGCAACGCACCGGACGTGAGCAGCCTACGGTCATTACCTGAAATATTTGGCTGTGCCTGTTGCCTGTAGTGTAGGCAACAGGCGTTACTCTTCCTGTACCTGTGTGATGGTCATCTTGCCCTGGAATAGGCGCACATCCATGCGGCCGAGGAAAGACATGCCCAGCAGCACATCTCCATCCAGCCCCGGAGCAATCACTGCAGCGACGTTCCGGGCTTTGACTCCCCCTAGTTGCACAGACTCCAGCCTTGCCATGTAGGCCACGGTATTGCCGTTGGCTGTAGAGGTGCGGATGGCATGGTTGCTGGTGAGCTGCAGGCGGTCTGCCACTTTCTGGGAAATGGCAACTCCTGTGGCACCGGTATCTACCAGTACATTGACTTTCGTGCCATTGATCAATGCTTCGGCCCGGTAATGGCCATCCTGTCCACGTTGCAAGGTCACGCTGGGCGCATCGCCCAGAATACTGAGCTTGTTCGGGTTGATGGCACGGTCAGCCAGATAATAAAGCCCGCCGGCCAATGCCAGCCAGACTATCCACCATAATAAACGCGAGCTGTTCATGCCTGGAACGGCAACCTGATGCCAGGTGCGAATGTGTGGAGGATGTGCCTGAATTCTGCCTGGATACGCTGAAGTGCCTCAAGGTTGTCCGCCTCAAAGCGCAATACAATCACTGGTGTGGTATTGGATGGACGCATGAGGCCAAAACCGTCGCGGTATTCCACACGTAGACCGTCTATAGTCGAGATTTCTTCTGCATCCGTAAATGTTGCATGGGCTTGCAGTGTGCTGATGAGCTGATGCGGCTCACCTTCCTGCATGTGGATATGCAGCTCCGGGGTGCTGATACTGTCTGGCAGATTGTTCAATACAGCAGACGGATCGTCGGCCCGGCTCAGGATTTCCAGCAGGCGCGCGCCTGCATACAGGCCATCGTCAAAACCATACCAGCGCTCCTTGAAGAATATATGACCGCTCATTTCACCGGCGAGGGCTGCGCTGGTTTCCTGCATCTTGGTTTTCATCAGGGAGTGGCCTGTTTTCCACATCAGGGGTTTGCCGCCGTGTTGCTTGATCCATGGCGCAAGATTGCGCGTGGACTTGACATCGTAAATGATGGTGGCATCAGGCGTGCGCTCGAGTACATCTGCAGCAAACAGCAATAGCTGCCGATCCGGATGAATGATGCTGCCATCCTTGGTGATGACACCAAGCCGGTCACCATCGCCATCAAATGCCAGGCCGATTTCCGACTCGCCTGCAGCCAGGTTGTGGATCAGGTCCTGCAGGTTATCTGCAATGGATGGATCGGGGTGGTGGTGGGGGAAATGCCCATCCACTTCGCAGAATAACTCCGTGACCTTGCATCCCAGCGCGCGGAACAGGGTGCCCGCATATGCACCGGCGACACCATTGCCACAATCAAGTGTCAGGCTAAGGGGGCGCTGGAGGTGAATGCCGGAAACAATGCGCTCAAGGTAGGCTGGTGCGATGTCGTGATGACTTTCCGTGCCGTGGCCGTGAGTGAAATCACTACTGCTGATGCGGGTGTAGAGGTGCTGGATGGCTGTGCCGGATAACGTTTCCCCGGCCACGACTATCTTCAGGCCGTTATATTCAGGTGGGTTATGACTGCCTGTCACGACAACGGCTGAATGTGTGCCAAGGTGATGGGCGGCAAAATATCCCATGGGGGTGGTCACCATGCCGAGATTGATGACATTGATGCCACTCTTGCGAATACCTTGTGATAAGGCGCGTGCAAACACAGGGCCTGACAAACGGCCATCGTAGCCAATGCAGATGGCATGCTGCCCACGCTGGCTGGCTTCGCTGCCAATTGCGTGACCAATGGTTTCTACAATTTCCGGCGTCAGTGTCTTATCAACAATGCCGCGGATATCATAGGCCTTGAAAATTTCCCTGGGTACCATCATCCGGGTGTATGCACCGCGTTATTCAGCTTCTGCTATCCAGGCAAGCTGAATTGCTTCCAGAATGCGTTCGCCACATTTATCCGGGGTGTCATCGAAATCCTCCAGCTCCAGAATCCAGTTGTAGAGATCGGTGAAGCGGATGGTTTTGGGGTCGACTTCGGGATGGCGGTCAAAAAGTTCTTCGGCAATATGTTGGCTATCAGTCCATTTCATGATGTATTCCTTTTTGTATGGCGCCGGTTGGACGCAGTAAGATCACTTAAATATTCTTGGCACGTACATATTGGTCGGGCCAGGGCACATCCGTACGTAACTCTCGGGCAGCATGCAGGGGCCAATGTGGGTCGCTCAGCAGCTTGCGCGCCATCATGATGACATCGGCCTGGCCGCTTACCAGGATGTGCTCCGCTTGCAGGGCAGACGTGATCAGACCGACTGCAGCGCTGGCAATGCCGGCTTCGCTGCGGATACGCTGGGCGAATGTTGTCTGGTAGCCGGGACCGGCAGGAATTTTAGCATCCAGTGTCAGCCCGCCGCTTGAGCAATCTATCAGGTCGATCCCGATTTCCTTGAGCCATGTGGAAAACTGGATAGATTGTTCAATATCCCATCCACCTTCAACCCAGTCCGTCGCTGAAATACGTACGAATACAGGTTTTTCCTGCGGCCACAGGGCGCGTAGTTCGCGTGCAATTTGCAAGGGAAGGCGGCAGCGGTTCTCCAGGCTGCCACCATATTCATCGCCCCGGTGGTTGGACAGGGGCGAAAGGAATTCATGCAGCAGGTAACCATGGGCACAATGCAGTTCCAGCACTTCAAACCCTGCCTGTAATGCGCGCAGGGCAGCAGTGCGGAATTGCGCAATGGTGTGCTGGATATCCTCATGGCTCAGTGCTTGAGGTGTGCCATGCGCGTCAGTGAGTGGAATGGCAGATGGTGCCACTGTTTGCCATCCCCCCTGATCTGGTGGGAGGAATTTTCCCTCGCGCCATGGCGCGTCACAAGAGGCCTTGCGGCCTGCATGTGCAAGCTGGATGGCCGGTACGGCATTCTGCTGCCTGATGAAATCAACTATCGGCCTGAGCGCCTGGACGTGCTCGTCTGACCATATTCCCAGGCAGAACGGGGTGATGCGGCCCTCGGGCGCCACTGCGGTGGCTTCCACCATGACCAGTCCTGCACCGCCGACCGCCAGCCCGCCAAGGTGAACCAGGTGCCAGTGATTGGCCAGGCCTTGCTCGGCAGAATATTGACACATGGGGGATACAAAAATACGGTTCTTGATTTCAGTATCGCGGAAGCGGATAGGGGTAAAAAGTCTGGCCATAAGTTCCTGTCTGGATCGGGATGTTATGCGCTGAAAACCGGGATGTTGGCGATAAGGGGACGCCATTCCACTGGGCCTGATTCGTGGACGGAATGGCCATGGCTGTCTACGGCAACGGTCACAGGCATGTCTTCAACCGTGAATTCATAGATGGCTTCCATGCCCAGGTCGGGAAATGCAACCACGCGAGAGGCCTTGATGGCCTGTGAGATCAGGTAGGCTGCGCCGCCAATTGCAATCAGGTAGACAGATTGATGTTGCCTGATGGAATGCACGGTCGCTTCCCCACGCTCAGCTTTTCCTATCATGCCAAGGAGCCCGGTCTTGGTGAGCATGGTGTCGGTAAATCTATCCATGCGTGTGGCAGTCGTCGGGCCGGCGGGACCAATGATTTCATCCCCTACTGGATCGACAGGGCCCACGTAGTAGATGAAGCGGTTGGTGAAGTCCAGGCCATCTGGCATGGGTTCATTACGCGCGATCAAGTCCACAATGCGTTTATGTGCTGCATCACGGCCTGTCAGCAATTTTCCGGACAGCAGGAGTTTTTCACCTGGTTGCCAGCTTTTAACATCATCATGCGTGACCTGATCCAGGTTGACACGGCGCAATGGCGCGCTTGCATCCAGTGTAACCTGGGGCCAGTCTGCAAGCACTGGGACTGGCAAATGTGCGGGGCCACTGCCATCCAGCGTTAAATGCACGTGGCGTGTCGCTGCGCAGTTCGGGATGATGGCAACCGGCAATGAGGTAGCATGGGTGGGAGCTTCCAGGATTTTGACATCCAGTACCGTGGTCAGGCCTCCCAATCCTTGTGCTCCAATGCCCAGGCGGTTCACTTTTTCATAGATTTCCAGGCGTAATTCCTCGGCCCGGTTCGCCGGGCCGCGATCACGCAATTGCTGGATGTCGATCGGGGCGAACAAGGATTGCTTGGCCAGGAGCATGGCTTTTTCCGCAGTGCCGCCGATGCCGATGCCCAGGACTCCGGGGGGGCACCAGCCAGCTCCCATTTCCGGAACGGTTTTGAGTACCCATTCAACGATGTCGTCAGAAGGTTCCAGCATGGCCAGTTTGGATTTGTTCTCTGAACCTCCGCCCTTGGCAGCAATGTGGATTTCCACAGTATTGCCGGGAACCATGTCGACGTGCACGATGGAGGGGGTGTTGTCGCGCGTATTCAGGCGCTTGCCTGCCGGGTCGCGCACAATGGAGGCACGCAGGCGATTGTCGGGGTCCAGGTAGGCGCGGCGCACACCTTCATCCACCATTTCCTGCAGGCTCAACTCCGTCTGCCATTGCACATTCATGCCCACGGAAATGAACGCAACGACAATGCCGGTATCCTGGCACAAAGGGCGTTGGCCCTGGGCGCAGAGATAGGAGTTGATCAGTATCTGTCCAATCGCATCGCGTGCGGCGGGCGACGGTTCACGTTGCCAGGCATCATGCATGGCAGCAAGAAAGTCGGGCGAGTGATAGCAGGCAATATACTGCAATGCCTGGTGGATACTGGTGATGAAGTCTTCTTGGCGTATCAATGCCATATCGCAAAATGACCGGTGGTGTAATGGGAAGAGATTATACTCGCACCACATGGAAAAGACTTCCGACAATCCATGGTGGTGGATGGACGGCATGGATTGCTACAGGTGATGAATCATTTTCACTTGCTTTGAATCTGTTTCAAAGCTATGGCGCAGTGAACATGGTAAAATCCTGCCTATTAATTTTTTACCCGAGATTAAAGAATATGTTTAGCACTGCCAAAAACCTGAGTGTGGTTGATCCTGATCTGTGGAAATACGTGGAAGGTGAGCGCAACCGCCAGGATGAGCATATCGAACTGATTGCCTCTGAAAACTATACCAGCCCGGCAGTGATGCAAGCACAGGGTTCCCAGCTGACCAACAAATATGCCGAAGGTTATCCGGGCAAGCGTTTCTATGGTGGCTGTGAATTCGTTGATGAGATTGAACAGCTGGCGATTGACCGCCTGAAAAAGCTGTTCGGCGCCGAGTATGCCAATGTGCAGCCACACTCCGGTTCACAGGCCAACCAGGCCGTGTATTTCTCCATCCTCAAGCCCGGCGATACCGTCATGGGCATGAACCTGGGCCACGGTGGCCATTTGACGCATGGTTCCCCGGCCAACCTGTCTGGCAAGTTGTTCAATATCGTGCCTTACGGCCTGAACGACAAGGAAGAGATTGATTACGACGAGATGGAGCGTATTGCACTGGAGTGCAAGCCCAAGTTGCTGATCGGTGGTGCTTCTGCCTATGCCCTGCGTTTTGACTGGGCGCGCATGGCCGAAATTGCCAAGAAGGTGGGTGCTTATTTCATGGTGGATATGGCGCATTATGCGGGCTTGATTGCTGCTGGCGTATATCCCAATCCGGTGCCACATGCAGACTTTGTCACCTCCACTACCCACAAGACTTTGCGTGGCCCGCGGGGTGGCTTGATCCTGGCGAAGGCCGAATTTGAGAAGTCTCTCAATTCCAGCGTGTTCCCGAGCCTGCAGGGTGGTCCGCTCATGCATGTGATCGCAGGCAAGGCAGTGGCCTTCCTCGAGGCAGCCCAACCTGAATTCAAGGCATATCAGGAACAAGTGCTCAAGAATGCTGATACCATGGCCAAGACTCTGGCGGCACGTGGTTTGCGCATTATTTCCGGCGGCACTCAGTCTCACGTATTTCTGGTGGATCTCCGCCCCAAGGGGCTGACCGGCAAGGCTGCGGATGCTTTCCTCGGCCAGGCACATATCACGGTGAACAAGAATGCGATCCCGAACGATCCGGAAAGCCCGTTTGTCACTTCCGGCATCCGTATTGGCTCACCTGCCATTACTACTCGCGGTTTCAAGGAAGCAGAAGCGGCAGAGGTTGCCAACCTGATCGCTGATATCCTGGATAATCCGACCGATGAGTCCGTGATTGCGGCGACCAAGGCTAAAGTACACGCCTTGACTGCGCGCTTCCCGGTCTACGGCGCTTAATCCGGGAATATGGGGGAGGTGTGAATTTCCCCCTCTCCATGAAAGCTGAAAAATGAAATGTCCGTTTTGTGGCGACGCAGACACCCAGGTCATTGATTCCCGAGTGAATGATGAGGGCGATTCCATACGGCGCCGCCGTCGTTGCGTTTCCTGTGATAAGCGGTTTACCACCTATGAAACGGCAGAGCTGCATTTGCCGCAGGTCGTCAAGCAAAACGGCAATCGTGCTGAATTCAGCCGAGACAAGCTGCGAGTTTCATTTACTCGTGCTTTGCATAAACGTCCTGTGCCAACGGAATATGTGGATCATGCGCTGGAGCGCATCATGCAGAAAATTCTTGCCAAGGGTGAGCGGGAAATCATTGCCCGTGACCTGGGCGAAATGGTGATGCAGGAGCTCAAGGCCATGGATAAAGTGGCTTATATCCGCTTTGCCTCGGTATATCGCAGTTTCCAGGATGCTGGGGATTTCAGTGATGTAATCCGTGACCTGGATTGAGCGGCCTGGCGTTACCTCTTTGATTTTCTTCTCTGGCAAGGTGAAGTGACCGGGATTCCTTGTCCTGCCTTTCTGCGCAATTCCTGAACATCCTTGTATCTTTCTCCTGCCTGACTTTATCATGGCAGCATCATGAGTAATTCTTCAATTTTTTCTGCAGAAGACCAGTTGTACATGAGTCTTGCATTGCGTGAAGCTGCACGCGGCCTGTATGGCACTATGCCCAATCCTCGGGTTGGGTGTGTCATTGTCAAGAATGGACAGATAGTAGGGCGAGGCGCCCATCTCAAGGCGGGTGAGCCACATGCGGAGGTGCATGCCTTGCGTATGGCTGGCGAGTTGGCGCAGGGGGCGGATGTCTATGTGACGCTGGAGCCTTGTAGCCATTTTGGTCGTACGCCTCCTTGTGCTGATGCATTGCTCAAGGCTGGAGTCAGGCGCGTTGTTGCAGCTATGCAGGACCCTAACCCTCTGGTGGCTGGCAATGGCCTGCAACGATTGGCACAGCATGGCATCAGCGTTGCATCCGGGTTGATGGAGGCAGAAGCCAGAGCACTGAACCAGGGGTTTATCTCACGCATGAGCAGGCAGCGCCCGTGGTTGCGCAGCAAAATCGCCGCCAGTCTGGATGGCAGGACAGGCCTGCATAATGGTGAAAGCAAATGGATCACCGGTTCGCCTGCCCGCCAGCATGTGCAGCAGTGGCGGGCGCAGTCCTGCGCCATTCTGACGGGAGTGGGAACGGTACTGGCCGATGATCCGCTGTTGACAGTGCGCGATGAGCAGTTGCTGACGGCGCGACATGGTGTGCAGCCATACCGCGTGATAGTGGACAGCCGCTTACGTACTCCATGCTCTGCTGCCATACTGCAGACCGAGCGTGTGTTGATTGCACATGCACAGCAACTGCCGCAACAGGAAGCGGCATTGCGTGCTAGCGGGGCCGAATTACTGCATTTGCCAGACCAGGCAGGCACAGTGGATATGGCCGCTTTGCTGCAGGCACTGGCTGAACGTCAGGTCAACGAGGTGCTGGTGGAAGCCGGGGCAGCGTTGAATGGTAGCCTCTTGAGCGCAGGCCTGGTCGACGAATTGCTCCTTTACTACGCTCCAGTGCTGCTGGGGAGTGCAGCGCGCGGAATGTTTGCCATACCTGCTCTGGAAAGCATGCAGCAGAAGCTGCATTTGCAGGTGCTGGAAACACGCCAGGTTGGCAGCGATTGGTTTGTACATGCAAAACCCGTGGTGTAGGCATTATTGCCCATGCTGATTGATACCCATTGCCATCTTGATGCGCCCGAGTTCGATGCAGACAGGGCAGAGATAGCCGAAGCAGCCCGGCAGGCTGGTGTGGGGATGATCGTGGTGCCTGCTGTGGCACGCAGTAATTTTGCCGCCGTGCAGGAGCTGGCCGCGCATTATCCCGGTTGTGCCATGGCATTGGGCATACATCCCTTATTTGTGGATCAGTCTGTGCCAGCAGACCTTGAGGTGTTGGCCAGGGAAATCGAGCAGCACCGCGCAGATGTGGTGGCTATAGGTGAAATTGGCCTGGATTTCTTCATTGAGCACTATGACCGTGAGCGGCAGGAATATTACTTTACTGAACAACTCAAGCTGGCACGTGAATATGATCTGCCGGTGTTAGTGCATGTCAGGCGCTCGGTTGACCAAGTACTGAAATACGTCAGGCGCTTCAAAGTGCGCGGAATTGCCCATGCATTCAATGGCAGCCTGCAGCAGGCCGAGGCATTCATCAAGCTGGGTTTCAAGTTAGGGTTCGGGGGAGCGATGACTTATGAGCGCGCCCTTAAAATCCGACACCTGGCAAAAGTGCTGCCATTGGAGGCCATAGTGCTGGAAACGGATGCCCCGGATATTCCGCCGGCATGGCTGGGACATCATGGACGTAACCGCCCGGATCAACTGGTCAGCATCGCCCGAGTACTAGCTGAAATACGAACAGAAGACGTGGTATCTATAGCGCGAATGACGACTGAGAATGCGCTTGACATTCTGCCTGGACTGAAAACTTATACACATCACCTCAAGTAATACTTTAAATAATGTTAGAAAATGTTAATAATCCAATGACTTAAAATAAGTTATTGATTTTAATTAATTTTTTAATTAATGAATTGTAAAGTACATTTTTTGGGCGATTTAAAAAAGCATTATAAATTGGGAGGTTACATTTTTAAGTCACAGATATTCACAAAGTTATCCACAGAATTTGTGGATAGGAATATTTCTTATTTGAGACAGGTAACATGAAAATCGGCAAGCAATCATGGCGCACGATCTGGGCAGGGCAACCTGCTTCCGGTTCAATGCTTCCGCAACAAGTTTGTATCATTGACCAGACAGGGTTGCCGCATCAATTCAGAGTTGTAGAAATTGATTCCGTACGACAGATGGCAGAAGCAATCCGCAACATGCAGGTACGCGGTGCTCCCTTGATCGGGGCTGCCGCGGCATATGGGATGGCCCTGGCCAGCCTGGAGTCTGACGATGAAAAACATTTGCAGGAATCAGCCAGACTATTGTTGGCCAGCCGCCCTACAGCAGTGAATTTGCGCTGGGCGTTAGAGCGCATGCTGGAGCGTCTCCTGCCGGTGTCGCCACACCTGCGGTGCGAATATGCCTGGCGGGAGGCCGGGTGTATTGCAGATGAGGATGTTGTAATCAACCATGCCATTGGGCAACAGGGGCTGAACCTGCTCCGCGAACTGGCACGTGGAAAATCCAGACGCCTGAATATCCTGACACACTGCAATGCAGGTTGGCTGGCAACGGTGGATTGGGGCACGGCACTTGCGCCTGTGTATGCAGCGTTTGATGCCGGCATGGATGTGCATGTGTGGGTGGATGAGACACGTCCACGCAACCAGGGAGCGAGCCTGACAGCCTGGGAGCTGGCGCAGCACGGAATTCCATTCACCGTGATCTGTGATAATGCCGGCGGCCACCTGATGCAGCATGGACAAGTCGACTGTGTCATTGTTGGTGCGGACCGGGTGACAAGAACAGGGGATGTTTGCAACAAGATTGGCACTTATCTCAAGGCACTGGCTGCTTTTGATAACCAGATACCTTTTTACGTGGCTGTGCCGACACCTACCATAGACTGGCGTATTGAAAGCGGCGTGCGCGACATTCCCATAGAGGAGCGTGATCCGCGGGAGGTGACTACCATCAGCGGCCTGGCAGATGATGGCACAGTCAGGACGCTGAGCCTGACACCTGCAGGTAGCATGGCAGCGAATCCGGCATTTGATGTCACTCCTGCCAGATTGGTCACTGGCATCATTACTGAACATGGGTGTGTTACCCCTAATGACCTGATACGCATACATCAGGAGATGAAGGAATGAAACCTTTGTATGCCCAGTCCCAGTTGCGTGCGATGGAGCAGGCGCACGCACATGATGGCTTGATGGAAAAAGCCGGGGCGGCCGCTGCCCGTCTGGCATCCAGCCTGTTGTTGACAGTGTCCGGTGCCCGCATACTGGTACTTGCCGGGCCGGGGAATAATGGCGGCGATGCCCTGGTGGCGGCACGCTATCTCAGGCAGCAGGGGTATCAGGTAGATGTGGTGTTTACCGGGACGTATGCCAGCTTGCCGCCTGATGCCAGGGCTGCTTATGAAGCCTGGCTTGCCGATGGCGGTGAAATAGCATCTGGGCTGCCCCAAGGCAGGGAGTGGCAACTGATAGTGGATGGATTGTTCGGTATCGGCCTGACACGCGAGCTGGATGCTTTGCATCGTGATCTTGTGCAGCAGGTTAATGCTATGGGAGTGCCGGTGCTGTCACTGGATATTCCTACTGGTATCTGCATGCATACTGGGCGTGTGCTGGGAGCTGCTGTTTGTGCTGCGCATACATTGACTTTCCTCGGACTTAAGCCGGGTCTGTATACGCAGGATGGTCCGGATCACGCTGGGCAGGTGTACCTGGATAATCTTGGACTCAATGCTGCGCCGCCTGCTGCCGGGTTTCTGGTGGATGTGCCTCCGGCCTTGCCTGCCAGGCGCAGGCTGAACAGCCATAAAGGCAGTCATGGTAGTGTGGGAGTGATTGGTGGCGCAGAGCATATGGTTGGGGCTGTCTTGCTGGCGGGTCGTGCTGCATTACGGGCTGGGGCCGGGAGAGTCTATTGTGGATTGCTGGCAGGCTCTGCCCCTGCATTGGATCAAGGGCAGGCGGAGCTCATGCTGCGAGATGCTGCCAGTGTGCCTCAGTTTGCAACTGTCATGGTGGCAGGGCCGGGCATGGGGCAGTCCGACACGGCGGTGTCGCTGCTACATTCCTTGCTTGAACTGTCGCAACTGCTGATATTAGACGCGGATGCCTTGAACTTGCTGGCTGCTCACCCTGAACTGCAGGCGATCCTTCATCAGCGCAAGCCAGGCACCCTCGCAATTACTCCTCATCCAGGTGAAGCCGCGACTTTGCTGCATATCACTACTGCAGAAGTGCAGGCTGACAGGGTCGCGAGTGCGCTCAGGATGGCGCGGGAGTTCGGGGCGATTGTAGTGCTCAAGGGGTGTGGCAGTGTGGTTGCATTGCCGGATGGGCGCTGGTTTATCAATCATAGTGGTAATCCGGGCATGGCAAGTGCAGGTATGGGCGATACGCTGTGTGGCATCATTGCCGCGCTCGCAGCCCAGGAAATGTCGCTGGAAGAGGCTGTATTGCTTGCCGTTTATCTGCATGGAGCTGCTGCAGACAGCCTGGTGGCAAAGGGCGTGGGGCCGGTGGGGATGACGGCTTCTGAGGTTGCAAGCGAAGCGCGTGCGCTACTCAATCAATGGCGATACAGGTGAATGGGGCGAGATTACTTTGTATTGATCAGGCGCACGCCCTGTGCTTGCTGCTTGAATCCTGATTAAAACGTAATGATCAAGATGAGATTACTCCATTTCTCATTTGTCCCCGATAGGCGTTTGCAGTAAAATCTAGTCCCGTCCGCAATGTCCCAAAGTTTTTATTCCATGACCAAATTCGTATTCGTTACCGGCGGGGTTGTTTCCTCTTTAGGTAAAGGCATTGCAGCTGCCAGCTTGGGCGCAATTCTTGAGTCACGTGGCATCAAGGTGACCATGCTCAAGCTTGATCCCTATATCAATGTTGACCCCGGTACCATGAGCCCATTCCAGCATGGTGAGGTATTCGTGACCGATGACGGTGCCGAAACCGATCTTGACCTGGGTCACTACGAGCGCTTCATCAGTGCACGCATGGGCAAGCGCAATAATTTCACTACTGGCCAGATTTATGAAACCGTGATCAAGAAAGAGCGTCGCGGTGAATACCTGGGCAAAACCGTACAAGTCATTCCACACATCACCGACGAGATCAAGGCGCATGTCAAGCGTGGTGCTGAGGGTGCCGATGTTGCCATCGTCGAGGTGGGGGGCACAGTGGGTGACATCGAGTCCCTGCCTTTCCTGGAAGCCATCCGCCAGATGGGTATCGAGGAAGGTCGCAACAACACCTGTTTCATGCATCTGACGCTGTTACCGTGGATTCCCACTGCTGGTGAACTCAAGACCAAGCCTACACAGCATTCCGTCAAGGAACTACGCGAGATCGGTATCCAGCCGGATATCCTGCTCTGCCGTGCGGACCGTGCCATTCCTGAGGATGAAAAGCGCAAGATTGCCTTGTTTACCAATGTGCCGCACGAGGCAGTGATTTCGGTGATAGATGCCGACAGTATCTACAGCATTCCGCGCATGTTGCACGAGCAGATGCTAGACGAGATCGTCTGTCACAAGCTCAATCTGCTTGCGCGCGCGGCAGACCTGTCGAGCTGGAACCGTATTGTCCATACGCTCAAGAACCCAAAACACGAGGTGAATATTGCCTTCGTCGGCAAGTATGTAGACCTGACCGAATCCTATAAGTCCTTGACGGAAGCCCTGATTCACGCGGGCATCCATAATGAATCCAAGGTCAATATCCATTACATTGATTCTGAGGACGTGGAAAAACAGGGCACTGGCGAGCTGGAAAAAATGGATGCCATCCTGGTGCCTGGAGGCTTCGGCAAGCGGGGTACCGAGGGCAAGATCGCCGCTATCCGCTATGCGCGTGAAAGCAGGACGCCATACCTGGGCATCTGCCTGGGCATGCAGTTGGCCGTGATTGAGTTTGCACGCAATGTTGCCAAGCTCAAGGACGCCAACAGTACGGAATTTGATGCCAAGACCCCGCATCCTCTGGTCGGCCTGATTACTGAGTGGAAGGGTGCTGACGGCAAGATGGAACAGCGCAGCGAAGATTCCGATCTCGGCGGCACCATGCGCCTGGGCGCGCAGAAGTGTCCTATTGTGCCGGATACCAAGGCTTTTGCCATTTATGGCGCAGAAGTCAATGAGCGCCACCGTCACCGCTATGAGGTGAATAACAATTATGTTGACCAGTTGGAAAAGGCCGGCCTGGTGATTTCCGCACGCACGCCGACTGAGCAGTTGTGTGAAATGGTGGAATTGCCTGAAACCGTGCATCCATGGTTCCTTGCATGCCAGTTCCACCCTGAGTTCACCTCCAATCCGCGTAGTGGGCATCCATTGTTCAATGCCTATATCGCAGCGGCCCTGGCTAAGAGAAAGGCGTAACCAAATATGCAGCTTTGCGGTTTTGAGGTTGGCATAGACCAGCCCTTGTTCCTGATTGCCGGCACATGCGTGATCGAATCGCAGGAGATGGCAATCGAGACGGCAGGCCAGTTGAAAGAACTCACGACTGCCCTGGGTATCAATTTCATCTATAAATCCTCCTACGACAAAGCCAACCGCAGTTCCAACAAAACGTTCCGTGGTTTCGGCATGGACGAGGGGCTGAAGATACTGGACGAAGTGCGCCGCCAGATTGGTGTACCCATTCTCACCGACGTGCATACTGAAGAACAGGTACTGCACGTGGCAGCCGTGGTGGATGTGTTGCAGACACCGGCTTTCCTTTGCCGCCAGACCGACTTTATTACTGCCTGCGCCAGGTCCGGCAAGCCAGTGAATATCAAGAAGGGTCAGTTCCTGGCGCCTGGTGATATGAGGCAGGTCGTGCAGAAGGCGAAAGAGGCCAATGGCGGTGCAGATACCATCATGGTGTGCGAGCGCGGTGCTTCTTTTGGTTACAATACCTTGGTCTCTGATATGCGCGGGCTTGCCATTATGCGCGAGACGAATTGCCCGGTGGTGTTCGATGCCACGCATTCGGTACAGCAGCCTGGCGGCCAGGGAGACAAGAGTGGCGGCCAGCGCGAATTCGTGCCTGTACTTGCCCGTGCGGCAGTCGCAAGCGGCGTGGCGGGGGTGTTCATGGAAACGCATCCCGATCCTGTCAAGGCTTTGTCTGATGGTCCAAATGCCTGGCCACTGCCCAAAATGAGGGATTTGCTGGAAGTATTGGTCGACCTTGACCGTGTGGTGAAAAAAGCCGGCTTCATCGAACATACAGTGTAGGCTGGAACAAAAAATCCAAATCTAAATTGAGGAAATAAAGCATGAGTGCAATTGTTGATATTATTGCCCGCGAGATCATTGATTCCCGCGGTAATCCTACTGTCGAGGTTGATGTCCTGCTCGAGTCCGGCGTGATCGGCCGCGCAGCTGTACCTTCTGGTGCTTCCACTGGTACCAAAGAAGCGGTTGAGTTGCGTGATGGCGATGCTGCGCGTTACCTTGGGAAAGGTGTATTGCAGGCTGTTGAGAACGTCAACACTGAAATTACCGAAGCCATTATCGGCCTGGACGTGGAAGAGCAGAGCTTCATCGACCAGACCCTGATCGACCTTGATGGTACTGAGAACAAGAGCCGCCTGGGCGCTAACGCGATTCTGGCTGTTTCCATGGCCTGTGCACGTGCTGCTGCTGAAGAGTCCGGCCTGCCGCTGTACCGTTATCTAGGCGGTTCCGGTTTCATGCAATTGCCTACCCCGATGATGAATATCATCAACGGTGGCGCGCACGCCGAGAACAGCGTGGATATGCAGGAATTCATGATTATTCCCGCTGGTTTGCCCACATTCCGTGAAGCGTTGCGTGCTGGTGCCGAAGTATTCCATGCATTGAAGAAAATCCTGCATAACGAAGGCTTGGCGACTACCGTAGGTGATGAAGGCGGCTTTGCCCCTGATCTGCCATCCAACGAAGCTGCGATCCAGTACATCCTGCAGGCGATCACTGCCGCAGGTTACGAGCCGGGTCGCGATATTCTGCTGGGCCTGGATTGCGCCAGCTCCGAATTCTATAAGGATGGCCTCTACCACCTTGAGTCCGAAGGTGTGCAACTGACTTCGGAACAGTTCACCGATTACCTGGCGAACTGGGTGGAGAAGTATCCTATCGTCAGTATCGAGGACGGTATGTCCGAACATGACTGGGATGGCTGGAAACTATTGACTGACCGTATTGGTCAGCAGGTTCAGCTGGTAGGTGATGACCTGTTTGTGACCAATGCCAAGATCCTGCGTGAAGGTATCCAGAAGGGCGTAGGTAACTCAGTGTTGATCAAGGTCAACCAGATCGGCACTTTGACCGAGACTTTCACAACAATCGAAACTGCCAAGCGCGCTGGTTACACTGCTGTGATTTCCCATCGCTCCGGTGAAACTGAAGATACCACGATTGCCGATATCTCCGTAGCGACCAATGCCTTGCAGATCAAGACTGGCTCCCTCTCACGTTCTGAGCGTATTGCCAAGTACAACCAGCTGCTACGCATCGAGGAAGAGCTTGGCGATGCAACCAGTTATGCAGGTAAAGACGCGTTCTATAACCTGAAGTGAAATTCCTGACTCTCATTTTTGTTGCCGTGATTGCCTTGCTGCAGTATCCACTGTGGCTGGGCAAAGGTAGCTGGCTGAGAGTCTGGGACCTTAACCAGAAAATCGTTGCGCAGAAAGATGCCAATATGGCGCTCAAGCAGCGCAACGATACGCTGGATGCAGAAGTGGACGATCTCAAGCAGGGCAATACTGCGATCGAAGAGCGTGCACGCAGTGAGCTGGGCATGGTCAAGCATGACGAAGTGTTTTATCAGGTGATAGATCAAGCACCCATGGCGGCACCAGCGCCAGTGCCTCAAGCACCAGCCGCAAAAAAATAAGGCCTGCCTATTTATCCAGTGGATATGGCAATGGCTGGATAGTCAGCGTTTTCCCCTGCCAGTTTAAGCTGCCAGTTTCCACACTTTCCAATCGTAGTTCAGCCAGGATACTCTGGCCTCCATCCGGATGAGGGGCGCTACGCACTACTTGTCCGGCGGCTGTGCCATTGCTATCGAGAATCTCGTCGCCTGCGGCTGGTGCAATATCACTGGCAATATGGGCCAGGTGCGTACGGCGCTTGACCTTGCCCAGATAGTGCGTGCGTGCCACGATTTCCTGCCCGGTATAGCAGCCTTTCTTGAAGTTGATGCCATCGATCAGGTCGAGATTGACCATCTGTGGCACAAATGCTTCCTGTGTGGCTTTGGCAACTGCCGGAATGCCGGCCTGGATTTCGCGCCAATTCCAGTCTTCATGGTTGGCTGGGGTCAGATGCTGGCTGAGGCTGAGCCAGAGTGCCTCAGCTTGTGCCAACGGGCTGATGATTTCATAGCGCGGCAAAGTGCCGGGCAAGCGGATCAGGCTGATTTCACCTGACTGGGTCATGGCATACTCGGCTTCTGGCACGTTGTCGAAATGGACATTCAATATTGTTTGAGCTTGCTCCCCGGCAACACCAATACGAACATAGAGGTCGCTGACATCGTTGATAACGACTTTGGAGCGTAATACATACATGCGTAAACGCTTGGCAATGGCTTCCAGTAGCTCGCGCTCGAATTGCAGGTACAGTGTATTATCACGAGAAAAAGCAAAAAACAGGGCAAGTAGGCGGCCCTTGGGCGAGCAATAGCCACTGTAATGACTACTGCCTTCCAGTTTTTTCACATCATTGGTGACCTGGCCCTGCAGGAAAGTGACTGCATCTTCTCCTTCCAGGGACAACAGGCCATAGTGTGACAGGTCAGTGATGATGCTGTCTTCCGTCTGTGCAGCATGGGGAAAGCGGATATTGCCATCCTGTATGTTGGCGCCTTGTGTGGAAAGGAATTGATACCACTGACTCATGGGTGATCCTCTGAATGAACGAGATGCAAAAAACCAGCCGTCATTATACAGTGAAGCCAGTTATCCTGATTCTGAGTGTTTCACATTGGTTGGCGGCACTGTTTGTCTGCATGGGGTTGATGGCGGGCCTGGCCGTGGTGATATTGCCCTGGAACTGGTGGGTCAAGGTCTTGTTACTGTGCGTGATCATGATGGCGACTGCCTACCATTTATGGCGGGATGTCTGGCACCGACACCCTCACTCGCCCGTGATACTGGAATTGAATCATGTGGGAGAACTTTGGCTGACGCTGCGCAATGGTACGCGTCAACAGGCCAGCGTACATGGCAGTAGCCTGGTCACAGCCAATTTCACCGTGCTCAACCTGCAGCTGGATAAACGTGTGCCTTGCCTGATTCTGCCGGATGCAGTGGACGCACAGGCATTCAGGCGTTTACGTATTTGGTTGCGCTGGGGAAAGCACACATAAAAAGACCAGGCTTGGCAGGAGCTTGCAAGCACGACTATCTTAAACTGGAGCAACGACGATCCCAATAGGAGCCGAACTGATCCTTTTTGAAATCCTCGACCTCGGACGCTGCATCACCTGGCTCTATCCATACCAACTCGAAACGCTCGGTGCCCTTGTCGAAAACCTTGATGAAGCGCGTCCATTCCGGCTCGTCTGATTTGTTCATCTCGCCACAGAGGTTCAGGCTATCGTCGAACTCCGTCACAATCAGTCCGCGAAACTGGAAATGGTCACGGCTGGATTGCTCTTTCAGAATACCCTGCCTGGCATCCTCCTCGAATACTTGCTTGTCAGCGTAGGGGCTGGCAGATGCCACAGAGGCAAATACCAATAGCCATGTCGACAAAGCCATTGCAAACCACTTCATACTATTTCCTGACCAATGCACAGAAGCTGGATTGTAATGCATTGAAGAGATGAGCTACAGGTGGATCAGTCTGTAGTACACAAACTCGCTAAGTCTCAGAGAGAAGACACTCATGAAAATAATTGAATTACCAGCCACTGCAGCACGATCAATAGTGCAATAAGCAAAAAAGTAAAGACGAGCAATTGAATAAAGACGCGTATGCCTTGTGATTCTTCGTGCTGAAAAGATGGCATGTATAACAGTTGCTTACCTATTATTCTGCAGTCTTATACATGATCCGTACACCTGATGACTGTGGCTCAGCCATGGAAATCCGTGCATTTGGATGATGTATCACTACCAGGCTTTCAGGGTCAAGCCATTGGATACTGACAGAGGGCCCTCCGCCAATACCTGATGGTGCCGCGCCATGATTTGTATCAGCAACAAAGATGTTGCCGGATTCATTGCCCAGTTGGTGCTGCGACGGCATTAACGAGAGCTGTGTGCTGAAACCTGTGGTAGCGCCGCAGTCGCGCTGGAAGACAACGACTTTATATTTTCCATCAGGTGACCATACTTCGGTGAGCAGGTTATTTCCGCACGTAGAGTCCAGCATATACCATGCGAGCACGGAACAAGCCACAGCAGCGACAAGAAAATACTGGAGGAGTTTGAACAATTTGTGTACTGGATAGCGGTTAAATTAAGCAGAATCCTGAAATGTTTCGCTATGGATAAAATTTACTTCAGGATACCCGACTGAACTAACTCATGATGATGACCATTGATTTTCATCGCTAATTCATGCCCTAGGTATCAGAATAACTAGAGTGAGCAGGATCAACCAAAGATAGGCAGCTCATGATTTACCGCCCAGGTCTTTAACTTCAGAGGGGTTCCCGGCAAGAATTTCTTGTTCCATTTTTATTACTTTCTTGTTGTTGGCTGAGGGGTATGGACAATATCAAGGAGTCTGAATCGTATTGGATGCTGGAGCGCTAAGTCAATAAGCTGCTTAATGGCTCAATCTCATCATGCTGCATATGATGATCCACTGCCTGAATTCTGAAGAAAGGATTAGGAAGCACTCAGTCGTGTATGGGCAGTCCAAAGGTAAGCTTGGCTGCAGAATTTCTGGTATCGGGTGAAACCAAATACCTGGTCTAATAGCAGGTAGGGGATAGCTAGTGAATCATTTTGCGATGCAGTATCCGCTTGAGCAGTTTTTTCAGCCGTTGCGGCGTATAGGAGGCAAGCAGTAGGCCGCCTGCGATCAGGGCCAGTATCCAGTCTATGTCCATGGGGGCAAAGTCGCGGCGGCTGGGTTTCATGTGGTTCATGGCAGATTTGACGGCTTCGGGATTATCGCCGTTGACGTAGTTGGCACTGATTTCTTCGCTGAGTTTGATCAGGTACTCTTCATCCATGATGGACAGGTAGCGGTCATTTTCCGTGGTGGCGGTTCCCTTGTCCCGCGTGCCCAGGTTCTGCTGTGAAATCTGAGCGATACCAGGTTGCAGCACAAAATTTTCTGCTGACCAATAGCCCAGCAGTTTGTTGTTTTCATCAAACTTGGGAATCGGCTGGGGTTGTTTGCTGCCTATGCCGACCAGCAGCCACTCGCTGCCAGTCTGGAGATTGGCAAGGTTGAGTGTATTGAATGCGTGCAGGTGGGGCGCTTCTTCACCATCAGTGAAAAATATGGCTTGGGTTGGCTCTGGCATGGTGCGCAGCAAGCGGCTCAGGGAGTCCATGCCTTCGCGCAGGCGGCTGTTGCCTGCCCAGGCCTGACGCCATTCGACATGGGCAATGGTGTCCTGGATGGCAGCATAGTTCTCGCAGACTTCAATCGGGGTATATAAGGTTGCGACACTGAGACCAGCGAAAAAGGCCAGGCTGACCCGGCTGCCACAGGGCATGCTGGCAACCAGGTCATGTGCCAGGTGCTTGGTGTATTCCAGACGCGAGATATCTTCTCCGCGCCAGATCATGCCCTTGGTGTTCATGCTCTGGCTGATGTCGATGACCAGCATGGTGCTGTAAATATTGCGGGGCACTGGAATGGTGGGCTTGAATGCGGCAATACCAAGTAAAAGCAGGGCAATGGCCGGAAGCAGCACATCACGATGCAGGTAGGGTTTGAGTCTGGACAGGAAAGGCATGATGTACTTTATGGCAAGCCGACCGGGATGTTGCCCATGATGAGGCCTGGGGAATCTGACTCCCCTGAACCTGGAGTGGGTGTTGATGGCAGCATGCTCAGGACACGATCGAGGTTGTGCCGGGCATCCCAGAAATGGTAGTCCAGGCGCAGGGATTGTTCATAAGCTGTTCGGGCCTGGGTCAGGAGGTATTCCGTCTCGTCGCGTACTGTCATGTCGCGGCCATTGATTTCCAGGCCCCGCAGGAAAAAGATATTGCCGGTGTTGTATTGCACTGCAGATTTCTGGGCGTTATTGCCTTTGTCCTGCAATTGCCCAAAAAGCTGGGTGGCCTCCTGATAGCGTCCATTCCTGGCCTGCCAATATGCCACGGCAAATTTGGCTTCATAGCTGTCCTGTCGCGTTGATGGGCTCTTGCCAGTGGCAATGGCCTGGTTGAATGCATGAATGCCCTGTATCTGGTAAGCCTGCCATGCTGCTATCCCTGCAGCAGCAAGTGCCAGCAGACTGAATGCCCAGGTAAGTTTCTTGGCGCTTAATGCCATGTTCTGACCTCGATGAATTTTGCCAATAATAGTAATGACAACAGCAATGCCGCTATCGTGTAGCAATAAGGTGAAAAATCACGGCCCGGAATTTCCTCATGATAACGGATGGGCTTTTTTTCCTTGCGGTTGATATCTTCCATGGCCATTGCCAGGGATTGCGGATCCGAAGCTTCATACGCTTGGTAGCCGGTATGCAGCGTCTTGAAAAAATCATTGAGTTCCAGTGCCGGGGGCAGCGGCTTGTCTTCAGGAGGAACGTAGGTAGTATCAAAGATACTGGTGGCACCTGGCTGGCGCAATACAATCCAGTATAGCGTGACATTCATACGGTCCAGCCAGTCCCGGATTTTCTGCTGTGTATTCGCTCCCATGCGCCCGCCGCCATCAGACAGCAGGATGATGGCACGTGAGCCGGAATCCGGTGTCTTGTCGAACTGTGCGAGACCGGTGGTCAGGCCGCTGCCGATATTGGTCTGGAACAGGGCGGCTCCGCCTGCAGCGCGGATGGCGGCGAGGATGGCTTCCCGGTTTTCCGTCAGTGGTAATGCATGCATTGCGGAGTTGCTGAATGTCACCATGCCGAACATGTCATTGCTGCGCTCCTGTACAAAGCGGGTGATCAGGCGCTCCGCGGCTGCTGCTTTTGATTCGCCGGCAATGCCGCTGGATTCTGCACCTTCGAAAGCTTCATCCATGCTGGCACTGCGGTCGATGACCAATACCAGTTGTGCCCCCTGGCCTATGCGCTCTATATATTGTGCATCCGTGGCCGGGCCAGATGCACCCAGCAGCATCATGAGTAATGCCAGCGCTGCGAGTATTTTCAGCAAAATGCCCAGCAGGTCTGACCAGCGGTCACGCGGCAACAGGCCCAGCCATGAATAGCTGCGGCTATGCTGGCGATCCAGCAGCAGGGGAACAAGGCTGAGCGGCAACAATATGAGTAGCCAGGCGTGGGCGAAATTCACTTACTTCATTCCTCGCTCGATATCGCGGCAGCGGCGGCTGAACTGCTTCAGCCATGCATGCGGGTCAGCAGGAATATTCTGCGCCGAACTGTCGAAAAACACACAGCGTGACAACAGGAAAAACCGTGACAGTTCATCAGCAAGCGGCGTGAATGCGGGCTTGACCTGCATGATCTCGTCTGCAGAGAACACACTTCGGCCACAGCTTTTCTTGAATGCTTCATGCAGATTGCTGATCGCGGTTTTCAGGCCGGTATCGTCACGGGTTAATTTCCTGATAGCGCGATAGTTTCTGGCAAATGGACCGCCCATGCGCGGCAACCAGGCATGGGTGCCCAGTATGTATAACAGTCCCAGCAGGCTCAGGCCAAGAATGGCCAGCGCCGTGTTCATGATGATACGGGGGCGCTGATCGCTGATTAGTAGCGGACCGCGCAGAGGACTCATGTCCTTGCTGATATTGACTGAGCCGTAGACCGCGAGCGGGGAGATGCGGAAATTCCAGCTGGGAACGCGAACCTGGAATAACTTGCCATTGCCGGAAAACTTGATGAATTCAGGCGGTAATGCCGCCGGCTTGGCAACAATGCTGGATGTGAATACCTGGTAGCTCAGGTCCAGTGTATAGATATTCTGGCCGTTCTCGTGGGATTCACTGATCTTGCTGGCATATAACTCAATGCCTTGCTCTTTGTTGCGGTAGCGTTTCTGGTTACCGGGAATCGGTAGGGACGTAGGCAATATCCGGTACTGATCCGCGACCTTGAGCGTGATGGTGCGCGAGAGAATCTCTCCCACGTGGTAGCCCACTTCACGCGCCGGATTGCTGACAGTGATGTCGACCGGCGGGTTCTTTTCGGGCGGGGATACGTTATTTGCGCCCCATGCGGATGGAGATACCAGCCCGATGACCAGTAGCAGGAGGAAATGCAATGTGGGATGGGTCATCATGTTCATGCCGTGACAAACTGGTAGAAGTATTCGGTCAAGGCATCTGCATCAAAACCTTGTTCGATAAAAAACGGGGGCAGGTCATAGCGCATGAATAGTGCGTCAAGCGCGGCATGGCGTTCTGCAAATGCAGACTGGATACGGGAATGGGTGGCTTTTCGCAACAGCAGAGTACGTTTCTCGCCAGTTTCGCTATCCGTGACATGCGTTAGTCCAAACTTGGGAATGGCCTTATATTCAGCTGCATCCCATAACACGATGGGGACAACGTGATGGCGTTGTAAAGCAGCCAGGGCCTCTTCCACGATTTCCAGTGGCATATGGAAATCCGAGATGAGTAATACCAGCGAGCGTTCTCGTGGCAGGTGATTGACCAGCTTGAGGATGCCCATACTGCCGATATGCGGAGGACGATAATGCTGCAATTTTTCTGCCAGCATATAAGCCGGCTGTACCCTGTTGCTGGCAGGAGTCAGCCATTCATCAAGGATGTTGTCATCAAAACCGATGAAGCCGAACGGGTCATTGACGCGCGAGGCTGACTGCGCCGCGGATGCTGTGATCTCGGCTGCAGTCCTGAGTTTATTCAGGTGGCCGGAGAACCCCATGGAACCGGACAAATCACATGCAATGAACACCGGCACTGAGCTGCGTTGATTATAGATACGCACATAGACCTGTTCCATTGGGTCGCGCAGGCTGAGGCGCAAATCGATACGGCGCGGATCTGGGTAGGCTATCAGGGGCGCATGGCCGACAAAGTCCATACCCAGGCCGCGTTGCGCACTGGCATGGCGGCCTGGATGCCGGCCTCGCGAGCGCCAGCTGATCTGATAGGAAAACTCCCTGGCAAGTTCATGCATGATATCAGGCGACACTCACTACATGGACGATCTGATCCAGCAGTTCGCGTGCAAGTGCAGTACGCCGCATTTCATAGATGGGGTTGAATACCAGCCGGTGCGCAATGGTTTCCTGGAATACCGCGTGGATATCCTCCGGCAGGACTGCTTCGCGTCCGTTGAGCCATGCGTTGACACGGGCTGCACGCATCATCATGGCGATACCACGCGGACTGGCTCCTGCAATTACCAGGCGCCTAATATCAACGCCTTCGATCTGGATGCCAAACTGGGCGGGATCGCGGGTCGCCAGCCAGAGGTCCAGCGCGTATTTGCGCAGGGCGGGGGTAGCCTGGACACTGTTTTGTATCAAGGCTGCAATCTGGTTGAGTTCATCGAATTGTAGAATGCCCGGTGATACCTGATCCACCAGGCTATCAACATCATGGTAGCGTGTATCAAAAATCAATGACTCCATGATGTCGGCACTGGAAGGCACCACAATCGGGATTTCCATCATGAAGCGGTCACGTGCTGCGGATGGAATCTCGAATGTTTCTTCTTTCTCTACCTGGTTACGGTCGGCGAAGACCAGCATGTGCGGGAAAGTATGCTCGCGGTTGAAGGCGGATAATGTGCGCTCTGCCATGACTCGCAACAACAGCGAGTGCACTTGCGGGCGAGCGCGATTGATTTCATTGAAGAAAAATACTGCCAGGTCGGTACCATGCGACAGCAGTGGGCCGGGACTGACATGCGGACGGCCATCGTCCCCCAGATAAGTATGATAGACCAAGTCATTCGGCATCAGGTCTATCGTGCCTTCTATGCGCTGATAGCCTCCGCCAATGCCTCGCGTGACAGCACGTAACAGTGTAGTCTTGCCTACACCTACATCTCCTTCCAGCAGTACGTGCCCCCGTGCGAAGATGGCAGTGGTAATCAGACGGACTGCGTTGTCCTGGCCGACAACAACTTGATTGACTTCGTTTTCCAGCTGTAATGCATGCGTACGCCAGTCTTCGAGTAGACGATCACTCATGTGGTGGATTCCAGTATCAGGTCAATGGTGAGATTAAGGAAAATTTCCCGTATGGTATTGGTTTTAATTCATAGTGTAAACAGATCGGTATAGTTGCTTCAACAAAGGCAGGTTAATGCTTCATGCGGCATTCCGCCAGGGAAAGGGAGGGAATAAGTTGATATTTATTAATACTTTTAGCGCATAGGGCTTTTGTTAAATGGCATTTCAGGCGAAAATAACGCGATTGATAAGTACAGAATAATTAAATGCAAAAACAGAATAGTTTTACCTTTGAAGAATTGCTTTCCTGTGGTCGTGGTGAAATGTTTGGTGCAGGCAATGCGCAATTGCCCTTGCCGCCGATGCTGATGTTCGACCGGATCATTTCTATCACGGAGGAAGGTGGCCGGTATGGGCATGGAGAAATTGTGGCTGAACTGGATGTAAAACCGGATCTCTGGTTTTTCAATTGCCATTTTGAGGGAGACCCCGTAATGCCAGGCTGTCTGGGCCTGGATGCCATGTGGCAACTGGTCGGTTTCTATCTTGGTTGGATGGGAGGCCAGGGGCGGGGGCGTGCACTGGGTGCCGGCGAAGTTAAATTCACGGGTCAGGTACTACCTAGTGGTAAACTGATTACTTACCGCATCGATCTGAAGCGAGTAATCATGCGTAAACTGGTGATGGGTATTGCAGATGCCCGTATGGAAATTGATGGGCGTGAAATCTATGCCGCCAACGATTTGCGGGTTGGCCTGTTTACGCGTACGGATAATTTCTAGCAGGAATACGCTGCCAGCAGACAACAGCTGGTATTGATGAATTAATGTGGGAGAACACGCAATGCGTCGTGTCGTCGTCACCGGAATGGGCATTGTGTCCAGTCTTGGTAACAACAAATCTGAAGTTCTGGATAGTTTGAAAACAGGCCGTTCCGGCATACGCTTGCAACAAGAGTATGTGGAGCAGGGACTGCGTTCACATGTGGCCGGATCCATTGAAAACCTTGACCTGGAAGCCTTGATTGATCGCAAGTTGCTGCGGTTCATGGGCAAGGGGCATGCTTATGCCTGGCTGGCCATGCAGGAAGCCATTGCAGATGCCGCATTGCCACCTGAACTGGTCTCTAATGTGCGTACCGGTCTGATCGTGGGTCAGGGAGGGGCTTCACATGAGAATATTCTCTCAGGTGTGGATACCCTGCGCGCCAAGGGTGTGCGCCGCGTTGGCCCTTACATGGTGACCAAGGCCATGGCCAGTGGCGTTTCAGCCTGTCTTGCCACTGGTGCGCAGATCAAGGGTATCAATTACGGCATCAGTTCTGCCTGTGCCACCAGTGCGCATTGCATTGGCGCAGCTGTAGAGCAGATCCAGCTCGGCAAGCAGGATATTGTGTTTGCTGGGGGTGGTGAAGAGGAACACTGGACCTTGTCCTTCATGTTCGATGCCATGGGAGCATTGTCAAGCAAGTACAACGATACTCCTGAAAAAGCTTCGCGCACTTACGACGTGGATCGCGACGGTTTCGTGATTTCCGGCGGTGGTGGCATCCTGGTGGTGGAAGAGTACGAACATGCCAAGGCGCGCGGTGCGAAGATTTATGCCGAGATCGTTGGTTATGGTGCAACTTCCGATGGCTATGACATGGTGGCTCCAAGCGGCGAGGGCGCAGAGCGTTGCATGCGGCTGGCTTTGCAGGATGTCGAAGGGCCTGTTGATTACATCAATACGCATGGCACCAGTACGCCAGTGGGCGATGTGAAAGAGCTGGAGGCAATCCGTGCCGTATTTGGCGGTACTGACGTTGCCATCGCTTCTACCAAGTCATTGTCAGGGCATGCGTTGGGTGCGGCAGGTGTCAATGAGGCGATTTATACGCTGTTGATGATGGAGCATAACTTCATTGCTGCCTCGGCCAATATCGACAATCTCGATCCGGCAGCCGAAGGTCTGAACATTGTGCGCAAGCGCATCGATAATGCCAACATCCAGACCGCTGTTTCCAACAGTTTTGGTTTCGGTGGCACCAATGCCACCCTGACGTTCTCGCGCAGGCAGCTTGCGTGATGATCTGATGAACGGGGCCATGTGCCCCGTTGTCGTTTCTGGAAATACATCATGGCAGCCGGTATGAAACGCTATGAAAAACTAGTGCATGATATTGCCACTGCCATTCGCTCCGGGGTGCTTGCCCCGGGCGAAAAGCTTCCTTCTGTACGTCAGGCCTGCCTCAATCACAAGCTGAGCCCTGCTACTGTGTTCAGGGCGTATTACGAACTGGAAAACCTCGGCCTGATCCGTGCCCAGCCCAAATCGGGTTATTACGTCAGTAGTCATGCCATCAAGCAGCTGTCAGCCGGGAATATACCGCCACCCGGGCAGGAAAGTACCACGGTTACTATTTCTGACCTGGTGTTTTCCATTCTGGGGTCGATCAAGGATCAGGATACGGTGCCCCTGGGCTCAGCTTTCCCCTGGCCGGCTTTGTTCCCGTTGCAGCGCCTGTCGCGCTCCTTGGCACATGCCACACGCGATATGGGGCCAGCTGCCATTGTTGAATCTCTGCCTCCTGGTAATCATGATCTGCGCCGGCAGATTGCCAGGCGTTATCTGATGCAAGGGATAGAGGCAGATGTCGATAGTATCGTGATTACCAATGGCGCATTCGAAGCGTTGAACCTGTGCCTGGAGGCAGTCACCCGGCCTGGCGACCTGGTCGCCATTGAGTCGCCCGCATTTTATGGATGTTTACAGGCACTGGAGCGGCTGCAACTCCAGGCGGTAGAAATTCCGGTTGATCCTGTGCACGGAATGGACCTGGACTATCTGCAGAGTATGTTAGAGAAACGCCCGATACGTGCCTGTTGGAGCATGACCAGCTTCCAGAATCCCATGGGGGTTTCCATGTCGGCGGAGCGTAAACAGGCGTTGGTCGAATTGTTGACGCACCACCAGGTGCCGTTGATCGAGGATGATGTATACGGCGAGCTTTACTTTGGCATGCAGGAGCACCAGCCTGCCAAGGCTTATGACAAGGGAGGTTATGTCATGCATTGCAGTTCGTTCTCGAAGACGCTGGCTCCCGGCTACCGCATTGGCTGGACATTGCTGCCACCACGCTACAAACGTGAAGTGGAGCGGCTCAAGGTGATCACATCATTGTCGACCAGCACGATCTCGCAGGCGGCTATTGCAGATTTCCTCAAGCATGGCGGTTATGACCGCCACTTACGTAAATTGAGATCATGTTTTGAGTTGCAGCAGCACCAGTACCTGCACCTGGTAGCCCGGAATTTTCCTGTGGAAACGCAGGTGACCCGGCCAAGTGGCGGCTATTTTCTCTGGGTGGCATTGCCGGAGAGAGTGGATGCGTTGCTCCTGTTTCAGCAGGCATTGGCAGAAGGTGTCAGTATTGCGCCCGGGCCGATTTTCTCTGCCCGCCATGAATGCCGTCATTCTATCCGCATCAATTACAGCAAACCGGTTGATGCCAGCGTGGAACAGGCATTTGTCACGCTGGGCCGGTTGATGGCTGTCATGCAGCCCTGAGGGCTTATTCCTTGATGGTCACTGCCTCAATCGTGATGTTCTGATAGGGCACATCGCCACCATCGGTCGGCATCAGGGAAATGCGTTGCACAACGTCCATGCCCTGGATCACCCGGCCAAATACCGTATAGCCCCAGCCAGTTTCCGAGCGCTCACTGAAATTGAGAGGCGTGTTGTTGGCAACATTGATAAAGAATTGGTCAGATGCGGAATGCGGGTCACCCGTGCGTGCCATGGCAATCGTACCGGTGGCGTTGGTGAGGCCGTTGTCGGCTTCATTTCTGATCGGTTCGTGTGTAGGCTTGGGTTCCAGGTTGCTGTCGAGTCCGCCTCCCTGGATCATGAATCCGGCAATGACACGATGGAAAATAGTGCCTGCGTAATGCCCTTCCTTGGCATAACGAACGAAGTTGGCGACAGTGTTGGGCGCCTTTTCGCTATTGAGGTCTACGACAATCAATCCCTGGTTGGTCTGAATTTCGGCAAGCGGCTGGGCTATGGCAGAAGAGGCGCCTAGTAGTACGATTAACAGGGCAGGCAAGCGTAACAATCTGGACAACATGAGCAGTTCCTTAATGGCAAGTTGAGGATGAGTGTGCGGATAATGGTGTGAACAAGTACACCAGTCCTTCAAGGTCGACATGGTTGAGGGCATAGCTGGCCTGCTGCTGGACGACTGGCTTTGCATGGTAGGCAACCCCGCATCCAGCAGCCGCCATCATCTTCAGGTCATTGGCACCATCGCCAATCGCGACCACCTGGTCCTGGCTGAGGCCCAGCTCCTGGCGATAGCGCTCCAGGTAATCAGCTTTGGCTTGTGCATCCACGATATCGCCAAGCACGCGTCCGGTAAGTTTGCCGTCTACAATTTCCAGTGTATTGGCTTTGGCAACATCCAGGCCCAGCATCGCCTTGACCCGGTCAGCAAAGAAGTCAAATCCGCCTGAAACCAGCATGGTCTTGATGTTATGCTGCTTGCATGCAGCAATCCAGGCTTCGGCCCCCGGTGTCAGTCGCAGGCGCTCCTCAATGACACGCTGCAATGCGGATGCATCCAGCCCTTGCAACAAGGCAACCCGGCGGCGCAGGCTCTCGGCAAATTCAATTTCGCCACGCATCGCGCTTTCCGTAATGGCAGCCACTTGCGGTTTCAAACCCTGCATGTCGGCAATTTCATCAATGCACTCAATGGTGATCAGGGTGGAGTCCATATCCATGACTGCCAATCCCAAGTGCCTGAGTGTGTGATTGTCATCCACCAGGCTGATGTCAATTTGCTGCTCCAGACAGAAGGCCAGCAACTCACGGGGAATTTCCTGTTGATTGGGCAGAGTGTAGGCATGCTCCCCAATCTGGATGAATTGCTGGTGATGGTTGGCACTGGTGAGCTGGTGGATATGACCTAACTGTTGGAAGCTGATAGTTGAACCCTGGATGACGAGGCGCATATGCAAATATTGTCGGACTGAGAAAATTGGCGTTAATTATACATGCACGGATTGATTGCCGGGCTTGATCCTTGTCTGGGCAAAAATTATCCATCGGCCTTACTGTTCTCCGGTTGCCAAGCTGGCGCAATAAGGGGATTTGCGCGAAAATACGCCATTAGCTTATTACAAAAGTAAAAACATGAATCTGCACGAGTATCAGGCCAAAGCCCTGTTGCAGCGTTACGGTGTTACTGTGCCGCGCAGCCAGGTGGCGGAAACGGCACAGGCAGCGGTAGAAGCTGCAAGAGCCCTGGAAGGAGATGCCTGGGTAGTCAAGGCCCAAGTGCACGCTGGCGGACGCGGCAAGGCCGGCGGTGTCAAGCTGGTGCGCAATCTGGATGAAGTCCAGGATGTGGCTGTCAGTTTGCTGGGCAAACGCCTGGTGACTTATCAGAATGCACCGGACGGGCAGCCTGTGGAGAAAGTGCTGGTCGAGGAAACCCTGCCGATTGCACGGGAATTGTATGTATCCATGCTGGTCGATCGCTCACTGGAGCGTGTAGTGCTGGTGGCTTCTGCTGCTGGTGGCATGGAAATCGAGGAAATTGCCAAGGTCAGCCCGGAGAAAATACTGCAGGAAGTTTGTGATCCCTTGAATGGTTTGGTGGATTACCAGGCACGCAATATTGCATTCGCACTCGGCCTGGCTGGCGATCAGATTGCGGCATTCACGCGCCTGACCAAGGGCTTGTATCGCCTGTTCAAGGAAAACGACCTGGCCTTACTGGAAATCAATCCATTAATCGTGACAGCAGAGGGTGCCTTGGTGGCGCTGGATTGCAA
Source organism: Methylobacillus rhizosphaerae (assembly GCF_900187985.1). Taxonomy (GTDB): domain Bacteria; phylum Pseudomonadota; class Gammaproteobacteria; order Burkholderiales; family Methylophilaceae; genus Methylobacillus; species Methylobacillus rhizosphaerae. The sequence continues at coordinate 109,094 of NZ_FZOA01000008.1, forward strand.
GATGAGCGTGGATGACAATGCACTATATCGCCGTCGTGAACTGGCCGAACAGCGTGATTGGAGCCAGGATGATGCCAAGGAGGCCGAAGCACACAATGCCGGCCTCAATTACATTGCACTGAACGGAAACATCGGCTGTATGGTGAACGGTGCTGGCCTGGCTATGGCTACCATGGACCTGATCAAGCTGCATGGTGGTGCACCGGCCAACTTCCTCGATGTTGGTGGCGGCGCAACAGCAACGACTGTGGCACGTGCATTCAAGATCATTCTTGCCGATCCCAATGTCAAGGCTATCCTGGTGAATATCTTTGGCGGCATCATGCGCTGTGACATTATCGCCGAGGGCATTATTACAGCAGTGAAGGAAGTGGGAATCCAGATTCCTGTTGTCGTGCGCCTGGAAGGTACCAATGTTGAACTTGGACGCAAGATGCTGAGTGAGAGCGGATTATCGATTATTTCTGCTGCCGGGCTGACTGATGCCGCCCAGCAGGCAGTTGCAGCAGTAAAGGCGTAAATAATGGCAATACTGGTTAACAAGAATACCAAAGTGCTGTGCCAGGGGTTCACGGGCAAGCAGGGCACATTCCATTCTGAACAGGCATTGGCCTATGGCACCAAGATGGTCGGGGGCGTGACGCCTGGCAAGGGTGGTCAGCGACATCTTGAACTGCCGGTCTTCAATACAATGCGTGCCGCGGTGGCAGACACGGGAGCCAATGCTTCCGTGATCTACGTACCTCCTGCATTTGCAGCAGACTCCATCCTGGAGGCATGTGATGCGGGTATTGAACTGATCGTCTGTATTACCGAGGGCATTCCGGTGCTGGACATGCTGAATGTGAAAGCGGCACTCAAGGCGAACGGTACCCGCTTGGTCGGGCCAAACTGCCCGGGCGTCATCACGCCGGATGAGTGCAAGATCGGCATCATGCCCGGCAGTATCCATCTGCGCGGCAAGGTCGGCATCGTGTCGCGTTCCGGCACCCTGACGTATGAAGCTGTGCATCAGACAACAGCACTTGGCCTGGGTCAGTCAACTTGTGTCGGAATAGGTGGTGACCCGATTCGTGGCATGAATTTCATTGATTGCCTGGAGTTGTTCCAGGCTGATCCCGAAACAGAGGCCATTATCATGGTGGGTGAGATTGGTGGTAGCGACGAAGAAGCGGCCGCAGAATACATCAAGCAATATGTCACCAAGCCAGTTGCTGGTTATATTGCTGGCCAGACTGCGCCTGCAGGTAAGCGCATGGGCCATGCCGGCGCCATCATTTCTGGCGGCAGTGGTAAGGCGGAAGACAAGATCAGTGCGCTGGAGCGGGCAGGGGTTGTGGTGGCAAGCTCACCTGCTGGACTCGGTGAGGCTATGCTGGCAGCGATTAAGGCCAAGCAGTAAGCCATTTCATTCCGGTTGAAATATCAATTCATGGAAATATTATGTTGCGTCATTTAACTGCGGTATTGCTCTGTGGCACATTGCTGGGTCTTGCTGGTATGCCGGCCCATGCTGAGGATCAGGTGTCTTATCTGCTGACTGTGTCATCCAAGGGCGACCTGGCTACTGTCAAATCCTTGCTTGATAGTGGAGTAAATCCCAATACCAAGGATGCGGATGGTATTACCGCCCTGATGTATGCAACTCGCAAAGACAAGGCAGATGTTGCGCTTGCCTTGCTGCAGAAGGGAGCTGATGTCAACGCCAAGGACGCAGGTGGCTGGACGGCCCTGATGCTGGCTGCCAAGAAGAATTTTGTGGCTACTGCCAAAGTACTGCTTGACCATGGGGCAGATGCCAAGGTCCGGGATGAGTCTGGCTGGAGCGCACTGGGAATGGCGGCAACCTCGGGTTATCACGAGATGGTGGCGTTGCTGGTGCAGCACGGTATCGACCCGAGCAGCAAAAGTGATGATGGCAGGAGTATTCTCATGTACGCCGCCCGGAACGGCGATATCGAAACAATCAAGACTTTGCTGGCACAGGGAGCAGATATTGCTGCGCGTGACCGCTTCGGCTTGACGGCCCTGATTTATGCCGCACGGGAAGGTAATGTCGATGCTGTTACCTTGTTGCTGGGCAGTGGTGCCAAGATTGATGATCAGGACAAGACCAAATGGACGGCGCTGTCCTGGGCCGTGAAGAAATCCCAGACTGAGGTTGCCAGGGCGTTGATCGAAAAAGGCGCTGATGTGAACCATCGTGATTCTGAAGGCACGCCTATCCTGCAATATGCAGTCAGCGATGGCAATGTGGATATGGTGAAGCTGCTACTTGCCAGCGGTGCCGATGTCAAGGTTCGTGACCAATATGGGTTGACTGCACTGGTCTATGCCTTGAAGGGTAAAAAGCCCGAGATTGTGCAATTGATCAAGGATGCCGGTGGCAGTTATTAAGCCCCTCTTGTTTTCATTATTTCCTTTATCAATACTGGCGTGACATGAAAATCGCGATTGCACAAATTAATGCAACAGCTGGTGATCTGAAGGGTAATTGCGCCAGGATACTGGATTGTGCCCAGCGTGCTGTCGCTGAAGGGGCCTCTTTGTTGCTGAGTCCAGAGCTTGTCTTGTCTGGATATTCACCAGAGGACTTGCTGCTGCGCAGCGATTTTCACCAGGCGTGCGAACATGCCCTGCAGGAGCTGGCACTGGCATTGCCACTACAGCTGACCGTCATTGTCGGGCACCCCCACAGGCATCTGGGAATTTGCTATAACGCAGCATCGGTATTGCAGGATGGCAGGATTTGCCATACATACCACAAGGAGTTGCTGCCTAATCATAGTGTCTTTGATGAAATGCGTTATTTTGGCGAAGGTCATGAAGCACTGGTATTTGAGCACCAGGGGCACAAGATCGGTATCGTTATCTGCGCTGATATCTGGGGGCCGGAGCCGGCGCGTCGTGCGCGCGCTGCCGGGGCAGAATTACTGCTGGTACTGAATGCATCGCCATACCACCTCAACAAGCAGGAAGAGCGTTACGAGGTCGTACAGGATCGTATCAAGGAAACCGGGTTGCCTGTGATCTATGCCAACCTGGTTGGCGGGCAGGATGAACTGGTGTTTGATGGTGCATCTTTCGTCATGAATGACGAAGGGGCACTGGTTCAGCAGCTGCCTTGTTTCGAGGAAGCGCTTGGCATGGTTACGTTCAGTAATGGCGTGCCAGAGTTTGGTGACATCGTGGCAGTGCCTGAGATTGAAGCCACTGTGTATCAGGCTTTGAGCCTGGGGTTGCGCGATTATGTACTGAAGAATAATTTCCCGGGCGTCCTGCTGGGGTTGTCAGGTGGTATTGACTCAGCGCTGACGCTTGCCATTGCCGTGGATGCATTAGGCGCAGAGCGGGTACAGGCAGTGATGATGCCATCTGAGTTTACTGCATCCATCAGCCTTGAAGACGCGCGCGCCATGGCAAATGGCCTGCATGTACGATATAGCGAGATGGCGATTGCGCCATTGTTTGAGGAATTCTGCGCGACATTGGCGCCTGAATTCCAGGGCAGGGCGTTTGATACTACGGAAGAAAACCTGCAAGCCAGGATTCGTGGTACTTTGCTGATGGCATTGTCCAATAAGTTCGGCAGCATTCTGCTGACCACTGGTAACAAGAGCGAAACCGCAGTTGGCTATTCAACCTTGTACGGAGATATGGCGGGCGGATTTGCCTTGCTCAAGGATGTATCGAAGACGCTGGTGTATCAACTGGCCAATTACCGTAATACTATCAGTGAGGTGATTCCACAGCGCATCATTACGCGACCGCCTTCCGCCGAGCTGAGGCATGAACAGACCGATCAGGACAGCCTGCCGGATTACGCTGTGCTGGATGCCATTATGGAAGCGTATGTGGAACATGATTACAGTCATGCAGAAATCATCGAGCTTGGCTATGATGAGCTGGATGTGATGCGTGTGACCACCCTGATCGACAGGAATGAGTATAAGAGACGCCAGGCACCAGTTGGGGTAAGGGTTACCTCGCGTGGTTTTGGCAAGGACAGGCGCTATCCATTGACGAACAAATTCGTGCGCAATGTTGAATAATGCAGCAGGTTAATGATAGGAGAGGATTGAATTATGAAAAAAATTGAAGCAGTCATCAAACCGTTTAAGCTGGATGAAGTACGCGAGGCGTTGTCTGAAATTGGCGCAAATGGCCTGACGGTGACAGAAGTGAAAGGTTTTGGCCGCCAGAAAGGGCATACCGAGCTTTATCGCGGTGCGGAATATGTGGTGGACTTCCTGCCCAAGATCAAGGTCGAGCTGGTGGTGACTGATGATATTGTCGACTCTGCTGTCGAATCTATCATCAAGGCTGCGCGTACTGGAAAAATCGGGGATGGCAAGATTTTTGTGACTCCTGTGGAACAGATCATTCGTATCCGCACTGGTGAAACAGACGAAGCAGCCATCTAATTCGGCCCGGGAACATGCTGCATGCCAGTGTTGTTGAAGACAATATTGTTGCTGGGTTTGTCCAATGTCTTCATGACATTTGCCTGGTATGCACATCTGAAAAACCTCAATGACAAACCTTGGTATATTGCGGCGTTCCTGAGCTGGGGAGTGGCACTGGCCGAGTATATGTTCCAGGTGCCGGCCAACCGGATTGGTTATACGGCGCTATCCCTGGCGCAGCTCAAGATATTGCAGGAAGTGATTTCACTGGTGGTGTTTCTGCCATTTGCCGTATTTTATATGCAGCAACCCGTGAAGCTGGATTTTCTCTGGGCAGGATTGTGTCTTGTCGGGGCAGTCTATTTCATGTTCCGTGCAGCTTAATTGATTGGAGATTAATGTGGTCAAAATTAACCGTATGTTGCATACCGGCATCATCGTGGCAGATATCAAGCGCTCGCGGGATTTTTATGAAGGCCTGCTTGGATTGGTGCCGAGTGATAAGCGGCCTCCGCTGAGTTTTGAAGGCGTCTGGTATGACATTGGCATCAACCAGCTGCATCTCATGGTCGTCCCTGATCCCTATGCGGATGCGGTGCTCCCTGCCCACGGCGGGCGCGATTATCATGTGGCCTTTTCCGTGGATGATGTCATGGAAATCAAGGCTGCATTTGATGGCGCAGGTGTGGAATACACCATGAGCATGTCAGGGCGGGCAGCCTTGTTCTGCCGGGACCCGGATGGTAATGCGCTGGAATTTTCTGCGGTCAAGATGGATTGATGGTAGTAACCGTCATGCGCGGCACTTGATGCCCGCGATGGATTGTCGTTAAAAAAGCCCGATTGATATCGGGCTTTTTGTTTGTGTCATGCGCCTGCAGATTGTTAGTGGTTTTCCTGCTTCCGGCTCACCAACATGCACGCCAGAATCAGGGCAATGGTAATGCCTTGCGCCGTCAGCGTTTGCACCGTAGGGTGAATGCCCAGTAACGGGACGCTGATGAAATGGATGCGGTCGGCGGCAATGACGCCCGCCTCTTGCAATGCAGCAATGCCGTTGCCAGCGAAGATGACAGCCAGCAATGCCAGCAGGCCTGCTGTGGATGCAAAGAACTTGCCCAGAGGCAGGCGCACACTGTACTTGAGGATAGCCCAGGTCAGGATGGCAAGCAGTACGATAGCTGCCAGGATACCGGCAATCACTGCGCCTTGGCCTTCTTCACCTGCCTGTACCCACAGGGCCTGATAGAAAAGAATGACTTCAAACAGTTCCCGATAGACCGCCAGGAATGAAACACCGGCAATTGCCCACCAGGTGCGCTTGTTCAGGGCTGTTGTCACATGTTCGCTGATGAATTGCTGCCAGGCATGTGCGTGAGATTTGCTGTGCAGCCAATATCCTACATACAGCAGCATGGCGGCTGCAATTAGTGCGGTAATGCCTTCGGTCATTTCCCGTCCAGCGCCGGAAATGGTCAGCAGGTAGCTTGCCACAAACCAGGTCGCGCCGCCGAGCACAACGGCAAAGAGCCAGCCCAGGTGGAAATAGGGCAGGGCATCACGCCTGCCGGTTTTATGAATGAAGGCGCTCAATGCAGCAAGAATGAGGATGGCTTCCAGGCCTTCGCGCAATAGAATCAGGAGGGAGCTGATGAACGCCGTGGCACCTGTCAGGCTGCCTGAATTGAGTTTCTCATCTGCTTCGTCCAGCAAGTCATTGATGTTGGCAATGTGCGCGGCAATATCTTCTGTACTGGCCTGCTTGGCAATGGCACTGCGCAGGTCCATCATCTGCCGCTCGACGTCCAGACGCAGCGTCTTGTCGACATTATTGAGACTGTTTTCTACCAGCTCAAATCCTTCAAGATAGGCGCTGATTGCATGCTGGCGAGCACTGGCGTAATCACCCTGGCGATAGGATTCCAGTGTGGCAGCAAGTTTGCTGCGCGAAGTATCAAGTGGGTTGTTTGCTACCGACTTCAATGCTTGCGGTTGCGCCGTGAGGTAGGTTTGCACATCGGCAAGGCCTGCCTGCTCTGCTTCTGCCGGTGCCTGCATGACCAATTGCTTGAGGCTGCCAAGTGCTGCCTTGCCTTTGCCTTGTTGCCATAACTGTTCACCAGCCGATTTCTGTGCATCAGTAGCGCGCAGGGTGCTGACATAGAACGCCAGGCTCCAGCGGTCAGTCTCGGGTAGCGCAGCATAGGATTGCATCGGGGTGCCATTCACGCCCAGCGTGATGGTGTTGTAGAGCCCGTAGATGCTGCGCATGCGCATGCGATCCTGGTCATGGAAATTGCTGGGTTCCGGCTCCAGGCCCTTGGCGAGAGGGCCATCGCCATGGCCTGTTGCGCCATGGCAGGCAGCACAGGTTTCACCAAACAGGCGGGCACCACGGTTGAGGTCGGGAATATCCTTGGGAGCCACCGTCAGGTTGTATGCCTGAATCACGGCCAGGCGCAAATCATTGGCAGTGGCAGACACTGCATTGCCATCTGCCTTGGAGATAATCTGCTGCCGCAGCTGCTCTGCTTGGGCCAGTAGTGTGTCATGTTTGGGGCCGGCCGGCAGTTCCGCAAGCAGGGTGGCGGACTGTGTCGCAAATTCAAGCTGCTCCTCGTATTCCTCAGGGTTGAGGACTTCACCATTCTGTACAAATTCAGGGTAGTCGACACTGACATAATCCAGCATGTGTACGGCAGTTTGTGCTTTTTCTTCATCCGTAACAGCAAAAGCAGGCTGGAAACTGCATAACCATATAAAACTACCCAGCGCAATCAAGCGCGCGGGATTAAGCAGCGTGGTGAGTGTCATGAGTGTCAAACCCTAATGAAATGCAAATGCAATTGGTCATTCTATCAATTTGTAGCAAGCCAGTCCTGCCGTAATGTGCGTTGCTCCGGTTTTTGTTTCTCACTGATGGCAAGGCGGTAATGTGCCAGCGCATGCTTCCTGGGGAAAATATCTGTGCTCAACAGTTCATCACGCCGGAAGAAATGCAGGTGCAGTTGCTTGCGGTGGCGTTTCAGCTGCTGTTTCAGGCTTTTTGCGCTGGCCTTCAGGTGGTCGTGGGCAATGATGACATCCCCTGCAGCCAGTCCAGCCTGTTCCGCTGCGCCATTGCTGAAAACATGCGTGATACGGGTCTCGTCATTTGCCAGCTGCAATCCAAGGTGTTCGCGCAATAAGTCGGCATCATTGATTTTATCGGCTGTGAAGATGATACCGAACCTGGACAGGAGTTTCTCAAGTGGCGGGTCTTCACAACCCTGCACACAATCGCGGAACAGGCTGGCCAGTTTCTCGCCACATACTTCTGCAATCAATGCCTGCATGCTGCCCTCGTTGACCAGTTGCTCATGGTTACGATAGCGTTGCCACAAGGTGCGCATGACGTCATCCAGCGAGCGCTGCTTGAGGCGCAGGCTGAGATCCATAGCCAATGCCACCAGGGAACCTTTGAGGTAATAGCTGATCTGGCTGTTGGGCGTGTTTTCGTCTGGTTTGTACAGCTTGACCCAGGCATCAAAACTGGATTCCTCCAGGGCCTGTATCCTGCGGCCAGGCGTGCGCAGGAAGCGGTTGATATCCTTGCTCAATGCAGCAAGATATTCCGACTCTGTCATCAAGCCACTGCGTACAAGCGCCAGCGTATCGTAATAGGCAGTAAAGCCTTCGAAAACCCAGAGCAGGCGGGTATACGCCTCACGGCTCAGGTCAGGCTTGGCGAATGCAACAGGGCGGATGCGCTTGACATGCCAGGCATGGAAATATTCATGGCTGCACAGGCCGAGGAAATCCTGGTACAGCGATGGATCGTGTTCTTCGTGCTTGACGGGCAACCAGCTGCGCGGACAGATCAGGCTGGTTGAATCGCAATGCTCCAGGCCACCATATTGGTTGTCCGCAGCAGCATACAGCAGGAAATCGTAGCGTTGGAACGGAGCATCACCAAAAAAGCGGATGTGATGCTCGCAGATTTTCTTGAGATCGCGGCTGATGGCCTTGAGGTCAGCCTGGTGCTTGCCGGAAATGACCAGGCGATGGGGAATGCCCATGGCCTTGAACTCGGCGATGGCCAGTGTGCCGATTTCCACCGGATAATCAATCAGGGCCTGATAATGTGCTGCTTCGTACAGCCCGAAGCCTTGTTTATCAGTCTTGCGTCCGGGCAATGTCGTGGCAACCTGCCAGTCGGCATATGTTTTGCCGGCTGGATGATGAATCGTCACACTGCAGGAAGACTCCTCCTGCCCGGTCACCTGCAGGAAGACACTGCTGCCATTGAAATAGGCGCGTGCATGGTCAAGATAGGCTGTGCGTACCGACAGATCGTAGGCATATACCTGATAATGAATGGTAAGCGGCGACGTGCATGGTCCAGCCTGCCAGCTACTCTTGTCGATCTTTTCCAGCTTGATGGCCTTGCCATTGCTGGTGGCGCGGATACTGACGATATGGCGGGCAAAATCCCGCACCAGGTAGCTGCCGGGAAGCCAGGCTGGCAATGACACTCGCTGTCCTTCGACAGCAGGGTGGGCAATGTGGCATTCCAGCTCGAACAAGTGTGTTTCAGGTGTGTTGAAACGTACATCATAGTGGATGTTATGTGGCTTCATTGGCAGCTCAGGTGTTTGTGTCTATCAGTCTCAATATGAAAAAAGCCCGCCATCGTACATAGGGCGGGCTGTATATCCATCAGGATTATTTGGCGCCGGTAGCGCCAGGAGTCTCGATCTTGGCCTTGCTGCGCAGGTCAGTCAGGAGTTTTTCCAGGTTGCGCTGCTGCACTTGCTTCTGCAGGCCATCCTTGACTTCTTCATAAGATGGAGGCTGGCTTGTGCGGGTATCTTCCAGTTTGATGACATGCCATCCGAACTGGGTTTGCACCGGGGCGGCAGTGTACTTGCCTTTTTGCAGTTTGACTGCCGCATCACTGAAAGGCTTGACCATGCCAGCAGGAGAGAACCAGCCCAGCTCGCCGCCTTTTTCCTGGGAGCCCGGATCCTTGGATTTTTCCTTGGCCAACTTGGCAAAATCTGCACCCTTGTTCAACTGCGCAATGATGTCCTTGGCTTCAGCTTCTGTCGCCACCAGGATATGACGGGCACTGTATTCCTTGTCACCCAGCTCCTGTTTGTACGCCTCATAGGCCAGTTTGGTATCAGCTTCGCTGGCAGGGTGCTTCTTCATGTAATCCTGCAGGAAGGCATTGACCAGCAGTTCACGACGGGACAATTCCTCACGTGCAATGAAATCAGGCTGTTTGTCCAGGCCGATACGTTGTGCTTCCTGGAAAACCAGTTCGCTATCAATCAGCTTGTTTACAATCACGCTTTTGACATTGTCATCAATAGGCTGGCCGCGGTTTGAGGCTTCCTTGGCAATCAGGTCGTAGAGGGATTGCTTGATGGGCTTGCCATTGACAGTGGCAACGCCGTTATTGCTGCCAGCAGCAAACGCTGGTTGCAGAACACCAAAGGCAACCGTGGCAATCAGGGCGCTGGTGGTAAGTTTCATGAGGATTCCTTAGTAGTTTTGTTGAAATGGATATGCATAAAACATGCACCGGGCGACTCAGCCAATGGTGGCAGAGCGACGTTCATCTGCGGCAAAAGCCTGGATGCTCAGTGCGTGTATCCTCCCCGGGATAAGATCGCCCAGCAGGGCGTATACCTGACGATGGCGTATGATCTGCGACTTACCTTCAAACTGCGCACTGGTGATGGTCAGGAAGAAATGACCGCCCCCGTTATTGCCTGCGTGCCCCTGGTGCTGTGCACTGTCATCGCGGATCAGCACTTCGGTGGGGTTCAGAGTGGCAAGTCTTTGGCGGATTTCCTCGGTCAGCGTCATATTATTCAAATGGTCAGGCTGGTAATGATTTGCGAAAAGGTTTGACTGTGACAGCAGAATACACGCCGGCGTTCACAAATGGATCATCATTGGCCCATATCCGGGCATTTTCCAGGCTGTCAAATTCGACGATGATCAGGCTGCCGGTAAACCCTGCAGCGCCGGGATCATTGCTGTCTATGGCCGGGAACGGGCCTGCAAGCAGCAGACGGCCTTCATTCTGCAGGGCCTGCAGGCGTTCCAGGTGTGCCGGCCGGGCTGCCAGGCGCTTTTCCAGGCTGTCTGGATTCTCTTCGGCAATGATGGCGTACCACATTATTGTTTATCCTGTTCGATGATATGTTTGTTCAGCAGCAGGCTTTGCCCAATCACGAAGACCAGCATCAGCCCCATGGTGCCGAACAGTTTGAAATCCACCCAGATCTCGGTGGAATAATTGAATGCAACATATAGATTAAGAAATCCCAGCATCAGGAAAAATACGGCCCAGGCCAGGTTGAGACGGGTCCAGACCGGGTCAGGCATGGCAATCTGTTTTTCCATCAACTTGCGGATCAGGTTGCGGCCAAACAGCCATTGGCTGCCAAGCAGGCCGGCCGTAAACAACCAGTAAAGGATCGTGGGTTTCCACTTGATGAAGCTTTCATCATGCAGCCAGAGTGTAGCGCCACCAAAGACCACGATAATGGCCCCGCTCATGATCAGTGTGGCTTCCACCTTGCCAGTCCTGAGCTTGGCCCAGATGATCTGGATAATGGTGGCAGCAATGGCAACCGCAGTGGCAACATAGATGCCAAAGAGCTTGAAGGCAATGAAAAACAGGATAACGGGAAATAAGTCGTAGAGAAACTTCATGTGTTATTTGCAGGATGATGCATGCCGGGCTGCATCTATCATAATTTTAAGTTGATGCAGTATTTTGCTATGATTCGACAAGACTAACAAGCCGTACCGCCAAACCCTTCTTTATGCCCTCCCTTATTGACCTGCATTGTCACTCCACTGTCTCCGATGGATTGCTGACACCAGAAGCACTGGTACAGCATGCGGCTGCGCACGGTGTGAAGATGCTGGCACTGACGGATCATGATGATACAGCGGGTCTGGATGTGGCCCGGAAAGTGGCTGCGGCACATGATATGCAGTTCATCAATGGTGTGGAGGTTTCAGTCACCTGGCGCCGACGTACCATCCATGTCGTGGGTTTGCATGTGAATCCGGAATACCTTCCCTTACGCAATGGGCTTGAAACTATCCGCGCTGGACGCCATATGCGCGCCGAGAGCATTGCTGCCAGCCTTGATAAATTCGGTATCACCGGCAGCCTGGAAGGTGCGTATGCACATGCAAAACAAGGCATTATCAGCCGTGCACATTTTGCTCGCTACCTGATCGAGCAAGGTTATGCTTCTAATATGAAAAGTATATTCAAGCGTTTTCTGGTCAAGGGCAAGCCGGGTTATTTTGAACATCACTGGGCCACACTGGAAGAAGTCGTCAGTTGGATCAATGGTAGTGGCGGGGTGGCGGTGCTCGCGCATCCCGGACGGTATGACATCGGGCGCACCAATATGCTGTTGCTGCTGGAGGAATTCCGCCAGCTGGGCGGAGCTGCTATTGAGGTGGTAACAGGCAGTCATACGCCAGATCAGTATCAGGAATATGCACGCCTGGCGCATATGTTTGGCCTGAAGGCATCCATGGGGTCTGATTATCACGGCCCTGGTCATGGCTATATGGAAATGGGCCGGCTCCCAGATTTGCCGCGCGGTTGTGAGCCGGTGTGGCTGGATTGGCCGGAATTAGAGTTACTCAATAATTAAGGTAGAGTCAATTTGGCGCAATATTTTGTTATTCATCCTGAAAATCCTCAAACGCGTCTTGTCAGTCAGGCTGCTGCTATTCTGCGTGATGGTGGTGTCATTGCCTATCCAACGGACTCCAGCTATGCCTTGGGATGCATGCTGGGCAATAAGGACGCACAAGACAGAATCCGCGATATTCGTCGGGTGGGTGAAGATCATCACTTCACGCTGGTATGCCGCAATCTGGCAGAGCTTGCAACCTACGCCCAGGTGGACAACAGCCAGTTTCGCTTGCTGAAAGCCAATACACCAGGGCAATATACATTTATCCTCAAGGCCACGCGGGAAGTGCCGCGCCGCCTGCAACACCCGAAACGCAACACCATAGGCCTGCGTGTGCCGCAGCATGCGACAACACTGGCATTGCTGGAGGAGTTGAATGAGCCGATGTTGAGCATGACGCTGCAGTTGCCTGGAGATGAAATGCCGCTGAACGAGGGCTGGGAAATTCGCGATCAGCTTGAACACCAGCTGGACCTGGTTATTGATGCCGGGGCATGCTCCGCTGAGCCTACCACCGTGATAGACCTGACTGCAGAGAGTCCCAGCCTGATCCGGTTGGGAGCTGGCGATCCTGCGCCATTTGGATTGGAGGCATGATGGAGCTGACCCTGATCCAGAAGATTGTCATTTATGCACTGCCTGTGATTTTTGCCATTACCGTGCATGAAGCAGCCCATGGCTATATCGCCCGTTATTTTGGTGATACCACGGCAGAAAGTCTGGGGCGGATTACCCTTAACCCGATCAAACATATTGATCCCATAGGAACCATCTTGGTTCCAGCTTTGCTGGTACTGTCGGGTACTGGATTCCTGTTTGGATGGGCCAAACCTGTGCCTGTCGATTACTCGCGCCTACGCAATCCCAAACAGGATATGCGTTGGGTGGCTGCTGCCGGGCCGGCATCCAACTTTCTGATGGCGATATTCTGGGCATTGGTATACAAGTTTGCCTCTGGTATGACCGGTGATTTTGCAGTGCCACTGAGCCTGATGGGACAGGCAGGTATCCTGGTCAATATTGTGCTGATGGTGCTGAACCTGCTGCCGCTGCCTCCGCTGGATGGGGGCAGGATTGCGGTGAGCCTGATGCCTAACCAGATGGCATACAAATTTGCCCAGATTGAGCGTTATGGATTTATTATCCTGCTGGTATTGATGTTCACCGGCATCCTGTCCAAGATCATGATGCCGTTCATCATGCTACTGCTGGGGATGTTTGCCGGCATTTTTGGCTGATTGGCTCAAAACATATGCAAACAATGGATGCGGGAAAGAACGTAATCGGGATGTTGCAGCCGGGTGAGTGGATCTGACCTATGGCTGTCCAGCTTGCATTCGACGTCCGCATCTATGGGGAACAGCTGGATAGCATTCCCCAGGATTTGTATATCCCTCCAGATGCGCTGGCTGTCTACCTTGAGGCGTTTGAAGGCCCACTCGACCTGTTGCTGTACCTGATCCGCAAGCACAATCTGGATATCCTGGATATTCCCATGGCGCAGCTCACCAGCCAATATATGGAGTATGTCGAGAAAATGCGCGAAAGTCGGCTGGAGCTGGCCGCCGAGTATTTGCTGATGTCAGCGATGCTGATAGAAATCAAATCGCGCATGTTATTGCCCAAGCCCGAAACACTGGAGCAGGAAGAGGACCCACGTGCCGAGCTGGTGCGCCGCCTCATGGAGTATGAAGCCATCAAGCTGGCTGCCGAGCGCCTGGATGCCTTGCCGCAGGCTGGCCGTGAAATCCAGGTGGCGCGTGCTTATTATGAGCATATCGCCGAGGCCAGCTGGCCTGAAGTCAGTTTTGATGAGCTGATGGTGGCCTGGCAATCCGTCCTCAAGCGGGCGAGCCATTTCCAACATCACAGGGTAGGGCGCGCCGAACTCTCGGTGCGTGAACACATGAGCCTGGTATTGCGCAGGTTGCAGCAGGAATCCCTGGTCGAATTCACCCAGTTGTTTGATGTGGTCAATGACGGCATGCCGAAGCTGGTAGTTTATTTTCTCGCCATTCTTGAACTGGCGAGGGAAGGGTTGGTGCGGATTACCCAGCAAGTAGCTTTCAGCCCAATCTACCTGCAGGCGGCCGACACTCCGGCGACGCTTCAGGGGACATAAGCAGCCATGAGTGAACCCCAAACCATTGCTGAAATGAAACAGGTGCTGGAAGCAGTCTTGCTGACAGCAGGGGAGCCTTTATCCCTGGAAATGTTGTTGCGGCCATTTGCCGGAGGCATGGAACGTGCCACGTTGCGCATGCTGTTGGACGAATTGCGTCAGGAGTGGCAGGGCCGGAGCATGGAGTTGGTGCAGGTCAACAGCGGCTGGCGCTTCCAGGCGCGTGCCGACTTGGCCCCGTTCATTGTCCGCCTCAATCCTGAGCGGCCAGCCCGTTACTCACGTGCTGCGCTGGAAACGCTGGCCATCATTGCCTACCGCCAACCGGTCACGCGAGGGGATATTGAGGAAATTCGCGGCGTGGTGGTCAATCCCAACATCATGCGCCAGTTCATGGAGCGTAACTGGATTGATATTGTCGGGCAGAAGGAAGTGCCCGGCCGCCCCTCGCTCTATGCAACCACCAAGACTTTTCTCGATGATTTCGGCCTGCGCTCCTTGTCAGAGCTGCCGCCCATGCAGCAATTCACCGAGCAGGAAATCCAGCCCGATCTCTTGTAACATCAACTAGCCAGGTGCAACAGGTCGCTCTGGCTTATAATAGCGGCAATATTCTCAAGGTTGACCTTATGGCACGTCCGTTCAAGCAGCAAATCAATCCACGTAATCCCCATCCCAATAAGCCGGTCGCGGTAGATCCTGATGCCGTACCACAGCGCCTGCACAAGCTGCTGGCATTGGCAGGCCTGGGCTCACGCCGGGAAATGGAAACGCTGGTTGCCAGCGGACGCATCACCATCAATGGCAAGACTGCCGAAGTAGGTGCGGCAGTGGTGCCCAGTGATGTGGTCAGGCTGGATAGCCGCCCACTGCGACTGCCTTTCGAGCCCGAGTTGCCGCAGGTGCTTATTTACCACAAGCCAGAAGGCGAGATCGTCAGTCAGGACGATCCGGAAAATCGTGCCACGGTTTTTGAGAAACTGCCGCGCATCCGCAACGGCAAATGGATTGCGATTGGCCGCCTGGATATGAACACCTCTGGCCTGCTGATCTTCACCACTTCAGGTGAACTCGCCAATCGTTTCATGCACCCGCGCTATGAAGTAGAGCGTGAATATGCCGTACGCATTTTTGGTGAACTGACCGAAGGCGAAATGGCACAGCTGACCTATGGCATTGAACTGGATGATGGCCCGGCCAATTTCGACAGCATCCGCCCTCAGGGTGGCGAGGGCGCCAATCACTGGTACGAAGTCATCCTGCGCGAAGGCCGCAACCGCGAAGTGCGCCGCCTGTTCGAGGCTTTCCAGAAACCCGTGAGCCGCCTGATCCGTGTGCGCTTTGGCCCTGTCAACTTGCCACCACGCCTCAAGCGTGGCCAGATGTTGCATCTGGCCGCCAAGGAAGTCACTGGCCTGATGGAATGGGCAGAGCTTGAAGTTCCCAAAGGCCCGCCGCGACAACTGTCTGCGCGGGAAAAGGAAAAACTCGGCACAGTCTTCACACCCAAAGCCAGGAAATCCCGCTTTGACCCCGAAGCCAGGCTGGAAACCCGAGGCCCGCACCGTGTCACCAAGACGCGTGAGGAAGGTATGCGGCAGGAACTCGAGCAACAGCAACAGGGACGTCGTTCCCGTTCCCGCCCTGATAGCACTACAGTTGAAGACACTCGCCACGCCACCAGAGTACCAGGAAAGCCTGCGCGTAAGCCAGTAGCGAAGCGGCGCGTGCGACAGACGAGTGATATTGCGACTACTGCACCCAAGCGGAGAAAATAGAGTGCGTTTCCGGCACTGACAAGATAAAGAAAGCGGATCGTGGGCTCGATTTGGAAAGGGCTGTATCGTTGTCCGCTTTTCTCATCTACACGCAATCATGATATGCGTGGTATCAGTGATAGACACATACTCCGCCAGCATCGCGCAGCATTCCAGCATATCTACGAGATCTGGGTTCAGGGACCGGGGCGACAGTAATGCGTGAAGAGTCGTGAACGGATGCTAAGAGAATCGCCGGAATCTTCACCCGCTAAAACAACATCAAATCCACCGCCAGCACAATACCTGCAAAGGCAACGGTAAAGGCCAGCAAGGTGGTCAGCCAGGGAGCTGCGAGCTGGGGAACATCTTCCGCTGGCAGGCTGCGGACATAGCGGTGGTGATTGTATTGTGCGCAGAGGATGACAATGGCGCCGGTGAGTACCAGGACGATGCCGAGCAAATCGGACAGCCATTGGCGTGACAGCAAGTGTGAGACGGCGCCCGGCGCCAGCAGGGTCAGGAACAGGCCGAAGCGTGCGACGACAAATCCCAGTGCCATCAAGGTAATACCGGAACGCAGCCATGCGAGCATGGTGCGTTCGGCAGCAAAAAATACTCTAGGGTCTGACATGGAGTTCTCGCCTTAAGGTAATTGTTCCTTGCGGAGCAGGAAGACAAATTCGTTGCCGGAATCCACTTCCAGCCAGGTAAACGGCAAGTGTGGATAGGCTGCCAGCAATGCATCACGGTTATGACCGATTTCCACGACCAGCAGGCCGTTGTCGTTCAGGTGATGCTTGGCTTCATGCAGCAGGGTGTGGGTATGGTCCAGGCCAGCAACGCCACTGCCCAGTGCAATCTGCGGTTCATTGCGGTATTCCTCCGGCAGGTTCGCCATGGAAGGTGCATCGACATAAGGCGGGTTGCTGATGATGAGGTCGTAAGTCTTGCCTGCCAGGTTGCTGAACATGTCGGATTCGATGGCATGAACCTGGTTTTCCAGCCCGTAGTTGCTGATATTGATATTGGCAACGGCGAGTGCATCCGGGGAGATATCCACGATATCAACCTGCGCATTGGGGAAGGCATTGGCAAGCAGCACGCCCAGACAGCCGCTGCCAGTGCAGATGTCAGCAGCGCTTTCTACCATTTCCGGATACTCTACCCAGGGGCTCAAGCCGTCTTCCAGCAGTTCTGCGATGAAGGAGCGCGGCACGATTACCCGCTCATCCACATAGAACTTGAATCCCTTGAGCCAGGCTTCATTCACCAGATAGGCCGTGGGTGTGCGGTCAGTGACACGGCGGCGAATCAGCTCCTGCAGGCGATGGCGTTCGGGTGCAAGCAGCCGCGCATCAAGGAAATTTTCCAGGGTGTCATGAGGCAGGTGCAGGGCAGACAGAATCAGCCAGACTGCTTCATCATAGGCATTGTCGGTACCGTGACCGAAGAAGATATTGGCTTCCTCGAACCGGCTGACGGCAAAACGCAGCCAGTCGCGTATGGTGTGGAGGTCTTCGGTAAGGTTGGGAAATCTCGTCATTTCAGCAGTGCTTCCAGGGTAAGTTTGTATGCATGTTGCAGGGGTTCGATGTCTGCCACGGCAACGCATTCATTGAGTTTATGGATCGTGGCGTTCAGCGGGCCGAATTCAACAATCTGGTCAGCAATATCGGCGATAAAGCGACCATCGGAAGTGCCGCCGCTGGTGGATAGCTCTGGTGTCACGCCAAATGCCTGCTCGATAGCCGCTGAAATAGCCGTGACCAGTGAGCCCTTGGGCGTGAGGAAAGGGTTGCCGGACAACTCCCAGGTCAGCGTGTAATCCAGCTCATGTTTGTCCAGGATTGCATGCACACGTTGCTTGAGGCTGTCAGCAGTACTGGCGGTGGAGAAACGGAAGTTGAACAGGATTTCCACCTCGCCCGGCACGACATTGGTGGCACCGGTGCCGCCATGCATATTGGAAATCTGCCATGAGGTCGGCGGGAAGTATGCATTGCCTTCATCCCAGACAGTTTCCACCATATCCTTGATCGCAGGCGCCGCCAGGTGAATCGGGTTCTTGACCAGATGCGGATAGGCGATATGGCCCTGAATACCCTTGACGGTCAAGCGGCCTGAAAGCGAGCCGCGGCGGCCATTCTTGATCATGTCACCGACGACCTTGCTGGACGTGGGTTCACCGACAATACAGAAATCAATCAGCTCATTGCGTGCCTTGAGTATTTCCACCACCTTGACTGTGCCGTTAACGGCAATGCCTTCTTCGTCAGAGGTAATAATGAGGCCGATGGAGCCGGGATGCTCGGGATGGTCTGCCACGAATGCCTCGATGGCGGTGATGAAGGCGGCCAGCGAGGTTTTCATGTCAGCGGCGCCGCGTCCGTACAACATGCCATCCTTGATCGTGGGCTCGAACGGTGGCGTATGCCATTGTTCAACCGGCCCCGTGGGCACGACATCCGTATGTCCGGCGAATACGAGCAAGGGCCCGCTGGTGCCGCGCCGCGCGTAGAAATTGTCCACATCGCCGAAACGCATGCGCTCTATCTTGAAACCCAGCGGCTCAAGCCGGGAAATCAGCAGCTCCTGACATCCCTGGTCATCAGGCGTGACGGAGCGGCGGGCAATCAGGTCTTTTGCCAGTTCCAGTGTCTTGCTCATGCGGCAAACAGCTTTTCATAAGCTGCCTCGGTAAAACCAAGATTCAGGATAGTGTCATCCTTGACCAGCACAGGCCGCTTGATGACTGAGGTTTTTTCCTGCATCAAGCTGGAGGCAGAAGCATTGTCTGTTACTGCCGCTTTTTCTGCGTCACTGAGGCCGCGCCAGGTCATGCCGGCACGATTGACCAGCTTCTCCCATTCCACCTGGGTCAGCCATTGCTGCAGCGTCTCTGCGCTGATACCGGATTTCTTGAAATCGTGGAATTCGTATTGCACACCGTGTTGATCCAGCCATTGGCGTGCTTTTTTCACAGTGTTGCAGTTGGGGATACCGTAAAGCTTCATGGATATCGGTCTTGTATGGTTGAACAGCAGCTATTCTACATCAGCCATCCGGTCTCCCGGACATTTGCCCCGGCGGCGGGGAGAGTCAGTGCTGCTATGGGCAATGAAAAACCCGGGGTTGGCCCGGGTTTTCAGGGGTGCAGGCTCAGCCTGCAATGCAGCTTCTCTCAAGTGTTTTTGGCTCCGACACGACTGATGCCTTAACTTGGGCATCAACCCAAGTTAGTCTTCACCGAAAAACACTTGGTATTGCGACTGTTGTAGTGGTGCTTAAATACCGCGTAACAGCTCGTTGATACCCACTTTACCCAAGGTCTTTTCATCGACTTTCTTGACGATGACGGCGCAGTAGAGGCTGTAACTGCCATCCTTGGAAGGCAGGTTGCCAGCTACCACGACGGAACCTGCAGGAACGCGGCCATAGTGGATTTCGCCGGTTTCGCGGTCATAGATCTTGGTGCTTTGGCCAATATAGACGCCCATGGAAATTACGCAGTTATCTTCCACGATCACGCCTTCAACCACTTCGGAACGTGCGCCGATGAAGCAGTTGTCGCCAATGATGGTAGGGCCAGCCTGTACAGGCTCCAGCACGCCGCCGATGCCGACACCGCCGGACAAGTGTACATTCTTGCCGATCTGGGCGCAGGAACCGACGGTAGCCCATGTATCGACCATGGTGCCTTCACCGACATAAGCGCCGATGTTGACGTAGGACGGCATCAGCACAGCATTTTTTGCAATGAATGAACCACGGCGCACGATGGCATTGGGCACAACGCGGAAACCGCCAGCCTTGAAATCTTCTTCAGTGTAATTGGCAAACTTGGGCGGCACTTTATCGAAGTATTTGGTGACACCGTCATCCAGCAATACATTGTCTTCCAGGCGGAATGAAAGCAGCACAGCCTTCTTGATCCACTGGTGAGTCACCCAGTTCTGGCCATCAGTACGTTCTGCGACACGCAGCTTGCCGCTGTCCAGGTCGGCAAGCACGCTGAATACAGCATCCTTGACTTCAGCACTGGCAGTGGCGGGAGTAATTTCGGCGCGACGCTCAAATGCGTCTTCAATAATGGATTGCAATTGACTCATGACAAATTCCGGATAGTGGTAGCTAAAAAAGCGCTATTTTACCTGAAAGCAGGATAGATTGACTGCGGATATATAACTGACTGTTTTTACAGGAGGGAAGGAGAGGGCAAGCCGCCTGGCTTGCCCCGGATAAACTTATTTTTTGGCTTGCTGGTAAAGCGGCATGACATTTGGTATCAGGCTGCGCAGGTCGCTGATACGGTTTTCATTGGATGGGTGAGTGCTGAGGAACTCAGCCGGGGCACCCTCACTCTGGGCGCTCATTTTCTGCCAGAGAGTGACAGCTGCATTGGGGTTGTACCCGGCCCGCGCAGCGAGTTCCAGGCCAATACGGTCAGCTTCGCGCTCCTGCTCACGGCTGTTGGGCAGGGAGAACAGCAGGTTGGCGCCCAATGCTGCGGCACCCACACCAGCAGTGGCGACAGTGCCGTTCTTGGAAGTCGCGGCCACAATGCCCAGGCCTGTCAGCAGGCCGTTCTGCACGGCGGCAATCGACATGCGCTCACGTCCATGTTCACGCAGGGCGTGGGCGATTTCGTGGCCAATCACAGCGGCAAGTTCATCATCGGTAGCCTTGAGCTTATCAATCAGGCCGGTATACACCATGATTTTCCCGCCCGGCATGCAATAGGCATTGATCTGGTCGCTTTCCTCAACATTGACCTCCCATTTCCAGCTGTTGGTATCGTTGCGGAAAACAGCCGTCTGCGCGATCAGGCGGTTGGAAATGTTACGGACGCGTGTGACTTCCTTGCTGTCGGTGTTGAGGGCTTTTTTCGAGCTGGCCTCTTTCAGGGCGGATAAATAACTCTCGCTGGACATGCTTTCCACCTCTGCTTCAGACAGCATGAGGAATTGTTTGCGCTCCACGCCAGACATGCTGGAATTGGTGGTGGTCGCGCAGGCTGTCAGCAGGGCGCTACAGACTAACGGTAACAGGATAATGTTTTTTTTCATGGTGTTCCCCTGATGCTATGTTATTGAGGCTGGCTTATGGGCCGCCTGCTGTTGTGCAACTGATGCAGAAACAGGATGATAGTGGGGAAAAGTGTACCGTATTTGGAGCCTATTGCATAAAATTGTGAACTAAGTTCATCGAATGAGGTGTGCAGGACAGGAGAGCAGGCGTCTCACATGTTCAATACCCTGAGCAGTATCAGCGCCTCATCCAGCGATTGCAAAGGAGGAATAAGGCAATGAGCCTGGCAATCAAGCGTGTGTACGATCCAGCGTCTCCCAGCGACGGATTCCGCGTCCTGGTTGACCGTTTATGGCCTCGTGGCCTGACAAAAGAGCGGGCTGCCGTGGATTTATGGTGCAAGGCATTGGCGCCCAGCCCGGACTTGAGGAGGTGGTTTGGGCACGACCCGGCAAGATGGGAAGAATTTCGGGCGCAATACAATGCAGAGCTGGAGAGTCGCGTTGAGGATGCCAGGGAGGTACTGGAAGTCGCCAGGAAGCAGAAAGTCACATTGGTCTATGGCGCGCGTGATCCCGTGCACAACCATGCCATTGTGCTGCTGGCTTATTTACGCAGGATTTCCACTCACTGAGCCTGCCTTCAGGGGAGGGGCTTGCTGATTTCTGCTTCCGCGCTGCCCTGTCCAAATTTGAGCCTGACCATATCCCCAGCTGCCAGTTGCCCGCTGTGGTGAACCAGTTCGCCATTCGCTTTCTCCACCAGGGCATAACCGCGTTGCAGGACAGCATGCGGGTTGAGGTGGGCAAGACTTTGTTGCAGGCCCAACCAGCGCTGCTGTTGTCGTTGTAATCGTTGCTCCATGGCACGCATGAGGCGTAACTGGAGTTGCTGCAGGTGCTGGCGCCTGTGTTCTGCCTGTTGCAGGGGCGAAACAAGCCGCCGACTCAGGTAGTCGAGCTTCTGGTTGCGCTGATCGATGTGGTTCTGCATGGTGCGCGCCAGGCGGTCGCGATGGAGTTGCAGGCTACGTAACAATGACTGGCGGTCTGGTGTGGTCAGCTCGGCGGCGGCAGTGGGCGTTGCCGCACGATGGTCTGCTACGAAATCAGCAATCGTGAAATCCGTCTCGTGGCCCACAGCACTGATCACGGGCAGGTGGCAGGCATGAATGGCGCGCGCCACGATTTCCTCGTTGAACTGCCACAAATCCTCGATGCTGCCACCACCGCGGCAGACAATCAGCACATCGCATTCCGCACGCTGGTCAGCGGTGCGTATGGCCTGGGCAATCAGCGCGGCAGCGCCTTTTCCCTGCACTGGCGCAGGGTAAATGATGACATTGACCGATGGCATGCGGCGCCTGAGAGTGGACAGCACATCCCGCAAGGCCGCCGCATCTGGTGATGTCACAATGCCGATCTGGCGCGGATGAGGCGGGATGGCCTGCTTGTGCTCGGCGGCAAACAGCCCCTCGGCCGCAAGTTGGGCCTTGAGTTTTTCATACGCCTCGAACAAATTGCCCAACCCTGCCCGTTGCAGGAATTCAACTGTGAGCTGAAAATCGCCTCGTGCCTCGTACAGGGTAACTACCGCCCGTGCTTCAACCTTGTCGCCTTCGCGCGGTATCCAGTCCAGCGCGCTGTTGCGGCCGCGGAACATCACGCAGCGAACCTGCGCTCCCTGATCCTTGAGGGAAAAATACCAGTGGCCGGATGCGGCACGGGTCAGGTTGGAAATTTCACCACTGATCCAGAACAGGGGAAAGCTCTGCTCCAGGATGCTGCGTGCCATGCGGTTGAGCTCGGTCACGCTGAGAATGCGCTGAGGGTCTGTCATATTGCGTCTGTTTTCGGGGAAAGCATGCCGGGGTTGGTGCTAACCGGGGAGTATCCGTTACAATTGCCGGACTTTCATTATAAGTGCTGGGGTTGTATTTATGTGCAATAAACTGTTTGGTGGACGCCGCGGATATTTCCTTGGCTTTATCGCAAGCTTCGGCCTGGTGGGCCTGGCCTTGTTCCTGCAACAGAAATACAATCTGGAGCCTTGTCCCCTGTGTATTTCCCAGCGTATTGCATTCATGGCGCTGGGCGTACTGTTCCTGCTGGCCGCATTACACAATCCCTGCAATCTTGGCCGCAAGGTGTATGGCCTGTTGCAATTGCTGGTTGCCGCGACAGGGGTTGGTATTGCCGCACGCCATGTCTGGATTCAGGCAAACCCGGACAAAGTGATGGCGGAGTGTGGCGCAGGGTTTGATTACATCATGGAAAGCTTCCCATTGAAAAAGGCGCTGGACCTGATTTTCAAGGGAACAGGCGAATGTTCCGCCATAGACTGGACCCTGTTTGGCCTGACCATTCCCCAGCTGTCACTCATCGCATTTGCCGGTTTGGGCGTGTTCGCCATCCTGCTGGCCTTCCACAAGAAAGCCTGATTTCGAATTCCGGGCATGTCCCGTCACTGATTGAACAACCATGTATAAAACTCTGGATGATTTTGTAGGCAATACCCCGCTAGTCAAACTGCAACGCATGGCAGGCAAGACCAGCAACACAATACTGCTCAAGCTGGAAGGTAATAATCCAGCAGGCTCGGTCAAGGATAGACCGGCGCTTTCCATGATCAGGCGTGCGGAAGCCCGTGGCGATATCAAGCCGGGCGATACCCTGATTGAAGCCACCTCTGGCAATACCGGCATTGCCCTCGCCATGGCAGCTGCCATGCGCGGTTATAAAATGGTGCTGGTGATGCCCGATAACCAAACAATGGAACGCCGCCAGGCCATGAAAGCCTATGGCGCTGAGTTGGTGCTGACTCCCAGGGATGGCAGCATGGAGCTGGCCCGCGATGTCGCACTCAAGATGCAGGCTGAAGGCGAGGGCATCGTGCTCGACCAGTTCGGCAACCAGGACAACCCGCTGGCGCATTATGAAGGCACCGGCCCGGAAATCTGGCGCGATACCGAAGGCAAGGTGACGCACTTCGTTTCCAGCATGGGCACCACCGGCACCATCATGGGCACCTCGCGCTACCTCAAGGAACAGAACCCCGATATTCAGGTAATCGGCGTGCAGCCGGAAGAAGGCGCGCAAATTCCCGGCATCCGTAAATGGCCGGAAGAATACCTGCCTACCATCTACGACCCAAGCCGGGTAGACAGCCTGATCTATGTCAACCAGCAGAACGCTGAAAAAACCACGCGCAGACTGGCGCAGGAAGAAGGCATTTTTGCCGGTATTTCCTCTGGTGGCGCGCTTTATGCCGCACTGCAACTCTCCAGACAGGTGGAAAATGCCGTGATCGTTTCCATCGTCTGTGACCGCGGCGACCGTTACCTTTCCACCGGGGTGTTCCCGGCATAAATAGCACTGCATCGTGCACAGGCGGCTAGTGCCGCAGGATTGAAGAAGGATTGTTCATGAGTCAGCAGCAAATCCGTATCGGCATCGCCGGTTACGGTAACCTGGGTCGCGGCGTTGAAGCTGCCATCGCCAGGAATCCCGACATGGCACTGGTCGGCGTGTTTACCCGCCGGGCGCCGGAGTCCGTACAAACACTGTCTGCGCAGACAGCCGTGCATCCCATTGCCAGCCTGCCAGATTACCGCGATGCGATTGATGTCCTGATCCTGTGCGGCGGCTCCAAGGACGATCTGCCGCACCAGGGGCCGGAAATGGCGGCGATGTTCAATACCGTCGATAGCTTTGATACTCACGCACGCATCCCGGAATATTTTGCTTCCGTCGATGCGCCCGCAAAGGCAAATGGCAAGACAGCGCTGATCGCCATCGGCTGGGATCCAGGCATGTTCTCCCTCAACCGTCTGTACGGCGAAGCCCTGCTGCCCGATGGCGCAACCTACACCTTCTGGGGCAAGGGACTCAGCCAGGGACATTCCGATGCCATCCGCCGTGTGCCTGGCGTCAAGGCAGGCGTGCAATATACGCTGCCTTCGCCGGAAGCCATCAAGCAAGTGCGCAGCGGCACACGTCCTGAACTGACAACCCGGCAGAAGCATACGCGGGAATGCCATGTCGTGCTGGAAGAGGGTGCTGACGCAGCCGCAGTCGAACAGGCCATCGTCACCATGCCCGATTATTTTGCCGATTACGACACCAGCGTGAACTTCATCAGCGAAGAAACCCTGCGCACCGAACACAACCGCATGCCGCACGGCGGTTTTGTCATCCGCAGCGGCAACACCAGCGAAGCCCACACGCAGGTCATCGAATACGCGCTGCAACTCGACAGCAACCCGGAATTCACCGCCAGCGTCCTCGTCGCCTATGCCCGCGCCGCTTGCCGCCTGAACGCACAAGGCCAGTACGGTGCCAAAACCGCATTCGACATCGCCCCCGGCCTGCTATCCATCAAATCCCCCGCACAACTGCGCGAAGAACTGCTCTGAACCTGGCCTGATGGCAGTATAGCCACCTTCAATCCATGGAGGTGTGCGCCATGCGGCAGGGCGCCCGACAATGGATTTGCAGGTGATGGCGTGCGCGCGTGAACTGCGAGCCGACTTGCCGCAGGGGCAGTTCATGGTAAACGATATTGATGCAGCCAAGCGCAGAGGGCGTGAATGATTGTCGTGGACAGTAATGTCCTGGCGTACTTGTATTTGCCTGGCGAATTTACTGAGGCCGCTGAGCGCCTGCTGCAGCGGGAACAGGAGTGGGCAGCTCCACTCCTGTGGAGAAGCGAATTCAGGAATATCCTGGCTGGGTATCTCCGCCGGGGAATGTTAACTTTTGAGCAAGTCAGTAGCTTGCGGACCGAAGCTGAATCGCTCATGAGGGGATTCGAATTCCAGATACATTCACATGACGTGCTGGAATTGGTGCGTGACAGCGAATGCTCTGCCTATGACTGCGAGTTCGTTGCGCTGGCGCAACGCCTGGATACAAAGCTTGTCACAATGGACAAGAAAGTACTCAAGGCGTTTCCGGAAGTGGCTACTGCTCTGGTGAGTTAGCAACAAGCACAAGCTCTACTGCAAAAGACTAAAGCTACGCCAGGCTGATCTCCACGCAATCGGTACCACAGCTTCCCGGCTGTTTGTCAGGCGAGGAAGAGGCGCGTGGGCGGTGCAGCACGGCACGTGTCAGGGTGATATGCAACGATGCATCCACCACCGCAGCCTCTCCATCGGCAATCAATGAGTAATCCGTTTCAGATTGCGGCGGCCAGACCAGGCTCACCACAGGCCGCGCCAGCGCATTGTGGCGTGTGCGCTTGCCGGTATTCTCGACCATCAATACATTGCCTTGCAGGCTCGCCGCCACCTGCACCGCATGCGGTGAACCCTGGTCACTGACCGTCATCAGATAGGCAAAACGATAACGTGACATAACGTCCGCCAGGTTTTCCAGTTCAACCGGGATACTCATCATTGGCTCCTGTGTATTGGTTTTCCTTGCAACACCTAGTTTGCAGTTTCCTGCAGATACCTGCCTGGTGATGCTGACATATCCAGATTGTAAGACTAACGGGATCGAGAGATAAGCGAAAGGGTATCCACCTGATTGACGCTGGCGGTGATCAGATAAACCTCAGTGCCATGGGGAATCTGTATTTCTGAAAAACTGGACGGCAGAACAATGCATTGTCTGATGATGGCTCATGTCCGTAGTGCTGCATCTCAACACTGGTAACCTGAGTGTCATGGAATATAGTAATGTACCAACAGTTAATATATATTGGTAAAACGACAGGAGAACATCATGAGCAAAAATACATCAGTGGCCCTTGGGCCGCACTTCACCAATTTTATTGATACCCAGGTCCAAGGCGGGCGCTATGGCTCTGCCAGCGATGTAGTCAGGGCTGGATTGCGACTGCTGGAGGAACACGAAGCCAAGGTGAAGGCACTGCAAGATGCGCTGCATGCTGGCCGCGAATCCGGCGAGCCGCGCCCGTTCGACAGCGAGGCGTTCTTGAACCGTATGCACGCGCGGCATGGTTAAGACCTACCGTCTTTCGCCGCTGGCCGAAGCCGACCTTGAAGAAATCTGGCTCTACACGTTCAGGCATTGGTCGATAGAGCAGGCAGACAGCTATTATCGCGATCTTGTGGCAACATTCGAGGGGCTAGTGGCAGGCACGAAGCAGGGGCGGCCCTCGGTGTTGCCGGGCTACCAGAAGTACCTATGTGGCTCGCATGTGGTGTATTTCCTGGACTATGCCGACCATCTGGACGTTATCCGGATACTGCACCAGCGGCAGGATGCTGAGCGACACCTATAGTCGTCCTAGAGTGTCAATGCGCAGACTGTCCGGCGTGACTAGGCGGATTGGCGTTCCTGCCCGGATTGAGGAAAAGTCAGGATGACTGGGAATGCCTGGAGCGAGCACAGGACCTGCCCGACCCGGCAGCGTGAAAACTGCTGTTACTGTGAAAAGCAGGATATCCGGCATGGTAGCAAATAGGGCTGGATAGGGTAGTTAGCCGCCTTGCCTGGAAAATCAACGGCAAGGCGGCTGGCGTGTCTTATTTTATTCTTTTGTGGCGATGATCTTGTAGGCAACGGCACCAAGTATCGCACCCACGATAGGAGCCAGCCAGAACAGCCAGAGCTGGTCAATGGCCCAATCACCCACAAACAATGCAACACCAGTGCTACGTGCCGGGTTCACGGAAGTATTGGTGACAGGAATGCTGATCAAGTGAATCAGTGTCAACGCAAAACCAATCGCCAACGGTGCAAAACCGGCAGGCGCGCGCTTATCCGTAGCACCAAGAATCACCAACAGGAAGAACATGGTCATCACAACTTCACTCACTGCTGCTGCCAGCAGAGAATAGTGGCCGGGAGAATGGTCGCCATATCCGTTGGAAGCAAAACCCTGGCTTACATCAAAGCCCGGAGCACCACTGGCGATCACATAAAGCACCGCAGCGGCAGCAATGGCACCCAATACCTGGAAAACAATGTACGGAAGCAACTCACTTGCCGGGAACCACCCTCGGCCAGCAAAGCCGAGCTCCTTTAACCGGTTTTCTGTAATCCGCCGCTCAGCGAGTGGGGTTTGCCCGTCCTCTTCACAACAATATGACGCATCCATCACCATGCGCTGCCCATTCTGGATTCAACACTGCGAACCTTGCAACCCCCCCGGAAAAATACAACGCCATCAAAGCGCAGCACCCTCAGCACTCAACATCGCCTGCTCCCCCTGATATCTGGCTGTCGCGCCCATCTGTTTACATATATTTACAAAGGTGGGATTCGCTGCCTAGGCAAGCCATTTCCGGATCTAACCGTATGAAAGTTCAGAGAAATTAACAATAGTTTGCAATTTGGATGTCTGGATATATGGCTAAATCCCTCTCAATTCATTTTGAATATGGACAAAGGGAGGATGTATGGGTAGGGATAGGAATGCTTTTGAAGCTGGACGCAAGGTCTTCAATAAAGGACTGCGTCGTCGTATCATGTCTGCCTTGCGCCGCGCCACGCGCGTACTGGGCATGAATCGTGATAATCTCGCACTAGGTATCAACCTTGGCGCAGGCAGCGGTGTGGTACCCGCCGTGGCAGCTGGCAGCGCAAGTACAAAAAGCAGCGGCATATGCTGTGGCCTGACTGCTGTTGGCATGGTACTGGCCGGGCTTTCTGCACCAGCGCAAGCGGATGTGGTCATTGATGGCTTTATGTCGGTGATCAGTCCGACTGGCATCAGTTGCGCCCGTCCTGGCTCAACAGGCCCCTGGACCTGCCAGATTCCCAAGGGTAACGGGGGTTTCGCCACCCTGGGCAATATCACAGGCGCTACAGGTGCAGATGCAGTTGCTTACGCCAGTAGCTGGGCTTCGAGCAATCTGGGTCAGAACTCAATTGCCTTTGGATTTGGTGATCTGCAGGCTAGTGGTGACAACGCCATTGCGATCGGCAATGATGCCAGCGCCGAGCCCGAACGCAGCATCGCCATTGGCTACGGCGCTTGGGTTGCCAACGACCCGGACTCGATCGCCATTGGCACCAACTCGGAGGTCTATGTTGAGTCCAGCATCGCCCTGGGCAACGAAGCCAAAACGCGCAACGACTACTCGGGCACGATCGGCACGAACAGTGTGGTCAACGGCACGCAAAGCTACGCGATCGGCAACGACAACCAGCTCGGCGCCTTCTACTACTCGGGCCTGAGCGACGCCTTCGTGCTGGGCAACCGGGTGAGCCTGAGCGCCGAATACGACGACCCCCTCGTCCACGGCGCGGTCGCCCTGGGCAGCGATACCCGTGTGACGGTGCCCGGCGGCGTGGCCCTGGGCCGCTATGCCGTGGCGAGCACGGCCGAAGGGGTGGCCGGCTACGTCCCGCCGGGCGCCACGGCCGCGCAGGCCGCCGCCATCACCGCCACGACCGGCACCCTGGCGGCCGTGAGCGTGGGCGACGCGGCCAACGGCCAGTACCGCCAGATCACGGGCGTGGCAGCGGGCGCCGCCGACAGCGACGCGGTGAACGTGGCGCAACTGCGGGCCGTCTCCAGTTCGGCGGCGGCGGGTGCGGTGCACTACTACAGCGTCAACGACAACGGCGTCGTCGGCGGCAACTACGACAACGACGGCGCCACAGGTCCCAACAGCCTGGCTGCAGGCGTTAGCGCCAAGGCGGCGGGCATCGGCAGCATTGCCATGGGCTACGAAGCCAATGCATACGCCGGCGGCGTGTCCATCGGCTATGGCGCGGGCAAGAACTCCACCCCCACGGCTACGAATCAACAGGCCAACGTCTGGATCGGCGACAACGCTGGGGCGAACAGCAGCGGATCCAACAATCTCGCCATAGGCACCGCCAACTCGGGCACCGTGGTCCTCGGAAACTCCAACACCGCTGTCGGCCAGACCGCCGGTACCCGTGTCACTGGCGACTCGAATACAGCATTGGGCGGAAGCGCGGGCGGCAATGTCTATGGCTTCTCGAATACCGCGCTCGGCAGCATGGCCGGCCAGTTCGTGGGCTCGGCCGCGATCAACAGTTCTCGCAACACGGCCGTGGGCCTGCAGTCCGGCGCCTATGTGAACGGCGACTCGAACGTGGCCATGGGCGATACGTCGGGATGGGGCACCAAGGGCAGCCGGAACGTGGCCATCGGCCGCTGGGCAGGCAACGGCGCGGTCTACGAAGGCGGTTTCCCCGACGAAACCAAGGGCACGGTGACCAACCGCACTATCGCGATCGGCGACTCGGCCTGGACGTACGCAAGCCAAGCCGTGGCGATCGGCTACGGCGCCAAATCGAAAGCGGTCAACGCCATCGCCATTGGCACGGGGGCACAGGCCACGGGCGTCAGCAGCATCAGCATCGGCACAGGCAACGTGGTGACGGGTGACCGCTCAGGCGCTATTGGCGACCCAACCACCATCAACGGCTCCGGCACTTACTCACTGGGTAACGACAACGGCACTATTGATGCCAACAACAGCGGTGTAGTTGGTAACGACAACACCATCACCGGCGCGCTAGAAGGCGTGCGCGTCGTCGGCAACAGCAATACCGTAAGCGCTGGTGGCGCCATGGTACTGGGTAATAACGCCACAGTCAGTGAAGCTGACGGCGTGGCACTGGGTAGCGACACAACTGTCAGCCATGCTGGCAGCGTAGCTTTGGGTGCCAACAGCGTTGCCGACGGCAGTACCTTGGGCAACGATGCCTACAGCCCGACAGGTGACTTGGCCGACATCGAAGGTACGGCACCAGTGGGTGAAGTATCGGTAGGCAGCAGTGGCAACGAACGTCGTGTCACCAACGTCGCTGCTGGTGCAGAAGACACCGACGCGGTGAACGTCAGCCAATTGAAGGCTGCGCAGGACGAGGCCACGACACATTATTATGATGTGAACTCCACTGCCACCGGCACTGGAAGCAACTATGACAATGATGGCGCGTTGGGTGCCAACTCCATGGCGGCGGGTGCCAATGCCTCGACCACGGCAGCGGCTTCCAATGGTACGGCCATTGGTACTTCAAGCCTTGCCTCTGCTTCAGGGGCGACAGCGCTGGGCTACAGCAGCCTTGCCAGTGGCGCAAACAGCATTTCGCTGGGCGACAGCACAGCCGCTGCGGCTGATTCCATCGCGGCAGGTCGCGGTGCGAATGTCGCTGCTGCTGCTGCCAACGGTACAGCGATCGGCTATAACACGTCTGTAACGGGAGCTCGCGGTGTTGCTATCGGCACGCAGGTTTCCGCCGCCGTCACGACCGCTGGTTCGCAGTCTGTCGGTATCGGTGCAGGTGCGCGCGCAACCGGAACCAACGCAATCGCCCTCGGCACCTATTCGCTCGCTGGCAACAACAGCGTGGCTTTGGGTAGCAATGCAGACGCCACACAGGTCGGCACCATCGCCATCGGTGAGACTGCCTATGCAGGTGTCGATGCTATCCACATCGGCCACTCAACAGTCACTGGCAACCGTAGCGGACATACTGGTGCTTTCCGCCGTGGTACAACGCTTATCGGTGACAACGCCAACTCGCAGGGCCTGTATTCCACGGTGATCGGTAACAGCAACAACCTGCTGGTTAACCAGAACATCCAGGCTACTGGCCTGCTTGGAGCGCAGTTCGTCGCGCAGGGTGCTTTCTCTAACATTACAGGGGCCTACAACACCGTGGGCACACGTGGCACTTCCGCCACGGATACCACGACCAACAACAAGACGTTCAGCGGCGTTGCCGTCACCGTGACTGGCTCAGCCAACAACGTGCAGGACAGCAATGGCGCATTGGTCGCTGGTTATGGCAACACCATCACCAATTCCTACGATGATCAGATTAATGTTAGTGGCATTCATGAGTCGATCAACCCCAACGCCATTTCTGACTTGATCCGTAACAACGATACCAAGCTCGGTCAAGTGGGCGTGATCGGTGCGGGCAACACGCTGGATAACGGCAACAACGTGCTGGTGACAGGCATGCACAGCAATGTGTCCAACGCCAAGATGTCCTCAGTGCAGGGTTTTGAAAATGAAGCCTCCGATATCGAGAATGTTTCCATCGCCGGTGCAGGGAACAAGGTCACTGGCGCTACAGACAGCTTCATCGCGGGCAACGACAACACCATCAACGATGTCAGCAACGTCATGGCCGTGGGTAGCGGCCAGGAGCTCGACGGCACCAGCCAGAGCGTGCTGCTGGGTGATCGCATTGCCTTCGATGGCACACAGGCGGTCGCCATTGGTGACGACACCAAGGTGGCTGATCAGGCAGTTGCTGTTGGCGTAACAGCGCAGGCACTGGGTGAGAAGAGTATTGCTATAGGTTACGATGCGATTGCAACAGGTTCTGTTGCAACAGGCGCCTCTGCACGTGCCGGTAACGGCGGTGCGGCATTCGGTGATGGTGCAGTAGCAACATACCTGGGCGGCGCAACGACAGCCGGTACAGTGGCTGGCGCAGCACTTGGCCAAAATGCCTCGGCTGATGTTTCCGGCGCAGTTGCGCTGGGTACTGGTGCTACAGTTACTGCCGAAAACAGTGTTGCATTGGGTGCAGGCAGCGTGGCAGATGGTGCTACGCTGGGTGATAGTCCTTATCAACCGCTGGATGCCAATGGTGATCCTATTCCTGTCGCAGGTACTTCACCGGTGGGTGAAGTCAGCGTAGGGACGGCAGGTAGCGAACGTCGTATTACCAATGTGGCCGCTGGTTCGGCGGACACGGATGCCGTGAACGTAAGTCAGTTGGCTGCAACTGCTGCTGCTGCAACTTCCAAGGTAGCAGCAGGCACCAACGTCAACGACGTTGCTCAAACAGTGAACGCTGACGGCAGCACCACCTACACCGTGAATGCGGATGGTGCAACTGCCTCTGCTGGTTCCAGCTATGTCACCGTGGCAGCGGGCGCGAAAGATGCCAACAACGTCACCGACTACGAAGTGGATGTAGCCCAGAACGTCAAGGACGCCGTTGATGCAGTTGAGAACGACGGCCTGACCTTCACCGGCGACAGCGGTACTACTGGCACCAAGAAACTGGGTGACACCGTAGCTGTCAATGGTGATGACAACATCACCACCACAGCGGATGCTGACGGCGTGAAAGTTGCTCTGAACCAGGACCTCAACGTCACTAGCGTCACTACTGGTAACACCATGATCAACAATGATGGTCTGACCATTATTGGTGGCCCAAGCATTACCAACGTGGGTATCAACGCCGGTGGCACTACCATCACCAACGTAGCAGCCGGTGTGAACAACACCGACGCTGTCAACGTAAGCCAATTGACCGAAGCCGCTGCTGCAGCGACCTCCAAGGTTGAAGCAGGCACCAACGTCAATGACGTCGCTCAAACAGTGAACGCTGACGGTAGCACCACCTACACCGTCAACGCAGATGGCACCAGTGCCTCTGCTGGCTCCAGCTACGTCACCGTGGCTGCTGGTACCAAAGACGCTAACAACGTTACCGACTACGAAGTTGATGTAGCACAGAACGTCAAGGACGCAGTTGATGCAGTTGAGAACGACGGCCTGACCTTCACCGGCGACAGCGGTACTACTGGCACCAAGAAACTGGGTGACACCGTAGCTGTCAATGGTGATGACAACATCACCACCACAGCAGACGCTGACGGCGTGAAGGTGGCATTGAATCCAAACCTCAACGTCACTAGCGTTACCACCGGCAACACCATGATCAACAATGATGGTCTGACCATTATTGGTGGCCCAAGCATTACCAACGTGGGTATCAACGCCGGTGGTACTACTATCACTAATGTGGCTGCTGGTGTAAATGATACTGATGCGGTGAACGTGAGCCAGCTCAACGACGTGTCCACAGCAGCTAATGCTGGCTGGAACGTCAGTGCGCAAGGTGCTAATTCGACCAATGTTGGCCCTGAGAGCACGACTGGCACCGATGTTGATCTGAACAACGCCGATGGCAACATCGTGGTGAGCAAGGCAGCGGATAGCAACGACGTTACCTTTGATCTGGCAAACGACCTGACAGTGAACAACAGCATCACTGTCAACGGTGGCACCACGATCACTGGCGACACCGTGACTACGACCAACGTCAATACCACTAACCTGACTGCTGGCGACAACTTCTATGTTGACAACAGCGGTGCGCACTATGATGGCCCGATCACTGAAGGCGACCACGTCGTTAACAAGAACTATGTGGACAACTCAGTGACCGAATTGGCAGATACCCCACTGGCCTTTGCTGGTGACACTGGTACCAACGTCGAGCGCAAACTGGGCGAGACCTTGAATGTGAAGGGCGGCGCAACCGGCAACCTGACCGAAGGCAACATCGGTGTGGATGCAGATGGCAGCGATACCCTGAACATTAAACTGGCTGAGAATGTTGACCTGGGAAGCAGCGGTAGCGTTACGACTGGCAACACTGTCATCAACAATGACGGCCTGACTATCAATGGTGGCCCTAGCGTCACTACAGGTGGTATCAACGTCAACAACACCAAGATCACCAATGTGGCAGCGGGTACTGACGCTACTGATGCGGTGAACGTGAGCCAGTTGAATGACGCTGCCGCAGCAGCGACCACCAAGGTTGCAGCAGGCACCAACGTCAATGACGTGGCAGAAAGCACCAACGCTGACGGCAGCAAGACCTACACCGTCAACGCTAACGGCACTACTGCTTCGGCAGGTTCTACTGCAGTGACAGTGACAGCGGGCGCGAAGGATGCGAACAACGTTACTGATTACCAAGTTGACCTGGCGCAACAGACCAAGGACGACATTGCCCAAGGTGTGGAAGCTAATGACACTGTGAACAATAA
>NZ_FZOA01000011.1 GCF_900187985.1 Methylobacillus rhizosphaerae
ATGCGTACTTTACCCGGACAGCTTGGCAAAGTACGCGGCGGCCTTTTTTAGGATATCTCGCTCATCCGTGACGCGACGCAGCTCAGCCTGAAGGCGACGGATTTCTGCTTGCTGATTAGAGGAGTGCTGTCGTTCGTCTTTAGGGGTGCCGCATCGCTTGATCCAAGCATAAATGCTATGACTTGAAACGCCCAACCGCTCAGCGACCTCTGCCACAGAAAACTGACGCTCAGTGACTTGCTTGACGGCGGCCTGTTTGAATTCTTCGGTGTAACGTTGTTGCTTGCTCATGATGTCTCCTCAACTTGCATAGTTTGAGGCTCTTGAGCTGTCTAGGAAAGTGGGGGCGATTCAGTTAAGCAATAAAGGAGAGGGGCAAGAGTATCTAAAAGTTGTTGATTGCAGCATACATTGCAAATAGATGTCATTGAGCTAAACCCGATCTTATAAGACTTATTGCAGCCTAAGGAGAAGTCAAAACAGTCCTGAGTCGAATAAATTTTAAATTATGATCGTAATTTATATTTGACACCCAATCAAAACCCTTTATTATGATTACGTTCGTAATATAAAAGAACGCATCATTACTTCACCAATACAAGGGTTTTATCATGAACATCAAAACAGGCTTTGGACTTCTCGTTGCTTTAGGTCTGAGTACACAAGCATTCGCACTAGACACAGCTCCAGTGTTAAATCTGGAAACTGCACAAAAAATCGCAGCAGGTTGCCAAACTAAAGCAGCTGAAAAAGGCTGGAAGATGAGTATTACTGTCGTGGATGCCGGTGCGAATGCCATCTACTTCCAACGTGCGAATGGTGCCTACATCGCTTCTGCAGAACTTTCTAGACTGAAGGCTGAAAACTCAGCCAAGATGCAGTTGCCGACTAGTGTGCTTGAAGACTTTTCCTTTGGTAAAGACAAGAAAGGCGGTCCAGCACCTGGTCTCGCGAATCTACCTGGTTTCGTGACATTGGCAGGTGGTATTCCACTTCATGCTGGCAAAAGTTTCATCGGTGCCGTTGGCGTAAGTGGTGGCCTTCCCAATGAAGACGCAGAATGTGCCCAAGCTGGGGTCGATGCAGTTAAGTCACTTTTGAAATAATCCAAGTTAAAGCTCATCTTCATGAAATTATTGATCATCCCTTTTACTCTCGCCATGGCTCTAAGTGCTTGTGGTGACTCTGCCAAAAATGATGTATCTGCCGGCATTGGTGAAAATATCACTTTGCCACAGCCAGTTGAAACAGCGATTCCCACAGTGCATGTAGCTAAGGTCGTGGGTTGGCAAGGTGAAACCAAACCAGAGGCTGCGCCCGGTACCAAGGTTGTCGCTTACGCCAAACTGCTGGAGCATCCTCGCTGGCTATATCAATTACCAAATGGTGATGTGCTCGTGGCAGAGTCCAACTTTGTCATGCAAGGGTTGGAAGGCAGTATAAAGGGATGGTTTGCCAAGTATTTCCTGACCAAGGCAGGTGCGACCGGAGTCAGTCCGGATCGTATTACCCTGCTGCGGGATAAGGATGGTGATGGTGTTGCCGAAACCAGATCGACCTTCTTGGCCGGGCTTCATTCGCCTTTTGGTATGGCATTAATTGGTGATAGGTTTTATGTTGCCAATGCCGATAGTATAGTAAGTTTTCCCTATAGCGAAGGTGATATGACCATCGCAGCCGCACCGACAAAACTTATAGATCTTCCAGGCATGCCACTTAACCATCACTGGACCAAAAATATCCTGGCTACAGAAGATGGACGTAAGTTGTATGTCACAGTTGGATCCAATAGCAATATTGGTGAAAATGGAATGGATATTGAAGAGGGCCGTGCTGCCATTTGGGAAGTTGATATTGAATCTGGTCACCATCGTATCTATGCCTCCGGCATCCGAAACCCAAATGGTTTAGTGTGGGAACCAGAAACCAAGAAACTCTGGACGGTAGTCAATGAGCGTGATGAAATCGGGAGTGACTTGGTCCCAGATTACATGACGTCTGTTCAGGAGGGTGGATTCTATGGTTGGCCTTACAGCTATTATGGTCAACATGTAGATACTCGTGTAAACCCACAAAATCCAGAGTTGGTAGCAAAAGCCATCGTGCCTGACTATGCATTAGGTCCACATACCGCATCCTTGGGCTTGACAACAGCTACAGGAAATCAATTGGGACAGGCATTTGAAAATGGCATGTTTGTCGGCCAGCACGGATCATGGAACAGACGTCCGTATAGCGGCTACAAGGTTATTTTTGTACCATTTAAATCGGGAAAGCCGTCGGGAAAGCCGATAGATGTATTAACAGGTTTTATTGATGCCGACGACAATGCGCAAGGCAGGCCAGTGGGAGTGCTGGTTGACAAGGCAGGTGGGCTGTTGGTAGCCGATGACGTAGGCAACACTATATGGAGAGTCACAGCTCATTAGCATTGTAATAATTTAGGAATTTGATGAAAGTAACTAGAGCAAAGTCCATTGAAAACCGAGAAATTGTGCTGGAGACAGCTGCCAGGTTGTTTCGGGAGAAAGGATTCGATGGTATCGGTATCAGCGATCTGATGAAAAGTGCTGGCTTGACGAGTGGGGGATTCTATAAAAACTTTGAGTCCAAAGAGGATTTGATCGCCAAATCTTGTCAGCGCTTATCTGAGCGGACAGCAAGTCGATGGAAAGAGCACATTGCTAATCCTGAAGTTCCCAATCCACTCAAGCGGATTGCGAGTTCATACCTATCTGAAAAAAACCGCGACAACCTTGCGACTACTTGTATGTATTCAACATTGGCCGCAGAGGTACCCAGGCATGGAAAAGCCGTGCAAAAGGTATTTGCCGAAGGCCTAGAATCAGTTCTTGAAATTTTATCAACATTGGTCCCCGGTAGTACCGAAGAGGAAAAACGTGCCAATGCAATTGCCATGTTTTCTCAATGGGTTGGAGCATTAATTCTTTCTCGAGCAGCTTCTGACAACACGCTTTCGGATGAAATACTAGCTGTTGCTAGAGAAGGTAGCCATCTTGAAGGCAGTGGACTTCGCGAGAGGTAGTAATAGTTTTATTAGCCTTATATGCGCTGGCAGAGCCTATCGAGTTTGTAAGTGGATCACTGCCGCATCCACTGCCAATACATTGTCGATATACCAGACACAATCATAAGCTCCGGTCAAGTCAAACATCTGCCTCATATATACCTTTATCTCCACACGATGCTGACGCAAGGTATGGTCGTGGCTCATGGCCCTGTCGTTAATGCCGCTGGAGGCTATGGCGTGTCGCTGTTCAAAATTGAAGACGATAAAGGATCCGATCATAAAGAACGGTACCGGTTCTACGAGTATTTCCAAATGAATGATTGCCTTTATTTTTAATAATTCAGGAAAACAAATATGAAATACACCATTTTTGGTAAGACTGGACTGCAGGTTTCACAAGTTGCATTGGGCACAGGGAATTTCGGTACTGGATGGGGCTATGGTGCAAATCCCGATGCTGCCGAGGCTGTCTTCAACACCTATGCGGACGCAGGTGGCAACTTCATCGACACGGCCGATGTCTATCAGTTCGGCCAGTCGGAAGAACTGCTTGGCAGGTTGTTACAGGGGCGGCGAGAAGAGTTTGTACTGGCAACCAAGTACACCAACGGAGCCACACCCAACGCCAATCGGCTGGTGACAGGCAATAGCCGTAAGGCGTTGGTAGCCTCTGTTGAAGCCAGCCTCAAGCGGCTCAAGACTGATCGAATCGATATCTACTGGACTCACCATCCAGATGGCTTCACTCCCATTGAAGAAATCGTACGGGGGTTTGAGGACTTGGCTCGATCAGGAAAAATTCTTTATGCAGGTTTATCAAACTTTGCTGCCTGGCGCCTAGCTCGAGCCGTTACGTTAGCTGAGCTGACCCACGCTGTACCAATCTCTGCCGCACAGTTTGAGCATAGCTTGGTGCATCGCGAATCTGAAACCGACCTGTTTCCTGCCTCAAAGGCATTGGGGCTCGGCGTCGTGACTTGGTCACCGCTGGGTGGTGGCATGTTGACCGGCAAATACCGTCGAGGTGAGCAAGGCCGTGCCGAAGGCTTCGGTGGCCGAGTGTTCCAGCCGGAAAACTCGGCACAGCGCACCCAGATACTCGACACCGTAATCACCATTGCAAAAGAACTTGGTGTCAGCGCTAGCCAAGTCGCCATCGCCTGGGCAGGGAGTCACGGTGCCGTCCCGATCATCGGACCACGCTCACTAGAACAACTGCAGGATAACCTTGGCGCAGTAGTGGTAGACCTTTCCTCCGAGCAAATCAGCCGTCTTGATGCAGTGAGTAGCTTATTGCCTGCGTCATCTGTCAGAACCCCCATTCCCTGGGCAGATGGGGTAACCAACGTCGTGGCTTAATTCTTCCCGAGGTCAAAGCCGCCGTTACGATATTGTTATGTCCATGCAATTAAAAAAGCATATGCACTGTGAATGCATATGCTGAGATAAATGGATATGAGCTAGTAAAACTAGTTCTTGCGGTACTTTGACTCGAACTGGTTTGTTAACAGGTCGGATGCAGGAGGTGTTTTAGTTACATCATCCTGTGTTGCAGGCGTTACGCGAGCATTCCTATCCAATACTGCGTCAAAAAACAGATCCAGAGATTTGTCGGTATCAGGCTTGTCGTTAGAAGTCGCAGTAGCTTCAGGCGTCCAGTGGCCTTGCAAGGTTCTTTCGACAAATACGTTTTTTGATTGATCTGGATTGCTATTGTCTGCAAGCGCAGTGCCTGCTGAGCCTATAGCAAGAAGGAGGCTGGTGATAATGGCGACGTTGATCTTCATGTTAAACCCTTTCAATTAATAAAATGTTTATCAGATACGATCAATCAAACTATGGAGAAATTTGATTTATGTAACCTGGATTACATTATTAAATAGCCCCATTGCTTTTGTCAACACATTTATGTAATCTACATTATATATTTAATTTTAACGGGTGGTTATCATGTCTCCAGCAGGTCGGCCAAGGACATTTGATCGAGATGAAGCTTTGAAGAAAGCCATGATGGTTTTCTGGGAAAAGGGCTTTGAAGGCACAACTATGGCTGATTTAGTTGCCGCCATTGGGATGAAAGCGCCTAGTGTCTACGCCGCATTTGGTAATAAGGATGCCTTGTTCAGAGAGGTTGTTGATATTTACCGAGGTAGAGTTGAGCAAGGCCCCTTAAAGGTGCTGAATGACACTCCTTCGGTTTATACAGCGCTTGAACAATCCCTGCGTCAAAACGTAGAGATGTTTTCAGGGCCCAATCCTCCTAGCTGTTTGATTATGGCTGGTGCAATTAACTGCGCCCCCGAGCATCAGGAGCATGTTAATTACCTCATGGGGTTGAGAGCGCTGTACCGAGACATTCTCAAGTCCAGATTCGATAGGGCTTTGACTGAGGGGGAGCTCGTTGAGGGAACCAACACCAGTGCCCTGGCTGAGTTTTACTTCAGTTTTATTCATGGGATGGCTCTACGCGCAAGAGATGGCTCTTCAAACGCCGAGTTACTTGCTTCCACTGAATTTGCCTTACAGGCATTAAAACCAGTCCTCAAAGACACCTAATATCCTCAACTGTCATTGTTTTGGAGCCGTGTCTACTTGCGTTACTAGAATGGCGGCAAGCACTGCCAGCCCAATCTGAATCAGGTAAAGAGTATGAAAGTCGGCTATCTCCAAGTGGGAATACGCTAATACACTAATCGTGATAGCCACGCCAACAACTGTTCCAATTTGCCTGATTGCTTGATTGATTGAACTGCCTATTGCGTAGTCTTTTTTAGGAAGATCATGGACAGCAGCAGCGGATAGGGATGGCATCACCATACCAATTGCAATGCCAGTCAACATTTGTCCAGGAAGCCAGTCAATCAAGTAATTGGGAGTGATGCCGGGCACGGCCAGGTACCAGTAAGCGCCAGCTGCGAAAGCCAAGCATCCATACATGAGGAGCTTTCTATGCCCAATTCTCGAGGCAATCTTGCCACTCAGGATGGCCACAGGGATGACCATCAATGGGCCTGGCGTAATGGCTAGCCCTGTAAGTGGTAGACTGAAGTGCCAGATGTTCGTCATGAAGAAGAAAAAAGAAAAGAACATGGTGGCAAAGGCAACCGAGAATAGGAATGCAGCAATATTCACGAATAGATAGGTTCTATTCTTGAACAAGGCCAAGTCCACTAAGGGGTTGGTTGCTGTTTTACACCACATTGCAAATGCCAACATCACAGCGCCGCTCGCCAAAAATATAACCAGTCGTTGCACCCAAGTAATGCTCATGCTGCCTAGGCCAATGATGCTTGTAATCATGAGGCCAATAGACAGAATGATTAATGCCATGCCTACGGCATCCAATCTTACGTGGGTCTTGGCGTTGCTGGATTCAGTCAGCCTTTTGCTTCCATGCAGAACGCAATAAATACCAATCGGCACATTAATGAAGAATGCCCACTCCCAACCAAGGCTATCGACGATGAATGTGCCGGATGCAGGCCCAAGTGCGGCAGCGAGTGCACCGACGGCAGCCCAGGCGCTAATGACTTGGGCCCTTTTAGTTTGGGGGAAAGCTTCCAGGATGAGGGATAAAGCCGCCGGGCCGATCATTGCAGCCCCAATAGCTTGAAGCACTCTTGCCGAGATTAGGAGATATATATTGGGAGCGAGGCCGCATAAAAATGATGCCAACGTAAATAAAACCACGCCCAGCATGAATATCCGCCTCCTGCCGTACCTATCTGCCAACCCTCCTGCTGGGATCAGAGTGGTGGCATACACAATTGTGTATGCATTCATTACCCAGGAGATACTGGAGGAGCTTGCTTGAGGAAAGCTGGCCGTAATGCTGCTAAAGGCGGCATACAGAATTGTGGAATCTATGGAAACCAGAAATGTGGCAAGGCTAGCTATGCCAAACACTGACCAAAGATTCAAGGCTGGATTATCAGGCTGTTTTACCATGGTTGAGATTCTTTTGCCTACCTACTCAAGGTGCTTTGGCGGTGTTGACCTGTCCAGGAGCACGAGATACCAAGCTGTCATTGCTCCATCCACCGCCAAACGCTTTAAACATGGCGACAGCAGCGTGCGCCGCTTCAGTCCGGGCCTGTGCCCGAGCTTCAGCAGTTCTAAGGAGGCTTTCGTCGGCATGCAGCACGTCAATAAGACTGCTAACACCCTTTTGGTATGCGATAAAGGAAGACTCTCTAGCTTGCTGTAGAGAAAGCTCGCCCTCTGTCAGTGCTTCAAGCTGTTTATCTCGTTTTGTCAGCACTGAAATGGAATTCTCTACATCCTCAGTTGCTCGGAGCGCAGCTTGGCGGTATGCAGCCAATGCTTCCTGCTCCTGCCCTTTGGCGATGTCGATTTGTGCATTGATCCTACCAAAATCAAATAATCTCCACCGTAGTCCCAAGACTCCGGCAGCCTGGTTGGCATTACCACTGAAGAGATTACCAGAGGAAATTGC
This sequence comes from Methylobacillus rhizosphaerae, assembly GCF_900187985.1. Lineage (GTDB taxonomy): Bacteria > Pseudomonadota > Gammaproteobacteria > Burkholderiales > Methylophilaceae > Methylobacillus > Methylobacillus rhizosphaerae. The sequence continues at coordinate 7,488 of NZ_FZOA01000011.1, forward strand.
AGTTGCACTGCCTAGTAAAGCATTGAGGCTAAACTTAGGATAGTACTCAGAGATAGCAGCCCCAATTCTTGCATTGGCAGCCTTCAATCGCTGTTCCGCCACTATGAGATCTGGCCTGCGCAGCATTAAGTCTACTGGAGAGCCGATGTCGCTCACTTGAGGGGCATAAGGGATTGTTGTTGAATGGCCAATTTCAGATATATAAGTCCCTGGCGCGACACCCAACAATATATCGAGCGAGTTCATAGCAACATCCAACCCAGCCTCAATGACAGGAATGGCTGCTTTTGCATGTGAAATCGCTCCTTCGGTTTGCTGTACTTGCAGCTTAGAAGCCAACCCTTTTTGATGCAGTATGCTCACCTTAGATAGTAAGTCTTGCTGGGTTTGGAGTTGTTTTCGATTGATGTCCAGGCGTGTTTGTAGTCCACGTATCGTGATATAGGTGTCAGCAGTTTGAGCTGCAATCGCTAAGCGTGTTGCATCCCCACCTGCTTTGGCCGCGAGATATTCAGAAATTGCCGCCTCTCGCTCACGGCGTAATCCTCCAAATATGTCTAGCTCCCAGCCAGCAACAAGGTTGGCCTCATACATTGAGGCATTTCTATCATAGCCTGGGACATTATTGAGTAGTTGCCCCAGTGGAGTTTCTAGTGATTGATGCACTCTGGTTCCTTGCACGGAACCGTCAATCGAGGGCATTAGGGCAGCCTGCGCCATGCTCAGGCCTGATTTGGCTTGGGTAATGCGAGCAGATGCTTGTGCTATATCTAGGTTTTGCTCCAATGCCAAAGAAACGAATCGGCTTAATTGTGGATCCTCGAAACTATCCCACCAAGACACCATATCTTTGGCCGTCTTGTCTTTGCGCTGCTCAAGTTGAGCTTGGCCCATGAAGTGGTCTGGGAGCAATACGTCTGGCTTTTTATACTCAGGGCCAACGGCACAACTAGCTAACAGGCTGGAACTTACCAGAAAAGCAACAGAGCGGCGTAAGGACATAGCGATCCTTGAACTAAAAGTGAATATTAGTGACTATATTACTAAATGGTCACTATTTGTCAAACAAATCAAAGGAAGGTAAGCTCGGCTTATGAACCAGAAGATATCCCCACCATCAAGAGGCCCTGTTGATCACGATGTGCGAAACCAGATCGTTGAAGCAGCAGCTGAACATTTCAGCCGTTATGGGTATGAGAAAACCACTGTCTCCGATCTAGCCAAGGCGATTGGATTTTCTAAAGCCTATATTTATAAGTTTTTTGACTCAAAGCAGGCTATTGGCGAAGTGATTTGCTCCAATACACTTCTTAAGATAACCACCACCATTAATGAGAGTATGGATGGTGCGCCCACAGCTTCAGAGCGCTTCAGGCGCATGTTTAAGTCCGCAATCGGGGCGAGTGTTCAGCTGTTTTTCCAAGATAGAAAACTTTACGATATTGCTGCAGCAGCTGCGGGTGAGAATTGGAACTCAGTTGCCAACTATGATCTTAAGTTGAAGCAAACTATCCTTGATGTCCTTCAAGAGGGACGCGCGTCTGGTGAATTTGAGCGTAAAACTCCTATTGATGAAACGGTGAATGCCATCTACTTCGTGATGAAGCCTTATCTCAACCCGCTACTTCTCCAGCACAACTTAGATCGCGCCGAAGATACGGGCGTGATGATTGTGAATCTCATACTCCGAAGTTTAGCCCCTTAATTTTAGTGACTATTGACTGATTTGGTCACTAGATGCAAAATGCGTTACTACCATTTTGAAGGGGTAACCTATGCTTCGCCGCAGACATGCATCAGTCGTTGTCATCACTCTATTCCCGCTGGCGCTGATTTCCTGTGCCGAAAAGACGGCCTCTGACCCTCGTACTGAAGTCCCCACTGTTCGCACTGGGTATGTTCAAGCTGCCACTCAACAAAGCCGCGCATTTACAGGTGTGGTGGGTGCGCGCGTTCAAAGTGATATAGGGTTTCGAGTTCCAGGGAAAATTCTCGAGCGCTTGGTAGACGTTGGCCAGGTTGTTAAACGTGGACAACCACTGATGCGACTCGACCCTGTGGATCTTCAGCTGGTTGCCCATGCTCAATTGGAGTCGGTAGTCGCGGCGAAAGTACGCGCCCAACAAACAGCTGCGGATGAAGTTCGATATCGCGATCTGGTTACTACGGGTGCCATTTCAGCTTCCACCTATGATCAGATCAAAGCTGCTGCAGATGCTGCTCAAGCACAATTGAAGGCTGCTGAAGCGCAGGCGGACGTTGCCAAAAATTCTTCGACCTATGCGGTTTTATTGGCTGATGCTGATGGGGTTGTAGTTGAAACGTTAGTAGAGCCTGGGCAAGTGGTCGCAGCAGGTCAGCCCGTGATTCAAATTGCCCATTCCGGCAAGCGTGAAGCCATCATCAATCTACCTGAAACAATCCGTCCCGCGTTAGGAGCTGTCGCCCAGGCGAGGTTATATGGCCATGAAGGTACTCCGACTCAAGTAAAACTCAGGCAGCTGTCCGCCTCTGCTGATCGCCTTGCAAGAACGTTTGAAGCCCGCTATGTACTTGAAGGTGACTTAGCTCAGGCTCCTCTAGGAGCCACGATTACTATTCAGATCGCAGACAATACTGGCTCCAATACCCATCCAATCCAAGTGCCAATATCAGCTATCCTCGATGCCGGAAAGGGAGCTGGGGTATGGGTTGTTGAAGGTGAGCCTAAGCGTGTTGTTTGGCGCGAAGTAAAAATACAGAAATTAACTGACGAAATTGCTGTGGTGGAAGGCAACCTTCAGGAGCATGAAAAAATTGTCACGCTAGGTGCTCATCTTCTTCATGAGGGTGACGAGGTAAAGGTTGCTGAGGTCATTTCACAGGAAAGTACGGGAGGGGTGAAATGAGCAGCAAGTTTAATCTCTCGGCACTAGCTGTCAGGGAACGTTCTATCACGTTATTCCTGATTATCCTGATCACTGTGGCAGGCATTGTTGCATTCTTCAATATGGGGAGAGCAGAAGATCCTCCCTTCACCGTAAAAATAATGACGGTTGTGACTGCATGGCCAGGGGCAACAGCCCAAGAAATGCAGGATCAGGTAGCAGAAAAGCTAGAAAAGCGGATGCAGGAGCTGCGTTGGTATGATCGATCCGAAACCTATACACGACCTGGTCTCGCATTTACTACAGTGACCTTACTGGATGGCACTCCCCCATCCCAAGTTCAAGAGGAGTTTTACCAAGCACGCAAAAAAATCAGTGACGAAGCACTATCACTCCCCCATGGAGTGATAGGCCCATTCGTTAATGACGAATATGCTGATGTTACTTTCGCCTTATTTGCACTAGAAGCTGAGGGCGAACCTCAGCGGCTTCTCGTTCGGGATGCTGAAAAAATGCGGCAGCGCCTGCTACATGTGCCTGGCGTGAAGAAAGTGAACATTATTGGGGAGCAGCCAGAGCGGATATTTGTCAGTTTTTCCCATGATCGGCTGGCTACGCTCGGCATTACACCGCAAGAAATTTTTACCGCGCTTAATGACCAGAATGTATTAACGCCTGCAGGCTCAATTGACACCAAGGGTTCAAAGGTCTTCATTCGGATTGAGGGTGCATTTGATCAACTTCATAAAATCAGTGAAACACCCATTGTTGCCAAGGGACGGACACTTAAATTATCTGATATAGCAACAGTGGAAAGAGGGTATGAGGATCCATCTACCTTCATCGTTCGCAATAATGGGAAGCAGGCTTTGCTTCTTGGCATCATTATGCGGGAAGGCTGGAATGGGCTGGATCTAGGCAAAGCCCTTGATAGTGAGGTCGCCGCTATCAATGCTGAGTCACCTCTGGGTATGGGATTAAGTAAAGTCACCGACCAGGCAGTCAATATTCATGGCGCTGTAGATGAGTTCATGGTCAAGTTCTTCGTAGCGCTTCTCGTCGTTATGTTGGTCTGCTTTTTGAGCATGGGCTGGCGCGTGGGCGTTGTTGTGGCTGCTGCAGTGCCCTTAACACTCGCAGCTGTTTTCTTGATCATGGCAGCGACGGGTAAGAATTTTGACCGAATTACTCTGGGCTCATTGATTCTGGCACTAGGGCTGCTCGTTGATGATGCCATCATTGCCATTGAAACCATGGTTGTAAAAATGGAAGAAGGCTATAACAGGATCGCTGCGTCTGCATATGCTTGGAGCCATACAGCAGCGCCTATGCTATCGGGCACGCTTGTAACAGCAATTGGCTTCATGCCGAATGGATTTGCCCAGTCAACAGCGGGTGAATATACGAGCAACATGTTCTGGGTAGTAGGTACGGCGCTCATTGTGTCTTGGTTAGTCGCTGTTATCTTTACGCCTTACTTGGGCGTCAAAATGCTTCCAGACATTAAGAAGGCGGCAGGAAGCCACGCGGAGATATACAACACACCAAATTACAGAAGATTTCGCGCTTTACTTGGTCGCGTGATTCGATACAAATGGGCGGTAGCAGCGATTGTGGTTGGTAGTTTCGTTGTTGCGGTTCTTGGTATGGGCATTGTAAAGAAACAGTTCTTCCCAACATCGGATCGCCCAGAAGTTCTGATTGAAGTTCAACTGCCATATGGCACATCCATTGAGCAAACCAGCATTGCTACAGCAGAAGTTGAAGCGTGGCTTGCCAAGCAAGAAGAGGCCAAAATTGTAACCTCGTATATCGGCCAGGGCGCTCCTCGCTTCTACTTGGCGATGTCACCTGAGCTTCCTGATCCCTCTTTCGCAAAGATTGTTGTTCGAACTGAAAATCAGGAAGAACGAGAAACCCTGAAAATAAGGCTGAGGAAGGCTATTGTGGACGGATTGGCTCCGCAGGCTAGAGTGCGCGTGACCCAATTGGTATTTGGCCCATACTCACCCTATCCGGTCGCATTCCGTGTTACTGGAGAAGATCCTGTAAAGCTAAGGGCAATAGTGGAGTCGGTAGCCAAATTAATGCAAGCCAGCCCGATGATGCGCACAGTCAATACGGATTGGGGTACGCTCGTACCATCTCTCCATTTCACGCTTAATCAGGATAGGCTCCATGCTGTCGGTTTGACGCCGAGCAGTGTTTCTCAACAACTCCAGTTCTTGTTAACCGGCATCCCGATCACGGAGACGCGAGAAGATATCCGGACTGTCCAGGTTGTGGGGCGGGCCAGTTCAGAGCTGCGTCTTGATCCAGAAAAAATTGCTGGCTTCACTCTGGTTGGCTCAGCCGGACAACGCATCCCATTATCTCAAGTTGGTAAAGTGGAAGTGAGGATGGAGGAGCCCATCTTAAGAAGACGGGATCGGACACCAACCATTACCGTGCGAGGTGATATCTCGGAAAGTCTCCAACCGCCAGATGTGTCAGCCGCTATTTTGGAAGAACTCCAGCCCATTATCAGCAGCTTACCTGCTGGCTACAAGGTCGATGTGGCAGGAGCTATTGAGGAGTCTGAAAAAGCCACCAAGGCGTTGCTACCATTGTTCCCCATTATGATTGCAGTGACATTGCTCATCCTGATTCTGCAGGTACGTTCGATTGCTGCAATGGTGATGGTATTTGCTACCAGTCCTCTTGGTTTGATCGGGGTAGTGCCTACGTTGCTGCTGTTCCAACAACCGTTTGGCATTAATGCACTCGTTGGGCTGATTGCGCTATCAGGCATATTGATGCGGAACACATTGATCTTAATTGAGCAAATCAACCACAACCTCAAGGAAGGCTTAAGCTCCTTCGATGCGGTAGTAGAAGCGACAGTTCAACGCGCAAGGCCGGTCATTCTTACAGCCCTTGCAGCGATATTGGCATTCATTCCACTGACGCATTCGGTATTCTGGGGCACCCTTGCTTACACCCTAATTGGTGGCACTTTCGCAGGGACTATTCTGACACTCGTGTTCCTACCAGCCATGTATTCCATCTGGTTCAAGATCAAACCTTCGCTGTCACACGGATGATGACTATTCATCCAAATTCAACCAAATGAAAGGAATCTGTTATGTCTAATTCCAAAGTTGTTGTTGTTACTGGGGTGTCTTCGGGCATTGGCCGTGTTACTGCACAGAAGTTTGCCGAGCGTGGTTTTCAGGTATATGGCACTGTCCGCAATAAAGCGACAGCCTCCCCAATTCCTGGCGTAGCTCTGGTCGAAATGGATGTGCGGGATGAGGAGTCTGTTAAACAGGGATTTCAAGCCATAGTGTCTTTGGCCAAAGAGATCAATGTCCTGGTCAACAGTGCAGGGGTGACACTCCTTGGTGCTACAGAGGAGACATCGATTGTGGAAGCTCAATCATTGTTCGATACCAATGTTTTCGGTATTTTGCGCACAACGCAAGCAGTACTTCCCTACATGCGAACTCAAAAGTCAGGGAGGATCATCAACATTAGCTCAGTGCTAGGTTTCCTTCCAGCACCCTATATGGCGCTCTACTCGGCTTCCAAACATGCGATAGAAGGATTGTCTGAGAGTTTGGACCATGAGGTACGCAATTTGGGAGTTCGCATTTCACTCGTTGAGCCGTCGTACACAAAGACTAATCTTGATCTCAATGCACCTACTGCGGCAAATGAAATTCCAGCTTATGACAATGATCGTAATAAGGTTGCCAATGCTGTGCAAAAAAGTGTGCAGAACGCCCCTTTGCCGGATAGTGTTGCGGAAACGATTGTTCAAGCCGCTTTAGGGCAATGGAAAATGCGCCACACCCCAAAAGGGGAGGCCTCATTATTGCGGAAGTTACGCCGCTTCATGCCAGCTGGCCCTGTTGATTCAAGCTTGAGAAAAACATTTGGCCTTAATTAGAACTTGAGTTTCAGGAATATCCGACTATTTTTCACCACCGCAACATCAATAAATTACTTAAAGGATCCCAAAATGCATTTCAAAATATTTGTGACTAGTTTGGCAATCATTGGAGCCACCCTGAGTTTTAAGGCTGGGGCATTGGAAAGTCAGCCAGTATTGAATCTTGATACTGCTAAGAAAATAGCGGCCGGCTGTCAGGTTGAGGCTTCCAAGCATGGCTGGAAAATGAGTGTGTCAGTCGTTGATGAGGGTGCAAACCCAATTTACTTTCAACGTGCTGATGGCGCATACATCGGTTCAGGAGAAATCTCGAATCTGAAGGCTCTGAACTCAGCCAAAATGCAAATGCCAACCAGTATGCTGGACGAGTTTGCCTTTGGTAAGGATAAGAAAGGTGGGCCTGCACCTGGCTTAGCCCACATCCCAGGCTTCATTACCATTGCAGGTGGCCTGCCGATTAAAGCGGGTAATAAATTCCTGGGAGCAGTGGGAGTGAGCGGCGGAATGCCTCACGAGGATGAAGCTTGTGCTCAAGCGGGTCTAAATGCATTGAACTGACCACTCAAATAACTTCTACATGCTTCATGACAACCCTGAGAAATGTGCCTTGATTCTTGTTATTGATCTTGAAGCCACATGCTGTGATCAAGGCACCATCTCGCCGGAGCAGATGGAAATCATCGAGGTCGGTGCAGTTTGGGCTAAGCCTACAGGTGAGGTCATCGACACCTTTCAACGTTTCGTGCAGCCACAGGAACGCCCTCAGCTCACATCTTTTTGCCAATCGCTGACACATATTGAGCAAACCAGTATAGATACTGCAACCCATTGGCCCAAGGTGGCTACCGAATTGGCGGAGTTTTCCCGCCGTTACTCGGGCGAATGCTGGGGAAGTTGGGGTGCCTACGACCGTCGGCAGATTGAGCGCGAATGTGTTCGGCATAGTATCGAAAATCCACTGGTAGGATTTTCTCACATTAACCTTAAGGCAACTTTCGCCAAGGCGCGTAAGATCAAGCAGGTGGGTATGGCTACTGCACTGAATATCGTAGAACTAAAACTGGAAGGTGATCACCATCGCGCCCTTATGGATGCTCAAAATATCGCCAGGCTTTTGCCATGGTCACGTTAGTCAAGTTGTGCCTGTATTCACCACAAACCTTCCTCTAAACTGATTGTTTAACAGTTGGTCACAGTAACGCGGCACATCTTCTAGGCTAATTTCTGTGGTTAATGCCTCTAATCTGGCGGAGTCTGCCAATTTAGCAAGCCTTTCCCACGCAATAATTCGATCAGCTTTAGAGCGGCGTACACTATCAATACCGGCTAGGGTCACACCTCGTAAAATAAATGGCGCGACAGTGATTGGTAAATCTATACTTTCGGCGAGACCACAAGCTGCGACTATGCCTTGGTAACGCGTGGAGCTACAAAGGCTCGAAAGTGTTTTACCACCAAGCACATCAATGGCCGCGGCCCAGCGCTCTTTTAATAATGGTTTTGATGGGGGCGGTAGTAGGGCTTTATCCATTACCTCAGTGGCCCCTAGAGACTTCAAGTAATCTGATTCAACCAAACTGCTGGTGATGGCCACTACCTGAAAGCCAAGTTGACTTAGTATTAAGGTTGCAACACTTCCTACTCCACCTGTGGCACCCGTGACTGCAATTTCACCATCTTCAGGCTTCAATCCATGTTGCAGTAAAGCCTGAATGCAGAGCATTGCTGTGTATCCTGCTGTTCCAAGGGTCATAGCGTGCTTGGGAGATAAAGTCGGTGGGAGTGGAATTAACCAGTCTCCATTTACCCTGGCAAGTTGAGCCAAGCCTCCCCAATGAGTTTCGCCCACCCCCCAGCCATTCAAGATTACATTGTCACCGACCTTGAAGTCAGGATGGCTTGACTGCTCAACAACCCCTACAAAATCTATACCTGGAATCATTGGGAAGTTACGAACAATCGGGCCTTTTCCAGTTATAGCTAAAGCATCTTTGTAGTTGATAGTCGAGTACGAAACCTTAACTGTCACATCTCCCTCTGGCAGTTGAGCCTCATCAAGCTCTTTTAGCGTTGTCGAGTACTTGGTATCACTTTTCTCAATCATCAAACCCTTGAACATTCTTACGCACCTCGCAAATTTCAGATTTTTCGCAATAGGTATTTTACACAGCGCTTACAAAAATTATGACGAAATCCAAAAAAGATATGGGGCCTAATTAATTTTTCGTCCGAAAGCGAATAGAACGGGGTAAACTCCCAGCATATACAATTACTTATAATTCCATCTTAAATGAAAAACTCTACCAATCCAACCGGAGATAAAGGTCAAATAGGATTACCTTTACGAGCACGCCTAAAAATATACTTGTGTAGCCTTTCATCTTTCAGGATGCTGACTTTTCCACGCTTAGAAACCACAGGTACTGCCAAAGGGCTGGGGTAAATGCCAATCTCAGCAATCACATCCCCCTCTGGGATATCCATAATTGTGACCCCTTTCCCTCCAGCATTAAGTCTCCTCATTTCATCCAACCTGAAAATCAGCATTTTGCCTTGCGAAGATTTGGCCACTACGTGGTGATCACCGATCTCAAGCGGCACCGGGACAGGCTCAAGAATTTTCTCCTTGGCCTCAATCGTCATGAAGGTCTTGCCTGCCTTGCCGCGCGCCACCAAGCCGGATAGCTTGGCCATGAAACCAAAGCCATTTTCACCGGAGAATAGATAACTCGCCTCGAGATCACCGGATAGAACATGAGCGATCTTAGCTCCATCGCGGAGATCCACCAGACTGGTCACTGGGACGCCATCTCCCTTGCCGCCAGGCACCAGGGAGGCTGGGAAAGAATAGGCGCGGCCGTTGGTATCAAGCAGAATGATCTGATTCACTGTCCTGGTCTGCAGTACGACTAGCTGGCTATCTGCTGGCTTCCAGGTAAGGTTGGCCACATCCACATCATGGCCCTGTCTGGATCTGATCCAGCCTTGCCTAGATAGAATAATCGTGACAGGCTCATCAGACACCATGGCATTGGTGTCCAGGCGTACGCGCTCAACCGGCTCTATCAAGGTACGTCTATCGTCACCATACTTTTTGATGTCATCACGAATTTCCTTGATGATTCTGTTACGCATGGCACTGTCGCTACCCAACAGCTCCATCAATCCCGCCGCTTCCTCGCGCAATTGATTGATCTCATTTTCAATCTTGAATCCTTCCAGCCTGGCTAGCTGGCGCAGCCTGATTTCCAGGATATCCTCCGCCTGAATTTCTGAGAGCTTGAACGCCTCAATCAGGCTGGCCTTGGGTTCATCAGACTCACGAATAACCCGGATGACCTCTTCAATATGCAAGAAGGCAATCATGCGGCCTTCAAGGATGTGGATTCTGGCATTGATCTTATCCAGAGAGAATTGCGAACGTCTGGTCACCGTGGTGAACCTGAACTCTGCCCATTCACGCAATATTGCCACAATGCCCTTTTGGCGCGGCGCACCATCAAGACCCAGCGTATTCAGATTGATTGGGAAACTCTTCTCCAGATCGGTGTACATAAGCAGGAAATTCATCAAGGCATCAGGGTCTACCTTGGAACTCTTGGGCTCGAGCACAATACGCACCGTACTACCACTTTCATTGCGATAGACATCAAGCATGGACTGCAAGGCCTGCTTGCGTGTGATTTGCTCCTGCGTCAGTGCCTTTTTATTCTTGCCGATCTTGGGATTCGTAATTTCCTCGATTTTGGACATCACGCTCAGAGGCGAGAGCTGATATGGCAGCTCGGTGATAATGATGCGATATTGCCCGCGGGCCAGCTGTTCAACTTCCCAGCGGCAACGCGCGCGTAAATTGCCGCGACCGGTTCTGTAAGCCTGAAGAATATCGGCCCTGGAGGATAGAACCTGGGCACCCTCCGGGAAATCTGGCCCCGGCACTACTTCCATGATGCTGTTGAACAGCTTTTCAGTCTGCTCAGGGGTCGGTTCTAGACCATTCAATTTGCCTATGTCTTTGATGACCAGTATGGCCGCCTCGGAAACCTCACGCAGATTATGCGGGGGCGCATCACCGGAAATGCCCACGGCAATGCCCATGTAACCATTCATCAACAGAAATGGTAGGCGGGCCGGCAAAAGGGCAGGTTCTTCAAAGGAACCATCATAATTTTTATTGAAATCGACGGTGCCCATATCAATCTCCGACAACAACAGCTCAGAGATCGGGGTAAGCCGCATTTCGGTATAACGCATAGCAGCAGCGGTGTCACCATCACGGGAGCCAAAGTTACCTTGGCCATCAATCAAGGGGTATCGAAGTGAAAACTCTTGCGCCAGACGGACGGCGGCCTCATAAGCCGCGGTGTCACCATGCGGATGGTATTTACCAATCACATCCCCCACAACGCGGGCTGATTTCACTGGCTTGGTCGTGTGCGTGAGACCAAGCTGGCGCATCGCATACAGGATGCGACGTTGCACTGGCTTCTGCCCATCCTGTACATTGGGGATTGCCCTGCCCTTCACTACCGACATGGCATACACCAGATATTGGGCCTCGGCGTAAGGGCCAAGCCTGGCAGTTTCACCACCGTCGCCGTCTCGACCAAACCCCATCAATTCCTCGATTGGGATGTTGGGTGGTACTGCATCACCACCATCCATTACCTCATCGCTAGCCTGTCTGTCAGCTTCAGCCTCATCAAGCAGATCGATATCAGGAGCATGCACTACGGGGTCCTGAGCAGCCAGTGCCCCCTCCTCCTCATTGCTTTCAACCGGTGAGTTTGCCTCATTTGGCTCCGCAAGCTCGGCAAAGAGATCGCCACTATCATTCGACGAAGTAAGGCCTTTTTTCCTACCTGAAACAGACATGTTGATTACCTGACAAATTAGAGTGGTGTAAGTCCATGTGACTTAATGTTGGGATAGGCATGCCCGCACGAAATGCAGGCGAGCAATGTAGATGCATTGGAAAAAAGATTGGGTGATGACGAGGTAATAGAAAACAAGCCTATCCATTCGTCTTAGATATCCGCTTCCACCAAGTGGCCGCGTGCTTCCATCCAATTACGTCGCTGCTCGGACTCATTCTTGTCCATGAGCATGTCAAAAATACGCAGGGTCTTTTCCTTATCAGCTTCAGTCATCACCACCCTGGCCAGGCGTCTAGTGTCGGGGTTTAAGGTAGTTTCCCAAAGCTGATCTGGATTCATCTCACCAAGGCCTTTGAATCGCTGGATGGTGAGCCTTTCGTAGGCAACACCTTCTTTGCTAAGACGATCAATGATGGCATTGCGCTCACGCTCATCGGAAGCATAGATTTTCTGCTCTGGTTTATTCTTGCCGCGCGCTGGGACGTCAATTCTGAACAAAGGAGGTATAGCGATATGAATATGGCCACGATCGATCAACTCTGGCGCATGCCGCAAGAACATCCCCAAGGCCAGCACCTGGATATGCGAGCCATCCACGTCAGCATCAGCCAGAATATTAATCTTGCCATAGCGTAGGCCACTTAGATCTGCTGGCTGACCGGCACGGTGCGGCTCTATCCCCAAGGCAACAAAGATGTCGTGGACTTCGGAAACACCCAGCACCGTCGCGGTCTCATCCATCCAGGTATTCTTGATTTTGCCTTTCATGGGCAGAATAGCCTGGCGTTCCCGATCCCGCGCCATCTTGGCGCTACCCCCTGCGGAATCCCCTTCTACCAGGAATATCTCGGCTTCCATCGTACCGCTGAGTTCACAATCAGTCAGCTTGTCTGGTAGTACGGACATGCCCGAGGACTTCTTCTTTTCTACCTTCACCAGCGCCTTGGTTCGGCTATTAGCTGAGCGTATGGCCATTTCAGCGATACGCTTACCGAAATCCGGATTCTGGTTCATCCAGGCTTCCAGGATGGGAGCCACGGTCGCCGTCATCACCTTGTGCGTTTCACGATTGGTCAGGGTCTCCTTGGTCTGCCCCTGGAACTGGGGTTCCAGCACCTTGGCCGAAAGAAAGTAGTGCAGATTGCTCCAGACATCTTCATGCGAGAGCTTGATCTTGCTCGGCATCATGGCATGGTGTTCTGCAAACGAGCGCACTGCTTCCAGTACGCCATTGCGCATGCCGGTCACGTGTGTACCACCATTGAGCGTTGGAATGAGGTTCACATAGGATTCACCCCTGGCACCTGCCTCCGGCCTGAAGGCAATGGCCCATTCGCCACCTTCGCCTTGTTCCGTAAACAAAGCACCGGTGATGATAGGCACAGGCTTGATATCATCTTCGTTTGCATCGTTTTCGAGAGACTCCTCGAGGTATTGCTTCATACCGCCAGGGAATTTCCAGCTCTTGACCGTGAATTGCTCGGCCCCTGCTTCAATCTCGCGCGCACTATGCTCTATGCGCAAGACCAGCTCAACGCCTGGCAGCATCACGGCCTTGGAACGGACCAGATGCTCAAGTGTCTTGACCGACACCTCTGCATTATCGAAATATTGAGGATCTGGCCAGCAACGTACGCGTGTACCGGTTTCCTTTTTGTTGCAGCGACCTTTTACTGCCAGAGGGCTTACTACCGCGCCATCCTTGAATGCGATGTAGTAGATTTGGCCACCACGCTTAACTTCAGCTTCCAGCTTGAGCGACAGTGCATTAGTCACAGAAACACCCACACCGTGCAGCCCACCCGAGATGCTATACGCCCCATCGCCGAATTTACCGCCTGAGTGGAGCTCAGTGAAGATCAGTTCAATGGCTGGCCTGTCCTCAACAGAAGATGTGTCCACTGGAATGCCGCGACCGTTATCCTGTATTTCCACTGAGCCATCGTTATAGATGGTCAACAACACATGATCAGCGTGACCACCAAGCGCTTCATCACTGGCGTTATCCAGGACCTCCTGCACGATATGCGTTGGAGAATCTGTCCTGGTGTACATGCCTGGTCTTTTGCGCACCGGCTCCAGACCGCGAAGGACACGCACATCCTCCGCACTGTAATCGCCTACCTGTTTATTGGAAGTTTTAGTCATTACCTAATTATCCGGAATATCCCGTTGGATGTTGAATGTGAACCGAGGAATATGGCTGAATATCTTGCAAGCCTACTCGAAGTGAGGGCCTTGAAGTTTCGAACAGCTGGCTAGACCATCAGCTGAACAGTGAGCGGGACTAATCGAATGAGCTATTCGAGCTGTGACTTTAATTCGTACAGTTTATTTGGCGATTTTTTGCTTAATACAAGAAGTAACTCAGCCAGGATTTCTTCTTCACAATAGAAATATGCTGTGGGTACACCAAGAGCCTCAGCTAACCGCCTAGCAATCTCGAACGGCGGTGCATGGATACCTGTTTCGTACCGACTGATCCTTGCACTACTACTCATTTCATCAATTCCAATCAAAACGCCAAGCTTATCTTGAGGAATAGACGCTTTCAGACGGGCTTCCCGCAATCGCTTTCCAAAAAGGGTTTGAGGTGCTTTTGACATTCTACGATCGTCGTAGATATCAATTGTGGATTCTCTACGTATTTCGTAGAATTGTATTTTGTCATTTTTATGATTATCACTTCTGACCTCTTCGCTTTTCGCAGGCCTTGGGAAAAATCACATTTCCCTAGAATCAAACCTCTATCAACTCATCAAGGCATTTCATCCATGACACAACTTAAGTGCATAGCCGTGTTATTCACCGCAGGCTTTTTGACTGGCTGCTTCAATAACGCAAAGATTGTTCAAGCCAATATTGAGCAAGCTTACAAACTGGCAAAAGATGAATCAGGGGTGATTTATGGGGTGGCAGGTTTGCACACAGATGAGTCCATCTCCGCATCCAAAGTATGTCAATTCATTGAGGGCCGTGACCCACGGTGCTCCCACGCTGAGGAATACATTCCGGTTTCAATTTGGTCAGGTTTCGGAATGTTTGCGGCATCTGCGGTGACGGTTGCCATCATTCCCAAAGACTCCAGCATTGCTAAAGACATTGCATATTTCAAAGGCAGAGTTGGGGATCGCAAACAACCTTATGTCAAAGCCCGCGCAATCAAAGGGCAATTGGCCACTGTCCTGGAGGTTGCTTCTACCCACGGTGATGGAAAGTGCTACTGGCAGGGACTACCACGTATAGGGGGCACCGTATGCCCCCATTATGGCTGGGATTACCGCAAGGATATGAAGAGTTGGGATTCCAAATGGGGCGTGTTATCTGTCGATTGAGCCATACAAACGGCTTTATCCCATTACGAGGATCATCCAAACCGCAAGTCTTGATGTATGAGCATTCAAAATCTAACGGGAAGTCCAGCATTAATATGACTCTGCCGCGCTCATCAATAGGCAATCGGCTCAACTCCAAGGCTTTGTGCATCATCTGAAGGAGATGCACAAAGCCTGTTCTGAGGAATCATCATGAGCAAATTTATACAATCCCAGCTTCGTAAGGGCGAGCAGGTGCAGTATTCAGCACGTGTCAGTCACTGGGTGTATTTCTGGTATTACTTTTTTGGGTTCGGACTTTGGTTTTTCGGTGGCCCACTGCTTTGGGTACTGGCGTTTCTTAAGTGCAGAGCCAATGTTCTAATAATCACTGATGAGCGGGTGATTGCCAAATTTGGATTGATACGACGCTATGTGATTGAACTGCCCTTACAAAGAATTGAAAGCATACAGGTGCATCAATCAGTTCTTGGCCGTCTTTTGGGATATGGAACGATTGTGATCAGTGGAAGTGGCAACCCTATGGTGCCCTTCCCTTCCATCATCAGACCAATGCAGTTCAGGACCAGCCTCGATAACGTGCTGCATGGGAGGCGTAGTTAACAGATGAGCTTGGTTTTGTTCGGAAATCTCTATGATGAACTTATGGCCGGCGCGTGATCGGCCCCTTGATAGCATAGGAGTTGCGAAATGCATGACACAACACAAATTCAACAAACAAAGCAAAAAGCAGATCGTTTACTTTTGCTGTCGCTCACACCATTGGGACTGATTGGTATGCCAAGGCTGATGGCTGGCAAAGATATGCATAGTTGGAAGTTTGCTGGATTGCTGTACATAGTAGGCATTGCATTAGTAACAAATGCGGCACAGTTAGATACAACACCTCTACTTATATCCACGCTACTTAATGCCTTAGGGGTATTTTTATTTTTCTGGGCAGTTTCACTTCACGCATTTATGGTGGGGAAAGATACAGCAATGTTCTGGCAGATTAGTGAGGACAAACAGCGTTTTCTTGACTCCCAACGGGGGATTCAACAGTTGATTCCAACAAATCGATAACGAGCCAGAAAAATGCAAAGTAAATGGATGGCAAGTTTGAGAAAATCACATTCTGTAAAAACAGAAGACCAGATAATGAGTGATGTCAGAGTGAAGTTTGATATTGCACTTCATCCCAGTTGTCGTTTGCAATTCAATTCGAGATTTTTGCAATCAAAGGCGAGATTCTTCCTGCAGTGGTTTCATTCATAAGAATCCGATAAAGCCTGAAAGCCCCTACCTTCTTACCAGCTAGAAAATTTAATTTATTTACCAGGCCATAATTCAACGAATGCATCGACCACTGCCATCAGCTCATTCTTTTCTGAACCACCTATGGCCTGTAGCGATAATCCTTTATGCAAGGTTGCTATCATTGAAGCCAGCGTAGTCGGGTTTTGCTTTGCTGGAAGATCTCCATTTTCTATAGCCACCACGAACCTTTCCTCCAGAAGATCCTGCTGCAGTCTGAGTTTTTGAATAATACCCGCCTTTAGCTCGGTATCCTCAAGCTCGGCCACTGCTGTACTCATGATCGCCAAGCATCCATTGGGTTTAACTTGAAGGAAAAGAAGATCAACAGATTTCTTCAGGAGAACTTTGATCACATCTCTGGATGTAGGTTGATTAAGCGACTCACGTACATAAGATACAGGCCCCTCGACATATGCCTTTACGACGGCTTGGAATAGTTGCTCTTTGTTGCCAAACGCCGCATACAAACTTGGCTTTTTTACTTGCAGAGCCTCAGTAAGGTCATTGAGAGAAGTTTGTCGGTAGCCCTTTTGCATAAAAACTTCCATGGCAATTTGCAAAGCCTGATCTTTATCAAAGCCTCTGGGCCTTCCTCTGGGATTTTTTCCCTCACAACTCGGCATCAAATATTCACCTTCTTAATCATAAAACTGCAGCGCGAGCATTACCCAAGCTGAGACGCTGAATAGCCTGCGGTGATTGTCCGAAGGCTCGTAAAAATGCCTGGCGCATACGCTCTCTGTCACCGAAGCCAGTTTCCCGCGCAATAATCTCAATGGGGTGGTGACCGCTATCCATCATGAGCCTCGCAGCTTCAACACGAAGCCGTTCCACGGCTTTGGCTGGTGATATCCCAGTTTCATCTGTGAAAATTCGACTAAATTGCCTGGGACTTAAATTGGCGACCTCTGCCAACATCTCGATGGTGAGTTCATTCTTTAGATTTTCTCGGACATAGTTCAGCACCATTTGCACACGGTCAGTCTTTGCATCAAGATCAAGCAAGGTGGAGAATTGGGATTGCCCGCCTCCACGGCGCTGATAAATAACGAGCTTTCGCGCAACTTGGCGGGTGATTTCAGGGCCTAAATCACTTTCAACAATCGCCAAAGCCAAATCAATCCCGGCTGTCAGTCCTGCTGAAGTCCATATCTGACCATCAACTACAAATATTCTGTCCTCATCTAGTATCACGTTTGGGTAGTTTTTTTTGAAACTATTAGCATGGAACCAATGGGTAGTGGCGCGCTTTCCCTCCAGCAGGCCTGCCTCTGCCAGAACGAAAGCGCCGGTGCAGATTGAAGCCACTCGACGAATATGTTTGGGGGCATCCCTAAGGTATGCAAGAAGATTTGTGGATGGCAACAGGCAATCGTTATCACCTCCGACGATCAAGGTGTCGTAGTTAGCGTCTACTAGACGTTCGGTATTTACAGAGAAGGTTTGCGAGGTCATCACGGGCCCACCATGTTCAGATACCAGTCTGAAGTGGTAGAACTTACTTTCACTGAGAATGTTTGCGTATTCAAAAACGCTTCCCACCGCTAAACCAAGCGCCTGGAAATTCGGAAATACTAATAATCCAACCGTATGCATGCATGTCTCCACAGCGATGGCATTAAATATATATTTAGCATGATTCGTGACAAAATCTAAAAAAGGATTTCATCTTCACCTGAGTGATTTAATCTCCAATTAAATTATATATTACAACAATATATAAAATTAATATCTAAGTGTCATCGTAAAATCAGTCACAAACGCCTAATGTCTCAAATCATTGCATATATGTCATTGATGATATCCGCCCTTAGATACAAAATGTTTCCAGTTCAACAAATCGTTGAAATTATCTTTTCAAATGGAGAATTGACGTGACATCTACGACTAAGGGTACGGCAGTAGTGACAGGGGCATCGACGGGTATTGGGGCTGTTTATGCAGACCGTCTGGCTAAACGTGGGTATGATCTCATTTTGGTAGCCCGAAACACCGAGCGCTTGAAAGCATTAGCAGATCGACTGATTTCCGAAACTGGCCGTTCGGTTAGCACCATCACTGCAGACCTGAATGACAAAGCTTCTTTGTTAAAGCTTGAAAACATTCTGCGCGACGATCAAAGCATCACGCTGCTAGTAAATAATGCCGGTGTCGGTTCTGTCGCATCTATCTTGGATGGCGGCGTCGATGAAATGGAAGCAATGATTGACCTCAATATCACTGCGCTCACTCGTTTGACTTATGCGATTGCCCCAGTGTTTGCAGCAAAGGGGAGCGGTACCATTGTCAACATTGCCTCAATCGTGGGTATTGCGGTTGAACTATTGAATGGTGTTTACAGTGCCTCAAAATCTTATGTACTGAGCTTCGGACATGCATTGCAGCGCGACCTTGGTGATAAAGGCGTTCGCATACAAACAGTTTTACCAGGTGCTACAGCGACTGAGTTTTGGGATGTGGCAGGGTATGCCAAGGTCAAAGAAGCCCCAACCACAATGACCGCTGAAGATCTGGTTGATGCGGCCTTGATCGGTCTTGATCAAGGTGAGTTGGTCACCATTCCGCCGTTGCAAGAAAGTAAAGATTGGGAGAGTTGGGAGGCTGCTCGTCGCGAACTGTCATCAAAGTTTGGCAACGCTAAGCCTGCTGCCCATTACGGCCTGAACTAACCCATTAATGCAAACGTCATCCAGCGCTTCAGTCCAGGCTGGATGACAATAACTATCCTCGCTAAAATCAACCTGGAGATATCTGAATCTGAGATGCCAGATTTTTGTTGCCCAATTCGGTTGTAATTATTCAGCAATAAAAAGACTGCGCTAGCTGCATGACCTCAAGAAGATAAGTTTATGAGCCCTACCCGCACTTTCTGGACTATCACCCTCTCCGCGGCTGCAATACTGGCCGTCACGATGGGAATTCGCCAATCCTTGGGACTGTTTGTCTCTCCATTGAATACCGCTACTGGCCTTGGCATCGTCAGCATAAGTTTTGCAATGGCAGTGGGTCAGTTTACCTGGGGATTAGCCCAACCAATTTTTGGCATCTTGGCTGACCGCGTAGGATCGTTTAAGGCGATTGCACTTGGTACCATGCTGATGGCACTTGGCTTAGCTGTTACACCTTACATGTCTTCTGATTTTGGCTTAACTATGGCGTTGGGGGTTATGATGGCTGCAGGCGCAGGCGCTGGTAGTTTTTCAATCCTTATCGGGGCTGCTGCGCAAAAGGTATCGCCGGAGAAACGCTCAATGGCAGCTGGCATCATCAATGCGGGCGGCTCTTTTGGGCAATTTATCTTTGCACCTGTCACGCAAGCGCTTATACATGCACTCAATTGGGTAGGAGCATTGTGGGCCCTAGCAGCCACGTCTTTATCAGCAATTCTCTTAGCACTTCCCCTGCGAGAGAAGAAAGCTGCTTCCACCCAAAAGAATTCATTACAGCAAGGTCTAACGCTCAGACAGCAGCTCAACATATCATTCCGTGACCGGAGCTATTGGTGCCTCCATGCCGGATTTTTCACATGCGGCTTTCATATTGCATTTCTTGTGACTCACCTGCCTGGTGAGGTCAATCTTTGCGGCTTAACAGCTTCGGTGGGGGCTACTTCGCTGGCTATTATTGGACTATCGAATGTTTTTGGCAGCTTATATGCTGGTTGGCTTGGCCAACATCATCGCATGAAGATCATTCTTTTCTGGATGTACGCATCTCGTGCACTGATTGTGGCCATATATTTGCTGGCGCCAAAGACTGAGCTGACTTTTTATGTATTTGCAGCAGCTTTGGGATTCACCTGGTTATCAACCGTACCACCAACATCAGGGCTGGTTGGGAAGCTATTTGGCCCACGCTATCTAGCCACTTTATTTGGCCTCACATTGCTGAGTCACCAGATTGGCGGCTTCCTGGGAGCATGGTTGGGAGGTATCGCATTTTATTCAACGGGGAATTATGAATGGATGTGGGGAGCGGATATTGCGTTAGCCCTGCTCGCTGCCGCGCTGAACCTTCCAATCCGAGAGAGTCACCCTGTAAAAGACCTAAGCTTGGCACAATGAAACTAACGTAAGAGAGTCATCATGAGTAAGCATTTTCAGATTGGAAATCACCAAATAAACAGACTCGGTTTCGGGGCAATGCGCATTACCGGAAAAGGTGTATGGGGCGAGCATCCCAACCGAGCCCAATGCTTGGCGACATTAAAACGTATACCTGAGCTGGGTATCAATTTTATTGACACCGCAGATAGCTATGGCCCGGATGTGAGCGAGAATCTCATTCGAGAGGCACTCTATCCTTACGATGGTTTATTGATAGCAACCAAAGGGGGGCTGGCGCGTCATGGAGATAACCTGTGGGCACCATTGGGTCGGCCAGAGTATTTAAGACAATGTGTACTCATGAGCCTAAGACGCTTGGGTGTTGAACGAATCGATTTGTGGCAATTACATCGCATTGATCCAAAGGTACCCCGCCAAGAACAATTAGATGCAGTGGCAGAGTTCCAGAAAGAAGGCCTGATTCATCACATCGGGTTAAGTGAAGTAAGTGTTGAAGACATTAAAGCAGCTCAAGCAACATTCGAGGTTTCCACTGTTCAGAATCAATACAACATGGCCCTGCGAAAATATGAAGATGTCTTGGATTACTGCACTGCTCAAGGCATCGCCTTTATACCTTGGTATCCTCTAGCGAAAGCGCAGTTGCCAGTGGAAGACACCGTGCTTGGGGAGATTGCAAAGCGCTACGAAGCGACGCCTTTCCAAATCGCGTTGGCCTGGCTTTTGAAACGTAGCCCAAACATGATCCCAATTCCAGGCACTAGCCAAGTTCATCATTTAGAAGAAAATACAAAAGCCCTTGATGTCGAGCTTGATCTATCAGACTTTGAGAGCTTATCTAAATTCTAGGGTTGAATCGCCCCTTTATTCTGTGTACCACAATCCCCATTAGATCGAAGATTTGGCGATTTTTATCACAGATAAAACATGCTTCAATATATGGGTTTCAGCAACCTGAAAAACACTATAGAAAAGTGATTCCTGAGCATACATTCATCAATAATATTTGAGCTAGCTACTAAATTAGATCTAATTCAAATTTTGATATATGACTCTCCTATTGTAAGACACTGCCGACAATTCATACTAAAATATGTAAACTTAACGCTCTGTTAGAGCTTGGGAGTGACATTTGTCGACAATCACCGCTGCAGATCTTGCATCTGCTTTGACTGGAGATCCAGAAGCACTTGAGGTCCACCTTACACTTGTAGAGAGAGATTTAGTCATCGATGGCCATTTGATTAAAATTCACTGCCATTGCCTTTCGGTGGATGGTAATGGCCGCATTCAACCGCATCGACTGGCGGAATTAATGCGACATGCTGCAGCTGACTATGCGATTCCTCGTTCAAAGTTATCAGCCGCTAAGGCACGTGACTCTAAATTCAATAGCACAGAGGCCGTAAGTGAATTAGTCGAACGAGCCAAACAGTCTTTTACTG
Organism: Methylobacillus rhizosphaerae; assembly: GCF_900187985.1. Taxonomy (GTDB): domain Bacteria; phylum Pseudomonadota; class Gammaproteobacteria; order Burkholderiales; family Methylophilaceae; genus Methylobacillus; species Methylobacillus rhizosphaerae. Next base: position 29,312 of record NZ_FZOA01000011.1, read on the forward strand.
ATCTGGCAAAATCTGGTGAGGGCGGGGAAATGCTTTTGTTTCTGCTTGCTGAGCGCTTCCTCAAACTGCCGCAGATTCTTTGTAAGATGGACCTCAAGACTGACACGCAGATGCATTATCACGGGGCGGATGGCGTATATGCCGGGGTTACACCAGCGGGCATTCTTAAGCTCTACTGGGGTGAATCGAAAATTTATAAGGATGCGAGCAAAGCTATTCACGACTGCCTTAATTCTCTGGCACCCTTCCTGATTGAACCTGAACATGAAGAAGCGGAAAGAGAGCGTGATCTCGTGCTTTTGAGTGACAAAGCAGACTTAAGTAACCCTGAGCTTACCGATGCACTTAAAAACTATTTTGACAAATCTTCAGTAATGTCTAAAAAAGTTCAATATTGCGGCGTAGCCCTTGTCGGCTTTGATGCACCATTTTATCCAAAGGACAATGCCAAAGCGATTATAGACGACATTATTACAGCCGCGCGCGCAGAGCTCTCCAATTGGAGCAATAGAATCGGAGCGCGGCTTAAAGCTGAGAAACTTGATCAAATGGAGATCGAGTTCTTTTGCATCCCCCTACCTTCTGCAGAAGGCTTTCGGGCGGCATTCCATAAAGCCATGGGGATCAAGGAGTGATGGAATTATCTGATTTCCAGTCTTGGCTTCTCAATGAAGGAATTCGGGCTGATCTTGATGTGATCACTCGACTATCTGTTCGCAACGAACTGGACAACCTAGAGCCGACCACTCCTGCACTGTCATCAGAAGCCATTGATTGGCCCAGATTACTGTTCGCAGGTAGCATTCTAGCCCGATCTGATCAGCGTTCCGATCAAGAAGCTGCGCTCCGGATTGCAACTGCAGCGATTTCATTGGCGAATAAAGCGCAAGTCAAAGATGCAGGTGCAGTTCTCTTGGGTAAGCTTTCCAACTTTCGAGCTATAGCATTAGCAATCGATCGTAGTCTGCTTGCAGCAGACCTCAACGGACGGCTTGGCGTGGCGTTACGTCTTGAGGCCCAACGACGTGAGATGGACCGTTCTATTTTGGTGCAATCGAGCGGCACTTGGTTACAAGTAAATGATTTCCAGCAACGTTTTTGGACAAATGCGGCTGAGAATGGCTGGCTTTCGGCCTCAGCGCCCACTGCCTGTGGCAAGACTTTTCTAGTACTCCAATGGTTGATTGACCAAGTTATGGCATGTGAGACTAAGGTTGCAGTCTATCTTGCCCCAACTCGTGCACTAGTTTCAGAAATAGAAACCAATCTAAATAATCTCCTAGACAAGCCTGACTTAATCGAGGTGTCATCTCTTCCTCTCCCCGATAAATATAATGCGGCGCGTGCCGGAACCAAGCGATTAATTCTCATATTCACACAGGAGCGATTGCATCTTCTAGCCAACGTGCTTGGCAATAAATTTTCGACCGATTTGCTTATAGTTGACGAAGCGCACAAGATTGGTGATAACCAACGTGGAGTAATTCTGCAAGACGCAATAGAGCGTGCAACTCGTGCTAATCCGAATCTAAAAGCAGTTTTTATCAGCCCGGCGACCCAAAATCCAGAAGAATTACTTACTGATGCACCTCATGGTGTCGAGACCATTGCTGTCGATAGCGATACATCGACCGTGATACAAAACTTGATTGTCGCAACACAGGTCCCGCGACGATCAAAACTATGGTCACTAACTCTCAGACAGCATGGATCGGCACTTCAAGTAGGTACTCTTCATCTTGCGAGTGCGCCGGTAGGGTATAAAAAACGTCTCGCATTTATCGCCGCCGCCGCCGGAGAGAGAGGTGGAACGCTAGTTTACGCAAATGGAGCGGCCGAGTCTGAGGAAGTTGCTAATCTGATTAGTCAGCTCTTACCGAAGCTAGATAACAACGATTCAGAACTCTCCCAGCTTGCAGAGCTTGCCCGGAAGGGAGTGCATAAGGACTTCCAACTTGCACCACTAGTTGAGCGAGGGGTAGCGTTTCACTACGGCAATATGCCATCGTTACTCAGGCTAGAAATTGAACGCCTTTTTCGGTCAGGAAAAATTCGATTCTTAGTATGCACGTCAACTCTAATCGAGGGCGTTAACTTATCATGCCGCACGATCGTTGTGCGTGGCCCTCGCAAAGGTAAAGGCCATCCAATGGAGCCTCATGACTTCTGGAACCTAGCTGGGCGCGCAGGTAGATGGGGAGACGAGTTCCAAGGAAACATCATTTGTATCGACCCAGAGGACAAACAGGCTTGGCCTGACGGTGTTCCCAGCCGTTCACGTTATCCTATCAAGCGCGAAAGTGATGCAGTTCTGGAACTCGGCGACGGAATAGTAAATTACCTCTATGAGCGGGGGCGTTCCGATTTTTCCAGCATTGAAGACGCTGATAAATTTGAACAAGTTGGAGCCTATCTTCTCACTACTTTCATGCGGCTGGGCTCACTCTCCAAAGCTAATATCGCAAAGCGTCATGACACTGCGTCTATTGCAAAGCTGGATGAGGCTCTAAGAATCCTGGTCACACATATAGACATTGGGGTGGATATTGCCTCCCGACATCCAGGAGTAAGTGCGCTTGGACTCCAGCGTCTTCTTGACGCATTCCGCAACTATAAGGGTGATGTTGAGAACTTACTGCCTGCTGAAGTAGCCAGCAATGATAGCTACGACCGATTTGTCACAATTATGGAAAGAATCAACAAACACTTATTTCTTGCCTTCACTCCTGAAACTCGCATTAGACTACATGCCCTAATTGTCTTTAAGTGGTTAAAAGGATACTCATTGTCTAGGATGATTAGCGATAGTATTCAATGGCATCAGGATGTGGGTAGAACATTTAAACTTCCTGAGTTAATTCGCGGGACGATGGAGCTTATAGAACAGATAGCTCGCTTCAAAGCACCAAAGTATTTTTCTGCCTATATGGACGTACTGCATTTATATCTCCGCGAAATTGGCCGTGAAGATTTAATCAGTGATGGTTTAGATATCGGCACTCAACTTGAATTTGGCATTTCGTCCACTACACTCCTCTCCCTTATGGAGATTGGCCTATCACGCATGAGCGCGGTTGCTGTGTACGAAAAAATAGCTCGTGATGACCTCACAAAGGAAGAATCCATTGAATGGATCGTCGAACGAATAGATCAATTCGAATCCATGGGTATCCCAGCTATCATCATTCGGGAAGTGCGAGAACGTCTTACGCTGTTTAACGATTAGAATTATTAGCCTCGTCACACTGGAGAAAATATATGCTTGCCAAGCCCATTACTCTCGGTCCCATGCACTTCGAAAAGAGGAGTGATGCCGTCGCATATTTAAAAGACATGCTCCATAGATACGATGTTGGCGACAAAGTTAGTGAAAAAGATGCAGTAATTTTACGAGCGGCGTTAGAGCACCACCCAAACTCAGTCGCTAAAATTGGATGTGGAATTCATTACTTTAGCGTTCGAACTGCCGATTACGGTACCAAATGCTTCTGGGTGAATCGCTCTGATGGAACAACCGAGAAATTTTCTATTACAGGATCTATCCATACTCGCTAGATTGAATTGCCTCACAAGCGTTAGGTAACGGTAAAAACTCCGTGCTGGCTCGGATCCTAGGCCGTGGGCATTGGAATAATTCAGGCCGGAATGAAGATCCCGCCGCCATTTACGTCGAGGAGTCGCACAGGCCGGTTTTGCTGCACAAGGGTAGCGAATTGGCCACCAAGTTCCTCAGGTGTAATCGCCGCTGGCTCGACTACATGTAAACCGTTCTTGTAGCGCTCCAATCCACGCGGGGAGAGAAGGAAGTCGAGCCTGGCACGCCAGCTCGAGGCACGAATGTAGGCATGCAGGTCAGGAGAAAGGGACGAGACCGCTTGGTCATAGACCTGCAACAGTCGCGCAAAGCGCTGAAGCGTTGTCGCTTCATCGTTCGATGCGGGGCAAACCAAACTCGGCGGCGTGGGCTGTTGAGGTGATGTGTCAAAGACATCCGAGAACTTCCATAGTGGTTCGTGGTGTGCGATTCGGTTGCGAACTTCCTTCAGCTCGAAAATCTCATCAAGGGCGCGTTGCCTTGCTGGTGCTTGCCACCAGTTCGGGGTTGCCCCTGGTACACTCAATGGATGAGCCGGCAGGATTTTGGGCATAAGACCCGTTCTCTGTTTAGCCAGCCAGCTGAGTATGTTAGGCCAAAAGCCGAAGGAAAGTCTGGAAACTATTTCGTCGGGGCTAAGGACCATGTGTGGCACGGCACTTCTAACATCAGCAACCCTCTGACGTGTCGTTGGTTTTAATGATGGAGACAACGTGTCCCACCAGTGAGCGCTGCTGGAGACCTGTCTGGTCGTATTTAGGCTGAGCTCACGATGTATGCTGTTCCTAAGAGAAATTTCGAAGTAACACAATAGCTTGGAAACCTCTGCGCAAATTTCACCGTTCCATATGTATAGACCGATAGCTTTATCAGCATCCACCTTCCAATAGCCTTTGTAACTGTCTAGACGTGGTTTAGAGACAATTTTCTCGAAAATTTGGGCTGGAGGGTGCATCAATGTTTGACCTTAGGTCTTCTTTTATGTAGAGTTTTGGATGACGCGCTGGTTAGACAACCCGCAAGGGCGCGACCCAGTGTATAGAGTGTGATGGCCTCCGTAAGGGGGCTTTCCGCTTTCTGAAAGCCAAAAAAGCTAAACACTATCAGTTCCCTCCGATAAGTCGCAAAAGCGCTTGCCACTTTACCGCGGGAATCCCGCCCAGCGTAAAAACTACGGACACCAGTACCCAGCGGACATCTCTGGATATTAGGGCCCATTTGCGCTCTCTGTCGTCCTTGAAGGAACAGTAAGGGTTGTCTGCATCAGTGCCTAACTTTGGAAAGGTCATGATGCAGCCTCCTTTGACAGTGGCGTCTCTGATTGACTTAGGGATTCCCCTGTCTCAGCCGGCTGAGCCGCTTTTGCAGCAATTTCTGCTCGTTGTGCATCCCAAAAGGCACGAATTGCGGTAATGTCACCGAACCCACCCATGTCTGTAACCCGGGTCAGGAACCTACCGTACAACTCATCCTGGACCATCCCCCCGATGCGCATCGCTTCCATTGCTACGTTAGGGTTCTGCAAGAGAACGTAGGTGTAGTCGCCAGCAGCACCTTTTTTTGCGACGATGAAGTTGAGCTCAACCAAGCGCTTCATGCGCCGCCGCCATGTGTCGACTGCGCGCTCTCCGGTAAAGCCTGCTTCCGCAGCAAACGTGGCCGGATTCTCAATAATGATGAGGGGATGATCCGGCGAGCGAGCCCAAAGGCAAAAAAGCGTGTGTCCAGCAGGCTGCCCTTTAGACTGATCGTCAATCGCTTGCATCACCAACGGCATAGTTCGCGGTACCGTGGTGTAGCCATCGTTCACTTTACGCTGCCATAGCCATTGCGGAGCCCAATTCGGAAAGTGGAGCTCCAACTGTTGCTGAGCTCGCTCCGACATTTTGAGCCGCTTGGTACCGGCTTGCTTTAGATTCACCATTTCGCACCCCTATTGATTCGTTGCAGGAAGTATGAGTTTTGAGGCTCGTTTCAGCAAGGATTCGAGACGCAGGTTTTGATCGAGATTACTCAGCCTCAATAACGGACAAAATTATATGAATTACCATATAAAAAATCAATTCAACAATTCCAATTTGCGCTATTCCGCACAAAAATATACCACATACAACTGATTTTAAAGTATAAAATTATTAATTTCGGTGCTCAATGTCCTCCTGGTACTCATCGTACTCTTTGTGCTCACCGTGCTCCCGGGTATAGGTGCAGGAAAAGGGGCCGTGAATCGAGATGGAACGGGGCATTTAAACGATATCCGAATGAGATTGTCGTAGCTTAAATAATGGATTGGTGGATACCGTGTCTAAATCTATCCCTGCACCATTAGTTGCTTTGGTAGCGGACTTGTGCGCTGAGCAGGAAACCCATGCTAGCCTGGACAGTCTTTTTATGTATGCCGATGCAACAGGAGACCCGCCCATGGGAAGCAAGCCGATCAAGGAGTGCATAGTTAAGTACGGTCTTCGCTACCTAGTTGGCGGCCATATCCTAGCGGGTGGCATGGCACCAAGCAAAACATTACGCGAGCTTATCCTTGGACGCGATATTCCCGCCATTCAATGAGAGTTCGAGCGCGCACTCGAGTCGGTTGAGGGCTAGCCTTGCGACGCCGTGTCGGCTGCGGCAAACATTCTCGAGTCGGTATTTAAGGTCTACATTGAGGACAATAATCTCATAATGTCAGAGAAGCAGGCTCTGCAGCCAGTCTTCAAGGTCGTACGCCAGGATCTTGGACTGGCCCCTGGCAGCGTGGAGGATCAAGACCTTCAGCGTATCATCCGCGGACTTTTCTCAGTTATAGACGGAATCGGCGCACTTAGGACACATGCCAGCAGCGCACATAGTTAGGGCCGCAAAGGTTACAAGTTGGAACCCCTCCACGCTCGCCTAGCAGTAAACGCCGCACACACGACGCTACCTTCATCCTAGAAACTAGGGACAAGCGCTCCTCAGCCAAATAGTAGGCCATGCTACGAGACCTCTTTCTGAAGGTGCTCCGCCAACTAGGCGGGTGGGTCGCCCTGAAATGGTCACAGCCAATGAGCTTAGTTCTGGAAACTGCACCCTTATATGTCGGGTTATACCTACAGCACCTTGTGGACATACAACCCGCAGTATCGCTTCTTAATCAGCGCACGGATGTCTGAATCGCCCCCACTTTCCTAGACAGCTCAAGAGCCTCAAACTATGCAAGTTGAGGAGACATCATGAGCAAGCAACAACGTTACACCGAAGAAT
>NZ_FZOA01000003.1 GCF_900187985.1 Methylobacillus rhizosphaerae
CACCGCGCAGGTCGGCACCGTACAGGTCGGCACCGCGCAGGTCGGCACCGTACAGGTCGGCACCGCGCAGGTCGGCACCGTACAGGTCGGCACCGTACAGGTTGGCACCGCGCAGGTCGGCACCGCTGCTGACAGCTTTAACGACAGCTTCTTGCAATGTTCCTGTTTCGAACTCACACAAGACAGCGCCCGTAAATCTATGCTTGATCTGAATCATTGCTACTCCTCCCGTGGTTGTAGTCATTACTATTCCCCCTCCATTTCCGCATCCACCCTCTTCTGCACCATGTCGCTGATGTATGACTTGAGTTTGCTGCGCAGAAACTCTGCGATGGCTTCTCGCGCAATAACTAGGTTGTCACCGCGTACGCTCATCAAGTTGGAGATCAGTGAATCAAAGTGAAAGGCATCGCTGTGGTCGAACAACTCCATAGCCCGAGCCACCATTCTTGGGTCTTTCAGAATCTCGGCCTCAACGTCCAGCGTGTGATAGTCCAGGCGGGAATTCATGCGGGATTCCTCACTCGCGCTATAACCTTTGCAGTGGTTGTACCCGGCTGTGTCTTGTCTTGCGATTGCTTGATTTAGGTTCATGGGGGTCTCGGTGTGTGATTTATTCGACACCCAAATAATCACACAACGTGATTATTATTGTCAACACATACCGTGATATTTTTTCAGAATGTGTGATATTTACTGTTAAACTCAGACCAGCGCATACCCTGCAGACAACAAAAAGCCCTCGGGTGAGGGCTGGGGAAGGATGAAATGAACGGGCTACTGATTGAGCTGCTGACTGACTATCGGAAGATGATGTTACTTACTGTTGCGATAATTGGAATTATCGCCAATATATTTGCAATCCGTGCATGCAATAAGGCTTTGCGGGCAACAGAGGCTTCCTCCCGAGCAAAAGAGTTGGCCTCCAGGGCGGTGACATTGGCTTCTGAAGCAAGAGTATTAGCGCCAGATGCTAGGGCGTTGGCTTCTAGAGCTATAGCATTAGCTTCTGAAGCGAGATTCCAAGTTTTAGCTAAAGAAGATTCAGCTCGCAGGCGCTCTATGTTGCGCAACCACTCTTCTGCGACCAGCTTTTCAGAAAATGATTAAACCGCAGCTAGCGAAGATGAGCGCAAATATAAAACGTAGCAGTGTGGTCTATCTAGGCCATGGGCCAGAGGTGTGGATGATGTTCAATGATATTCTCGCGGGTCTTGGATTGGCACCTCATACATATGAGTCGTTTCTTGCCAACCTTGAGTCTGGTGCAGGTATTGCGGGTTTAATGAGACCAGAATCGGTTGATCCGGCCCTTCGAACACAGCAAAAGGTTTACCGTCCTGAAACTCCAACTCGACCGCGAAGATACCTACGGTTTTATTGGCGCGAACAAGGGTACACAGCACCATGTATTTTTTATCGGAGGTCATGATGAATGAATATGAGCACTTGCTTGGAATTGATCCGAGCCTTATTGTGGACCCGGCGCTCGTTGAGAAAATACGTCCAACCAAAGCTCGGCCTCGGAGAGTGAGGCATCTTGCGCAGAAACGTAGAGTGATTTTGCGATTGAGATTTCTCGCATTTGGGAGAATATGGCCGTAAATCTTTCTTGGTCTGGGTGGGATGCTATCAGGGCAAGCAACGCTGTGCGTAATGCCATATTCTGACCAATAATCTTATCAATGCTATTCTGTTGAGACAAAACCAACTTTTTTAAATCATCAATATCACTCACGGGACTATCCTGGCATCAAAAAAATTCAATTACTGAAAACATATGGGGTTTCATTTTTAAGTGTTACTCGACCATTCGGATGAGTTACTTTTTCTGCAATATAAACCTGAAATCCTTTTTCTTTGACTCTTCTCGCTAAATCATCCATTGCTTTCACATTTTCTTCAAACTCACACAAGCTCATTATTTCAATCCCCTGCCTAGTCAAAGAGATAACACTCAAAGTTAAAGTTTTTTTAGGATCAGAGTCGCGAACAACAATAAACTTGTTGCCAAACTTCATACCATTAACAAATTTATTCTCATCCCGAGAACCATAATTAATGGTCAGCCCTATAGAATCAACACCAACGAGAACCCCGATCTCTTGAAGAAGTAATAGTTTGTCGGTATCTAAGCCAAATTCTTTTAGCGTGTCATCACACCCTTGCAATATAGAATTATCAAAAACGAAAGGTGCCATTTGAACTATAACTTCGGCCTCATCTTTACTAATATTCTTCAGTAACTCCAATGTTCGCAATGAATATGTACCTGGCCTGACTATTTCCCCCGCCAATACATTCCCCCATAGCCGCTGCATTTCTTCAGATGAGATGCCTTTTGTCTTTTCCCTCCAGGAGTACATCCAGTCTGACTCAACTTCCTTGTCGTTAGCCTCACTCGTACTTTGGCTTAACTTCTCTTCAGCAATCAAAATTGCTTTTGAAATATTGATTTCCTCTTTTAGATTTCTTTGCAAAGCCAGATTGTTCGACATTTGTTCAAACTTCACCAAATCCAAAGTTGGTTCTATTTTCTCTTGCTGAACATCACTGCCGGAGCTATCCGTCAACAAACATGGTGACTGGATAGTTTTCAAATCTTTTTCTAGTTGGGCTAATTCTCGTTTTTCATCAATCAAAACATCGGTGTTGGCTTTGCCCATTCGCCTGGTTTGCCATGGTTTGAGAAGACCACCAATGCAATCCCTTGTAATGGTATCCCACATCCGAATAATTAATTCTTCACCAGGTGCTTTCATATTGCCTCCCCAAAAAACCTATTTCTCTAATGGCTTCTTTCTAAACTCCCAGGGCGGCACCGGAGCCTTATCACTCCACAGCCCCGCCCTATCCCGCTGCGCCAGATACTCAGCTTGCGCATACCGTGATCTATCTTCTACATCCTGCTCGCGCTCGTACTGTTTGTAATGCCAGGCCATGCCCATCTGCACCTGGCGCAAGTTCATGTCTTGGCCTCGGTAGATCACCTTTCCGATGATCCGCTTGTATCGATCGCGCTTGTTGTAGTCCACATCCACGGTTTTTCCTGCGACTGCATCAGCCAGGGTTTCTTTTGATTTATTGCCGAATGCTTGCTTCTTCTCTGGCGCATCTATGCCCACAAGCCTGATCTTGTGTTGTGTGATGCCTTCAAGCACAACGATGGTATCTCCATCGGATACGCGAATGACTTTGCCGGTGAGGGTGGCGGCGTAGGAGGAGAAAGAAAAAAATATCAATAGATATAATATTAATTTCAGTGCCTTTATTCTCATAATGCAATTAAAATCTATCGACTCAAAGCTATTCTTTCTTATCCTTTCCTTTTTCATTAAAAGAAGAGCCTTTTGCAAAATTAATAGTACGTAATGTAATTATCATATTCTTAAACAAAATGCTGAAACTTTCCGGTGAAACACTTGAATTACTTCTCAGCAATACAGTAATAATTCCATCATTCTCCAATAAAGCATCATCAACATCAGGATGCGATATAGCCCAGGATAAAATCCTAGCCCTCACCATATTTGATTCATTTGATACATCAAATGTAATAGGCACCACTTTCATAATTGGATAATAACTACCTCTAAACATTCTCGATTTATCCGATTTAGATATAGCAGCCCTAATACTTTGCAATTCTTCAAGAATATAGTCTTGGATAGGCACTTCTTTTTGATCTATTTTTGCAACTTTGAATTCACCAAAGTTCTTAAGAAAAGTTGTATATCCATCATTAGATTCTGACTTGCTATAAGTAGCTTGTATTTTCTCAGAAAGCTTTTCTTTAAAATCAGTAATCTTGGCGAATCTTAAGTCTCTTGGATATTCAAGATGTTCAATGCCAGCGGTATCGAATGAGTAAGATGTTTTATCATCTTTTATAATGATCGTTGGTTTATCAAATGCTAGCCTCATACCCAACTCAAACATAACATTTGGATTTTTCCCGCTAACATCACAAACAACTATAGGATTTTCATAAAGATTCTGAACAATCCGCTTTTGAATCAACCCTACATCAGTAGCATCGCTAACTAGATTAGGTTCAAATCCAGAGTCTCTTATAGCATCATATATAATATCTTTGACATCGAGCCAATGACTCGAATTGCAGCCGTCAATTTCAGAAATTGGCATTATTACGCCGCATACTTCCTTTTGTTTTTGTTCTTGGTCAATCATCTCTTCTCCCCGAGAATATTAATTAAATTTCATTAATGGTTCATTATTATTGAGTTATTTATATTATCTAACCTATATTTTAGGTCTCCAACTTCAATAGCCACCCCTCTTATCTCTTGCTCAACGCCCCAAGTCGAAGGAATTTCATTCTTTATTTCATAGCCAATCCACCACAAGCTAAAGAGCAAAGCAACGCGGAATACATTTCTAATCAAATATTCATTCTTTTCCATAATCACCCCCCAAAAAATAGAATTTATATTTTCTTACCCTGAAAAATGACAACTCCACAAATGCTGGCATCCTCATTTATTTCCATTATTTTGTCTGGCCAATCAGGGTTCAAAGGCTTGATATATTTCCTACCTTCCTCAATCATCAGCATCTTAAATGTTGCTTCTTTGCTGTCATCAAGCCTAATCACCACCAAACTTCCATTCTCAGCAGTCCTGTCTGGATCAACGAATATTAAATCTCCATTGGCAAACGAATGTCTGCCATGTGGGTTGAACATTGAATCCCCCCTCACACGCAAGACGAATGTTGCCGGACTATGTCCTACTGGACATTGAAGCCAGTCTTCCGCATCCCCGGGTTGGAAATTATCAACAATCTCCTCCCACCTCCCCGCTTGAACCCAGCTAATCAATGGAACCTTCCCTTTAAAATCTGGCCCAGCCTCAACGTTTTCATCCACAAAAACGGTTAATGGATATCCAAGGGCTGCAGCAATTTTCCTCAAGTCCGACAGCACAGGCACCCTTATGCCCTTCTCGTAGTTGGATATTCTTGTTTGAGAAGTCCATCCACACCGCTCTGCCAGCAACTCCTGACTGATCTTGGCTTGCTTTCTGTAGTACTTAATTTTTTCTTTAATTTCCATAGTTTGATTTTTATCACTTAATGTGTTGCCACACATCCACGTTTCGTGATTTAATTAATCACATAACGTGGTTATAGGGAATGCAATGTCAAATATTCAAAATCCATTACTTCGCGCCATAGATATCTGTAGTGGTGTTTCCAGCCTGGCTGCAGCTATTGGGGAAAATCAAACCACGGTATCCATGTGGAAAAGCAGAGATAGCGTGCCATCCAAGTACTGGGACGCCATTGAGTCTGCAGTTAGCAGCAAAGTTACTGCAATTGATTTTCTTGAGTATGAGCGAGCTAAGAAATTAGCCATTTCTGCTGCTTAGCAAAGGCTATCTCATGAGACCTCACAAGCTATCGCCAAGAATTGATCGCATATATAGCGCACACCATCCGGTGTGTGGGATGGATCCCTCTACTCCTCCGGATGTATGCGGGTGTCACGAAATTACTTCCGCAACGGATCCTTGGCCCGTAGAGCAATTGGATCCATCTCCACGTTTATCGCTTTTTTGCAAATCGGGCATGAGTAGGAAATGCATCGGAAAGTTTTTCCTCCGAGCACTTTTCCGTCGATTCCCTCGATTACCACGTGAGAAATAAGTGATGAGCAGTGTGGACACATTGTCATGGTGGCTTCCTTGGTGTTTGGTTGTGTGTGGAAACTCAATCGTATCACCAAGGCAAGCTGCCACCTTTTTCAAACATTGATTAGAAAGTAAAGCCATGTATTCAGACCCTTCAAAAATTAGAGACAAGGTGGTGAAGATTCGCCTGAACGCCTCTGAAGCTCAATTGATTGAAGCGTTGGTGAACTACACCGGAGAAGAAGCCGCGCCCATGTGTCGAGAGATGCTATTGGAACAAGCGCGGCATGTTCTCTTTGGTGGAATGAATTCTATGCAAGGTCGTGGTGGTAATGAAGTCCACGAAAAGTCCCTATCCGTGGCCTGAGAGGGACCTCAAAAGTGACTGAAAAGGGCCTGTCTTTGCCTTTGTCGGAAAAAGAGCTGGCAATTGTGCAGGCGTATGCAGATATGAATGGGTTCACCGTGGACGAAGCCGCCAGCAAATTATTGAGTGAAGCAATTGCTAAGCGCGTACGGAAAAACACTGGGAAAGGCCGTGCGAAAGTCTACCCCATACGCAGAGAGCGAGAGATCAAATGACCCCCATCCAACTAGCCATCGGCCTACTGATGCTGATTGTTGTCGTCATGTTCATAGCGTTTATTTCGGATTTACCGGGGAGTGATAAGTGATGCGAACTCATCATTTACAGCAAAACCTCGATATCCATCAAAAGCTGATCATTGATCTTTTTGCCGGGGGCGGTGGGTTCTCGGAGGGTGTTCGGCTGGCTTCTGGTCGCAACCCGGATATTGCCATCAACCACAACGATGACGCACTGAGCATGCACAGGGTTAATCACCCTGATACGCGCCATTTCATCGCGGACGTGTTTGAGGTTGACCCTCGCACAGTGACGCAGGGGCGAGCGGTGGGGCATCTGCACGCATCGCCAGATTGCACACACCACAGCCAGGCGGCAGGTGGACAGCCGCGCAACGAAAAGCGCCGGGCTTTGGCCTGGGTGGTCAACCGCTGGGCAGGCCAAGTTAAGCCGGATGTCATCTCTCTGGAAAACGTGGTGCAGATGCTCCAATGGGGACCGCTGGTAGCTAAGCGCTGCAAGATGACAAGGCGCGTTGTGAAACTGGACGGAAGTGTTGCTGAGCCAGGTGAGCGTGTTCCGCGTGAGTTTCAGTACCTGGTGCCAGACCCGAAACAAAAAGGCAAGACCTGGCGGCGCTTTGTCTCCGTGCTGGAAGGCATGGGGTACGAAGTCAAGATCGAGGCAAGCAAGGCTTGCGTCTATGGCGCTGGAACGACACGAGAGCGGTTATACATGATCGCCCGATGCGATGGCCTGCCAGTGGAATTCCCGGAAGCAACGCATTTCAAAAAGCCTGCAAAGGGACAGAAGAAGTGGAGCGCAGCTCATGAGCATATCGACTGGAGCATTCCCGGCAAAACGATCTTCGACCGGAAAAAGCCTCTGGCGGAAGCGACCATGCGCCGTATTGCCAAGGGCATCAAGCGGTTTGTGCTGGACAACCCTGAGCCTTTCATCATCCAGACCAGCAACACGAAGGCGAACGGCTCCTGCATTTTTGATATCAACGAACCCCTGCGAACCATGACTACACGCCGGGAATTCGGTGTAGCCAATCCTATCATGGTGCAGATCACGCAAAGCAATGGCGGCGGCGTGCGATCGATGGAGGACCCGTTGCCCACTATCACAACCGCCAAAGGTGGGGAATTTACGGTTGTATCTCCGGTGATGGTGCAAGCAGGACATGGCGAAGGGCAACCAGGTAAGGGGCAACGCTGGGGAAGTGGCACGAAATCAGCTGAAGAACCGATTGGCGCAATCACTACCAGCAACGGTCAGGCACTGGCAGCGGCATATCTGGCTCGAATGAAGTTCGACAATGTGGGAGCTGATCTCGCTGATCCATTGCCAACAATTACAGCCGGTGGAAATTCAAAAAGACCAGCTGGTGCTGCACATTCTCTTGGTTTGGTGGCCGCCAGCATGGTAACCATGCGTAACAACATGGACGGAGCCGATATCAATAAGCCCGTTAAAACCATGACCTGCGGTGGTGGCCACCATGGTTTAGTGGAATGCCACCTCTCAAAAGAGGACGAAGCCCGCGCATTGCGTGTTTCGGCTTTCCTGATGAGCTACTACGGCACAGACAACATAAGCAGCCTGGACGAACCGGCGCCGACAATCACAACGAAAGACCGCCTGGCGCTGGTCACTGTGTATTACCAGGGCGAACCATATGTGATTGTTGACATCACCCTGCGCATGTTGGAGCCGCATGAGCTTTATTCGGCCCAGGGTTTTCCGAAAAGCTACATCATCACCCACGGTCATGACGGCAGAAAGTTCAGCAAGAGCGCTCAAGTAAAGATGTGCGGTAATTCAGTATCGCCATTGGTCGCAGCGGCGTTGTTCCGGGCGTGTCACAAGCATGATGACCTGCTGATCAGGAGGGTCGCGTGACATGCCCGCAATGCACAAAACCACACACATTCAACATGTCGTGCACCCAGTGCCAGGCGAAGCACATCAACATGATCTCAAAAGCAGATGCCAAGGCGTGGCTACGGAAACTCCGGGATGCTCAGGGAGCCGATGCCATGAATGCGGTCATTGCGGAAGCAAAACGATTGAAGAGCCAGCAAGGACAGAGTGGTGATGAGTAATCCCGACTTCCACACACATTCAGGCAACCGCATCCCCTGGACTGATGAAGAACTCAGCTACCTGATCCAGGCATGGCCCAACACTCCCCTGCATGAGATAGCCAGGCACATTACAAGGCACAGCCCAGGCTCGATCCAAAGCAAAGCGTATCGCATGGGGTTGAAGCGCGACCCCAGTTACTCCAGGCAGGTGCGCTTGCAGAGCTCAAGGCTGGGCGCAGAAGCTATCCGCAACGGCGCCAGTATGAAGCAAGGGATACCTCCCGGCGTCACCACCTACGGTGCGCTACATGGAGCCGCAAGAGTTTTTTTGATTGATCACCGACCACCCGCTATGGAGAGACGCGCATTAACGCCCTCCCCTCGCACGTATGTGTCCGGTTCAACTATGGGGACATTATGAAACACCGATATTACTCCGTCCTGGAGGGGAAATAACATGGCAAGAATCCGCTCAATAAAACCAGAGTTTTGGACATCAGAACAGATCATCGAATGCTCGCCGATGGCTCGATTGTTATTCATCGGGATGTGGAACTTTTGTGATGACGCAGGAAATCACACCGCTAGTGCAAAAACTCTCAAGGCTGAAATCTTCCCTTCGGACGATATTACCTCGACGAACGTTCAGCTATTGCTCGACGAATTGGTAGCGAATGAATTGATAGTCCTGTACACCGCAGAAAATAAGGATTTCTACCACGTTACAGGCTGGAAAAAACATCAGAAGATAGATCGTCCTACCGTAAAACACCCTCCTTTTGACGAGAAATCAATTGCCACTCGTCGAACGTTCGACGAACGATTACCCCCGGAGAGGAATGGAGAGGAGGGGAATAGGAATGGAGAGGAGGGGAATAGGAATGGAGAGGAAGGGAGTGGAGAGGAAGTAGGAGAGGTTAGTGAGACTATCACCAGGGAAACTTCAAATCCGCCCCCTCCCCCTGTTGACTACGAAAAATTTTCCATGCATCCCGACTGGGTACCGAGCAATCAGCTTGAAACGCTGTGCAAGATGTCCGGGGTCAGCATTACGCCCAACACCTCGAACAGCAGCCTGAAGGAATTCAGGACGTACTGGTACACCCGGCAGAACATCCAGCGATCGCAGAACGAGTGGGATCACGCTTTCGTGAAATCGCTGAAATCCACGCAGGAGCGGCAATCTGGACGTTCACCGCCAGACCGAAGAACCCGAGCGGAGATAGCCGCCAATTCACTTCACGACCCAATCCAGGACGAGCAATCAGGAGGCGAATATGCACAACTCACATGACATGCCGATGAACGTGGTACGCAAGGTTTTCACGGTGCTACACGGGAGATTTGGCAATGCGTTTTTGAACAAATTCGCGACTGGAAAGCTGATCACGGTTCAAGGTCAGGACCACCCCAGGGACATGGGCGTTGAGACTGCGATGCGGACATGGGCCAAGCAGCTGGGAGGGATGACTCCAGACCAGATCGCCTATGGCTTGGGGTTCGATTACGACTTTCCGCCAAGCTGCGACGAGTTCAGGCTACGCTGCAGGGAGTACCGCAAGCCTGTGGTTTTCGGACAGGCTCAGTTGCTTCTGCCGAAGCCGAAAGCGACACCGGAGCGCAAGGCGGAGCATCACGCCAATTACGCGAAACTGCGGGAGCAACTGGGATGGGGGGCGCAATGATCAGCTTGACTCTGCCCTACCCTGTTTCCAGCAATCGCTACTGGAGAACTTTCATGCCCAAGGGCTTCAAGGCCCCGGTCACAACCCTCAGCCAGGAAGCCAAGGATTACAAGCGGACTGTGGCATGGATGTGCAAAGAGGCGGGTATTCGCAAGCCTTTCACGGGGCGTATTGAGCTAACGATCAAGCTCTATCCGAAGCGCCCCCTCGATGCTGCAAAGCGCATGCGACTGGATCCGGAAACCTGGGACGATACGGTGCAGTGCATCGATCTCGGGAATTGCGAGAAGGTGCTATCGGATGCGCTTAACGGCATCGCCTGGGTTGACGACAAGAAGCACCGGCGAATTGTGCTTGAGCGTATGGAACCCGATGGTGATGCCCGAGTGGAAATCGTGATTCGGGAGATGGCGCCGGCCAGAGTGCAGGAGGTGTTGCTATGAACCACAAGCCGGCTTTACCTCATGCGGCTCAGGAAATTCTGAAAGAAGCTGCAAGAACAAGCACCCCGGGGGGGCTGAGTAGGCGCATTGCGGTTGATAAAGCCATTGAGCGAGTCAAGCGAGAGTGGCCAAAGTATTTTCAGGTGGAGGTGAATCATGACCAGGCTGATAGCGGTGAATGAACATGGGTACCGAATCGGAGAAGATCATCACAACGCAAAATACTCAAACACGGAAGTTGGCATGGTTTTCCAGTTACGAGATTCGGGAATGAGTTACTTGGAGATTGCACGAAAAATGGAAATTCCAAAAAGCACTATCAGGGATTTTATCAAGGGACATAAGCGCTGCCAGTTTGCAGCGAAGCACAAGAAGGTTGAGGTGTGAGATGTTAAACATCAAGCAGAAAATGTTTTGCAAAGAATACATCAAGGATTTCAACGCAACCCGCGCCGCGATTGATGCCGGGTATAGCGATAGAACAGCAAAACAGATTGCTTCTCAGCTGTTGACCAAACTTGACATTCAAGCCGAGATTGAGAAGTTGAAGACAGAGCGCGTCGAGCGTGTTGAGGTTGATGCCGACTACGTGGTCAATCGCTTGATTGAGATCGACAACATGGATGCTCTGGACATCATGACGCCTGATATGCAACTCAAACCAATCCACGATTGGCCTAAAGTATGGCGTCAGTATCTCAGTGGATTTGATCTGGCCGAGATGGTCGAAGGTGCCGGGAAAGATCGTGTTGTCATTGGTGTGTTGAAGAAAATCAAATGGCCGGACAAGGTGAAGAACCTGGAATTGCTTGGGCGTCACTTTGGGATTTTCAAAGATCGACTAGACCTGAATTTCACCGCCAATCTAGCAGACCGACTGGCGCGCGCACGGGACCGCAGCAATGTCGATGAGTGATCTTGATGCCGAGATTATCGACCTCGCTGCATCCTGCGATAAGGATCCGCTGCGCTGGGCAATGATGGCTTACGACTGGGGTCACGGTGAGCTGGCAGACTATTCCGGCCCGCGCTCATGGCAACGCGAGGCGCTGGACGAGGTAGGCCAGGCATTGCGCAATCCTGCTACGAGATTCAACCCGATCATGATTGCTCGGGCATCAGGCCACGGTATCGGGAAATCAGCTTTCATCGGCATGGTAGTGAACTGGGCTTTAAGCACCTGTGAGGATTGCAAGGTGGTGATCACAGCCAATACTGACACTCAGCTGCGCACCAAGACATCACCAGAGGTTGGCAAGTGGCAACGTCTCTCAATCACGTCAAACTGGTTCGATGTCAATGCAACCAGCGTTGCATCACGCGACACCAAACACACTAAGAACTGGCGCGCAGACTTCGTGCCATGGAGCGAACACAATACCGAGGCTTTCGCCGGCCTGCACAACAAGGGCAAGCGCATCGTGCTGGTATTCGATGAGGCATCCGCAATCTCGGACAAAGTCTGGGAGGTCGCCGAGGGCGCGCTGACAGATGAAGGCACAGAGATCATCTGGATTGCGTTTGGGAATCCCACTCGAAACGTGGGACGCTTCCGCGAATGCTTCCGCCGCTACCGTCATCGATGGCTGGCAAAACAGATCGACAGTCGTGACGTGGAAGGTACGAACAAGGAGCAGATTGCAAAGTGGGTTGAGGATTACGGCCTTGACAGTGACTTCGTGAAGGTGCGTGTTCGCGGCATGTTTCCGAGCATGTCCTCACGTCAGTTCATCAGCGAGAACGATGTAACAGAGGCGTATGGCAAACAGCTGCAGGCAAGCCAGTACCGCTTTGCACCCGTTATCATCACGGTTGATCCGGCATGGGAAGGTGATGATGAGCTGGTGATTGGTATGCGCCAGGGGCTGATGTTTCAGATACTGCACAAGATGGCGAAGAACGATAACGACCTGGTAGTCGCACAGATCGTGGCGCGGTACGAGGATGAACACAAGGCTGATGCGGTGTTTATCGATGGCGGATTCGGTACTGGCATTGTCTCAGCTGGGCGTGGAATGCGGCGCAATTGGGTGATGGTATGGTTTGCTGGTCAGTCAGGGGATATCGGCTGCATCAACAAACGCGCTGAGATGTGGAAAGCCATTCGGGATTGGCTGAAAGAAGGCGGTGCCATCCCGGATGATCCGGTGTTGCGTGATGAGTTGCAGGCACCAGAGATTGTGCCGCGCCTCGATGGAAAGCTGCAGATTGAATCCAAGAAGGAAATGAAAGCGCGCGGCATCCCTTCACCGAACCGCGCAGATGCCCTGGCGCTATCGTTTGCTTATCCGGTTCAGCAACTGACGCGTCAGGAAAGGCTGGCTCGCGAACTCGGGATAGACAACCAACAGCCTCGCGACTACGACCCTTACGCGTAACGGTGCGCGTATCTGCCAGGCATGGATTTATCTTGCTGGCATGGACAAAATCACAATCAGGCAATGCACTGTAGCGGAAATGCTCGCGACTCCGAATCTTGGGGAGCTATTCTCCGAGTACGCATCAGAGGCTGCTATTCCGGACCTTGGCGCCCCCATAGTCCACTATGACAGTTACAGAACAATGGAAAGCGCTGGACTGCTGCACATATTCGCAGCCTTCGACGGCGACCATCTGATCGGCTTCCTTGTGATGATTGCCAGCATCTACCCGCATTTTGGCAAGCTTCTAGCCTCCACTGAATCCTACTTCGTTTCTAAATCTCATCGTCATACAGGTGCGGGGCTGAAACTCATGGCAATTGCTGAACAAAAAGCCAGGGAACTTGGCGCCATAGGCTTTTACGTCAGCGCTCCGCTGAATGGTGTTTTGGACAGACTGATTGAGCGTAAGGGATTCAATCTGACAAACCGGGTTTTCTTCAAGTCATTTTCAAACTCAGGAGACAGTCATGTCTGACGCAATATCCGCAATCACATCTATCGCTTCTGCCCTTTCTCTTGTCAACGGTAGTTCCCAAGCATCGGAAGCCAGAGCGTCACGCCGTGAGGCAGCTGCTGCAGCGGCTCGTCAAGAAAAAGCAGCCGACGAAGCAACTAATCGTGCAAACCAGAAAAGTGCTAATCCACTGGCTTCACTGAGCGCCGCACAGCAAGCCGCTCGTGGTGGTGTCTCTGGCACGATGTTGACCGGATCTCAAGGCGTCGATAATTCGGCGCTGAGTTTGGGCAAGAACACGCTGCTTGGTGGTTAACACATGGCTGAACTTACACAACGTCAGCAAATGATATCCAGATGGGGAGCGCTTAAAAACGAGCGCTCAAGCTGGATGTATCATTGGCAGGAGATCAGTGACAACCTGCTGCCACGCAACGGTCGATTTTTTGTAACCGACAAAAACCGAGGCGAAAAGAAACACAATCAGATCCTGGACAGCACGACTACCAGGGCGTTGCGCGTGTTGGGCGCAGGCATGATGGCCGGCCTTACCAGCCCTGCCCGTCCATGGTTCCGGTTAACTACACTCGACCCTCAGTTGGACGAGTCGAACAACGTCAAGATATGGCTGGCAGAAGTCACGCGCATGATGCAGATGGTGTTTGCCAAGTCCAATACCTATCGTGCGCTGCACTCGATGTATGAGGAGCTGGGAGCATTCGGCACAAGTTCAAACATCGTGCTATCGGACTATGACTCGATCATCCATCACTACCCTCTGACCATCGGCGAATTTGCAATCGCAACGGATTATCGCGGTGACGTAGATACTCTGTACCGTGAATTCCAGATGACAGCAATTCAGATGGTGCGTCAGTTCGGCAAAGATAACTGCAGCACCGCCGTGCAAAGACTTTACGACACTCACAACTATGATGCATGGGTACCTGTAATCCATGCCATCGAACCACGCATGGATCGCGAACATGGCAGACGTGATGCCAAGAACATGCCTTGGCAGTCTGTCTATTTCGAACTTGGTGGAGATAGCAGCAAAGTGCTAAGTGAGAGTGGATTCCGCAACCTTCCTGCCCTTTCCCCTCGCTGGCTGGCCACGGGTGGAGACATCTACGGCAATAGCCCAGGCATGGAAGCTCTTGGCGATATCAAACAGCTGTATCACGAGCAGCTCCGCAAGGCTCAGGGCATCGATTACAAGACCAAGCCTCCATTGCAAGTCCCCACTTCCATGGTCAACCAGACAATCAACACCTTGCCTGGTGGTGTCAGCTACGTTGACCCAGCAAATCCTAATGGCGGTATCCGCTCCGCCTTCGAAGTTAATCTCGATCTTTCTCACTTGCTTGCTGATATCCAGGACGTTCGGCAACGCATTAACAGCTGCTTTTATGTTGACTTGTTTCTGATGCTGGCCAGCAGTCAAAACCCACAAATGACAGCCACCGAGGTTGCGGAGCGTCACGAAGAAAAGATGCTGATGCTAGGCCCAGTCACTGAGCGCATCGGCAATGAAATTCTCGACCCTCTGATTGATGTCACATTTTCAAACCTGGTGGAAAACAACCTGATTCCTCCGCCTCCGGAAGAACTGCAAGGACGCGAGTTGAATGTCGAGTATATCGGCATGCTTGCCCAGGCTCAGCGTGCGATTGCAACAAATGCCGTAGATCGTTATGTCAGCAGCATCGGCGTGGTGGCAGGCATGAAGCCCGAGGTGCTCGACAAGTTTGATGCCGACAAATGGGCAGATGCTTATGCGGACATGCTGGGCGTAGACCCCGAGCTGATTGTACCAGGTGAACAAGTCGCATTGATACGTGAACAACGCGCACAGCAACAGCAGCAAATGCAACAGGCGGCAATGCTGAACCAAGGCGCTGATACAGCACAGAAGTTGGCTAGTGCAGGCACAGACGACGACAACGCATTGACTGACATTACACGAGCACTCTCCGGCTACACCTAACAGGGGGTGCGCGTATCTATTCGCCTCGGTTTTAGAGTAGCCCCTATGAATGATTACGACCCTAATGACATCAACGGACAGCAGAAGATAGAGGAAACCGCCGAGCGTAAACGCAAGGTGGCTGTTGATCAGGAGGTCGCTGATTTTAAGTGGCTCATGGAAAGTAAGCGAGGCCGCAGGATCGTGTGGGGATGGCTTGAGAGGTGTGGTGTTTTTCGACTCAGCTTTAACGCCAACTCAATGACGATGGCCTTTAACGAGGGAAACCGCAATCTCGGATTGTCTCTCATCGCAAAAATCCATGCGCTGTGCCCGGAATCTTATTCCGTCATGGTCAAGGAAAACACAAATGACGACAGAAACACTGATGACTGACACTGCCAACAATTCCACGCAGGCTGGGGACGCATCAACACAGGCCGATCAAGGGACTGAACAAACCCAGAACCAAGAAGGCCAACAGCAAGCTGCTGATCAGCAACCAGCTGACACTGGTGCAGATTCTGCAGCCGCTGCCGGAGCTGAGGAAGGCAAGCCAGAAGGTGCACCAGAGTCATATGACTTCAAGGCTCCGGAAGGCCAGGCATTCGATGAGGGCGTTATCTCTGCATTTTCGGAGGTAGCGAAAGAATTGAACCTCAGCCAGGACAATGCGCAGAAGGTACTCGACAAGATGGCTCCTGTCATCCAGCAACAGCAAGTGCAGCAACTCTCACAGGCTCGCGCTGCATGGGTAGAGACAGTAAAGGCAGACAAGGAAATCGGCGGCGACAAGCTGAACGAAAACCTTGCCATTGCTCAACGTGGCATCAAGCACGTTGGATCGCCAGAACTGACCACTCTGTTGAACGAGTCCGGCCTTGGTGATCATCCCGAGGTCATCCGCACTTTCGTCCGCATCGGCAAGTTGTTCAGCGAGGATGGATTTGTTGCTGGCAAACCTGCTGCGCACTCCCAGAAATCCACTGCAGAAATCCTTTACGATAACCCACAAGGAAATTAAACATGGCAACTCTACCCTTAAAAAACCACAGTACCATTGTCGATGTGGCCAAATCTTTTGGCCCTGATGGCAAAGTTGCAAAAGTCGCGGAGCTTCTGGCACAAAGCAACGAAGTTCTATCATTTCTTCCATACCGGGAAGGCAACTTGCCAACCGGGCACAAAGGCGTAGTACGTACTGGCCTGCCAACCGTCTACCTGCGCAGCTTCTACAAGGGCGTGAAAGTCAGCAAGTCTGGACGCGCCACCATTGAGGATGTCTGCGCTATGGCAGAAGGTCGCAGCGAGATTGACGTTGATCTTGCAGCACTGAACGGTAACGCCAATGAATATCGCGCCTCAGAAGCTGTGGCTTTTGTCGAATCCATCAATCAGACTTGGGCGCAACAACTCATCTATGGCGATTCGTCCATTGAGCCAGAAGGCATCATGGGTCTAACTCCTCGTTATAACTCCAAGTCAGCTCAGGCTGGTGCAAATATTATCGACGCCGGCGGTACTGGCTCCGATAACACATCAATCTGGTTGCTCGTTCTGGGCGATGAAACTATCCATGGCATCTATCCTAAAGGCTCTCAAGCTGGCTTGCAGCATAAAGACTTGGGCGAAATTGATGCTGAGGATGAAAACGGTGACAAGTACCGTGCACTGGCAGAGCTCTGGAAATGGAAATTCGGACTGCACGTCAAAGACTGGCGTTATGCAGTGCGTATTGCCAACGTGGATGTTTCCGATCTGATCGCACAGTCTGGCACTCAAGCCATCACTGCAGCCACCTGGATCAACAAACTGATGATCAAGGCTATGGCGCGAATTCCAAGTATGGGTATGGGTCGGCCTGTTTTCTTGGCCAGCAGAACAGTCAAGGAAATGTTGTCTGTTGGCGCGTTGGACAAATCGCAGAATGCTCTTTCCTTCGCCGCCGCCCTCGATCAATACGGACACGTAGCCCCCGGCTCCGTAGCAGGTCAAGGCCAAGGCATCAGCGGTGGTCAGTTGTTATTCCAAGGTGTTCCAGTGCTGACGGTTGATCAGATCCTGTCCACCGAAGCACGCGTTGTATAAAGGAGAAATGCAAATGGGTATGTTAGATAAAGAAGCCAAATTCGCAACGGCACAGGCTGTTACAGCCACTGGTGATACTGCTAGTTCCAATGTTTATGACGCAGGCAATGCAGCATCATCTGATATTGGCCTGGCGCGCGAACTGTGGTTGAACGTCAGTGTCCGTGATGCCGCTACTTCTGGTGGTGCTGCAACACTCACCCCGGTGCTGCAGCACTCGGATGACAACTCAACATTCAGTGATGCACAGGTTGGGCCAACTGTAGCCCTGGCAGGCTTAACTGCTGGCGCCACCTTGTGGCAGGCGCCCTTGCCTGTCGGCCTGAAGCGTTACACTCGTGTGGCCTTCCGTGTGGCAACTGCAGCGCTGACTGGTGGCACCTTCGATGCTTACCTCAGCTTGGATGTGCAGCGCAACATCGCTCGTCCATCTGGCTTTACTGTAGCGTAAGGAGGCGCCATGAAAGTTATCGCTTTAAGTAATGGGTACCACCCCAAGTCTCCCGGCAGTCCAGCTCAGTACATCCGTACTGGTGAAACGTTTGAAGTTGAAGATGGAGTGAAGGCGTCATGGTTTGCACCAGTTGATGAGCCAAAACAATCCACTGCCCAGTCAGACAAGACCAAAAAAGACACTGGCGCTTAACCAGTAGTCAGCAATTCAACACAGGGGCTCTCATGCCCCTGTTTTTGTAGGAGGGTACACCATGGCCTCAGAAGTAGAGATTTGCAATTTGGCACTAGCCAGGCTTGGAGATGATGCCACGATTGCCAGTATCGATCCGCCAGAAGGATCAATGCAGGCTGAACATTGCCAACGCTTCTATCCAATCGCACGTGACTCCATGCTGGAAGTGCATGATTGGAATTTTTCGAAACGCAGAACGCTGTTATCTCGATTGACTGTGAATAGCTGGAACTGGAGATTCGCCTATGCAGAGCCTGCAAACGTGATCAGGCTGCTCGCTGTCCTGCCTCAACATGCCCCCAGCGATCAAGACAGTGTTCCTTTTGAATCCGAAGGTAGCGCCAGCGGGGCATCTATTATTCTCACCGATCTGGAAGATGCAACGCTACGCTATACAGAGCGCGTAATTGATACCACAAAGTTCCCTCCCCTGTTCACCGATGCCCTTGCCTGGCTCCTGGCATCTTATCTTGCCGGCCCAATTATCAAAGGCGCCGAAGGTGCATCCATGGCGCAGAAATGCTACCAGTCTTTCATGCTGATTCTGGGGCAAGCAAGAACATCCGAAGCCAACCAAGTGCAAAAGGACATTCGGCATATCCCTGATTGGATGGCCGCTCGCGGAATGGTTGAATGTGGTGACTTCTTGGGGAGGCGTTAAATGGCATATAAAATCCCGCAAATTTCATTCGGTGGCGGTGAAGTCAGTCCAGAGATGTACGGTCGCATTGATGATGCACGTTACAGAGCAGGATTAGCCAAGTGCCGAAACTTCGTGATAAAGCCACAAGGGCCCGCCGAGAATCGCCCAGGCTTTGCTTATGTGTGTGAGGTGAAGGACTCCTCGAAGGCTGTACGCTTGATCCCGTTTACTTTCTCCTCCACACAGACCATGGTGATAGAAATGGGCGAAGGTTACTTCCGTTTCCATACCAATGGCGCAACCATCATGGATGATGATGGCATCACTCCCTTGGAGCTGGCCAGCCCTTACGCAGAGAAAGACCTGTTTGACATTCACTATGTTCAGTCTGCTGATGTATTAACCCTTGCACACCAGGAGTACGCGCCCAGCGAATTGCGCCGCCTTGGTGCTACTCAATGGGAGCTGAAAGAAATCAACTTTAACCCGTCCATTCAGCCACCACAGAATGTCCTTGCAGTGGAAACCGGAAGTACCGAGGACAAATATACGTATTACTACGTTGTCACTGCTCTGGATACTTACGGTACAGGAGAGTCGAAACAGTCTGTAGAAGCTAGCGTCGAGGGTAATTTATTCGAGACTGGAGCGACCGTGACGGTCTCGTGGGATGCTGTATCTGGTGCGACATCATACAATGTGTACAAGCTGCAAGGTGGCATCTACGGATATATAGGTCAGACCAATGGTAACAGCATCGTCGATGACAATATCGCTCCAGACATGAGTAAAACGCCACCAATTTATGACCCCACATTTGCTGCGGGTGGGATTGAGTCGGTACCTGTATTGGACGGCGGTAGCGGTTACGGCACGGAGATAAAAGGTGGCGGCATAACCAAAATCACCATGACAAACAAAGGTAACAATTACCGGTCGCCGGTGCTTACCGTTTCCGATCCCACTGGCACTGGCGCTACATTCCAAGCTACCTCATCAGGGTTTGGCTCTCCGATTTTTAGCGTAAAAGTCCTTACGCCTGGTTCCGGGTACACCAACCCAACATTCACTTTCTCAGATGCCGTAGGTTCTGGCTCCGGCGCATCATGCATCGCTTATATAGAGGATATACCCACGAATACCCCTGCCCTTGAGGTCACCGATACGACAGGCAGTGGTGCATTACTTGTTCCCATCATTAACAGCAGCAATGAAGTTGTGGGTGTAAATGTTGTCAATCCTGGACAAGACTACTCATCGCCAGTGATCACCTGGTCAAATGCAGCAGGTGGTTCCGGCGCTGTATTCGGTGATGCTGTGCTGGGTGGTGATGACTATCCAGGCGCAGTCTCATATTTTGAACAGCGCAGATGCTTCGCTGGATCTGCGAATAAGCCCCAGAACATATGGATGACGAAATCCGGAACTGAGGCGAACATGTCTTACTCCCTGCCGGTGCGCGATGATGATCGAATCTCCTTTCGCGTAGCGGCAAGGGAAGCAAATACCATCCGGCATATTGTCCCAATGACTCAGCTTCTTCTGCTGACTTCATCTGCAGAATGGCGAGTAGGATCAGTTAACTCCGATGCCATTACACCCAGCACAATCAGCGTCAGCCCACAGTCCTACGTTGGGGCATCCAATGTCCAGCCATCTATCATCAACAATACGTTGATATACGGCGCCGCACGTGGTGGTCATGTGCGAGAGCTGGCTTATAACTGGCAGGCAAACGGCTTTGTCACTGGCGATCTCTCATTGCGGTCATCTCACCTGTTCGACAATTATGAAATACTTGATATGGCCTACGCCAAGGCCCCGCAACCGATCATGTGGTTTGTGTCATCCTCTGGAAAATTGCTTGGCCTCACATATGTTCCAGAGCAGCAAGTTGGCGCCTGGCATCAGCATGATACGGACGGCATATTCGAGTCTTGCGCAGCGGTAGCGGAAGGCGGTGAGGATGTCTTGTATTGTGTCATTCGGCGTGAAATCAATGGTCAGTCTGTGCGGTATATTGAGCGGCTGCATTCGCGTCTGTTTACCGATAAGCAAGACGCTTTCTTCGTTGACTGCGGCTCGACTTATTCCGGCCCCCCTTCTGATGTCATCTCAGGCCTTGATTACATAGAAGGCAAGACAGTCAATATCCTCGCGGATGGCGCGGTACATCCTCAGCGCGTAGTCACTGGCGGCAGTATTACTTTGGATGTCGAAGCCAGTATTGTGCATATCGGATTGCCCATTGAGAGTGACTTCAAGACACTACCTTTGACTGTCCAGCTGCAGGATGGCAGCTTCGGGCAAGGGCACATCAAGAACATCAACAAGGTCTGGCTGCGGGTGATTAATTCTTCGGGCGTATTTGCAGGCCCTGACGAAAATTCATTGACAGAATACAAGCAGCGTACAAATGAGCCATGGGGCAGTCCACCTGCCCTGAAAAGCGCCGAGGTTTCCATTACATTATCGCCGTCTTGGAATGAAGGTGGACAAATCATGATTCGACAAAGCGACCCATTGCCATTGACCGTTGTCTCCCTGACTGCAGAAGTGACAATGGGATAGTGCGCGTATCTCTGTAACCAGTGGGTATCGTTCAATCATCAACCACAGATTGGACGATATCCCATGGGATTTTCCACAGCTCAATTAGCAATGTCCTCTTTGGGACTGCAAGCCGGAGGTGCAGCAGCATCTGGCATCGGTAGTTTTTTCAGCGCAAAAACACAGCAATCCAATCTCGACACGCAGGCCATCCTTGCGGAAACCAATGCCAGACTTGCAGAGCGCACTGCGCAATCTGCTATCAATCAAGGACAGAAACAAGTTGGCGCATTGACGCTCAAGGCTGGACAGCTCAAAGGCGCTCAGCGAGCCAGGATTGCCGCCAATGGTGTTGATCTTGGTGTTGGAAGTGCCGCCGAGCTTCAGGCCTCAACCGACATCATGAAGGACATCGACAAGAACACTATCGAGACCAACGCGATACAAAGCGCCTGGGGATACCGCAGCCAAGCTATCAACTATGAACTGCAGGCCAATACATTGCGGTCCAGCGCCGATGCGATAAGCCCTTGGGGAGCTGGCGCATCATCATTACTTGGTAGCGCCGGAACAGTGGCCAGCTCCTGGTACCAGATGAAAAAGTCAGGCGCCCTTGACGGCACCTGGTTGGGATAAGGGGATCGTTTATGCCAAGAGTGCCTACCTACGATAGTTTCCAGGCAACGCCAGATATATTGCCGCAAGTAAGAATTTCCACACCGGAGTTGCCGGACATTGCCGGTCAGCAAACACAACAGATGGCTCGCGGGATGATGCAGTCCGGTGGCGAGTTATCCAAGGTTGCTTTGGATATGCAGCGTGAGGTTGATGACTCGATCAACACAGAGGGCATGAATGACCTCATGAAATCCTCTACTGATCTTGAGTTATCAGCACTGCAACTGCAGGGAAAGAACGCGCTTGACCGCCCGGATGGAAAGAGTTTGCCGGATGAGTTTGTGGAACAGCTCAATAACCGTGCTACCGAAATTGAATCCAACATGAAAACGGACAACCAGAAAAAACGTTTTCGTATGGAAGCCAATCAGGTAAGCCAGCAACTGTACGGAAAGCTGTCCAAGCACATGGTGCAGCAACAAAAGGTTTATCAGGTTGAAGGGATACAGTCCCGCATCGAAACCGCACAGAATCGCGCATCCCTCTTGTATGGCGATGCCGAGGCTGTCGCTCAATCTCAGAATGCAATCTCCGCATCCGTAGATGAATTGTTAAATATGCAAGGCCTGGCTGGTGACAAGGACATCCGGGAAGCCAGAATGATGGAGGCCCTGACCCCTCTGCATGCCGGTGTCATTAACGGCCTGGCTGATAGCGGCCGCGTAGACCTGGCCAAGGAATACTACGACAAGAACAGCGCCACTATGTCATTGCAAGCCAGATCAAATGCAATGAAGGTGTTGGAGGAAGGACAACGGGAAGCCAGGGGGCAAGCGTATACAGAGCAATTCCTGTCTGAAGCCGGTGGCGATGTATCAAAGGCCTTGGCGTTGGCACGCGAAAAACTATCCGGGAAAGATGAGGATGATGTTGTTTCGCGAATCAAAAATATTGACGCTGAGCGTGTGACTCTGCGCGAGCGTGCACAGAAGGATGCGGCAGACCAAGCCTGGCAATTGCTCGCGGCAGGTCGGCGCATCCCCCCTTCTCTTTACGCCTCAATGGATGGCCGAGATGTAGCAACCATCCGACAACATATCGCAAATGGCTCCCCACAACGCACTGATGTATCCAAGTGGCTTGAATTCGTGAACAAGACACCTGCAGAAATGGAAGCGATGGACCCAGTGACATTGCTGCGTGATTACCGTCAATACTTCTCGGACTCAGACATCCGTCAGGCAGACGAGATGATACGAGGCATCAAGTCAAAGGATGTCACAGGTCTGCAAGTCTATACCACACAAGACCTAATGAACCGCACAGCTCGTGAACTTGGCATCTTGCCACAGAGCGGGACTAAAACAACCAAGGCACAAGATAGTCAGTATCTGGAATTTGCCCAACGCATGCAGGACAAGATAAAAATCCATGAGGCAACTACTGGTAAAAAGGCAACCCAGGATGACTTGTCGCGCCTGCTGCAAGAGGAGAAAAAGAACATTGTGTTTGTTGATGAGTGGGGATCGGACCCACAAAAAGCCGTCATTGCAATAACTCCGAATGATCAAGCCAAAACCTACGTGAATATTGGTAACGAAGAAATTTATACATCAAGCATCCCGACAGAGCAGCGCATCACCATCATCAGGAAACTACAACAACGAAACATGCCAGTGACAGAACAAGCCATTGCTGATTACTGGGTACGTGCAGGGAAACCCAAATGACCGATATATATGATTCATTAATGGATAGCGATAATAAAGCTCCCACTCCAGAGCAAGCCATTCCGCAAGTAGATATCTATGACCAGTTAATGGACGCGGACATTGATGCAGGACAACAACGCACTGGACTGGTGCTGGATGTTGTCAGCGGAATCAATCCAGACAATGCAGCCAAGGCCAAGAAGTTGAGCCAGACTTTTGGACTTGCACCTGAGTCGGTAGAGAAAGATTTGCCAGAGTTCGAGCGCCGTGCACGTATACGTGAGAATCAAGCAATCCTCGCGGCCTCCCCTATTCTTGCCAGGCAGATATCCGACCCTGAATTTGCAAAATTGGCACAGGATGACACTGCCAATCTTTCGGGTATCGAAACATTATTAAGGTCTTTCAAGCGCGGGCTGACCTCTGGATTGCAAGGTAATGATGCATCAAACATTGATGAGTCTGCCCAAATTCTATCGCTGATTGACCAGGTCGAAAGTGGAGGCAGCGTTGATCAAAACAATCCCTATGCTTCATTGTTTTCCGGTGCCGGCAGTAATCCAGAAGCCCTTCAAAAGCTACGGCAGGCGCAACAATCCCGCTTGTCAGAAAATGCTGTGGAGTTTACTCAGCGAAGCGAACAATTAAAGGGTTTGGTGCCAACAGGAAGCTTGGCACAGTTCTACTCGGCCAATGGGTGGCGCGAAGCATTTTCAAGTCTTGCATCAAGCCCGTTCTCTATCGCAACCAACATTGTGCTGGAGTCTACCGGCCTGCTGACACCCTCCCTCCCATTTATCATTGGAGGCGGTGTGGCTGGAGGTGCTCGCGGACTTGCGGCGCTCACGGGTACCACCTCTGCCAATGCCGAATACGGTACAGCAATTGCGGAAGGCATCCAGTTTGCAGGTATTGATGTGAATGACCCAGCAGCGGTTCAGGAGTTTGTTGCAACGCCTGAATTTGCAGAGCTGCGCAACCAGGCATTAATCAAAGCTGGTGTGGTCGGTGCATTTGATGCAGCAACAGCCGGACTGGCAGGCGTAAGAATCAGGCCATCTGCAGTTGGCAATGTTGCAGCACAAGGCGGGATTCAAGCAGCCGGCGGGGCTGCAGGTGAGGCAGTCGGGTCAGTTGCATCAGGTCAAGATATCAGCGCCAGTTCAGTGCTTGCCGAAGCAATCGGCGAACTTCCAACAGCAGTCATGGATGTTGCTGTCACAAGCGGAAAACAATTGCGCCTCAGACAAGCGCAAGCCATCCAGGCAGAACAAGGCGCACAGCTTATTGAGGGCCTGAATGATCTGGCAGCATCTAGCAAAGTTCTGGCGCGTGACACTGAAACATTCGAGCAGTTTATTGCCCAGGCTGCAGAAGATGGCCCGGTTCAGCAAATATTCATCGATGCCAATACCCTGATGCAGTCCGGCATTGCGGATCAAGTTGCAGCAATCTCCCCTGCCGTTGCAGCGCAATTGGATGAAGCCGTACAGACAGGCGGACAAATAGCCATCCCGGTTGAAGAGTACACAGCAAGGATTGCCCCATCTGAATTTTCTGCACTATTGCTTGACGATCTCAAGACGCAGCCTGAAGGTTTCAGTCGCGCTGAGGCGCAGGAATTTTTACAAAACGGTTTGCCTGCCTTGCAAGAGGAAATGCAGGCAGCGATCAACGAGGAAAGCAATACCGATATTTTTCGGGCATCCACGGAAACAGTTAAAGCTGACCTCAAAGCTCAGCTTGATAGCGCAGCCAGGTTCACACCGCAGGTAAACGATGCCTATGCATCCATGGTATCAAACTGGTATGCCGTTGAAGCTGCAAGGATGGGCATTACCCCTGAAGAAATGTACAGCCAATACAAGCTGAACATTGTGGCTGAGAATGTTGCGGGGCCTCAGTTTGAGCAATCTCAAGACGCCCCAGCATTCCGCGAATGGTTCGGCGACAGTAAGGTGGTGGATGCAGATGGCAAGCCGCTGGTGGTGTATCACGAGACGGATGCTGACTTTAGTGAGTTTCGCATAGAGGACGGTATCCGATCAGCCGGGGATGGTGAAATGCCAACCGGGGCATTTTTCAAGCCAACCCCGCGCAGCATAGGAGTATCGAATTCTGGACAGGTACAAATGCCGGTCTATCTCGCACTGCGCAATCCTCTAACTATCGCTAATCGAGAAGCGCTAACTAGACTGTATTCTCAAGAAATAGAAGGATATGGGGCACTGGTAGAAAAAGAAAAAGAAATTAATACAAAATGGAAAGATGACCCCAGGACAGACTGGGCAACAGAAACAGAGGAAAGCCAACAAGAGTTTGATGAAGCCATTGCTCAATGGGAGGCAGAAATTAGGGCTGTCGCTACGGAACAGAAGGATATGGTTAACCAGTGGTTTTCTTCGCAACCATATGATGGTCTGATTGTGGAGAACGATGCCGGGTCTATGGGTAGGAGTACAAAAACTTACATAGCATTCAAACCCAACCAAATCAAATCCGCTACCGGAAACCGGGGCACGTTCGACCCTAACGACCCTAATATTCTGCATCAATCACCCATCTCCCCTACTCAGCAAGCCATGCAGAAATGGAAGGCCGCACTAGGTCGTGTGCAGGCGAACAACCTAGACTATGCCCCGAGGATGGATACACCTGCTGTGCTGCAGGAAATGGGGATTGGGAGTTCCAAACTGGATATTCCAACACGGTACTTGCTGGCCATCCGTGAAAAACATCCTGACGTTCCCCTCTCCGTGTTTGAGAATCTGCCAACTTTACTGGCTGATCCGGTGTTTGTGCTGCCGCACAGAGAGGGTGGATTAACTGTAATATTAGATGAAAAAACGGATAGCGGATCTAGTATTGCAGTAGGCGTGCGTGACGGGCGCATTAGAACTATCACACCTATTGACAACGCACCAACACAAACCGCCGAGCAACGGGTAGCGAATTGGATAGCTGCGGGGTTATCGCAAAAAGGAAAAATATACGCTAGAAATAAAGAAACCCTCGACAAAGCGAGGGTTTCAAACGGGGCGTCTCCGGCGCTAATTGCCATGCAACGTGATCCCCGTAATGCGAGAAATATAATCACACGAGATAATCTTGTCAAGAAGCTTGGCAATGAATTTTATCAAGGCCCGCGCGGTGCCTTCAGTCCAGCCACCAATACCATTGCCCTGCTCAAGAATGCCGACCTGTCCACTTTCCTGCATGAGTCTGGCCACTTCTTCCTGGAAGCAAAGTTCGATATTGCTGCCCAGCTTCAAGGAAAACAGGCTGCAGGAGAAACGCTCACTACTGGTGAGCAATCTGCCCTGGATGATGCCGAGACTTTACTCAAGTGGTTTGATGTCAGCAACATCGCCACCTGGAACAGTATGTCAATCGAAGAACAAAGGCCAAGCCATGAGAAATTCGCGCGTGGATTCGAGGCCTATTTATATGAAGGTCGCGCACCAAACTTGGAGTTGCAAGGCATATTCCAGCGGTTCCGCGCATGGATGATCAACGTCTACAAGAATGTTGCAGCTCTGGATGTGCAATTGACGCCAGAGGTACGCAGTGTATTTGATCGCATGATGGCCACCAATGAGCAGATTGCATTGGCTGAGCAAGGCCGAAGCATGATGCCATTGTTTGCCAATCAGGAAGAGTCTGGAATGTCACCTGAGGAATATTCCAACTATCAGCTGCTCGGAGTTGACGCTACCAACCAGGCTATTCAGGAGCTGCAAGCCAAGAGCATACGTGATATGTCCTGGACAAATGCGCTCAAGGATAGAACCATCAAGCGCCTTAACCGGCAGGCCGCATCTGTGCGAAAAGGCATTAGGAAGGAAGTGCAGGAAGAACTGGAAGCCATGCCGATATTCCGCGCCATGCGGTGGCTGAAATATGGTGAGATGGTGGGCCAGGATGGGGAATCGGTCAAAGTCCCAGGCGGCAATAAACTCTCAATCCCCGCCCTGCGTGACATGTACCCGGAAAACGACCTGGTACCACTTGAGTGGAAATCTTTGGGCTATGGCTCATATGGCATGCTGGCAAATGATGGCCTGCATCCAGATATCGTTGCAGACCTGTTCGGCTTTACTTCGGGTGACCAACTGGTGCGCGAGTTGTTGGAGACGCCTGCCTTTAACGAAGCCGTAAATACAGAAACCAATGCCAGAATGTTGCAGCAGCATGGGGAATTATCCGACCCGGAATCCATTGCGCGCGCAGCAGATGCAGCCATCCATAATGAAGTACGCGCGAGATACTTGACCACAGAAGCCAATACGTTAGCCAAGGCATCAGGATCAAGAAAGGTGCTCGCATCAGCTGCACGACAGCTGGCCCAGGACATGATTGCCAGGCTTAAGATACGCAACATCAAGCCAGGTCAATACACCAACGCAGAAACCAGGGCCGCTCGCAATGCTGAACGTGCGTTGAGGTCTGGTGACGTTGCTACGGCTGCTACAGAAAAACGTAACCAACTGATCCAGAACTATGCCGCAAAAGCAGCGTACAACGCCCAGGAAGAGGTTGATAAAGGCTTGCGCTATTTGAACAATTTCAACGGCAATATCAAGAGCCTTGACGCTGATTATGCTGACCAGATTGATGCATTACTTGAGCGTTTCGATTTACGTCGAGGTCAAAGCAACCGCTCAGTTGATCGCAGGGTCAGCCTGGCTGAGTGGATCAACTCTCAGCGCGAAGCCGGAATAGAGCCGGATATACCACAAGAGTTGATCAACGAAGCATTCAGAACGTCATACAAGAACATGACGCTTGAAGAATTCCGAGGCCTTGTTGATAGCGTCAAACAGATTGAACACCTGGGCAGGCTCAAGCATAAGTTGCTCACAGCAGCAGATAACCGTGCATATGAAGCAGTACGTGATGAGATTGCCGCCGGCATATCTGCCAATGCTACGGGCAAAAAAGCCGATACCAGAAGTGCCACCACCAATGCTGGACGCATTATTCAGAGCCTAAAGCGATTCTGGGCAGCACATATCAAAGCCGCAACCTGGGCATATGTGATGGACGGTGGCAGAGATGGTGGTCCTGTGTGGGAATACTTCATCCGCTCAGCGAATGAGCGCGGGGACATGGAAACCACCATGCGGGCGGAAGCCACTGAGCGGCTGACTGAAATTATGGCCCCCGTTCTCAAGGCTGGTTCCATGAGGCGCAAGGCTCACTACACAACCATTGATCGCGGATTGACCAAAGAGTCGGTGTTTGCCATTGCATTGAACATGGGAAATGAGGGAAACACACAACGTCTGCTTGGCGGTGAAGGCTGGACAATCGACCAGGTGGCACCAATTTTACAATCCTTGACCGAAAGTGACTGGAAGGCAGTGCAGTCAATATGGGATTACATCGAATCATACAGACCTCAAATCGCAGCCAAAGAAAGAAGGATTTACGGTAAAGAACCAGACTGGGTGGAGCCACGACCTTTTAATATCACCACTGCAGATGGCAAGACAATCCACATAAAGGGTGGATATTACCCTATCAAATATGACCCAATGGCCAGTCAACGAGCCGAAGAAAACGCAGATGCAGAAACCGCAAAACGTCAGTTGCAAGGAGCTTTCACAACAGCTACAACTCGTCGCAGCTTCACAAAATCACGTGTTGATGAAGTACAGGGCCGTCCGCTGTTGTATACGATTGATGGGGTGTATTCAGGGGTGAACGATGTCATCCATGATCTGGCATGGCACGAATGGTTGATTGATGCCAACCGTTTATTGCGCTCACATTCCATCGATACTGCGATGCGCAACTCATATGGACCTGAGGCCAAGCAACAATTCAAGACCTGGGTGCAGGACATCGCTGAAGGTGAAAGAGGTGCGGCTAACGCTGTAGAAGCAGCAGCATCAAGATTGCGCCAAGGTGTGAGCGTTTCTGGTCTTGGATTTAACATCGTTTCAGCAGCCATGCAGGTACTAGGTTTAACTCAATCTATCGTGCGTATTGGCCCCGCATGGATGGGGCGCGGTATTGCAAAATATATTGCAAATCCTGTCGTCCTCTCCCGCCAG
The DNA here is from genome assembly GCF_900187985.1 of Methylobacillus rhizosphaerae. Lineage (GTDB taxonomy): Bacteria > Pseudomonadota > Gammaproteobacteria > Burkholderiales > Methylophilaceae > Methylobacillus > Methylobacillus rhizosphaerae. The sequence goes on from NZ_FZOA01000003.1 coordinate 29,660, forward strand.
GTAAACGATATGTCAGATTTTATGGCAAACCGTTCACGCACAAGATTCCGCGAGCTGAACGAGTTGCGCAATCGGGTTCAAGGGCAAACTATATTCAATGAATACGTGGGCCGTTATGCCTATTTTCTGATGATGCGTTTTCAGATGGCTGTAGATGTCCCCACTTGGTGGGGAGCTTACGAGAAAGCTATTGCGGATGGCAATGTAGAAACCAGAGCAATTCAACTTGCAGATCAGGCAGTGATTGACTCTCAAGGGGGCGGTCAAACTAAAGACCTTGCAGCGATAGAACGTGGCGGCCCTATGGCGAGGTTATTTACTGTTTTCTATTCATTCATGAATACAGCATTTAATCTTGGTATTGCCAAGACTATGACAGCCAACACTCCTGCCAAGCGTGCAAGGCTGGCTGCTGATTACCTGTTGCTCTATGTCATTCCATCGGCACTTGGATTCGCAATGAAAGAAGCCCTAACACCAGGCGGTGACGATGATTGGGATATGGAAAAAATTGCCCGATCCCTTGCCGCTGAACAAATCAGTTACTTAATGGGAATGATGGTTATTGCCAGAGAGTTCAGTGAAGTATCCAAAATCATCACCGGCGCTGAAGGGGCAAGAAACTATCAGGGCCCTGCAGGCCTCAGGGTAATCAGTGACTCACTGAAACTTGCTCAACAAGCCAGCCAAGGTGAATTTGATGACGCCTTTAGGAAAGCGCTGGTTAATGTTGTTGGCTCCCTGGCGGGACTACCTGCCGCACAGGTAAATAGGTCTATTACAGGAGCCATTGCACTGCAAGAGGGGGAAACAGATAGCACAAGAGCACTTCTATTCGGATACCGACAATAAGCGGTGCGCGTATCTCACCCCCCAGGAGATAGCCTACACAGGCATCTTCCTGGAGTATCAACGTGACAATATCAAGCGAGAACAGAAAAGCTGGCCCCTATGACGGGGATGGGATATCCACCGAGTTCCCATTTGCGTTCAAAGTATTCTCTGCATCTGACTTGCTGGTTATCCGCACTACTCCCGAGGGGGTAGAAAGTACGCTTGCTGGCGATGGGTCAGACTATTCAGTCACTCTCAACGCTAACCAAAATGTCTCGCCCGGTGGAACTATCATCCTGACATCGGTTCTGGATGATGATTTTCTGCTGACAATCACAAGCAAACTGCCAAACCTCCAGCCAACGGACATCACCAATCAAGGTGGATTTTATCCGCAAGTGGTGAACGCCTCTCTTGATCGACTCACCATCCTGATTCAGCAGCTTGCCGAAGGTTTAAGCCGCGCGATCAAGGTACCGATATCATCGGATGAAGATGCAACCCCAGATGCATTAATGGCACAACTGCAAGCTGCAATTGAAGCGGCCAGTAATAGTGCGGGAGCTGCGGAGAACTCTGCGCTGCAGGCAGCGATTTCAGAGGCTAATGCGCTTCTGGATGCGATACGCGCTGAGGATGCCGCTGCACAAGCCGAGGATGCAGCTAGCCGGGCGGAAGCAACTTCCGGTCGGTCTTTTATAGATGAAGCCACGATGATGGCGGCAACTCCTGTGGAAATCGGAGAGCGTGTTGTTGTCACCAATGACCCGAATGACTCACCAGAAAACCCAGTTAATGGTGTGTGGGTCGCTACTGGAACGGGGGTTGGGGACTGGACGCGCTCTGAATGGCAGACCGCCACGAGAGCGGAAGTCGATGATTTAACTGTACGCGTCAATGGCGTTGACAGCAGAACCGAAGGAATCAATTCTCAAACTGAGTCTGTCCACCCGTATGAAATTGTTGATGCCGCGGGGAAAACACCATTTTATATAACTGATGTTGGAGTCACTACTATGCCAGGAGGAGCAGAAACGGTAAGAGTGGAGTCTCCAAATATCGTGCTTAATGGCCTTGATCGAATTGTTGGCTCTGAGTCGAGCGACCCTTATCCGCATTTGGAAATGGATCGAAACGGTCGTGTGCTGTGGGCAACACTGCCAGGAACTGGGGAGAAGCTATACCTCGGTTTTCCGCTACACAATCACCGGGGACCCTTGTCGGGTGATTTTTTTGCCATCGGCGACAGTATCACTGCTTACGGCGTGGCCTGGTCTGGCGCCAATGCTTCTGGCACTAGTTATTCCCCTTGTCTTAATGACCAGTCTTGGCATGCATGGGCCTCCATGAAAACCAAAGGCAGGCTCCGGCTCACAGGCATTTCAGCCACTGGTGGGTACACAGTCACACAGGTTAAAAATGTACATTTGCCAAATGCCATTGTAGCAAAACCCACCTTCTGTGTTGTCATGTGCGGACGTAACGACATTGTTCAAGGTCTTGATATTGACACAGTGACGATCCCTGCATTCAAGAGCATCTTTCTGCAACTTCGTAGAGCCGGAATCATTCCGGTGGTTTGCACAATGAGTGCTCATGGCAACTCATCTAATAACACTCGACGTATAGCAGAGCATCGACTGAATGCGTGGCTACGCGCTTATGCCAAGCAATACGCTCTGCCTTTTGTAGACTTGCATCGATATACAGTAGATCCTCTGACTGGTGACTGGATCAGCGGCTATAACCAGGATGTATCGCATCCGAATGGCACCGGTGCCAGTGCTATGGGTGATGCTCTCATAGCAGGCTTGGAAGACTGGACAGCGACTACTTGGACTGCGCGAGCAGATGAACAGATCGCAGCCGGGCTATCTCAGAATTTGATTCAAAACGCCCTGTTTTTGACAAACGATGGTATCAACCCTACGGATTGGACTATTTCCACGGAGGGAACATCAGTCATTGAAACTGATGCAGAGGTGAAGGGTAATGTCTGGACATTTTCAGATCAGGAATCGTATCTAACTGTTGCTGCAACTACAGGTCAACGCATGCAGCTAGGTTTTTTTGCGAAGACGGCCAGTCAGTTTGATTGTTACGTCGTGGCTGGTGACTCGTCGTCAACTACAAATCTTGCTGGTATCCGAAATTGGAAAACGAACATATCCGATTTAGGGTATTTCAGCTACGAGTTCGTGGTTCCAGATGGCATTACTCAATTAACTGTCAAGACTAAAGCTGCAAGTGCTGCTTGCTCACTTGCACAGATATCACTCATAAAATTAACGGAGATTTAACCATGCGTCTTATTCTAGACACAGTCATCAACAACAGCGACCTGCCGCTTGTTGATCCTGCTATGCAGCTTGTGCGTCCATCTGCCCTGGCCGTGTACGACATGCTTTCAAATAAAGACAAGTCGGGCAATACCACTCTTGGCTTCAGTGGAACGTTCAGCGCAGAGGGCGCAGTACTCGATACTGTAGATCGAGTGATTAATACGAACGTGATAGAACAAGATGAAATTTCGATTCTTATCTGTTGCAATCTCGTTCAGCGTGCTGGCGTTGCGTTCTCGGTTGTATCAAATATGACGCCTGCGACTGCTCCCTTCCTAGGTTTTAGAAATATTTCTACTACCAGCGATTCAGGAACGCTTGCTGTTGCAACTGGCCTCGCATCACCTAATCAGGCGGTTACCATAACATCTCAGCTCATCGGCGCATGGACAAGTCGGGTGCTTCGTATAAAAAACTCAGAAGTCTCAACTATTACTCGCTCAGGCACGGTAACGCAGGCGGCTTTGACGAATCGTGCAAAAAATGTGGCGGTGCCCATATATGTTAATGCGCTTGATGCATCTGTTGCGGCTGGAGTTAAGACGGGCACAACAGGAACCGTTGGGCTTTTTGCGGCTTACTCTGAATATCTAAGCGATAGTGATGCTATAGGGTTAATGAATATTTCAGCGCAGATCATGGCCGATCGCGGTGTGACCTTACCTTAAGGTAACCCATGGACAACACTGAAATATCCCACCCAGTAATCAAGGTAATCTCCGTCTGGGCAGCAGTCGGGATTACCTCTTGGGCTGACTTCGCTGCTTTCCTCGCCGCCGTCTACTCCTTGATCTTGATATGCGAATGGGTGTGGAAGAAGGTACAGAGTCTCCGCAATGGCTAGTCCGCGCATTCTCGTTGCCGCCCTCACTCTTTCCGCCAGTGCATTTATCGGCCTGGTGGTAAGTGAAGGGTATACAGACAAGGCCATTATCCCAACGGTCAATGACCGCCCTACTCTAGGTTTTGGCAGTACGTACCATGAGGATGGGAGCGCAGTTAAGTCAGGAGACACCACCACACCAGTGCGCGCACTGATCAAAGCCCAGACTCATATCAGCAAAGAGGAAACCATCTTTCGCGCCAGCTTGCCGGGTGTTGCGTTGTCCCAGGCAGAGTATGACCTGTACATGGACTGGGTCTATCAGTACGGCACAGGTGCCTGGAGTAAATCCAGCATGAGGCGCAATCTGCTTGCTGGTCAGTACCGCGCATCCTGTGACTCTTTGCTGTTGTATAAGTACAGCGGAGGGTATGACTGTTCGACGCCAGGCAACAAGCGCTGTCCTGGAGTCTGGACACGCCAACTTGAAAGGCATGCCAAATGTCTATCAGCGCAATAGTCGGATGGAAAGGCTACGCCATCGCAGCCGGATTATCTGCTGTACTTTCAGCGATCGCAGCATGGACAGTGCAAGACTGGCGGTACACATCGCAGATCAAATCTATCGAAACCGAACATGCAGAAACTGTAACCCAACAACTCATCTACGGATTGGCCAAGTCCGAAGAATACCGGCAACTTGAACGCGATCTTGCTACAGCACTCACCAAGGTTTCCGGCTATTACCAGGAGAAAATCACCAATGTTGAAAAAGACAAGACTCGCTTTATCGCTGGTGTGCGCAATGGCACTATCAAGTTGCGCGACCCCTACCAGGCAACCGGCAGTGTTGGAGGTATCACCGCCGCAGCCCTCGGCGCCACCGGCGGACTTAATGCAACAGCAGGATGCGAACTTTCGGGAGAGGCTTCTGAATTTCTTTACAGTGAAGCCGCCAGAGCAGATAAAATAGTTGAGCAACTTACTGCATGCCAGGAAGCAATATGGAAATATGTTCGATTCCTTGAAAAGGATCACAACTGATCCATTCCCCAATAATTACCCACACATCCTCAAAACCCATCAAATACGGTGTCAATGGTGTCTGACGGGGACACCATCCTAGAATTCAAAGCAGTTCAACACCGTCCAACAAACCCCGGTAAATCCTAGTGATTCCGGGTTTTTGTTCATGACTATTCAATGACGCTCATTGCGACTCATATCTCAACAATTCTCCACATCTTTACTTCCGCAAGTCCTATACTTGTTTTTTATATATACTATGTTTCACAAGCTGCGATTGAGCTTGAGTAAAAGTCGTATTTAAAATCTTGTGTGTTACTTCAGGAGGATAGAATGGCTGGATGGTTCGAAATCAACAAAAGTGAAAAGAATGGTCAATACAGCTTTGTTCTCAAGGCTGGCAATAGTGAAATCATTCTGACGAGTGAGCAGTACGTAGCAAAGCCGTCGGCTGAAAATGGCATTGAGTCTGTTAGAACAAACAGTCCCAATGATGCCCGGTATGAAAGACTGACCGCGTCTAATGACAAACCTTACTTCAATCTTAAAGCAGCTAACGGACAAGTGATCGGTACCAGTCAGCTCTACAGTTCAGTTGAGAGCCGCGATAAAGGTATTGAATCCGTGAAAACCAATGGCTCAACACAGACAGTCAAGGATAATACCTAGACTTCGCACCGGGTCAGGATATCCATGACTCGGTCATAGATATCTCCTTAAGATATACGTAAAAAAGCCCGGCTATGCCGGGCTTTCAATCAGCTAACATTGAAATGCACCAGCATTCAATGTTAATCGCTAATCAGAGATATTACTCAGGCTTGATATTGCTAGCTTGCTTGCCTTTAGGTCCATCAGTCACGTCAAAGCTGACGCGTTGGTTTTCAGCCAGGCTCTTGTAACCACCTTCATTAACAATCGCAGAGAAGTGGGCGAACAAATCGCTACCGCCTTCATCAGGAGTAATGAAACCAAAACCCTTGCTATCGTTAAACCATTTTACTGTACCTGTTGCCATAACGCATTCCATTCATTCATTTGTGGGGAGGCGGCCCAAAAGTTTGTATTTCAAATTCTGTAAAAAATCAAAGTTCAAACGCCTTAGTTGAGTTTTTACGTTTTTATTTCCCGCATGTCAACTAATAATTGATTTTTTACGAATTTTTTATATGCCTTACCGACAAGTAATTGTCATCAGTTATGCACTTACCTGGAAAATGACTTGCCCTGTCTAGCCGGCCTAGGACCGTTGGATTCGATATGCCTGAAAATAACACGTCCCTTGCCCAGATCGTATGGAGAAAGCTCTACAGTCACTTTGTCACCTGCCAGGATACGAATATGATGCTTGCGCATTTTTCCACCGGTATAGGCAATTAACATGTGTCCATTTTCCAACGTCACCCGGAAACGTGAATCAGGTAGAACTTCGTCTACCTTCCCTTGCATTTCTATCAACTCTTCTTTAGCCACAAGGCCTCCTTAATTTATTCATTCAATATTCGTTATGCAAATGCCAGGGGATTTGCCAGCCAACGCTGACCCTGCTCTGCAGCATGCAACAACGCTTTCTCTCGCGTCTTGAACTCACGACTGAAGCTAAAAATACGACAATGACTAGCCGTGCCCTTTCCGCTACTGATGGATATGGACGAGATATAGCGTCCGCTCTCAGCTGCTCGCGAAATAGGGGTAATAAGATAACGCCCGACCGTAAACGGTTGGGTTCCTGATAAATTCATGTTAAATACTCAAAGTAGCCTAGGCTACGCAATAGAGATGACTGATTCCACTCATCTTGCCAGAGAGGGAAGTCATCGCAGGACAAAACATCTGTCCGGTGTGAGGCTTGCCATAAGGAAAGTTTGACCACTGTCAATTTTTAGAAGTGGCGTTAGTGGCGGGAGTAGTGAGGAAACCGCAACACATCTCAGAACTTGCTGTAGAAAAGGTAAGCAATCCGCTACAGCCTTTCTAGTGTAGTGCATTAACCCGTCTCATGTCGAGCATGTTGTGCTGTTACAGTCAAATTCACAGGAAAAACCTGCTTGATTTTAAACTTCCTGGTGCCACGGTTTTACCGCAATCAGGGCAATGGATTGACCATGCGTCGCACCTGACATACCAGGTCAGCCATCACGTTGGCATGCTCATCCAGCTGCACGGGCTGCAGTGCAGTGCGGTTGGAGGATTGGCGTAACAGCTTGCCTTGCGCATCAAAAAATGTTGTTTCCAGTGTGCGATACAACTGCTTCCTGCAATCAAACTCCAGCCTCATGTGCTTGATTGTGCGCGGTACGCCTTCAGTTTCCAGTTTCGCCAGCATGGAAGAGTAAATGCCATTCTCAGCATAGGAATCCGAGTCTATAGATAAACTGGTAGCCTGACTCTCGATCAAGGGTTCCCATTCCGTAGCCACGGCAATGCCTGGCAACAGCAAGAATATGAATAAGAAAATGGATGAATGCATATGCAGGGCCTGCGATTGTCTATCTATATCTTGCCGCAAGCATTCAAACGCGGATATCAGTCAAATGACGCATAGGCCAAATAAAAAAGCGAATCCGAAGATTCGCTTTTTCTGGCGGAGCGGACGGGGCTCGAACCCGCGACCCCCGGCGTGACAGGCCGGTATTCTAACCAACTGAACTACCGCTCCATAACTCTGCATCAGGTTGTCATGCCTGACGACTTGTCTCAACAAGGACGGTGGTGGGTGATGACGGGGTCGAACCGCCGACATTCGCCTTGTAAGGGCGACGCTCTACCAACTGAGCTAATCACCCGTGCCTTGTGAAGCGTGTGCATTTTACATGCACTTTTTACTCTTGCAACTTTCTCAAGAATAAAAAAGCGAACCCTGAAGTTCGCTTTTTCTGGCGGAGCGGACGGGGCTCGAACCCGCGACCCCCGGCGTGACAGGCCGGTATTCTAACCAACTGAACTACCGCTCCATAACTCTGCATCAGGTTGTCATGCCTGACGACTTGTCTCAACAAGGACGGTGGTGGGTGATGACGGGGTCGAACCGCCGACATTCGCCTTGTAAGGGCGACGCTCTACCAACTGAGCTAATCACCCGTGCCTTACTGAGAGCGCGCATTCTACAGGATTTTCCGTATTTGGGAATAGGCCACTACAACTTTTTTGCCCGGCCGCTCAAATCCTTTATTCCTGCCCCGCCATGCATAGCGGGATACGCTATACTGATAACCTGAAATTTCAAATACTTGCATCTCATGATATGCAGGAAGTGAACGCACCCACCAGGAGAAACCATGCTGAAAATTCTTTCACTCATTGCCATATTAGGGTTGGTAGCGCTGGCTGTATTTCGTTCCGCATATGCAGCGCCTGTACCAAAACCGGGCACTCCGGCCCCTGACTTCATATTACCTGATGCCAAAAAGGAGCAGCACCGCCTCAGCGACTATGCTGACCAGTGGCTGGTGCTGTATTTTTATCCCAAGGATGACACCCCCGGCTGCACCAAGGAAGCCTGCAGCTTTCGCGATGACTTGCACCAGCTTGAAAAACTCGGTGCAAAAGTAGTCGGTATCAGCGTGGATGACTCAGACTCCCACGCCAAGTTCGCCGAGAAATACAGCCTCCCCTTCCCCCTGCTTGCCGATGCGGACGGCAAAGTGGCTGATCGTTATGGCGCCTTGACCAATCTGGGCCTCATCAAAATTGCCAAGCGCTACACATTCCTGATCGACCCCAAAGGCAATATCGCCAAGACATACCTTAGCGTGGATACCTCCCGCCACTCGCAGGAGATCATCGACGACCTCAAACAACTCAAGGCACAACCATAAAAAAACGCCGGGACATACCCGGCGTTTTCCATATCATGCAAAGATCTAAACCGCCTGCTTCTCCTTGAAATAGCGGTCAATCTCCGTCACATCAAACTCGCCCCAGGCTGCAATCGCTTCATCCAGCTCACGGGCAGTCATATCCCCCACCTGCGCATCCACCACGACCTGATTGCGGATCGGCATCACGGCTGGAATCTGTTTTACATTGAAATACTGCGCAATCTCGGGCGACTCATCAATATTCACCATGGCAAACACAATCTCGGAATGCACATCCGAAGCTGCCTCAAATGTGGGAGAAAACGACATGCATGGCTCACACCAGGGAGCCCAGAAATCCACAATCACAAACGCATTGCCTTCAATAGCCTGCTTGAAATTACCCTTGTTCAAATGCTGCACTGCCATGACCACTCCTCGTCTTCTATCTCATCGTTATCGACACCTGCCCTACTAGACAGGCTAATGCCAGTCTAGAGGCGGATCACCCAGCACACAATGTCAAAACCTCCCGTTATTAACCGGGGAGTTATACCCAATGCTAGAGCGGAAAACACCATGCGACATGCCTAACACACCCTTAGCAGTTGAAATGACACTAAACAATGAGCTTGATAACTCATTGCTTCCTTTGAAAATTCACACAACTACGTTTACGACATAGCGGCCCATGCATGACAAATCAAGGCGAAAAACCAAAAGAGCGGTTATAATTGGCCTCTTGGCTGGCTCAAAGAACTTTCATTACAAAATCCAGTCATAGCAGTAGCTTCAAACCATCAGGGGCCGACCAGGTTTCGACGTGGGTTGCAAAGCAGCGCAGGGCATACCGAGGCCTAGTCACCTCGTAAATAAACTAGAACAAGTATAGTCGCAAACGACGAAACTTACGCTCTAGCCGCTTAATCCCGGCTGGACGCTGCACCGGAAGGCCTCTCGGCCGGGCGGGGTAACCCGCAGCAGCGTCATTTAGAGAGGATCGTGTTGTATTGGGTTACTTAATACAACATTAAATCCAAGGTAACTCGCCTGCTGTTTGCTTGCTCGTTGGTGGGCATCAGGTTAAATCAAACAACACAGCTAAGTATGTAGAACTGTCTGTGGAGGGCTTGCGGACGGGGGTTCGATTCCCCCCGGCTCCACCAAATACCTGTTCAACGCAATGCAGAGCAGTACACCAAACCCCGGCAAATCCTAGTGATTCCGGGGTTTTTTGTTTAATACCGTTCAATCCCGTCCGTTGACATCCAGCGATTTATTGGGGTAACTTTAGGGGTAACACACTTATCCCAATATGGAGTTACCCCAAAATGGCTTTGAATGACGTAGCAATACGCAAGGCTAGCCCTCGTGATAAGGCATACAAGCTCTATGACGAAGCCGGGCTATTCATTCAAGTTACCCCAACTGGGGGTAAGTGGTGGCGCTTCAAGTATCGTTACCAAGGCAAAGAGAAGCTGCTATCCCTTGGCACTTATCCTGATGTGTCATTAGCCCAGGCGCGTGAACGTAGGGATGAAACCCGAAAGCTGCTTGCACAAGATATTGACCCTGGTGAGAATCGCAAGGCAGTCAAGCAAAGTAAGCAGTCCAATGCCGCTAACAGCTTTGAGGTGCTTTCCAGAGAGTGGACTACATTGCACATGGCTGACAAATCCGAAAGCCACCAGCAAAGAACCTTACGCAGACTTGAGGTATATCTATTCCCCTGGATAGGTAGCAAACCTATTGCCGATATAACAGCCCCTGAAATTCTGGACTGTATCAGGCGCATTCAAAATCAGAACAAGTTAGAGACAGCACACCGCACCTTGCAATCTGCGGGACAAGTATTCCGCTATGCCGTGCAAACTGGCCGGGCTGATCGGGATGTTACAGCAGACCTAAAAGGCGCTCTCCCCTCTCCCACTGTCACCCATATGGCTAGCTTTGTTGAGCCGAAGCAAGTAGCAGAATTGTTAAGGGCCATTGATGGCTTTACAGGCACGTTTACAGTTCAAACAGCCTTACGCCTTGCCCCGTTGTTTTTCGTGCGTCCTGGTGAGCTACGTACAGCCAAATGGGCAGATATTGATTTAGAGGCCGGTGAATGGCGTTACCGGGTGAGCAAGACTAAGACTGATCACCTGGTGCCACTCTCTAGCCAGGCAATTGCTTTACTCAAAGACCTGCACCCAGTATCTGGCCATGGTGAGTTTGTGTTTATGGGTGGCCATGATCCCAAGAAGCCAATGAGTGAAGCAGCTATCAATGCCGCATTGAAACGTATGGGTTACGACACCAAGACACAGATCACCGGCCATGGCTTCCGTGCAATGGCTCGTACCCTATTGCATGAACGGTTAAATATCGACCCGCATATTATCGAGCACCAGCTAGCGCATAAGGTGCCAGATGCTTTGGGCAGTGCCTATAACCGCACCAAGTTTATTGAGCAGCGCAAAGAGATGATGCAGGCATGGGCAGATTATTTGGATGAGTTGAAAGCGGGTGCAAAAGTGATCAATTTTAAGGGGGCAGCATGATGATGCTAGGTGGAGAGAGTCATTTAATAACGGTGACAATTTGTCACCCTTTCTCAACATCTTTACAGGTAATTTCTTCTCCTTATTGATTTTTTGAGTCGGGGCAAGTCGGGGCGCTCGGGGCACCGCGTCATTACTGGGTTTCAGACGCCCCGAATTTCCGGGGCATACTCGGGGCAGTCGGGGCAACATTGTTCAAAGCCGTTCAATGCAGTCCGACTGATTTACAACGCGCCTGTTATATCTGCTGGCATATCCACCAGCGATTTGAAAAGGGCATTACCGTGATACGTGCGGATTCACGTATGAAAAACGGGGCTGCTGGTGATTCGAGCACCAGCAGCCCCTAACCACAATCAAACCTATGTAGGAGGTTTCACCATGGCTGCTGTAGATTCTACCCCTGAATGCCCGGGCGCTCTCACTGAGTCTGCCCCTCACCAAGACATCCCCGCTGATACGCTGAATGCTAAGTATGGTTGGATAGATTCAGGCGACAAACTGAACGAGGCGCGGAAGATAATCGAATTCCTGAGCAGGGCTATCACTAGAGGAGATGATTCTGACATCCCCGGGCCTGGATATAGCGAGGGGCTTCATTGCATTTTTATGGATGTGCAAGCCCGGCTTGAGATTGTGGATCACTATCACGACAGCATAAGGGAAAGATCATGAGTAAACAGGCCCTTGCTCCTTAACCCAAATACTCAACCGGCTATTAACATACGAGACGCCTACCAGCATCTATGCCGTATCAATAGCATTGCTTACTTGCTGGTGGATGAACTTGAAGAACAGCTATCAGTGAATGCCAATACCCCGGAATGGCTCAAGCTGCATTCGTCCCTGGCCTTAAGCCTGCTAGTCAAGAGGTTATCCGGGGAGCTATTGGAGCATTTGGATATTGTGGATTAACCACCAGCTAACCCGGTATTGGCATGGCGCCAGTGCCGGGCCAAACACGGGATGGGAATACTATGAGTAAAGAATTTTTTCTAGGTCGTGGGAGTGGTGAATATCCGTCAAAAGACCCAGATCGACGGCAGGATTCAGACACGCCACACAGGAGGGTTGGATACACATTAAAAGGCTACACGAGTAATCTTTTTCTAAGCCTGTTTGATCAGCAGGAAATATTCAATTCTTTGGATTATTACGCCACCAGCTTAGATTCTGACAGCACGGACTATAACTTTTTCAGCGAGGTAAGATTAATATTAGTGAAAAATCTCAACCGCCTTAGTAAAGCATTGCAAGATTTTGAGGTATCGGAAATTGCAAAGCTAGGAATGCTAGATGCTGGGCGGGCTGCTTTCTATGAATACAGAATGTCCTATCAGCGGAAAATTGTGACTGATATCCAAGACCGGCTGATGGCAATTGGCCGCCTCTCCCAGCTTACTGGACAGGTGGATATTATCAAGGTGCTGCTGTTGCAAGCATGGGTAATTGATATTCAGCTTAAAACAAATACCCTTGAGCTACTGGCAGAGAAGGGGAAGAAGTTTTCATCGTCATCAGGTAAGGGCCTGGATGCATTAGGCAATATATTGCTGAATTTAATGCAACAGCATGGTAAAGATACGGGTAAAAAACAGATATTAAAACTACTGGAAGATATGGCTGATACATCATCAGAACAAGCTGTCATTAGAGAGGTCGATTATGAAAATAAACTGGTTTACTGGAGTCGCTTCACGCCAACAGCTTTCGACACCATTGGAAATAGACTGAGCAAATATAAGAAGAAATACTTTTAATTTTCACGCTTTCCGGCAAACCGTGAATCACGGTTTATAAAGTAAGCATCGCACGGCGCCCAATCGGATGCTGCAAGACTTGAGGAAACAGCGATGCTACAAAACACCCTACCCAATACAGGCTTTGTCCGCCTGCCCCAAATCCTTTCCGTTATCCCTGTTGGTAAATCTACTTGGTGGAGCGGCGTTAAAGCCGGGAAATACCCTGCACCTATCAAGCTGGGAGCCAATACCACCGTATGGAAAGCCGAGGACATTCATGACCTGATTGCAAAGCTGGCTGCAGAAGGGGCTTCAAAATGAACCTATTTGATGAGCCTATACAACCCGTATCATCCAATGCTCTAGGAGAGCATGAAGCGGCTGCGTTAGCAGATCGTATGTTGAATAAGGCTGCTGATATTGTTGCCAATAGCGATGCCTTGAAGCGAGTACAGGATTATAAAAAGGATGCTTCCAAGGCCCTAATACCCGCCCTTCTAAACATGATGGCTGCTGGCTATACCGGCCACCAGCAAGCCGTGATCATCAAGCACTTGGCCTCTATAGATGAAAGCCTGAAACGCATTGCAGATAAGCATGATGACATTGCCGAGGCTACCGACTTCATAGCTGCATCCCAGCCCAGCCATGAGGGCTGAGCATGGCCTCTATCGCACAAGTCAAAACGGCAGCCCTCGCCGGCATCGATAGCGTGTTGGCCCACTGGTGCCCAGGCGGTAAACAGCAAGGCCGAGAATACTTGCCCCTGAATCCCAGGCGGGCTGATAGCAAGCCTGGTTCGTTTTCAATCAACCTGGATACCGGCGCATGGGCAGATTTTGCAGATGATGCCAAGGGCGGTGACCTAGTGTCGCTAGTGGCATATATCGAGGGAATCGGGCAAGGGGAAGCTGCCAAGCTACTGGCCCAGTTCCTCGGGATGGATAGCGGTAAAAGCGACTCACAGAAACGCGCCACCAGCCCACAACACAAGGCAGGCAATACCCAAATATCACTCACCAGCAAAAAGCCCGAGTGGGAAGCGGTGTTACCCGTGTCTTCTGATGTCCCGAAGCCACCAGCCCGGCATTATCGATACGGTGTGCCGTCCATGCAGTGGGCATACCGTGATACGACTGGTGGGTTGCTTTGCCTGGTCTATCGGTTTGAGCCTGGCCAGTCTAGTGACCGGAAACAGTTTGTACCGCTGACATGGTGCAGGAATGCCCAGGGTAAGCATGAATGGCGCTGGCAAGGGCTGGATAGTCCCCGGCCTTTGTACAACCTGCCGGGTCTGGAGAGTAAGCCTGATGCCCTGGTGATTGTATGTGAAGGTGAGAAAGCCGCCGATGCCGCCGCTGTATTGTTCCCTGCCGCCGTCACCACCACGATGCTGAACGGTGCACAGGCACCCGGTAAAACGGACTGGTCCCCACTGACCGGGCGTAAGGTCTGGTTATGGCGGGACAATGATGAAGCTGGTTTGAAGTGCATGCAGGCTGTTGATGAGCTGCTACGCAAGGCAGGTGCTACCACGGTACAGCATATCAACCTGGCCATGATCGAGGGGCTACAGGACAAGGATGATGCCGCTGACTTGGTAGCACGTGGATGGACGGCGGGCCGTATGGACGGGTTAGCTGGTGGGGATGGTTTCCTGGTGGATAGACTGGCCCCTGCATCATCTCCATCCGCATCCACCAGCGCCGCCGCACCTATGCAGGATGACGCACTTGATACGCCTAGCAGCCGCTTCCATGTGAATGATCAGGGGGTGTGGTATTACGGCAAATCCGATACTGGCAATGATGCCCCACCTTTATGGATATGCTCCAGGTTGGATATTACGGCTGTTACCCGGGATGCCAAAAGTGAGAGCTGGGGGCGCTTGTTGGAGTTTGATGACCCGGATGGCCAACACCATGCCTGGGCTTTGCCGATGGAGATGCTGGCCGGGGATGGTACTGAGTATCGCCGGGAATTGTCCCGCATGGGCCTATTGATTGAACAAGGCACCAAATCCCGTAATCTATTAAGTCGGTATATCCAGACGGCCAATGTGACAGCACGTGCTCGATGCGTAGAGCGTACCGGCTGGCATGATCAGGTGTTTGTGATGCCGGATAGAACCATAGGCCAAACAGACGATGAACGCATCCTGTATCAGTCACTGAACGCTACCCCTAGCACATTCAAGACACGGGGCAAGCTGGTGGATTGGCAAGTATTGGCAGGCTTGTGTGCGGGTAATTCCCGGCTGGTGTTTGCTATCTCAGCGGCCTTTGCCGGGCCGTTATTGCACGTCACAGGCATGGAATCAGGCGGCTTTCATTATCGAGGGGATAGTTCTACAGGCAAGACCACAGCATTACGCGTGGCTTCATCTGTATGGGGAGGAGCTGACTTCCTGCAGCGGTGGCGAGCTACCGATAACGGCCTGGAAGCCCTGGCAAGCCAGCATAGTGATTGCCTGCTGGTGTTGGATGAGATCAGCCAGGTTGATCCCAGGGCAGCAGGTGAAGTGGCTTATATGCTGGCCAATGGTAGCGGTAAGGTGAGATCGGGCCGTACCGGGGCCATGCGTGATACTGCCACCTGGCGCTTGTTGTTTATCTCCAGTGGTGAAGCCGGGCTAGCTGAACATATGGCAGAGGCTGGCAAGAAGCCCAAGGCAGGCCAGGAGATACGCTTGCTGGATATTCCAGCAGATGCAGGCAAGGGGCTGGGGTTGTTTGAACAGATCCACGGCCATGCTGGTGGCGCTGCATTTTCCAAGGTGATGAATGAGCTGGCTGTCAAGCATTACGGCTCCCCTGCCCTGGCCTTTATCAGCAAGCTGGTGGGGCAATATACAGAGGTACAGCGGGCTATTAAGGAGGAGCAGGAGTTATTTAATCAGGACCATTTACCTGATGATGCTGGTGGGCAGGCTTACCGTGCAGCCTTGCGCTTTGGCCTAGTGAGTGCAGCGGGTGAGTTGGCCACGCAATGGGGCATTACCGGCTGGCAACCAGGCGAGGCTAGCCAGGCAGCGGCCATGTGCTTCAAGGCATGGCTGGCCCAGCGTGGCGGTGCAGGCAATCAGGAACAGGCAGCTATGCTGGCCCAAGTACGCCAGTTCTTTGAGCTGCATGGTGAGGCACGTTTCACAGATTGGGACAGGCCTGCATCTGACACCAGCCAGCATGCACCCAAGACCGTGAACCGAGCAGGCTATAGGCGGCACTATGATGCCAAGGATGAGAATGGACAGCCGATATACAGTGGCAGCACTTACCCTGAAGGCGATGAGAGGAAAGCCAGAGATACAGAATATTACGTGTTCCCTGTTACGTTCGAGCAGGAGATATGCAAGGGGTTTGATAAACGTATTATCAGCCGCCTGCTGGTGGACAAGGGAATTCTTATACCTGATGGTAAAGGTTACACACGCAAGGAAAGGCTACCAGGTGAAGGCAATACCCGCTGCTATAGAATCACCAGCAAGATATTTGATAGCGATGATGAGGCTTGATTGTGTCACCCAACGCAATCAATGGACGGACGGCATTGCACGGCTTTGAGCAATGTTGCCCCGACTGCCCCGAGTATGCCCCGGAAAGTCGGGGCGGCTGAAACCCAGTAGTGACGCGGTGCCCCGAGCGCCCCGACTTGCCCCGACTCAAAAAATCAATAAGGAGAGAAAAACGCGTGTGAAGCCTGGGCTTCAGAATATAAATGCGCGGGGATTTTTGAGAACGGTTGCTGGTGGGTTTAGGTGATAGATGTGTATACCAGACCTGTATATATTTTACGGGTCCTTCTAGGTGTTTCCCCTATCACGGGTAATTCGAACCCCGATCAGTTTCCAGTCACAGAGTTTTACTAAGGGGGTTATGTTATATCGGGATGGATAGAGCAGATGGAATTTTTATTTCTGATGCTAACTTCATGCATTGCCAGGTTAAAAATATTCCACCAGCAAACAGAGTGACAATGACAAAATTGGGGTAACTTTGGGGGTAACTCAAAAAATAAAAACAACAAGATCATTGCAGCACAAGGAATTCAAAGATTTGTTAGATTGACCCCGGCACCATATTCCAATATCAAGCAACATCAAAACCTCTCAAAAAGCCCGTGATTACTGATTCCGGGCTTTTTTATTTAATACAGTCTAATCCTGTTCGCTACAACCATCAGGTTCAGTTTTCCCACATCATCTGCTTTATACTGTCTCCCAACTTTCACCCACGTGACATGATTCATGTTGACACCCTACTCTCGTCTCTTGCGCTCCAATATATATTGTCTGCAACGCTTGCTGATTTGTGTGTTTTTCAGCTTGGCAAGCACCTCTGTCCTGGCTGCCACGCTCACCGGCAAGGTTATCCATATCGCCGATGGCGATACGTTGACTATCATAGCGAACAATACTCAGCACAAGGTCAGGTTATTGGGGATTGATGCGCCGGAGAGGCAGCAGGCGTATGGAAAGCAATCGCGTGTGGCGCTCAACCGGGCCATCAATGGCAAGGTGGTGACTATCGACTGGAACAAGCGTGATGATTACGGACGCATAGTCGGGAAAGTGATTTACAACGGTCAGGACATCAATTTGCAGCAGGTCCAGAAAGGCATGGCCTGGCATTACAAGTATTTTGAGCGTGAGCAGGAGCCGGAAGATCGCTCGCGTTATGCGCAGGCAGAATATCAGGCAAAGCGTGATAAACAGGGTTTATGGCAGGATGCCAAGCCTGTGCCGCCATGGCTGTATCGCCGGGCCAAGAAATAACCGCAGGCAGACTGCTGCGGCAATCAGGAATTTGCCTGGGATTTGACGTATTTCTTCATGATGGAGCTCTGCTCGCGCTTCCAGTCTTTTTCCTTTTCGCTGTTGCGCTTGTCATATTGTTTTTTGCCCTTGGCCAGGCCAATCTGCACCTTGATGCGCCCACGGGTGTAATGCATGTCCAGCGGCACCAGGGTATAGCCGGCACGTTCCACCTTGCCGATCAATTTGGCAATTTGCTCGGAATGCAACAGCAGCTTGCGCGTGCGGATTGCGTCCGGCCGCACATGAGTGGAGGCTGATCCCAGCGGAGTGACGTGGCAACCGATCAGGTAGATTTCACCGCGCTGGATAATGACATAGGCTTCTTTCAGCTGGATGCGGTTTTCACGGATAGCCTTGACTTCCCAGCCTTCGAGCACAATACCGGCTTCGTATTTTTCTTCGATGAAATAATCGTGAAACGCTTTTTTGTTCTGGGCGATACTCATGGTGGCGTAATACTTATATAGTGAGAACAATTTGTCGGCTGGTGCGGTTGCGATGGACGAGCCATCCAATCTTCACACAGGTTTGCAGCTTGCCGGCAAATATGGCTTAAAATTGGCATTTTACTCTAGATCGTGAGACGAATGGCACAGGTTGAAAAAACAGTCCTGGTGGGACACTCTGCAGAACACATGTTCAATCTGGTGGACAATGTCGAGGCCTATCCCGGCTTCCTGCCATGGTGCGGCGGCGTGGACCTGCTCCAGCGGGATGAGTCTGTCACGGCTGCTACATTGCATATTGATTATCACGGCCTGAAACAGCATTTCACCACCGAGAACCATAAGACCTTCCCCACCAGCATGGAAATCCGTCTGAAAAACGGTCCATTCAAGCACCTGGAAGGTTTCTGGCGCTTTACGCCACTGGCAGAAAATGCCTGCAAAATAGAATTCAAACTGCAATACGAGTTTTCCAGCTTTCTGCTGGAGAAACTCATTGCCCCGGTATTCAGCCATATCGCCAACACTTTTGTAGAAGCCTTCGTGCAACAAGCCGACAACGTAGCACCATGACAACCCGTATTCCTGTTGAGGTAGCCCACGCCCTGCCGGAAAAGCAGATGATCCTCAAAATTGAGGTTGCGCCCGGCACTACGGCACTGCAAGCTGTCCTGCAATCAGGCATCAGTGATCACTTTCCCGGACTGGATACCAATCAGCTCGGCATTTTCGGCGAGGTGGTACAAACCGACCATATCCTGCAGGCACAAGACCGGGTGGAGATTTACCGCCCACTGTTGGCGGACCCGAAAGAAGCAAGACGTAAACGCGCCAGCCGCGACGCCGCACCAAGAAAAGGGGCGCGCAAGACAACCCCGTCAGTTGCTGTCAGAACACGTTGACCCATGCTGGACACCTGAGGCCAGGTTTTACCATCGAAAATATCACCATGAAAAATGTCGATGACACGCGACACAGAGGCATTGCAGCTCTTTTCAATTTGCAGCATAGCAGCTTAATATCAACCCACTTACTATCAGGGTGATTTACCACAAGGACACTACCCGGTATAATTGCCTTTTGCCGGAAAGATATTTTATGCGTCTGTTGCAACAAGCGCTTACTTTCGACGATGTTCTACTGGTACCAGCACATTCCAACGTGCTGCCACGCGAAGTAAGTCTCGCCACCAAGCTCACCCGTTCCATCACTCTCAATATCCCCTTGATTTCTGCCGCCATGGATACCGTGACGGAAGCTCCTCTGGCCATTGCATTGGCGCAGGAAGGCGGCATGGGGATTATTCACAAAAACATGACTATTGCTGCCCAGGCAGCCCATGTCTCACGCGTCAAGCGTTTTGAATCCGGCGTGGTCAATGACCCAGTCACCATCCAGCCTCACCTGACCGTACGTGATGTGCTGAAACTGACACGCCAACACAAGATTTCCGGCCTGCCCGTTGTCGACGGCCAAAAGGTGGTTGGCATTGTGACCAACCGTGACCTGCGCTTCGAAACCAATCTGGACCAGGCCATTTCCAACATCATGACCCCTCGCGAGCGTCTGGTGACAGTACGCGAAGGCGCCAGCCTGGAAGAAGCCACGGCCCTGCTGCACAAGCATCGCCTGGAACGTGTTCTGGTCATCAATGACGATTTCGAGCTCAAGGGCTTGATCACAGTCAAGGATATCCAGAAATCCTCTGACCACCCGAATGCAAGCAAGGACGAAAAAGGCCGCCTGCGCGCAGGGGCTGCCGTTGGTGTCGGTGAAGGCACGGAAGACCGCGTTGCCGCACTGGTTGAAGCTGGCGTGGACGTAATTGTGGTCGATACCGCACACGGTCATTCCCAAGGCGTGCTTGACCGCGTCAACTGGGTCAAGAAGAATTTCCCGCAAGTGCAGGTCATTGGCGGCAACATCGCCACTGCAAGCGCAGCCAAGGCGCTGGTTGACGCTGGCGCTGATGGTGTCAAGGTCGGTATCGGCCCAGGTTCCATCTGCACCACCCGCATCGTGGCAGGTGTCGGCGTGCCGCAAATCAGCGCAGTGAGCAATGTGGAAGAAGCCTTGCGTGGTACAGGGGTACCCTTCATTGCCGATGGTGGCATCCGCTTCTCCGGTGACATCTCCAAGGCAATTGCTGCCGGTGCTTACTCCGTCATGCTGGGTGGCATGTTTGCCGGCACTGAAGAAGCCCCAGGCGAAATCGAACTGTTCCAGGGTCGCTCCTACAAGTCCTATCGTGGCATGGGTTCTATCGGCGCCATGGAAAAAGGCTCCAGCGACCGCTATTTCCAGGACAACAACGGTAATGCCGACAAACTGGTGCCTGAAGGCATTGAAGGCCGCGTGCCTTACAAAGGCAGCGTGCTCGCTGTGATCCACCAACTAATGGGCGGCCTGCGCGCCTCCATGGGTTATGTCGGCTGCAGCACCATCGAGGAAATGCGTACCCGTGCTGAATTTGTGCAGATTACTGCTGCCGGCATGAGTGAATCTCATGTGCACGATGTGCAAATCACGAAAGAAGCACCTAACTACCGCATAGACTAAGCATAGTCATGGTAGTTGCACTCCATGCATCCAATCCGGCATTCGTTGCAACAGCGGCCTTAGTGCCTGCTGGATTGGCCGCACAGGAGTACATAAATTTACAGACCAGTCCGGCACGCCGGGCTGTTTTTTAACCTTATTCCAGGCGTTTGAGCGTTCATGCAACAAAAAATCCTGATTCTTGATTTCGGTTCCCAATACACCCAATTGATCGCACGTCGCATCCGCGAAGCGAACGTCTACTGCGAATTGCATTCCTGGGATGTCAGCGATGACTTCATCCGTGAATTCAATCCCGCTGGCGTGATCCTTTCCGGTGGCCCCAACTCAGTCTATGAAGATGAAACGCCCCGCGCGCCACAAAGCGTATTTGAGCTCGGCATACCGGTATTGGGCATCTGCTACGGCATGCAGACCATGGCCGCGCAACTGGGCGGCTCCGTGGAAAATGCAGCCAAGCGCGAATTCGGCTACGCTGAAATCCGCGCCCAGGGCCACTCTGCCCTGCTTAAGGATATTCAGGACAAAAGTAATGAACAAGGCCACGGCCTACTGGACGTCTGGATGAGCCACGGCGACAAGGTTACCGCCCTGCCCGACGGCTTCAAGATCATTGCCAGCAACAGCTCCACGCCCATCGCTGGCATGGCAGATGAAAACCGTCGCTATTACGCCGTGCAATTCCACCCTGAAGTCACCCACACCAAGCAAGGCAAAGCGCTGCTGAGCCGCTTCGTGCACGACATTTGCGGTTGCGACCAGAGCTGGAACATGCCCGACTACGTGGAAACCGCCGTGCAGCGCATCCGCGACGAAGTCGGTAGTGATGAAGTCATCCTAGGCCTGTCTGGCGGCGTCGATTCATCCGTGGCTGCAGCCCTGATCCATCGCGCGATTGGCGACCAGCTCACCTGCGTCTTCGTCGATAACGGCCTGCTGCGTCTCAACGAAGCCGAACAAGTCATGGAAACCTTCGCCAAGAACCTCGGCGTCAAAGTCATCCACGTCGATGCCAGCGCCAAATTCCTCGGCGACCTTGCCGGCGTCAACGACCCAGAAGCCAAGCGCAAGATCATCGGTCGTGAATTCGTCGAAGTATTCCAGGCAGAATCCGCCAAACTGTCCAAAGCCAAATGGCTGGCACAAGGCACTATCTACCCTGACGTCATTGAATCTGCTGGCGCCAAGACCAAGAAGGCTCACACCATCAAGAGCCACCACAACGTTGGCGGCCTGCCCGACACCTTGAAACTGCAATTGCTGGAACCATTGCGCGAACTGTTCAAGGACGAAGTGCGCGAGCTCGGCGTAGCCCTCGGCCTGCCTCACGACATGGTTTACCGCCACCCCTTCCCCGGCCCCGGTCTTGGCGTACGCATCCTCGGCGAAGTCAAGCGCGAATATGCCGACCTGCTGCGCCGCGCCGACCATATTTTCATCGAAGAACTGCGCAACACCAAGGATGTCGATGGAAAATCCTGGTACGACAAAACCTCACAGGCTTTTGCCGTATTCCTGCCAGTGAAGTCAGTTGGCGTCATGGGCGATGGCCGCACCTACGATTACGTAGTCGCCCTGCGCGCAGTCGTCACCACAGACTTCATGACCGCACACTGGGCCGAACTGCCTTACGACCTGCTAGGCAAAGTCTCCAACCGCATCATCAACGAAGTACGTGGCATCAACCGCGTCGTGTACGACATCTCCGGCAAACCGCCGGCGACGATTGAGTGGGAATAATTGCCTCACTCGTTTGAATGTAAAAGAATAGAGAACAGATGAGCTCCAAATCCATTATCCTCACCGGCGACCGCCCGACTGGTCCCCTGCACCTTGGACATTTCGTTGGCAGCCTGCGCAATCGTGTCAGTTATCAGCATGAATACAAGCAATTTGTCATGTTGGCCGATGCGCAGGCCCTGACTGACAACATGGATGACATTGAGAAAGTCCACCGTAATGTGGTTGAAGTGGCGCTGGATTACCTGGCAGTTGGCATTGATCCCAAGCTTTCCACCATTTTCATCCAGTCGCAGGTGCCGGAGCTGACAGAGCTGGCCTTCTATTACCTGAACCTGGTCACGGTGGCACGTCTGGAGCGTAACCCAACCGTGAAGGAGGAAATCCGCCTGCGTGACTTCGAGCGCGATATTCCTGCCGGTTTCCTCACCTATCCTGTGAGCCAGGCGGCTGACATCACAGCATTCAAGGCAACACTGGTGCCAGTAGGTGAAGACCAGATCCCGATGATCGAGCAGACCAACGAGATCGTGCGCCGCTTCAACCGACTGTACAAGAACCCGGCTACCAAGGAGGAAATCCTGGTGGAAACCAAGGCTCTGGTACCGGAAATCGGCCGCCTGCCCGGTATCGACGGCAAGGCCAAGATGAGCAAATCACTGGGCAATGTAATCAACCTGGGCGCCACTGCCGATGAGGTCAGCAAAGCAGTGAAGAAAGTCTACACTGACCCACTGCACCTCAAGATCGAGGACCCAGGCCATGTGGAAGGCAATATCGCCTTTACCTATCTGGATGCGTTCGATACCGACAAAGCTGCCGTGGCGGAGTTGAAAGACCATTACACCCGCGGCGGCCTGGCCGACAGTATTGTGAAAAAGCGCCTGGAAGCTGTGTTGCAGGAAATGCTGGAACCAATCCGCACCCGCCGTGCAGAACTGGCCGAAGACAAGGGCTATATCCTGCAACTGTTGCGTGAAGGCACAGAGCAGGCACGTGAAGTAGCCGCAGGCACCACGGATGAAGTAAAAGCTGCCTTGGGGCTGAATTACTTCTAGCCAGATTGGTGGTAGTAAGCACGAAAGCGGCTCTTCGCAGCCGCTTTTTTATTGCCTACAACTCAGCTTGCCTTTCACAACCATCCGCCACAGATACTTCCAATCCCAAAGAAATCAGCGTTTGGGTTATAATTCAGGGTTTTATGGATCGTGCGCCATGAGCCGTGGATTTGTAAAAGAGGATGACCTGGAGCGCGCTGGCACAGACTTGCCGGAACGGCCGCTCAGCCCACATCCCAATTACGTCACTCCCAATGGCCTCAAACAACTGGAGCAACAGGCCAGCAAGCTTGAGCAGGAGCGTGTACCTCTTGCTCTGCGCAAGGAAGACCCTGTGGCCCAGCAACGTCTTGCCATGATTGATCGTGATCTGCGCTATTTGCAGGCAAGACTGGAGTCTGCCATCCCGGTTGAGCCGGGTACCCAGCCTGCTGATACTGTCTTGTTTGGTACTTCTGTTGCAGTGGAAGATGAGGACGGCAATCATCACACTTTCATGATTGTGGGAGAGGATGAAGCTGACATTGCCATCAATCGTGTCAGCTGGGTATCGCCGCTAGCCAGGGCCCTGATCGGGCAGAAAGTCGGTGACAGCGTAATCTGGCATCGTCCAGCTGGCGATCTGGAACTGGAAATTGTCGCAGTGCATTATTAAGGAATGCTGTTGTTATGAATGTCATTGAAGCCATTAAAAATCGTCGCTCCGTCAAAGCATATGACGCTACGCATGCTATGCCCGAAGCAGATATCGAAAAGTTGATGTCGCTGGCTGTGCTCTCTCCTACCGCCTTCAATATCCAGAACTGGCGTTTCGTACTGGTACAGGATCCCGAGCTACGCAAACAAGTACGGGCTGCCAGCTGGGATCAGGCACAGGTAACGGACGCCTCGTTGCTGGTCGTGCTGACTGCCGACCTCAAGGCCTGGGAAAAGGAACCGCGCCGCTACTGGCGCAATGCCGATCAACCGGTTCAAGATTATCTGGTGAATGCCATTGATGGCTATTACCGTGGCAAGGAACAGGTGCAGCGCGATGAAGCCATGCGCTCCTGCGGCATGGCGGCTACCACGCTGATGCTGGCTGCCAAGGCAATGGGTTACGATTCCTGCCCGATGGATGGCTTTGATTTCGATGCTGTCGCCAAGCTGCTCAACCTGCCTGCCGATCATACTCCCGCAATGTTTGTTGCCATCGGCAAGGGCTTGCAACCAGCCAAACCACGTGGCGGACAACTTGCACTGGATGAAGTTGTCATCCGCAATACATTCAAGTAGTACCATCAAACACAGAATATTTTAGGATTTTTTAGGGAAACGCCGTGTTAATCAGCAACAACATCACTATGCAGTTTGGCGCCAAGCCATTATTTGAGAATGTATCAGTCAAGTTTGGTGAAGGTAACCGTTACGGCCTGATTGGTGCCAACGGCTGTGGTAAATCAACTTACATGAAAATCCTGGCTGGTGTACTCGAACCAACCGCCGGCAATATCTCGCTGGATACTAATGAGCGTATGGCTTTTCTGCGCCAGGACCAGTTTGCTTATGAAGATCAACGTGTCATCGATGTAGTGATGATGGGCCATGAGCAAATGTGGAAAGCCAATGTAGAAAAGAATGAAATCTACATGAACCCGGAAGCCACGGAAGACGACTATATGCGCGCTGCCGAGCTGGAGGGGGTTTACGCAGAATATGACGGTTATACCGCTGAAGCCCGTGCAGGCGAGTTGCTATTGGGAGTGGGTATACCCATTGAGCAACACAACGGTCTGATGAGTGCTGTTGCACCAGGCTGGAAATTGCGTGTACTGCTGGTACAAGCTTTGTTTGCCAATCCTGATATCCTGCTGCTGGACGAACCGACCAACAACTTGGATATTAATACCATCCGCTGGCTGGAAGATGTGCTGAACAACCGTGACTGCACCATGATCATCATCTCACACGATCGTCACTTCCTGAATCAGGTATGTACGCATACTGCCGATATGGACTACAGCAAGCTGACAGTTTATCCCGGCAATTATGATGATTACATGGAAGCATCTACCCAGGCGCGGGCGCAACAAGCCAAAGATAACGCCAAGGCCAAGCAACAGATTGCCGACCTGCAGGAGTTTGTACGTCGCTTCTCTGCCAACGCTTCCAAGGCCAAGCAGGCAACCAGCCGTGCCAAGCAAATCGACAAAATCAAGATTGAAGAATTCAAGCCTTCCAGTCGCCAATATCCGTTCATCCGCTTTGAGTATGATGACCGGGAGAAACTGCATCGTAATGCGGTAGAGCTAAAGAAAGTCAGCCATGGCTTTGATCGCCCATTATTCAACGATGTGGAATTGATCTTTGAAGCAGGTGAAAAAGTCGCCATTATCGGTGAAAACGGTATCGGTAAAACCACATTCCTGCGTTGCCTGGCAGGTGACCTGACACCACAGCACGGCGAAGTGAAATGGACTGACAAGGCCAAGCTGGGTTACTTTGCGCAGGATCATGAATACGAGTTTGAAGAAGACCTCAACCTGTTCGACTGGATGTCGCAATTTACCCAGCAAGGTGACGACGACCAGTCAGTACGCAGCATGCTGGGACGATTGCTTTTTTCCGGTGAAGATACCAAGAAATCAGTAAAAGTGCTTTCAGGTGGCGAGAAAGGCCGCATGCTTTACGGCAAGCTGATGCTGGCGCGCACCAATGTATTGCTGATGGATGAGCCCACCAACCACATGGATATGGAGTCCATCGAAGCACTGAATACTGCGCTGGATAAATATAAAGGCACTCTGTTCTTTGTCAGTCACGACCGTGAGTTCGTCAGCTCGCTGGCTACCCGCATTATTGAGATCAAGGCCGATGGCATTGTAGATTTCAGCGGCAATTACGAAGACTATCTCACCAGTCAGGGCGTTGAATAACACTGCCTGCGGAATGAAAAAAGGGTTGCTACGGCAACCCTTTTTTATTCATCCAACATCCGCAGCACTACCCGGCAAAATGCCTGCTGGCAAATACACTGAGCCCACACGCAACACTGCCATGCATGTTGCCTGAAACAAACGGCACAGCATCCCCCACCACATTGCGGATCACCTGCTGGATAACAGGTGACACCGCAGATCCGCCAGTCAGGTAGATTTTGTCTATGGCCGTCTCACTTGCCTGACGCGCATCCTCAATCACTTGCCGGATTTTTTCTGTAGAACGCTCGATGGCCGCGCGAAAATCTTCGCGGGTGACATGGGTTTGCAAATCATCTTCCACATAATCCAGGTTCAATATATGTGAATCCGCATCCGACAAGGCAATTTTTGCCAGCTCTGCGCTGCGCACCAGATGACTGCTCAGCTTGTCCAGCCAGACAGTGTAAAGTCGTTCCCGCTCCAGGCTCGCCTTGCCATGAATCGGCATTTCAAATCGGGAATAGAATGCCTGCTGGCTAGGGATACTATTGACGGAAATGGCATCGAACGCTTTGTTGTGCAACTCATCCGTGCCACGCCCAAACAAGGGCATGATGTTGTGCCAGCCCAGATTGATGTCCAGGTCCACCCCACCCACCCGGTTACCGGAATAAGCCAGCAGATCCGCGCTACGTTCACGCTTTTCGCGATACGAAGGCCCAACGCGAACCACGGAACAGTCTGTAGTACCACCACCCACATCCACGACCAGCAGCACCTCATCCTGATTCAATCCCTGCTCATAATCCAGCGCCGCCGCCAATGGCTCATACATGAAGACAATCTCCTGCAAGCCTGCTTCCATTGCGGCATGCTCCATGATCGCCAATGCCTGCTTGTCGCCCTGCTCACCGCGAATGCCATGATATCGGATAGGCCTGCCAATCACCGCCTGTGTCAGATCGTGCCCGTAAAACGTACGCGCTTGCTCCAGGATATGCGTCATCATGCGAGCAATCACCACCTCAAAAAAATCCATCTGGTCTTTATTGAGATCGCTGCCAAGAAACACTTTGGGAGATTTCATGAACAAACCATCGCCAGGATGGCGGATATAGCTATCTATGGCTTGCGTGCCATATAACAAACCTTCGGCATTGCCCAGCTGCTGGCGAATGGAACGAGATGTAATATCTTCATTGAGCTCATGTTCAGGGAACGCACGATAAATGGCGGAAGGCAGATATACACTGCCCGCTTCAAGCTGTGCCTGTATGACCTTGCCTGCCCTGACAATGCCCAGAGATGAATTGGAAGTCCCGTAATCTATACCACAATGCATGTTGACTACCTGCGAACGCCGTTAAGGCATGCTGAAAAGTGTTGCATTATACGCGGCAAGCACTTCCGCTTACTTTTAATATGCCTGATTCCGAGTCAGGCACAATTCATCGACAAGGGATGAGGCTTTCGTTCCCCAGCTGCAGATATCACAATAGCTATGGCTTTGATACACTGGGCACTTATCTCCAGACCGCTCCCAGCCACCAGCCTTTTCTCTCCAGACATTCATGCCACAACACTCAAAAACACAAATCCTCCAGGGAGTGCTTTACATTTTTGGTGCCATTTTCCTGTTTGCAGGCAGTGATGCGCTCTCCAAGTATCTGGCCGGATTTTATGCCGTCGTCATGGTGATCTGGATACGTTATGTCGTGCACAGTGGCCTCATGCTGGCTGTGATGCTGCCACACTCGGGCTTTACCGTGTTCAAGACTCGGCAGCCCGGGCTGCAACTGCTGCGCGGGCTGTGCATGGTCGGTACCAATATGCTGTTTATCTCCGCCCTGCGCTATATTCCGCTGGCGGAAGGCACTGCCATCGTCTACCTCACTCCGCTGATCGTCACGGCGCTATCAGGCTCACTACTTGGGGAGCGCATCACGCGCTTACAATGGTTCGCCGTCTCATTGGGCTTTATCGGCGTGCTGGTCATCCTCCGGCCAGGTGGAGCGCTATTCACCCCGGTCAGCTTACTGGCAGTGGGCGCTGCATGCACCTTCAGCCTGTATCAACTCATTACGCGCAAGTTGAACACTACAGATAGTTCCGCCACCACCAACCTGCTCAGCGGCTTGATCGGCAGCACCGTGCTCGGCTGCATCGCACCATTTTTCTGGCAAAGTCCCAGCGCCTATCACTCCATGCTGTTATTGGCACTGGGAGCCTCGGCCCTGGCAAGCCATCTTCTGCTGACAGAAGCCTACCATCATGCCAACCCATCCACGCTGGCCCCCTTTACCTATGCCCAGCTCATCTTTGCCGGCCTGATCGGCTATATCACTTTTGGCAACATCCCTGACATCTTCGGCTTCATCGGTATCGGTATCATCTGTGCCAGCGGCATGCTGGTACTGTGGCACCAGGCCAACCCGATCCGTCCATGATAGAAACGCAGCAACAGATAGCGGACAATCCGCTATCTGTTGATTCATACACAGCGCGCGCACCATCTTTCTGTTACCATCAAACCAGCAGAGTTGGATAGAATATCCCGGCATGAACCATGCATTCCACATCAAGCATCACCCGGGCCAACAGAAAAAACCAAGGGTTGATGTTCGCAAGCTACTCCAGCTCTCTGCATGGCTATGGCTCATGCTCCTGCTGGCCGACAATCTTCACGCGGAGCCTCTAGCCACCGATACCTGCCAGAACAGCTTTCAGCTCAAACGCCTCGATGACAAAGTCACTCTGTATCTGAACATCGAACAAATCTGTGCAGGATTCCATCAACTCATCAGTCAGCAACTCGCTCCCCTGCTGTCCGAGCATGATCAACCCAACATCAGCCGCATCATTCTGGATTACAGAAACCCACATATCGCAACTGACCGTTACGGTATCAGCGCCCTGTTTGCACTGCTGCTTCGCCCCTATTACATACTGGGCACCTACCAAACCGGCAAGAACACTCGCGTCTACACCAATCGTCTGGCTGATTATGTAACTCCTGACAGTGCTGGAGACAACCCGGACCTGAAAGACCTGTATCAGAAACTTGCTGATGCAAGCGTTGCCGTCCTCATCAGTGATCAGACCGCACAGACAGGCATCAAGCATGCCTTGCTCCTGCAATTATTCCGCGATGCCGAGCTTTATGTGGAAGGCGATGGTGACTATCCAGCCGACCAAACACATACCTCACTGCAAGATAGCGTCCACTCTGTTTCCCCACAGCTCAAAAAGATCAAGTATCCACTGCCCGGCACGGCTTGCTACCAACCCATTGCCCGGGAGCTGAATAAAGTCATCTCACAAGCACATGCCGCCTCCCTCGTCTATCCCGCAACTGCCCGCGCACGGCAGCAGAGCGGCACAGGCTATGTCATGTTTTTCGTCAACGAACAACTGGAAGTTTCAGACCCTATCATTGCCCAATCCACAGGCTCCAGCAGGCTGGACCTTGCCATGTTAAACAGCATAGACAACATGCAACTCACCCCTTACGCCGATACCCTGCATATTCCCGCAGACTGTCATTTCCGTGTGGCTCCCATCATCCCTGTCACCTTCGCACCCAACAAAGAAGAAAACCAGGAGCAACCTTGACGGCTGCCGACATGCAACACGGTTAAATTTACTTAGATATAGCTGTCAGCTATAATCCACGACCTCGGAGAGGTGGCAGAGCTGGTTGAATGTACCTGACTCGAAATCAGGCATACGTGAAAGCGTATCGGGGGTTCGAATCCCCCCCTCTCCGCAACTTGGCGCGGCTTTCGCCAATTTGACAGTGACCTCCACAAGGCCAGGATCAACACCTTGCCCTGCCCCATGAACGCCATCCCCATCATCTCCCTCTTGCCTGAGCAACCATGAAAGCACTCTCTTTTTATCAACCCATCGCCTGGATGCTGGCGCATGGTCATTTTGTCGTCGATGACAGAACCTGGATTCCCTATTACCGCGGCCCTATCGCCATTCATGCCAGCAAGACCGGGCTTGAGGAATACATTCTTTACTGTCGGCACATTGCCGGAGTGGATGTGCCTGACATGGCTGACCTTGAACGGGGCGGTATTGTCGGGATAGGCGAGCTGGTTGATGTGCTGCAGCCCGGCGATTCAGGTGGATTCCCCATTGAAAAGCGTGCCTACAGCGGCCCCGGCCATTATGGGTTGGTGTTTGCCAATGTCAGGCCCATTGAATTTATTCCCTGCCGAGGCAAGCCTGGATTGTTTGATCTCGACTTCGATCCACAAACCTATCAAGCACCTAAAGTGGTTGATCCGCAGGGAAGTTTGTTCGACTGATATACCAGCCAGCGTATCTGAGATGGTTACTCTCTAGAATTTGAATCCCAGAGTGGTGGTGAGGATATGGTTGTCGCGATTGGTCGTGCGGGTATTGATGAATTGGTTGAGATAGCCAGCTTCAATATTCGAAGATTCATCCAGCTTCCAGTTGAACCCAAGAAAAAGGCGATTCTGGTCTATGCCGCGATAAGTTCCCCAGTCCGTGTTATTCATGTTAATGAACAATTCATCCGAGACGACCAGGGAAAGCTTGGGATCAATGGAAAGCGGCGCTGTAGCCTTGATCATCTGGCGCAAGCGATGGCCTGTGTCATGATAACCCTCGCGCCGACGCTGCTCTAGTCGGGTACGGTTTGTGAAAGTAACAGTTGAGACAGGATCAAAGTGGTATTTAAACTGTTCCCATACGCGATATTCATTCAGGGTGGATTTGCCAGCCGGATGGCGGACAATGGTGTCATGCCCCAGCCACAGGCTGGTTTTCGGATTGAGTGCATAAAACACTGACGGGCGCAGGTACAACTGGTCAAGGTGCCGCCCTTCTTCGCGCCAGCGCGGATTGGTATCCATACTCCAGAAGAAATGCTTGATCGGTAATCGGCCTTGCAGGTGCAGATTAAACCAATATCCACCATCAATTTCAGTATCCGCTGCCGCATTCTGGCCAGTCATCAATAATGCCATTGCCATCAGCCCGCAGAATGGGCGTAGTACTGTATACATACGCTGAAAAGCTCCATAAATAAAAACCGGTTGCGCTTCAATTGAGCGCTATCTGGACAATTAGTTCAAATCAGCCCTACACACTAGCTGCTACCCTGCCCCAATAAAAAAGCCCCGTAACCGGGGCTTATGATTGCTGATGATGGAGTCCTGTATTACCAGTGATAGCTCAACTGCGCATCGACTGTGCGGGATGTACCGTAGTAGCAATAAAAATCGCAGGCACTGAGGTACTCCTTATTCAGCAGGTTGGTGGCATTCACCTGCAGGTTCCAGTGCGGTGTCAGAGGATAACTCGCCATGGCATCCACCAAGGTATAGGAAGATACCTTGTACCCAGGGTAATAGCGCTCGTCCTCGGTACTACCGTTGTAACGGACACCCAGACTCAGCCTGAGGCCATTCAGTATCGTACCCTGGGTGTGCTTGTAACTGACCCTGGCGGCTACCTGATGGTCGGGAATCAGCGGCGCTTTCACTGTCTGGCTGACACTCAAGTCTTGCTCGGCATTATTGCGGGTATAACTGAATTTTGCCGAGACATTGTCATTGATCAGCCAATCTGATTGCAGCTCGATACCACGGTTACGGCGTTCACCTGCCTGGATCTGGACGTTGGATGCATCGGACACCAGCGCATTTTCTTCCTTCAGGTCAAAGAATGCCAGATTGAAGCTTCCTCTCATCCAGCTCGGTTCATACTTGAAACCCACTTCCAGCTGCTTGCCTTCATAGGGTTTGTAAGCCCGTCCGTAATCATCAGCACCCAGCGCAGGATTGAAAGAAGTGGAGTGGCTGACATAAGGTGAGAGCCCAATCGGCGTACGCACCATGATGCTGGCATTGTGAGTATTCTTGCCCCCTTTATCAGCATGATGCTTCAGGTCAATGTAAGAACTGCTCTCATAGTTATCACGCCTGACACCCAGGTTCACCAACACAGTATCATTCCAGTTAAACTGGTTGAACAAGTATAAGCCCTGCTGCTTGAGCCTGAGTTCATAAGGATTCGCTGTCACGGTGAATGGCGCACCATATTGTGGATTGAACATATCAATCGGCGGAACATAGCCAAACCCGTTATTCTCGGCATCTGTCCTGCTGCGCTTGTAATCCCAGCCAAGCATGATGGTATTTTCAATATCTCCTAACAGAAACGTCTTGCTCAAACGGTTATCGACACTATGCACCGTGGATTGGCCATTCAGGTAGGAATAGCCGCGCGTGGCAAGCCGGTCTTTGTCAGACTCCCAGGCAAACACTCCCAGAAAGTCGTGATCCATTTTGCCGTAGCGGTAATTCTGCGTGAACTTCAGGCGCTGGCCGAAATCGTGGCTGAATTCATAGCCAATGGAATATTGGCGGCGTTCAAAGTAATCACGGCTGGGTTCGCCCAGATTTGTGTCGTAACCGATCTTGCCATAAGGCGTACGAATCAGGGATCCATAGCCCGGCATAAATCCATTGGTCGGCGTGCCTTGCTTTTTCAGCAGGCTGGCCAGGACGGTCAGGCTTGTGCGATCCGTAATATCCCAGGCGATACTGGGAGCGAAATAGTATTGCTCCATCCCGGTATGATCAATGGGAAAGTTACTTTTCGAATACGAACCAACGAGGCGATAGCGCACACCATTCAATTCACTGAGGATACCGTTATAGTCCCCGCTGATGGTTCTGCGGTTGAAATTGCCTACACTGAGATTGATTTCACCAGCCTCAATATCCTTGGGACGCTTGGACATCAGGTTGACAGTTCCGCCTGCATCCGTTGCCCCGTAATTGAAGGAATTGGCGCCTTTCAATATTTCAACTTTTTCCAGGCCGTAAAGCTCTTGCTCCCAAACAAAAAAACCATTGTTGGAAATTGCGGTGCCATCCAACGTAGTATTAGCATCAAATCCCCTGACCTTGAACCAGTTGGATTTATTGTCCATACCAAACTGCTGACTAAGCACGCCTGCTTCGTATAGCAGCAGGTCATCCAGTTTCCTGTTGGCGCCGATATCTTCGATATCCTGTTCATTGATAATGGACACAGATTGCGCCGTCGATTTGAAATTATCTCCACTTTTATCTGCCGAGCCTACAACAGTCACAACAGGAAGCGCTGTCTGTGCTTCATCATCGCCAGCTGTATCTTGCGCGTAAGCTATTACACAGCTTTGACACAAACCAGCCATTAATAACATCTGCTGCGCGAGCTTAAGCTTTCTACTACCCGAATATTGATACATCACCCCCCCTTTTTTTCTGATATCTGCAATATGCAATTTGCACAGATTATCTTTGCAAACCCCACAAATGATATTAATTACCATTACCAATTATGCAGGGTGAGATGGAAATTGTAAATTAAACGCAGGGAAAATCCTGTTCCACTCCTGCGCAAGCCTCAAAACACTGCAATCTCTTTTATACTATCGATAACATTCCATTTTTGAAGAAATACCCGCTCATGTTTCCTGATACCGATACTGCCCCGCAAACAATTTATCTCAAGGATTACACGCCAGCACCTTACCTGGCGTCGCATATTGCCCTCACATTCGAACTGTTTGAGGATCGCACCATCGTCAGGTCTGAAGTCACTTATCGCCGTAATCCTGCCTCCTCGTCCGATACACTGGTTCTCAATGGCCAGGATCAGGTACTGCTGGCAGTAGAGCGCGATGGGGCAGCATTTGACGGCTTCACACTCGCAGAGCAGAAAATGGTAATTGAACAGGCAGGCGAGCAATTCACGCTGGCCATCACGTCCGAGATTCATCCTGAAACCAATACGGCGCTGGAAGGCTTGTACCAGTCGCAGGGAACATTCTGCACACAGTGCGAAGCGGAAGGCTTCCGCCGCATCACGTTTTTCCAGGACAGACCAGATGTGCTGAGCACTTTCTCGGTACGCATAGAAGCAGACAAGCAGCGCTACCCTGTCCTGTTGTCCAATGGCAACCTGCAGGAATCCGGCGACCTGGCGCAAGGACGTCACTTCACCGCCTGGCACGACCCTTTCCCCAAGCCTTGTTACCTGTTTGCCTTGGTGGCAGGCGATCTGGTGCGCATCGCGGATACTTTCCGCACCCAGTCTGGCCGCGATGTGGATCTGCATATTTATGTCCGCAAGGGTGATGAAGGACAATGTGCTCATGCCATGGCCTCACTCAAGAAAGCCATGAAGTGGGATGAAGAAAAATATGGCCGCGAATATGAGCTGGACCTGTTCAATATCGTCGCAGTCAGCGACTTCAATATGGGTGCGATGGAAAACACCTCGCTCAACATCTTCAATACCAAGCTGGTGCTGGCGCATCAGGAAACTGCCACAGACGCAGATTTCATCAGTGTAGAAGCCGTGATCGGTCACGAATATTTCCACAACTGGACCGGCAATCGCGTCACTTGCCGCGACTGGTTCCAGCTTTCCCTGAAGGAGGGCCTGACTGTTTTCCGCGATCAGGAATTCAGCGCAGACATGAACTCACGTGCCGTGCAACGTATTGATGATGTCGATCAGCTGCGCCGCCTGCAGTTCCCGGAAGATGCCAGTCCGCTCGCGCATTCCGTGCAGCCGGACAACTTTATCGAGATCAGCAATTTCTACACCATGACCGTGTATGAAAAAGGCTCCGAGCTGATCCGCATGCAACATACCCTGCTGGGTGCAGACAATTATCGTCAGGCAACAGATCTCTATTTTTCACGCTATGACGGCCATGCGGTCACCATCAATGATTTTGTGCAGTGCATGGCCGATGCCTCCGGACGTGATATGTCGCAATTCTTCCGCTGGTACAAGCAGGCTGGCACTCCCAGCCTGCAGGCCAGTGGTCGTTATGATGCAAACAACAGTCGATATACCCTGACGCTGCGCCAGTCCCAGCCAGATACACCGGGCCAGACTGGCAAACAGCCTCTGCTGATTCCTGTGGCTGTCGGTCTACTGAATGCCGATGGTATGGAAACCCACGCTACGCAAGTGCTGGAAATGACAGAGCGCGAGCAGGATTTCACGTTCGAAAACGTCGCAAGCCGTCCTGTGCCTTCCATACTGCGCGGCTTTTCCGCCCCCGTGAAACTGTCTACAGACCTGAGTGATGATGACTTGCGCCTGCTGCAGCTCAGAGATACGGATGGATTCAACAAATGGGAAGCAGGCCAGACCATTGCCCTGCGTACCATCCAGCGTGTCATGGCCGATGCGCAAGCGGATACTTCTCAGTTCATCGAGGATTTTGGTGCCCTGATCGAGCAAGGTCTGCGCAAGGAAACCGACAAGGCATTGCTGGCCCGCGCCCTGTCCCTGCCTTCCATTGCAGTGCTTTCCCAAGCTCAGGAAGTTGTTGATCCGGCCTCCATTGACCAGGCACGCACCAGCATACTCAAGAGCATCAAGCAGGCGCACAAAGATGCCCTAGTACGCCTGTATGAATTCAACAGTGACGATGGTGCCTTTTCCATCACGCCACAAGCCATGGGACGCAGGGCATTGCGCAATGTAGCGCTGGAGTTGCTGACTGTCAGCAATGGCACGGGATGCGCCGCACGCGCCAAGGCGCATTATGCACAGGCCAACAACATGACTGACCGGGTCGCAGCCCTTTCCTGCCTCGCAGACAGCATCAAACCGGAGCGTGATGAGGTATTTACAGACTTTTATGAACGCTTCAAGGATTATCAGCTGGTCGTGGACAAGTGGTTCGCGTTACAGGCCATCGCCAATCGCGCAGAGATATTTGAAGACTTTGCCAAACTGCGCCGACATGCGGAGTTCAATATCCGTAATCCCAACCGGGTACGAGCGCTCTACTCTGCGTTTGCCGTCAATAACCCGGTGAAATTCCATGACCCCAGCGGCCAGGGCTACGCCTTGGTGCGCGATGCCATCATCGAGTTGAATGCCATCAACCCGCAGATTGCCGCACGCCAAGTCACGCCTTTCCGTGAATGGCGGCGTTATGCCCCTGCCCTGCAGAGCCAAATGCAACAAGCACTGCAAAGCATCATGGAAACCCCAGGTCTATCCAATGATGTATTTGAAGTCGTCAGCAAGTGCCTGAAATAGTCATTCCTTCCTGCCGGCGCCTTTACCGTGAAACTGCACAGTAAAGGCGCCAATGTCGCATCCTGGCTGCATTCCTGCACTGGGCAGATGGCCAAAAAAGCACTAAAGATCATTCTGACTGGACAAAGACAGCAATCTTTAGGAAACTCTGCCTGATGCGTTCACTGGTTATTCTTTTGCTGGTGCTGCTGTTGATGGGCTGTCAGGAATCAGGCTCATCACTGGCAGACCCTCGTACAACCAAGGAAATCATTGTGGTGACCCACAGTGGTCCCAGTACTTATTATTACAGCGGCAATAATCAATATGCCGGGCTTGAATATGACCTGGTACGCAGCTTTGTACGCGAGCTGGGTCCGGA
This sequence comes from Methylobacillus rhizosphaerae, assembly GCF_900187985.1. Lineage (GTDB taxonomy): Bacteria > Pseudomonadota > Gammaproteobacteria > Burkholderiales > Methylophilaceae > Methylobacillus > Methylobacillus rhizosphaerae. Next base: position 66,754 of record NZ_FZOA01000003.1, read on the forward strand.
ATACAGCGTCAAGTTCCTGATTGTGCAGAATATTTCCCAGGTCATCCCCGCGCTGCGTAAACACAAGGCACATTTTGCCGCTGCCGACCTCAGCGTTACTGCCGCGCGTGAGCGCATGGTCAAGTTCACGCAGCCTTACCAGAGTGTCCAGCAACGCATTATCTACAATACCGACCGCACGCGAGCCCCCTCCAGCATCAAGGACCTGCTCAACAAGCACATCACGGTTTCTTCCGGCACCAGCTATGCAGAAAGCCTGCGCCGCCTGAAAGGCAAAGAGCCGCAGCTGCACTGGAGCGAGACTTCACATGCCAACTCTGATGAATTAATGACCCAGGTGGCCGAAGGTAAGCTGGATTTCACCATTGCCGACAATCATCTGATTGCATTGATACAAAACTATTATCCCAACCTTGCCGCCAGTGACCTGCCACTGGAAGTACCGGAGCAGATAGCATGGGCTTTTGCCAAAACAGGAGACCCCTGGTTGTATGAGCAGGCCAACGCTTTTTTCACTCGCATCCGCAAGGATGGCACCCTGCGCAACCTGATTGACCGCTACTACGGCCACACCGATCGCCTCAAACCCGTGGATGTCACGACTTTCATCCAGCGTTCAGAAACCCTGCTGCCACAATACAAGCGCATGTTTCATGATGCTCAGGAGCTGACCGGGCTGGACTGGCGGCTGATTGCCGCCGTCGCCTATCAGGAATCCCACTGGGACAGGTTTAATACCTCGCCTACCAATGTACGCGGCATGATGATGCTGACTGAGGAAACAGCTGACCGCCTGGGTGTCACAGACAGGCTGGATGCTCGGCAAAGCATCACGGCTGGCGCCCGTTATATCGTCATGCTGAAAGACTCCATTCCCGAGGGTGTAGCCGAGCCGGACAGGACCTGGCTGGCACTTGCAGCCTACAATATCGGCTATGCCCATTTGCTGGATGCCCGTACGCTGGCTACGCGCCTCAAGCTCAACCCGGATCGCTGGGTCGATGTGAAGAAAACGCTACCCCTGCTGAGCAAGGACGAATACTACTCCACGCTCAAGTTCGGCTTTGCCAGGGGCGGCGCGCCTGTCGTCTTTGTGGAGTCGGTGCGTACTTATTACAAGATACTCGCATTGAGAGAACCAAGGCATATCCCTGTATTTCCCAGTTTTGAATTGACGGACTTCAGCGGCTTCAACAATTCCCTGAGCCAGGAATAATTCGCAAATCGTTTGTTTTCCTGCCCTTGACTGGATCAGTCTCGTTATAAAATACGCATTCTGAACCCGGCCTTATAACAAGAAAGCACACAACACATGCACGCCGCTGCCTTCATACAAGATCTTGCCGTCATCATGCTGGTGGCTGGCATGGTTACCATTTTATTCCACCGCATGAAGCAGCCGGTGGTACTTGGCTATATTCTCGCAGGCCTGATCCTTGGTCCACATACCCCGCCATTCTCCCTCGTGCATGACAACCACACCATCGAGATTCTTGCCGAACTCGGCATTGTGTTCCTGATGTTTTCACTCGGGCTGGAATTCAGCCTGCGTAAACTGCGCGCTGTAGGCGCCACAGCCGTGGTCGCCGCATCAGTCGAAATTATCGTCATGGTATGGCTGGGATATGAGATCGGTAGCCATTTCGGCTGGAAACCCATGGACTCCATCTTCCTTGGCGCCATGCTGGCCATTTCCTCCACCACTATCATCGTCAAGGCGCTGGATGAGCTCAATATGAAGCATGAGCGCTTTGCCCAGATGATTTTTGGCGTGCTGATTGTCGAGGATATCCTCGGTATCGGCATCATCGCCCTGCTCTCCGGCATTGCCGCCACCGGACATGTATCCACCATGGATGCTGCCATCACCATCTCCAACCTTACATTGTTCATGGTGGTGGCCCTGGTGCTGGGCATCATTTTTGTCCCCAAACTGCTGGAATACGTTGCCAGCTTCAAGCGTGACGAGATGCTGCTGATCACGATTCTCGGCCTGTGCTTCGGTTTCTGTCTGCTGGTGATGAAACTGGATTACAGCATTGCGCTAGGTGCTTTCATGATCGGTGCCATCATGGCGGAGTCACGCCGCATTCGCGCCATTGAGCGCCTGATCATGCCCATCCGCGACATGTTCAGCGCCATTTTCTTCGTTGCCATCGGGCTGATGCTGGACCCCGCCATTATTATCGAACACGCCAAGCCGGTCATGGTCGTGATCGTAGCCATCATTTTCGGCAAGATATTTGCCTGCACACTGGGCACCATGGCGGCTGGCAATGACGGTCGCACCTCCTTGCGTGTGGGTATGGGGTTATCCCAGATCGGCGAGTTTTCCTTCATCATTGCCTCCCTCGGGCTGACATTGGGTGTCACTAGCTCCTTCCTCTACCCGATTGCGGTAGCCGCCTCCGTCATCACCACCTTGACCACGCCTTACCTGATCAAGGCGGCCGACCCACTTTCCAACAAGCTGGCCCGCAACCTGCCAGGAAAGATCTCGCAATTTTTCCGCCTTTACCGTAACTGGCTGGACTCCAACAGCCACGCCCCAGACAGCGACGGCGCCATTCTCGCCGGCATCTACCGTAAACTGCTGTTACAGGTCTTCGTGAACTTGTGCATGGTCAGTGCTCTCTGTCTCGGTGCTGTCTGGCTGGCTAACGATTATCTGGTCAGCCGTCCCTCCCCCATGCGCGACATCATGTGGCAACAGGCGCTGATCTGGGGCACATCCTTGTTGCTGGCAGCCCCTTTCCTCATTGCAGCATTCAGGAAACTGCAATCGCTGGGCCTGCTGCTGGCTGACCACAGCACACAAGGCATGACAGGCAGCGATTGCAGCCGCGTGCAGCGTTTCATTGCCAAGACCGTCAATGTCCTGGCTATCGTCAGCATGACATTACTGGTACTGACATTGAGTCACAAAATCATGCCAGCGCTGGATGTGCGAGTTGTCGCCCTGCTGATCATCGCCGGACTGGTATCTCTGCTCTGGCGCTGGTTTGTCATGCTGCATTACCGTATGCAGATTACACTGATCGAGACGCTGACCCAGGACAAGGAAGAGCATTAAACAGCAAATGACCTAGGGCACGCCACAAAACAAAACCCCGGATATGATCCGGGGTTACAAACCAAGCAAGAGTTGTCGTCAGCAGGCAGCGCTGATGACTTCCAGCCCACCCATATAAGGACGCAGCACCTCAGGCACTACAACGCTGCCATCTTCCTGCTGGTAATTTTCCAATACGGCCACCAGTGTCCGGCCCACAGCCAGGCCGGAACCATTCAGGGTATGCACCAGCTCCGGCTTGCCATTTTCATTGCGGAAACGGGCCTGCAACCGGCGGGCCTGGAACGCTTCGCAATTAGAGATCGAGGAAATCTCGCGATAGGTATCCTGCGCAGGCAGCCACACCTCCAGGTCATAGGTCTTGGCCGCGCCAAATCCCATATCACCAGTGCAAAGCAACACAGCGCGGTATGGCAAGCCAAGCGCCTGCAATACATGTTCCGCATGCCCAACCATTTCCTCCAACGCATCATAGCTCTGTTCAGGATGCGCAATCTGCACCATTTCCACCTTGTCGAACTGGTGCTGGCGTATCATGCCGCGCGTATCGCGCCCATAGGAACCGGCTTCCGAGCGGAAACATGGCGTATGGGCAGTCAGCTTGATCGGCAGGCTATCCAGCGGCACGATCTCATCGCGCACCGTATTGGTCAGAGTTACTTCCGAGGTCGGGATCAGGTACAGCGTTTCATTGCTGTCGCCCTCCTGTCCACCCTTTTGCGCGGCAAACAGGTCAGCCTCGAACTTGGGCAGCTGGCCGGTGCCACGCAGGGTATCCGCATTGACGATATAAGGCGTGTAGCACTCGGTGTAGCCATGCTTTTCTGTCTGCGTATCCAACATGAATTGCGCCAACGCACGATGCAAACGGGCGATCCTGCCGCGCATCAGCGTAAAACGCGCGCCGGCCAGCTTGGCCCCGGTATCAAAATCCAGGCCCAGCGGTGTGCCGACATCAGTATGGTCCTTGACCGTGAAATCAAAGCTGCGCGGTGTGCCGACACGGCGCACCTCGACATTGTCCTCTTCCGATTTGCCGAGCGGCACGCTTTCATGCGGCAGATTGGGTACGTTCAACAAAAGCTGTTGCAGCTCTGCCTGAATGGCACCCAGCCGCTCCTCATCCGCCTTCAACTGGGCACCCAGCCCAGCCACTTCCGCCATGATGGGCGCCACATCCTCGCCCTTGGACTTGGCAATGCCAATCTGCTTGGAAGTGGCATTGCGCTTGGCCTGCAAATCCTGGGTGCGGGTCTGCACCGTCTTGCGCTCATTCTCCAGCGCAGTGAATGCACTGGTATCAAAGGCGAAACCCCGGCTGGCAAGACGCGCCACTACGGTATCAAGATCATTGCGTAACTGCTGGATGTCTAACATGGAAATTCCTGATTCGATTACATTCAGTGCCTGAGCACATTTTATTGATATTTAACGCGGTTTGCTGCTGGGCTGATTTTCGGGCAACGCCAGCTTATTTCTTGCCAGCCTCTTTGTCCCACTTTTTCAGCAGCGCCAGTTTTTCGCCAATCTTGCTTTCCAGTCCTCTTGGCGTTGGCTGGTACCAGCCTGGCTCTGCCAGCTCATCAGGGAAATAGGTTTCCCCGGCGGCATAGGCATTGGGTTCATCATGGGCATAGCGGTATTCATGCCCGTAGCCAAGCTCCTTCATGAGTTTGGTCGGCGCGTTGCGCAGGTGTACGGGGACTTCGCGGCTTTTATCTTGCCGGACAAAAGCCTTGGCCTGATTATAAGCCATATAGCCCGCGTTGCTCTTGGCGGCCACGGCGAGATAAATCACGGCCTGTCCCAGTGCCAGCTCGCCTTCCGGGCTGCCGAGACGTTCGTAGGTCAATGCGGCATCATTGGCGATCTGCATGGCTCTGGGATCGGCAAGGCCGATATCTTCCCACGCCATACGCACGATACGTCGCGACAGGTAACGCGGGTCCGCGCCGCCATCCAGCATGCGGGTCAGCCAGTAAAGTGCGGCATCCGGGTGCGAGCCGCGCACGGATTTGTGCAGGGCGGAGATCTGGTCGTAGAAGTTGTCGCCGCCCTTATCGAAACGGCGACTGTTCAGGGTCAGCGCATTCTGGATGAAATCGGCGTCTATCTTCTGCACGCCTGCGGCCTTGGCCGCCGTGGCGCATTGTTCAAGCAGGTTGAGGAAGCGTCTTGCATCGCCATCGGCATAGCCAATGATGGTATCCACGGCAAGATCGTCAAACTCCAGATGCCCCAGCGCCTGCGCTTTCACGCGCTTGAGCAGTTGCTTCAGCTCATCTTCGCTCAGCGATTTGAGTACATAGACCTGGGCACGAGAGAGCAAAGCGGAGTTGACCTCGAACGAAGGATTTTCTGTGGTCGCGCCAATAAAGGTGACCAACCCGCTTTCAGCATATGGCAACAAGGCATCCTGCTGCGATTTGTTGAACCTGTGGATTTCATCGACGAACAGGATGGTGTGTCGCCCACGCGACAGGTTCTGTTCTGCCTGCTCCATGGCGGCGCGGATATCCTTGACCCCGGAAAACACGGCGGACAGGGCGATGAATTCGCAATCAAAGGCAGTAGCAGTCAGCCGTGCCAGCGTGGTCTTACCCACACCAGGCGGCCCCCAGAAAATCATGGAATGTGGCTTGCCGGATTGGAATGCCAGACGCAGGGGTTTGCCCTCACCGAGCAGGTGCGATTGCCCGATCACCTCATCCAGTGTTTTCGGGCGCAAGGCTTCCGGCAATGGCGCCGCTGGTTCCTGGACAAACAGGTCAGCCATCCCGCCTCCCTGTCATAGGCAAGCTCGCGCCATGTTTGATCATTCGCCCACCACGTCCGCGCCTGCAGGCACCTTGAACCTGAAGCTGCTGCTGTTCAGGGCCGGGTTACGTTCAAACTTGCTGAACTGGATGCTGGTGAGGTGACCGAAACTATCGTGCAATTCCATTTTCTGCAGCACATTGCCGCTGAAACCCAGCAGGACTTTCTCGAAACCACTTTCCTCCGCCTTGGGCACAGCCTGTACCCATTCCAGGCCATCATTGCGACCGCTCAACGCAGTCAGCGTGAAATTGCGTTCCGCATCTTGGGCACCGGCCAGCAAGGATGCGGGGCTGGAACCAATAGCCTTGCTCATGGTACGCACCGTGACCTGATTCAGGTCAGGATCATAGAGCCAGACCTTCTCACCATCACCCACGACCTGTTGCACATAAGGCTGCTCATAATCCCAGCGAAATTTACCCGGACGCTGCAATTGCATGTCACCCTGCACTTCCTGCACCTTGCCACCCTGTACATCAGTCACGACCTGGTGAAAATGCGCGCGCATGGTATTGGTCGTCTGGAAAAACTCCTTGAGCGATTCCACTCCGCCAGCCTGCGCCAATAACGGCACAGCCATCAATGTTGCTGCAATAAACCTCATGTTTTCTTGCCTTTTCCAATACTTAATCATGGCTGTTATTGGGGGCAATCACTTCACGATTACCGTTGCTCTGCATTGCAGATACCAAGCCGGCGCGTTCCATTTCCTCGATCAGGCGCGCGGCGCGGTTATAGCCGATACGCAACTGGCGTTGCACAGATGAGATCGAAGCACGGCGGGATTTGAGCACGATTGCCACAGCCTCGTCATAGAGTGGGTCAGCCTCGCCACCACCTTCACCGAGTTCGCCACCCTCACCGCCATCTTCACTGCCTCCGGTGAGAATACCTTCGATGTAGTTGGGTTCACCTTGCTGCTTGAGATGCTCCACCACACGATGGACTTCCTGGTCGGAAACAAACGCACCATGCACACGCTGCGGATCGCTGGTACCGGGCGGCTGGTACAACATATCACCCTGGCCCAGCAGCGCTTCAGCACCCATCTGATCAAGAATGGTACGCGAATCAATCTTGCTCGAAACCTGGAACGCTACCCGGGTCGGAATATTGGCCTTGATCAGGCCGGTAATCACATCCACTGATGGACGCTGGGTCGCCACTACCAAGTGGATACCGCAGGCTCGTGCTTTCTGCGCAAGGCGGGCAATCGGTTCTTCCACTTTTTTACCAACCACCATCATGAGGTCGGCCAGCTCATCAATCACCACCACGATCAACGGCAGCTCATCCAGGGGCTCCGGCTCATCCGGTGTCAGGCTGAATGGATGCGGAATGGATGTGCCTTCCTTTTCAGCATCACGAATTTTCTGGTTGTATCCCGCCAGGTTACGCACGCCCAATGCCGACATCAGTTTATAGCGTCGTTCCATCTCGGCCACGCTCCAGTTCAGCGCGTTGCCTGCATGGCGCATATCAGTGATGACGGGCGTCAATAGATGTGGGATGGCATCATAAACAGACAGCTCCAGCATCTTGGGGTCGATCAGGATCAGGCGCACCTTGCTTGGCTCGGCCTTGTAGACCAGGCTCAGGATCATGGCATTGATGGCCACGGATTTACCGGAGCCGGTAGTCCCCGCGACCAGCACGTGCGGCATCTTTGCCAGGTCAGCCACCACAGGTTTGCCGGAAATATCCTTGCCCATGGCAATCGCCAGCGGCGAGTGCATCTCAGCATAGACCTGCGAGCCAAGAATTTCGGACAGGTACACAATCTGGCGTTTAGGGTTGGGAATTTCCAGGCCCATATAGGTTTTGCCCGGAATAGTTTCCACCACGCGCACACTGATCACGGACAAGGCTCGCGCCAGATCCTTGGACAGATTAGCCACCTGGCTACCCTTGACGCCTGCCGCCGGGTCAATTTCATAGCGCGTAATCACCGGGCCTGGCAGTGCAGTCACCACCTTGACCTCGATGCCGAAATCCATGAGCTTGCGCTCGATCAGGCGCGAAGTGAATTCCAGCGTTTCGGCAGACTGTACTTCCACTACTCCATTAGGTTCATCCAGCAGGTGTAGCGGTGGTAATGGTGAATCCGGCAGGGTTTCAAACAGTGGCGACTGCTTTTCTTTCTGCACACGCTCACTTTTCACTATCTCAAATGTAGGCGGCACTTCAATCTGCACCGGCTGCCTGTCTTCTGTCCGCTTGCGTTCACTGATGACAAACTCCTGGCGCTTCTGCTCAGCAGCCTTGCCTACTTTGCGATCCTGGTAATCCTGCCAGCGGTTGATCACGTAGTGATAACTGAACTCCAGCCCGGCACCCAGTTTCTCTGCGATGGTAATCCAGGACCAGCCAGTAAACAGGCTGAACCCTACTGCGAGTAAAAGCAGCAGCACCAGGGTGGAACCTGCAAAACCCAGCATGGCCTGCAAGGCCCCATCAATCAATGTGCCCAGCATGCCACCTGCAGCCAGCGGCAATTCCACGGCCATGGAATGGAAGTGCCCTACTTCCAGAGCTGCCGAGGACAGCAGCAACATGATAAAACCAGTCAGGTTGACCCAGATCAACGGCTTCTGTTCGGCATCCACGACTTCCAGCCGCAAATAGACCAGCCACATCGCATAGAAGGCCAGCACTACCCACCACCAGGCGGAAAAACCAAACAGAGACAGCAGGATATCGGAAAGCCAGGCTCCCAATACGCCACCAGCATTGTGCGTAACATCACTATCGCTCGCGCTGTGCGACCACGCAGGATCCTCACTGTGATAAGTGAACAGGATCAAGGCAAGATAAAGACCCACCACCACCAGGCCCAGCCACCATGCCTCCTTGACAATACCTGGAGTAGGTGTGGACTCTGCTTGACGGCGACTATTGAGCGGTGTGCTTTTTTTCTGGAAGAACAAGATGATTGACTACCCGGCACAAAATTTAAGCCTTGCGATTATATCAGCATCAGGCCAGTTTCGGCCCGATCACGGCATTGGGAAATTTACTGAATATATTTCCGGCAAATACTGCGGATAAAACAATGTTCCAGTTCTACTTTTACCTGTCAGCGACAACAACTGATTAACCCAGGCTATCACGGACATAACCATAATCAATTTGCACTCCCTTGTGGCGACGCCTACACTAGACATAGTTAACAATTGTCACGATTGTCTGCTATAACACAACCTGAGACACAATCATTGAATTGCAGCAGCATTCAGGTTTCATTTCACCTCAAACAAAGGAGAACAAGATGGTAGATATTGGCATCAGTGAAAAAGACCGCAAGAAGATTGCAGAAGGACTTTCCCATTTCCTTGCAGATACTTATACGCTATACCTCAAGACACATTACTTCCACTGGAATGTGACCGGGCCGCAATTTCGTACATTGCACCTGATGTTCGAGGAACAATACAATGAACTCTGGACAGCAGTAGACCAGATTGCCGAACGTATCCGCTCACTGGATTTTCCGGCTCCCGGAACTTACAAGGAACTCAGTACACTGACCTCCCTTGAAGAAACGAATGGCGTACCCCATGCTCAGGATATGATCAAGGCACTGGTCGCTGGCCATGAAGCTGTTGTGCGTACTGCGCGCTCGGTCTTCCCAGCTGCGGAAAAAGCAGCAGATGAAGCCACCGCCGACCTGTTAACCCAGCGCCTGCAGATTCATGAAAAAACGGCATGGATGCTACGCAGCCTGCTGGAAAAGCCCTAACATTACGAACTTTTGAAATATTGCATCTAGGAGTATTCACCGTATGGCAACAAAACATGCCCGCCTGCTGATTCTGGGTTCCGGCCCCGCAGGTTACTCTGCTGCTGTCTATGCAGCGCGTGCCAACCTGAAGCCAGTGTTGATCACCGGCATTGCCCAGGGAGGCCAGCTCATGACCACAACGGAAGTGGATAACTGGCCTGCAGACGCCGATGGCGTGCAGGGGCCAGAGTTGATGGCACGCTTCCAGAAGCATGCCGAGCGTTTCAACACGGAAATGATTTTTGATCATATCCACACAGCCAAGCTCACTGAAAAGCCTATTCGCCTGATCGGTGACGCCGGTGAATACACCTGTGACTCCCTGATCATTGCCACGGGTGCCTCTGCAAAATACCTTGGCCTGCCTTCAGAAGAAGCCTTCTCCGGTAAAGGTGTATCCGCTTGTGCCACCTGCGATGGCTTTTTCTACCGTAACCAGGAAGTGGCTGTCGTCGGCGGTGGCAACACTGCCGTTGAAGAAGCGCTCTACCTTGCCAATATCGCCAGCAAGGTAACCCTGGTGCACCGTCGCGACAAGTTCAAGGCTGAGGCCATCCTGGTGGACAAGCTTATGGAGCGCGTCAAGGAAGGCCGTATCGTCCTGGAAACTTTCCACACGCTGGATGAAGTACTGGGTGATGACTCCGGCGTGACAGGTGTACGCCTGAAAGACGTCAACACTGGCACCACCAAGGAGATTGCGCTGCAAGGCGTATTTATCGCCATTGGTCACAGGCCCAATACCGATATTTTTGAAGGCCAGCTGGACATGGAATGGGGCTACATCATCACCAAGGCCGGCCGTGAGGGCAATTTCACTGCCACCAGCATCCCCGGCGTCTTTGCTGCAGGTGATGTGCAGGATCACATCTACCGCCAGGCTGTTACCAGCGCTGGTTCAGGTTGTATGGCAGCACTGGATGCCGAACGGTATCTGGATCAATTGTCGTAAATAGCAATTCCCGCAGGAGTACTTCCTGCGGGTTCTCTTTTTTGCTGGTAGTTCAGAAATATGGCTGATTACGAGGACAATGACGATGAAAGCAGACTGTTTCTTGACGCAGTCAAAGACGCTCGCCCACTCAAACCGTCTCGCCTGGATCAGCACCCACTTCCAACTCCCAAACCCAAACCTGTTCCCCGGCAACTCCTGAGAGATGAACGCCAGGCACTGGCAGATTCCCTTAGCGATGGCTATATTCCCGCCCATGAATTGGAAAGTGGTGAAGAACTACTGTATCTACGCGATGGCCACTCTCCAGACATCTTGAGCAAGTTGCGTCGTGGTCACTGGGTAGTGCAGGCTGCCATCGATCTGCATGGTCTGGTCAGCGATGAAGCCCGGATGTATGTCGCCGAGTTCCTGGCTCATTGCAAAAAACGTGGGATCCGCTGCGTGCGCATCATCCATGGTAAAGGCCTCAGCTCACGCAACCGGGAACCGGTGCTCAAGCATAAATTGCGCAACTGGCTGATGCAGAAAGATGAAGTCATCGCCTATGCCCAGGCACGCCCTCAAGAGGGTGGCAGCGGCGCTGTCATTGTCCTGCTTAAAGCCTGATAGAACCAATTACCGGAGGCGCTTCTGGTGCCTGCTGCCAATCGGCACTATCCTCCAACAGGCAGCTCAAGCAAGCAAGGCACGACCATCAGAACACTTAAATCTGGTAACGCTGGATCAGGCACACGGCCTGCGCCGCGATCCCTTCACCACGTCCGGTGAATCCCAGTTTTTCCGTAGTAGTGGCCTTGACGTTGACGCTATCTGTCGGCAAGCCGCAGTCCTCGGCAATATTGCGACACATATCGCTGATATGCGGCGCCATCTTTGGCGCTTCGGCCATGATGGTGGCATCAATATTCACGATGTTGTAATGCTTGGCCTTGAGCAGCGACACCACATGTCGCAATAAAACCCTGGAATCAGCCCCTTTGAAACGCTCATCCGTATCGGGGAAATGCTTGCCAATATCCCCCAGCGCCGCAGCGCCAAGCAAGGCATCGCTCACAGCATGCAGCAGCACATCTGCATCTGAATGGCCTTTCAGACCTTTGGCAAAAGGAATCTCCACCCCGCCGATAATACAGGGGCGCCCTTCCACCAGTTGATGTACGTCAAATCCGTTTCCCACTCTGATCATGATGTTTTATGCTCCCTGGCATCTGCAAGCAGGATGGCTTCAACAAGCTTCAAATCCTGCGGATAAGTAATTTTAAGGTTCCTCAATTCACCTGGTACCAATTTAGGGCTGAATCCCAGCGCCTCCACGGCCTGCGCCTCATCAGTGGGCGCGCCGCCAGCCTGTTGCAAGGCCTGCTTCAATAATTGGTAACGGAACATCTGCGGCGTTTGTGCCTGCCACAGTCCATCGCGCGGTTCAGTCTGCGCTACACGCTGGGCAGCATCGGCGCGCTTGAGCGTATCAGCCAGCGGAATGGCCAGCAAGCCGCCAACGTCATCATCCTGCAAGTTGTCCAGCAGGCGGTCCAACATGGCATGGCTCAACCCCGGACGAGCTGCATCATGCACCAGTATCCAGTCTTCCGCTGCAACCTGGCCAGCCATAGCTTGCAGACCATTGAGCACTGTCGCTGCGCGGGTATCACCACCTTCGCGGTGCACATGAACCTTGCCATCAACACCCCCTTCATGCTGCTCCCAGAATGCATCATCCGGGCTAATCACTACGTGCACGGAACTGATGCGACCAGCAGAGGCAAACAGGGACAAAGTATGATGAATCAGCGGCCTACCGAGCAAAGGCAAATACTGTTTGGGATATTCAGCTCCCATGCGGCTGCCAGTACCGGCAGCAGGGATCAATACATGGAATTTCGACATGGCAGGATTCTAGCATGAGCCAGCTTGCACACAGCACAGTCCCGTCAATGACTAGCAGGCTCAGGCCGCAGCACAAGCCAGATTGCCACCGCGGCCATGGTCAGGGTGACACCCCACTTTGCCCATAATGGCGCAGGAGAAAAACACAAACCAATGGCACTACAGGACATCATGAATACCGCAATATATTTGGCCTTGCGCGATACCGCACCCTGTTCACGCCAGTCGCGGATATGATGCCCATATCGGGGATGGTTGAGCAGGTAGCGCTCCAGTTGTGGCCAGCCACGCTCGCCTGCCCAGGCTGCAAGCAGCACAAACGGCACCGTAGGCATAATGGGAAGGAACGCACCAATCACACCCAGGATCAGGGAAATCACGGCCAACAGCCGCCACAGCAGTATCTTGGTATGTCTTAACATGCAAAACTCTCGGCAATAGCCTTGAAGATACCACGACTGTGACCCAGCACGCATGCAAAACGGTGTGTGGGAAAGTCCTGTCACTCAGGTATAAGACTTTCCCGCACCATGACCTGGCTATCAAAAATCTAACGCGGGTCTGAAGAACCAACCCCCAACCTTATATCAGAATCCGGTACCGGGAATCGGTTACATGGTCAAAAATAGCTACTCATCCTGTCCCGCAGCCAGATTGGGGGTTGCTGCGATTTTGTGAATGGACAGGTCGGCACCGTTATATTCCTCCTCCGCCTCCAGGCGCAGCCCCACCAACAGTTTCAATGTGCCATAGACCGCAAATCCGCCAAGCAATGCAATCGAAACTCCCAGCGTTGTGCCCAGCAGTTGCGACACCAGGCTCACTCCACCCATGCCACCCAATGCCTTGGCACCGAAGATACCTGCCGCCACCCCACCCCAGACACCACAGATACCATGCAAAGGCCACACACCCAGCACATCATCAATTTTCCAGCGATTCTGCGTCAGCGTGAATGTCCAGACAAACACCGCGCCGGCTACCAGGCCGATCACCAGCGCGCCGAGCGGATTGACCACATCAGAACCGGCACAGATGGCCACCAATCCTGCCAGCGGACCATTGTGCACAAAGCCTGGGTCATTCCTGCCAGCCAGCAGCGCTGCCAGCGTACCGCCAACCATGGCCATCAGGGAGTTAAGTGCGACCAAGCCAGTCACAGCATCCACAGTCTGGGCCGACATGACATTGAAGCCGAACCAGCCCACAGTGAGTATCCAGGCTCCCAGCGCCAAAAACGGGATACTTGATGGTGGAAAAGCATGCAAGCGGCCATCCTTACTGTAACGGCCAATGCGCGGACCAAGCAGCAATACCGCTGCCAAGGCAATCCAACCGCCCATGGCGTGTACGACCACGGAGCCGGCAAAGTCATGATAAGGTGCGCCAAATGTCGCCTCCAGCCAACCCTGGATGCCAAAATGACCATTCCAGGCAATGCCTTCAAAAAATGGGTAAATCAGCCCTACGATTGCAAATGTCGCTGCCAACTGTGGATTGAACCTGGCTCGCTCTGCAATGCCGCCGGAAATAATGGCGGGAATGGCAGCCGCAAAAGTCAGCAGGAAGAAAAACTTCACCAGTTCATACCCATTTTGTGCTGACAGCGCTTCCGCCCCTTGCAGGAAACCTACGCCATATGCCACGCCATAACCAATGAAAAAATAGGCAATGGTGGATACCGAAAAATCCACCATGATCTTGACCAGGGCATTGACCTGGTTCTTGCGGCGCACAGTACCCACCTCAAGAAAGGCGAACCCGGCATGCATGGCAAGCACCATGATGGCGCCAAGCAATATGAAAAATACGTCATTTCCTGACTGTATTGCATCCATCTTAATCTCCTCCATCTATTTTTATAGTGATGAATGATTAGCAAAAACCACGCCAATATTTATCTGCATGTTTTATAAGGAGTTGACATTCTCCGTGGCAAATATACGCACTATATGTGACCAGCACCTGGTGCAATGCACCAAATATGTGCAATTCATACGATTGTTGTGTTTTCTCCATGCATACAGCTTTGACACCCGGATGAAGTTTATGCAACATGGATTCCCATCCACATTCCATCCAGAAGATCGTCCATGTTTGAATCCGCAGAACTTGGTCACACCGTTTCAGATGAAACATATGAAAAAGAACTTCCAGCCTTGCGGGAAGCATTGCTGGAAGTGCAATACGATCTCGCCCAGGCCAGGAGCTTTCCCGTCATTATCCAACTGGGAGGCGTGGATGGAGGTGGCAAGGGAGAAACTGCCAACCTGTTGAATGAGTGGATGGATCCGCGCCTGATCCATACCCACGCATTCGGCCCGCCATCCGAGGATGAGGCAGAACGCCCACCCATGTGGCGCTACTGGCGTGAGCTACCGCCCAAGGGTACCATGGGCATCTTCTTCGGCTCATGGTACACAGCCCCCATCGTGGAAAACATGGACGGCAAATTGCGCCGCAAACTGGATAGCCAGCTCAGCGATATCGTGCGTTTCGAACGCATGCTGACGGATGAGGGCGCCCTCGTCATCAAGCTCTGGTTCCATCTTTCAAAAAAGCAGCAGAAACACCGGATTGCCGAACTGGAAGACAACCCCAGAACCCGCTGGCGCGTCACCGAGCAGGATAAGCAGCACCTGAAACACTACGACGCATTCCGTACCATCACTGGCCACGTGTTGCGGGAAACCAGTACCGCAAATGCCCCCTGGAAAGTCATAGAGGGTTTCGATGCAAATTATCGCAATCTGACAACCGGCCAATACCTGCTGGAAGCCCTGCGCAAGCACCTGGACAACAGTACGCCTGTTGCCTGCAAAACCACTGCGCCGGCACTGGCGGTAGTGGATAGCCTGAATGTGCTGAATGCGCTGGATTTGGGCAAATCACTGGATAAGGACGACTACAACAGCCAGCTTGAGGAGTATCAGGGCAAACTCAATCTGCTGACCCGCCACGAGAAATTCAAGAAAATTTCCGTGATTGCAGCATTCGAAGGAGTCGATGCCGCAGGCAAGGGTGGCGCTATCCGGCGTGTTACCCAAGCCATGGATGCCCGCACCTACAACATCGTGCCGATTTCCGCACCCTCCGATGAAGAAAGTGCCCAGCCCTACCTCTGGCGTTTCTGGCGCCAGTTGCCACGACGCGGGCGTGTGACCATTTTCGATCGCACCTGGTATGGACGGGTATTGGTGGAACGAGTGGAAGGTTTTTGCAGTGAACCGGACTGGATGCGTGCCTATGCGGAAATCAATGACTTTGAATCGCAACTCACCGATCACAACATCGTATTGCTGAAATTCTGGCTGCATATTGACCAGGATGAGCAACTACAGCGCTTTGAAGAACGGGAGAAAACCGCGTTCAAGCGTTACAAAATCACAGCGGAAGATTGGCGTAACCGTGAAAAATGGGACGAATACCAGAAAGCCGTGTGCGACATGATAGACCGCACCAGCACAGAACAGTCTCCGTGGACACTTGTGGCATCCAACGACAAGAAATATGCCCGCATCAAGATACTCAAGACCATCTGCGAGCAACTGGAGCGTAAACTGGATGCGCTGAAATGACACAGGCAGGCCTGCAACATGTACTCATCTGCCTCTTGAGATGTTAAGCTCCTGCCCACATATGGAAGCTGATGCCTCATGATGATGGCTTTTTCCTAACGACAAAAAATATACGCTGCGCCCTACCATGGAACTCTATTTACTCATCATTGCCCTCATCGCCGCCTGGTACTGGATCGACAGCATAGGCAGCCGCGAACAAGCGATTGCCCAGGGCCGGGAACTGGCAGAGCGTTGCAACCTGCAACTGCTGGACGAAACCGTCGCCTGCAATAAAGTCTGGTTTGGCCGCAACAGCCGTGGCCACATGCAGTTACGTCGTACTTACCAGTTTGAGGTCAGTGCCCGCGGCAGCGACCGGCTGTCATGCGAGCTGGTCATGCTGGGTCGTCAGCTACAGAGCTGGCATATTCCTCCTTACCTGCAACCGGTGCCAAGCAACCCCTTGTATTGATCAACGATGGCCCATTCAGCTCCTGACGTTGCCAGAGGCCGTTTTGCCCCCTCACCTACCGGGCCGCTGCATTTCGGCTCATTGATCGCCGCCACCGCAAGTTACCTGGATGCCCGCAGCCTGCATGGCGAATGGCTGGTGCGCATGGAGGACCTCGACCTGCCACGGCAAATGCCGGGAGCAGCCGATCTGATTCTCACCACACTGGAACAATACGGCTTCGAGTGGGATGGTCCGGTACTGTATCAGAGCCAGCGCGATGCCTATTATCAACATGCCCTGCAAACATTGACCGAGCGTGGCCTGACTTATCCTTGCGGCTGTTCGCGCAAGGAAATTGCCGATTCTGCCGCCACCGGCATCGATGGGCTGGTTTACCCCGGCACCTGCCGCCATGGCCTGGCGGGGAAACATGCCCGGGCCTGGCGTGTTCAGGTTAACCACCAACCCACGCAATTTCAGGACAGGGTTCAGGGGGAGATCAGCCAGCTGCTGTCCCGCGATATCGGCGATTTCGTCCTCAAGCGCGCCGATGGGCTGTTTGCCTATCAACTCGCTGTGGTGGTGGATGATGAGTTACAAGGCATCAGCCACATCGTGCGCGGTGCAGACCTGCTCGATTCCACACCCAGGCAGATTTTCCTGCAACAGGCGCTGGGCTACGCCACGCCTGCCTATCTGCATGTGCCCGTTGCCGCCAATGCCGCAGGCGAGAAACTCAGCAAACAGACCCTGGCCAAACCACTGAACAGCCGCTACAAGGTAGCTGACTTATGGCGTGTGCTGACCTTCCTCGGCCAATCCCCGCCGGATGAATTATATCACCAGTCCCTGTCTGAAGTATGGCAATGGGCCTTGCAACACTGGCAGCCTGCCCGCATTCCACGCCAACGCGCCATCCCCATTCAAGTGCGCCACGCAGAATAAAATCTGCCTCATGCGCCCGCATGTGCATTCTTGCTGGCATGCGCAGTGGTATCATTCAATTGTCAACAACCTGCAACATCTTGAGACTCCATGCAAATCAGCGATCAACTGCACCGCTTCCTGTTTGAAAACACACCTGTACGCGGCAATATCGTCCACCTGGACGAAAGCTTCACCCAAGCCCTGCAAAATCACGATATGCCTTCAACCCTGCGCAAATCACTGGGCGAGCTGATGGCAGCAAGTGCTCTTCTGGCAGCCACCCTCAAACTGCAAGGTGGGGCGCTGATCCTGCAAGTGCAAGGCAAAGGCCCGCTCAAGTTACTGGTAGTGGAATGCACCGCAGACCTCGGATTACGCGCCACGGCAAAATGGGAGGGCAATCTGGATGGCATGTCTTTCAACGATATGGTCAGCGATGGCCAGTTTGTCATCACGCTGGACCCGCGCGATGGTGGTCAGCCCTATCAGGGTATAGTGTCAGTTGAGGGTGGCAGCATTGCGGAAACCCTGCAGAACTATATGCTGCGCTCGGAACAGATCGATACCCACATGTGGTTGACCTGTGATGGCAGAAGTGCCGCTGGCATGCTGCTGCAAAAGCTGCCGGATCAACCCGATGCTGAAGATGCTGATACCTGGAACCGTATCGTCATGCTGGCAGAAACCGTGCAGGACGACGAACTGCTCAACCTGGCAGCCATTTCTCTGCTCCAGAGGCTTTTCAGTGAAGAAGACATACGCCTGTTCAAGGAACAGAACCTGAAATTCCAGTGCAACTGCTCACGCGAAAATGTTGCCAACATGCTGCGCATGCTCGGCGAAGAAGAAGTGGCAGACATCCTGGCGCAAGAAGACACGATAGATATCAACTGTGATTTCTGCAACAAGGAATACCACTTTGACCAGGTAGACGCTGAACAATTATTCAGCACGGAAATCGTGCTGCCTGGCAACAATATCCGCCACTAACACACAGCAAGCATTCCGGGATATCAATCCCGGAACGTGACTTCAGCCCTGTGCCATTTTCTGGCGGCTGCGCTCAAACAGGCATACAGCAGTCGCCGCTGCAGCATTGAGTGACTCCACCTGCCCTGCCATGGGAATACTGACATTGTGGCTGGCAGCAGCCACCAGCGCCGGACTCAGACCAGCCCCCTCATTGCCAATCACAAACGCGGTTGGCTGGGACAAATCAAGGCCGTACAAGGATTCTCCATCCAGGGTGGTCGCCAAGGTCTGCCCCGCGAATGCCTGCGAGATAGCAGCAAGGTCAGCACGCTCCACAATCGGCACCACAAACTGCGCTCCCTGCCCACCACGCAATGCCTTGGGTGACCAGGCATCCGTACATCCCTGTGACAGGTAAACCGCATCCACACCGGCAGCTGCGGCTGAACGCAGCATGCTGCCCAGATTGCCTGGGTCCTGGATATCCTCCAGCATCAGAGCAAAATCAGCCTGCTCTGGCACTGGTAACTGCGGAATATCCACGAGCGCCAGGATACCAGTCGGCGTTGCCACCGGAGACAATTCAGCAAACATCAGGGTGGTAAACATGATGGTAGGCACATCAGCAAGCTCCTGCAGCAGCCCGACCACCTCATTGGTGGATTCACCCTCGGCAATCACCAGCAGTTTCGGCAAGCCAAACTGTTCCATATAAGCCTGCAACAGATGGACGCCATCCAGCAGGGTTTCATTATTCTTGCGCCGCTCCCGCGCATTGTCGGCCAGCTTTTTCAATTGCTTGAACAGACTGTTATCGCGGGAAGTGATATGTTTAAATGTCATGAAAAATCGCATACTGCCTAAAGATGCAGGCCATTCTACCCGATTCGGCAGAAGAGCCTGCCCAAAACATGAGGAGAACCGCAATGAATGACAAGCAACTGGTCGCCATTCAGGCAGCACACCAAGTCAAGGATGGCATGACTGTGGGGTTGGGTACCGGCTCCACCGCCAACTATTTCATTCAGGAACTTGCCCGCCGCCACCAGGAAGAAGGCCTGCGCATTACCGCCGCAGCCAGCTCCGTGGTCAGCGCCATCAAGGCGCAGGAGCTCGGCCTGCCGCTGGTTGCCATCGAACATCTGGGCAAACTCGATCTCTATGTGGATGGCGCTGATGAAGTCACGACCCGGATGACCTTGCTCAAAGGCAGGGGCTACGATCTGGTACGTGAAAAGCTGCTCGCGCGCGGCAGCGACCAGTTCATCGTCCTGATCGACAAGAGCAAGCTGGTCGGCCGTATCGGTGAAAAATTCCCCATCCCGGTCGAAGTCATGCCGTTTGCCTGGCAACTGGTCAAAAGCCGCCTGCAGGCACTGGGTGCTCATGCCGAACTGCGGCAGAATGCCGCCAAGGATGGCTGGGCCATCACCTCACACGGCAGCCTGGTGCTGGACCTGACATTCGACAGCCATACCGATGACGAAACACTCAACCAACAACTCAATGACATACCCGGCGTTGTCGAGCATGGCATTTTCCATGATATTGCCACTGCAATCTTTGTCGCCGACAACGGAAAAGTAGAAGAAATCTGGAAGAACTGATGAGAACCGAATTTATCCTTGAAGCCATCACCGCAGTCAACGATGTCATCCTGCACAGCGAGACCGAGCTGGAATCGCTGGATCGTGAAATCGGCGATGGCGACCACTTCATCAACCTCAAGCGTGGCTGTACCACCCTGCTCGCCATGCGTGATGAGCTCGCCTCGCTCCCGCCAGCTGATGTGCTGCAACGTATCGGCATGAAACTGCTTTCCACCATAGGCGGTGCTTCTGGCCCACTGATCGCCACTTTTTTCATGATCATGGCAAAAGTGGAAAAAGCCGGAGATATCAGCTCCCTGAGTGAAATCGCTGCTGCGTTCAATGCCAGCGTTGAAGGCATCAAGCAACGCGGCAAAGCCAACGCTGGCGAAAAAACCATGCTAGACACCCTGATACCCGTCGCAGAAACATTCAACCGCCTAGCTGCAGCCAATGCAACTCCGCTGGAGATATTCAATGCCATTCAGCAAACTGCGGAACAAGGCATGCTTTCCACCCGCGACATGATCGCCACCAAGGGTCGTGCCGCCTTCCTTGGCGAACGCGCCATCGGGCATATTGACCCCGGCGCCCGCAGCAGCCAGATCATCATCCACACCATCTGCGAACTGGCAAAACAACATCACACAGCCTAGGGCAGATGCACCGCAAACTCGCCCCAACAACAGGCAACGGAGGAGAACATGAAAAAATTCATCAACCAGGTCGATGACGTCCTGGCAGAAAGCCTGACCGGCTTTGCCAGCGCACACGCTAATATCGTCAGCCTGAACCTGGAACCACATTTCCTGACACGCAGGCACAAGGCTGAAAACAAGGTCGCCATCATCTCCGGTGGTGGCTCAGGCCATGAGCCACTGCATGGTGGCTATATTGGCTACGGCATGCTGGATGCAGCCTGCCCCGGCCATGTGTTCACATCGCCATCCCCAGACCAGATGCTGGCCGCTGCCGAGGCAGTGCATGCAGGCAAAGGCGTGTTATTCATCGTCAAGAATTATGCCGGTGACGTCATGAACTTTGAAATGGCTGCTGAAATGCTGCCGTTCGAAAGCGCCACAGTCCTGACCAGCGATGACGTTGCCGTGGAAAATTCCACCTACACCACAGGCCGCCGTGGCGTGGCTGGTACAGTGATCGTTGAGAAAGTGGTTGGCAGCCTGGCTGAAACCGGCGCCGACCTGGCTGCCTGCAAGGCACTGGGCGACAAGGTCAACAGCCGCACGGCCTCCATGGGTGTCGCACTCACCAGCTGCACGGTACCCGCAGCAGGCCGGCCGACTTTTGATATCGGCGACACTGAACTGGAAATGGGAGTTGGCATTCATGGCGAACCCGGCCGCAGGCGTGAACCCATGCGCAATGCCGATGCCATCGTCGCCGACATGGTCGCAGCCATCCTGGAAGACCTCAAACCCGCTGCTGGCAGCGAAGTCTTGCTGCTGGTCAACGGCTTTGCCGCGACCCCGCTCATGGAGCTATACCTGCTCTACAACAGCGCCGCCAAACTCCTGCAGGACAAAGGACTCAACGTTACCCGTTCCCTGGTCGGCAATTACATTACAGCGCTCGATATGGCAGGAGCCTCCATCACAATCTGCCTGCTGGACGACGAAATCCGCCAGCATTGGGATAGCCCAGTCCATACCGCCGCCCTGCGCTGGCAACGTTAAACATTCCCGCCGGGAAATAAAAATGCCGCTATTCAGCGGCATTTGTGTTTTGGTGCAAGAGAAATGGTATGCCGCAAACCGGTATACCTAGCTGATCAAGCGCATTTCTCGCGCAAACTCTCAAAAAAATGTAAAAATAATTAAAAAAATTTCCATCCACAACCAATTGATTAATATGGTTTTTTATATTTTCATGAAATTTTTTACAAAAAAATTCATCTTTTTTTCAAAATCGACGTCAGGTTTTTTTGCGCTAAACAGTTATACAGGTATGAAGGGAAGATTTTATCGCTCCTTCATCGCCATGAATCAAGACCAACAATCCTTCCTCATGTGCTGATATTCCTCATTACCCCGGACGCGTTCCGGGGTCTGTTTTTGTGCAACTACAAGCTGCCACAGGCATAGATTCAAAATATAGAACTAAAGCAGCCTGCTACCCTTAGGGACAGGCCTGTCAGGTACACACAATACCACTGCCCCATTTTCATCGTGGAAGCCCGTCACCAGGCATTGAGATTGAATCGGGCCGATCTGCTTCGTAGGAAAATTAACGACAGCTACCACCTGCTTACCGATCAGCTCCCCGGGTTGGTAATGCACAGTAATTTGCGCACTGGATTTCAGCACGCCAATCCCGGGGCCAAAATCGACATGCAAGATGTAGGCAGGTTTGCGCGCCTCGGCAAACAACTCTGCCGAAACCACTTCCCCCACCCGCAGTTCGACCTGGAGAAAATCCTCAAAACTGATTTCCTGCATCGATCGCCTCAAGCCTTCTTCACAAATTCGGATTTCAGCTTCATCGCGCCAATGCCGTCAATCTTGCAGTCGATATTGTGGTCACTATCCACAAGGCGGATATTTTTCACCTTGGTGCCGACCTTGACCACCAGTGATGACCCTTTCACTTTCAGGTCCTTGATCACGGTAATCGTATCGCCATCCTGCAATACATTGCCATTGGCATCCTTGACAACAAACTCGCTGCTTGCAGCTTCATCACTGCCAGGTGCCCACTCATGTGCGCATTCCGGGCACATCAGCAGGCTGCCATCCTGGTATGTATAACTGGAACCACATTGGGGACAATCTGGAAGCTCATTCATGTTCTATCAATCTCTCGTTGAATACTGCGGACAAACTGTATGGCCCACACCGCCCATATCCTGCCTTACCAGCGCGTGCATAATAACCACCACACAAACAAGGGCATGATTATACTCTCTCCCCTTTCAGCCCCTCAATGGAGATCATCAGGCAAGCCTGGTGACAATGTTATACTTCCATCGAATTCAACTTCCCTGCCTCATATCCAATGCCCAGACAAATCAGACTGTTACTCCTGTGCAGCTTGTCATGCACCGCACTTCCTGCCTTTGCTATCGACCAGATCAAGCCCGGACAGTGGGAAACGACTGTCAAGATGGAGGGGTTACCCATCATCGGGCAGGCACAGCTGGAACAGCTCAGGCAGTTCGGCATCGAATTACCGGCAGAGAACAACGCCATCATTACCCAGCAATGCATTTCACCAGAACAGGCCAACCTGAAGCAGCCAATGCTGCCCCAGCTCGAGGACAATTGCAGCGTGAGCAACTACAAGCACCAGGGCAACAATATCAGTGCTGATATCAACTGCAATGGCGTCATCAAGAGCAACGGGCGCGTGGATATCACCTTGCTCAGCGACAGCGCATTCCAGGGCAAAATCTCCATGCAGGGCGCAACACCAATTCCCCTGGCGCAGAATTCATCCGTCAGCGGCAAATGGGTCAAAACCGCTTGCGACGCCAACATTCCAGCTTTCTAAGCTCAATTTTTCACCATCAAGAACCACCCCACTATGCAACTCGAACGTATTCTGCACTCCCAGGGCTTTGGCTCACGCAAACTGTGCCGCTCACTCATCCGCCATGGTGAAGTCAGCATCAACGGAGCAATCCATGATTTCCCATTCACGGAATTTGATACAGACAACTTCTCCTTCACCGTCCGTGGCGAAGCATGGCAATTCCGCAAGCAGGCTTACCTCATACTCAATAAACCTGCAAACTACGAATGCTCACACAAACCCCAGCACCATCCCAGCATCTTCAGCCTGCTGCCTGCCCCCCTGCTGGAACGTGGAGTCCAGTGCGTAGGCCGGTTGGATGAAGATACCACCGGCATGCTGCTGCTTTCGGACGATGGACAATTCATCCACCGCCTAAGCTCGCCAAAATGGAAAATGCCCAAGGTATACGAAGTCACCACCAAACATCCACTGGATCAAACACAGGTCGATACCTTGCTGCAGGGAGTCCAGCTGCTGGATGAACCAGCGCCCGTCGCAGCACTGGCAGCAGACATCATCAGTGAACACGTATTACACCTGACCCTGGCCGAAGGCAAATACCATCAGGTCAAACGCATGCTTGCCGCAGTCAGCAACCGGGTAGAAGCCTTGAAACGCATCCGTGTTGGCAGCCTGGACTTACCCGCCGACCTCGCAGAAGGCGAATGGCGCTGGCTGGACGCCGACATGCTGGCTGCTGTTTCACCTGTACGCCAGCCATAACTACCCAGCATCTTGTTTTGTGTCATTCCGGCCTTGCGCCGGAATCTCGTAGTACCCAGCTTTAGAGTCTTGAACACGTGCCAGTTCGAGTCTCACCGTCAGCACCAATCTGGCCTAACCACAGATAATCGGACGAGACCCAGGCTCTTGTGGTTCGGAGAAAGCTTGTCGCTGAGCATTAATCTCTGAGCTTAATCCGATATTCCCGTGCAACATCGCCACGCCGCTTTTCGCTTGCCAGCGAGTTACTTTCCTTTGCTTCGCCAAAGCAAAGTAACTAAAGTAAAGGCGACCCCGATTGCCTGGCCGGGAACCAGTTCCCGATGCCCTGCATTGCTCGCTTTGTCCGGGCGCTGGCTGAACTCGCTACGCTCAGACAAATGCCAGCACTTGATCCGGCCAAACCTGTGCTACTCGGCTCAGTCAGACGGGGAGAAGGTCAAAGGCGGTATGGAGGAAAACAAGTAGGGTTGCTTCCATTTATTCTGTCATTCTGAGAGATGAG
This sequence comes from Methylobacillus rhizosphaerae, assembly GCF_900187985.1. GTDB lineage: Bacteria > Pseudomonadota > Gammaproteobacteria > Burkholderiales > Methylophilaceae > Methylobacillus > Methylobacillus rhizosphaerae. Next base: position 91,531 of record NZ_FZOA01000003.1, read on the forward strand.
CCGGAATCTTGTAGCTCTCAGCAATAGGCTGTTGAACGAAACCCCGGGTCAAGTCCAAGGGAACACCCTACTTCATCATCCCAAGCTTGACCCGTAATCTCGAAGTAGCGGAAATACCGAGCACTCTTCATTTCACCTGCGCACACTGGAGCAAGGCACGGGCAATGTATTTCTTGATGGAGATCACGCTCATCCCCATCTCCGCTGCGATTTCAGGATATGTCATGCCATTGAGCTTATGCATCAGAAACGCCTGCCTGACCTTGACTGGCAGGCCATCCAGCATCTGGTCGACCACCAGCAGCTTCTCCAGGGTCAGGAGATAATCCTCCGGTGAGGGCGTTGCCATCTCCTGCCCGTACCCCAGGCTGACCATGGCACTGAGATAGGCATGCTCAATCTCCCGCCTGCGCAGAAGATTCACCATCAGCCCATGAGCAATATGCGTCAGGTAGGCCCTTGGCTCCACAATCTGCTGGGCGTTCTCCTGGGACAACACGCGGATAAACGTGTCATGGGTCAAATCTGCCCCATCAGCGCTCGACCCGGTTTTCCTCGATAACCACGACTGTAACCACGCCCGATGACGCTCGTAAAAATCCTGAATCAACCCCTGCTGTGATAACTGGTTCATCGACATTGCATTTCACCTTGCTTGCGATCATGCAAAATCTATTGCAAATTCCATACCAATTTCACAAAAAATCATAACTTATTGATATTAAATAAATTTCACAAATTTAAGCAAAAAATGGCTACAACCACAATTGGCTGTATACAGCCAGGTGTGGCTATATATAGCCAAGTTGGTTGTATACAGCCAATTTTAACCAACCAGTGATGAAAGGTTTGGGGGAAGGAATTTAAGAGCTGATCGGGTTGAATGTGACCGCTTTTTATAGTGATATTTACCCTTCATTTTGTCACTCAGGGCTACAAACCGGAACCTTGTGGTGCAAATAGCGATAACAGCCTACTCCTGACTCCAACCCGATGTGTCATTACATCATTGCCACGCCGCTTTTCACTTACCAGCGAGTGACTTTCCTTTGCATCGCCAAAGCAAAGTAAAGGCGACCCCGATTGCCTGGCCGAAAAAACGTTCTGGTTTAACCAGCCGCAACCAAGACAAAAAAATGCCGGGATAAACCCGGCAGAGGGAGTGGATGCATGCCGGAGATCATCCGGCACGAGAGAAACCTACATCCAGTAAAACCCTGATATCAGCAGACTCAACTCAACTGCCAGCAGCAGGAAAAATAGCGCAGGCAGCACGATCATCCAGCTTTCGTGCAGCAGCCATTGTTTGAGATAGGTGATGAACCTGAATAATGACATCAGGTTACCTCTTGGGATCGAATTCATAATTCAAGGTAACCCACGCGGCTCTAGGCGCGCCTATACCTAGGAAACTGCTACCTTGCCAATCTGCGCTGTTGTAATTGAACCCACTTGCCCCGATCGCCCCACGAATGGATGGGGAAAAAGCATTGAGCCCGAGACGCCCGGCACTGGCATATTCCTTGTCAAACAAGTTGTTGATTTGCAGACCCAAGGTCCATTCCGGTGCCAGCTTGTAGGTCGTACGCAGATTGAACACGGCATAACCTGCTGTTTTGCCAGAACCAAAATCTGCTCGCTCAACTGAACACCATTGTCCTGTGACTCCACTGACAGGATCGGTACAGAATGGCCCTTCAATAGGACGAGCAGCACCTGCACGATGTTTGTTGTTTTCATTACCGCGCACGAAAGCTTCGGAGTGCATGATGGCAGTTAAGCCAATACGCCATTTATCCGTAATGTCGTAACCGAAATTGAAATTCAAGTTATGCAAAGGCACACCGGGCATACGATCGCCTGGATGTACCGTGATTTGCTGGTACGTGCCTTGCTGTGTGAAGCTATTGATGTCATAGACATTGCCTGCTGTGCTGTTGTGGGGGCTGGCCATGCGCATGACGGATTGGAAGGTGGCATCAGTCAAGGCATAGTTCACACCCCAACTGGCCTTGCCCCATTTGCCCTTTAATCCTAGCTCCAGGCCTTGGCGACGGGTGTCGCCAATATTCTGGAAATAACTGCTAAATGCATTGATGGATACAAAGTAAATGTCATCGGTCAGGTCTGTGCGGTAGGCAGTAGCATTCCACTCGATGTTTTCTGATAATCTGCCGCGTGCACCCATTTCGAAAGTGGTGGAACGGACTTGCTTAAGATAGGGATCGCCTGACATGCCGCCAGGCAGGTTACATACTCGCTGTTCGACAATGGAACGAGGGCGGCCATCCGACATGGGAGTAGGGTCATAAGCACAGCCTAGCTCAATGACGCTAGGCGTTCTGGCGCCACGCCCCACGCTGGCATAGACATTCAAATCTTCTTGGGCCTGCCAGGTGAAACCGATAGATGGGTTGAATGAACGGTATTTAAAGCGCTCTGTTTCCGGAGCCAATAGGTTTGCGATGTTGTTTCCGAACGGATCTGTGGGGAAAGTGCTGGGATCGAACGGCAGGATGGCGTGATCAAGACCATGTGGACATTCAGTGTTGGGATCAATGGTGCCGTCGCTATTATTGTCTGTACAAAGTTGCGCTAACTGAAGGTAGTTGAGAATTGTGTTAACGTCGGTAAATGATGACAGTTTTGATACCGCCAACTGGTTGTTTACATAGGTGCGGTTGTAACGGGCTGATGCGGTGATGCTGAGTGTCTTGGTTGGCGTCCAGGTTTCGCTCAAATAAACGCTTTTGGTAAGGCCATCTCCCTTGAAATCATTTAACCCTTGTGCGCGTTCTGGGGCATTGGCGTAATATTCCCAGCCTAACAAGTCCGGTGCGACATAGCCATGGCGGTTTGCATCCAGCAGACCAAGGTACTGTTTGCTGACATACGTAGCATCTGCCTTGTCGATGGAAGCGCCTACCATGAACTTGTGCTCGTCCAAGTTCCAGTTAAGTTGTAATGATGCTCCTTTGCCTAGTTGATCAATCTGAGTATCATTGAAAATCGCAGTGGGCGTACCTTCTATGTATCCAGTGTCAAGTAAACCTGCCCCTCCACCATACTTGCCGTCACGGAAGATTCCATTGTAATTTCCATTTTCATCAAGTACTAATGGGCCAATAGTTGGAATGTAAGATAAGCCGCCGACTGCACCAACGGCATTTGCGACATTCCCGTAATTAATTGGCAGTAGTAACTCCCAATAGTCATGAAAGAAGCCAGCATCATCCGTATAAGTGGCTATAACACCTGACTGTCCCTGGGAGCCTGTCACATCATATATGTAACTAGTCTGACCGCTCCCCGGATGTGTGGTGTTGGAGCTGAGGCGGGTGGGATCGGCTTCAGAAACTAACGTGCCATAGTTGGCAATCGCATATTTCACAATGTTTTCGAATTCGACGGTCGTTGGGGCATTAAATACACCAGCAATCGTTGAGGGTTGAGTGAAATCGTCGAAGTCCTTACGAGGATCGTATGTCCAATTCCATACTTGTGTGCTCGAGCCGTCTGCAGCGGTCACTTGCGCCTGCTGAGCAATTGCCTGAGTGGTGAAATTGGTACCATATGCCAGATTGTTAATATCGAATCCGGGTTCTCCATATGCAATTCCATTTACATCCAGAGCTCGGCCTGACGCATCTGCCGCAACGTTGTAAGCGTAGTCGTTGTAGTCTGGCCGCCCGTCCCGATTAATATCTGGATAGCCATACAGCAATTGCTGGTTAGGGTCTTTGGTAGTTGCCCTATTAGGGCGCCCATCTGTGCCACCGAAATTCTCATTGATATCCGACGTACTGGATTTGCGCTTGCTCTTACGGTTATATATTTGTCCAGTGATATTGAAGGTGTCGGTTACATCCCAGATACCTGATAATTGAAATTGCAACAGATTGTTCCTGCTCTCATCAGGAGATGTGTAGACCTGCTTGGGGTTCTGGTCGACCATCTGTTGGGGTAGCAGGCCATTGCCTGTCAGCTTGTTGCCGGCATACAGCACAGATAGTCCAAGCCGGGCACGTTCACTTTGCCATTCAGCCTTACCAAAGACCTGATTAACCCGGCTTGGAGAGTCATCGCGCCAACCATCTTCCAGGAAGAAATTACCTGCTAGAAATCCGGCAACTACCCCATTGTTCCAGCCAGCTGAAGCTTGCAGCTGTTTACGCCCGAATGACCCTGTCAGTACCTGGGCATCGACGCCAGGGTTATCAAAGCCACTCTTTGTCTTCATCGTTAATGCACCACCCAGCGTACCCAACCCATAAATAGGATTTGATCCAGGCACTAAATCCAGGCTCGACAAGGCATTCATAGGTAACATGTCCCAGTTGACGACATCGCCGAATGGTTCATTGACACGAATGCCATCAAGGAACACTGATATCCCTTGTGCAGTACCTAACTGAGGAGAAGCTGCAAACCCCCGATATTGCAAATCCATCTGAAATGGGTTGCTCTGGTAATCATTAACAGTGACCGATTGAAATTTGGAGTTCAGCAGGTCAGTCAGACTTAAAGATTGTGCTTCCTTGATTTCTTTTGCAGTCAGGCTTTGTACATTGCCCGGAATTTCTTCTTTGGTCAGTCCCAATCCAGGTAAGGGCCCTACCTCATAGAAGCGTTTGGCCCTTACTTCAACAGAGTCCACTTTAAATTTTAGATTGGACTGCTCACCGGGAAGCTTGTCATGTTCCTGTACTGTTGCACGTTGCAGCTGATAACGCCCGCCCTCTCCTTGCACTATTTCCAGGCCAGTGCCTTTCAGCAGTTCGCTAAAGCCTTGCATGACGCCATAGTTGCCTTTGAGGCCTGTGGTTTTTTTCTGCAGGGTCAGCCCTGAATCAAATGACAGTAATACACCGGCATTGCCTGCATACAGGGTCAATGCCTGATCGAGATCGCCTGGCGGGATGTTATAGGTTTGCGTGGGGATACTTGTGTTCAGTGGTTCTGCAGCAAGCGGCAATGTTGCTGTGGAAAACAGTAGCATCAGCAGTGCGCTGATGGGTTTTCTGCTATGACGCTCCCCGGTGTTTTTGCAAATGGATGCAACGTTCCCAGCCATGAATCTCTCCCTTGAGTTTATGTTTTATGCTGGATACGCCAATTGAAGTGGCTGAAAGGTATAAAAAAATTTCAGTTTTTTTATATTTACCTCTCAAGTTATTGTTTGTTATGTGTTTATATCACTGCCATTTTTATGCTGGCCTCAATGTCACCCAGTAGCGGGTAAAGAATTCAAGGCGCAGCCGGTAGGTATCCTGCAGGCTGGACAAGATGGCATCGAGGTCATTGACCGGGAAAGCGCCTGATACTTTGAGGTCTGCAATGGCGGGGTCGCAGCGTAATACGCCGCTGTGATAGCGGCCAAGCTCGGTCAGAAAATCCTGTAATGACATGTCGTTGGCGCTGAGGATGCCTTTGACCCAGAGATCGGCCCCAAGCGGCAGAGGCTTGATATCAGTGACATGATCCGCGTCAAACCTGGCAGTCTGGTTGGCCTGTATCAGCTCTTCGCCGCCATGGGCTGGCGCCAGGCTGACGGCATGTTCGAATACATTGACGCTGATATGGCTGCCATGGTCGCGGACGCTGAAGCGCGTGCCCATGGCGGTGATCATGCCGTGACGGGTCTTGACCTGGAATGGCGCGGAGATGCCTGCCGGATGCCCGGTTTGCACCATGATCTCACCCTTGATCAGCACCACGATGCGTTGCGTGTCGTTATAGATGGTATCAATGGCGGTACCGGTGTTGAGCACGATGATGGTGTCATCCGGCATGGTCCAGCTACGCTGTTCGCCCTTGCCTGTGGTGTAGTCGGCCAGCATGCCCTGCCATGGCTGCTCGCGATACATCATGGCGCCAGTGCCACCGATCAATGCTACTACGCCCAGTTTCTTAAGTACCTGGCGGCGGCTGGCGCGCTGAGCACGTTTTAATAACACGGCCTGCCCGAGTTCGGGGTTAAGGCCAGAGAATGATATATCCACTTGTTCAATGGCATGCCAGGCATTGCGGTGCTGGCTTGATGCTTCCAGCCAGCGTTGCAGCTCCTGTCTGTCCTGCTCTGTCACGGCAGGGTCGTGCAGGCGGATGTACCATTCAGTGGCAGTTTTCAGGATGTCGGACATATCGCGATATCATCAAGGAAAATGGTGGCAGACAGCGTGCTTTTCCACATAGGATGTGACAAGCCCCTGCCCCGAACAAGGTGACATCATAATACCAGCAGGTGTGTCGTCCAACCTGTCCGTTATCAATGTCCTTGGCTTGTTCATCAACTTACGCAAGCATTGCCAAGAAATGGCAGTTTTGCCGTATAATTGCATTCCCTGCGCTTCATCCAATCTGCGCAGCGGTCTTGAATCTAAAAGATACTTTACTTGCTGTCAGCCTCGATTGGAGTTATGTCATTGTAACAGGCCGACAAAACACCCTTGAATATATGGAGTTCCAGCTTGTCTTCTGACATGAGCCTTGCGCTTTCCAACATACAATTTTCCGATCTCGGCCTGGCAGAGCCTATCCTGCGTGCAATTGCTGATAGCGGCTATACCAACCCCACACCTATCCAGGCACAGGCGATTCCACTGGTCTTGACCGGTGGTGACCTGCTGGCTGGTGCGCAAACCGGCACAGGCAAAACCGCCGGTTTTACCCTGCCGCTGCTGCATCTGCTGCACTCCAACCCACTCAAGGCCAAAGCCGGTCAGCCACGCTGCCTGATCCTCACGCCGACGCGTGAACTGGCCGCGCAGGTGGAAGAATCCGTGCAAACCTATGGCAAACACCTTCAACTTACATCCGCCGTGATGTTCGGCGGTGTTGGCCTCAACCCGCAAGTTGCGCGCCTGAAAAAACCATTGGATATCCTGGTGGCTACTCCAGGTCGCTTGCTGGATCACGCATCACAGAATACTGTTGACCTTTCTGCCATCGAAATCCTGGTGCTGGATGAGGCAGACCGCATGCTGGACATGGGTTTCATCCGCGATATCAAGCGGATATTGGCCTTGCTGCCGCAGAAACGCCAGAACCTGTTGTTCTCCGCGACCTTCTCCGATGAAATCAAGGAGCTAGCGGATGGACTACTGCATAACCCTGGCTTTGTGGAAGTCGCCCGCCGCAATACGGCGTCCGAACTGGTCGAGCAATCCGTGCACCTGGTTGGCAAATCCCATAAACGCGAGCTGATGGCGCACCTGATTCGTGAACATGGCTGGAAGCAGGTATTGATTTTCACACGCACCAAGCATGGTGCAAACAGGCTGGCAGAAAAACTCAGCAAGGATGGCATTGCCGCAGCCGCTATCCATGGCAACAAGAGCCAATCTGCCCGTACCAAGGCGCTGGCGGAATTCAAGGATGGCACGTTGCCTGTACTGGTTGCCACCGATATTGCCGCCCGCGGCCTGGATATCGACCAGCTGCCACAGGTCGTGAACTTCGAGCTGCCCAATGTGCCGGAAGACTATGTGCACCGTATCGGTCGTACTGGCCGCGCCGGATGTGCTGGTGCTGCGGTATCGCTGGTGGATGAGGAGGAAGTCAAGCTGCTCAAGGGGATTGAGCGCCTGATCAAGCGCGAGATTCCGCGCCTGGAAGTACCTGGCGATTTTGTCCCTAGCGAAAAACAGCCTTCCAATGAAAGCCGCCCTGCCCAGCCAAAACAGCCAGCTTCCAACCAGCAACGCCGTCAACGGCCTCCACAGGAGCGACGTGCTCAGGATGAGACAAATGGCAATGTAGCCAAGCCTCGCCATGAACATCAAGGCCGTCGCAACAAGCCACATCACGGCAATGGCAACACTCAACGCGGTCAAGGCCAGCAGCACACTCAACAGGGACAACAGAACAAGTCTCAGGGACAGAAGAACCAGGCCAAGAAAAATCCGGAAAAGTTCATGTCGGAAGCTGCGCGTCACCAGGCCATGCCACAAGTGGGTCTGTTTGTTCCGCCGCAACCACCCAAACGCCAGTATCACGCCAATCCGGGCCAGCGCCCCAATCGAGGTCGCCGCTAGAGCCTGACCATTATGCAGGCGCAAACCGCCGCTCAGCAGTTGCTGGAGCAAACCTTCGGCTACAGCACTTTCCGCGGACCGCAGGAATCCATCGTCCATCATGTTGCCAGTGGCGGTGATGCGCTGGTGCTGATGCCCACGGGCGGCGGAAAATCCCTGTGCTACCAGATTCCCGCCCTGCTGAGACAGGGTGTGGGCATCGTGGTTTCTCCCCTGATTGCCTTGATGCAGGATCAGGTGGATGCACTGCGCCAGCTGGGCGTGCGTGCCGCCTTCATCAATTCCAGCCTGGATGCGGATACCGCACGTGCCACTTACCAGACCCTGATGCGTGGCGAGCTGGATATCCTGTATGTGGCGCCAGAACGGCTGGTCGCCCCCAATTTTCTCAGTACGCTGCATGAGATTCAGCAGCGCTTCGGCATTGCCCTGTTTGCCATTGACGAAGCACATTGCGTTTCACAATGGGGACACGATTTCCGCCCGGAATACCGCCAGCTCACCGTGCTGCATGAAGTGTTTCCCGATGTGCCGCGCATTGCCCTGACTGCCACGGCAGATGCGCCGACCCGTCATGAGATCGTCGAGCGACTGGGCCTGGACAGTGCAGAGCAATTCATTTCCAGCTTTGACCGCCCGAATATCCGCTATCGCGTAACGTTGAAGAACAATGCGCGTCAGCAGCTGCTTGCCTTTCTTGCGTCCGAGCACCCGCACGATGCCGGTATTGTCTATTGCCTGTCGCGGCGCAAGGTGGAAGAAACCGCCCTCTGGTTGAAAGAGCAAGGCTGGAATGCCTTGCCCTACCATGCCGGACTGGATGCTGGCATACGCCAGGCCAACCAGCAGCGTTTTCTGCGCGAGGAAGGCATCATCATGGTAGCGACCGTGGCGTTCGGCATGGGCATAGATAAACCCAATGTACGGTTTGTCGCGCACCTGGACCTGCCCAAGAGTATGGAAGGTTATTATCAGGAAACCGGCCGCGCCGGACGCGATGGCCTGGATGCCAATGCCTGGATGGTCTACGGCCTGGGTGATGTGGTGAATATGCGTCAGCTGCTGAGCGGCAGTGATACGCCGGAAGAGCGCAAGCGCCTGGAACGCCAGAAGCTGGATGCCCTGCTCGGCTATTGTGAATCCACCCATTGCCGCCACCAATCCATCCTGCGCTATTTTGGCGAGCAACATGCGGGGAGTTGTGGCCAGTGCGATAACTGCCTCAACCCCGTCAATACCTGGAACGGTACTGAAGCTGCCCGCATGGCGCTTTCATGTGTCTACCGCAGTGGACAGCGTTTTGGTGCCGGTCACCTGATCGATATCCTGCTGGGTAAAAGCACTGAGCAGATCAAGCGTTTCAACCATCATTCCCTGTCTACTTTCGGCATTGGCAAATCGCTGAACCAGGCACAATGGAGCAGCGTGCTCCGCCAGCTTGTGGCTGCGGGCCTGCTGGCAACGGATATGGAAGGTTATGGCGGCCTGCGGCTGACGGAAGCAGCACGTCCTTTGCTGCGCGGCGAAGCTGAGATATGGTTGCGCAGCGACCCACCGGATACGCGAAGCAGCAAGGCAGAACGTGCCAGCCAGACACGCGAGGCCTACAAGGAAGTCCAGGATGATCCGCTCTGGCTTGCACTCAAAGCCAGGCGGCTGGAGCTTGCCAGGGAACAAGAGGTGCCGCCTTATGTCATTTTCCACGACAGCACATTACTGGAAATTCTCCACCAGAAACCGCAAGACCTGCAGGCAATGGGGCGTATCAGCGGCATTGGCGAGGCAAAACTCGCACGTTATGGCGCAGATTTTCTGCAAGTATTGAACGAACATGCCGACTGATTCAAAGGAACAATCACATATGGTGCAAATCTGGGTTGATGCTGATGCCTGCCCTGTTGTCGTCAAGGAAATCCTGTTTCGGGCTGCGGAACGTACTGGCATCATGGTGACGCTGGTTGCCAATAAACTGCTGCGTGTACCGCCCTCCCCGCATATCCGCGCCTTGCAGGTACCGGGAGGATTCGATGTTACCGACAAGGAAATCGTGCAGAAACTGGAAGCTGGCGACCTGGTCATTACGGCAGATATTCCATTGGCAGCAGAAGTGATTGCCAAGGGTGGGCATGCCCTGAACCCGCGCGGCGAGATGTACGATAAAGGCAGCATAGGCGAGCGGTTGGCTATGCGCCACTTCATGGAAGATCTGCGCAATAGCGGTGTGGAACTGGGAGGCCCGGCTTCGTTCAGCCAGTCGGATCGCCAGGCGTTTGCCGCAGCGCTGGATCGTTTCATTCAACAACATCTGCCTAAGAATCAAGGCAATTCGTCATAAAGAGATCACCATGCTGCTCATGAAACGTGTGTGCTGGTTTTTGTCCGTATGCTGCCTGCTGGCCTGTACTGGCACTGCCACCCCCACAGGGCTGCAGCCTGTCACTGGGTTCAAGCCGGATCAATATCTGGGTAACTGGTATGAGATCGCACGCCTGGATCATTCGTTTGAACGGGGATTGCAGCAGGTGACTGCCACCTACAGCTTGCGCGAGGATGGCGGGCTGAAAGTAATCAATCGGGGCTATGACACGAAGAAACAGGAATGGAAAGAAGCTGAAGGCAAGGCCTATTTGGTCAACGGCCCTGATACCGGCAAGCTGAAAGTTTCTTTTTTCGGGCCTTTTTACGGTGCTTACAACATCATCGCTCTTGACCAGGTCAACTACAATTTTGCCATGGTCGCAGGCCCTGATCGCGATTATCTCTGGATACTCTCGCGCACACCGACACTATCCTTCCCCATCAAGGCGGAACTGATTGCCCGGGCTCAAGCCTGGGGCTTTAATACCAGCGAGTTGATTTTTGTCGACCAGAGTGGTGGCAACTCCATCCAGCCAGCCCATCGCGATACATTCAGACATTAATGCACCGATGTCAGGAATCTAGTTAGAGAAAGCGCACAGCAAAACCCCGGATCAAGTCCGGGGTGGCGAAGATCTGTCATTGCGGCCTTGCAGCCGCAGACACTTATTTGACGATCAGGCTGTTCTTGACTGACTTGACGCCCTCCACTGCCTTGGCAATGGCACCGGCCTTGCTGACCTGGGCGCTGGAATCCACAAAGCCGCTCAGCTGCACTATGCCTTTGTATGTTTCCACACTGACATGCAGCCCTTTCAGGCCTTCTTCTTTTACGATACCGGCTTTTACCTTGGCAGTAATCGTACTGTCATCCACGAGACGTCCGACTTCCTTTTTCTGCTGGGCTATTTTGTAATCACTGTATTCCTGCTGGTTCAGCTTGGCATCCTTGTTCTTGTCGGCGGCAGTGAATCGTTCTTTGGTATAAAAGCTGTCCTTGCTGGCCTCCGAAAAATTCAATACTCCGTCATTGTTGATATCCAGCTCACGGAACTGCTTAACCTCAGGGCTCTGGTTGATCTCCTCCGACATGGTCACTGCCCAGGCGCTGCCAGCTGCTAGCATGCATGTCAGTGGAATGGCAATGATCAGGGTGTTGATCTTGAATGGGTAACGCATACTGCCCTCCTACTTATTATTGTGTACGCTAATATGTTATTATCGCCTCAATGCAACGGCCATCAGTTGCCCACTGGAAATAGTGTCAGAATCCACTGACATGCCTTGAAGGTCGCCTTTTCATAGCCATTCAGGTACAGTCGGAACCCTGCGGGGTGCTCAAGCCCATGATTTCAACCATTCCAGACAGTTAGAACCACGATGCAGCCTCTCTCCAGATTTGTTAGTCTTTTTCTCGTGATTGCCACTCTGGGCGTGCAGCCGTATGCCTGGGCGGAGATTGAGGAAGATGGCAGGGTATGGCTCAATTTCACCATGGAAGGCATCTTGTCCGAACAGAACCGACTGGGCTGGTATGCCGAATTTCAGCCACGCTGGAAAGAGGAAGGCCGGGAAAATGACCAGGTCATCATCCGTCCGGCACTGAATTACCGGGTTTCAGATCGTGCCAGTATCTGGCTGGGTTATGCCGATATCAGGACACAGTCGGAACAGGGGGAAAACCATGAACAACGTTGGTGGCAACAATTCATGTATACCTTTCCCGCCACTTCCAGCGGGATCGTCCTGACCAGCCGCACGCGTCTGGAACAGCGTCATCTTGATACCGGGAGTGATACAGGCCACCGTCTGCGCCAGCTGGTACGCGTGATCAAGAAAGTGGAAGGCGCTGAATCCTTGAGCTGGCTGTTATGGAATGAACTATTCATCAACACCCGCAGCACTGACTGGGGCGCATTGAGCGGTTTTGACCAGAACCGCGCCTTTGCGGGCGTTGCCTGGCAGGCCACATCACATGCCAGGCTGGAAATCGGCTATGTAAACCAGTTTATACGCGGCCATACCTTTGACCGCATGCACCACGTGCTGTCTACTTCCCTATTCCTACGCTTCTAGGCACTGCCCAGCCTGGTAGGAATAATGACCATCAGACTGAAGCCCTGGTCAGGTGCGCTCGTGATATCCACACTACCGCCCAACGCCATGATGCGGCTGCGGATACCGGAAAGTCCATGGGTGGTGGATGTTTTCTTATCCAGGTCAGTCCCGATGCCGTTATCATCAATTTCCAGTTTAAGATGATCCAGTGAATCCACCAGGTGTACCGAGACTTCTGTTGCCTGGGCGTACTTGCTCGCGTTGTTGAGCGTTTCCTGTACCACGCGGTACACAATCAGGCTCACGGTTTCCTGCAGCTCAACCGTTTCGTCCGGGAGAATAAGATCCAGCGTCCACTCATTACGTTCCGCCATATCTTCCACCAGTGACCTGAGTGCAGGCCAAAAACCGATGGTGCTGATGATGGAAGGATGCAGGTTATGCACGACCTGCCGCTTGAACTCTATGCCTCGTTTCAGGTAACCCATGGTTTTGTCCAGCTTGTCCACCAGCTCCGGTTCCCTGTCCTTGACCCGGCGTATTGTCCAGGCAATATCCATCTTGGTGGCCGTCAGGATGGAGCCCAACTCGTCATGCAGTTCACGTGCCAGTTTCTGCCGTGCACGTTCCACATCAGACTGGTAGTCCAAAGCCAGTGTTTTCATCATATAGGAGTTTTCGCGCATACGCTCTTCATAGGTTTCGCAATCCCTGGCAAGCTGCTGACGCAGCTGGTCACGATGATTCATTTCCTGTACCAGCTGGCGGATGACCATGATCACAAGCAGTAACAACAACAGCGTAGAGCCGATCACCGCACTGCGGGTAATCACGATTGTTTTCTCGCGCTTCTGCATCAGTTTTGTCTGTGCCTGGCTTTGCTGGTCGATCAATGTTTGCGTGTACTGCATGAATTTGGCCATTTCTGCCGCACCATGATCCAGCTTGACGACTTGCAATGCCTCTTCTTCCTTGCCTGTCTGCACTAGCGAAATTGCCAGCTTCATTTCAGCATTCCTGGCTTCCAGGCTGGAGCTGAGCGCGATCAACCAGCTCTGCTCCTGCTTGTCCTGCATGAAATCAGTTTGACTGGTCAGCAAACCTTCCACTTTCTGGATGTACCGGCGAGATGCGTCAATCGCCTGGTCAAATGCGGAAACCAGTTCATTTTTGTGGTTCAGGAGATAGCCACGCTGTGCGCTTTCGGCCTGGTTGAGACTGGTACGCAATTGCTGCAATACCATGATATTGCGCTGCACCTGGCTGATTTGCGCGCTCTGCTTCTCTATTTCCACGATCCAGGCGTCCGTGATGAATACCGCGATCAGTGCCAGCACCATGGCCGCAAGCAGAATCGCCAGAACGCGCCCACCCAGGCGCTTGACCAGCTTGTCACCCCAACGGGCCAATATATTGCCAAATGCTTTTATGTCCATTACTCCTCAATCATGATGTCAGTCTTTTCTGACAAGGAATTCAGCAGCCTTCCACTCATCAGTAAAGTAACGATAGCCTACAGTGTAATCCATATCGTGAACACCTATTATTTGTCCTGCCCGTCCCAGAAATGTGTCAAGGCACTGCAGATAAAAACTTGAAGATCAGGACCTGCCACTTTAGTATCAATCCTTGTCACATCCTTTATTTGAAGAGCCACCAGTATTTATGAAGAATATTCTGCTTGTTGATGACCACAAAATTGTGCGCGATGGCTTGCGCAACCTGATTGAGCTCGAACCGGACATGCAGGTGACAGGAGAAGCAGCTACAGGGCTGGAAGCCATCAAATTGGTCAGGCAAAACCAGTATGATGCGATTGTTATGGATATTGCGATGCCGGATAAAAACGGTGTCGATACCCTGCATGATTTGCGCCATGTCTCCCCGGATGTACCCGTGCTGATTCTGAGCGGCTACGGGGAAGAACAGTATGCGCTAAACCTCATGCGCAGTGGCTGCAAGGGTTATCTCTCGAAAGATGCAGATTCCGAGGAGATCATCAAGGCCATCCGCACCATCGCAAACGGTAAGCGCTATATTTCATCCGAGCTGGCAGAGCTCATGACCAACGAATTGAGCCATCCTTCCGAGAAACTACTGCATGAAACCCTGTCTGACCGTGAGTTTCAGGTGTTCTTTAAACTGGCCAGCGGCCTGAGTGCCACGGAAATTGGCAAGGAATTATGTATCAGCGTCAAAACAGTCAGTACCTATCGCACTCGCATCATGGAGAAAATGAGCCTGAAGACCAATGCAGACCTGACGTATTACGCCATCAAGAATCAGTTGATTGCATAAAGGCCATCATTCCGGTGGGTATCAGAATTTGTAGGAATCTTGCGGATAGTGAAAAGCAAAACACCTGGATAAGATGACGTGAAGCTGGTTATGGGAACCATCATGAAACAAAGCCTCCCGGATGTGGAGCAATATCTGCGAAAAATGAAAGTACTTCTGGTAGAAGACTCCATGCTGCTGCGGGACGCTATCATGAACATTCTTTCCGACTGTCCGGACCTGACGTTTACAGGTGTTGCGCTGAGCCAGGATGAGGCGATTCATCAACTATACCAGCAGCCCTTCGATCTGTTGCTGGTTGATATCGAACTTGCACAAGGCAATGGTTTTGAGGTTATCAAGGCGACCCAGCAGGATAGCTATCCTTTTTCACGCCCGGCCTATTTTATCCTGACCAATCATACCTATCCGCAATACCGACAGATGGCACGCACCCTGGGGGTGGAACACTTTTTCGACAAATCCATGGATTTTGATCTGGCGATTGAAACCATAGAAGCACAAGCAGCAAAATTCTCTGCCTGAATCAGGCGCATGGCATCACACGCAATCTGTGATGGTATTTATCCTTAAACCTGTATCTATTTAACGCTGGCATTACCCAGTAAGCTAGGGGTATTGAATTCAGGCAATCCCATGCTCTCATGATTTGCCTGTACGGTAGATAATCAAGGAGCCTGAACACTACCATGCCTGATTTTTCTGCACTTGACCTCGCACGTATCCAGTTCGCATTCACGGTTTCGTTCCACATTATTTTCCCCTCCATCACCATTGGTCTTGCCAGCTATCTGTTTGTGCTGGAAGCCCTGTGGCTGAAAACCAGCAAGGATGTTTACAAGGACCTTTACCACTACTGGCTCAAGATATTTGGTGTCAATTTTGGCATGGGGGTGGTTTCCGGCCTGGTCATGGCCTATCAGTTTGGCACCAACTGGAGCGGGTTTTCCACATTTTCCGGCAGCATTACCGGCCCATTGCTGACGTATGAGGTATTAACTGCATTTTTCCTGGAAGCCGGCTTCCTTGGCGTCATGATGTTTGGCTGGAGTCGTGTTGGGCCTGGCCTGCATTTGCTTTCCACGGCCATGGTCGCGCTGGGCACCCTGATCTCCGCCACATGGATCCTGGCCTCCAACAGCTGGATGCAGACACCGCAAGGATTTGAAATTGCCAATGGTGTCGCCGTGCCCACGGACTGGTGGCAGATTATTTTCAATCCTTCCTTCCCGTACCGCCTACTGCATATGAGCGTGGCGGCATTCCTCGCCACGGCGCTCATGGTCGGCGCAGCTGGAGCCTGGCATCTGCTGCGCAAGCAGAATAGTATCGGGGTGCGCACCATGCTCTCAATGGCAATGTGGATGCTGCTCATCGTGGCACCGATTCAAGCCGTCATTGGGGATTTCCATGGCCTCAACACCCTCAAGCACCAGCCTGCGAAGATTGCAGCCATTGAAGGCCACTGGCAGAACCACGATGGTAAGGCTGTTCCCTTGTTGTTATTCGGCTTGCCGGACATGAAAGAGGAAAAAACACACTTTTCTGTTGGTGTTCCTCATCTCGGCAGCCTGATACTCACACACACCTGGGATGGGCAGATTCCGGCGCTCAAGGATTTTCCTGCCGAAGATCGCCCGAATGCCAGTATCATTTTCTGGTCATTCCGCATCATGGTAGGTTTGGGCCTGCTGATGATTGCGCTCGGCATATGGAGTTTGTGGCTGCGTTACCAGCAACTCCTGTTTTCCCACAAGGGATTCCTGCGATTCGCGCTCTGTATGGGCCCCACTGGCGTCATTGCCATCCTTGCTGGCTGGTTTACAACAGAAGTCGGGCGGCAACCTTGGGTAGTTTATGGCATCATGCGTACCGCAGATGCAGTGTCCAACCATGACATTGCCTCACTGGCAGCATCACTGGCATTATTTGTCGTGGTCTATCTGTTCGTGTTCGGTGTCGGCATTGGCTATCTTCTGCACCTGATGCGCCTGCCCGTCCCGCATTCAGTCCATGAGCCGGATGGAGGCCCTGGTCAAGCCCGGCAACCGATGCGGCCGCTGTCTACGCCAGATGAACCATTTTCACTGACAACACCTTTGTCCAACGCTAAGGAATAGTAGTTGATGGAATTCGATTTACCCATGATATGGCTGATAGTCATCATGTTTGCAATCACCATGTATGTGATCATGGATGGTTTTGATCTTGGTATTGGCATCATGTTTCCGTTTGTCCGGGACAAGCATGACCGCGACGTGATGATGAATACGGTTGCCCCCGTCTGGGATGGCAATGAAACCTGGCTGGTTCTGGGCGGCGCCGGCCTGATGGCAGCATTTCCCCTGGCATATGCAACGGTGTTGAGCGCGCTTTACCAGCCCATTATCCTGATGCTGCTGGGGCTGATTTTCCGTGGTGTTGCCTTTGAATTCCGCTTCAAGGCACCGGAAAAAGAACAGCCGTTATGGGACAAGGCATTTATCGGTGGCTCCATCACCGCGGCATTTTTCCAGGGTGTCACGCTGGGCGCGTATATCAACGGTATCATCCTGCATGATCACACATTTTCCGGGAACGCATTTGACTGGCTCACGCCATTTTCCCTGTTCACCGGTCTCGGCGTCACGGTAGCCTATGCCCTGCTCGGCAGCACCTGGCTCATCATGAAAACAGAAGGCGAACTGCAACAACGCATGCTGCAACTCACCCGCCCTCTTGTCGGCCTGGTCGTCATTGCATTGGCCGGTGTCAGTATCTGGACACCACTGGCACACCCAGACATTGCAGAACGCTGGTTCAGTCTGCCCAATTTCTATTTCCTCTCCCTGGTGCCATTACTGGTAATCATCAGCCTGTATTCCCTGATGCGTGAACTCAAGTCAGGCTACGACAGGCAGCCCTTCATCTCGGCGCTGATCATTGTCCTGCTCGGTCTCCTCGGCCTGGCAATCAGTATCTGGCCCAACATCATTCCACCCAACATCACGATATGGGAGGCGGCGGCACCCGCTTCCAGCTTGAAATTCGCTCTGATAGGCACACTGGCAATTGTGCCTGTCATTCTCGGCTACACCATCTGGTCCTACCGCGTGTTCAAGGGCAAGGTACGTCACGGCGATGGCTACCACTGAAACAAGCAGGCATTGTCCTGCCTGGCTCAAGCGCCTGGGCTGGCTATGCCTGATCTGGAGTGCCAGTGTGCTGGCAATGCTGATTGCCGCATACCTCATGCGCCTCTTCATGCAGATGATCGGCCTGCATGCCTGATAAGCCAGTTTGGTTTGACAAGGCTCTGCCTACGTGAAAGAATTAATCCGTCATGACAGTGTTCAGCAGATTGATCATTGTCGGCATGTCGGGGACGACCTCGGCATCATTTACACCATCACGGGACGGCCCGATCCAAACGAAAGGGTTATCTATGTCCTGGATGTATCTGTTACTGGCCGGCCTGCTTGAAATCGGTTTCACTACCTGCCTGAAAATGTCCGATAGTTTCAGCAAGCCTCTACCTTCCATTGGTTTCCTGTTGTTTGCCATCCTGAGTTTCACCATGCTGACAAAGGCGCTGGAAGGCATCCCACTAGGCACTGCCTATGCCATATGGACCGGGATCGGCGCTTGTGGCACCGCCATCATCGGTATCTGGCTGTTTGGCGATCCGGCAGGCACATTGCGACTTTTATTCCTGTTGCTATTGATAGGGTCTATCATCGGACTCAAGCTGGTGTCTTGATCACGGGTGGCAGGAAAATGACGGGGTCACTCGTCTTCTTGCCACTCCCGCAGGACAGAAGCATCTACCGGCGCTGCTCCCACATGGCGTAAATAATCGCTCTGCAACAGGCGCATACGCAAGACATCCCGGTATGAGCCATTGGAGAAAAATTCCGCCTTGAGTTCGCCCTCCACTTCAAACCCGCAAGTTTCATAGATATGGATGGCAGCCAGGTTATCCGTATCCACGATCAGGTATACCTTGTGCAGGTTCAGGACGCGGAAGGCATAGCCCACCGCAATCCTGGTGGCTGACTTGGCCAACCCCCTGCCCTGATAATCCGGCGCAATGATGATCTGGAATTCAGCGCGGCGGTGGATATAGTTGATTTCCACCAGCTCGACCAGGCCTGCCAGCTCGCCACTCTCCAGCTGGATAATGAAGCGCCGCTCGGTCTGGTCATGGATATGCCTGTCATACAACGCCACCAGCTCATCATAGGCTTCGTATGGTTCCTCGAACCAATACCGCATGATGGTATCGTTGTTGTTGAGCTTGTGCACAAAGTGCAGATCGTTACGCTCCAGCGGACGCAGGTTGATATGGTCGGCCATGTGTATTACTCCGGGACTGGTATGGGTAAATTATACCCGGCCCTAGCTTCAGTGCCCGCTGGCATGACTACAAAGCCCATCTGTCGCAATCTGGCCAACAAGCCGTCGTTGCCTGGTAAATGCGCAGCACCTACTGCCACGAATATCGACTGCTGCCGTGCTGCACTGGCGATGCGTTCTGCCATTCTCACGTTGCGTTTATCAAGCAGATCAATCCGCAGTCTGTCCCATAACTCGGCAGGAATATCTTCTGCAGACAGTGTCTGGTCTATTGCTGCCACCTGTTCCGGATCACCGGAAAGATAGGCGGAAATCATCAGCTCAAAATCTTGTTTTTTCTGTTCCTGGCTACGCTTGAGCACACTGCGGAGCAGGAGCAGTTGCTCGTCCATTGCCAGGTTTTCCAGTGTGGCGAAATGTTCCTGCTGCGATTCCAGCGCCTGCAGGCGCTTACCTGACTTCTGGGCCTGTAAATACAATTTGGCGTCTAGCGTATAAGGCGATTGCGATACCGGCAAGTCAAACACCATGGCCAGTAGCCAGGGCTTCATGCGCACCGCCATCTCGCGCGGCAATCCATGAAAATCAGCTGCCGCATAGACCTGCTCCAGCTCGGCACTGGTCAGCCACTGCGCCAGGCTCCCCTCCTTCATGTAATACGGCGAAACATCGTTGGATGGCAGGACTTCCATCATGAATACCTGCACCGTTTCAAGTGCGGTGCTGATTGGCTCAGTCAGCGTGGCCACTCGCGCATCATCCACATGAATGGTGCCGAACAGATAGCTGATCGGTCCATCGGCCGCCTGGATTTTCCAGAGCATGCCATCGCTGGCAGCCAGTGCTATTGTGGCATGCCACAACAATGTGATGAAAAAGCCCCGCAAGACTGATATTGCGAGGCTTTTGCAGAAACGCATGCTGGTCAGCATGAACGGATTATCGACCAGTTTTCCTGGCTGGTGAGCGCGCCATGTTTTTCTTGTGTCCACCCATGGGAACACGCGCGCCAGTCCTGACCGAACCTGTCGCTCGGGCAGGATGTCGACTGCCATTGTCCTTGCCTTGATCGCGTGGAAGAATAGGCTGCCAGGCAGGAATCAGGTGTTTCTTGCCATTGCCGATCAAGTCTTCGCGTCCCATTTTTTTCAATGCCTCACGCAACATCGGCCAGTTGTTGGGGTCGTGATAGCGGATGAACGCCTTATGCAGCTTGCGCACATTGCCAGCCTTGGGTACTGGCACATCCTCGCTGTCGTGTGTCACCTTGCGCAAGGGGTTCTTGCCTGAGTGATACATAGCAGTTGCCATCGCCATCGGCGTGGGGGTGAAAGTCTGCACCTGGTCAAGCTTGAAATCATATTTCTTCAGCCACAGCGCCAGGTTGAGCATATCTTCATCCGTGGTACCGGGATGCGAGGCGATAAAATACGGTATCAGGTATTGCTCCTTGCCCGCCTCGCGCGAGAAGCGCTCGAACATTTCCTTGAATTCGTCGTAAGCCGTCATCGCCGGCTTCATCATCTTGCTCAGCACATTCTCTTCGGAATGCTCAGGTGCAATCTTGAGGTAACCACCAACGTGATGCTGTACCAGCTCCTTGACGTATTCTGGCGATTTCACTGCTAAATCGTAACGCAGGCCAGAGCCAATCTGGATGCGCTTGATGCCCGGAATCGCCCGCGCCTTGCGATAAAGCTGGATCAGGTGTGAATGATCGGTATTGAGGTTCTCGCAGATACCTGGAAACACGCAGGACAATTTGCGGCAATTCTTCTCTATAGTTTCGCTCTTGCAGGCCAGGCGATACATGTTCGCCGTCGGCCCGCCAAGGTCGGAAATCGTGCCGGTGAAGCCATCCACCTTGTCGCGCACTTCTTCCAGCTCCTTGAGGATTGACGCCTCGGAACGGCTCTGGATGATGCGGCCTTCATGCTCGGTAATCGAACAGAAAGTACAACCACCGAAGCAGCCACGCATAATGTTGACCGAGAAGCGGATCATCTCCCAGGCCGGGATACGTGCATCCTTATAGACTGGATGCGGCTTGCGTGCATAAGTCAGGTCATAGACATAGTCCATTTCCTTCGTCGTCAATGGAATCGGCGGCGGGTTGAGCCAGACTTCGCGGTCGCCATGGCGCTGTACCAGCGCACGCGCATTGCCCGGATTGGCCTCCAGGTGCAGCACACGCGATGCGTGGGCATACAGCACCGGGTCCTTGATCACCTCTTCATAGGCCGGTAGGCGGATGAATTGATGACTGCGTTCTGCCTTAGGCTTGTTCGGCTTGCGCACGATGGTAATCGGCTGTGTGCCTGGCTCCAACCCCTTGTTCGCGGCATTGGCCGCCGTAGAAGCGCAGGATTCCCCGGTCTGCTCCATCGCCGGCTCCATGGCGTATGGGTCTATGGGCTTGTCAATTTTCCCCGGCCTGTCCAGCGCAGTGGAGGAAACTTCTTCCCAGCCTTCTGGCACCCGTTTGCGCAGGAAAGCCGTGCCACGGATATCGGTAATCTCGCTCACTGGCTCGCCCTTGGCGATGCGGTGGCTAAGCTCGATCAATGCGCGCTCGGCATTACCGTATAGCAGAATATCCGCCTTGGAATCCACCAGCACCGAGCGCCTGACCTTGTCAGACCAGTAATCGTAATGCGCAATGCGGCGCAAGGAAGCCTCAATGCTGCCGATCACCAGCGGCACATCGGGATAAGCTTCGCGGCAACGCTGGGAATACACCAGGATGGCGCGGTCAGGCCGCTTGCCTGCAACAGCCCCTGGCGTATAGGCATCATCAGAACGAATTTTACGGTCTGCCGTGTAATGGTTGACCATGGAATCCATGTTGCCCGCCGTGATGCCGAAATACAGGTTGGGCTTGCCCAGCACACGGAACGGGTCTGCAGACTGCCAATCCGGCTGCGAGATAATGCCGACACGGAAACCCTGTGCCTCCAGTAGGCGGCCTATCAATGCCATGCCGAAACTAGGGTGGTCGATATAAGCGTCACCCGTGACCAGGATAATATCGCAGCTGTCCCAGCCCAGCGCATCCATTTCGGCGCGGCTCATGGGAAGTACAGGCGCTGTGCCAAAGCGTTTGGCCCAATACGGCCGATAAGCACTCAATAAACGTGGAGATTCCATATGGCCGGCATTTTACATGGGAATCCCCAGCTTATGACACAATCGTAGTGTGGAAATTAAAATTTAATTTAAAAATCAGTGAATTAATTGCCTCCATCACTTTACCTGACCCTTGTTCCGTATGCTTGCTGGATAAAACCGACATGAATGTATTACAATTTTGGCACGCTCAGGGAAGCTGAAATAATTCCAATAAATCAGAATCATATTGCCCCATAAATGGTGCATGAATAATAAAAAGTAACCGCCATATGAAAACTATTGAAATAAAAGGGGAAACATTTTTCGAACCTGCACACCCCTCTTATTACAATGGATCGGGGAATGCATTGCATGTTCTATGGCGCGCGCGCAAGGATTTTCTTTCCATCTGGTCTGAAGATGATTACCAGGATCGCGTGTTTGACTGGAAGATACTGAATCGCCAGATCGTCATTGTTAACTCTCCCGAGTGGATTAAATATGTCCTGATAGACCGCCGGGATAATTTTGAGCGCAAAACCCCGCAAATGCGTCGTGCGCTGGAATATTTGCTTGGTGACGGACTCTTCATCTCGGATGGGCACACATGGAACCAGCGCAGGCCACTGGTCAGCGATATCGTACATAAAACCCGTGTGCCAGACTTTGGTCCCATCATGGCGACAGCAGCACATGAGTTGGCAGCCAAATGGCATCAACTTCCCCCTGGCACCCACGTCAACCTGCTGCATGAAATGGCGGTATTAACTGCCGAAATTATTGCCAGAAGCGTGTTTGGCAGCCAATTGGGCAGCGAAGCCTGCCAGGCAGTTGCCAAGGGTTTCACCAAATACCAGGCATCCGTTGACCAATTGAACCCGGGGTATTTTGTGGGTTTTGATGATGGCCTGCCCCTTATCCGCTGGCCCTGGTTAAACCATTCGGTCAAATCCATCCACCAGGTAGTGGATGATGTCATTGACCAGCACCTGAAAGGACGGGGAGAAAACCAGTCCATGCTTTCCTTGTTGCTCAAGCGTCAACAAAGAAACCCGGAACTCAACCTGAACGTGGCCGCATTGAGAAACGAAGCTGCCACTATTTTCATGGCAGGCCATGAAACAACAGCCGCCACTTTAAGCTGGGCATGGTATTTGTTGTCCAGCGCACCCTGGGTGGAACAACGCCTGTTGGAAGAAATCAGAGAGGTATGCGGTGACCGCACCCCTACCGTGGAGGATGTTCCTAACCTGGAATGGGCAAGAGCAATTATCGAGGAAACACTGAGGCTGTATCCACCAGTGCCTATTCTGGGCCGGCAGAACCAGGAAGCCGATGTAATCAACAATATCCATGTCAAACCTGCATCGTTGATCCTGATCGTACCGTGGCTACTACACAGGAGCGCATCCCTGTTTGATGACCCGCATTTGTTCAAGCCAGAACGATTCTACCGGACCAGGCCGCCATCATACAGCTACATCCCGTTTGCCATTGGCCCCAGAATCTGCCCCGGATTACAGTTCGGCCGCGTGGAAGCGATCCTGTGCCTGGCGATCCTCGCGCAGCAATTCGTCATCAGGGTTCCCGAGCACCACCAGGTCAAACCAGTATGCCGGTTAACCTTGCGTCCTGAGAGGGGGCTGCCTGCCTCTATTCACCCAAGATGAGTACAAAACCAGATATCAAGCCACTGAAGAGAAAAGCCTGGAAATATACGAAAAAGCGCTTGCCGGCTTTGCACGATTTCACGTTCTCAATCCAGGGCTGCAAGCAGTTCTTTCGTGCCTGGTGCCTCACCCCGCTCTCGTACCTGAATACGCTCACCAGCCACTATCTGCTTAAATTATTACCTGTAGATATATGTTCTGCAGTCGGCGGATGGCTGGGACGCATAGTGATGAAGTACAAATACCCTGCTTCTGTCGCCAATATGCGTCAGAATCTGAGCGTAATCCACCCGGACTGGGGCGCCGAGATCATCGATGCTGTGGTCACGAAGAATTGTGAAAACATCGGGCGCTTCATGGCTGAGTTCTCAGTCATTCACCGTATTTGTGCTTCGACCAATCGTGTCACCACAACAAATTTCGATAACCTGCTTCAGGCTGTAGAGCAAGGTCCTGTGATTCTAACTCCCTTGCATTTGGGCAATTGGGAAGTCTTATCGAGCATGGCCCAGTATGATGACAGAGGATTTCACACATTCTTTCTACCACCTGACAACCCAGCAGAAGCATGGATTGCCCAACGCACGCGCAAGAAACTGGGCGCAAACCTGTTGCCAGTGGGGATGGATGGGGTCAGGCCTGCGCTGAAAATTCTTAAACAAGGGGGTATCGTTGCGCTCCCCTGCGATGAAGGATTCAATGGCAGGATTCGCGGCCCTTTCTTTGGCAGGGCACCACACTTGAGCGGCAATACTGCGCTTGTCACTCGACTGGCAAGATTATCAGGTGCAAAGATCTGTATTGTTTACAGCGAAAGAACGCACGGTGCTCACTTCAATTGCCATTTTGAACCTGCCATTACCTTGCCAGTGCAACAGGCAGGTGACAACACGGAATCAGGCTTGATCAATGATGCCGTGCTGCTGAATGAGGCAATTGAGCAGATCATCATCCGGCACATTGACCAGTGGTATTTTCTACCCGACAAATTATAAGCACTCCATAATTACTTGCGGTTTCCACTTGTCGATAAATGCTCCATGATCGGGCATTCCGGCTGTTGGTTACCCTGACAGGCGTAGATCAGTTGTTCCAGCGTCATTCTCATTGCCTGCAACTGCCCGATTTTCCTGTCCAGCTCTGCCAGATGCTGGCTTGCCAGTGCTTTGACATCCTGGCTGGCCCGGTTCTGGTTGCTCCATAACGCCAACAAAGTGCCGATTTGCGGAATGGAAAATCCCAGTTCCCGCGCATGGTGAATGAAGACCAGGCGTTGTATGTCCTGTGGCTGATAGGTGCGATAGCCTGCCTCGGTTCTGGCTGGAGCGGGTATCAGGCCGATGGATTCATAGTGGCGTATCATCTTTGCCGATACGCCACTGGCCGCTGCCGCTTTGCCAATATTCATGTGTTCTCCTGCTTGGCAGGTTTCCACCGGCGCAACATCAGGGCGTTGGTGACGACACTGACGGAGCTCATCGCCATCGCCGCCCCTGCCACCACGGGATTCAGCAATCCCAACGCCGCCAACGGGATGCCCACCATGTTATAGATGAAGGCCCAGAACAGGTTTTGCTGGATCTTGCGGTAAGTGCGGCGTGAGATGGCGATGGTATCCGCGACCATCAGCGGACTGGCGCGCATCAGGGTCACGGCAGCAGTATGCATGGCAACATCTGTGCCGCTGGACATGGCAAAACCGATATCCGCCGCTGCCAGTGCCGGGGCGTCGTTGATGCCGTCGCCCACCATCGCCACCACTCTGCCCTCCTGCCGCAATCTGGCAATGACCTTGGCCTTGGTGTCCGGCAACTGCCCCGCATGCCATTCATCCAGCGCCAGTTGCTGCGCGATGCGGTCTGCGCTGGCCTGGTTGTCACCAGTCAGCAGCAGCACCCGGATATCCAGCGCGTGCAGGTTGCTGATGGCTCTTGCCGCTTCAGACCGGACCTCGTCGCCAAAGGCCAGCATCCCCAGCAATTGCGGTTGCGCCTGTTCATCCTCTGCCGCCAACCATGAAATACTGTATCCAGCCTGCATCATCGGCGCGGCGGTTTCCTGCCATGTTTCAACCGTCACGCCAGCCTCCTGCATGGCATGCTGATTGCCCAGCCATACGCGCCTGCCCCGCACTTTCGCCATCAGGCCGCGCCCGGGCAAGGCAACGGCCTCTGTCGCTGTTTCAATATCCAAGCCCTTTTCCCGCACGTAGTCCAACACAGCTACTGCCAATGGATGATGGCTACTCTGCTCCAGCGCGGCCGCCAAGCCTAACAATGCATGTTCCTGTCCCGGCGCGGCAAGCGCCTGGATGATGCGAGGCTTGCCTACGGTCAGGGTGCCGGTTTTATCAAATACAATGGTATCGATACGGTGCGCGATTTCCAGCGCGTCTGCATCCTTGATGAGAATGCCGTGCCTCGCCGCCACGCCGGTTCCCGCCATGATCGCCGTCGGCGTCGCCAGGCCCAATGCGCAGGGGCAGGCAATCACCAGTACTGCCACGGCATTGAGCACAGCCTGTTCCCAGTTGCCGTCATGCCAGAGCCAGGCTGTCAGTGTCAGGGCCGCGATCACCAGCACCACCGGCACGAATACGGCGCTGACCTGATCGACCAACCGTTGTATCGCGGGCTTGGCCGCCTGCGCATCCTCCACCAGGCGGATGATATGCGCCAACATAGTTTCCGCGCCGATCGCGCTGGTTTCCACCAGCAGCACGCCATCCAGGTTCACTGCGCCGCCCGCCACCTTGCTGCCCAGGCTTTTCTTCACGGGCTCGCTTTCCCCAGTCAGCATGGCTTCATCCAGATAGCTGCTGCCTTCACGGATGATGCCATCCACCGGCACACGCTCCCCCGGACGGATCACCACCATATCGCCCACTTGCACGTTATTCAGCGGCACATCCCGCTCCACACCATCGCGCCGCACCCGCGCAGTTTCCGGACGCAATGCCTGCAGGGCGCGAATGGCTTCTGTCGTCTGGCGCTTGGCACGGCTTTCCAGCCACTTGCCCAGCAGCACCAGCGTAATCACCGCACTACTGGCCTCGAAATACAGATGGGAAGAACCTTGCCATAGCAGGTAGAGAGAAAGGCCATAGGCAGAGGAAGTCCCCAGTGCCACCAGCAGATCCATATTGCCAGAGAGATTGACCGCCGCCTTCCAGCCTGAACGGTAAAAACGTGCGCCCAACCAGAACTGCACCGGCGTCGCCAGCAGAAACTGCACCCAACCCGGCGGCATCCAGTGATAGCCTGCCAGCATACCCACCATCGGCAGCACCAACGGCAAGGTCAGCAATGCAGCCAGCGCGACCTTCCAGCCATCCTGCACACTCTCGGAAAGCACAGGCACGGCATCGGGCAGCAGCAACCGTGCCTGATAGCCCAGTTTATCCACTGCCTGTTCCACCTGTTGCGCCACTGTCTCCTGCTGAGCCCTCTCTGCTTCACTCGTT
This sequence comes from Methylobacillus rhizosphaerae, assembly GCF_900187985.1. GTDB lineage: Bacteria > Pseudomonadota > Gammaproteobacteria > Burkholderiales > Methylophilaceae > Methylobacillus > Methylobacillus rhizosphaerae. The sequence continues at coordinate 118,857 of NZ_FZOA01000003.1, forward strand.
CGCACCTGCGCCCGCTCAGTGGCCAGGTTCACACTGACCTCCTGCACGCCCGGCAGCTTGCTCAGGGTACGTTCAATGCGCGCGGCACAGGCAGCGCAGGTCATGCCTGTGATGGCGAAATCCAGTTTTTCCGATGATGTCTGCTTTGTCATAAGATCGATGTCCTGATGGAAGCATATAACTTGTCCAGCTTAAAGCTTGCCATGATGGTAAGGTCAAGCCTTGACTTTACCATGTGGGGAAGGTTCATACTGTAGCCTGTCCATTATGAAAGGAATTGCCATGCACGAATTCAAAGTCAGCGATATGAGCTGCAACCACTGTGTCCATGCCATTACCCAGGCTACGCTCACTGTCGATCCGCAAGCCAAGGTCAATATCGATCTGCCGGGCAGGATTGTACATATTGACAGCAGCATGCCTGCCGACAATTTCCGCCATGCCATTAGTGAAGCAGGTTATACAGCAGAATGAGTCTGCTTAGTGTTCGTCATGGCTGTGCGGCTTGCGTACCTGCAACCCATGGTCGTCAGCAGCAGGCGACGGTGCACGCGTAATTACTGCCGCCTCATCTGGAGTCACCTCGCGCGCCACTGTGCCAGCAGGATGATGGTAATGACCGGGATCGCGATAATCATCTGCAGACAAACCCTCCCTCACCTTCAAGGTGGTGAACATGCCTCCCATATGCATATAGCCAAATGGCCCATTGCCGCCTGCCATGGGCAAGGTATTTTCCGGCAAAGGCATGGACATCTCGCCCATATCAGCCATCCCTTTATCTCCCATGGGCATGTAATCGGGTAACAACTGGGTAATCTTGTCCACCAATCCACGCTGTTCCACGCCTATCATGGTCGGCACCTGGTGTCCCATGGCATTCATGGTATGGTGTGACTTGTGGCAATGAAATGCCCAATCTCCCGGCTCATCCGCAATCAATTCAATCGCCCGCATCTGGCCTACAGCAATATCCGTCGTCACTTCCGGCCAGCGTGATGCAGGCGGTGTCCAGCCACCATCAGTGCCTGCCACCACGAACTCATGTCCATGCAGGTGAATGGGATGGTTGGTCATGCTGAGATTGCCCACGCGGATACGCACCCGGTCATTCTTTCTTGCCACCATGGGGGCAATCCCTGGGAACACGCGGCTGTTGAACGTCCAGATATTATGCTCCAGCATGGTCGCCACTTTGGGGGTGTAACTGCCAGGATCGATATCATACGCATTGATCAGCATGACATAATCCCGGTCCACCCGCATGAAATCCGGGTTTTTGGGATGTGTCACCCAGAACCCCATCATACCCATTGCCATCTGCACCATCTCGTCCGCATGCGGATGGTACATGAAAGTACCCGCGCGCCTGGCGACAAACTCATAGACGAAGGTCTTGCCGCTCGGGATTGCAGGCTGGGTCAATCCACTCACCCCATCCATGCCATTTGGCAGGCGTTGCCCATGCCAATGAACACTGGTTGCCTCCGGCAGGCGATTTGTCACATAAATACGCACATGATCGCCTTCCACAACCTCTATGGTAGGGCCCGGACTCTGTCCGTTGTAGCCCCACAAGTGTGCCTGCATGCCAGGGGCAATCTCGCGCACCACAGGCTCTGCCACCAAGTGGAATTCCTTGACCCCATTGCGCATACGCCAGGGCAGGCTCCAGCCATTCAGTGTCACCACAGGATGAAAAGGCCGTCCGTCCGCAGGTGCTTTGGGTGTCTGGGTGTCGGCATGCTCTGCGCTGATAATTTCCGGCAAGGCTGCCATTGCAACCTTGCTGACCGTACCTGCAGCCACCGCCGCCGCTCCCAACCTGAAAAAATCCCTCCGGTTCAGCATTACTTTCCCCTCCCGTTCGTCTCAGTAGCCGCCACAGGCCCCATGGTAGACATGGTCAGCACCGATTCTGCCAACCAGAAATCACGTACTGCATTGATATATTGATTTACGCTATGGATTTGTGTTCTGGCTTCCGCCAGCAGTTCGAAAGCACTCAACAGCATGCCGTTATAACGTAACTGGCTTTCCTGCAGAATGCGTTGCCGCAATGGGACAATTTCATCCTGAAAATGACGCGCCATTTCATAGCGAATGTGATAACGCGCATATGCCGTACGTACCTCGGATTCGGCATTCACAGTGGCCTGGGCAATATTATCCAGCGCCTGTTTGTAAATGAATTCCGCCCGCTTTACCTTGGCGTTTCCCCAATCAAACAATGGCAGTTCAAACCCCAGCACAATGCCTTTTTTATAAGCTTCACTACGCCGACCTTCCAGCACCCGTGCCGGCCCGATTTCCAGCACATTGACCAATCGCGTGGCCTTACTCAAGCCCAGCTGGCTGGCGAGCGCCTCCGCTTCAAGACGCATGGACTGCAAATCCAGCCTCTGCATGAATGCCTGCTGCTGCACCTGCAACAACTCACCCTCCTGGGATGGCAGGTCCGGCAGGCGCTGCGGCAGTTTCAATCGTGTGCTATCAGTCATGCCAAGTAACCGACTCAACCTCTCCCGCATCACGACCTGCGTCTCTCGCGCTGACGCGTATTCCAGTGCAGCCTCCGCATAAAACCCATGCTCCCGGGCCTGGTCCAGCTTGCTCCAGTTGCCTTGTTTCTGCATATCCCGCGCCAGCTCTGCGGCAGCCTCTGCGGCCTGCATAACCTGCGCCGCATACAACACGGATTGTTCCGCTGCAACAGCCTGTATCCAGGCCTGTCGCGTGGCTTGTGCCAACGTCAATATATCCAGACTGACTTCGCGCTGGACCTGTTCAAAACGGCGCTGCTCGATTTTCCGCGCCTGCGGCATGGTCAGCAGAGAAAAAATATTGAAGGCAAATGACTGCTCTATCTTGTATTCACCGTCATGGCGGGCATACAGCATGGAAAACTTAGGATTTGGCAGGCGCCCAGCCTGCACCAGATCGGACTCCGCAATTCCCAGCTCCGCGAACCTGGCCTGTAATCCGCGATTATTCAACAGGGCGACCTGCACGGCAGACTCTACATCCAGCGAAGATGCCAGCAATTCATCCAGGTGTCCCGGAACTGAAGCATCATCCGATGGCAATGCCACATCCTTCTGCAATTTCTGGGCAACAGTAGTCCGTACATTGTCCATGCCGCCATCACGGCTGAATCCGGCACATCCTGCAAGCAGGGCCAGGCTTACCAAGCCAGCCAAGTATCTTGCCATGACACTACTCCCCATGCTGGTGTTGATGCACAGCATGATCATGATCTTGCATATGTTCATGGCCCTCCATTGGCTGGGTTATATGCTGCTCATGTTCATGCTGATGTCCAGATTTCACCGGCTCAGGCGTGGCAGGCGTACCTTCAAACTTCTGGTATTTCTTGAGTACGGGTTCCTGATGCAAAGCGGCATCAGGCCGGGATTCTGCCGCCTGTAATGAGACGGGAAGGCTGGCAACCAGACAAAGGAAAGTCGAAATAATTACATTGAATCGCATCATGCGCTCCATTCATGATTGTTGGGCTTGCAACAGCAAGCATGCAGTTCAGGTGGCAAGCACCTGCAAATCACATGGAGAGCGGTATCGGAGGACGCTGCAATTGCGCCAGGGCGGGAGGATAGTAATCGGGAGAACTGATATATGAAACCTGGTCGTCAGGCAACGCTGGCATTAGGTGTGTCACTGTCAACGGCAGGATGCTGAAACATGACAAACAATCATGGCAGTTCTTGCAGCTGGGGGCAGCTTGTTGCGTATCCTGTGCTGCCTGCATATCACCATGCATGGCATGATGTTGGTGCACGCTGACATGCACATCAGCCTGAGCTGGCAGATGCAGCCCGGTACTGGCTGATACAGTGTTGACCAGGAACATGGTCAGCAGTAACAGGATAATGACACGGTAAAAACGCATTTCCGCAACATATCACAAGCCAGTTCTCTGGCAAAGTACCTCATGTCGCGTTATGCTAAACCGATTGTCCTGAATCACCCACTCCACGAACGCCGTATTTCAGCGACCAAGATATGAGCCACCAATATTATCGACTGCCCGGCGGCCTGGTCCGCATATTGCAGTCTGACACGCCCTTCCCTGCCCTGGAAGATGCCTTGCAGAACCCCAACGGCCTGGTGGCCATTGGCGGAAACCTGGATGCTCAGCGCCTGCTCAGTGCTTACCATCAAGGTATATTTCCCTGGTTCAGCGAAGGAGAGCCCATTCTGTGGTGGAGCCCGGATCCTCGCATGGTCCTGTTCCCTGATGAGTTGAAAATTTCAAAATCACTCGACAAACGATTACGTAAACAGGACTTCGAGATCCGTTTCAATTCCGCCTTCAGCGCCGTCATTTCAGCCTGTGCCGCGACTCCGCGCCCAGGACAGGATAGCACCTGGATCACGGAGGACATCATGCAGGCATACTGCGAACTGCATCACCTTGGCTATGCCCACAGCGCGGAAACCTGGATAGACGGCAAACTGGTGGGCGGGTTGTACGGTATTCAGTTAGGGAAAATGTTTTTCGGTGAGTCCATGTTCCATCACGCCACCGATGCCTCCAAGCTGGCTTTTGTCCACATGGTGCAAAAACTTCAGTCCCAAGGCTGTGAGTTGATAGACTGCCAGATGAAAACCCAGCACCTGGCATCACTCGGTGCCAGGGAAATTCCACGTTCAGAGTTTTCACAACGGCTGCATGAATTGGTACACTATGCCGTATGACGCTGCCTGGTGAACAACATCTGCAAAAAATCCAGTTCTACGCAACCACTGCGTATGCCTGTGGCTATCTTGCCGATCAACCGGCGCAATCACTGATTGCGACCCCTCACCACTTGATAGATGCACATACATACAGCGGCCTGATACAACTCGGATTCCGCCGTAGCGGCAAGTTTGCCTACCGCCCGCACTGCGAAACCTGCCACGCCTGCATTCCCGTGCGTCTGCCGGTAGCGGAATTCCAGCCCAACCGCAGCCAGCGCCGGGCATGGAAACAGCATCACGGCCTGTCTGTGTCCTTGATGAAACTTGCCTTTTCCGAAGAACATTTCGCTCTTTATTCCACTTATCAGGTTGCCCGGCACGAAGGTGGTTCGGGCGATCCGGAAACTGCCGAGCAATACCGTAACTTTCTGGTCCAAAGCAATGTGGAAAGCCTGATGGTCGAATTTCGCCAGGACGGCATACTGAAAATCGTCAGCGTAGTCGATATCATCCGCGATGGTGTTTCTGCGGTATATACCTTCTACGATCCGGCGGATCGCCACGCCAGTTATGGCACATACAACATTCTCTGGCTGCTGGAATGGTGCAGAAGTCTCAATCTGCCCTATCTCTACCTTGGCTATTGGATCAAGGAAAGCAAGAAAATGGCCTACAAGAAAAATTTCCTGCCCCAGGAGGGGCTGGTGAATGGAGAGTGGCGCTCGATTCACAACCAGGACCAGACACCGCCAGAAAAATAATTTCGCCAGGCATGGAACCAAATGTAGTATCCGGGTTCTGAATCATTACTCCTTGTCATCTCCAGGCAACCAGCGTTTTGTATTTCTGCCTTGATACAAAACGCTGCGTTTGCTTTCACCTCCCAGCCAGGCATGGCTAACGTGTTACAATCACGCTTTTAACCCTGCACCTGAATTCACCTTGAAAAACCTGCTTGTTTTTGGCGTTGGCCTGATCGGTGGCTCGCTTGCGCTTGCGCTCAAATCGGCGCAGGCTGGCTGGCGTGTGACAGGTGTCGGGCGCACAGGTGACAGCCTGCAAGAAGCATTGAACCTGGGTCTCATTGACGCTGTATCCCATGACATCGCATTATCCGCCAGCACAGCGGACGTCATCATGATCGCCACCCCAGTGGCCCAGATTGTTCCCATCCTGCACAGTATTGCCCCTTATCTCGGCAGCCATACCGTCGTGACCGATGCTGGCAGCACCAAGGCTGATATTGCTGCGCAGGCCCATCTCATCCTAGGCAAGGCATCAGCCCGTTTTGTGCCCGGTCATCCCATTGCCGGCGCGGAAAAAAGTGGCCCGACTGCAGCACAAGCCAGCCTGTACCAAGGCAAGAATGTCGTACTCACACCGGACGCACATACCGATCCGGATGCAATCAACACAATACGCAACCTATGGCTGAGTACCGGTGCTGTCGTCCGGGAAATGGATGCTGCCACGCACGACACTATTTTTGCAGCAGTCAGCCACCTGCCCCATTTGCTGGCGTTTGCTCTCGTTGATGAACTGGCTGCCAGACCAAATGCAGAGCAGTTCTTTGCATTTGCTGCCAGTGGCTTTCGCGACTTCACCCGTATTGCAGGCAGCTCGCCGGAAATGTGGCGCGATATCAGCCTGGCCAACCGAAGTGCCCTGTTACAGGAACTGGACCATTATCAACATGCGCTCTCCCGCCTGCGTTCCAGCCTGGAGCAGAAAGATGGCGAAAACTTACTGGCATTGTTTGAAAAAGCCAGCCACGCGCGCAATGACTGGGCACAACAACAAGTCAATACATTGAGGAAAAACTGAATATGGAGACCTTGACCCTAGCAGCTGCGCAACATGCGCACGGCACCGTCAAGCTACCTGGCTCCAAGAGCATTTCCAACCGCACCCTATTGCTTGCCGCGTTGGCACAAGGTGAAACCGATATCCATGAGTTGCTGGCGTCTGACGACACCTTGCGCATGCTGGAAGCACTGCGCGTACTTGGTATCACACTGGAGGAAACCAGCTCAAACCAATGGAAAGTGCATGGCGCCAACGGCCAGTTTCCGGTACGAGAAGCTGATTTGTTCCTGGGTAATGCCGGCACTGCCTTTCGCCCGCTGACCGCAGCCCTGGCGCTATCACAAGGACACTATCAGCTATCCGGTATTGCCCGTATGCATGAACGCCCGATTGGCGACCTGGTCGATGCGCTGAACGCCGCCGGCGCTGCCATCGAATACTTGCAGAACCCGGGGTTCCCTCCCCTGCAGATACATCCAGCACAATTGGATACCGGCCAGCCTATCCGCGTACGTGGCGATGTGTCCAGCCAGTTCCTCACCGCCTTGCTGATGGCCTTACCCCTGACAGGACGTGAAGCACGGATTGAAGTGATCAGTGAACTGATTTCCAAGCCCTATATCGAAATCACACTTAATCTCATGGCGCGTTTTGGCGTCAAGGTACAGCGGGAAGAGTGGAATGCATTCACGATCCCCGCACATAGTGCTTATCAAAGCCCCGGCCAGATCCATGTGGAAGGCGATGCATCATCCGCCTCGTACTTCCTTGCCGCTGGCGCCATCGGCCAGGGCCCGGTCAGGGTGGAAGGTGTAGGTCGTGACAGTATCCAGGGGGATGTGCGTTTTGTTGAGGCACTCGAGTTAATGGGAGCCACGGTCACCACAAGTGACAACTGGATAGAAGTCAGCGCCCAGGCTGGCAGGCTCAAGGCACTGGATATGGATTGCAACCACATTCCGGATGCAGCCATGACCCTGGCCATCCTCGCATTATTTGCCGATGGCCCCAGCACGCTGCGCAATATCGCCAGCTGGCGCGTCAAGGAAACAGACCGCTTGAGCGCCATGGCAACCGAATTGAGGAAAGTAGGTGCCATCGTGGAAGAAGGTAGTGATTATCTGCATATCAGCCCTACTGCACAGCTCATTCCCAATGCCTGCATTGATACTTATGACGACCACAGGATGGCCATGTGTTTCTCCCTGGTAGCATTAGGTGGGGTGCCCGTCATCATCAACGACCCCAATTGCGTTGCCAAGACATTTCCAGATTACTTTACCCGTATCGGCACCTTGCTGCATGCGTAACATCCACTTTGCCCAGAACCATTGAATATGTCAGCACCTTCAGTCATTCCTGTTATCGCCATTGATGGTCCATCCGCATCCGGCAAAGGGACTGTAGCCCAACGCGTCGCCCATGTACTGGGCTACCACTACCTGGACTCAGGTGCCATTTACCGCATTGCCGCCCTCGCCGCGCTGCAACGTGGCATCAACTGGCAGGATGAAACTGCCCTGGTGCATATGGTTCATGACCTGGACATTCGCTTTTCACAAGGTGAAATCTACCTGAACGGCGCTATCATCACCGAAGCGATACGTACCGAAGAAATCAGCCGTGGCGCCTCAGAAGTTGCGGTTCATCCTGCCTTGCGCCGTGCCTTACTCAGCCTACAGCAAGGTTTCCGTCAATTGCCTGGCTTGGTTGCCGATGGCCGGGATATGGCCACCGTAGTATTCCCGGATGCGCAAACCAAGATATTCCTGACAGCCAGCGCTGAGATCAGGGCGGAAAGGCGTTATAAACAGTTGATGGAAAAAGGAATCCATGCTAATCTCGCGGAAATATTGCAGGATCTGCAAGCCCGTGATGCAAGGGACAGCCAACGAAGCGCTGCGCCATTGCTGCAAAGTGCCAATGCGCGGTTGCTTGAAACCAGCCAGCTCAGCATAGATCAAGCTGTTCAGGCTATATTGGAATACAGCCGATCCGACAATCAGTTTTTGTAGTAAGAGCACCGTGAACTGCTTCAGTTCATGGTTTTTTTAATTTGACCCGCTGCACGGCGGGATTATTGGGTATTTTTTTAATGACTAACCTTTCAACCACAACCTCCTCCATGGAAAGTTTTGCCGCCCTGTTCGAGGAAAGCCTTGCCCGCCAGGAAATGCGTTCCGGCGAAGTGATTACCGCTGAAGTTGTTTCTGTTGATGATGACTTTGTGATCGTCAATGCCGGCCTGAAGTCGGAAAGCGTAATCCCCACCTCCGAATTCCGTAATGACCGCGGTGAACTCGAAGTTAATGCAGGTGACTTTGTCAAAGTCTGCATCGAATCCCTGGAAGATGGTTATGGTTCCACCAGACTGTCACGCGAGAAGGCTAAACGCCTGGCTGCATGGCAAGACCTGGAAGAAGCAATGAACGACTCCCGCATCATCAAGGGTATGGTCAATGGCCGTGTCAAGGGTGGTCTGACTGTCATGGTCAACAGCATCCGCGCCTTCCTGCCAGGCTCCCTGGTTGATCTGCGCCCTGTCAAGGACACTACTCCATTCGAAAACAAGGAGTGGGACTTCAAGGTCATCAAGCTGGATCGCAAGCGTAACAACGTAGTGGTTTCCCGTCGTGCCGTACTGGAAGAAACCATGGGCGCTGACCGCGAAGCATTGCTTGAATCCCTGAAGGAAGGTGCAGTAGTCAAGGGTATCGTCAAGAACATTACCGATTACGGTGCATTCGTTGACCTCGGTGGTATCGACGGCCTGCTGCATATCACTGACCTGGCATGGCGCCGCGTCAAGCACCCATCCGAAGTGCTGACTGTTGGTGAGGAAGTTGAAGCCAAGATCCTCAAGTTTGATCAAGAAAAGAACCGTGTTTCTCTGGGCATCAAGCAACTGGGTGATGATCCTTGGGTTGCGCTGGATCGCCGCTATCCAGTTAGCACACGCCTGTTCGGCAAGGTAACCAACCTGACCGACTACGGTGCATTCGTTGAAATCGAACCAGGTATCGAAGGCTTGGTACACGTGTCCGAAATGGACTGGACCAACAAGAACGTTCACCCTGCCAAGATCGCCCAACTGGGTGACGAAGTAGAAGTCATGATTCTTGAGATCGACGAAGACCGTCGTCGCCTGTCCCTGGGCATGAAGCAATGCCAGGCAAACCCATGGGATGACTTTGCAGCCTCCCACAAGAAGGGTGACAAGGTCAGCGGCCAGATCAAGTCCATTACTGATTTCGGTGTATTCATCGGTCTGCCTGGTGGTATTGATGGCCTGGTTCACTTGTCCGACCTGTCCTGGAACCAGACTGGCGAAGAAGCTATCCGCAACTTCAAGAAGGGTGATGAACTCGAAGCAGTGGTACTCAGCATCGACGTTGAAAAAGAACGTATCTCTCTGGGTGTCAAGCAACTCGACAGCGATCCGTTCAGCGCGTATGCAGCACTGAATGACAAGGGCGCTATTGTTAAGGGTACCGTCAAGTCTGTTGAAGCCAAGGGTGCCGTCATTGCCTTGGACAACGAAGTTGAAGGCTACCTGCGCTCTTCTGAAGCTTCCCGCGACAAGGTAGAAGATATTTCTACCATTCTCAAGGAAGGTGACGAAGTTGAAGCTCGCATCACTAACATCGACCGCAAGAACCGTTCTATCGCCCTGTCCATCAAGGCCAAGGATCTTGCTGACGAAGCTGATGCTCTGCAGAAATTCAGCAATGATGCCGGTTCTGCTGGCACTACCAATCTTGGTGCGTTGCTGAAAGCCAAGCTTGACGGCAAAAACAACGAGTAAGGCCATAGTGTCATGACCAAATCGGAGTTGATTGCCAACCTGGCTGCGCGCTTTCCGCAACTGGTCGTCAAGGACGCAGAACTTTCCGTCAAGGCTATTCTTGACTCAATGACGGATAACCTTGCGTCTGGTGAACGTATCGAAATTCGTGGTTTCGGTAGCTTCAGCTTGAACTACCGTCCACCGCGACTAGGGCGTAACCCCAAGACTGGCGACAAAGTACAGGTACCTGAGAAACATGTACCTCACTTCAAGGCAGGCAAAGAGCTACGTGAACGCGTAGACGGTAGCACCAGTTAATCATACTGCGCTAAAAAGAAGCGGCTGTATCTGAACGATACTGCCGCTTTTTTTATTTTTTGCGACAGATATTGTGCGTTTTCTGCAGTGCTTGGGTAGAATCACAATATGCGTACCTTATATACAATACTTGGCGTCCTGTTGTTCATTCTGTTGCTGGGTTTTGCCTTCAAGAACTCTGAACCGGTTGAACTTGTTTATTATCTTGGTTATTCATGGAAAGCTCCTCTTTCCCTGATGCTGCTCATTACCTTTTTCAGCGGCATTATTGCAGGCATCATTGCCTGCGTCGGCTCCCTGATCAGTCAACGTCGCAAACTGCTGGTGCTGGAAAAAGAAATCAAGAACCTGAAACTGAACAAATGATAAGGATGCTCCTTGTCACGCCTGCCCGGACAGAATGTCTGCCGCACTGAGACAGGGATGGAAATAAATCATGGAATTTGAATACTGGTGGCTGCTTGCCCTCCCCCTCTTCTTTACACTCGGCTGGCTGGCTGCCCGAGTGGATATCAACCAACTTCTGACAGAATCTACAGCACTGCCTGCCGCTTATTTCAAGGGGCTGAATTTTCTTATCAGTGATCAACATGACAAGGCAATCGAAGCTTTCATAGAAGCTGTTCAAGCCAATGCTGACTCCATGGAATTGCATTTTGCATTGGGCAGCCTGTTCCGTCGCCGTGGCGAAATGGATCGCGCCATTCACCTACACCTGAACCTGCTGGAACGCAAAGAACTGCCAGACCAGCAGAAACAGGCTGTCATGGCTGAGCTGGCACAGGATTATCTCAAGGCAGGCCTTTTTGATCGTGCAGAAGAATTATTTACTTCACTGCATGACAGCCGCTACAAGCAAACTGCCTTGCGTGCACTGCTGGAAATCTATATCCGTGAACGTGAATGGAATCGCGCCATCAAGAGTGCAACTGAACTGGAACGATTGTCCGGCATTTCTTTCCGCAAGGAAGTAGCACAATTTCACTGTGAAATTGCCATGCAGGCCATACTCGAACACGATGCCCATAGCGCGCGGCACGCCCTGGATACAGCGATTGAAGCTGACAAACGCTGCGTACGTGCCAACATCATGCTGGGAGATCTGGAAGCTGGCAGCGGCAATCATAAGCTGGCTATCTCCTTCTGGAAGCGTATCGAGTTCCAGCAGCCTGAATATCTTGGCCTGGTTGCGCCAAAATTACTCAATAGTTACAAGACGCTAGGCAAGTTGGAGGAAGGCATCGTCCTGCTCAAAGGTTACCTGCAATCATATAAACTTGCCTCCATACTGAACCTGGTCTATGAAACCACCCTCAGCGAGGAAGGCCCTGCCAGCGCTGAAGAACTCGCTCGTGAGGAACTGCAGCGCAAACCCAGCCTGCAGACACTGGACCAGTTCCTGCGCGCGCAATCCATGCTGGAAAGTGCCAATCAGCAAGATGCTCTGCTCATGCAGCAAACTGTGCGTTATGCCATTGGTAACCGCAGTGCACATTACTGTGACCAGTGCGGTTTCCGCGCCCGCAATTTCCACTGGCAATGCCCGGCATGCAATGCCTGGGAATCCCTATCACCTGAAACCAAAGAAGCAGCTGTATGAATGACCCCAAGATTATCGTCGCCCTAGACTATGCGAATGCCGCTGGCGCTCTCGCCCTTGCGCAACAGCTTGACCCTGCCTTGTGCAGACTGAAAGTAGGGAAAGAATTGTTCACTGCAGCAGGTCCGCAATTGGTGGAGAAGCTGGTAGAGCGTAATTTTGGGGTATTTCTGGACCTCAAGTTTCATGATATTCCCACTACAGTTGCCAAGGCTTGTGAAGCCGCAAGCAAACTGGGCGTATGGATGCTGAATGTACATGCATCTGGTGGCAGCGACATGATGGTAGCTGCCCGTGAAGGCGTGGCACGCAGTGGTCACTCTCCATTATTGATTGCAGTCACGGTACTCACCAGTATGAACCAGACAGGTCTGTCGCAACTAGGGATTGATACACCTGTTGAACAACACGTATTACGACTGGCTCGACTGACACAGCAAGCCGGGCTTGACGGTGTTGTCTGCTCCGCGCAGGAAGCACCAGCATTACGCCAGGCACTGGGCACGGATTTTTGCCTGGTAACACCCGGCATCCGTCCGGCTGATGCCAGCCTGGATGACCAGTCCCGGGTGGCCACCCCTGCCCAGGCATTGGCGTCAGGGTCGAGTTACCTGGTCATCGGGCGGCCAATTACCCAGGCAGGTGATCCCTTGGTAGCACTGCAGAATATCAGCGCCTCCATTCAAGAAATTTAGTCGTTTTTTCACATCATCGTCGTGATTTTCACCTATTGACCTCTGGTTATTGTCAGGCATATGCTCCACTTGCCCGTATCAGAAAAAGTAAAACAATATCAATTAACCAATTGTTATAATGGGAGAAAATCATGATTAAAGCATTGTTTCTGGCTATTGTAATGGTGTTAGGAGTTTCACTGAATGTCATGGCGGCGGTAGACCTCAATACTGCCTCTGCCACTGAGTTGGAATCCATCAAAGGAGTTGGGCCTGCGAAAGCACAAGCCATTGTGGAATACCGCAAAGCCAATGGCGACTTCAAATCAGTGGACGACCTGGGCAATGTCAAAGGATTTGGCAAGAAGAGTATAGACAAGCTGCGTGGAGAAATATCAGTGAGCAAGGGCAAGGCAGAGAAAGCCGCCAAAGCAGACAAGAAATAGAGACTCACTGTACTGATGATGCAAAAAGCCCCTTTTCAGGGGCTTTTTGTTTTATAGGCTCAGCGAGCGAGGTTTATTTAACCCGCATCCCAGGCTGCGCGCCGCTATCAGGGGAAAGAATAAATGGCCCCCCACGCTCATCACTGGCTGCCAGCACCATGCCTTCTGACAAGCCAAATTTCATCTTGCGCGGTGCAAGGTTGGCAACCATTACCGTCAATCGCCCTTTCAGGCTTTCAGGATCATAGGCAGCCTTGATACCAGCAAACACCTGACGCGGTTTTTCTTCACCAATATCCAATGTCAGGCGCAATAATTTTTCTGCGCCTTCCACATGCTCGGCATTGGCAATACGAGCAATGCGCAGGTCTACCTTGGTGAAATCGTCAATGGAAATATAACTGGCCTCTTCCGGCGCTGGCTGTGCAGGCTCGGCAGGAGCCGCGGTTGCCTGCAGGGACTCCTTGTTTGCTTCGACCATGGCTTCGATCTGCTTGGGATCAACACGGGTAATCAAATGCTGGTAAGCCTCAATCCTGTGTCCGGCAGCCAGTGGCTGCGCAATATCGCGCCAGGCCAGTGGTTCAATATTGAGGAATATCTCGATAGATTGCGCCAATTTGGGTAGTACAGGCTTGAGGTACAAGGTCAGTAAACGGAACATTTCCAGCGACGCAGTACATACCTCGTGCAAGGCAGTGTTTTTCTCCGGTTGCTTTGCCATCTCCCAGGGAGCATTTTCAGCGACGTATGCATTGGCTTTGTCGGCCAGGGCCATAATATCGCGTAAGGCACGTGCAGTATCCCGTTTATCGAAACTTTCACGAATACTCTCTGCCGCATTCCGCAACTCAGCAATCACAGGATTGTCCACAACCTCAGCCAGCACTCCATCAAACCGCTTGGCAATAAACCCGGCAGTACGGCTGGCAATGTTAATGTACTTACCGACCAGGTCGCTGTTGACACGGGCCATGAAGTCTTCAAGGTTGAGGTCGATATCCTCCATGGTGCCATTGAGCTTGGCAGCGTAGTAATAACGCAGATATTCCGGATTCTTTACATGTTCAAGGTAGCTGCGCGCTGTAATGAATGTACCTCGAGACTTGGACATTTTCTCGCCGTTCACGGTCAGGAAGCCATGTGCAAAAATCTTCGTCGGCTGGCGATGCCCTGAGAATTTCAAGGTTGCAGGCCAGAACAAGGCATGAAAATACAGAATATCCTTGCCGATAAAATGATAAAGCTCAGTCTGGCTATCAGCGTTCCAGTACTCATCAAAATCCAGCCCTTCACGCGCAGCAAGGTTCTTGAAACTCGCCATATAGCCAATAGGTGCATCCAGCCAGACATAGAAATACTTGCCTGGCGCACCTGGAATCTCAAAACCGAAATACGGCGCATCGCGTGAGATATCCCAATCCGAAAGGCCGGAGGCAAACCATTCACCCATTTTGTTGGCAGCTTCCTGCTGCAAAGTACCTGAACGCGTCCACTCCTTGAGGAAATCTTCGCATTCGCTTAGCTTGAAGAAGTAATGCTCAGTTTCCTTGCGTACCGGCGTAGCGCCTGATACTGCAGAATACGGGTTAATCAATTCGGTCGGGCTGTAAGTCGTGCCACAGGATTCGCAGGAATCGCCATACTGATCCTTGGTATGACACTTGGGGCACTCGCCTTTGATAAACCGGTCTGGCAGGAACATGTTCTTGACCGGATCGTAGTATTGCTCAATCGTGCGCACCGCAATCTTGTCATTGGACTCCAGTTCACGATAGATTCGGCCTGACAACTCACGATTTTCCTCGGAATTTGTCGAGTAATAGTTATCAAACTGCACGAGAAAATCACTGAAATCCGTGTAATGCTCCGCATGCACCCGTTCGATCAGCGTTTCCGGTGTAACTCCCTCTTTCTCGGCGCGGAGCATGATAGGCGTGCCATGGGTATCATCTGCACATACATAATGGACAGTATGCCCCTGCATTTTCTGGAAACGCACCCATACATCTGTCTGGACATATTCCACCATGTGTCCAAGGTGAATACTGCCATTGGCATAAGGGAGTGCAGACGTGACCAGTATTTTGCGTGATGCATTCGAAACGGGATTTCCAGACATGATGATCAACAAGGCGACATAAAGAATTCAGCATTCTAGCAAACTGACACGGTTTCACATAAGCAATCCGCTTGCGCTAGAATGCCTTCTTACGAAATTAACAGAAAGACTTCTTCATGCCACTTACCGAACTTCAGGTACAGGACGTGCTCCGTACTGTCATAGACCTCAATACCGGTAAGGATTTTGTCAGCAGTAAATCAGTGCGACAGATCACGATCAACGATAACCATGTCGCCATTGATATCGTACTGGACTATCCCGCCAACAGCATCCTGAACGACCTCCGGACACAAATCATAGCAGCCCTCAAGACACTGCCTGATGTAGGCAACGTGTCTGTTGGTATCACCAGCCGCATTGTTTCCCATAGAGTGCAGCCTGGGGTGCAACTGATTCCCAATGTCAAAAATATCATTGCCGTTGCCTCAGGCAAGGGTGGGGTCGGTAAATCCACGACTGCCGTCAACCTGGCATTGGCCCTGGCAGAAGAAGGCGCTCGCGTCGGCATATTGGATGCCGATATCTACGGCCCGTCGCAGCCACACATGCTGGGCATTCATGGTAAGCCCGAAAGCACAGATGGCAAGACCATGACGCCACTGGAACATTATGGTGTCCAGGCCATGTCCATCGGCTTCTTGATCGATATGGACACCCCCATGGTCTGGCGCGGCCCCATGGTCGTCGGTGCCATGGAACAGCTATTGCGTGATACACGCTGGCAAGATCTGGACTACCTCATCGTTGACCTACCCCCAGGCACAGGGGATATCCAATTGACACTTTCGCAGAAAGTGCCTGTCACAGGCGCCATTATTGTTACCACACCGCAGGATATTGCATTGCTGGATGCACGCAAGGGATTGAAAATGTTCGAGAAGGTCAACATTCCCATCCTCGGCATTGTGGAAAACATGAGCACGCATATCTGTTCACAATGCGGTCATGAGGAACATATTTTCGGCTCCGGTGGAGCCGCCAAAATGTGTGCTGACTATGATACGGAGTTACTGGGCAGCTTGCCGCTTGATATCCGTATCCGTGAAGAAACCGACAGCGGCAGGCCTACTGTCGTGGCCGACCCATCCGGGCAGATTGCCGGTATTTACAAATCCATCGCCCGGCGTGCTGCGGTCAAGGTTGCAGCACTCGGTCGGGATCACAGTAGCAAGTTCCCGAATATCGTCATCGAGAAAACCTAGTACTTACAGGGCAATCGAGCCTCAAGATAGAGACTCGATTGCCGATTACAGGTTGACGCCGAAAATAAAAATGTCCACCCCATTTGTCGGCTTGATCAGGCTGGCAGGAATTGCTTCACCACGACGCCAGTTATCCACAGCTTCCTGCTTCCCTGCCCCTGTCACGAAAAACACCACTTCTCTGGCCTGACTCAAGCGTCCGGCACTGATGGACACACGCTCAGGCGGTGGCTTGGGGGCCCCGAAAACGGGTACCGCAGCTTGATTGTCATCCCAGATATGTCCGGGGAACAAGCTGGCAGTATGTCCATCCTCTCCCAATCCGAGCAACACAAGGTCAAACTCCCCGGCATTCTGAAGTATCTGGTTATATGCCTGCGCTGCTGCCTCAGGCCCTTGCTCAGCCGGGATATCGTGGACCTGTGCCGCAGGAATCGCCACATGCTTGAGCCAGGCCTCATGCGCCATCAGGCTATTACGCTCTTCATGCTCTGGTGGCAGGCAACGGTCATCGCCATAGTACACATGCCATTTTCCCCAGTCAGTTTCTATTCCCGGCAGCAGCTGATAGACGCTTTTAGGCGTGCTGCCACCTGCCAACACAATGCTGAAACTGCCTTGCCTAGCGATCGCATTCCGGGCAGCTTCTTCAATATGCCGAACAGCACGTTCATTCAAGGCCTCCTGTGCAGTAAACACTTGCCAGCGGCTGACCTGATTATTAACTACCAAAGATTGCGTTGTATTTTGCATGATATAAAACCTTCACGTTATAATTGCCTAGCTATATGCTGATCTTAATTATCAACTAGGTTCATCTTACCCCAAAAGTCTTACCCAAAAGGAAGATGGCATTCTCCTCATCAAGGAAAAATCAATGAAACTTGCAATGATAGGTCTAGGAAAAATGGGTGGCAACATGACTCGCCGCCTGCTGAAACACGGTATTGAAGTCGTTGGCTTCGATTTCAACGAGGATACCGTTAACCAAATTTCTCTGACCAATGGCATGATCCCGGCTACTTCTGTAGAAGATGCTGTTGCCAAGCTTTCGGGCGAACCCCAGAAAATCGTTTGGCTCATGCTGCCTAGTGGCGAAATCACTGAAAACCAGATCAAGGATCTGGTTCCCCTGCTCAACAAGGGCGATATCATCGTTGACGGCGGTAACTCAAACTACAAGCACAGCCAACGCCGTGGGGCATGGCTGGCAGAACAGGGTATCCATTTCATCGACTGTGGCACATCCGGCGGTATCTGGGGTCTGGAAAACGGTTACTGCCTGATGTACGGTGGTGCCAAGGAAGCTGCTGATATCATTGCTCCGATTGCCAAGGCACTGACACACGAAGATCGCGGCTGGGCACACGTAGGCCCTGTTGGTTCAGGCCACTTCACCAAAATGATACACAACGGTATTGAATACGGCATGATGCAGGCATTTGCAGAAGGCTTGGATCTGCTCAAGGGCAAGGAAGAGTTTGGCCTCGACCTCGCACAGATTACTGAACTCTGGCGTCATGGTTCCGTTGTCCGCAGCTGGCTGCTTGACCTGACTGCTGAAGCCTTGGCTCATGATCAGGAACTCGCTACCATTGTTCCATACGTGGCAGACTCAGGCGAAGGCCGCTGGACGGTTGTCGAGGCAGTAGATCAAGGTGTGGCAGCCCCAGTGTTGACCGTGGCATTGCAGGCACGTTTCAGAAGCCAGGACTCCAAGGGTTATAGCTACAAACTGCTTTCCCTGATGCGCAATGCGTTTGGTGGCCACGCAGTAAAAACCAAGTAAACTTGAACGGGCAAGCCGCTCACGGCTTGCCTTCAATCATCTGCAATCAACTTGATTAGAGAACACTGAATGAAAGTCATCGACCCTTGTACCCTTGTACTGTTTGGCGCCAGCGGCAACCTGTCCCGCATCAAACTCATGCCCGGTTTGTTCCGACTGGATCAGGCCGGTCGCTTGCCTGAAAATATGGCAATTCTGTCCGTAGGTCGTGGCCAGGTTTCCCGCGAGGACTGGCTGGCCGACATCAAGAGCATGCTGGATGCCAAGTTCCCCAAAGGCTATGACCAGGCAGTGTTCAAGCGCTTTATCGAGCGTCATCACTATCATGCCAATCCACCTGATGACGCTACTTCTTTCACTCGCATGAAAGAAACATTGTCCAATGAAGCCATTTTCCCGCAGAATCTGGCCTTCTTCCTGTCCGTGCGCCCTTCTGATTTCGCTACCATTGTGGATCAGCTGGCTGGCGTAGGCCTGACCAAGGAAGATAAATACTGGCGCCGTGTCGTGGTCGAGAAGCCATTTGGCACAGATCTCAAGTCCGCCCAGGAATTGCAATCCTCGATCACCAAGCACCTCAAGGAAAGCCAGGTCTATCGTATTGACCATTATCTTGGCAAATCCGCGCTGCAGAACATCATGTTGCAACGCTTTGCCAATACCATCCTTGAGCCATTGTGGAACAATCAGTACATTGACCATGTGCAGATCACCAATACCGAGCAACTAGGCGTCGGTGAGCGCACCCAGTTCTATGATGCCACGGGCGCATTGCGCGACATGATCCAGAGCCACGTGTTGCAAACACTGGCACTGACTGCGATGGAGCAACCCGCATCCCTGAGTCCCGATGACGTTCGCGCCGAAAAAATCAAGGTGTTGGAAGCCATCCGCCCTATTCCGGTTGATCAACTGGAAAAGAACGCCTTCCGTGCGCAATATTCAGCGGGCGAAGTCAAGGGTGAGCAAGTCCCCGGCTATCTGGAAGAGCTTGGCGACAGCAGCAGCGTGGTAGAAACCTATGCTGCGCTCAAACTGTTCATCGACAATCCACGCTGGCAAGGTGTCCCGTTCTATATCCGTACTGCCAAGCGCCTGCATGAGGCAGATACCCGTATTGCCATCCGCTTCAAGAAAGCGCCGCTGCAACTGGGTAAGGGACAAGAACAGAACTGGCTGATCATCGGTATTCAGCCGCGTGAATGCATCAAACTGGAAATCCAGTCCAAGATTCCAGGACTGGATGTTGCCACCCGCTCGATTGAGCTGGATGGCGCCAACCGTCAGGAAGGCGATGAAACCATTGATGCTTATGAAGCCCTGTTGCTGAACCTGATGGAAGGCGACAACTCGCATTATCTGCATATTAGCGAAGTGGAAGCGCAATGGCGCCTGGTGGACCCAGTCATTGAGGCATGGTCCAAGGATCGCAATCCTGTACACCAGTACCCGGCAGGCAGCAGCGATCCGGAAGCATCCAGAGTGATTTTCGAACACGAAGACCAGTTCTGGCGCTACAGCATCCAGCTGGGCGGCGATAAACAGGCATAAACCTCTATACCTCTGATTCAAGCGTTGTGCGCGGGATGACTGGTCATCATGGCCAGTCATCCCGTCAACTTCGCTTTTTGTCTTTCTAGCGGAAGAATATTACATGAGCATCAAATCCGATAAGTGGATACGCCGTATGGCTGAGCAGCATGGCATGATCGAGCCATTTGAACCCAACCTGGTGCGCGAAGTGCACGGCCAGAAAATCGTGTCCTACGGCACATCCAGCTATGGCTACGATATTCGCTGCGCTGATGAATTCAAGGTCTTCACCAACATCAACAGCACCATTGTTGACCCGAAGAATTTTGATCCTAACTCGTTTGTTGAATTCAAGAATGACTTTTGTATCATCCCTCCCAACTCCTTCGCATTGGCACGCACAGTGGAATATTTCCGTATTCCGCGCAGTGTGCTCACGGTCTGTCTGGGAAAATCCACCTATGCGCGCTGCGGCATTATCGTCAATGTCACACCATTTGAACCTGAATGGGAAGGATATGTCACACTGGAATTCAGCAATACGACTCCCCTGCCAGCAAAAATTTATGCGGGAGAAGGCTGTGCCCAGGTATTGTTCTTTGAATCAGATGAGGTATGCGAAACATCCTATAAAGACAGGAATGGCAAGTACCAAGGGCAGATAGGTGTAACTCTGCCAAAAATCTGACCATCTATCTGAAAACATGATCGTATTAATTACGATCTGGTGTGCTATATTGCGCTTTTTTTAAATCCAGGCAGCCTTCAGGAGGCCTCATGAAATTTCGCTTTCCAGTCGTCATTATTGACGAAGATTTCCGCTCAGAAAATTCTTCCGGCCTGGGCATCCGTGTCCTGGCCAAAGCTATTGAAGATGAAGGTTTTGAGGTACTGGGTGTCACCAGTTATGGTGACCTGACGTCGTTTGCCCAGCAACAAAGCCGCGCATCGGCATTCATTCTGTCGATAGATGATGAAGAATTCATCGAAGAATCGCCGGAAGCGCTGGAGAACCTGCGCAATTTCGTTGATGAAATTCGTTTCCGCAATGAGGAAATTCCCATCTTCCTGCATGGTGAAACCCGCACATCACGCCATATCCCCAACGAAATCCTGCGTGAACTGAATGGTTTCATTCACATGTTCGAGGATACGCCCGAGTTCGTCGCACGCTATATTGTGCGTGAAGCCCGCACCTATCTGGACAGCCTGCCACCGCCGTTCTTCCGTGCGCTCACTCACTATGCAGCAGATGGTTCATATTCCTGGCACTGTCCTGGGCATTCCGGAGGTGTGGCTTTCCTCAAGTCACCTGTTGGTCAGATGTTCCACCAATTCTTCGGCGAAAACATGTTGCGTGCCGACGTTTGTAACGCCGTAGATGAGCTTGGCCAGTTGCTTGACCATACTGGTCCAGTAGCTGCTTCCGAACGCAATGCGGCACGCATTTTCAATTGTGACCATCTCTACTTCGTCACCAACGGCACCTCCACTTCAAACAAGATAGTATGGAATTCCACAGTTGCTCCGGGTGATGTGGTCATTGTGGATCGTAACTGTCACAAATCGGTATTGCACTCCATCATCATGACCGGGGCTATCCCGATCTTCCTGATGCCAACCCGCAACCATTTCGGCATCATCGGCCCCATCCCGAAAGAAGAGTTTTCCTGGGAAAACATTCAGAAAAAACTGGAAGCCAACCCTTTTATTGGCGACAAAACTGTCAAGCCTCGCGTATTGACCATCACACAGTCCACCTACGATGGCGTGCTTTACAACGTCGAGGAAATCAAGGAAATGCTGGATGGCAAGATCGACACCCTGCATTTTGATGAAGCCTGGCTGCCACACGCCACCTTCCATGATTTCTATGGCGATTATCACGCCATTGGCGCCGACCGACCGCGCTGCAAGGAATCCATGGTGTTCTCCACCCAGTCCACCCACAAACTGTTGGCTGGCCTGAGCCAGGCCTCGCAGATATTGGTGCAGGATGCGCAGGATATCCAGCTGGATCGTGACCTCTTCAATGAGGCCTACCTGATGCACACCTCGACCAGCCCGCAATATTCCATCATTGCCAGCTGTGATGTTGCCGCTGCCATGATGGAAGCCCCGGGCGGCACAGCCCTGGTGGAGGAATCCATCATGGAAGCGCTGGATTTCCGCCGTGCCATGCGCAAGGTAGACGAGGAATGGGGCAGTGACTGGTGGTTTAAAGTCTGGGGGCCGGATGACCTTTCCGAAGAAGGCATTGAAGAACGCGCTGCCTGGATGTTGAAGGCCGGTGAACGCTGGCACGGTTTCGGCAATCTTGCCGAAGGTTTCAATATGCTCGACCCGATCAAGGCTACCATCATCACGCCAGGGCTGGATGTAGACGGCGCATTCTCTGACGACATCGGCATTCCCGCTGCCATCGTCACCAAGTACCTGGCAGAGCATGGCGTGATCGTGGAGAAAACCGGTCTCTACTCATTCTTCATCATGTTCACTATCGGCATTACCAAGGGTCGCTGGAATACCATGGTAACTGCCTTGCAGCAATTCAAGGACGATTACGACAAGAATCAGCCATTGTGGAAGGTACTGCCTGAATTCGTAGGGAAGCACTCCCGGTATGAGCGTATGGGTCTCAGGGATTTATGCACGCAAATCCATGAAGTTTACAAAGCCAATGATGTGGCGCGTCTCACAACCGAAATGTACCTGTCCAACATGGTGCCAGCCATGAAGCCAACTGATGCTTTCGCAAAAGTCGCGCACCGTAAGATAGAGCGCGTACTGATAGATGAGCTGGAAGGTCGCATCACAGCCGTGCTGCTGACACCCTACCCCCCTGGCATTCCATTGTTGATTCCTGGGGAGCGTTTCAACCAGGTCATCATCAACTACCTGCGCTTTGCCCGTGACTTCAACGAGCATTTCCCAGGGTTTGAGACAGATGTCCATGGCCTGGTGAAAGAAATCGTGGATGGCAAGGCGCATTATTACGTTGACTGTGTCGCCCACTGATGCCTGAAGCTGGGCCTGCAGACTGATTCTGCAGGCCCAGCAGATGATTGCATGCTATGTGCTATGCCTTGCGTTCGTAAGTCAGGTAACGGAATGGCAACCCCTTGGCACTGATCAATTCCTCACGCCCTGTTTCCTGCCACTCCTGCAAGTCAAATTCCGGTAAAAAAGCGTCGCCAGCAAACTCGGCATCTATCTCTGTAATATAAAGCCGGTCTGCAAGCCTCAATCCCTCCTGGTATAACTCAGCCCCTCCAATCAGGAACGCTTCGTCGTCATCCGCCATGGCAGTAAACTCAATGGCCTGCTCCAGGCTACTGGCGATCAGAGCACCAGGCACCGCATAATGCTGGTTACGTGTCACAATGACAGTGGTTCGGTCCGGCAACAAGCGGTTCAGCGATTCATAAGTCTTACGGCCCATAATGATATGATGACCCGTCGTTAATGCACGGAAACGTTTAAGATCTTCCGGCAAATGCCAGGGCAAGGTGTTATTTAGTCCGATGACGCGGCGATGTGCCACGGCAACAATCAGGGAAAGATTAGCCATGAGGGCTATTATACTTGGACTTGTCACATCTTGGTTTTATAGGACAATGATCACCTGCCCCTCAGAAAATAGATGATTTAAGATAATTATTCCCTTTTTAAACCTGTCATTGCCACACAACGAGAAACGGAAACCCAGCCTTGCAGATTGCCTATCCCAAATCCTTCCTCAAGTTGCTGCTTATTGGCTTTGCGCTTGCAATGCTCCCGCTCTTCTTTGCGTTTGGGAACGCAGCACTTTACCTCGACCGCCTCGCTGCCCAAAGCCGCAATGCAGTGACCCAAGCGGTACAGGCAACACGCGCCAGTCGCGCCCTTGTAGAACAAATCACGCTCATGGAGCGCAGTGCACGTCAATATTTCGTACTGGAAGACAGCAGCCTGCTGGAAAACTATGAGCGTGCCCACGAAAAATTTACAGAATCTTGGCAGGATTTGAGTCACCTGCGCCTGTCCAACATCCAGAAAAACG
Source organism: Methylobacillus rhizosphaerae (assembly GCF_900187985.1). GTDB lineage: Bacteria > Pseudomonadota > Gammaproteobacteria > Burkholderiales > Methylophilaceae > Methylobacillus > Methylobacillus rhizosphaerae. The sequence continues at coordinate 142,880 of NZ_FZOA01000003.1, forward strand.
CATTACACGCCCTCTCTGAGCAAGAACAAACCTTGTTCCAGAACATGATGGGACATCCGGATAACACAAAACTGGCGGCTGAAATTGTCAATCATTTTGCTGAGCTGACGACGCAAGCCCAGGATATCCTGGATGAGAATAATCGCCAGATTGACCGGGAGTCTGCCATCCTGGCAGAAACTGCTGAACGCACCCAGCAAATCATGCTCTGGCAGACCCTGACCCTGATACCAGTTGCGCTATTGGTTGCCGTGATGATTACGTTCCTGGTTGCCCAACCCATCAGGCGCATGGACGCAGCCATTCGCAAGCTGGGTGAAGGTGATTATACGGAACTGATCAGCATTGACGGGCCAGGAGATTTGCGCAATCTGGGAGAACGCTTGAACTGGTTACGCCTGCAATTGACAGAGCTGGATCAGCAAAAACAACGTTTTCTGCGTAATGTTTCACACGAACTCAAAACCCCACTCACAGCGATTCGTGAAGGCAGTGAATTGCTGAATGATGAGGTTGGCGGCACTTTGACGTCTCAACAACGCGAAATTACGGACATCCTGCGTGAAAGCAGTCTGCGCCTGCAGAAAATGATAGAAAACCTCCTGAGTTTCACGGCTGTACAATTTCACACGCCACAACTCAAGCTGGAAGCCGTGGCCCTCGTCCCGCTTGCAGAAAGCATACTGGCAGATTACGCATTGACTATCAGCAGTAAAAACATTGATATCCAGCGCAATTTTTCCCCCTCAGACATTGCAATCATGGGAGACCGTGAAAAAATTCACTCCATTATCGATAACCTGCTTTCCAACGCCATCAAATATACCTTGCCATCCAGCAGCATCCGCTTCTCCATCATGCAGGAGAATGATCATGCCGTCATCCTAGTGCATGATAGTGGCCCCGGTATCATGACGGCAGACAAAGACAGACTATATGATCCGTTTTATCGCGGGGACGATGCTTACCAGAGCCTGGTCAGCGGCAGCGGCCTTGGCCTCTCAATTGCCAAGGAATATGTAGATGCCCATGCTGGTGAAATCACACTGCTACCTTCAAAACACGGTGCCCATTTCCGTGTCACCCTTCCATTGAAAGCCGATAAGTCATGAATCATCAACACTTATATGCTCTGGTGTTTTTCGCATTTTTACTCAGCGCCTGCGCGCACCAGAAGCAACCATTACCCAAGCCTGCCACCAGCACCAGCAGTAATGTCCTTGAAGCAAGCAGCCCCTCCGTGATACCAAGCACGACCAGCGGTACCCAGCAAAAAAGCATACCTATAGTCACATTGCTGGAGTTTGCCAGTGACTTTCCCGAATCATCCCAGGATAGTCAAAGAAAAGAACTGGCCCAAACATTGCAAAAAATCAGCGACACTCCTGACAACCTATACCAGAAGTTTAAGGCTGCCACCATCTACAGTATCCCAGGTAGCAGATTGCGGGATACCGGCAAGGCACAACCCTTGCTTGATGAATTATCACGCATCAAGCACCTGAACAAAGCAGAGTACGGGCTGCTGGCTATATTGCGAGAGCATGCCAGTGAAACTACCAGACTTAACCAGCTTATCCGCGAAGAACAGAAACGTGCAGAAGAAAACCAGCAGAAAGCCACGAACTTGCAACGCAAACTGGACGAATTAAAACAAATTGAGAGGAGCATGATGCAGAAATCGCTGAAAGATTCCAATCGGAGCAACAAGTAAATGACTGAAGTAACAAAGAAAATTCTTACAGTAGATGATGACCCGGACATCCTGACACTTCTGGGTATGAGATTAAAAGCAGCTGGCTATCAAGTCATTGCAGCAAGTAATGCGGAAGAGGCACTGTCGCAAATCGCCATCAGCAGGCCGCATCTGGTCATTACTGACCTGCGCATGCCAGGTATGGACGGCCTGACGCTCTTCGACACTATCCACAAATCCGATCCTGCCCTTCCCGTCATCATGATCACGGCCCATGGCTCGATTCCAGATGCAGTCGCTGCTACTCAGCGCGGTGTATTTGGATTCCTCACCAAACCTTTTGACAGTAAATCCTTATTGCAGCAAGTGGAAACTGCATTGCGTGTTGGTACCAGCGCTCTGCATTCAGATGCAGATGATGCCGATATCGAATGGCGCCAATCCATCATTACACGCAGCCCCCAGATGGAAAACTTGCTGGGCCAGGCAAAACTCATGGCCATCTCCGATGCCAGCGTCTTTATTCAGGGCGAAAGCGGAACTGGAAAAGAGCTGCTAGCACGTGCCATTCACCATGCCAGCCCTCGTCGCAACCAGCCATTCATTGCCATCAACTGCGGTGCCATTCCAGAGGCCTTGCTGGAATCAGAACTGTTCGGCCACAGCAAAGGAGCGTTTACGGGCGCACTGCGCGATCATAAAGGACTTTTCCAGACTGCAGATGGCGGCACCTTATTCCTGGATGAAATTGGCGACATGCCACTTCCCCTACAGGTCAAATTACTGCGTGCCTTACAGGAACGGGCCATCCGGCCTGTTGGGTCGAGTAGCAGCATCAGCATTGATGTTCGCATCATTTCTGCAACCCATCGCAATCTTGCTGAAGAAATGAAATCCGGCCGCTTCCGTGAAGACTTGTATTACCGGATCAATGTAGTCGGACTCGATATTCCGGCCCTAGCTGCACGCCGCGAGGACATTTCTCTTCTCGCCAATAACTTCCTGAATGAGCTGGCGACAAAATACCGGAAAAAACTCAATGGCTTTGCGCCCGAAGCCATGGAACTGCTCATCGCAGCCCCATGGCCAGGCAATGTACGGCAATTACAGAATATCGTGGAACAAACTGTCGTACTGTGCACCACGCCATTGATCCCGGTTACCCTGGTACAGAAAGCCTTGCAGGAAGATATTGGCGGCATCGTGCCATTTGAAATAGCACGCAAGAACTTCGAGCGTGATTACCTGGTAAAACTGCTGAAAGCCACTAACGGTGGAGTCACGCAGGCGGCACGCCTGGCTCAGCGCAATCGCACCGAGTTTTACAAATTGCTGCAACGCCATCAACTCACCCCTGCTTTATTCAAGAACGATCCCACCACTCATTAATGTCTCAAACTAGAGACGATAAAAATATTTATCTTTCAATAAGTTAAACAAAACCCTTCAGGTATGTCTCAGATTGGAGACACGCCTGAAGATGCAACACTTAACACAAATAATAATAACATTTTGATTTATATGATCTTTTTATATCTGGCACACTTCTCGCTTTAATTCATGTCAAGTTTCCTGTTGGTCTGTATAACAGCAAATCAATAGTCGAGAATTAAATTTAAAGATGACATCGAATACCAATAAAACTCATCCTATGGTTCTAGTCGCTGCAACAGTGCTGACTGTGTTCAGTGTGCTTGGTAGCGCCGTTGTCACCAGCTTGACTCCTGCAAGGCATGACCTTGCACAGATGCCGTTAACAGACCCCAATGCTGCATCCGTTATCAGCAACACCCTCAATTCACAGGGTAGTACTACTATTGCTTGTACTGAATGCGGGACGATCATTTCTATCAATGAAATTGATGACAATACGAATGATGTAAGTAACGCTGAACGCAAGTTGCTTTCAACGACCTACATCATCAAAGTGAAAATGAGAAACGGCAGTTTACAGACCGTTACCCAATACAACACGCCACGCCACGCTGTGGGTGATGCCGTCAGGCTTCAAAGCGGACGCCTGGTAAATGCGTAATTAGACTTATAGCAGGCCTTTATCCTCCCCGAGAAGGTCTGCTTTTTTTATTCTGACCCGATCCTGCCTTGTCGTGGGAATTGGGTTGTAGCAGTAGTAATAGATTGATTTTATAAAAAATTATCAGGTGTTAACCGCATAGCAATACGGAATCACCAGATACAATAAATAAAAAAAACGCTCCCGAAGGAGCGTATCGACTGTCCGTCCAGTCAGAAAATTATTCTTTACCGATTTGGTAGAACTCTTGGTGAGATTCCACAATCTTACCACTAGTTGCGTCAACTTCCACCTTAATTTCTTTTCCATCCTTGGTTTTGATGTCGAATTCATAACTTGCAGCACCATCCTGCTCAATTTCGTATTCAACTTCAATGATATCGCCTGGATAAGCAGCCAATGCTGTTTTACGCGCATCTTCTTCGCTCACCGTGGCTTTTGCCTTGAACAAAGGATGGTCAGCGGATTCAACTTCCTGCTCCACTTCCACGATCTTGCCAGTATTGGCATCACACTCTACATCCCAGGCAGTTCCATCAGCTGATTCAATATCAAACTCATAAACAGGCTTCTTGCCTTCCAGCTTATACTCCACCTTGATTATAGTGCCTGCTTTAGCCTGCAATGCAGCCTGCACACAGGTTTCCATACCAGCTTTATTTTTGGGAAATGCATCTGCCAATGCCACTTGGCTACCTGCCAGCAATGCCAACGCACTGATACTTACACTGATCTTGTTCATTTTTATATCTCCATAGCATCATTATTGATGAGCGGATTATATATGATTCACATGATTCAGGTAATTATCCCTATAAATTAGGGAATCTTTCCCTATATTTTTTGGGAAATATTCCCTAACCAATCTCGCATCATTGTATTTTATGCAGCAATTAAGCATTCTGCTGCGGAAGAAACCACAATGGTTGACGCCATGTCTTTTAAACCGCGACAGGTGCCTTGATGGCAGGATGTGATTGGTAATCCTCCAGCGTAAAATCCTCGAAGCGGAAGTCGAAAATATCCTTCACCTCTGGGTTGATTTGCATGACTGGTGAAGGATAAGGCGCGCGCGATAATTGTTCTTTCACCTGCTCGAGGTGATTAAGGTAGATATGCGCGTCACCCAGAGTATGTACAAAATCACCCAGCTTAAGGCCGCATACCTGCGCTACCATCATGGTCAGCAAGGCGTAAGAGGCAATATTGAATGGCACGCCGAGGAAGATATCGGCGCTGCGCTGATAAAGCTGGCAGGAAAGCCTGCCGTCCGCCACATAGAACTGGAAGAAGGCATGGCAAGGTGGCAGCTTCATCTTGTCCACATCGGCCACGTTCCAGGCTGAGACGATCAAGCGACGTGAATCAGGATTACGCTTGATAGCAGCAATCACTTCGCTGATCTGGTCGATATGTCCGCCATCCGGCTTGGGCCAGTTGCGCCATTGATAGCCATAGACCGGGCCAAGATTGCCCTGCTCGTCCGCCCACTCGTCCCAGATGGTGACGCCGTTTTCCTTGAGATAGGCAATATTGGTACTACCTTGCAGGAACCAGAGCAGCTCATGGATGATGGATTTCAGGTGCACCTTCTTCGTGGTGAGCAGTGGGAAGCCCTCAGCCAGGTTGAAGCGCATCTGGTAGCCGAACACCGACAGAGTGCCGGTGCCGGTGCGGTCTTCTTTCTTGTGGCCGTGCTCCAGTACGTGGCGCATCAAGTCATGATAGACCTTCATGGCATTTCTCCAGTATCAGATATGATCAACAATGAACTGCTTGATGGCTTCTGCATCAGCTTCCATCACTTCAAAACGCTGCGGCAGGGACTCCAGTCCGTCCAGGCTTTGTGGACGTTCGGGCTTATGTCCCAGCGCCTCGACAATCGCATCCTCGAACTTGGCCGGTAAGGCAGTTTCCAGCACCAGCATGGGCACTCCTGCCTCACGCTGTTCCTGCGCCACCTTGAGGCCGTCCGCAGTATGGGTATCTATCGTGACGCCATAACGCTCATGCGTGGCCTTGATAGTCTGCATGCGGTTGGCGTGGTTGCTGCTGCCGGAAACGAAGCCGTAATCCGCCACCTTGGCAAACCAACCGCCTTCGTTGAGGTCGAAACTGCCGCCTGTATCTACCTTGCCCCAGAGTTCGCGCATCTTGGCCGCATCACGCCCCACCAGGTCAAACACAAATCGCTCGAAATTGGATGCCTTGGAAATATCCATGGAGGGACTGGAGGTATGGTAGGTATTGGCGGAGCCGCGCGGACGATAGACACCAGTCTTGAAGAATTCGTCCAGCACGTCGTTTTCATTGGTTGCTACCACCAGCTTGGCAATCGGCAGGCCCATCATACGCGCGATATGCCCGGCACAGACATTGCCGAAGTTGCCGGAAGGCACAGCAAAGCTGACTTTCTGTGCATTGTCCGTGGTCACGGCGAAATAGCCCTTGAAGTAATACACCACCTGCGCCGCCACGCGTGCCCAGTTAATGGAGTTCACTGCACCGATCTTGTTCTTTGCCTTGAAGGCATGATCATTGGATGCTGCTTTGACAATGTCCTGGCAATCATCGAACACACCCTTGACCGCGATATTGAAAATATTGTCGTCCTGCAGACTGAACATCTGCGCAGTCTGGAAACGGCTCATTTTCTGGTGTGGCGAAAGCATGAACACCTTGACGCCCTTTTTGCCGCGCATGGCGTATTCCGCCGCAGAGCCAGTATCGCCGGAAGTCGCACCAAGGATGTTGGTAGTCTCACCTTTCTGCGCCAGCACATATTCAAACAGGTTCCCCAGAAGCTGCATCGCCATATCCTTGAACGCCAAGGTCGGGCCGTTGGACAAGGACAAAAGATAGAGATCATCCTCCAGCTTGAGCGTAGGCGTGATGTCCTCGGCATCCTGGCCGGAACGCGCATAGGCATACACATCGGCGCGATAGGTCTTGTCCACAATCGTACGCAGGTCTGTCGCCGGAATGTCATCTACCAAACGCGAGAGTATGGTGAACGCCAGATCGCGGTAGTTCATGCTGCGCATCGCATTCAGCTCATTCTGGCTGAAATGCGGATATTGCTCAGGCAGGTACAGGCCGCCATCGGGAGCCAGGCCACCGAGGAGGATTTCACTGAACGACAATGCGGGCGATTGCCCGCGGGTGGAGATATATTTCATGCAAAACATTGATGCAGGCAAGCACTCCGGCTGCCTGCAACCCTTTCAAAATTAACGGCTGAGTTCTTCCATGCGCAGGCGCGTCACCTTGCCCGAGATTGCAGGCAGGGCTTCGATGGCGGCAATTGCATCATCCATGTTCTTTTCCACTGTAACGTGGGTCAGGATAATGATATCGGCTTGCTCCTCGCCTTCCTGCGGCTCCTTCTGAATCATGGCATCAATCGAGATTTCACGGTCACCCAGAATACGCGTGACATCAGCCAGCACACCCGGTTTGTCCAGTGCACGCATACGCAGGTAATAACCGCTGCTGACTTCGCTGATCGGCAGGATCGGCAGGTCAACCAACTGATCCGGCTGGAACGCCAGATGCGGCACGCGTTGATGCACATCCGTCGTATGGGTGCGAGTCACGTCTACCAGGTCGGCCACCACTGCGCTCGCTGTCGGTTCTGCGCCTGCACCCGCACCATAGTACAAGGTTGGGCCAACAGCATCACCCTTGACCAGCACTGCGTTCATGGCGCCATTGACGTTGGCGATCAGGCGCTTCTCTGGAATCAGCGTCGGATGCACACGCAGTTCCACACCCTTGTCGGTGCGCTTGGTGATGCCCAGCAGCTTGACACGATAGCCCAGTTCTTCCGCATAGCGGATATCCACGGCATCCAGCTTGGTAATGCCTTCAACGTAAGCCTTGTCGAACTGCACCGGAATACCAAAACCAATCGCCGCCAGGATCATTAGCTTGTGCGCGGCATCAATGCCCTCCACATCAAAGGTCGGGTCTGCCTCGGCATAACCCAGACGCTGGGCTTCCTTGAGCACATCGGCAAATGCCAAGCCCTTCTCGCGCATTTCCGAGAGAATGAAATTGGTCGTACCGTTGATAATGCCGGCAATCCATTCAATACGGTTGGCCGCCAATCCCTCGCGCACTGCTTTGATGATAGGGATGCCACCAGCAACGGCAGCCTCGAACGCCACGATCACGCCTTTTTTCTGCGCAGCAGCAAAAATCTCGTTGCCATGCAGGGCGATCAGCGCCTTGTTAGCGGTGACGACATGCTTGCCATTTTCAATGGCTTTCAGCACCAGCTCACGCGCGACGGTATAGCCACCAATCAGTTCCACGACGATATCAATATCAGGATCTGCCACCACGGCAAATGCATCATCGGTAACAGCAACATTGCCACCCGTCACTTGACGAGCCAGCTCCAGGTTGCGGTCAGCCACACGGGTAATCGCAATCGGGCGACCAGCACGGCGCGCGATTTCTTCCTGATTGCGGGTAAGAACGGTATAAGTGCCGCCACCGACAGTGCCGATGCCAAGCAAACCAACATTGATAGATTTCATTCAGTTTCCAGTGTTATTGCTATTCGATCTTGTTTCCACAGGCGCGGTTATGCAGACGCGCCCTGTGCTGTCTTACCTGTATTTTTTCCTTCGATCACCGTCATGGTGCTGTGCTTTTTGCGATAGTTTTCCAGGAAGCGGGCGATTCGTGAGATTGCCTCAGTCAGGTCATCCACATTCGGCAGGAATACCACACGAAAATGGTCGGATGCCTTCCAATTAAATCCGGTACCCTGCACCAGCAGCACTTTTTCCTCCTGCAGCAGCTCAAGAATAAATTGCTGGTCATCTTCAATCGGGTACACCTTGGGGTCAAGGCGTGGGAACAGGTACAGGCTGGCCTTGGGTTTGATACAACTCACACCGGGGATTTCCGTCAGCATCTTGTGCGCCAGGTCACGCTGCTTGCACAGCCTGCCGTTGGGCGCGACCAGGTCGTCAATACTCTGGTAGCCACCTAGTGCCGTCTGGATCGCCAGTTGCCCAGGGACATTGGCGCACAATCGCATGGAAGCGAGCATATTGAGTCCTTCAATATAATCCTTCGCATGACGCTTTTCGCCAGAAATCACCATCCAGCCTGCGCGATAACCGCAAGTACGATAATTCTTGGACAAGCCATTGAATGTCACGAACAGGACATCATCTGCCAGTGATGCGATGGAAGTATGCTTGTTGCCATCGTACAGCACCTTGTCATAGATTTCGTCCGCAAACACCACCAGCCCATGATGGCGTGCAATTTCAATAATGCCGCGCAGCGTATCGTCCGGGTACAAAGCACCAGTCGGATTATTCGGATTGATAAGGACAATGCCACGGGTATTCGCCGTAATCTTGTTTTCAATGTCCTTCAGGTCAGGCAACCAGCCGGTCTGCTCATCACAGAGATAGTGTCGCGCTGTACCGCCAGCCAGGGTTACCGCAGCTGTCCATAAGGGATAATCCGGCATGGGCACCAGCATCTGGTCGCCATTGTTGAGCAATGCCTGCATGGCCAGCACGATCAACTCAGAGACGCCATTGCCGATGATGATGTCATCCACTGTTACACCACGGATATTCTTCTCCTGAGTATAGTGCATGATGGCCTTGCGTGCCGCGAACAAACCCTTGGAATCGCTATAGCCGGAAGCGGAATCCATATTACGGATCACGTCCTGCAGAATCTCCTCCGGCGCATCAAAACCAAAGGGCGCTGGATTGCCGATATTGAGCTTGATGATACGATGCCCTTCCTCTTCCATCTTACGCGCTCGATCCAACACCGGGCCGCGAATGTCGTAGCACACGTTCTGGAGCTTATTGGATTTGGAAATCGGTTGCATGGTGTCCTGATGGATAGGAGATCGTAAGATGTGATATCTTACATTGAGTTGGCATGCAATTGAAGCTTGGCCGCATAAAGACGCCCCCTAACCACCCTGATATTCCTGATGAAATTACACCTGACCCAGGCTGCAGGCAGCCATTTGATCACCGGCTATGGCGATGGCTGGGTTGAGGTCAACTACGCACGCCATGAACACAGCCTGATTGTCCTGCCAGCCACACTGGTCACCGACTGGACTGTAGACGACTTTGACAGTCTGGTTCCTGAACACTTCAGCCACTTGCTGACCCTGCAACCTGAACTGGTCTTGCTGGGCACCGGCAGCAGGCATCGCTTCCTGCATCCATCCATCAGTCGCGAACTTATATCTGCCAATATCAGCATTGAATGCATGACGACAGAAGCAGCCTGCCGCACTTACAATATCCTCATGGCGGAAAGCCGCCACGTTGCAGCGGCATTGATTATTTGATCCTCACCTTGCATCAGCCACCCCATCTGATCCTATAAATTCATAAAAAACTGAATCTGTTATATCTTTTGCTTCCGCGACACAATTCCTCCTAGCATTTTCACCCAGGAATTGTCATGCAAGCAGAAATCGCCATTGCCCGATCTACTGCGACACGAAAAGTCATCCCCATCGTGCCCTACTCGGTCAAGGGACGTTATCGCAATATCAAGTCCATCATCCTCAACCTGGCGTTTGGCGTATATTTCCTGTTGCCATGGCTACCCTGGGACAATGAAGCTGGTCAGGCATTACTGTTTGACATTGGCAACTCGCGTTTTCATATCTTCGGCATCATGCTCTATCCGCAGGATTTGATGGTATTGATGGGCATCATGATTATTGCTGCCACCTTACTCTTTATAGCTTCTGCCATGTACGGACGGATATTCTGCGGTTTTTTCTGCTTCCAGACCTTGTGGACCGATGCGTTCCGCTACATTGAAAAATGGATACAAGGTGAAGCGCAAGCAAGAAAACGCTTGCAGCAAGCACCATGGAGCAAGCGCAAGCTGGTGCTTCTCGGCAGCACACATGCATTGTGGCTGTTGTTGTCATTCGCTACGGCAGTGACCTTTACCTTGTATTTCGCCAATGCCGGCTCCCTGTTCATCCAGATTTTCCTAGGGAATGCTGCTGTTGTCGCTTATGTCACCATTGCGGTACTCACAACAACCACCTATATTGCCGCCGGTTTTGCACGTGAAGACATCTGTTTTGTTGCATGTCCCTACGGTAAATTCCAAGGAGTAATGCAGGATTCTTCTACCGTCAACGTAACGTATGACACTATTCGTGGCGAAGGACAACATGGTCGCCAAGCACCTACCGCTACGCTAAAAACAGCGGAAATTCGCTCCAGCCAGGGCTTTGGAGATTGTATCGATTGCAATTACTGCGTCAATGTCTGCCCGACAGGCGTAGATATCCGCAAGGGTTTACAGATTGGCTGTATATCCTGCGGACTTTGTATTGATGCATGCAACAACATCATGGACAGCCTCAAGCTGCCACATGGATTGATCCGGTTTGACCATGACAAGCATATCCAGGAGCCTGATGTCCGGCAGCATAAATGGGGAAAAGCCAAACTTGCCGGATATTTCACCTTACTGGCTGCCAGCCTGGTATTCACGGCCCACGCCATGAGCAACCTTGCCCCGCTCACGGCTATGATTCATCAGCAGCGCCAACCCTTGGTCATCCAGCTGTCCGATGGCAGCCTGCGCAATCGCTACGAACTGCGCATTACAAACAAGTCGGCTACTACAGAAACCTACCATTTGAAATTAGATGGCCTGCCGGCCGGAAGTTTCAAAGGCAGGAACAGCATTACCATTCCTGCCGGAAAATCCTATTCCAATGACTTCAGTATTTCATTACCCGCAGAAATTGCTCGCAAGACTTCCGGCTTCACCGTAACGGTCATACCTCAAACACACCCTGAGTCCAGCGTCCATCTGAAAGCCAGTTATTTCTCTCGCTACCCATGACACCTGCTAAGCCAGGCATCCAACTGGCATTCATCTTCCGTTCAGCTCAACTGTGCTGCTCCAGCAATGCAAGTTCTGTATCACTGAAACCGGCAGCCTTCCTGGCCGGAAAATTGAATGGCCCCCGCAACTTGGGAGCACTGTATTGCTGGGTCAACTGGGCATAAGTAGCCACAGGTTCCAGCCCGCGCTGGTCGCATAACCATGCATACCAGTGATTGCCGATCGCCACGTGCCCGATCTCGTCATGCAACAGGATATCCAGTATGGCTGCCGCCTGCATATCGCCCACCTGGGCAAGCTTGGCACGCAGAGGTGGTGAGGCATCCAACCCGCGAGCTTCCAGCGTCCGTGGCACCAGAGCCATGCGTGCCAGCACATCATCGCTGGTTTTTGCCACCATTTCCCACAAACTGTCATGTCCGGTGAAATCACCATATTGATAACCCAGGCTTTGCAGGTGCTCGTTCAACAAAGTGAAATGATGTGCTTCTTCCGCAGCAACCCTGAGCCAGTCCGCATAATACTGAATAGGCATTCCGGCAAAACGCCAGACCGCATCCAGGGCCAGGTTGATGGCATTGAATTCAATATGGGCCAGGGCATGAATCAGCGCAGCCCGTCCCCGCGCAGTACGCATGGAGCGACGCTCAAGTAACAGAGGTGATACCAACTCCGGCCGGACAGGACGACCTGGAATCATGCCTGATGGAAGCAAGTCTGGCCCGGGAATGATATTCACCTTCCCAGCATGCAGGGCGGCATGCAACATGCCAACCTTCCGGGCCTTTTCCACAGGGTCGCACCAGCACAACAACGCCAATGCGGCCTGGCGGACTTCCGTATCTTGGGTGGGTCGTTCTTCCGGTTCCAGTTTCATGCGGGCATTTTAACGATGATCAGCAGATTTACCAATGCCGGCCACAGCGCATTGGCTCACGATTGTCGTATCTTGGGCTTCTGCCAGACCACGGTCATCGGCGCACGCCGCGAAAACAAGGCAATATGTTCATCCAGCACATACTGGACACGGCCCAGCTGCTCAGGAGTAGCAGCCTCACATTCCAGGTCAAGGGCGCCGTTGGCGACCTGCAATGTGCAGTTTCCCCAAGGAAACCGGGCCAGGCCACGGTTTTCATCGTATTCCACCTCTATCTTGCGGCGAAAATGACTGCACAATCCCATGAGATAGCGACTGGGCTCATGCGTGGGCAAGCTGCCCTTGAGGTAATGCATTATGTGTTTTCCTTATTTTCATTCATCAATCCAGCGAATCATGTGGCAATGCCTGCTCGGCAATCACGATGGGCGTTCCCAGCGAACAGGTCTCGACTCGTGCCACGATGCCATATGTCTGCTTCAATAATTCAGGTGTCAGGATCACCGCCGGCTCTCCCCGCGCAATCAGCCTGCCTGCTGCCATCACCAGCATCTCATCGCAAAAACGGGTAGCAAGATTCAGGTCATGCACAGCCATCAGGCATACTGTCTCGCGCAGTGCCACATGCGACGCCAGGGTATCGAGCAGGCAAAGCTGCCAGCGCAGGTCCAGCGCGCTGGTAGGTTCATCCAGCAGCAACAGTCGCGGCTGGCGCACCAGCAATTGCGCCAGTCCTGCCATCTGCCGCTGCCCGCCGGACAATATATCCAGTCTATGCATGGCCAGGCCGCCGATCCCCAGGTCCTGCAGAACGGTAGCAACACGCGCATGGGTTTCCTGATGCCCCATATGCGGACTGGCAATCCTGAGCGCACCCAGCACCGATTCATACACGGTCAGGGAAGAGGTTTGAGGCAGGCTCTGAGGCATATATGCCACCTTGCGTGCCCGCGCGGCCGCCCGCATACGGTGCAGGGGTTCGCCATCCAGTAAGACCTGACCCTGCATCGGCGTCATGCCCGCAATGGCGCGCAGCAAAGAGGATTTTCCCGCACCATTGGCTCCCACCAAGGCAATAAGCTTGCCCGGATTCAGGGCTGCACAGTCAACTGACTGCAGAACAGTGCGAGCGCCGTAGCTGACTGAAAGCTGTTGCAACTCCAGGCTCATGCACGCCACCTCGCGTAATGACGCCATATCAGCAGCATGAATACCGGCACGCCGATCAATGCGGTCAGGATACCGACCGGCAAGACGACACCGGGTACCAGCACCTTGCTGAGGATGGAAGCGAAGGACAGCATCAAGGCACCTGCCAATGCGCTGGCTGGCAGGTAGAAACGATGGTCCTCGCCTATCATCAGCCTGGCCATATGCGGTCCGACCAGGCCGACAAACCCTATGGTGCCGACAAAGGCCAATGCTGTGGCACTCATGAGACAGACCCGGAGTAAGCTGATCAGGCGCAAACGTTCGACAGCCACACCACTGCTACGAGCATGATCCTCACCGCTACGCAACACCGTGAGCTGCCATGCATGCGCCTGCGTCCACAAACCGCATACCAGCAATACCACTGCCAGTACCGCAATTTTCGACCATGTAGCCCGTCCCAGACTGCCCATGCTCCAGAACACGATCTGCTGCAGCGCATTGCTGTCGGCAAGATATTGCAGTAACCAAAGCAGCGATTCAAAACAGAACATGAGCGCGATGCCAAACAGGATCACCACAGTGACTGATGCACCGGTACGCCAGGCCAGCAGGTGAATCAGCAAGGCGGCAATTACCGCACCGGCGAAAGCCCCCAACGGCAATGCAATGGATGCCCCGGCTCCCCAGGCAGTAAAGCCAGTAACAATTGCCAGCGAAGCCCCGGCTGTGGCAGCGGCGGCCAGCCCCAGCGTGAACGGGCTGGCCAATGGATTATTGAGCACAGTCTGCATCTGTGCCCCGGAAACACCCAGGGCCGCACCGACCAGTACTGCCATCAACGCATATGGCATGCGGATATCCCACAAGATGACGCGTGTGCCTGCATCCAGAGATGCGGGCGCATACAATGCCTGCGCCAGGGTACTCAGGGGCAGCCCCGCCGGGCCAGTGGCAAGATCCAACAGCAATACGCTCACGAGCGCAAGAAAAAGCGCCAGCAGCAATAACAGTCGGCGGCGCACTGTGTGCGCATAACGCTCCACCAGTTTCGTGGTGTCAGACATCTACATGCACTTCCTTATTGGTCCGGTGTCAGCGCTACCCAGTACTCGCCATCTAGTGGCACGGGCAGAAAACGTTCATACAGCATGGATAAAGTCTGCCTCGGCTCCATATCCTGGAACAGCTCAGGATGCAGCCATTTGGCAAACACCTGCACAGCCACCACATTGAACGGTGAAGAATAGAAATGGTGCCAGATGGCATAAGCCCGTCCCTGCTGTACTGCAGGCAATGAAGCAATGCCCTGGCGTTGCAGGGTATGCTTCAATGAGGCCCGTGCAGTCTTCGCATCCACGCCTGCCCCCAGCGCAATGCGCATGGGCATGCGCGCCAGGGTTTGCATGGAACCGATAGCGGTACCGATATACAGATCAGGCGGATGACTCATGAGATACTCCAGACTCAATGTACCAAACTCGCCCGGAATGAGGTCAGCAGCAATATTGCTCCCACCACCAGCCTCCAGCATGAGTCCCATGAGCCCATGACTCATGGTGGCACAGCATTCCTCGCTTAACCCCACCCGGTTTTCCAGGAAAACACTGGGTTTCCTGCCATGAAACCCGGCCAGTTTCTGCTCCACCCTGGCCAGCTGGGATCGGTATTCCGCCACAAAGGCTGCTGCCCGTTCAGGCGCATGCATGACCTGCCCCAGCACTTCCATGCTGCGCGCAGTATTACGTAAAGGATCCTTACGAAAATCAATGAACACAACGGTGATGCCAGCAGCCGTGAGCTGGGCCAGTATCTCCTTATTGTCAGGTGTGGGACCATGACCCTCAAGCCCAAAAACGGCAACGTCCGGTTTCAGGGCAATGGCTTTCTCCACACTGAAACTCTCAGCCGTGGTGCGGCCGGTATGCGCCACCTTGTCCAGTTCAGGAAAACGCTGCACATACTGCGTATATCCAGCCGGGTCCAACTGCTCGAAATCCCTTGGCATCCCGACAATCCTGCGCCCAAGTGTCTGACCATCCAGAATGGCAAGCGCTGGCAATGTGCGCCCCTCACCCAACAGGATGCGGTCACTCTTTGCCGGTAGCGGCATCTTGCGCCCGGCAAGGTCTGTGATTTCCTGCATGGCGGCCTGCGAATAAAGGCTGGTCATGCTCAAGGCCAGCAATAATCCACCAGCCAGCCTACTCCATAATGTCTGCATCAATTGATCCATTCCATGCGCATCGTTCATCAGAACGCCACGCCAAAAAAACTGGAAAGCTGCCTGGATCACTCCAGGCAGCTTTTATCCACTCTATACTGACATCAGAAAGAACTAGTCAGCGAGATATACAACGCCCTACCTGGTTCATTATAGGTCTCAGCACCAGCACCGGAAATGATGTTAGCCCCAGCACCGACACCGGAGGCATTGCCGCGACGGTACAACCGTTTGTCAAACAAGTTACTGACCCCTGCCGTCACACGCCAGGAGGGGGAAATGACATAAGTACCGCTCACGCCGAACAAGGCATAAGGACTACGCTCTTTCGCAGAATAACCGCTTACCCGGATGCCCTGATAATCGTACTTCTTCGGCTCCTGCTTACCAAACCATGACATGGTGGCCTGAAAACTCAGATTATTGTCGTACTTCCAATCCAGAATAGAGTTGACGGTATATTTAGGAATTACCGACAATACTTCGCCTGTCGTCTTGTTCTTGGACGTCAACATATAAGTGAAGTTATTGGACCACTCGATATTGCTTGCCAGCGGCAACTTGAGCGTGCCTTCCAGGCCTTCCACCACTGCCTTGGGGATATTCTCCCACTGGAAAATATTGGCTTGATTATTGGTAGTTGCCTGACCTACAGGATCAATACCAGCTTCAATCTTGTTCTTGTAATCATTGCGGAAATAAGTCAGCCCGGCCAGTACGCCATTATTGCTGTACTCTATCCCCAGCTCCTTGTTGATGCTGGTTTCGGCCTCAAGATTATCATTGCCGCGCAGGTAACATGCGCCACTGGCACCCCAACAGCCGATACCATTGCTGTAGAGCAGGTAGTTGGTATTGGTTTGGTAAAGGTTGGGCGCCTTGTAGGCTCTGGCAATACCAGTTTTCAGAGTCCAGTTGTCGTCCAGCCCGTGGGACAGGTTAAGTGCAGGACTCCAGTTATCCCCGGTTCGACTGTGATGGTCATAGCGCAAACCTGGTGTCAGGATAGTACGGTCAGTCAGCGCGATATTATCTTCAACAAAAAGCGAGAAAATATTGGCTGCCGTTTCACTGGCACGCCCGATGTTGGCCATGCCGGGGATATCGCCGCCCAATAATGTCTGGGTCATGGAGTTGGGATCATCCAATGTCTGGCGCACCCATTCCGTTCCTACAGTCCAGACCTGATCCAGGCCACCCAGCTTGGATGGCAGGTTCATTTCCGCATGGGCGGTATATCCCTTGAGGCGCGAAGTAGTGAACTCATTGCTGCTGAACAACCCTTCTGTGCCACCTGCCAAACCTTCATTGAGACGGTTGTTGCGTGTGGACTCGTATTGCAGGTAGGCCATGGAGTTACCGAAGTCATATTTGCCGCGATGGGTCAACGCGACTGTATCCCGGTAAATAATATTGGTTTCACGTCCCAGCATAGTCTGCACACGTTGCGCAAAGGGGTTCAAGCCGCCTGTCGCGGCGGCGGTGAAGTTATTGGTGTTCTGGGTATCGCCACCGTAAATATTCCCCTGGCGGCTGAACGTGGCATCAAAATCCAGGCTATGCTGCTCAGAAATCTTCCAACTCAGGCGGGCGCCCACATCCCTGTTGCGCACACCTTCACGCCCGGCGGGGTAAGTACCAGCATAAAGGCCGGTACGGGGATTACTGTGATCCTCATTAACATCATAATCATCCGCATCAGTCTTGCTGATATTGCCATAGAGACGATACGACAAGTTTTCGGCAAGAGGACCACTAAGATTGAAATTGATTCTTCTGGTGGCGCCATATTCCGAATGTTCTGGGATATTGGTATAAGCGGTAATCGAACCGTGGGTTTCCTTGGCAGGCCCCTTGGTGATGATGTTGACTACACCACCAGCCGCTCCGTTGCCGTAACGCGCCGCAGCCGGGCCACGCAATACTTCAATGCGCTCCACTTGATCTGCTGGCACCCAGTTGGTATCTCCCCGACTGTCGCGCTCACCGCGCCAACCATAACGTACTGAATTGCGGCTGGTCACGGGACGTCCATCAATCAGGATCAGCGTATTTTCCGGCCCCATGCCGCGAATATCAATCTGCCGGTTATTACCTCGCTGACCACTGGTGGAGTTACCCGTCAGATTAACGCCGGGCTGGGTACGAATGATCTCAGACAGGTCATTGGCCGGTGGCCGCTTCTGGATATCCTCTGCGGTGATCATGGATACACCAGGTGCTTGTTTCAGCGTTTCCTGGGCCGTGCCAACCACATTGATTTCCGGCAAGGTATCCTCAACCGTATCTTCAGCAGCGTAAACAGGCATGGCAGCGCAAGCCAATGCAACCAATGCTGCCAGCCTGGTTGTTTTTTCGCTGTGCATTACTCCTGCACGTATTGAATCCACTTTCATATTGTCCCCTTTAATGATGACAAGTATTGACACTCATTATTTTTATATTGCAATGAGTATTATTCTCATTAATAATTATACCTGCGGCTCCCATCATGGGGAGTGCATTTTTGTTTGTTTAAACAAGAAAGATGTTTGTGCACACACACCATTCCAGATTCGATAAACTCCGTCCGACAAAATCCTCAACAGGCCGCATGGCACCCCTTGCTCGCGCCATTGATGGCGAAAGACTCAGCTCTCATATAGGCCAGGGTCTCACGCTGATCGCACCCGATATCGGCAATTCATCACCGCTGATGCAGGGAAATTTCTCATTGACCAGGCTGCGCGATGGTATGACGCTACATTGCACAGATATCGTGCATCTTCACGATATGAGCACACAGTTCGTCATCAAGGAAAAATGCGTCAAGATCCTGCTCAAGTTGGAAGGTAATGCCGATGTCAAGATAGGCAGGCAAACCCTACCACTGGATGCTGGTGAAGGCCCAGGTGCAGTGCCGCAAGGCGTGGTGGTCAGCCTGAACGAACCAGTCACTTTTTCCCGCAACTCCCGCGCTGGTACCCATCAGCGCATGGTGGTACTGACACTGACACCATCCTGGTTCGAAGCAGCAGGGATACCCCAGAACCTGTTCCGCAAAGACCTGGCAGTATTCCAATGGGAACCTAGCTTGCGTGCCATTGCAGTGGCAGAACAACTGATCCATCCGGTAAACAATGAAGGCCCGTTGCAAATGCTGCACCAAGAGTGCCTGGCACTAGAGCTGATAGTGAAAGCCCTGTCACTGACGCTGCCGGAAGAGCCTTCACAACCTTCCACTCTCTCTGCCGCTGCCTACCAGCGTGTATTGCGCCTACAGACTCTGCTGGACAGTGGAGAGGCTGATCAGCTCGACATGCGTGGCATTGCAAGGGCGATGGCTTGTAATGCCAATACCCTGCAACAACAATTTCGCGAGGTATGCGGCCAGACCATTTTCGACTACCTGCGCAAAGGCCGCCTGCAACGCGCTGCCCATGCACTGCAATACGATGGTGTCAGTGTGACCCGCGCCGCAGAAATTGCTGGCTACAGCAGCCAGGCCAATTTCTCGACGGCATTCCATCGCCACTTCGGCAGCCTTCCCAAGCACTACCGTAACAAATCCTGAGCATGTGACCTGATGAAGGTTACGTCATGTTGCTCACGCCAGCAGGGCCAATGCAGCAACAAATCCTGAAGGCGCCATCAATTCCCATGCCTCTACCAGAGGCGCTCTGTCCATGTTCCAGCTCACGGCATATTGCCAAGGACTGAGAGGAATGACAGATACCAGGGAAAAATGCCGGGTAATGCCGACGCCCATTGCTTTCAGCACGGCTTCCTTGCCACTCCATATTTGCATCAGGGCCAATTCTCCATGCGCGTGGCAATATTGCCGTTCCTGCACCGTCATGGCTGTTACCACATCACTGGCGGCACTAGCACTGGTCAGCGCTTCGATATCCACGCCCACATCCCTGTGTTGCGATATCGCAATCAACGCCCTGTCCCCACTATGCGACACATTGAAATGCCAGTGTGGATGGTCAGGCAGGTAAGGCTTGCCATAGGCACTATAGGCAATATCAATCGCCGCTGCAGCGCAGCCAAGCCGGCTGGCCAGCAAGTGCCGCAAGATGATACGCACCAGCGCGAAGCGTAAACGGTCATGCAGACGACGGTAGCGCAGGCAGCGCGCCTGCTCTACCGCGCTCAGCCGTGGCAACAAGGAAGACAAATCGCCAGCAGAAAAATCGCATTGTAAACACCATACTGCAACCGCAGCAGGCAGGTGCGGTGCCGTGACTGGCTCCAACAACCTGACGCCCGGCAAGTCCGGCACGCAAGCCAGCAACTCAGGCACCCAGTGTTGCCCCGCCATCCACGCATAAGTCATGCATGGTGATATGCCGCGCTTCATTGCTGAGCAGGAACAGCACCGCCGCCGCGATATCCTCCGGACTGGCAATGCGCTGCAAGGGGATGCCAGTGCGGTAACTTTCCAGATTACCGGCAATGACCTTGAGCGCGTCATCCTCCGACTGCCACAACTGCCTTTGCATGGCGGTATCCGTCGACCCTGGCGAGACGATATTGCAACGGATACCATGACTGGCAAGCTCCAGGCCCAGGCACTTGGTGAAATGCAGCGCAGCAGCCTTGGAAGCGGCATAAGCCCCCATCTGCATGCGCGGCACCTTGGCTGCGTTCGAGCCGACAGTGACAATACTGCCCTGCCTGCGCGCGCGCATCCGTTTTGCCACCGCACGCGTCAGGTGAAACAAGCCATGCACATTCACGGCGAAAATATCATCCCAATCCTGCGCATCCAGATCGCACAGGTTGCCCATGCGCAGGATTCCGGCCACATTGACCAACATATCCACCGGGCCGAGTTCCCGCTCTACCTCATCGACCAGCGCCTCAAGCGCCTGGTGCTGTCTCAGGTCAGCCACATAAGGCGTTACCAGGCCCGGAAAAGTGGCGGCCAGCGCCTCCAGGGGGGCACGCGCCATATCCAGCGCAGCCACCCTCACCCCATGTGCGCACAGCGCTGACACCACTGCCGCTCCTATACCCTGGGCGGCCCCTGACACCAGGGCAATACGCCCTTTCATGCCGCCTCCTCCCGCGCAGATATATCGATATATTTGGTGATTTCTGCTCCGATCACGCGCATGGGACCGGGATCGCTCATACCGAAATGGTTGCAGTCCAGGGTGATGCATTGCATCTGGCCGTCGATATAAGGCTGCCAGCTTGCGGGATCAGGTACCTCCTCCCCGCGCTGTGCTGCCTGGAACAACAGGATATCCCCCTGATAGCGCGGCGTGCTGCTGCTACGGAAAAGCTGCATGCCATGCAGGGCTGCCTGCCCCATCTGTTCCAGCCGGTCGCGGCCCAACACGGCAAGCGGACTGCCCGGCCGCAGCAGGCGCTGGTAAATGGTTTCCGGCGTATCTGCCTCAACCTCGCCAGTCACGCTGAGCAGAGTGATCAATGCATCCTGCAGCTGCGGCGCACGCCATGCGGCAAATGCGCTAGCCGGATAACTATCCATCAGGGCAACCATGCCCACCTGCTTGCCCATGGCCTGCAACCTGGCCGCCATGGCTTGCGCCAGGCCACCACCCAGCGACCATCCCAGGAGGTGGTAAGGGCCGTGAGGCTGCTGCGCGCAAATCCGCGCCACATACTGCTCGACCATATCATCGAAACTGTCTGGCAAGGCGTCAGGCACCGCCTGCAGGCCATGGATCGCCACACCTGGCAGGTACTGCGCCAGCGGCAGATAGCACCAAGATAAGCCTTCTGCCGGGTGCAGGCAGAACAAGGCCGGAGCCGTTCCGCGCTGAATCGGCAGCACAGGGGCAAACGCCAGGTCAGCGCTGGCAGGCGGCGGCCGGTGCGCGGCTGGCGCGTTCAGCGCGCGGGCCAGCGCCTGCACAGTCGCATGCTGGAACAGCGCTGAAATCGGTATCTCGCGTTGCAGCAGCAAACCCAGCTTGTTGGAAACCTGGATTGCCTGCAGAGACTTACCGCCAAGGTCAAAGAAATTAGCGTCGACATCCTGCGGCATTTCGCCCAACACCTCGTGCCAGACCTGCATGATCTGCTGCTCCACCGGGCTTGCCTGCGGCAGGCTGGCAGGCTCTGCTATGGTCATCAGCTCCTGCAGCTGCTTACGGTCTATCTTGTTATTGAGATTACGCGGCAATTGAGACAGGAAATGCCAGCGGTCGGGAATCGCGGGATCAGGCAGTATACTGGCAAGCGCTTGCTTCAGCTGCTGGGAAGTCACCTCCTCCGTGCAGCTGACAAACGCAACCAGCACATAACCACTGGGTTTGCGCGCCTGCGCCAGCACAGCGGCCTCCCTGACCACCGGATTGGCCAGCAGCGCATTCTCCACCTCCGCCGGATCGATGCGCAAACCACTGATCTTGACCTCGTTGTCCAGGCGGCCCAGAAACATCAGCTGCCCATTCTGTAGGCATACCTTGTCGCCGGTACGGTATGCGCGCGCAATACCGGGCAGATGCTGTGGCTGGATGAAACGGCGCGCAGTCAACTCAGGATTCTGGTAATAACCCAGCGCCAATGCCGGGCCGCACAACAACAGCTCTCCCGGTCTGCCTTCCGCTTGCAGGTAGCCCTGCTCATCCACCACCAGCGCCGTCACGCTCGGGCGCGGACGGCCTATCGGCAGCTGGTCACCGCCATCCCACACGGCATCCTTGCCGCCCAGGTTTGCAGTCGTGGCAATAATGGAAGCTTCCGTCGGCCCATAGCTATTGCACAACACATTGCCGGGCAGTTGGTCGCGCCAGCGCCGCGCTCGCTCGGGTAATGCGGCCTCGCCACCGATAATAGTGAGGCGTACGCTGGCTAACTGCACTGCCGATGCCGGGCTCAACGCATGCGCCAATTCATGCCAGTAGGCGGTGGGCAGGTCTAGAATGCTGATGGCAGCCTGCTCGACAAAGCTGGTGAAAGCCTGGATAGACTCCAGCACTGCATCGCTACGCAATATCAGGGTAGCGCCATGACATAGCGCCAGGAAGATTTCCTCAATACTGGCGTCAAAATGCAAGGGAGCAAACTGCAACATGCGGTCGCTTGCCTCTATCCCGTACAGGCTGCCCGCACTTTCCACGAAATGCGCCAGCGCGCCATGCCCCATCATCACCCCATTGGGCTTGCCTGTGGAACCCGAGGTATACAGCAGGTAGGCAGGGTCGTCATCGGCAGGCATATATGGTGGCGGACAGGTAGTGTCCGCGGGGTTTTCCAGGTCAACCTGGTCCAGGCACAGCACAGGAATATCCCCTGCACTTTCTGCCCAACATGTCAGTGTCACAATCCTCTGTGGCGCACAATCCTTCAGCACCATATCCAGGCGACTGGCTGGCCCGGTGGGGTCCACAGGCACATAGCAAGCGCCCGTCCACAGGCAGGCCAATATTGCCACAATGGCCTGGGAACTGCGCGGCAACAGGATTACCACGCGGTCCTGCGCCTGCAACCCGCCAGATTGCAAGGTGGCGGCAAGCGCTGATACTTCCTGCAACAGCGCCTGATAACTCAGGCTACCATTCTCATGCTCAAGCGCCGTCTTGCCCGGATTGCCTGCTGCAGCCTCGATCAAGCGACGGATCACAGGTCGCGGCTCTGCAGCGAGCGAATTACCCTGCAGGATAGAAAGCGCTGGCAACTGTTCAAGCAATGGTGCCAGCGTCGCATCGTGCGGATGGGCTGCCAGCGTTTTCAGCCACTTGAGCAGGTCGGCATGCAGTTCAGCCAGGTGAGCATCGCTGTAGCCATATGGATTGCCTTCCAGCAATAACTGCCACTCGGCATTGAGGACGAACACGCTGATATTGAGGTCCTTGACCGGCCCAGCACTCACCGGATGTATGCTGCTTTCCAACCCAGCAAATGGCGCATGCCGGTCAAACGGCATGATATTGACAGCCTGATTAAACAAGTGCTTCTGCGCTTCCAGCAGCCCCAGGTCGCCGCGTATCCAGCCATAGCGGTAATAAAGATGCGGACGTATCTTGCGCATATGCCCGGCCAAGGCCTGGCCCATCTGCTGCATGCTGTGTTCCGGATCGACATATACGCTCATCGGCACGATATTCATGGCCATGCACGGTACATTGAGCGCAGGCGTGCCCAGGCGGTTCATCACCGGCAGGCCAAACGTCAATTGGCGCTGGCCGGAATGCCGGGCCAGCCACATGCCGATGGCAGCCAGCATCCAGCTTCCCCAATCCTGGCCGCAGCGCTGGGCCGCCTGTTGCAAGCTTGCAATTTCAGCCTCGCTCAGCCTGCTGCTATGCCGCCGCACGGCATCGCTGAACTCCTGCGGCTCAGCAATCACGGCAGGAGCTGGCACATGCTGCAGGTGTTCCACCCAGAAATTCCGGTCGCGTTCAAACCCGCCATTCGCCTTGTAGCGCTGCTCGGCTTCAATCACCTTGTCCAGCTTCCAATCCGGCAATTCCGGCAGAGGTTGTTGGTTCACCGTAGCACTGTAACGCGCCGCAACCGCCTGACAAATCAGGCTGTAACCATAGCCATCCAGCGCAATATGGTGCACCTGCAGGAACCACAGGTGCCTGTTATCCGCCACTTGCAGCACTGCGCTGCGGTACAGTGGGTCCTCCGTCGGCCTGCACAGCGTGTTCAGCGACTGGCGCATCCATGCTTGCGCAGCCGCATCAGGATCTGGCTGCTGACGCATATCGTGATATTCCGGCGGTGCCTCGCTGAGAGGCTGCGGCCATTGCCATAGGCCTTCATTATCTATTTCAAAGCGCATATGCAGCGTGCTGCAATGGTTCAGCACCGCAACCACGCTGTCGGAGAGTGCCTTGCGGTCCAGCTTCCCTTTCAGCTCAATGGCTTCTCCAGTCAGGTAACTTGGGCTTTCCGGCACCATTTGCTGCGCCATCCAGATGCCGTACTGGGCAGTCGTAGTGGGCTGGCGTTGTGATATTGGATTCATTAATGACCCTCAAATGTGATACAGGGTTAAAGACAAATAGGTTCAGGGCGCAAAGGCAAAGCCCACTACCCGCCTGGCACCATGCATGAGCATGTCCATGTGGTCGTGAGCGGGCAGTTTCTCAAAACTGACTGCAAGCCCCTGTGCCTGCAGCGCCTGCGCATATTGTTCAGCGTTATCCACCATCGTGCGTTCCTGCAGTTTTTTGTACTCCTGCTCCGAGGAAAAACTGGCTGGATACTGCTCATCGCTTCCTACCGTGATCATGACTTTGTTGACACCTGTCAGCGCCGTGGCATTGTTCTTGAGGCGGTCAGGCAGCAGTTTCATTGTCTGATGCCCGCCAAACCACAACGAGGGACTGGACGCCCAGTAGCGCTGGAAAAAACCAGGAGCACGTGCCAAGGTATTGAGCGTAAACAAGCCACCATAAGAGAAACCGAACAAGGTGTTACGTTCCGGGTTGATGGCAAAATGGCTGGCAATCAATGGTCGCAACTCTTCGGTCAGGAAGCGTAGGAAATTCTCCTCGCCGCCATGCTGGCTGGAAAACGTGTCACCAGTACTCCCGCTGGTCACTGGCGTATAGTCCAGCGCCCTGGCATTGACATCAATGGGATCACCGCTGGCATAGCCAATGGCAACAATCAGGCCAGCCGGCTCATCTCCTATTTTCCTGCGCCACTGGGCGCTTTCATTGGCTGAAACCGGTCTGGGTCTGGCGGTTTCCATCAAGGGAAAACTGGCCAGGCCATCCAGCGCCCACAGTACCGGATAACCACCTGCCGGCGCAGGCTTGTGCGGCAAACCCAACAGGATACGGTAAGTCTGCCCGGTATAACGTGACGTCAGATCAAATCCCAGGCTGCGTGAAAATGTAGCTGGCTGCCAGTCTACAGGCAGCGGTGCCAATACCTCCTCGCGAACCGCCTCTGCGCGGACTTCCTCCTGCATCACGCCACAGACAAGCAGCATGGCGAGGCCCATTCGGGTGGCTACCTGCCGCAGGACGCCCATATGGCGGTAAGATGTGTCAAATTTCAATTGCATTTCCTTGTCATGAGCAATATGCCTTCTCAGCTATGGGCAGGGTCGGGATCAAGTATAGACCACCACGCAGCCAGGGTAGGCTGCTCGGCCAGGCGCATGAAACTGAGATCAAGCCCGGTCTTGCGCCAGCTTTCCAGCAAGGACATGATGCGGATTGAGTCCAGGCCCCAGTCGAGCAGGTTGTCATCCGGCTGCAGCTCCGCGGCAGGCACCTGCAGCAATCCGGCTATCGTGGTCTTCAACTCATCCTGTGAAAGCGGCACATGATTGTGAGATGAGGCTGGCTGCAAGACAGCGAGTAATGCTTCCGTCGTGGTCACAGCACCGCAACGCTGAGCTACATAGCGCAACGCCATAGCATGCTCTTCGGTAGAGAAATCGGCCACGGCGTCCGCGACCATAAACGCTTGAATATCACGCATGAAAGCATCACATGCCGTCATCATGCAGCCTATATGCGCATAAATACCGCAGATGATGAGCTGATCGCGGCCATCTTCCCGCATCATCTTTTCCAGCGTGGATTTCTGGAAAGCACTATAGCGCCATTTATCCAGCACCGTATCCTGGGTTTCCGGCGCTAGCGCTGCCACGATGGATTTCCCCTGTGGCTGCGCCGTCAGACCCGGCCCCCACATATCCTGCAGCAGGCCACGCTCCTGCACGTTCTGCTCCGGCAATTGCGCCGTATAGACCACCGGGATTTCCAGTGAATGGGCCAGGTCGATCAGACTGCGTATATTGGCCTGCAATTGCGGCACAGGTTTGCTGTCGCGGTCATAAAAATCAAGGAAGTAATCCTGCATGTCGTGCACAAGCAATACAGCACGATCACGACTGGCCTGCCAGGCGACGCGGTTATCCGGGAAGGTTTCCGGGATGTTATAGGAAGGAATTCTGGGAATTGCCATGATAATAAATACCTTTACATGTCACTCGGGTTAGATTGCCATTGCCGCAGGTACGGACAATTGCATACTGATCTGCTGGCGCAAGAGTTTCTTGTTGATTTTGCCCACGCCAGTCTTGGGAAGTTGGGATACGAACTCAATGCGGTCGGGAATCTTGTAGGTCGCCAGACCGCGTTCACGCAGGAAGCGGATGAAATCGATGCTGCGCAGGCTGGCGTCGCGCCGGATCACGAAGGCGCAGGTTTTCTCGCCTAGATATGCATCCGGCATGGCCACCACCGCGCAATCCGCCACGCCCTGGTGCGCCAGCAACTGGTGCTCCACCTCCTCCGCAGAAATCTTCTCGCCGCCACGGTTGATCTGGTCCTTGTTGCGCCCCTCCACTACGAGGTTGCCCTCTGGCGTCATCCTCACCATGTCTCCTGTGCGGTAATAGCCATCGGCAGTGAAAGCTCGCGCATTGTGCTCGTCAGCGCGGTAATAGCCGCGGATGGTATAAGGGCCACGTGTCAGCAGATGACCGATCTCCCCGGCTGCCACAGGCTGGTCATCATCATCCACGACCAGCACTTCATCATCGGGAGAAATAGGCCGTCCCTGGCTATGCAGCACCACATCGAGTGGATCATCCAGGCGGGTATAGTTCACCAGCCCCTCTGCCATGCCGAACACCTGCTGCAAGGTTACGCCCAGCTCCTGCACCAGGCGGTTTGCCATGGTGCTGCTGAAACAGGCGCCGCCGACCTGCACAACCTTGAGACTACTCAGGCCTGGTGACGTAGCTTGGATGGCATCCAGCCACACCGGTACCAGCGGAGGCACCAGCGCCGTCATGGTGACACCTTCCCGGGCTATCCACGGCAAGGCCACGTCCGGGCTGGGGTGGGCGCTCATAACGACGGTTCCGCCGGCATACAGGGTGCCAAGCGACCCAGGAGAACTCAGGCTGAAATTATGTCCGGCCGGGATCACGCTCAGATAGACACTGTCCGGCCCCAGCCCGCATATCTCGGCGCTGGCGCGGACGCTGTACAGATAATCATCATGGGTTCGCGGTATCAGCTTGGGCGTACCGGTGCTGCCTCCCGACAGCTGGAAGAAGGCCACCTCTCCGGCCTGCGGTCCGGCAGGAAGGTCGCCATCCCATGATGGCATCACCCCCAGCGGTGTGAATTCCTGTGCCTCTCCCAGCACCAGGACATGCCGCAGCGTATCCACTTCCTGTTTCAGCTTGCGTGCCAGCACACGATAATCAAAATCACCGTGCTGATCGGCAATGATGTACGCCACCGCCCCTGTATGGCGGCAGAAGTGTTCGATTTCAAACTGGCGATGGGCAGGCAAGGCGAACACAGGCAAGGCACCCAGCCTGAACAGGGCAAAAATGACAGCAATGAATTCAGCGCAATTGGGCAGTTGAACCACCACCGGATCATTGGCCGTGATGCCCATAGCATGGAAACCCCGTGCCAGCCTGTCCACTTCCTGTCCAAGCTGCTGGTAGCTCCAACGATGACGATCACTGACCACGGCAATATGCTGTGCATCCTGTTCTATCCGCGCCTGCAACATGTCGCTGAATGTTTCACCGCGCCAGTATCCGGCAGTCCGGTAGCGTGCTGCCAAGTTTTCAGGCCATGCTGTGCAATGTGGTAACATTCAAGCCTCTCCTACGTTGGCAATGCCAAGCGCATTCAGCATGGTGCGGAACTTGGCGCCAGTCTCAGCCAACTCATGAGCAGGATCGGAATCGGCCACCACGCCTGCACCGGCGAACAGGCGCACCTGCTTGCCACTCACCTCGGCGCAGCGCAGGGTCACCACCCACTCGCCATTGCCATGTGCATCGCACCATCCCACCATGCCGGCATACAGGCCGCGTTCGAATGGCTCGATTTCCGCAATCATCTCGCGCGCCGCCGCGAATGGATATCCGCATACTGCCGGTGTCGGATGCATGCTGGATGCCAACTGCAAGGAACTGACACTAGGATCGGCCAGTTCACCACGGATATCGCTGGCAAGATGCAGCATGGTTTCAGTATTCACGAGGGATGGCCCAGCCGGCGCATACAGGCTGCGGCAATAAGGCGTCAATGCCTGCACCACGGCGTCAGCCACCATCTTGTGTTCGTGCAGGTCTTTCTCGGACAACAGCAACGCCTGGCTGCGCCGCATGTTCTCCTGCAGGTCGCGGGTACGCGCTGCCGAGCCTGCCAGCGGATTGGAGCGTATCTGATTGCCATGGCGGCTCAGCAATAGCTCAGGGCTGGCGCCCACCAGCGCACCCTGCCTATCGTTGATACTAACCGCAAATGTATAGCCGCGGCTGTTGCTCTGCGCCAGCTTCCTCAACAACCCCTGCAGATCGATGGGCTGCGCGGCTTCAAGCTCCAGTGTCCGTGCCAACACAACCTTGCTCAGTTCACCCTGACGTATCCGCTCCACCGCCTCCTGCACACCAGCGGCGTAGACCTGCGGGGTCGGTACCGGCCTAACCTCACAAGCAGCCTCAACCTCGGTTTTCGCGCTCAGCCCTGGTAGTTCGACATAGCGCGACAACGGCCCTGCACGCAATACTTTTTCAGGAATGATGAGACTGGCTGGCTGACCAACATCAAAAGGAATAGCCCCCACGACCACGGGATCAGGATGTCCTGCCTCCACTGCCTTTTGCAGCTCAGCTTCGACCAGCGCACTCAACTCCTGCAGGTTGGCGGCGGCTGGCACAGTGGCAAAGTGCCCCTCCGCCAGCATGGTTTCTTCCGGCGAAGCGAAAAAGAATGGCGTCCCCTCGCCAACACTGGCCAGCATATGCTCGGCCTTCAGTTCCAACATTCCTCTGAAAATATCATTCATTTTGCATCCCTCACTGTTATTTGGATGAATATCAATCACGCGCCATGGCGTGCGCCCTGTACTGGCTGTTCTGCATGAGTCTTGATCGCCCCGACCGGCTTGCTATGCATCTGGATTTTTCCTGCCAATATCATGGTGAACACCGTCAGCCCAACGGCCAGCCAGCCAGCCATTCCATACCCGCTGATCACGCCAGTGCTGTCCTGGCTGATGATCACCCCTCCCAGAAAAGCAGCCGCTCCACAGGCAAGTTGCTGTAATGCCGCATTCAGCGACATGAAAGTGCCACGCTGTGGTGGCAGCACTGCCGACACCGTAATCGCCATCGCGGGTACGGCACGACCTGTGCCCAAAGTGAAAAACAAGGTGCTGCAAAGTAATACCCAACCCATGGCAAGCGGGGGCAAGTTGGTCTGCAGCAGGATAGGCACGATAGAGAACAAGGCCACCAGACGGTAAGTCTGCACCTTGCCCAGGCGGTCAGTCCGCGCACCAACCCAACGTGCGCCGAAAAAGCTGGCCAGGCCGCCCAGCACATACACCACCGGCATTTGCTCCATGCTCAGGCCGACATTGCCAGTCAGGTACAAGGTGAGATAAGGAATGATGGTGAACGTGGAAAACGCACCCAGGAACATGAACAGTAAAGCGGTCCAATGATTGCGGTTCGACAACACCGCACGCATATTGCCGATCGCATGGCGCCATTGGCGGTTTGCCTGTTGCGCCCCCTGGATCGCAGGAATTGTACGCATTGCCAGCAGCAGGAAAACCAACGCCACTACGGCAATTGCCACAAACACCGACTGCCAGCCCAGCGCATTGGTGAGCAGCAAGGCTCCCGGCACTCCCAACACAGTTGCTGCTGCAGTGCCGGACATGACAGTACCGCTGGCACGCCCGCGGCGTTCAAACGGTATCAGGTCGCCGATCAAGGTTTGCAGCATGGCACTCAGCACACCGCCAAATACACCTGCCAGGGCGCGTGTCAGTAACAATGTTTGATAATCCGGTGCCAGCGCGCAGGACAAGGTGGCCACGATGAACAGCGCGAACAAGGTCAATAACATGCCCTTGCGCTCGAAGAAATCAATGAATGTGGCGGCGACCAGCCCGCTCACTGCAGCCGCCAGTGTGTAAATTGCCACCAACAGCGCAAATTCCCCGGTACCGATCCCCAGGCTTGCCACCAGAACAGGCCCCAGCGGCATCATGACCATAAAATCGAGAATGTGGGAAAACTGGATTCCCGCCAAAGTAAATACCAGGTACTTTTCCTGTCTTGGTAAAAGTGCTTCCGGTTTTTTCTGAATATCCGATACCTGCATCCTGTTTCGCCCTATTGCAAACACGGGCTGATGCATGACAACAACGTGGTGTCATAACCACAACCCGATAAATGATAATTATTCCCAACAATCATGTGCATGATACTGGAACCCGGGAACATTATTTTTTGCTGAAACAAGAAAGTTGTTTGCGCAACTACAACCACTGACAACTGAAAATCAGGCAGACTCCAGTCATGGCGCCATTCAGGCAATGAGTACGCAGATGAAAACGTACGAACCGGAAAAAATAAAAAAGCCGGCAATGCCGGCTTTTTCTAACACCTCACACTCAATGCAAGTGCCTCCACGTCACAGTACCGGCCTTCATATCCGGGATCAGCAATATCTTGCCGTCACGTGTCACCCCGATATCAGCCGCGCTCTGGAATCCCTCCATTTCCAGCTTCACTTCATCCTCAATACTCAGGCTGAAAACCTTGCCGCTGTTATAGTCGCTGATATAAAGCTTTTTATTGGCACCCAGCGCGATGCCATCACCGCCGCCGAACCCGCTGGCAAGCTCGATCAGGTGGCGGTTGAGCAGGTCAAGCTTGTATAGCAAGCCACTGGCATAATCGACATAGATCAGCGTTTCGCCCGTATCATCCATCCACAAGCCATTGGGTGCCTTGATGCGAGCGTCCTGCTGATGGTTGATGACGGTGTCCACCTTGCCTGTCTCCAGGATCACGCGATAAATCGCGCCAGTGGTGCCGCCCTGATTGAAAATATCACCGCTATCGCTGACATAAAGATATTTTCCGGCAAAGTCCGGCTCCAGGTCATTGAGGAACTGAGGCACCGCCGGAAAAGCCGTTTTATCCGCCAGCACCGTCCATTTCCCATCCTTGCCCACCCTGAGGATACGATCCTTGTCCGCAACATAGAGATCGTCAC
The DNA here is from genome assembly GCF_900187985.1 of Methylobacillus rhizosphaerae. Taxonomy (GTDB): domain Bacteria; phylum Pseudomonadota; class Gammaproteobacteria; order Burkholderiales; family Methylophilaceae; genus Methylobacillus; species Methylobacillus rhizosphaerae. Next base: position 174,734 of record NZ_FZOA01000003.1, read on the forward strand.
CGACGAGAGCCAGCCCCTTGGGGTCGTCCATGCCCTGGGCAAATAGCTTGCGTTTGCCGTCCGGCCCGATGACACTGACCTGCCCGTCGCCGTCTTTACCAAACTCGCCGATTTCAGATACGTAAATATTGCCAGCCTTGTCTGCCACCACCGATTCCGGGTTCTTGAAACCCTTGACTACCTGCACCTCATGCCCGGATGCCAATCCTGACATCATCAACAAACTACCCACCAACGAACCAATCACAGCCTTGCGCATCACGCGTTCCTCTCGCATTCATCATGTCATCATCCGGGTCTGGCGACCCATGGTTGTCTTGGATTATGCGTTTGAATGCCAACTAACTCAACTAATGCGCTTGGTGCGGTTTAAGTAAGGGCGTAATAGCCAGCATGACAAATGCCATCAATACCAACAGCCACCTTGCCAGATGAAAATCCTGCATGCAGTCACGCAGGACACCAACAGATAAAGGCCCAGCCGCTGCAATCAGATAGCCCACGGTCAGGACAAAAGCATTCCAGGCGTTGGCCTCATCCACGCTATGCGTGTTGTCCAGCGGCAATGTCATTCCCAGAGTAAAAGCGCCTCCAAGGCCAAACGCACACAAGGCAATACTAAGGAAAGGCAGACTGGTGGGCAGCAGCGCCATCCATGCCAATCCAATGACTGCCATCATGGCGCAGGCTGCCAGCAAAACCCGCCTGTCCGTGGATCGACTGATCGCCCCCAGTATTGGGTTGGAAATCATGAATACCGTGGTGAATGTCGCCAGGATAAATCCTGCAGTGGCAGTATCTAGGCCATATTCAATATACATTGGCGCCGTCCAGGACAGCACGGCATAAAACAGGAAATTATCGGCAGCAAAAAACAGGGCGATCAGCCAGGCCGTGCGATTTCTCCACGGCAAGGCTGCCGGACGCGATTGGGCAATCACAAGCCCTTTCTCCCGCCGTGCCAGTAGCCACCACGCCATGACCGCCAAAGCAGCCAGGGCGCTCCAGATACCAGCTCCCATGCGCCACCCCGACTCATAGTGCATGGCAATCGGCCCGGAAACCGCGGCTGACAATGTGCTGCCAAAAGAAAGTGCAGTGGCATAGATCCCCATGACCAGGGCAGCCTTGTGCGGGAAATTACCCTTGATATATCCGGCAATCAGTGCCCCGGCGACAGCTATCCCGGCTCCTACCCCGGCAGTTGCCAGAAGCAGCACATCCACACTATTGGCAAAGGCCCGCACGGCAATGGCAATGCATAACAGCAACAATGCCAGCAGCAACACCGGGTCACGCCCGTAACGCCGTGCCAGCCAGGGCGTGGGCAAGGCCAGCAACCCCATCAGCAGGTCAGGAATGGTCGTCAGCAACGAGGCCGTACTATGCGATAACTGGAATGTATCAATAATGGCGGGCAGCAACGGACCCATGGACACAATGCCAGGCCGGAGCGCAATGGCGACCAGGATGATCGCCGCAATGGCAAAACCGACAGAAACACCGGAAGCCGGGAAAACAGGATGCTGTATTGAAGCAGTAGGACTGGAACTGGAAAGCTTGCTGGACTCAGCAGAAAAATTGGCCATGAACAGATCACCTGCAGATATTGACGGGATAGCAGGCAATATAGGACGGCAGTAATACAACCACCATACGTTATCTTGCGTAATCCTCCCGCGGATTACACAAGATCATCACAACGATTTACGGTTGTATTCGTCCTGGCAACAAGGCAATCATGGCACAGGGAGTGTAGCCTTCCTTGCTGGAAACACCTTCACTAATCAGCTGCCTGACGACAGGATCAGCCTGGATCTTGTCGGCTACATGCTGGATCGCCAGGTCATAGGTGGCTTGTATTGTTTTTGCAGGCAGGATATCCAGGTCCCCGCTATAACGGGATTCACCGGTATAGTGAGCAATGGCCTTACCGGCACCGGTATAAACAGTTGCCTTGATGGTGCCGTAGAAATTGCGCATATGCGGGTTATAGAACATCTGTGGCCGCACCCACAACAGCACATCACCGGTCACACCTGCATCACACATGACAGTTTTACCCAGCTTTGCGCTCAGGGTTTGCGTCAGCACCGGCGCCACCAACGGTCCCTGGGCAAACCAGTAATCCTTTACGAAATGCCAGAGCTTGATCTGGTTGGTATATTCCTGCGGACTGATATACACCACGACCTTGCTGGTTGGCTGCGGTTCTTCGGCCATGGCCAGATTGGCAATAAGCGACAAAGTAACCAATCCGAGAATGCGTTTTTTCATTCCATATTCCTCAAACTTGATAACTGCTTTTCCACACAACACAAGTAACACGATACACCAAACCACGATCATCATGGCCCGGCAATCAGTTATCTGATCCTGAAATCATGCATAGGTTCACAGACAGCACTGGCCATATTTGCCTGTGCATGAGCAGAAAAAGAAATGCCGGAACAAGTCCGGCATTGCAAGTTCAGATGCAAACATCTGGCAACGGCTCAGGGTGCAAGCCAGTAGCTGTTACATCAATTGCACTTCTCTTCCTGACAGCCATCATTCTTGGCACCAGCAGCGGTCAGCAGCTCCACCATTTCCGTGCGGCCTTCGTCGTTCAGGGCGCGAACGATGGATACATTGCCGCGCAACTTGGCATTAACGTCAGCACCGTGGGCGATCAGGTACTTCACCACATCCTGGTTGCCTTGATACGCAGCCAGGTGCAGCGCTGTCATCTTGGTGATCGGGTGCTTGTAATTCACGTCCGCACCTTTTTCAACGAAAAATTTCACAGCTTCCAGCTGGCCCTTGTTAGCAGCCACCTGCAGCCCGGTCCAGGCAAAGAAAAGCTCGTCGACGGTATAGGGGTTGTTAAAGTACTTCTTGACTATCTTCATGTTGCTTTTGCCGATAGCATCAGTGTATTCCACCTGCATATCTTCGGCATGCGCCACGACAGAAAGTCCGGCAACCCCCAGCATCAGTGCCATCAGCACTGCTTTCAACATCTTGCTCATTTACTTCTTCTCCATAGTAATAATGATTTAATACAGGGTCCCTGCCCTTTATTTATTATTCAGTGTGCTTGTTGCCAAAGCAGAAGGTGGTATGGCAAGCCACGCACCTTCTTGTCTAACGCACATCTTTTTACACTGTTGACCGTCTTAGCCAATAAACTTCCTGGCATTGCGGAACATGCGCATCCATGGTCCATCCTCACCCCAGCCATCAGGGTGCCATGAATGCTGTACTGCACGGAAAACCCGCTCAGGATGAGGCATCATAATACTGAAACGCCCATCAGCGGTAGTCAGGCCGGTAATTCCCTGCGGGGAACCATTCGGATTAAACGGATAAATTTCGGTCGAAGCACCATTGTTACCCACAAAACGCATGGTCACAAGTTTGTCTGCCACAGCACGTTGCTGGGTGGCCTCATCTGCAAATTCGGCATAGCCTTCGCCATGCGCCACGGCAATCGGCATGCGGCTTCCCGCCATGCCACTGAAGAACAGGGATGGCGACTCCAGCACTTCCACCATCGCCACACGGGCCTCAAACTGCTCAGAACGGTTACGCACAAAGTGCGGCCACTGCCCTGCCCCCGGAATGATGCTGTGCAGGTTGCTCATCATCTGGCAGCCATTACAGATACCCAGCGCAAACGAATCAGCCCGGTTGAAGAAAGTCCAGAACTCCTCGCGCGCGCGCGGATTGAACAGGATGGACTTGGCCCAGCCTTCACCCGCACCCAGTACATCACCATAGGAGAAACCGCCGCAGGCAACAAAACCGGCAAAATCCTTGAGGCTGACACGACCACTGATAATGTCACTCATATGGACATCATGTGCCTGAAAACCAGCGCGATCAAATGCCGCCGCCATTTCCACCTGGCCGTTGACACCCTGCTCACGCAGAATGGCCATCCTGGGTCTGGCGCCACTGGCAATGTAAGGCGCGGCAATATTCTCAGCCGGATCAAAACTCAACTTGGCATGCAGGCCGGCATCCTGTTCATCGAGGATGCGGTCATATTCCTGCTGCGCGCACTGCGGATTGTCACGCATCTTCTGCATCTGGTAAGTCGTCTCAGACCAGGCGCGATGCAGGGCAACACGGCTTTCCGCAAACACCACGCGGCCATCCTGATGAATACGAATATCACCATGTGAGGCTGGCGTGCCAATCACATGCACCAGGCCAGCAAGCTGCGGCTTGAGTTCAGCCACAATCGCATCGGCTTCCGCAGCACGCACTTGCAGCACAGCGCCCAACTCCTCGTTGTAGAGCGCAGCCACGGCATCTTCACCCAGGCTGGTGATATCGATATCCAGTCCGCAACGCCCGGCAAACGCCATTTCCACCACCGTGGAGAACAAGCCGCCGTCAGAACGGTCATGATAAGCCAGCAATTTACCTTCGCGGTTGAGCTTCTGCACACCGTCAAAAAATGCCTTGAGGCGCGCAGCATCATCCACATCCGGTGCCACATTGCCAACTGCGCCATATACCTGTGCTAATGCGGAACCGCCCATGCGGTTCCTGCCTGCGCCCAGGTCAATCAATACCAGCTTGGTATCGCCCAGGTCCATGCGCAATTGCGGCGTCAGAGTCTTGCGTGCATCCGGCGTAGGGGCAAATGCAGTCACTACCAGTGAAATCGGCGAAGTCACGGCTTTCTTCTTGCCGCCCTCTTCCCATACCGTTTTCATGGACATGGAATCCTTGCCCACTGGAATGCTGATTCCCAGCGCAGGGCAAAGCTCCATGCCGACAGTCTTCACGGTGTCAAACAAGGCAGCATCCTCACCCGGATGTCCGGCTGGTGCCATCCAGTTGGCAGAAAGCTTAAGCTCGCTGATGTCATCAATCAGGCTGGCAGCGATATTGGTGATGGATTCGCCAATCGCCATGCGACCAGAGGCAGGCGCATCAATCAACGCCAACGGTGCCTTCTCGCCAATCGCAAAAGCTTCACCACGATAAGTCTCAAATCCAGCCAGTGTCACCGCCACGTCAGCCACCGGCACCTGCCATGGGCCGACCATCTGGTCACGTGCAATCAGGCCGGTAACGGAACGGTCACCGATGGTGATCAAGAAAGTCTTGTCTGCTACACCCGGCAGACGCAACACACGGCCAGCCGCCTCTTTCAGATCGATATTGGCATGGTCAAAAGCCGGCAATGTACGTTCCGCATGCGTGACATCACGCGTCATCTTCGGCGGCTTGCCCAGCAGCACGGATAAATCCATATCCACCGGATTGTTGCCGAAATGGCTGTCCGCCACGGTTAAATGCTTCTCTTCAGTCGCCTCGCCGACTACTGCGAACGGGCAACGCTCGCGTTCGCAGATAGCGGTAAACAATGGCAGGTCTTCCTTGCGCACTGCCATCACATAACGCTCTTGCGCCTCGTTGCTCCAGATTTCACGCGGTGCCATGCCTGGCTCTTCATTGTGCACATCGCGCAACTGGAACCGAGCACCCACGCCAGCATCGTTCACCAGCTCCGGGAAAGCATTGGAAATACCGCCTGCACCTACGTCATGGATGCTCAGAATCGGGTTCTTGTCGCCCAGCTGCCAGCAACGGTCGATCACTTCCTGCGCGCGGCGTTCCAACTCCGGGTTGCCACGCTGCACAGAGTCAAAATCCAGGTTTTCAGTATTGGCGCCGGTATCCATACTGGATGCCGCGCCGCCGCCCAGACCGATCAACATGGCCGGGCCACCCAGTTGGATCAGTGCTGCACCAGGAGGGATCGGGTTCTTTTTCGAATGCTTGGCAGAAATATTGCCCACACCACCTGCCAGCATGATGGGCTTGTGATAACCGCGAATTTCCCCAGCCGCTTCGATTTCCAGGGTACGGAAATAACCGGCGATATTCGGGCGGCCAAATTCATTATTGTAGGCAGCACCACCCAGAGGGCCATCCACCATGATCTGCAACGGTGAAGCAATACGGCCTGGCTTGCCGTTATCCTGCTCCCATGGCTGCTTGAAGCCAGGAATATTCAGGTTGGAAACCGAGAAACCAGTCAAACCGGCTTTTGGCTTGGAACCAGACCCTGTCGCGCCCTCATCACGGATTTCACCGCCCGCGCCAGTGGCCGCACCGGCAAACGGAGAAATCGCTGTCGGGTGGTTATGCGTTTCCACCTTCATGAGGAAATGCATATCCTCTTCCACAAAGCCATACTCACCATCGGCTTGCGGATAAAAACGCTGCGTCTTGCTGCCTTCGACGATAGAAGCATTATCTGCATAAGCCACCACCGTCTTGCCGGGATGCAACTTATGCGTGTTGCGGATCATGCCGAACAGCGATTGCGCCTGGGCCACGCCATCAATCACCCAATCCGCATTAAAAATCTTGTGCCTACAGTGCTCGGAATTTGCCTGCGCAAACATCATCAGCTCAACATCCGTCGGATTACGGCCGATACGCTGGAAATTCTCCACCAAGTAATCCACCTCATCCGGGGAAAGCGCCAGACCCATATCTGAGTTCGCCGCATCCAGCGCTGCCTTGCCGCCTGCCAGGATATCCACGCTGGATAAAGGTGCAGGCTCTGCCGTGTGATACAGCTTCTGCGCATCATCCAGGTTGGCAAACACCGCCTCCGTCATACGGTCATGAATCAAGGGACGCAATGCCGCCTTTTCTGCTTCGGTCAACGGGCTGCCATCCGCAGTGCCTGCATAATAAGCCACCCCACGCTCCAGACGCTGGATCGCCTCGATACCGCAATGGCGGGCAATATCCGTTGCGCGTGACGCCCAGGGAGAAATCGTACCCGGACGCGGAATCACCAGGAACAACTCGCCAGCCAATATCTCCTCGCCCGTGCGCGGGCCATAAGTCAGGATCTGCTTCAGCGTATCCTGCTGCGCAACACTCAGGGGCACATCACTCCAGGCAAAATGCCAGAACTCGGCATACAAATGCGTAATGCGCGGCGCAACCGCCTGCAACGCAACCTGGATTTTCTCGATACGGAACGGGGATAAAGCGGCACTGCCACGGAAACTGATCATTTGGCTGGACATGAAGAAATTCAAACAGTTGGCAAAAACGGAATTTTACCAGATTATGCCTGGCCTTAGCGCCCAGTATGTAGCCACGCGCTATTGATATAAATTCAACAAAGAAGAACATGCCCAAAGGCAACAGTGAGAGAAAACGGATTGGGTGATGTCTAGCGTTTACCCACATGCCTGCCAATCCATCCTGAAGCGCACCAGATCAATCCGCCGTCTATTCGCTGCAAGAGTTTGCAAACGGCTGCATAGAGTCTGAAATGATCACGTAACGCACACCGTGGAATGCAAAACACTAAGCAATATCCAGAGACAGCAAGATAGCCTGCATTGAAATGTCAAATATATTTGACAGTCATGACATCCAGAGTGCTATAGTAAAACCATGTTGATCAATCTTTCCTCCATAGGCCAACAAGTCAAAATGCTCAGGACGCAAGCCAGCGTTACACAAGCCGACTTAGCCAAACGCGCCGGTGTCTCGCGCGCCACAATCAATACCCTGGAAAATGGCGGACTCCGGGAAATTGGCGTCAACCGGCTTTTCACCATCGTAGAAGCCGCAAAACGCCTATCGCCTGCGCCAACAACACCCGCTGCAACATTACCGGATGGAAAAGCCCGGATACTCAACCTGTCTTTTCCCTACGACTGGAGCAACCCTGGACTGGATGACGATATCCTGATCCATAATGTCATCGAACGTGGACTATTTGAGGACATCGTGCGCATCACGGCCCATTACGGCCTGGCAAGAATCCAGTCCATCGCTGCCCCGTTCGCGGCAAACAACCCCATGGCGGCTGCAAGCCTACATCGCATGCTTGGCAACATTAGCAAGGCATTGCAACATGTTTAACCGCACCTGGATGCCAGAGCGCACGCGCATCGTCTACGACGCCCTGAAACAAGAACCCCTGATGTCAGGCTTCATACTCATCGGTGGCACCGCATTATCCATCCAGATCGGACACCGACTGAGCGAAGACCTCGATTTCTGGTTGCCCGCATCCAGCCTGTCGACACCTCGCATCAACTCCATCCTGGCCAACCTACATACGCAGGGCTATCACAACCAGCTGGTCACCCCGGCCTGGCAAATCAGCCAGGCCAAAATCAACGGCATCGACCTGCTCATCCAATCGCGCGACCATGTGATTGCAGGAGTAAAAGTCACCTTCTTTGCCAGGCTCGACGTGCCCTACACCCACTTTGCAACACTCCCTCGCAGCAGGGAGAACAGCATGCACTTCGACATCATGTCGCAAGATGGCATATTCCGGATGAAATCCTGGCTTATCTCCCAAAGAACCCGCTCACGCGACTTGTACGACCTGATGGTACTCACAAGAGATCATGGCAAATCCATTGAAGACATCCTGACCGCAGGCCTTGCTGCCGACCCAAGCTTCTCTAAAGAATATGCAAAAGACGTACTGCTCGGCACTATCCCCCTGGATGCCCATGACGAAGGCTTCGCATCCATCGGGCTCGATCTGGATATCAAGGATATTCACGCCTTCTTCCACGAGCGTATCAACCACTATGAAATCACCCTGGCCCAAACCATCCTGACAGCACACAAGACACCGTAACCCTTCGCAGGTAAATCACTACCGCCAGAAAACCTCCGTCACCAGAAGATGATCCTCTCATGCCGGACATCATCCGGCATGAGAGAATCCTACATCCAGTAAAACCCTGATATCAGCAGACTCAACTCAATTGCCAGTAGCAGGAAGAACAACGCAGGCAGCACGACCAGCCAACTTTCGTGCAGCAGCCATTGTTTGAGGCAGATGATGAGCCTGGATAATGACATCCACTTATTTCCGAGGATCAAAGTCATAGCTCAGACTAACCCATGCCGCTCTTGGTGCCCCAGGAGACAAAAAGTTGGTCATCAACCAGTCGTTGGAGTTGTGATTGTAGCCATCTGGACCAATAGCTCCATTGATAGATGGCGAGAAAGGATTTCTTCCTAACCTTCCGGCAGTGAAATACTCTTTATCCAGTAAGTTGTTGACTCTTAAACCCAATGTCCATTCTGAATTGATCTTGTAGCTGGTTTGAAAATTCAAAGTCAGATATCCCGGTGTAGTCCCTGGATTATCAGATACTGGCCTAGCACGCAACTGACCGTTATTGTCCAATTCGTAAATAGTTTCACCGCTCCTGTGTTTGTTGTTTTCATTACCTCGCACAAAGGCGAAGGAATGAGCAACTGCCGTTATTCCGACTTGCCACTTTGGAGTTACCTGATAACTGAGAGTGGCATTTAAATTGTGTAATGGGACCCCAGGCATGCGATTACCAGGCTTGACCTTAATCCGGCGGCCAGTATTCTCCAGATCATACACACACGCCCCAGAGTCATTGCAATACGGATCTAATGTAGAACTGCTGTTATCATCCGCCGTCATGGTAAAAGTGTCCTGGAAAGTCGCATCAGTCAGCGCATAGTTGACGCGAATCCTCAGCTTATCAAAAGCCGCAGTGATGCCAGCCTCCAGACCTCTACGCCGGGTCTTGCCGATGGTATCGAAGAAGTTACGATTCCCCGGGAAGCTGATCATATAAATGTCGTCTTTGAGGTCTGTCTGATACAAACCAAGATTCCACTCCACGTTATCTCCCCATGTACCACGCATGCCCAGGTCATAAGTTGTCGCCTTGATCTGTGGTAGATAAGGGTCACCTGAGAGTGTAGTAGGCAAAGAGCAGGAACGGTTTTCACCGATACTTTTTTCAATGTATTTCATTGTTCCATCTGGATTCACACCAGCCGGGATCAGTGTTTTGTCAAAAGCGCACCCTAACTCAATAACTGATGGTGTACGTGTTCCCTGCGACCAATTACCATAGACATTTAGATTAGGACTAGCCTGCCAGGTTGCTCCCAATGAAGGGTTAAAAGAGTAATAGCTAAACTTCTCTTTTTCAGCAGGATGCAAAAGTTTAGAAGCATCCGGCGTAATATAGCCAGTGGTAGGGCACTCACCGTTAACACATACGTCATAATAGTTGGGGTAGGCTTGAAATTGCGCCAAATCCCATACAAAAGTACCAAAGGTTCGCGAAGCAATCTTGTTCTTGCCTCGCGTCTCGTTATAACGGGCTGACGCAGTAAAATGCAACGTTTCTACAGGACTCCAGGTTTCGCTGGCATAAATACTTTTGGTGAGTTGGCTGCCATCAAAATTATTATTACTGATAGCCTGACTAGCAGCAGCATATTGATCACGAATCTGATCTGGAGCGAGAAAAACATCACGCTCAGCATCCATCATCCCCAGCATTTGGCTGCTGGTATAACTGGCAGATGGCGCATCCAGTGACATTCCGATCATGAATTTGTGCTTGGGATAATTCCAGTTGAATTGAATTGAGGCACCATCAGTAACTTGATCAATTTGAGTGTTGCTTAATACAGCAGTAGGTGTACCGTCAACCACACCTTCTGACCCTGGTCCAGTCCCATATACTGCCCCATCCACTGTTTGAGGAGTCCTAAGACCTGGCACAGGTATTGAAAGTGCACGCAAGCCTTGATCTTCCGGCTGTGTTATATCCCCATGACATACATCTCCATTGATTGGAGGCCTAAACACGACAACATGCTTGACTCCAGCTCCATCCCCGGGAGTTGTATCTCCAGCCTCAACAGTATCCGGGGTATAGTAGTAAAAACTTGTGGCTCCTATCACAAATGTCGATATGGGGTCATTGGCAACCGATAGACTAGAAAGACTTGTAGTTGATTCAAAATAATACGAAAGGTCTCCATTAGAATAAGACGAAGTCTCTCCATTAGGCGCCTCGGGATAACCTTCTCCACCCGGAGTAAAGATATTGGTTTGCTCAAAATTTTTCTGGCGTTGAAAATTATCAAGTGCACGCGCTAAAAATGCAGGATCAGTAAACTCAGCATTTAGGGCACTAGGAGGTAACGCAGCAAAAGCCTCTTCAATCGTGGGAGCAAAAAGAAATGCGGATAATGCCGGATCGTCAAATAAAGTCCCCCAATCTCCATTCTGCCACGGGATCACAGCATAATCTGGCAGGCCATACTGATTGGTACTATTGAACAGGCAGGTAAACTGTTCACCTTCTGCTAAATTACGCTTGACTTGCTGATTGCCAAACTCTGTATATACATCCCCTCCCAAAGACTTTCGTTTGCTATTTCTTCTGTATACTTGTCCTGTTACAGTAAAGTTTTCATTCACAAAGTAACTTCCAGATAACTGAAACTGCCACAGTCGATTATCCGTAGTATCCGGAGAAGTAAAAACTCCATTTCTATCCTGCTTATACATTTCATTGGGCAATAAACCATTCCCCACAAGATCGTTCCAGGCAACAAGGGTACTCAAGTTGAGGTCTAGCTTATCTCCGCGATAACTTGCCTTGCCAAATACTTGGTTAACCCGGCTTGGTGAATTGGTACGCCAGCCATCTTCAAGAAATATGTTAGCGGCAGCAAATCCTGCCACTGTGCCATTATTCCAGCCACCTGATGCTTGAAGTTGCCGTCTCCCAAAAGAACCAGTTAACACTTCAGCTTCAACTCCAGGGTTATTGAAACCATCTTTTGTTTTCATTGATAATGCGCCACCTAGTGTTCCCAGGCCAAAAACTGGATTAGACCCAGGAAATACATCGAAAGTCGCTAGCGCATTCATGGGAATCATGTCCCAGTTGACGACATCACCGAAAGGCTCATTCACTCGGATACCATCAAAAAATGCAGATAATCCCTGAGGTGTACCAATCTGTGGTCCCGCTGTGAATCCACGATAGGTCACATCCATCTGAAAAGGGTTACCCTGATAGTCATTCACATTGACTGATTGTAATTTGGAGTTCATTAACTCTGTCAGGCTCAAGGAATGCGCCTCCTTGATATCCTTGGCGGTCAGGCTTTGGACATTGCCGGGAATTTCCTCTTTGGTCAGCCCCAATCCAGGTAATGGCCCGACTTCGTAGAAGCGTTTGGCGCGAACTTCGACGGCATCCACGTTGAAATTAATGAAAGATTGCTGTCCTGGCAATTTATCCGCTTCAGGATCTGCCTTTTTCAACTGGTACCTGCCCTGTTCATCCTGCACCGCCTCCAGGCCACTGTCCCGGAGCAGGTTGGCAAACCCTTCGTTGGTGCTGAACTGCCCACGGAGGGAATGGCTGCGTTTGCCTTTGGTCAAGGCGGGATCAAACCCCAGCAAGATGCCGGACTCGGCAGCGTAGCTGGGCAAGGTGTCACTGAGATCGCCTGCTGGGATGTCGTAGGTTTTTTTGGGGATGGTTTTATCCAGCGGTTCTGCCGCCCATAACGGCATGTTCCCCAACATCATGCACATGAGCACAATGGGTTTGACCTTGTAACCGTGTTTCCCCTTTACGCCAGCAACCACCTTGTTCATTCAATTTCTCCCTTATGCAGCAAAGTTTATTTTTTGTATTGCCTTGCTGCTATGCCGAATGAAATTGAAAATCCGGAAAACGTTGATGAATATTTTTTCAGCGGTGACTTTTTATCTCATCTCATGCTGGTGTCAGGGTGACCCAGAAGCGGGTGAAGCGTTGTACTTTGATTGGCAGGATATTTTCCAGGGTGTGCAGGACAGATTCCATATCTCCTGTTGGGAATGAGCCGGAGATACGCAGCTCTGCCACGGCTGGGTCGCAGCGCAACATACCACTCTTGTAACGGGACAATTCTTCGACAAAATCCTGCAGGCGCATGGCATAGGCCACAATCATGCCGTTTGTCCAGGCTGCATCGCTGGTTTGTGCCTTGCCTTTGGCTGACAGCTGGCTGGAGGTAAATTCCACAGATTCCCCGGCCTGCACGTAAAGCGCCTCGGCACCTTGTCTTGGCAGCACTGCCACGGTACCTTCGAATACGCTGACTTTGCTACGCTGGGGCTGATAACGCACAGTAAACTTGGTGCCCATGGCTGTGGCTGTACCATGGCGGGTTTCAACACGCAAAGGCCGGTATGGCATGTTGGCTTCTTGCGCGGTCTCGATGAATATTTCGCCACGAATCAGTTCTATCCGGCGTTCAGTATCCGTGTAACGGATGTTGACGGCTGTGTCCGTATTCATGTGCAGTTGGCTGCCATCTGCCAATGCCAACTGATGATGCTCCCCTACTCTGGTGCTGTAATCAGCGAGCATTTCACGCCAGGGTTGCTCGCGGTAGGCGTAAGTACCCAATGCGCCGACACTGAGCAGCAAGGTAAGGTGTTTGATGACGTAGCGGCGATCGGTGGATGGCGGCAATTGCAGGGTTGCCATGCCGACTTCACGCGGGACTTTGCCGAATTGCTGCGTGACCTGTTCAAGTTTCTGCCAGGCATGTCGATGTTCTGGATCGGCCTCCAGCCATGCCAACCAGGCGCGTTGCTCATGCTCAGTATTTTCTCCGGAAGCCAGCCTGGCGTACCATTCGCTGGCGGCGCGCATGGCGGCACCCGGATGGCTCTGCTGATCACTCATGGGGAAACTCCAGGGTCATGGACAAGCGCATCACTCCTCAAGCAGCAGCATGCATTGCAGCATGGCCTTGGCGATATAATTGCCCACGGTGCGCGTGGAGACATTGAGTTGCGCTGCAATTTCCGTATAACTCAAACCTTCAAGTTGTAACAACAGGAATGCAGTGCGTACCTTGGCAGGCAAGCCATCCAGCATGACATCAATGCGTATCAGCAATTCCAGCATCAATGCCCTGCTCTCCGGAGAGCCTGCTTCCGGCTGGGAGAAATGTGCCAGCGCTTCCAGATAGGCTCGCTCGAAATCGCGCCGGCGCAGGTGATCTACCAACAGGCCATGCGCCACGCGGCTCAGATAGGCACGTGGCTCCTGTAGTGCTGGCAGTTCTGCTTTCAGCAACAGGCTGAGAAAAGTATCCTGAGCCAGGTCTGCCGCACCGCTTGTACAGCCAAGTTTTTTGTTGATCCAGTTGCGCAGCCAGGCATGATGCTCCTGGTACAGTAACTGGATGATTCCTTCCCTGCTGAAATGATCTTGTGTCATATCGTTGGCAATGAGTCGTTTTGCAGAAAAACATGCAAAATTAATGCCAATTTATAACTCATTGTTTTTATTGAAAATAAAAATCATGATTTTTCAAATTGGCTATATACAGCCAATTTTGCAACCATCTGTTGGCTATATATAGCCAATTGGCTGTATACAACCAACTGAAGGAGGGAAATGAAGGCGATGAGTATTCACCGCCCACAATTTCAGTTCAATTGCCAGAGTTTCCAGCCCACTACCAGGACGGCAATCAACAGCACTACTACGATACGCTGCAGGCGGGTAATGCGCCGGCGATTGTCCTCGATGTTCACAACCAGTTGCGCATTCTGGTCTGCCATGGATTTGATCAGTTGCGAGGTTTCCACCATCTGCCCGCGCAGTTCCGCGACCCGTTTTTCCAGTGCATGGATACGTGCTGCCTTGTCGTCATCGTCCATATAAGGTGTCGCGTCAGCCTGCTCATACGCGACTGGTGCCTCCTGCTGTTTCCCGGAAACGTTCTGCCAGAGTTTGCGCGCACCATCTGCAATTTCCGGCGCGCGGCGTATCACTTCACCCCAGGGAACATTCCTCAAGACTACAGCCAACCAGGGAGCTGCCATATGTTTTCCTTTCCAATTCATTTTGATACCGGTTCACGGACAAAGCCGTGCTCCATGATAGCCCACAAGCCTCTGCTATCCCGGTATGGCACATTGCAAGTACGCTCAATGCGACAGTGACTTGGTAGACAGGTTCATGATGATGACTCCTGCAATGATGAATTCCATGCCAAGAATGGCAGCAAAATCCAGTTTTTGTCCATACAGCACCAGGGAAATCACGGATACCAGCACCATTCCCAATCCAGACCAGATGGCATAGGCAACACCAACCGGAATGCACCTCAACGTCAGGGAAAGGAAATAAAAAGCCAGGATATAACCAACGACGACAATGATGGTGGGCACAGGCCGGGTGAATCCATCACTGAGTTTGAGTGCTGAAGTGGCAATCACTTCATTGACAATGGCGATAGCAAGAAACAGCCAGCTCTGCATCATTCTACTCTGCCTCCGTGCAAAATCGGTATTTTAATATCGGCCGCACGACTGCACCGCAACAAAATACGGGCAAAATGGTAGAGCAATCAATTGTTTACATTCCACATAAAAAAGCCGGGGCAAGTGGAATGCTCCACGGCCCCGGCCATATGTGGCAGGACAGTTATTTCACTGCGCCAAATACTGTTTTCAGCAGGCTGCTGGCCTGGCCCATCGGGTCACTACGGATGGCTTTTTCTTCTTCTGCCATCATGAGGTAAACCCCGTCCAGTGTCTTCTGGGTCACATACTGCTCCAGGCTGGCCTGATCCTTACCTACCAAGCCATATTTGCTGCCCATGTCTGCAAACTTGTTGTACTGCTGAGCCAGGTTGACATTTTCTGTAGCCTTTTTCACGATAGGCAGGAATTTCTCTGCCATCGGACCGGAAGTGGTCTTACGGAAATACTGTGTGGCTGAGTCCTGTCCGCCCGTCAGGATATCCTTGGCATCCTGCACGCTCATCTGCTTCACAGAGTTGACCAGTAGCTCCTTGGCCTCGGGCACTGCCGCTTCAGCCGCCTGGTTCATCTTGAGCACCAGTTCATCTGCCTGAGCGCCCATGCCGAACATGCGCATGGCTTTCTCGGCCTTTTTCATGGTGTCCGGCAGCGGTATCTTGACTTTTGAATTGTTGAGGAAGCCACCCGCAGCCCCCAGCTTGCTGACCGCGTGTTCCGCACCTTGTGTCAGTGCCTCTTTCAGGCCCTGGCTGGCATCCGTGTTGCTGATGTCACTCAGGCTCACGGCAGCAGCATGTGTAGCCACCAATGCAAAACCCAGTGCTGTAATTAATTGACGCATAAATCTCCTCCAAACAGTAAATGTTATTATCCCCGATGCAGTATAGTCCATCAGCTGTGTACAGGTTCTACCTTCCAGATTTCGCTGATGTATTCCCCGATGGTGCGGTCACTGGAAAATTTACCCATGCGCGCCACATTGAGGATGGCGCGGCGGCTCCACTCTTCCTGGTCCTTGTATAGTTGTGCCACGGCATCCTGAGTTTCAATATAGCTGGCGTAATCTGCCAGCAGCAGATAATGATCGCCATTATTGAGCAGGGTTTCACCGATTTCCTGGTAGCGGTCTGGCTCATCCACGGAGAAGAAACCGTTGGTAATCATGTCGATGGCCTGCTTCAGCTCAAAATTGCCATGGTAATAATCCCAGGGATTGTAGTGATTGGCTTTGAGTTCCGCTACTTGCGGTGTGGTCAGGCCGAAGATAAAGATATTTTCAGCGCCAACCTCTTCGCGGATTTCCACATTGGCACCGTCCAGCGTGCCTATGGTCAGCGCGCCATTCAAGGCCATTTTCATGTTACCGGTGCCTGATGCTTCCGTCCCTGCGGTCGATATCTGCTCTGACAAGTCACTGCCCGGGAACAGTAATTCCGCTGCCGAGACTTCGTAATTGGGATAGAACACAACCTTGAGCTTGTCACCGACTGCCGGGTCTTCATTGACAATGGAGGCCACATCATTGATCAGGCGGATAATGAGTTTGGCAAGCTTGTAGCCGGGGGCTGCCTTGCCGCCGAAGATCACCACTCTCGGTGTTGCATCCCGGACATGGCCGCCGCGAATGCGGTTATAGAGCGTGATGATGTGCAGCACATTGAGCAACTGGCGCTTGTATTCATGAATGCGTTTAATCTGCACATCAAACAAGGCATCAGGGTTCAGCTGCACCCCGGTCAACTGCGCAATGCGCTTGGCCAGCCGTGCCTTGTTGGTATGCTTGATCTTGCGAAAGGTCTGGCGGAATTCCGCATCATTGGCCAATGGTTCCAGCGCACGCAGTTTACTGAGGTCATGATGAAAACCTTTGCCGATCACGGTTTCAAGCAAGTGTGTCAGGCCGGGATTACACTGGTTGAGCCAGCGTCGCGGCGTAATGCCATTGGTGATATTGATGAAGCGTCCCGGAAAGATGCGGTTGAAGTCCGCGAACAGGGTAGTACGTAGCAGTTCGCTGTGCAATGCGGCCACGCCGTTGACGGTATGGCTGCCAACAACCGCCAGATGGGCCATGCGCACCCGGCGACCATGTTCTTCGTCAATGATGGATACCCGGGTCAGCAGACCTGTATCTCCCGGGAATTTATGATTCACCATCTGCAGAAAATCAAAATTGATGCGATAAATGATCTTGAGATGACGCGGCAGCAGTTTCTGGAACATTTCCACTGACCATGTTTCCAGTGCTTCCGGCATCAGGGTGTGATTGGTATAGGCAAATACCTTGTTGCTGATTTTCCAGGCCTGCTCCCAGCTCAGGTGATGCACATCCACCAGCTGGTACATCAGCTCGGCAACGGCAATGGCAGGATGGGTGTCGTTGAGCTGGATGGCAACCTTATCCGGCAATGCATTCCAGTCGTCATGCTTGGCGAGGAAACGGCGCAAGATATCCTGGATGGAAGCCGAGACAAAAAAGTATTGTTGCTTCAGGCGCAGCTCGCGTCCCAGCACGGATGTATCGTTGGGATACAGGACTTTGGAGATGTTTTCGTAGGCATTACGCTCTTCTACTGCCTTCTCGTAATTACCATCATTGAAATGCGCCAGGTCAAACTCCCGCGCCGCCTTGGCTGACCACAAGCGCAGGGTGTTGACGGTTTCAGTATCATAGCCCGGCACCGGCATATCATAGGCCACCGCCAGCACGCTCTCAGCATCCACCCAGTGACACTCCGTGCCTTTGGAGGTGGGAAATTCAACCACGCGCCCATAGAATTTGACCGGGTACTGGCTTTCAGGCCGCTGGAATTCCCAGAGATTTCCATAACGTAACCAGTTATCCGGGTTTTCTATTTGTTGCCCCTGGTTGATGGATTGGCGGAACATGCCATATTCATAGCGGATACCATAACCGGTTCCCGGGATATTCATGCTCGCCATGGAATCAAGGAAACACGCCGCCAGACGGCCCAGGCCACCATTACCCAGCGCAGCGTCGCTTTCCAGCTCGACGACATCCTCAAATTTATGTCCCAATGCCTTCAGGCCATCGCGGACTTCATCCTCGACGCCCAGATTCAGTGCAGCATTCTGCAACATGCGCCCAATGAGGAATTCCAGGGACAAGTAATACACCCGTTTCGGGTCCTGGCTGTTATAGGCTTCTGCGGTCTTGGCCCAGCGCTCCACTACGTGGTCGCGTACGGTATGACCAGTCGCGACATACCAGTCACGAGGCGTGGAGGTTTCACTGGTCTTGAATGCGGAAAATATCAGGTGATTCTGCAAAGCCTGAGCAATGGGTGTTTGCTCAGTGGTGATCACTGGTGTCGAAGTTTTGGTTTTTCGGGATTCATTATTATTGGCAGCAGTCATCGGCGTCTTTCTGTATTGAAATTGCAAATTTCCAGGCATGTGTTCACATGCTTTCCCAAACATCATCCTGAACGGTATGTATGACACTCTTGCGAAACTGGTAATATTTCATCAGCAAAAATCAGGCCACTTTTCATGCCATCGTGGGTACTTACCACGCTTCGCTTCATTCCTTCAACGATGATCCCCCCTTACAAGACTACAACAGCATCAGGAACTTGAACAGGAAAAAGCTGGCTCCAGGCATCACAAATATGATGCCAATGTGGAGTAGTCTCTACCATGACGTGATGCTCCAGAATGCAAAAAGCCGGGAAATCCCGGCTTTTTTCATGATGCAATCGTTGTATTACTGAGGAGTTGGATCGCTGACAAATCCCAGTTTCTGCACTCCGGCATTCTGGGCATAAGCCATGACTTCAGCCAGTATCTGGTAACGAGTTTCCTTATCAGCACGAATATGCAACTCAGGTTGTGGTTCCTTGTCTGCCACTTCGTGCAGTTTCACATTCATCTCATCCATGTTGATGGTCTGGTCATTCCAGTAAATAACGCCTGCTCCGTCAATTGCCACGTCAATGATGTCCGGCTTTTCCGGAGATGGCTGGCTGGTTGCCTGCGGCAGGTCAATCTTGACCGCATGAGTCAGCAAGGGCGCTGTAATGATAAAGATCACCAACAATACCAGCATCACGTCGACGAGAGGCGTGGTATTGATTTCGGACATGGGGCTGCTATTGCCGCCCCCGCCGCCGATTCCGCCTCCCACTATCATGCTGTCACCTCTTGCAACTTGGCACCAGCACGCATCGTGACTACGCCAGCAGTGGTCTTGCTACTCGGGTTCAGCGTGGAACCAGTGGTCAGCAGGATGTGCAGGTCATTGGCAAAACCTTCCACCTCACCCAGGATCACGCGGTTGCGGCGCACCAGGGCGTTGTACACCAGCACGGCAGGGATCGCTACTGCCAGACCAAGCGCTGTCATGATCAAGGCTTCACCCACTGGGCCAGCCACCTTGTCCAGAGTTGCCTGGCCGCTTTGGCTGATACTTGCCAATGCGTGATAAATACCCCACACGGTACCAAACAGGCCCACAAACGGCGCCACACTGCCGACTGAAGCCAGCACAGTCAGGCCGTAGTCCAGATGCTCGCTTTCCACAGCGATCTGGCGGCGCATAGCACGCGCAATGAACTCATCCTTGTTGCAGATATCTTCGTTCTTGCCAGGCACATGTGTTTGATAATGCTCGGCAGCATCCACTGCCTGGTTGGCAACGCGGGACACCAGTGACTCGCCATTATGGTGACGCAAGCCAGCCTCAATGGAAGGTGCCTGCCAGAAATGGTTGTTGTATTCGCGTCCAGCACTGCGAATGGTCAGCGCCTGATAAAACTTGACGATCATGAGATACCAACTGATCACGGACATGACAAGAAGTATCACCGCAACCAGAATGGATACGGGGCCACCAGCGAGAATAAAGTCAAGGCTGTTAAATTCGTATGAATTTTCCATAGTGCATTAAATCCTATATATAAAAGTATGTATGGCTAATCTGATAAAACAACTGGTTAATCCGAAATAGTAAATCTGACCGGTGCGATCACAGATACCTTCATCGGCTTGTTATCACGCTTGTAAGGATTGAACCTGGACTTCTTGGCTGCTTCCATCGCTGCCTTGTCCAGCCGCTCAGACCCACTGCTTTTCTCGATCTGGATCGTTTCCGGCACACCGGTTTCTGAAATCAGCATCCGCAGCATCACGATCCCCTGCTCGCCCAACCTCCTGGACATGGCAGGATATACAGGTATTTCCTGATGCAGATATGAAACACCACTGATCGGGATTTCGGGAATCGCCTGTTCCTTCGGTTCAGGTGGCTTGACTTCTTCAACCCTCTCCGCCACAACTGGCGTGTCCTGTACAGGAGCCTGGGCAGGAGCCTGCTTCATTTCCTGAGGTGGCGGTTCAGAAATCTCTTCCTGCACTTCTGGTTCCGGCTCCACAGGCTGCGGCGCTTCAATTGGTACCGGCTTATCTACCACCTTGGGCTTTGGTTTGGGTTTAGGCTTCGGTTTTGGTTCCGGTGGTTTTGGCGTTGGTTCCGGCTCAGGCTCAGTAATGGCAACTTCCGGGATTGGTTCCGGACTCTTGACAATACTGACCATGATAGGCGGCGCAGCATTTTCCTGTAGTGGCTCACGGGTAGAAGCCACGATCAAGGCTGCAAAAACAGCAATGTGCATGACCACTGTACCTGCCAGGGCTTTGCCAGAAAAATCGCTATTATCTTGTACTCGAAAAACCCGGGTAGGTTTTAAGCTACGAGTTGGTTGTTGACTCACTTGCCCTCCATAGTGCGCTTTTGAAAGGCGTGCAAACTGAGTATCAATGGACATTTTTGACACTGGCGGTGAATTGACTATGGGAGTTGTTTGCGTAATGGATAGCCAACCGGGCAGCGGCTTCCTGCATCATTTCAGCAAGTGAATTAAAGGCATGTGCCTCCAGGCGTAGACTTAGTGCCCCAACTTCCACTTCTGCCACATTACATTCTTCACAATACAGCACCCTGCACCCTTCGCCTCCTGCAAGTACTACACGCTTACAATTGTTCGCTGTTTTCATCGTTATCCGCTCATAGTTCGACTTAACATCTGCAAGATGTCGTCAATATTAACGCAGAAATGATTCTGCGAATAAGCAGAAAATGATAACTATTCTCAGTTACTTCGTCAAGAATAGTTACCATTCTAGCAGCTAATTGAACACGATTCTTGTTATTTTTAGCGTACGCAGATCGTTCTCATCCTGTGAAATGGCCAAAAAAAAGACCGCATATAGCGGTCTTTTTTATGTTCCTGAAAATTACAGGCGGTTGGCGTAGTATTCAACCACTTGCTGTACATCTACCGGGAACGGTACATCTTCAGCAGCTGGAAGATGGGCAACCTTGGCTTGTTGGCCTTGCTCAGCCCATGACAACCACTCAGGGCGAACCAATGGCATGTTAGCCAATGTTTCCACGACGATAGGCAGCTTGGTGCTGCTGGACTTCATGGAAATCTCATCACCCACGCGCAGGCGGATGGACGGGATGTTCACGGACTTGCCGTTCAGCAATACGTGGCGGTGGGAAACCAGCTGACGAGCTGCAGCAATCGTCGGTGCGAAACCAGCGCGGAATACCACGTTGTCCAGACGACGTTCCAGCAGTTGCAGCAATGTTTCGCCGGTAGGGGATTTACCCTTACGTGCATCAACCACCAGACGGCGCAGTTGCTTTTCGGACAAACCATAGTTGAAACGCAGCTTTTGCTTTTCCTGCAGCTTGACGCCGAAGTCAGACTTCTTGCGACGTGTGTTCTTGGCACCATGTTGGCCAGGAGGGGTTGGACGTGCCTCGATGGTCTTGCGGGACAAGCCAGGCAGATCAATACCAAGTGCGCGCATTACTTTAAGACGTGGGCCGGTGAATCTAGACATTCTGTAAAACTCCTTCAATAGTTGGATTGATCAGGCTGACCTGACAAAATAGCTTCCTGCATCCCAACACTGCCTCGGGATGGATAGCTTGACGCTATCACCATGTTCATACATGGCATACCTGCACACTACATTTCCGCACAAACAGCAAAATCCTTTGCACGAAGGCGCGGATTATACAATAAAAACCGGCATTGACCAAGTCAAAATGCCGGTTGTTCACACTATGTCAATATCAGGCCAGCATGCTGTTCACCCTGCGTACGAAAGCGGCAGGGTCTTCAAGCTGCCCACCCTCGGCAAGCAAGGCCTGATCGAACAGGAGATGTGCCCAATCCGTAAATTTTGCATCATCTTCCACTGCCTTGAGGCGCTGGACAATGCCATGTTCCGGATTGATTTCCAGAATAGGTTTGCTATCCGGTGTCTTCTGTCCGGCGGCCTTGAGCAATCGCTCCAGATTACCTGACAGATCATGTTTCCCTGCCACGAGGCAGGCCGGCGAGTCTGTCAGGCGGTGTGTCACCCGAACTTCCTTGACACTTTCACCCAGCACAGTCTGAACCCGCTCAACCAATGGTTTGTATTCATCCTCGGTTTTCTTCTGCTGTTCTTTTTCCGCTTCGTCTTCCAGCTTGCCCAGGTCCAGGTCACCCTTGGCGACGGATTGCAGTTTCTTGCCCTCGAACTCGGTGAGGCTGCCCAGCAGCCATTCATCCACTCGGTCTGACAACAACAGGACTTCGATACCCTTCTTACGGAAGATTTCCAGGTGCGGACTGTGCTGCGCAGCAGCGAAACTATCTGCCGTGATGTAGTAAATAGCGTCCTGCCCATCTTTCATACGACTGATGTAATCCTTGAAGGACACAATTTGGTCGGCATCATCGGCATGGGTGCTGGCAAAACGCAGCAGCCCGGCAATTTTATCCTTGTTGGAGAAGTCTTCACCCGGACCTTCCTTAAGTACACGCCCGAATTCCTTCCAGAAGCTGGCATATTCTTCCGGCTTGTTTTCAGCCAGGTCTTCCAGCAGGCCCAGTACCTTTTTCACGGAACCAGCCTTGATCGCATCAATATCCTTGGAGTGCTGCAGGATTTCACGCGATACATTCAGCGGCAGGTCTGCGCTATCGATCACGCCACGCACAAAACGCAGGTATTGCGGCATGAGTTGTTCGGTATCATCCATGATGAAGACACGCTTCACATACAGCTTGATACCATGCTGGCGGTCACGCTCATATAGATCGAACGGAGCCTTGGATGGCAGGTAGAGCAAGGAAATATATTCCTGCTTGCCTTCGACGCGATTGTGGCTCCAGGCCAGAGGGTTCTCGAAATCATGAGAAACATGTTTGTAGAACTCTTGATACTCTTCTTCCGTGATGTCATTCCTGCTACGCGCCCACAGCGCAGATGCGCGATTGACGGTTTCATCTTCATCGGTTGCGACCTGTTCACCCTCATTCCATTCGGATTTTTTCATCACAATCGGCAAGGTGATGTGGTCAGAATATTTGCGGATGATGGTCTTGAGCTTCCAGTCATTGAGGAACTCGTCCTCACCTTCCCGCAAGTGCAGCACGATATCCGTGCCACGGCTGGGCTTATCAACGCTTTCCAGTGTGTAGTCACCCTCGCCTGCTGACTCCCAGCGCACAGCATCAGTACTACCGGCACGGCGCGTAATCAGCGTCACTTTGTCAGCCAGGATAAAGGCAGAATAAAAGCCCACACCGAATTGGCCAATCAGGTTCGCATCCTTGGCCTGATCACCAGTCAGTGATTGGAAAAATTCCTTGGTACCAGACTTGGCGATGGTGCCAATGTTGTTGATCACTTCGTCACGGCCCATGCCTATCCCATTGTCGGAGATAGTGACAGTGCGAGCCTCTTTGTCGAAACTCACACGAATCTTGAGATCGCTGTCATTTTCATACAAGCTGTTGTCCGCCAGTGCTGCAAAACGCAATTTGTCGGCAGCGTCACTCGCATTGGAAATCAACTCCCGCAACACAATTTCCTTGTTGCTGTAGAGTGAATGAATCATCAGTTGTAAAAGCTGTTTGACCTCAGCCTGAAAACCCAGTGTTTCTTTTTTCACGTTTTCCGTGGACATTACTTGGCTCCTGTTACTCGTTGATGCAATATTTTGCGCATATGGGGTTGGTGCTACGGATTTCAAGCGGCGATGCTGAATCTCTCGGCATCATCAACGCGCATGCGATTGAAAACGCTGCGGTAATTTATCTTGCCATGGAGGATTTGCGCTAGACTATGTCCTTTCTGGCAGCATGGGGATGCAAGATGGCGAATATCACAATCAGCAAACTGCATGCGCAGGCTTTTGAAGTAGCCGTTGATGCCCGCGCTTCCACCATTCACCGTGTGACAGTCGATCCCGAATATGCGCAAAGACTCAGCCGGGGACGATTTGAAACTGAGGAGTTGATCAGGCGGTCTTTTGAGTTTCTGCTTGAGCGGGAATCCAATACCAGCATACTGCGCAGTTTTGACCTTGCGGTCATTGCACGCTACTTTCCGGAATATGAGAAAAGCATGACCAATTAATACTGCACTTAAGCCGCCAGCAGATTCAGTATTAAAGAGGCTGCTGTCATGCCGCACGGTGCCGTCACCGCGACAGATGAGCCATAGCCAGCACAGTTCAGGCCAGTAATACCTGCAGATTCCGCCTCACAGCTTGCATCCGGTTGCCGGATGGGTTCATCAGAATAAACACAGCTAATACCAAATTTCTGTACTTTTTTCCTACCATCAGCGCCCCGGGGGAAAGCATGGTCCCGGCGCAACTGATTACGCACCTTGGCAAGTAAACGGTCACCATGGACCTCTGCCATATCCGCAACCCTGATTCTGGTCGGATCAACACGTCCACCCGCCCCTCCGGCCACTACCAACGGCATGCGGTGCTGGCGACACCATGCAGCCAGCGCCACTTTGGCACGGGCATCATCAATCGCATCCAGAACAGCATCATAATGCCCAGACAATAGTTCACCCAGATTGTGCGGTGTGATGAAATCCTCGATTTCTTCAATTTCAGCCAATGGGTTGATGGCTCGGATGCGCTCAGCCATTGCAGTCACCTTGGCCTGTCCCAGGGTTGCTTCCAGCGCATGCAGCTGGCGGTTGATATTGGACTCGGCAATATGATCCAGGTCTATCAGGGTGAGCTTGCCAATGGCATTACGGGCCAATGCCTCCACTGCCCACGAGCCGACCCCTCCCATACCGATCACGCAGACATGTGCTGCACTGAAGCGCTGCAAGGCAGAGGCGCCATACAGCCTGCGCACACCACCGAAGCGACGCTCCCAGTCAATGTCAGCCTGATTGTTGGGATAATCAGTCATCCAGGCTTCCTTCACATCCGGCTGCGCGTATCTGGCGTTGATATTGATCCAGGTTATGGATGGCACAATGATTCTTTTCTACTTTATCTGCAATATCCGCCAGCTGATCCAGATATTTCTGCATAGCATCACAATACAAAGCATTAGCATCCACATCCGCCTGCACTTTTCCCTCCAGGGCCTGCAACTCCGTCAGGATCTCCTTGCAGCTATCCTCCTGAAAAGGGTTGCGCGCCTGCTTCCCTGCCGGGCTGCACACCGCCTTGGCAAGCTGCTGGGCAGTTGCAGATTTGGCAAGAGGTGCTGATGGCTGTGGCTTGTCAAAAATCGGCGTGGTTTTACCCGCATGTATTTTTTGCGCTTGCAGCAGCCTGAAAGTACCCTGATCGCAATTCAGCTGCAGCGTGCTCAGCATCTGTTCATCATTCCTGAATGATTTCACGCGGGCATTGACTGTCAATTCATGGGCTGCCGATTGTTGCAATGAAGCACGGTCAAGCGCCACTTCACCACTATTGCTGTTGCTGATCACTTCCCATTGTGGAGACTTCACTACTGGGGCCGCCTTTTTCATGCAATATTGTTGCTGCAATTGATCCGGTAGGGAGCCGGGGTTGATAGCTTCCGCCGCACGTGGCACATCGAACCTGACAACCTGCTGACCATTCCTGATCTGATATCCCTGCAAATAACTGAACCGGCTGGACTTGCAGTCCACCTGCATCGTCGTGATCCAGACACTGCCATCAGGCTGCTCCACCTTGGTTTGTGCGGTGAAGCGCTGCTCAGCCATATCACGCACCACACTGCTGTGATCAACAAAATGCTTGCCAGCACTACTCTCGCCCGACAGCTCCCATTGATCTGCCGCCATCGCAGTCATTGCCAGCATGAGCCCCGCGGCCAATCCTATCCCCCGCATCACGCAGATTTTTCCAGTACCACGAATGCCACTGCCAGCGCCTTCTCATCACTGATAGACAAGTGGAAGCTGTTGATATCCTTGTCCTGCAGGTATTGCTGCAAAACTGGCGCAAGCTGGAAGACAGGCTTCCCCAGGGCGTCATGGCCTATGCCGATATTCTCAAAACTGGCTGCGCCACGGATACCGGTTCCCAATGCCTTGGCAAATGCTTCCTTGGCAGCAAACCGCTTGGCAAGAAATCTGGCCTTGACCCGGATGGTGGCATATTCCTGCCATTCATCCTGCGTCAGGATGCGCTGTGCAAATGCATCGCCAAAACGGCTGAGGGATTCCTCTATGCGCACGACTTCGACGATATCGGTACCTATTCCGTAAATCATGGGCAGACTTAATTCGCCTTCTGTACGATCAGCGCCTTCATTTCGCGCACTGCGTATTCCCAACCTACGAACAAGGCATGGGCCACAATCGCGTGACCGATATTGAGCTCTTCAATACCTGGAATCCCGACGATTTCATGCACGTTGTGAATATTGAGGCCATGCCCGGCATTCACGGTCAGCCCCAAGGATAACCCATGATCCACAGCCATGCGGATACGCTGCAACTCAACCGCCTTTTCAATCTCGCTCTTTGCATCGGCAAATGCCCCGGTATGTATTTCAATCACTGGAGCGCCTGCCGCCTTGGCGGCTTCAACCTGCTCAAGGTCAGGCCCGATAAACAGGGATACGCGAATCCCCGCGTCAGCCAGGGTCTTGCAGGCTGCCTTAATGGTTCCCAGTTTGCCAGCCACATCTAGGCCGCCCTCTGTCGTGCGCTCCTCGCGCCGCTCGGGCACCAGGCAGACATCCTGCGGCCTGACCTGTAATGCAATGCCCACCATTTCATCGGTCACGGCCATTTCCAGGTTCATTTTGGTTTGCAGCAATGGACGCAGTGCAAATACGTCTGCATCCTGGATATGGCGCCTGTCTTCGCGCAGGTGAATGGTAATGCTGTCGGCACCAGCCTCTTCCGCACGCAATGCGGCCTGCACTACGCTGGGATATTGCGTGCCACGCGCCTGGCGCAATGTGGCTACATGATCGATATTGACGCCTAGTTTCATAATGCCTGCAGATCCATGAGTAATTGTCGGGTATGTAAGGGCTTCTCGCCCAGATAATATGCCAGCAAGGTACGCATCAGTTGCTTGCTCTGCTGCTGGGTGAGTACATCGCTGTAATCGTCCTGCACCATATCCAGCAACGTCTTGCCCATCAATTGTACGCCATTTGCCTCCGTCATATACTGACCTACGGGCTGGGCGCCCTGCTCCACCATGTAAATATATTGCTGCCCTGTCTGGATGAGGTTGGAGTAGGCATCATGCTCAAGCGGTACGGCATAACCCAGCTCTTGCAACATGCGGAGTTCAAAGCGACGCAAGGTGGTCGCGGGAGAGACTTGCCCCTGGGCCAGGATACGCAGTGTCTGATGATAATAATCGAACAATACATCATGACTGTCTTCACGTGGAAGCAGGCGTAACAACAGTTCATTGAGGTAAAAGCCACACATCAATGCCTCACCGTGCAGCAGCATTAAACCAGCGTTCCACTCCATGCTGTGCAGATTCTTGAGCTCGGCCTTCCCAGACCAGGTTGCCTGCAGCGGCTGAAATGCCTGCAACATGCCTCGCATGACAGAGCGTGGACGCCGCGCTCCTTTGGCTACTGCTGCTATACGACCGAACTCCCGGCTGAACAATTCGACAACCAGGCTGGTTTCCTTGAAAGGATAGGTATGCAGGACAAAAACCGGCTGATTATCCTGGCGATTGATGGGAGCGGCCATATGGGACGGTAAGAAATCTAAAGCTGGATACTTTTCATGTGGACTAGGGAATGAAGAGCATCCATTACTTCAACAAACATATTGTAAAGACAAGATACAGACATGCCCTGGATCAGTAACTATACCGCCATCATATTCAGTAACCCAGGCTTTTAAGGGCACGCTCATCATCTGCCCAGCCGCCCTTGACCTTGACCCAGGTTTCGAGCCAGACCTTGCCGCCAAACAGTTTTTCCATATCCTGGCGGGCCTCTGTCGAAATGCGCTTGAGTTTTTCACCGCCCTTGCCGATCAGCATGGGTTTCTGGCTGTCCTTATCGACGATAATCGCCGCATGAATACGCCGCAGGTTGCCTTCCTGCTCAAATTTCTCGATTTCCACCGCCACGGAATACGGGACTTCGTCGCCCAGCAGACGGAAAATTTTCTCGCGCAGCATTTCAGCAGCAAGGAAACGCTCATTGCGATCCGTCAGTTCATCCTCGCCATAAATCGCAGGCTGCTCAGGCAAGTGCTCACGAACAGCCGCCAGCAACTCATCAAGGTAAAGATTTTTCTTGGCGCTGACAGGGATGATGCCGGTAAACGGAAATTCCAGATCAAAATCCTGGATCAGCGGCAATAAATTACCTTTATCGCCCATCAGGTCTGCTTTGTTCACGACCAGAAATACCGGTTGATTCTTTGGCAGTAGCTCCAGCACTTTGCGGTCTGCGTCGCCCAGATGCATGGGTTCAATCACAAACAGTACGACATCCACTTCACTCAGCACCTGAGTCACTGTGCGATTCAGATTGCGATTGAGCGCATTGATATGTTTCTGCTGGAAACCAGGCGTATCCACGAACAGGTATTGGGTATCGTCAGTGGTATGAATACCGAGCAGACGGTGGCGCGTGGTTTGTGCCTTGCGCGAAGTAATGCTGAGCTTCAGGCCCAGAATATGATTAAGCAAGGTGGACTTGCCAACATTGGGACGGCCGACAATGGCAACCGTGCCACAACGGAATGCTGATGATGAATTCATTTCTTACCTTTTTTGGCAATTTTTTCGTATGCCAGCTGCGCAGCCTGTTGTTCTGCTGCACGCCGACTGGAGCCCTTGCCTTCTGTTGTCACTTCCAGCTCGGGAATATGGCAACTCACCCGGAAAATCTGGCAGTGTGCCTCCCCTTCAATTGCCAGCACAGCATATTCCGGCAAATTCAATTTCTGCGCCTGCAGGCATTCCTGCAGCAATGACTTGGCATCCTTGCCGATAGATTTCGGGTTGATGTTTTCCAGACGCCGCTGGAGCAGACGGCCAACAAGTTCGGCAGCCGCTGGATACCCCCCGTCAAGGAACACTGCGCCAATAATCGCTTCCATGGCGTCAGCCAGCACGGATGGGCGCCGCCAGCCGCCACTCTTCAACTCACCCTCGCCCAGATTCAGGAATTCGCCAACGCTCAGCCCGGTCGCAATTTCACTGAGCGTTTGCTCCTTGACCAGTTCAGCACGCAAACGACTGAGATCGCCTTCCGGCAAATTAGGGAACCGTTGGTAGAGCTGGTGTGCAACAAGGAAATTCAGTACCCCGTCACCAAGAAACTCCAGCCTCTCATTATTATTGCCAGAATAACTGCGGTGCGTCAGGGCACGCGCCAGGAGATTCTTATCCTTGAACTTATATGCAAGCTGTCGTACCAGACCAGTCTCACTCATGATCGCAGCCTACCATCCATCTTACTATTCACTAATAAAACCACTCTGCCATCCACGGCTCTCTGATAACTCTGACAATCAACGAACGTCATCGGTTGATGCCTCAAAATCCAGCAATATACTGACATTGGAAATAACGGGAACACTGACCTGGTAATCTACGGAAAGCGCCGTCCTGCCATCCTCGTCACGCAGAAAAGCAAGGTCTTTCACTTCAACACTACGGATATCAACGCTATCTGCCCGTTTCTGAAAAGTCGTGATCATGTCTGCCCGGCTCATCCGGGGAAAGGCAGCATCATGTGCCATAAGCACCATGATGCGCTTGACTGCAAAATATTCTAGATAGGCAGGCGTTAACCTGATTGCGAGCATGGCTAGCAACATCCCGGTTGCGAGCAGAAAGCCAAGGAGTAGCATGCCATACTGCTTTTTCATGTAGGATTCCTACTTGATTTTAGTGCCAATTCTACCAAAATCGTCAAAATTCCACCAAATCAAGAATGCCTTGCCCACCAGGTTGCCTTCAGGTACGAACCCCCAGACACGACTATCCTTGCTGTTGTCACGATTATCTCCCATGGCAAAGTAATGTCCCGCTGGCACTTCCACTTCACCATCAAAGGCAAGTCCATTCTCTTCAATCAGTATATCGTGCTTCGCTTCGCCCAACTGCTCTGCATAGCGTTTTGTCACGATCATATTGAGGCCTGAACCCACATATTTGTAATCATCAACATAATCTGTCTTCACAGGCTGTCCATTGACGTACACACGCTTGTTTCTATAAGCAATACGATCGCCCGGCAAACCGACTACACGCTTGATGTAATCAATGGATGGATCTGGCGGGTAATGAAATACAAAGACATCGCCACGCTCAGGTTGCCCGACTTCAAGAAATGTCTTATTCAGGATAGGCACACGCAGTCCATAAGTGAATTTGTTCACCAGGATGAAATCCCCTGCGAGCAGGGTCGGCATCATTGAGCCTGAAGGGATCTTGAAGGGCTCGATAATAAATGAGCGGATCACGAATACAGCCAGGATGACGGGAAAGAAACTCTTGGAGTATTCGACAATCACCGGATCAGCAGCATCTGCATCGCGCTTTTTGCGCCAGATCAGGCTGTCCAGCAACCAGATCATGCCGGTAATGACCAAGACAGCCACCATGAACAATGCAAACATCATTTATCTTCAACCCTTAAAATAGCCAGGAACGCTTCCTGTGGAATTTCAACATTACCTACCTGTTTCATGCGCTTTTTACCCTCTTTTTGCTTCTCGAGGAGCTTCTTCTTACGCGTGATATCCCCACCATAACACTTGGCCAGCACGTTTTTGCGCATGGCTTTCACCGTTTCACGGGCAATGATATTGGCTCCGATAGACGCCTGGACAGCAATGTCAAACATCTGGCGAGGAATCAGTTCACGCATTTTGGAGACCAGCTCACGTCCTCGATGAATACTGGTCGTGCGATGCACAATC
This sequence comes from Methylobacillus rhizosphaerae, assembly GCF_900187985.1. Taxonomy (GTDB): domain Bacteria; phylum Pseudomonadota; class Gammaproteobacteria; order Burkholderiales; family Methylophilaceae; genus Methylobacillus; species Methylobacillus rhizosphaerae. Next base: position 206,091 of record NZ_FZOA01000003.1, read on the forward strand.
AACGACAACGCATCAACACGCTCGCCGTTGACCAGAATGTCCAACTTGACCAGGTCAGCAGCACGGAATTCCAGGAATTCATAGTCCATGGAGGCGTAACCACGAGATACCGATTTCAACCGGTCAAAGAAATCCAGCACGACTTCATTGAGCGGCATTTCATAAGTAAGCATGACCTGACGGCCCATATATTGCATATTACGCTGCACACCACGCTTGTTATTACACAGTGTCATGACCGGCCCGACATAGTCCTGGGGCATCAGCAGGTTAATGGTGATGATAGGCTCACGGATTTCCGCTACGCGGGATGGTTCTGGCAAACGTGATGGATTCTCGATCTGCACGACTTCATCGGTCTTGAGCAGCAACTCATACACCACAGTCGGGGCAGTGGTAATGAGGTCCATATCATACTCACGCTCCAGCCGCTCTTGTACGATTTCCATATGCAGCAGGCCCAGGAAGCCACAACGGAAACCAAAGCCCAGCGCGCTCGAGTTTTCAGGCTCGAACTGCAGCGAAGCATCGTTGAGCCGCAGTTTTTCCAGTGCTTCGCGCAATGCTTCGAACTGGTTGGATTCAACCGGGTACAAGCCTGCAAACACCTGCGGCTTCACTTCCTTGAAACCAGGCAATGGCTCAGTGGCAGCTTTGTCTGCCAGAGTAATCGTATCGCCCACTTTGGCACTGGTCAGCTCTTTGATGCCGGCGATGATAAACCCCACCTCACCAGCCGATAACGCACTACGCTGCCGCGATTTTGGCGTAAATACGCCTACCTGCTCACAAAGATAAGTGGCCTTGGTCGCCATCATGCGGATCTTGTCCTTGGGCTTGAGCACGCCATCCACCACGCGTACCAGCATGATGACACCGACATAGTTATCAAACCAGGAGTCAATAATCAGGGCTTTCAATGGCTTATCAGGATCACCAACTGGGGCGGGAATCTTGGCGATCATGGCTTCCAGCACATCCTGCACACCCACGCCTGTCTTGGCAGAGCAACGTACGGCTTCGGAAGCATCGACACCGATGACATCCTCGATTTCCTGCATTACGCGCTCAGGATCAGCAGCAGGCAAATCAATCTTGTTGAGCACGGGCACCACTTCAACACCCTGATCGATTGCGGTATAGCAGTTCGCCACACTTTGCGCTTCAACGCCCTGTGAGGCATCCACCACCAGCAGTGCCCCTTCACAGGCCGCCAGCGACCGGCTGACCTCATAGGAAAAGTCAACGTGGCCTGGAGTATCAATCAGATTGAGGTTGTAGATCTGTCCATCCAGTGCCTTGTATTCCAGGGCAGCTGTCTGCGCCTTGATCGTAATGCCACGTTCACGCTCAATATCCATGGAGTCCAGCACCTGGGCCTCCATTTCACGGTCAGAAAGCCCGCCACACAACTGGATGATACGGTCTGCAAGCGTAGATTTGCCGTGGTCGATATGGGCGATGATAGAAAAGTTACGGATGTTTTTCATGTAATGTCGAGATTAAGCCAAGTAAAGAAGGGCGCCGCAGCGCCCTTTCATAACACACTAATTAGGACCGGATTTTACAGCAAACCCAGCCGCTTAGCATATTTACTTGCCGATCTTGACCGGCACATACAATGTATTGTCTCCACGCTGCACCAATAACGCTACGGTCTTGCCTGCGGGTACTGCGTTGACCTGCTTGGCAAATTGTTCCAGGCTTTGCACCTCGGTGTTATTCAACGCCAGAATCAGGTCACCGCGACGAATACCCGCCTGCGCAGCAGACCCTTGCGCATCCACCACCACAAATGCATTACGCCCATTGAGGTCCCGGCGCTGTTGCGGGCTCACTTCGCGCAATGTCAATCCAAGACGGTTATCTTCCGACTTGGTACTGGATGGGGCTGAAGTACTGACTTCATCCTTGTCTACAGGCATTTCACCCAGCGCAATATGCAGAACCTTGTTAGAGCCTTTACGCAATACTTCCACAGGAACCTGTTTGCCTGGTTTGGTGGCACCCACAATCCGTGGCAGGTCTGCAGACGCAACAACTGGCTTGCCGTCAAACTTGGTCACTACATCACCAGGTTCCAGGCCACCCTTTTCTGCCGGGCTACCCTTCTCTACCCCGGCAACCAGTGCGCCTTCCGTATTTTTCATCCCGAACGAGTCAGCCAGGTCCTTAGTCATCTCTTGAATGCCGATGCCAAGCCATCCACGTGCAACACGACCGGAAACCTTGAGCTGGTTTGATACTTCGATGGCCACATCAATAGGAATCGAGAAGGACAAACCCATGTATCCACCGGTACGGCTGTAAATCTGGGAGTTCACACCGACCACCTCACCCTTGAGGTTGAACAAAGGACCTCCGGAGTTACCGGGGTTGATGGCAACATCAGTCTGGATAAAAGGCACAAAATTCTCTTGCGGCAAGGCACGCCCTTTAGCGCTGACCACCCCTGCCGTCAAGGTGCTTTCCAGGCCAAAAGGTGAACCAATCGCTACCACCCATTCCCCCACCCGGAGTTGCTCAGGATTGCCAATGACCACCTTGGGCAAGCCTGTTGCATCGATCTTGAGCAAGGCCACATCCGTACGGCGGTCCGCGCCAATGATTTTGGCCTTGAACTCGCGCTTGTCATTCAGTTTGACAATGACTTCATCTGCTTCACGCACTACATGGGCATTGGTCAGGATATAGCCATCATTGCTGATAATGAACCCTGAGCCCAGCGATTGCGACTTGTATTCAGGCTGCTGGGAATTGCCCGGGCCACGTGGTCCGCCTGGAAAACCAGGAATCCCGAAACGGCGAAAGAATTCACTTAACGCCTCATCGTCCGGCATGCCCTGGAATGGAGAGCCGGAACCGGCCTGCACTACCTGCGTCACACTGATATTAACAACTGCATCACCCTGTTTTTCAGCAAGCTCCGTGAAATCCGGCAATTCTTTCGCCAGAACCGGCGTTGCGACAGATAATCCTAAAGATAAACAAATTGCGGAAACGGCAATCAGTTTCTTAACCATTGATTCACCTCGTTCATACGTCAAACTCTTGCGCCATCCAGCTGAACAGCGCACCCATGCACTATTTACTACAATGCCTGCACCTCACAGCCACTACGCTGCATGGTCCAGGCATAAATACGATGCAAACATCCAATACCTAAACTTGTACTATCAAGATTTACTTATCGTTGAAACTGACTGCACTGCCGATCTGAGCCACAGTAGCTGCCGGCACTTCGCCAACGACCAGAATCTGGTAGCCCTTGCTGACATTAGCATAAAAATTGGTAGTGCCTTTTGATGTCTGCCCGATTTTTGGACGGATACCTTTGGATAAAGGTTCAATGAAAAGTGAGACAGAAGCCAGGCCGTCAGTAAAAATCACCTGTGTCACCGGCGCCGGTTTTCCAGGCACAAGGCGGGTAAGCTGCTCTACCTTGCGATAACCCACTGGTAATGTACCGATAGCCCATCCGCTCACTTCATCAATCGGCTGGGCACTTGCCTCTTCCAATATGTAATGCTTATCGTGATCCACATTGGGATGGAACCAGTCCATGCCCTGGTCCTCCAGCATATTGACCTGGCTGAAAGTCATCTGCTCCAGCATTTGCTTCTGCTCGCTCAACATCAATGATTTGAGCAACAGACCATATTCACGGTCTGCCCAGAATTTATAGGCATAGCGCAAATTGTCCCGTGGGTCGAGAAAAACCACACGGCCATCCCGGCCAGCCACACGCTCTATCCCGCCGACCCTGGCCTTGTAACTGGTTTTCAGGTATTCAATATCGTCAGGCAGCACAGCTGGAAACATATTGTGTGCCCGTCGTTTTTCCATCACGACTTTTTCATTTTTTGAGCTGAAGATGACGACATCGCCACCCTGGCTCAACATTTCACGCGGCGTACCATCCAGCACAACCACACGCGCATACTCTCCCTGCCTGGAATTCGTATGCGTAATCTGGACTGACTTGATGTTGTCACCCGACTGGTAAATGAACACTCCCTTGTAGCTAAGATCGTGAGCTGCCTGGGCTGCTTTTTGCAGCACTAGCCAAGGGTCTTCTGATTCAGCATGCACTGTTGCAATTGGAGTCACCAGCAGAATTGCCAGCAGGAAGCGCTTCATCTAACTACTACTCCGCATAGTTGGCAGGCTGTATATAGTACGCAGAGTTGTTTGAGGCCTGGGACTGGTGCGCCAGCCAGTAATCAGCAGGCAGGTTCTGCGCTATTTCCATCGGGGAAGTATCGTCTTCGATATCTGTTTGTACCTGCTGTTGCAATACTACCCAACCTACAAATGCCACGGCAGACACCGATGCCGCCACTGACCACAGCCTGCTGTTTCGCAGCAATGCGCGCTTTCGCTTGGCCGCAGCAGCTGGCACCAGGACAACAGGCTCTGCATCAAGGCGTGCCATCAGGCGCTCGGTGAAATCGGCGCTGAAAACAGGATTGCCACGCATGGCATCGCCAATCAAATGATAATCAGACCAAGTCCGGGTGGACTCTCCACCTGACTTCAAAGTCGTATACAGGTATTCTGCATCCTCAAGCGCAATATCTCCATCGATCAGCGCTGAAACTTGACTTTTCATTACCATCTCCTGTTTTCGGGGGTGTCCAGTAACGGACGCAATTTCTGGGCAATTGTTTCACGTGCACGGAAAATACGCGACCGTACAGTACCGATAGGGCAATCCATCATGGTCGCAATCTCTTCGTAACTTAAACCTTCGATTTCGCGCAATGTAATAGCCGTTCTCAACTCTTCCGGCAAACTGGCTACCGTGTCATTCACCGTCTGAGCAATTTCCTTGCTCATCAATTCGGTTTCCGGGGTATCCATGGTGCGCAACTCATCACCGTCATCAAAATTCTCGGCATCTTCAATTTCGATATCCCCAGTTGCCTGCGGCCTACGACCCATGGCAACCAAGTAATTCTTGGCTGTATTGATACCGATACGATACAACCAGGTATAAAAAGCACTATCGCCGCGGAAGCTGGGTAATGCCCGGTAAGCCTTGATAAAAGACTCCTGCACGACATCCTCGACTTCCGCCGGATCACGAATCAAGCGCGAAAGCAAACGACCAAGCTTACGCTGGTATTTCTCCACCAGCAGGCCAAAAGCGCGCTTGTCACCACTTTGCGCGCGCTCTACCAATTGCTGGTCAATTTCCCGATTACCCGCTGGAGGACTCCCTGCCATCGCGGTCATGCTCCCTGCCTGTATGTTCTTGACAGACGGAGTATACCCGCGCATACCAGAATCAACGAAGCTCAAGCGAGAAAATCTTTCAAAATTATTTGTCTTGATCATGACCTGCCCTTAATAAATTTTCATGACTAGCTTAGTGTTGAAGACAGCGCTACACTCGCGAAAGTTCATCCAACTACGGATTCTTGATGCAGCAATATGATGTCCTTATTATCGGCAGCGGCCTGGCAGGTCTAACACTGGCACTCAAAGTCGGCACAGACCGGAAGGTCTGCCTGATCAGCAAGCGAGGTATCAATGATGGTGCCAGCAACTGGGCGCAAGGAGGCATTGCTGCAGTACTGACAGATGATGACTCGACAGAAGCGCATATACAAGACACCCTGATCGCAGGCGCCGGCTTGTGTGATGCGGCTGTCACGCGACTGGTCGCCGAGCATGGCAGGGAAACTGTTGAGTGGCTGATTGAAGCAGGCGTACCTTTCACACGCGAAGATGACAACAGTGGCTTCCACCTGACCCGCGAAGGTGGGCATAGCCACCGCCGCATCATCCATGCCGCAGATGCAACCGGGCATGCCGTGCAGAAGACCCTGGCGGAAAAAGTACGCCAACATCCGAATATTACGGTACTGGAAGAACATATCGCGGTTGATCTCATTACAGCAGGCAAAGTCAATATGGAAGGCAGTGCCTGCCTGGGTGCCTATGTGCTTGACAACACGACAGGCGAGGTACTCACCGTAGGTGCCCAACAGACAGTGCTGGCCACAGGAGGTACTGGCAAGGTATATCTCTATACGACCAATCCCGATGTCGCCTCCGGAGATGGTGTTGCCATGGGCTGGCGTGCCGGCTGCAGGGTAGCCAATATGGAGTTCATCCAGTTCCATCCGACCTGCCTGTTCCACCCCGAAGCCAAGTCATTCCTGATTAGTGAGGCCGTCCGCGGCGAAGGCGGAATATTGAAACTGCCAGATGGGTCACGCTTCATGACCTGGCATGACGAACGTGCGGAATTGGCGCCTCGTGATATCGTCGCACGCGCCATTGATTTTGAAATGAAAAAACGCGGCCTGGATTGCGTATACCTGGATATTTCCCATCAACCTGCAGATTTCATCCTGTCGCATTTTCCGACTATTTATCGCACATGCTTTGAGTTGGGCATCGATATTACCCGCGAACCGATACCCGTGGTTCCGGCTGCACATTACAGCTGTGGCGGCATCATGACGGATCATATCGGCCGTACTGATATACCCCGCCTGTATGCCATTGGTGAAACCGCATGCACAGGATTGCATGGCGCCAACCGCCTTGCCAGCAACTCATTGCTGGAGTGCCTGGTATTTGGCCAGGCCGTTGCCAATGACATTATCAGCCAGCCCCGGATGCCGGAAATCACCCTGCCATATTGGGATGAAAGCCGGGTCACCGATGCGGATGAGGAAATCATCATTACCCATAACTGGAGTGAGCTGAGGCGTACCATGTGGAACTACGTGGGTATCGTCCGCACTAATAAACGCCTCACCCGTGCCATGCACCGCATTCATCTGCTACGCGATGAAGTACATGAGTTCTACAGCAACTTCCGCATCAGCAACAACCTGATCGAGCTGCGCAATCTACTGCAAGTAGCCGAGCTGATCGTGAAAAGCGCCATGGAGCGCAAGGAAAGCAGAGGCCTGCATTACAGCAAGGACTATCCGCTCCTGGCAGAAGAGGCTGTCCCTACCGTGCTCGAACCTTCAAACTATTACAGTCTGCTGGACAGGCATCACGGCCATCACCACCGCGAAACATCCTAGCCATTGCACGCAGCACAAAAAAACTCAGCAGATCAAGATCAAGTACGGCTGCATGTTTTGCCTGCAGATAGACAGGCACTATTCACTCGCTTTCGCACCGACACAAGCAGCATAGGCCTCGGCATCCAACCCACCTCCGGTGCGCTGTGCCTGCCAGATAGTCTCGGCCAGACACTCCATCAGTACATGTTGCGCCTCACAGGCATCCCCGTGCTTACTCCATAGGCGATGGTAGGCCGTCTTGATTCCCGGCGGCTGGTCTATCGATACCTGTTCAAGGACAGAAAGGTGCAAACTCATGTGCAGAAAAGGATTGGTTTCACCCAGTTCCGGGAAATAAGCCTGATCCATGTAGGTTTCAGGGGCATCCAGCACATGATGATATTCTGGGTGCTGCTGCATGATATCGACGGCCAACTGCTCCAGAGCCGTCAATGCCTGTCTTGCCTTGCATTTGGACCAACTGTCAAAAAAGAACTGGCGCACCTGATCGCGGCTGGGGTTGAATAATGCCATTATGCTGCTCGCACCTGCATGGCCTGCGGGGCAAACCCATGATTCAATGGGCCGATTCCTGCTCCTGTCCGCACATGGGATCCGGCATCCAGTGCAGATCGCACATAAATTCGCGCCGCCTGCACGGCATCAGGCAAGCTAAAACCAAGCGCCAAATAAGCCGCAATCGCCGAGGACAAGGTACATCCAGTGCCATGCAGGTTATGGGTAGATATCCGCAGTGAATGTAATCTGTGCAATTCAGCCAGCTGCCCTGCCACACTTTCCTGTACCAGGATATCCACCACATCATGCCCAGGGAGGTGTCCTCCCTTGAGCAGCACGGCATGGGCGCCTTGTTTGAGTAACTCCTCTGCCGCCAGCTCCAGCTCATCCGCAGCGGTCAGCTTTCTGCCAAGCAACAGCATGGCTTCATCCAGGTTCGGGGTTACTACCAGTGCTCGAGGAAATAATTCGCTGACCACCACGGCAACCGCTTCATCAGAAATCAGCTTGGCACCATTGGCTGACACCATCACTGGATCAAGCACAACCTGCGTCAGTCTGTGTGCATCCAGCGCTTCTGCCACGGTCATGACAACCTCAGGAGAATGCAGCATGCCAATTTTGACAGCATCCACACCGATATCCTCCACAACGGCATCAATCTGGTCTCGCAACATTTGGGGTGGAATACTATGAATTGAACGCACGCCCTGTGTATTCTGCGCGGTCAACGCCGTGATGGCAGTCATGCCATAACAACCCAATGCAGAAAATGTTTTGAGATCCGCCTGGATGCCCGCCCCGCCACTACTGTCCGAACCTGCAATCGACAGCACGCGTGGATAGCGGTTAGTTAAATTCAACGCTGTATTCATTTCACTCATTTCCGCTTAACCATTCTATCAACCCTCACTACACGGCTACTGGTACAGGTCCCATTGTCGGCTTGGCCCCGTATTCGCATAAATCGTAAATGACACACGCTTCACATTTCGGCCTGCGTGCCACACATACATAACGCCCGTGCAGAATCAACAAATGATGGGCGTCATGTAAATACTCTTTGGGCACTGCTTTCATCAGCTTGGTTTCCACTTCCAGCGGCGTTTTCCCCGGCGCAATCCCAATACGGTTTCCCAAGCGGAAAATATGGGTATCCACTGCAATGGTAGGTTGTCCGAATGCAGTATTCAAAATGACATTGGCAGTTTTGCGGCCAACACCAGGCAGGCTTTCCAGTCCCTCGCGCGTATCCGGAACCTGGCCATCATAATGCTCCACCAGCATGCGGCAAGTCGCTATCACGTTCTTTGCCTTACTACGGTACAAGCCTATGGTTTTGATATAGTCTTCCAGCCCTTCTACGCCAAGATTAAAGATTGCCTGTGGTGTATTGGCCACCGGAAACAGTTTGGCCGTCGCAATATTCACGCCTTTATCGGTTGCCTGCGCAGACAGGATCACGGCGATCAACAACTCGAATGTGCTGTGGTGCACCAGTTCAGTGGTTGGCTCCGGGATGGCAATACTGAGCCGCCGGAACAGCTCCTGGCGTTTTTTTGCGTTCATGTTTTTTGCGATATATTGGAAGGTGACATTCCCTGCTCACGAAGAGCGCGGGCACGCGCCATTGCAGCAGCAATGGCGGCTTTTTTCGCAGCGACAGTATCGCCTACGACTTGTGGTTTTGCAGGCACTACATTCTTGCTTGCACTCTCCTGGCGCTGCAACCGGAACATATGCCGCGCACGTGCTGCATCAGCCATTTGGCGCGCCTGGCTGCCTGCCTCGGCATAATGCCAATCCTGCTCTTCCAGAGCCTGCATGCTGATGCAATCAACCGGGCATGGCGCAATGCACAACTCACATCCCGTACATTCGTCCGCAATGACAGTATGCATCTGCTTATGTGCCCCCAGAATGGCATCCACAGGACATGCCTTGATACACAAGGTGCAACCGATACAGGTGGACTCATCAATCACGGCCATTGATCGGGGCTTTTCCACTCCATGTGCCGGGTCCAGGGAAATATACGGCAGGCCCAGCATATGCGCGAGCACATGAATACCAGCCTCGCCTCCCGGCGGACATTGATTGATACGGGCTTCGCCCCTGGCAAGCGCATCCGCATAAGGGCGGCAACCTGCATATCCGCATTGCGTACACTGCGTTTGCGGCAATATCGCATCAATCTGTTCGGCTAATGCTGTGATGGAAGAATCGCTCATGGCATCATTGACTATATTCAAGCTCCTGATTATATCCTGACAGCCAGGCAGATTCCGTGCATTGCACAATTTAGCTCACGTAATCCATCTCTGTCGCAGAGAAGGCTTTTCATTTGCAATAACCCTACTTTAATTATGTGTTAACACTGAAATTCAGGTATGCTTGCGCTGTTAACGCACGATTGAGATTATCATGAAAGACACATCCTCCAGCCTACCCTGGCTGAACCTTCCCAACTTACCCACTTCAATCAAGGCATTGTTTGTCGGCTACCTGCTGGTGATTGGCGTCGGGCTGTGCATGGCAGGCCTGCAAATCATGCTGACGCACGGCATGGCTGACGGGAAACTGGGGCTGTCCAAGGATGACATTGTTTACAGTTATTACGGTGATCGTAGTGGTAGCAAGCTGGAAAGCAAGCTCAATGGCTCAATGAAGCCTCATGCACCTCCCGAGGTACGCCTGGATATCATCAAATGGGTACGCAATGGTGCACCAGAATCCCAGTGGGAAAACCATTTCAAGAGCGTATTTGCAGAACGCTGTGTCATGTGCCACAGCGTCATTCCCGGCATTCCTGACTACAGAACGTATGAAGGCATCAAACAAGTATCGGCTGTGAATGAAGGTGCCAGCATCCAGAGCCTGACCCGTGTTTCCCATATCCACTTGTTCGGCATCTGTTTTATCTTTTTCCTCATGGCATTTATTTTCAGCTTCGCTGTCAACGTGCCCCGCGTACTGAAAGTGCTGGCAATTGCTTTCCCGTTTGCCTTTCTGATTCTGGATGTATTGTCCTGGTGGCTGACAAAATTGAATCCCGGCTTTGCCTGGTTGACCATCATTGGTGGCATTGGCTACAGCCTGGCGTCTACTTTCATGTGGGTGACCAGTATGTACCAGATGCTCATCATGTCCCGCAAGGGTAAAATCTACGGCAACGCCTGGGAAGCAGACCTGAAGGGCTGAGTCCTGATATCATCAAGACATACTGCAAAAGGGCCATACACAGGCCCTTTGCTTTTTTGGGCACAAGGTTTGCTTGATAGCAAAGACATGTAAGGAGGTTGATATGAACACTTCATCAGTCAATGCCATTCTGTTTGATCTGGACGGTGTACTCCATGTTGGCAAGAGTCCACTCCCTGGCGCAATAGAAACAATTGACCAATTGCGCATTCAAGGCATCAGCTGCCGCTTTGTCACCAATACCAGCACCCTTTCCCGTGCTTCATTGCACAAAAGAATCCTGGATATGGGGTTTTACGTCACGCCGGAAGAAATCATCAGTGCGCCGGAAGCGGCATTAAAATACCTGGAACAACTAGGCAATCCGCTATGCCGATTCCTGCTGGCAGATGATGTGAAGAAGGATTTCTCCCACTTCCGCCAATCTAATACCGCGGCTGACTACATCGTGGTGGGCGATATTGGCAAGTCATGGTCTTACACCATCATGAATGAAGTATTCAACTGCCTGAAACAAGGCGCAAAACTCATTGCCATCCATAAAAACCGCTTCTGGCAAACTGAGCATGGGTTACAACTGGACATCGGTTGCTTTATTGATGGACTGGAATACGCTTCTGGCACTGAAGCCATGATCATAGGCAAACCTTCGGTGGATTTTTTCAAGATCGCACTTGCCGATCTCAAGCTACCACCATCAGAAGTCATGGTGATTGGCGATGATATCGATTCGGATATTGATGGCGCACAAAAAGCAGGCATGCGCGGTGTACTGGTGCGCACAGGGAAATTCCGCCAGGAATACTTTGATACTTCCACCATCAAACCGCATGCAGTGATAGACTCCATCGCCGATCTTCCCGGCTTGCTGCAATTGTCAACCACAGCCGAAGGAACACCGGACTGATGAGTATCGTCTATATGCCAGGCTTCAACTCCAGCCCGGCCAGTGAGAAATCATGCCTGCTCAGACAGCATTTCCCGCATATCGTGGTGCCGGAATACAATACCTGGGATCCTGATATTTCCTATACTCAGCTCGACCAGACCATCCGTCCACTAGCAACATCGGGGGCACTTCTCACCGGATCATCACTCGGCGGTTTCTGGGCTTATCATTTTGCCTGCCGCTATCGCCTGCCATGCTTGCTGATCAACCCCTGTATGTATCCAGAAAAAAGCCTGCACCGCTATCTGGGTACCGTAGAGAATTTCTACACCCACGAACGTGGCACACTGACGCAGGCCAATCTGGACAGGTATGCCCACTACCAGCCTGTAGGACAGCCGCGCCATACCTGTGTACTGCATGAACAAGGTGATGAGTTGATTCCCTACCAGGAAAGCATCAGAAACTTCATGGGCAGGGCCAGGTTGTTGCTGCCAGGCGGCGGCAATCATCGTTTCGTTCGTACCGAGCTGATCATCAGCAGTATCAAGGATATGCTTTCACATCAGCATGGGAGCGGCGCACCCACTCATGCAATCCACTCCCCTGTACCTACAGCATTGAAATAGCACAAAATCATGTAATGATCGTGCAAGTTTCGGTTAAAATGGCTAAGTTTAATCATTATCAGGTCGTATAACCATGTTGCAAGGCAGTCTTGTTGCCATCGCTACCCCCATGCACGACGATGGCAGCCTGGATATCCAGGCGCTACGTTCGCTTATAGATTTCCATGTCGCACAGAACACTGATGGCATTGTGATCGTGGGTACCACCGGCGAATCTCCCACTGTTGACTTCGATGAACACGCCCTGCTGATCAAAACCACTGTCGAACACAGTGCCGGTCGTGTTCCTGTCATCGCAGGTACTGGCGCCAACTCGACCAATGAAGCGATCTCCCTGACGCAAAAGGCAAAAGAACTCGGGGCAGATGCCTGCCTGCTGGTTGCCCCCTACTACAACAAGCCGACACAAGAGGGTTTGTACCAGCATTTCCGTGCTGTGGCAGAAGCAGTAGATATTCCACAAATCCTGTACAACGTGCCAGGACGTACTGGCTGCGACATCAGCAACGAGACGGTGCTGCGCCTCGCAGCCATCGAGAATATTGTCGGCATCAAGGATGCAACCGGCAATATTGAGCGTGCTACGGACCTGATCCTGCGCGCGCCAGCAGATTTTGCCATTTACAGTGGTGATGATGCCAGTAGTCTCGCCCTGCTTATGCTGGGCGGACATGGCGTGATTTCAGTCACGGCCAATGTAGCGCCACGGCTCATGCACGAAATGTGTACTGCGACCCTGAACGGGAACTTTACCGCTGCGCGTGAGATCAATGCCAAACTGTTTGCGCTGCACCAGAAATTGTTTGTTGAAGCAAACCCGATCCCGGTTAAATGGGTATTACAGCAAATGGGGCTGATCAAGGGAGGTATCCGCCTGCCCCTGGTACCGCTTTCCGGGCAATACCATGAGATATTACGCCATGCCATGCAGCAAGCTGGCCTTTAATATTATCGTTTACCAGCCAAGATAGAGACCATGAATCAATTCGCACTGAAACCTGTTTTACTGGCCACATTACTGACCCTGTCCGCGAGCGGTTGCTCCCTGCCTTTTCTTGACTCAGATTCAGACTACAAGGCTGCGGGACGTGCTCGTCCGCTGGAAGTGCCTCCTGACCTGACTAATATTTCTGCCAGTGATGCCTATGCCATTCCTGGCGCTGCCACCAACTACTCAGATTACAGCCAGACACTCAATGAAAGCGGGCAACAAGAAAACGAGCAGGACAAACTGCTACCAAATGCAGACGGTGTACGCATGGAGCGTGCAGGTGCCCAGCGCTGGCTGGTAGTGAACGCCGCGCCGGAAAAGGTCTGGCCAGTCATTCGTGAGTTCTGGACTGACTTGGGCTTTGCTGTACAAGTGGAAAATCCACAGACAGGCGTCATGGAAACAGAATGGGTTGACCCCAGTTCACTGGATACAGCGACAGACAAAAGCTACCTGGAGAAATTCCAGGGCTGGCTGGACAAGCTGAATGCATTGCAAAGTCGACAAAAATTCCGTACCCGTATTGATCGTGGTCTCGATACAGGTACTACTGAGATTTATATGAGTCACCGTGCGGTCAGCGAGACCGTTGATGACGGCAAGATCAAGGTACGTACCCTCGCCGGTGAGGTCGATATGGGCTATGCGCCAACAAAAACCAAGCGTGCAGGAGCCGATGAATCCCGCGCCATGGCAGAAGATATCGATGCCGAACTGCTGCGCCGCCTCATGGTACGCCTAGGCGTGGAAGAAAAGAAATCTCGCGAAATTGTTGCCAACCCAGCACAAGAGCTTCGTGCCAGCATCAACAAAGAGTCTGATGGCACACTCAGCCTCAGCACCAATGATGCTTTTGATCGTGCCTGGCGTCGTGTTGGCCTTGCACTGGATCGTATCGGCTTCGTGGTTGAGGATCGGGATCGCTCTGCTGGCGTATTCTATGTACGTTATTCTGATACCGACATTGATGAAGCACCAAAAGAGAAGAAGGGCCTGCTGGCAAGCCTGAAGTTCTGGGGTGACGACAAAGACAAGGATGGCATCAAGAAGCGTAAGGCTGGAGACACCCAATATCAGGTCAAGGTTGAAGGTTCCGGTTCAGATAACTCTATCGTGACAATCACCGACAATGATGGTCAACGTGAGCGCTCCAGCACGGCCAACCGTATTATCAACCTGCTATTCGAACAACTGAAATAGTCATGACAACCAGCCCGCGCTGCTTAGCATGAGGTTTGCTTCACTCGGAAGTGGCAGCGCAGGCAACGGTCTGATTATAGAGCACAGTGCCACCCGCTTATTGCTGGACTGTGGATTTGGCTTGCGTGATGCCATTAAACGTATCGCCAGGCTGAGCCTGGAGCCTGACACCATTGACGGGATTCTGGTCACTCATGAACACGATGACCATACCCATGGTGTTTTCAAGCTTGCCAATAAATATCGTATCCCTGTCTGGCTGACCCATGGCACTTATGCCTCGAGCCAGAAATTCCTACCAAAACAGCAGGATTTCAAGCTGCACATCATCGACAGTCACCAGGCATTCAGCATTGGCGATTTACACGTTCAGCCTTATCCTGTCCCGCATGATGCACGTGAACCTGTGCAATATATCTTCGAGAATGGCTCACATAAACTTGGGGTGCTGACAGACGCAGGCATATCCACCCCTCATATCGAAGCCATGCTGAGTGGCTCAGATGCCTTGATTCTGGAATGTAACCATGATCTGGAAATGCTACGCAAAGGTCCTTACGTACATTCATTGAAACAACGTGTTGGTGGCCGTTTGGGACATCTGGATAATGACAGTGCCGCCAGGCTGCTGCAAGTGCTGGATAACCGTAAACTACAGCATATCGTGGCAGCCCATTTAAGCGAAAAAAACAATCAGCCGGCATTAGTCAGTGCAGCCTTAAGCCAAAGCCTCAACTGTGAGGAACACTGGATTGGCATTGCGCAGCAAGCCGAAGGATTTGACTGGCGAGAAATAAAATAACCTTGCTACAGTCATGAAAAAAGCCGACATCAGTCGGCTTTTTTCGTCAATCAAGACTGGCAGAAAGCCAGTACTCAATTATTCTGCAGGAGCTTCAGCAGGTGCAGCTTCTTCAGCTGGAGCAGCTTCTTCAACAGGTGCAGCTTCTTCTGCAGGAGCTTCAGCAGGTGCTTCTTCAACAGCTGGAGCAGCTTCTTCAACAACAGGAGCTTCAGCAGGTGCTTCTTCCTTTTGACCACAAGCAGTCAGAGCAAGTGCGAGCAGAGCGGCAAGCAGAGCGGAACGTGTCATTTTGTATCCCTATTTAATATGTAGACAAATAAATAATTAAAACCAGTTACGGCCAGCCCTCAAGGCTAACCGAGTGTCAAAAATTCTACCATCTCCGACAGAAAATACCACTGTTTTTTAGACTTAATTCTCGATTTTGCCTAATTCCGTTTAATTGTTGTAGCTCTGTATCTTTTGTAAATAAGCTAATCCACTTTGATTTGCAGAGGCTTATTTCTGCTTTCAGCATACTGATGCTGGAACAATATTTCACGGCTCATCTGGTCATGGTTCCACATCACGGCATTGATATCCAACCACTGTCCCCTCCCAACTCTAACAACAGATGAAAGATGTTCAAAATCAATATCATGATCATCATATTGACGTACAATACGTGGTGTCACTTCCACCTCTATCTCGTTACCAATATAGCGAAACCGCACCGCAAAACCTGTTGCGAATTTATCAAGTGCAACAGTTTGTTCTTCAGTAAGATATTGCGTCATCAATTCCTCCCACTGCGGATTGAGCGTGGTCTGCTCATTGACGCAAATAAAAATTTGCTCTCCATCCTGCACAGTGAGAAATCGCTCGCTTTTGTGTATGTCCATTGAGTGAGACTCAATCGGTGCAGATCCAATTTCGTCTTTCTCAGCCACTTGTGACACATCAACATCGTTCACTGTGTCGTTTTCAGTGACACCCATACCAGGAGAGTGCTCCTCATGGCTGATGGTAATGTACATATTCCGTTGTATCGCATCCAGCCTCTCCACCAGAGCCTCTACTACTGCCATATCTTCCGGAGTTGCACGCACAACCAAGTGATAGTCCATGGTGCTGACAGACCCCTCAGGACCAACCACTTGCTGGATTGCTAGCAGGATATCCTGCGGAAAACGGTGTTGAAGCGGGATCATGCGGAAATCCAGCTCTGCCGCCTGCAAAGAAAAGCTCACCAGATATATACTGATTAACAAACTCCGCATTTTTGTCCCTGCAAGATTCGAAAGTGCCGGATGGCAAAATACTGCTTCACTTATTCAAGTACAAATACCCAGCCAGGTACCAGTCATATAATTGTTGTATCAGGATATCATCTTGCAATACTGACTGATCAAAACAATATGCAGGTAACTGGCGCTGATCCGCCAACATTGTCCACAGATGTTGTGTTTGCTTGGCAGGAGTGAACTGTTCTCCATTCATGAAAAACTGAGCTTCATGAAATAACATCTGGCTTTTACCCGACATCACAATACCGTGTTTTGGCAATTGCTGCCTGAATGTCTTCAGGCTGATATGGTCTGCGGCATCGAAGATCACGTGAGGTTTCGGCTCAGAAAGATAACGCCCGAGAAAAGCCGCCACGTCCTGCGGCTGCCATCTCACCTGATTCAACATGGTGCTTACCTTTTCCAGCATGGTATTGCTGATTTCCGCCGGATGTTCCTGGTATTGCAGTTCAGGGTCCGCATACATGCCCTCCACCTTCAATTTATCCTGAAGATAATTGAGAAACTCACCGGCAAGCTCCTGGGCAGCAGGAGCACGGAAACCGATGGAATACGTCATTGCACTGCCGACTGCAATCCCCCAGTGTGCCACATGAGGTGGCAAATAGAGCATATCTCCGGGCTCCAGCACCCACTCCTGCTCCATACTGAAGTTCTGCAATATGCGTAACGGAGCACCTTCGACCAGACTCAAATCCTCCTGCTCACTGAT
Source organism: Methylobacillus rhizosphaerae (assembly GCF_900187985.1). Taxonomy (GTDB): domain Bacteria; phylum Pseudomonadota; class Gammaproteobacteria; order Burkholderiales; family Methylophilaceae; genus Methylobacillus; species Methylobacillus rhizosphaerae. The sequence continues at coordinate 223,357 of NZ_FZOA01000003.1, forward strand.
CCGCCATAAACGCTTGCCCTCTCCTTGCAGAAGGAATACATCATACGAGTCAAAGTGCGGCCCTACCCCGCCCATATCAGGCGCAAAACTCACCATCAAATCATCCAGCCTGGCATGCGGTATAAAAGAAAATTGTTGCAGCAATGCTGCTGCTTCAGACATGTGGTGATTGACCCCTTGCACAAGCAGAGTCCAATCCCGTTCTGGTAATTGGCTGAAACGTGCCTCGTCAAATGGACCACTTTCCATATGCCAACGCTTGCTCTTGAATGAAATCAACCGGGACTGCACCTCTTCCTCACAGGCAAGACCTGCCAGTTCATCTGGGCTCAGCAGCCCGCTAAACCCAGGGATCGCCTGCCTGATCAACAAGGGCTTTTTTTGCCAATACTCAGCCAGGAACTGTTCAACGCTCAAACCACCAAGCAAACTCAAGGATTGATTGGGGAGGATATGTGAAGAATTAGTGTTTTTCATGTGTGCATCATAGCGTATTGCTTACCTTGAAAAGAAATTAGGTTAGAATCTTTTGCAAGTTCCAACAACACAGTCATGTTGCAGGCAACCGCACCGGGTTGTATGCTGCATCTTGTTGCATTAATAACACTAGCCTTATCCCATTATTTTAAAGAAGGATCTTTCATGCAGATTGCCATGAACACCGTTGTCACCATCACTTATGAATTACGCGACAGTGATGGAAATATCCTGGAGTCCAGTAAAGACCCAGTCAGCTACCTGCATGGTGGTTATGACAATATTTTTCCACGCGTGGAGGAAGAACTTCACGGCAAGTCCACCGGTGACTCGATCGAACTAAGCCTTGAGCCTGCTGATGCCTTCGGTGATTACGATGAAGAGCTGGTACAAATTGAGCCAGCTTCAGCCTTTCCTACGGAAGAATTGAAAGTAGGCATGCAGTTCGAAGGCGAAGATGAAACCGGGGATGTCATACTGTATACAGTTACCAATATCGAGGATGGCAAAGTCATTGTGGATGGCAACCACCCATGGGCTGGCGAGCGCGTATTGTTCAAGGCGACCATTACTGCAGTACGTGAAGCAGGTAAGGAAGAAGTTGAGCATGGCCATGTACACGGTGCTGGCGGCCACCATCATTAAAACACCATGGGCGCATGCCCAATAAAAAAGGCAGCCTGTTGGCTGCCTTTTTCGTATCCGGTGGCGACTCTGGAAAGCCGCCAGACTATTTATTTCATGCACAAGACACTGTGCGGCCAAGCTTTTTCGCACGGACTTTCTTGCGTTTTGCCAGGCGCTCACTGACGCGTGACTGCCTGATGGAAAGTGCCCAGTTGTAACTGGTCCAGGCAATGGATACTGCCAACGCCACACCACCAGCCACCATGGCACCTATTTCTTCGTCAGCAAACCAGCCGATCATGGCCACAAATGAGGCAAAGACTACTGGGATGACAATCTTGATAAAATACTCGACAACCATATATTCCTTTTGGGATTAACGTTATTAAACTGCAGTCCCGGTAAGGACTACAGTTCATATTCTGACAGCGAGTTGTTTCAGAATTATGTCGGTTTTCTATAGTAATTTTTTCAATTTGTACAATACATCCAATGCCTGCCGGGGAGTCAGCTCATCCGGGTCAACCACTTCCAGCTCCGCCACTGCAGGATGCATTACAGCTTCAGGCTCAACTTCGGCCGCAATAAACATATCTCCCTGCCATGCAGTAGCCTGTTGTGCCACCTGGCTTTGTTCAAGCTGAACCAGCTTGCGTCTGGCAGCATTGACCACTGATCGGGGAATACCTGCCAGTTGTGCGACCTGCAGGCCGTAGCTCTGGCTTGCCGGGCCGTCTTCCACGTTGTGCAGAAAGACAATGCCGTTTCCATGTTCCACAGCATCCAGGTGCACATTGACTGCGTGCTTGAATTCGTCACTGATTCTGGTCAGTTCGAAGTAATGCGTTGCAAACAAGGTATAACTGCGATTCTTTTCCAATAATTGGCGCGCCACGGCCCAGGCCAGCGACAGACCATCGAATGTAGATGTGCCCCGACCAATCTCATCTAGCAATACCAGGCTCTGCTCGGTTGCGTTATGGAGAATATTGGCAGTTTCCGTCATCTCCACCATGAATGTAGATCGCCCACCAGCCAGATCATCAGAAGCGCCGATGCGCGTGAAAATCCTGTCGATTGGGCCGATCCTGGCAGATTTTGCCGGGACAAAGCATCCGCAATGCGCAAGCAACACGATCAATGCAGTCTGCCGCATATAGGTCGATTTCCCCCCCATATTTGGCCCGGTGATCAGCAACAATTGACGGTATGGCGACAACGATACGCTGTTGGCGATAAAGGGTTGCGTCAATTGCTCCACCACGGGATGGCGCCCCTCCTCGATACTCAGTCCAGGCTCACAGCTGAACTGCGGCGACACATATTTCAGCACTTCTGCCCGCTCGGTAAAGGTTGCCAGTACATCCAGCTGCGCTACAGCTCCGGCATTCCGCTGCAGTACCGCCAATGCAGGCTGCAACTCCTCCAGCACAGTCTCGAACAATATTTTTTCACGCGCCAAGGCACGCTCATTCGCTGATAATACTTTATCCTCGAACGTCTTGAGCTCAGGGGTAATGTAGCGTTCTACATTCTTGAGTGTCTGCCGTCTGCGATATTCAGCAGGCACGTGTTCTGATTGTGCACGACTGACTTCAATATAAAAGCCATGCACACTGTTATATTCCACCTTGAGGTTATTGATACCACTGCGCTCACGTTCCTGCGCTTCAAACTTGAGGAGGAACTCGCCACAATTGGCTTGAATATTACGCAACTCGTCCAATTCTGCGTCAAACCCATCGGCAATCACCCCGCCTTCGCGCAATACTGCTGCAGGCTCATCCTGGACCGCTGCAAGCAGCAGCTCAAGTGCGGCCTGTGGCACCTCCAGCTCATGCTGCAAGGATTGCAGCAAGGCAGAATCATCCGCCATGATAGTCTGCTGCAATATCGGCAATTGCCGCAGACTATCGCGCAAACCAGACAAATCCCTTGGCCGTGCCGTTTTCAAGGCAATTCTTGCGGTAATGCGCTCAATATCCCCCACATTACGCAACACCGGACGCAACGCCTCATACTGGGGCTGCAATCTGGCCACGGCCTGTAATCGTGCCTGGATATCCGGTTGGTGCTGCAGGGGATGATGCAACCAGTTCCTGAGCAGGCGCGCGCCCATCGCTGTCACCGTCGTATTCAGAAGTGAATACAATGTCGGCGCAGCCTCTCCCCGTAAAGTCTGGTCTATTTCCAGGTTGCGTCGTGTTGCCGCATCCAGCTGGATAAACTGATTGCCCTGCTCCACCAGCAGGCCCTGGATGTGCGGCAGGCTGGTACGCTGCGTATGCTTGACATAATCGAGCAGAGCGCCGGCAGCCATGATCGCTGCTGACATGTCGGCACAACCGAAACCGTCCAGATCATATGTATTAAACTGCTTGGTCAACCCCTGCATGGCGGAATCAAGGTCAAACTGCCAGGGCGCCAGGCGTTTCTTGGAGCACTTCACGGCCTCGAGGGCGGGATGAGCATCATCATCGGCATAAATGACTTCTGCGGGGCTGATGCGCTCCAGCTCTTGCGCCAGCAGTCCCGGCGCAATTTCACTTAATACGAATCTCCCTGAAGCAAGACTGATACGTGCCAGGCCCAGCACACCGTCACCTCGTGCAATCGCAAGCAATAGATTGTCACGTGTATCATCCAGCAACGCTGCATCCGTCAGGGTTCCTGGCGTCAGGATACGTGTGACCTGGCGCTCTACAGGCCCTTTGCTTTTTGCCGGATCACCCACTTGTTCACAGATGGCAACGGCCTCACCCATTTTTGCCAGTTTGGCCAAATATTGTTCAGCCGCATGGTAAGGCACACCTGCCATGCGGATAGGCTCACCATTGGAACTGCCGCGCTTTGTCAGCGTGATACCGAGCAACCGCGCCGCCTTTTCCGCATCATCGTGAAATAACTCGTAGAAATCTCCCATGCGGTAAAACACCAGCATATCGGGATATTGCGCCTTGATGCCGAGATACTGGCGCATCATGGGGGTGTGCTGCTCTAGGGAAACATTTTCTGTATTACTCAAACCATTGCCTATTCATATGCGTTTGCCAGGATACAAACATCGCGATCACAAACTTTCATTATAGCGCTGCCCCCTTGATCGCCATGCAAAAAAAAACGCCTCGCGAAACGAGGCGTGTGATTACAATGCCAGCAAAATCTGGCGGAAGGATGCAGTCAGTGTTTAGAAGTCGTAGCGTACCCCCCCGAATACCTGGCGTTGACGGCCTGCCGCCATACCATCTACCCGGCTTGCCAGATACTCTTTGTCACCGAGGTTATGCCCACTGACAAAGAAAGTTGCCTTGCTGCCTATTGGCCGGTAACTGACCGAGGCATTCACCAACGTATAGGATGGAATCTGGCCGCTCATTCCACTCAAAGGATCATAATCTGCACGACCGGCACGGAAAATTACATCCTCGCTCTGGGCACTGACATAATCCACACCAATACGGGCATTGAAGCCGACTGGATGCTCATAACCAAAGTTCAGGGATGCAACATGCTTGGGAGCATAAGCCAGGCGATCACCACTGTGGATACCTTCTGCCGCGCTGTCCTTCTTGAATTTGGCAGTGAACAGATTGGTATAAGTACCAGAGATATAGAAATTATGGGAAGTATCATAAATAGTGCCGAAATCCACACGTCCAGCAAACTCAATACCGCTGTGTTGTGACTTGCCACCATTTACAAACCGGCCAAAACCGTTGCTGACCACAATTTCATCAAAGTCGGTATGGAACAGAGTTGTTTCAAATGCAATGCCCTTGAAATAATTGGATCGCAAACCCAGTTCCCAGTTGGTGCTCTCTTCTGGCTTGGTCTTGGAAACCACTGCAGTATTGGCTGCACTCGCCTCAATATCGCGATCAGGCCTTGGAGGTGCAAACCCCTTATGCACACCAGCAAATAGAGTAGTATTGGCAATACCATTCCAGGCCACACCCAGTCCCGGCAAAACCTTGCTCTGATGATTGGTCAGCTCGGATTCAGGATTATTCTGCACAGCCCCTTCCGCACGCTTCACATTGGTGGAAATACGCAAATCCTCAATCCGCAGCCCCGGTGTCAGGGACCAATCTCCCAGATAGAAAGTGTTCTGGGCATAGTAGGACTTGGCTTCAACATTGATCGCAATATCTTCGCGATGACTGCCATTGGCCTTCGCCCACCCCAAGCTCTGTGCCAGCGGGTTGCCATCCCGGTACTGGTCGCGCTGAATATCTTCCTTGTGATAACGGAAACCAATCACCGCATCACTGGCAATGCCGAACAGGTTGTGGCTGATATCCAGGCGTGGCTCAATACCCCAATATTCATACTCACGCGGACGCCAGCGACCACCACAGGCAGCCGAATTGGTTTCAGTCGCTACCACACCTGGACAACGGTCCATCTCCGACCTGCCACCCAGGCTACCAGGCTCATTGATCTGCCGGAAAGAAGCCCTGTCCGACTGGGCATAATAAAACTGCGTGCTGAGTTTGGCAGCATCAGTGATCTGGAAAATATGCTGTAGCTGCAGGGACTTACGAGTATGGTTGAAAGAATCCTGCCGACCAGTGGGTGCCTGATACTTATCTTCCGCATACTCCACGGTACCGAGCCCAGTTTCAGAAATACTGGAATTCTCTTCATACCACCCCATCTTGGCAATCAGCGTATTACGTTCATCAAGATTCAACTGACCTTTCAGGGTCAGCTCATTGATTTCGAAATCATGATTGTCACGAATGCCATCCCCTTTACGATTGACAGCATCCAGCATCACACCACCCCAGTCTCCACCAGTGCCGATGTTGACATGACCACCGCTGAAATTATTGTTGCCGATCACAGCCATTACACTAGCTTGGAACTCCTTGGGCACAGGCTTGGTAACGAAATTGATCATGCCACCTACGGTCTGTGGGCCATACAAAGTCTGTCCTGATCCCTTCACCACTTCAATTCTGCTCACGCGATCCAAAGGCGTTGAGTAATGCGCAGAAGGATCTCCGTAGGGAGCCAGGAACAATGGAACACCATCCTCCATCAACAAGGTACGTGATGTACGACGCGGATTTAAGCCACGAATACCAATATTGGGTGCCAGTACAAATGCGTCCTCGCCAACGATATTGATACCCGGTGTTTGATTCAACGCTTCACGCACACTGAATGGTTGGCGAGATTTCAGCTCCTTCTCATCCACGACATCAAATGAACCGGGTACAGCCTCCAGCCGATCCGGCAAGATGCCCGTCACATTAACCTTATCAGCGACAACACTTTCTCCATTTTCCGTGTGCTCTTGCTGGCTTGCCTGCTCAGCTGCAAATGCCGGCATGATCAGGATCATGGCTGCCATTCCCATTATTGGTTTTCTCATCACTTGTGCGTTCCCTCTAAATGTCATTAATGCCGGAACCACTTCCTGCTCCGGCGCTTCTCCATAAACATTGTCAATATTATTTAATTGTAAAAATATGTAATCAACAACAAGCGAGAGTTTCCAAGGATTAACCTGATCAAAGAAGAGGAGTTATTCACAAATAATTCTGGGAATAACTCCTAAATATGTGTTGAATATACTTCCATGTTAAATAACTTTACTCATGCCCAAAATCGGGAAAAAGTCATAAATGCAGGCATAGCAAGCGATTTCAGGAAAAAATCACTTCCTCAAGATGAATCATGTCTGCACAATGCCCGCACAATGAGCATCAATTCACCCAACACGGCAGTCACTCCAATCTGGTCGCGTATGTCCCAGTCCTCGCGCGACATCCTCATTGCCTTGTTTGTCATTACCAGCGTTTTTCTTCTTTCTGCAACACTGGATCTTTCAGAAAAATTTATTGAATGGGCACTGACACACGAGTCCTTGCAGCTGGATGAATTCCCCCTGGTACTATTTTCCGCAGCTCTGGTTTCCATCTGGTTCTCACGGCGCCGCATGCGTGAAGTTGTCTCGGAGGCAAATCGCAGAATCGCGGCAGAACATCTGTCCATCAAAAATCAACATATGTTCAAGACCTTGTTTGATCAAGGGTTGTGTGGCAATTTCGTCGCCGATCTGAAAGGTCATATCCTGCTATGCAATCAGGCTTTCAGCACAATGTGTGGCAGAAATGAGGCGACTCTCAATCTCAAGGACGCCATTGGCAACCCGTGGAATAACTTATGTAAGAAGTTGCTCACTGCAGAGAAAGTGGATATTGCTGAACTGGTTGTCAAAAGACCCGATGGCGCACCATGGATTGTCGCTGCCAGATTGACACGCTCTATCAGCGGCCAAGAGCCTCTGGACAATACTATTCACGGATTCTTCATCGATATCACTGAACAGTATCTGGCTGAAAGGGAACTGGCTGCGCTGTTCAAGGAAAACCAGGCGCTGGCCCGCCACGCAATGCAGGTTCAAGAAGAAGAACGACGCCATATTGCTCGGGAGATTCATGATGAAATGGGGCAATACCTGACCGCAATACGGCTGGAACTCGCCACGCCACCCAAGAATGATATTCAACTGATGACAGCATTTGCACAACGCATCAGCTCACACGTAGAACATATCCAGCAGGCTGTCCGTGGCCTGATCCACCAGCTACGTCCTACGGCACTTGACTCACATGGCTTGGTGGAAGCCGTACAACAATTGGTTGCAGAATGGAAGAAACAGCATACAGAGATCGACTGCCAGCTGTCATTGGATCAAAGCTGCCATCAGCTACCCGAGAAAACCAATATTGTTGCCTACCGCATTGTGCAGGAATCACTGACCAATATTGCACGCCATGCACATGCCCGGAATGTATCCATCAAGCTGATGCGCACGCGCGGCATTCTGACAGATACACTGACCATTGAAATACGAGATGATGGTGTCGGTTTCAACCCACACACTCCAAGAACTGGCTTTGGCTTATCTGGAATGCGTGAGCGTGTGGAATCTGAGGGTGGTGTTTTCAACCTGCATAGCCAAGGCAAAGGTGTCGTGATTTCAGCCAGCATTCCGCTTAATACCGCATTACAAGCAATTCAGGAAAGTTAATATGGCTCAGAAAATATTATTGGCAGATGACCACGCCGTAGTCCGCAGCGGCTTGCGTACGCTATTGGAAAATGTGGGTTACCAGATCATCGCCGAGGCAGAAAATGGAGAACGCGCCTGCATTCTGTGGCAGGAGCATCATCCAGACCTTGGCATCCTTGATCTTGATATGCCAGGCATAGGAGGGCTGGAAAGCCTGAACCGCATTATCGCCCGGGATGCCAATGCCCGCCTGATCATTTTCAGTATGCATAATGACAATATTTATGCCGCTCGTGCCATGCAGGCTGGCGCCAAAGGTTATGTGGTCAAGACTGATGCACCTGAAGTATTACTCGAAGCAGTGAAACAAGTCCTGCGTGGTGGCCGTTATATTGGTCACGAGCTGGCACAGCACCTGGCCATGGACAGGTTCTCCCCGACAGAGAACCCACTGGAAAAACTTTCGCCTCGCGAATTTGAAGTATTCCGCCGTATTGCCGAAGGTGTTTCACTTTCAGGCATTGCCGAGCAATTGCACATCGGCTATAAAACCGCCGCCAATATCCAAACCCAGGTGAGACAGAAACTCAACGTCCAGACTACAGGGCAGCTGGTACACCTTGCCATACGCTTTGGCATCACCCAGCAACGCGATTGATGGATAAAAAAAACCAGGCAATTGCCTGGTTTGAAAAATCCTTAGCGGTAATGGAGTGTGAACAACAGGCTTGGTGGTTTGAAACTCATACTAAATCACCAGTCGTTGAATAGCATCGTATGCTTAAGCACCTCAACCAGCCATGAATTAATTCCCAAATTCATCCGGGATTTATTCCTGAAAATGAAAAATATCATCAATTATCGGGAATTTGACTATCCCGCGTAGCAATCCCTACTACCCCTCGATCACACCATGCTTGATTGCCAAGCGCACCAGTTCAATCGGGCTGGTAATGCCCAATTTCTGTTTCAGCAAAGTCTGGTAGTTTGCGACTGTTTTCTGGCTGATTTTCAAGATGGTGGAAATTTCTTCGATACCTTTACCGGCTGCCAATAAGCGGAAAACCTCAAACTCCCGGGCAGAAAGCAATCGGGTAGGATCATCACTGCCAGAAAGGGTCTGTAATGCAATTTGCTGGGCAATTCCCGGACTTAAATATCCTTTGCCCTGCGCCACTTCGCGAACAGCTTGCACCAAGTCATCTGCAGCACCTGACTTGGCAACATATGCCCTGGCTCCCGCACCCAGCGCTTGAGAGGCAAATGCTGCATTTTCATGCATTGAGAAAATAATGACGCGCGCCTGTGGATAGCGGGCAATGATCCTGCGCAGAGCCTCCAACCCACCCATGCCCGGCATGGACATATCCATCACCACGACATCAGGTAGATATTCTCCATAGTGTTGATATGCCTGCTCCCCGCTGCCAGCCTCCGCAGTCACTTCCACACCGTCGTTCTGCTCCAGCAAGCGTCGCAAACCGGAACGAACCACCTCATGGTCATCTACGAGCATGACATTAATCTTGGTACTCATTGTGTTTCCTTTGATGATTCTTGTAGTGGTAACTCGACACGAATGCGCGCACCTGCTGCCAGCGCACTTTCCAGCGAGAATCGCCCTCCCAGCCCTTCTACACGCTCACGCATTCCAGCCAGTCCGAACCCTGACGGAAGTTGTGTCATATTGAACCCACGCCCGTCATCAGTCACCTCGATACTGAGCATGGCATCCACAATATAAATACGGATATCCACCTGGTTTGCATGTGCATGCCGGGTAATATTGGTCAAGCATTCCTGCACAATACGATAGACAGCCACTGCCATGGTTTCATCCTGCACATGATCAAGGTTGTCAGGTATGTCCAGATTGACCTGCACTTTCCGGTTACGCTGTTTCCAGGTATTCACCAGGTCCGTCACTGCCGTTGCCAGGCCAAACGCATCCAACCCGGATGGACGCAAACGTTGCAACATATCATGCACAATATCCATCATCTGCCGCGCCACAACGCTGATGGCCTGCGCACTGTCCTTGGCACCTTCAATATCTTTGGCATTAATGATGGCAGAAGCATCAACATGCACAGCTGTCAGGTACTGTCCTATTTCATCATGCAGGTCTCGTGCCAGATTCTTGCGCTCATCCTCCTGCAAGCGAATCATCTGCTGGGTCAGCTTATGATTGTTATGGATACTTTTCTCCAGCGTTTCCGCCATCGCATTGAACTTCCGGCTAATCCCTGTGAGCTCTGGCAGTTCAAACTCAGGCAACCTGGCCTTGAGGTTTCCCTGCTCCAGCTCATTCAACGCAGTCATCACACTATCCACAGGCCGCATGGCACGGCCAACAGCCCAGTACACCAATGCATTCACGGCAACAAAGAAAATAGCAACCAACATCAGTAAACTCAGAATATCGCCCAGCACCTCCTGGATTTCATAGCTAGGATCTGGCGTCACCACGAGCTCCCCTATCATACGACCATTGGCAAATATCTTGCGACGGATTTCCGGCATGGCGGGTGAAAGCAAATCCATGGCCTGTATCAGCCAGGATGAAGACAGCTGATGCTCCGCTTCGATATTACTGTCCCGCAACCGGCCCTGTGCATCGAAAAATTCAATGCGTAAATGACGTACATTACCCAGGCTGTGCAAGCGGAATATGGAATTGGAGTTCTGGCCTTCTGCTTCGCGCATCCAGCCAAAATCCGAGGTGTAGTGCAGGATTTCGGCATCCAGCAAATGCATCGCCAATGTTGCCGTTGACTGCACCTCGGCACGCACATCATCACGTGCGTTATGAACCATCAATACAGCCGCCAGCAACAATACTGAAGCCAGCAGCAAAGTAATGATCAAATTTAGACGTAGCTTGAGGTTCATCGGTGAACTGGATTGAGCTGTCCGTTGCGAGTGATTGCGCAATTTAAATCAGTTCTCCGAAAACAGAAACGGGAGAAAGTCCCGACACTTGTATTGATGCCACAAAATATTGATGAACATTTCCTCTCTCTCTAATGAGACATTCCTACAGCATGAACCGGTCTGCTCTCTTAGAATGAGCACCAGAAGTTAAGAGTTCACTCCATGTTCTTTGCAACTTCTCCATAGTGTTATGCCAGCGTGAGATTCACGCTGGCTTTTTTTACGCATGGAACAAACAATAAAAACCGGTGGCAGGGATTGCCTGAATTTATCGAGTTTTCTGTGTTTTCAATTCATCAGTCAGGTGGGGAGACAATACCTGCAGCATCTGGGCAAAAACCTTGGGGTTCGCTGCCACAATGTTACCGCTCTCGAGAAAGCCTTCATTGCCTTGAAAATCCCCCACCAGGCCGCCTGCCTCATGCACCAGCAAGGATCCTGCAGCAATATCCCAGGTGGACAAGCCGATTTCCCAGAAACCATCGAACCAACCTGCAGCCACATAAGCCAGGTCCAGCGCGGCAGAGCCGGGACGACGCAAACCAGCAGATTTTTTCACCATATCCTTGAACATGCCCAGATAGGTTTCAAAATGTGTGAAATCCCGGAATGGAAAACCTGTCCCGATCAATGAATCCTGCAATTTTGGACGGTTTGTGACACGAATACGCTTGTTATTCAGGAAGGCACCGCCACCACGAATGGCAGTGAACAGGTCATTGCGGCTGGGATCATAAATCACGGCACGCGTAATCTGGCCTTTTTGCTTCAATGCGATGGATACGGAGTATTGCTGGAAACCATGCAGAAAATTGGTCGTACCATCCAGAGGATCAATAATCCAGACATTCTCCGCATCCGCGTCCTGCTTACCACTTTCTTCGCCAAAGAACCCATGGTCAGGATATGCATCCTTGAGGATGGCAATAATCGCCTCCTCTGCAGCATGATCGATTTCACTGACGAAATCATTGTAATCCTTGCTGCGTACGGTCAACGCACCAATATCCATAGAGCCACGATTAATAATATCGCCAGCACGGCGAGCGGCCTTGACCGCATTATTCAATAAATGCATAGAATCTTTCTATTATGATTTCCCGACACACTGGGCCGGCTTTTAAAGAACAGACAGTGATGGCAGTACAATAATCAAGTACATACCGCAAAACTGGTAAAATGCCATTTTAATGCTTTATTGCCATGACCTCCACACCAAACCTGTTACAACATGTACGCATCGTCCTCTGCCAAACCAGCCATCCTGGCAATATAGGGGCCGCAGCACGCGCCATGAAGACAATGGGCTTATCCCAACTCGTCCTGGTCAATCCAAAATCCTTCCCCCACGCGGATGCCATCGCCATGGCATCCGGCGCTTCAGATATCCTGGATAACGCCCGGGTATGCAGCAGCCTGACAGAAGCGCTAAGCGACACCACACTTGCCATTGGCATGAGTGCACGCCGGCGTGAACTTTCTCATGAACTCGTTTCCGCACATACCAGCGTGCAGCGCGCCATCGCGACCGCACACCAGGCAGCTGTCGCATTTGTATTTGGCACAGAGATGAGCGGCCTGTCCAATGCCGAGCTTGATCATTGCCAGCTACTTGCCATGATTCCGGCCAATCCGGAATACTCCTCCTTGAACCTTGCTGCTGCAGTACAAATCATCAGCTACGAACTGCGTATGGCAGCCCTGGACAATCCACAACCTGCCCACTCAGAAACCACGCAACCATTAGCTACCAATGAAGATGTTGAGCGACTTTACTCCCACCTGGAACAAACACTGATTGAAATCGGCTTCCTCAACCCGGATCAGCCCAAACGCTTGATGCAGCGCCTACGGCGTCTGTATGGGCGCACCGCCCTGGAGCAAGAGGAAGTCAATATCCTGCGCGGCATCCTGAGTGCCACACAATCTCCAAGACCACCTGAATCTACCAACTCCTGAACGTATTGTTTGCCATCAATTCAGGGTAAAATAGTAAGATGTTCAGCCATATCAAAGAAGACATCAGCGTTGTTTTTGAACGCGATCCCGCTGCCCGCACCCGCTGGGAAATCCTGACAACCTATCCCGGCGTGCATGCCCTGTTGACGCATCGCTTCTCGCACTGGTTGTGGACACACCGCCTTTATTGGTCAGCAAGAGTATGTTCGCATATCGCCCGCTGGCTGACGGGCATAGAAATCCATCCTGGCGCTGTCATTGGCCGCCGTGTATTCATTGATCACGGCATGGGCGTCGTTATCGGTGAAACAGCGGTCATTGGAGATGACTGCACTCTTTACCATGGCGTTACGCTAGGCGGCACCTCATGGAACAAGGGCAAACGTCACCCTACATTGCTGGAAGGCGTGGTCATTGGCGCAGGCGCAAAAATCCTGGGGCCAATCACCATAGGAGCAAAAGCCAAAATAGGCTCCAACGCCGTAGTCGTCAAGGATATTCCGGACAATGCCACAGCTGTAGGTATTCCGGCGCGTCTTGTCGACCAGGAAAAGTCCCGCCAACAGGATCGCATGGCAGACAAAATCGGCTTTTCTGCCTACGCAGTCAGCGACAATATGAATGACCCCATGACCAAGGCCATACACACCCTGCTTGAGCACATTTCAAACCAGGATATCCAGTTACAGGAAATCAAGGAACAGCTGGTAAAGCTTGGTGCTGACGTGGAAACAGACACGGAAGTGGGTCAGGCATTCGACGTGAACTACATCAACAAAATAGTTGACTAAAGTATTCAAGTATTCTAGAATTTGTACGAGTGAGAGTGATGGAAAAAGTAGCGTCAACCTCAATAGTGGCGCGTCATCCGAACAATTTTAGGAACTGAATATGCGATTAACCACAAAAGGTCGTTTTGCAGTGACCGCAATGCTGGATTTAGCCCTCAACGAAGAGGAAAAACCAGTCACCCTTGCTGGCATCAGCGAGCGCCAAGGCATCTCCCTTTCCTATCTCGAGCAGCTTTTCAGCCGCTTGCGTCGCAATGGGCTGGTAAAGAGCGTGCGTGGCCCAGGTGGTGGCTATCGTTTGGCAAAAGTCCAGACTGATATTTCCGTATCCGACATTATCACTGCAGTAGACGAGCTGATAGATGCGACACAATGTGGCGGCAAGGAGAACTGTCATGAGGGCAAGCCCTGCATGACACATGACCTGTGGTCCAGCCTCAACACCAAAATCCTGGAGTATCTCTCCGGTGTAGCACTAGCCGACCTGGTCGCTTCACAACGCGAAGGCAAGGAAATCCGCTTTACTGTACGTCGTGAAAGCCAGCGTCCCCAGCCCGTGCAGGTTGCAGCCTGACAGGATTGCATCATGAACCGGGCGGTCTATTTCGACAACAATGGCACTACAGCACTAAACCCAAAAGTGTTGCAGGCGATGTTGCCATACCTGTCGCAACAGCAAGGCAATGCCACCAGCCGTCATATTTTCGGCCGTGCTGCCCGCAATGCTGTAGACCAGGCTCGTGAACAAGTAGCTGACGCCGTCGGGGCACATCCATCGCAGGTGATTTTCACCGGTGGCGGCACCGAGGCGGATAACCTGGCAATTACCGGCGTGGCAAACGCATTAGGCTCCGGCAAGATTGCCATCAGCAATATAGAACACCCTGCAGTATCACGCCCTGCTCTTGCATTGAAATGGCAGGGCTGGGCTGTCGAGCAGATCGCGACCAACCAATACGGTCAGGTTGAGAAAAACACGCTGGAAACCGTATTACAGAAACAGGTCGACATGGTATCCATCATGTTGGCCAACAATGAAACCGGCGTTATTCAGGATATTGCCGCACTGGGTGAGATCGCCCGGCAACACAAGGTATACATGCATACCGATGCAGTGCAGGCCCTGGGGAAAATACCCGTTGATTTTGCGGACCTGAATGTCCATGCCATGACACTGTCATCGCACAAGATCAATGGCCCACAAGGTGCTGGAGCACTGATTCTGGACAAGCGCATTGATATTCGACCGGTGCTGTACGGTGGTGGTCAGGAAAAAGGCCTACGCAGCGGCAGTGAAAATATTGCCGCCATTGTGGGGTTTGGCGCGGCCTGCCAACTGATCGCAGCAGAACAACCCGCTCGCCATGCAGCACTGTTGGGATTGCGTCAGCGCCTTGAGCAAGGTCTCAGCACATTAGGTGCCGTGATTTTTGCCAGTGATGCGGAGCGCCTGCCCAATACCAGTTTTTTTGCCTTCGATGGCATTGAGGGTGAAACTCTGGTCATGGCACTCGACAGGCAAGGATTTGCAGTCGCCAGTGGCTCAGCCTGCTCCAGCGACAGCACTGAACCCAGCCACGTATTGCTGGCCATGGGCGTACAGCCGGACCTGGCCCGCGGTGCCATCCGGGTGAGCCTGGGTAATGACAATGACATACATGAGGTCGATGCTTTCCTGCAGGCGCTGGAAATCGAGCTCTCAAGATTGAGAAAATTAACTGCAGTTGCAATTTAGGAAAACGGAAATATGACAGTACGTACGCCGATTTATCTGGATTATTCAGCCACTACCCCGATTGATCCACGAGTGGCGGAAAAAATGATCCCTTACCTTACCGAGCATTTTGGTAATCCGGCATCGCGCAGCCACAGTTTTGGCTGGACTGCTGAAAAAGCCGTGGAGAATGCACGTGAGGAAGTGGCCAAGCTGGTGAACGCTGATCCGCGTGAAATCGTCTGGACATCAGGTGCCACGGAATCTAATAACCTGGCCATCAAGGGAGCTGCAAATTTCTACAGCCCCAACAAGGGCAAACATATTGTGACTGTTCAGACAGAACACAAGGCAGTGATTGATACCGTACGCGAACTGGAACGCCTGGGTTACGAAGCCACCTATCTGGTTCCTGAGCCTGATGGCCTGATTGATCTCGAAAAATTCAAGGCAGCGCTGCGTCCAGACACTGTCTTGGCCTCTGTCATGCTGGTCAACAATGAAATCGGAGTGATTCAGGATATCGAGGCGCTGGGTAACATCTGCCGCGACCAAGGTATTATTTTCCACGTTGACGCCGCACAGGCCACCGGCAAGGTGCATATCGATCTGCAGAAACTGCCTGTCGACCTGATGAGTTTTTCTGCCCATAAAACCTATGGCCCCAAAGGCATAGGCGCGCTGTATGTACGCCGCAAGCCACGCGTACGCATTGAGGCACAAATGCATGGTGGCGGTCATGAACGCGGCATGCGTTCCGGCACGCTGGCAACCCACCAGATTGTGGGGATGGGAGAAGCCTTCCGCATCGCGCGTGAGGAAATGGACATTGAAAACCCACGTATCCTGGCATTGCGCAACCGCCTGCTCAATGGCTTGCAGGATATCGATGAGGTATATGTAAATGGCGACCTGGAACACCGCGTTGCACACAATCTGAATATCAGTTTCAACTTTGTAGAAGGTGAATCCCTGATCATGGCGGTGAAGGATATTGCGGTATCCAGTGGATCGGCGTGCACATCTGCAAGCCTGGAGCCGTCCTATGTCCTGCGCGCACTGGGCCGCTCTGATGAGCTTGCGCACAGCTCCATCCGCTTCTCTATCGGGCGTTTCACCACTGAAGAGGATATTGACTACGCGATAGAGCTCATGAAGAGCAAGATTGGTAAATTGCGTGAATTATCCCCACTCTGGGAAATGCATCTGGATGGAGTGGACTTGAATACTGTGGCATGGGCTGCACATTAACAGTAGTTGGGTACCAATTGCGACTGCGGCTCTTGGTGCCAATTTTGAGGAGTAATAAACATGGCTTATTCAGACAAAGTACTCGATCACTATGAAAATCCACGTAACGTGGGCTCTCTGGACAAAAACGATCCGTCAGTAGGTACCGGCATGGTCGGCGCTCCGGCTTGCGGCGACGTGATGAAGCTACAGATCAAGGTCAATGAAGAGGGCATCATCGAAGATGCAAAATTCAAGACCTATGGTTGTGGTTCGGCGATTGCCTCCAGCTCACTGGTCACGGAACTGATCAAAGGTAAATCCCTTGATCAGGCAATGGAAATCAAGAATTCTGACATTGCAGAAGAGCTGGCATTGCCACCGGTCAAGATTCACTGCTCCGTACTGGCAGAGGACGCCATTCGTGCCGCCATTACTGACTTACGGACTAAGCAGGGTATCAAGGACGAACAAGTAGCTTAAAGGACAGGCATGGCAATCACGTTGACTGAAACTGCAGCAAACCGCGTGCGGAAGTTTCTTGCCAACCGAGGCAAAGGCATAGGCCTGCGCCTTGGCGTCAAGACTACCGGCTGCTCGGGCATGGCTTACACACTGGAATTTGTTGATGATCTCAACACCGAGGATATGGTGTTTGAAAGCCATGATGTCAAAGTGATCGTGGATCCCAAGAGCCTGGTTTACATTGATGGTACGGAATTGGACTTTACCAAGGAAGGTCTCAATGAAGGGTTCAAGTTCAACAACCCGAATGTCAAGGATGAATGCGGATGCGGTGAAAGCTTCACCGTCTAGCTTGTCCGTATCAAACCTGGGCAGTCGGCACCCGGCTGCCTCTCCTGCATATGAACCCTTATGTCCAATCTGCACAAGAACCATTTTGAACTACTCGGCCTGACAGCACAATTTGCGCTGGATACACAATTACTGGATCAGCACTACCGTCAACTGCAGGCTGAAGTTCACCCGGACCGCTTTGCTGCGGCATCGTCCACTGAACGTATGCAATCCATGCAATGGGCAACCCAGGTCAATGAGGCATACCAGACACTCAAGCAGCCCACTGCACGAGCCCGCTATATCCTCGCACTCAAGGGTGTAGACACTGAGGAAGAAAATAATACGTCCATGCCGGCAGATTTCCTCATGCTGCAAATGGAATGGCGTGAAGCAGTGGAAGAAGCATACGACGCCCGCGACCTTGCGGCACTCGACAAGTTGTTAGGTGATATGCGGCAGGAATCCCAAGATTTGCAGGACATGCTGGCAGCTACATTGGACCAGCAGCAAGCATGGCAGGAAGCGGCTGGCATGGTGCGAAAATTAAGCTTCATTGACAAGATCCGCGCAGATGTTGCGCACAAGATAAGCAAACTGGAAGACGAATAAACTCAAGTCATGGCGTTATTACAGATATCAGAACCGGGTATGAGCAGTGCACCGCACCAGCACAAGCTGGCAGTGGGCATAGACCTGGGCACGACCAACTCACTGGTGGCTACCGTACGTAGCGGCCTGGCGGCTGTGCTACTCGATGACACCGGGCATGCCCTACTTCCATCCATCGTGCATTATGCTGCTGATGGTCAGATAGATGTGGGCCACAGTGCGCAACTACAACAAACCCAGGACCCGCAGAATACCCTGCTATCAGTGAAGCGTCTCCTGGGACGTGGCCTGTTAGACATTGGCAACATTGAGCACCTGCCGTATCACTTTGTTGAGACCCCAGGCATGGTGCAAGTCAAGACGCGAGCCGGGATCAAAAGCCCGGTCGAAGTGTCCGCAGAAATTCTCAAGGCGCTGAAGTTCCGTGCAGAACAAGCACTGGGAGGAGAACTGACCGGTGCTGTCATTACCGTCCCCGCCTATTTTGATGATGCACAACGGCAGGCCACAAAAGATGCGGCACGCCTTGCCGGCATCAATGTACTACGCCTGCTAAATGAACCTACAGCAGCAGCCGTGGCCTATGGCCTGGAGAACGCCGCAGAAGGCATTTATGTCATCTACGATCTGGGAGGCGGGACTTTTGATGTTTCAATCCTGCGATTGGCGAAAGGTATTTTTGAAGTACTTGCCACCAACGGCGACTCAGCGCTGGGTGGCGATGACTTCGACAGGCGCATTTTCTGCTGGATACTGGAACAAGCCGGATTACAGCCTCTTGAGCCTGCAGACACCCGCCTGCTGACCACCAAGGCACGCGAAGCAAAGGAATGGCTGACCGATCATGCCAGCGCCAATATCACGGCTGTGTTGAGCCAGGGTGAAGTGATTGACCTGCACCTGAGCCAGTCTGATTTTCATGCCATGTGCCAACAGCTCATCAACAAAACCCTCCTTCCCATTCGCAAGGCATTACGCGATGCAGAGCTGAATGTTGAAGAAGTCCAGGGCATTGTCCTGGTCGGTGGCGCCACACGCATGCCTCAAGTGCGCCATGCAGTCAGCAGTTTTTTTGGCCGGGAACCCCTGACCAACCTGGATCCTGACCAGGTGGTGGCGCTAGGTGCCGCCATACAAGCCAACGTCCTTGCCGGCAACCGCAATGATAATGACCTGCTGCTGCTAGATGTCATTCCGCTCTCCCTTGGCCTAGAAACCATGGGCGGGCTGGTGGAAAGAATCATTCCGCGCAATGCCACACTCCCTATCGCACGCGCACAGGACTTCACTACATTCAAGGATGGCCAGACTGCCATGAGCATTCACGTCCTGCAGGGTGAGCGTGAGCTGGTCGCAGATTGTCGCTCACTGGGGCGTTTTGAGTTGCGCGGCATTCCTCCCATGGCTGCCGGTGCCGCACGTATTCGCGTCACCTTCCAGGTGGATGCCGATGGCCTGCTTTCCGTCTCGGCCCAGGAGCAAACCAGTGGCGCCCATGCGGATATCGTGATCAAACCGTCATACGGATTGAGTGAAGAGCAGATCGTCGACATGCTGCAATCCTCATTCAGCGCTGCAGAAACCGATAAGCGTGCGCGCATGCTGCAAGAGGCGCGCGTCGATGCGGCCCGTCTGCTGGAGGCAATAGAGGCAGCCCTGAGACAGGATGGAGAAGCGTTACTGGACGCCAATGAAAAAGCGGCCATCACCACTCACATGGAAAACCTGCGCCAATTGACGCAGCAAGAAGACAGCGATGCCATCAACAAGGCCGTTGAAACACTCAATCACGCGACAGAACATTTTGCTGCGCGCCGTATGGATGCTTCTGTCAGAAAAGCACTGGCTGGGCAGGCATTGAATACTTTGGAACTTTAAATCATGGCAAAAATTACTGTGCTGCCCCATCCGGAATACTGTCCCGAAGGCAAAACCTTCGAGGCCCAGCCCGAACGCTCCATCTGCCATAACCTGCATAAACAGGATATTGACATCGACAGCGCCTGTGGTGGCGTTTGTGCCTGCACCACGTGTCACATCTACGTGCAGAAAGGCTACAACTCCCTGTCAGAACCAGATGAAAATGAAGAAGACATGCTGGATCAGGCCTGGGGACTCAAACCCAATTCCCGCTTATCCTGTCAGGCCATCATTGGTGATGAGGACGTAGTGGTTGAAATCCCCATTTACTCCCTTAACCTCGCCAAAGAGCCTCCACACTAGATTCATCAGCCATTAGGTTTACAGGCAATAAAAAGCCCGCATCAAGCGGGCTGGAGTCCTTGTTGAATCGCTAACTTAGAAATTATATTGCAGCTGTAACCGCAAAATATCAGTGTTATATTTTGCATACGGTACAGTTGCCAGATTATTCCGGTCGAGCTTGGAATAATAAGCAGTAAATTCGATCTCTGGCATAGGCTGCCACTCGAAACCAGCTTCCCAGTCACTGACGCTGTTCTGCGGCGCATTGGTCTCGAACTTCTGGGCGCCATCAAAGTATTGCCATTTGATGAATGGCGTCATGATGCCATATCCATAGAAATCCTTGATACGATACATTGCCTGGATATATCCACCGTTCAAAGAAGCTTCTTCAACCACCGTGCCTGCATCGTTCAAAGAAGGTCCCCTGCCCCAGTTCCACTCCGCCTGCAATCCGAAAGGTTGAGGGTACAGCACGGCATGCAGGCCGATACGTTGATCCTTGAAGCCATCAGTCCTGGAGTCGGCAACCACCCCGCCACTGAGGCTCGGTTTGAATGTACCGTAAATCCCTGCGATACCTGCTTCAAATATCTGTCCATTCTCAAACTTGACCGGGTAAGTAAAGCGGGACACCAGATGCAGGTTGTCATTATTTTCAGAGCGGTTGGCCCCGGTACCATTATAGGCACCGAATGCAAACATACCGTAGTTGCCCGAACCTTTCAGGCCACTATCTACAAGGTATTTGAACATGTCTTGTTTATCTGCGGGCGTATAGTAGTAGAACACACCGAGATCACGCTCATCCTTACAGCAGCTATTCATCGCATCTGCACGATCCAGCGCGATACGATTCTGGCTGGACTGCAGGTTTTCAAAACCATAAGGAATCTTGGATTGACCAATTCGCAAGCGATGCACCTTGTCCTTGGTCAGGTAGATATCACCGTAGGCATCACGCAGCTGGGCAATATTCCCTGTGCCATCTCCCGACCGGCTGGCAAAATCCGGCTGGATGTAATAAGACAGACGTTCACCAATATCGCCGGAAAACACCAGGCGCATACGGCGGATAAGGAAATTGGTATTGTCACCGATTGAACGATCTGCCTGGTGCGCAATCTGCTTATCTCCACCCAGGATGGAGTTACTACGCACCTGCATATAACCACGAACCTTCATGGTATCTGCCCAGCTCTTGCCCGACCCACCCTGTTTCGGCGCAGGTGCCATGGCAATCTTGTCCAGTTTTTCCTCGAGCTCACGTTGCTTGAGCTCCAGCGATTGCCTTAATTCAGCCAACTCTATACTGGCAGGATTCTCACTCTTGGCCTCAGTCTCGGTATCCACTGACCTGAATATCCCCATTTTTACTCTATTCGGGCCAGGCTCAGAAAATATTTGTTTGGTGGCAGAGTCCACATATAATTCTAGTACCTGGGTTTCTGCCGTAGCAGTGGCGGAAACTGCAGTCAGCATCATTGCAGCCACCATTGTTTTGTGTGTCATCTTCCCTGTTGTCATCACAATCACTTTTAATTTGGACTTAATTAAAATTAAGTATCAAGATCAAGTTGATACTTGCCCCATGGCGGCTACCAACGTCTGCCCTATCTATCTAGGAACAGATTCTGTAGGCAGCCAGGCACGTAGTATGTGATTGCAATGTGACTGAAAGATGTACACAAAATGACACTTTTATGACAAGAGGTTAGATCTTCACCAATAATCAAATGCTTACATCGGGCTTCATCAAACTGACACGAATTAAGGACATGCTAGATTGCCGGTTTACATTTCCATTTCAAATATTTACATATATTTACAATAAGTTATTTATAGAAATACAAAAAATTACCTATAATAATCATATCAATACTGAACAAAATCATTCACCATCTGTCTTTATTAAAGACTACTGATGCAGAAATTCCCATAAAATGTGTTAATTTTTAACTTAGAAGGAGAATTGGATATATGTATAAGCATCCATTAAAAGACCGTGACAAAATGTCCCCTCAAGAAGCACTCGCCATTCTGATAGAAGGCAATACACGTTTTACACAAAATATTTCAGCACACCGTGATTTACTTAATGTCGTCAACATCATCAAAGATAAGCAACATCCTTTTGCTGCCATTCTCAGCTGCAGCGATTCCCGTACAGCAACAGAACTGATTTTCGATCAAGGCCTGGGCGATTTGTTCAGTGTGCGCCTGGCTGGCAACATTGCTTCACGCAAGGCTATCGGCAGTTTGGAATATTCCTGCAAATACCTGGGCAGCAAATTGATCGTGGTATTGGGCCATTCGAATTGTGGTGCAGTAAAAGCAGCCTGCGATGGTTATTCTGGTGGCCATATCGGTGAAATCACCAAAATGATTTTCCCTGCAGTGGAAGCAGAATCCGCGATAAAAGAAAACCGGGATTCATCCAATGCTACCTTTGTCAGTCACGTATGTGACCTCAACGTCAAAACCCAGATCGACAACATCTGGAATTCCAGTGAAATTCTGCGTGACCTGCTGAACAAAGGTGAGATTGGCATAGTAGGCGGCATCTATGATGTAGGGACAGCGGAAGTCACCTTCCCGCAAAGCTACCAAATATTTAGTGCAGACCATCCCTTGGTGCAGAACTAAGGCAGCACTGAATCATTTCCCTCATTAAATAGATTTCACATATGACAGCTCAAACTACTACGGCCGCAGCAAGCTCCGGCGGTCTCAGCAAGGATTTCTTCGCTTCCATTGTTGTATTCCTGGTAGCAGTGCCCTTATGCCTGGGCATCGCTATTGCATCAGGTCTCCCTCCAACAGCTGGCATCATTACAGGCATCATCGGCGGCCTCGTCGTTGGCTCGATCTCAGGCTCCCCCCTCACTGTCAGTGGCCCAGCAGCTGGGTTGGTAGTGATTGTGGCTGATATTGTGGCAGAGTTCGGCATTGCCATTTACGGCATAATTGTATTGTTGGCTGGCCTTGTGCAAGTTCTGGCCGGCATCTTCAAGCTTGGCGTGTGGTTTCGCGCCATTTCGCCTGCCGTGATCCATGGCATGCTGGGCGGTATTGGCATCCTGATTATCGGATCCCAGTTCCACATCATGCTGGACAGGGATCCTTTGTCCAGTGGCATCCAGAACCTGATGGATATTCCCAGTGGCTTGATTGAAACTTTTGCTTCGCATGGAGGTAATATCTATGCCGCCATTACCGGACTGATAACCATTGTTTCCATCGTCTTGTGGACACGCTATGCACCTGCCAGGCTCAAGCTTATCCCGGGTGCATTGATTGGTGTGGTACTGGCAGTCATCGTCGCCAATGTATTCAGTTTTGACGTCAAATATCTCACTGACTTGTTTGATGGCCCGACTAACCTGCAAAATATCCTGGGCACTATCATTACCCCCACACTGAGCACCGCCGAAGCATCGATGACTGCAGGTGTGCTGCTTGCCGTCATTTCATTGGCATTCATTGCCAGTGCCGAATCATTGTTATCTTGTGCAGCAGTGGATCAAATGCATCATGGCGCCCGCACCAAATATGATCGTGAATTGATGGCGCAAGGCCTGGGCAACACCATTTGTGGTTTCCTGAGCGCCCTGCCGATGACAGGCGTGATAGTTCGCTCCAGTGCCAATGTGGAAGCTGGCGCAACATCTCGCGCCTCCACCATCCTGCATGGTATCTGGCTGTTGCTTTTCATCAGCGTGTTCCTGTTCACGCTGGAATACATCCCGGTTGCCACCCTGGCTGGCGTCCTGGTCTACACTGGATATAAACTGGCCTATCCCAAAGTAGCCAAGCAACTCTTGAGTTACGGCAAAGCCGAGCTGGGCATTTACATTATTACCATTGTGACCATTGTCAGTTTCAATCTGCTGGCAGGGGTCGTCACCGGCCTGCTACTGTCCGTTGCCAAACTTTTATATGTGTTTTCCCATGTCTCCATCCGGGCCGAGCATAAAACCCACAGTGACAGAACCATCCTCCACCTCAAGGGTTCTGCCACCCTGCTCGGCATTCCCAAGTTGGTAGCCGTACTCGATAGGCTGATCGCCGGCCGTGATGTGCATGTGCAATTCGACGATCTTGAGTATATTGACCATGCCTGCATCGAGTTACTGAGCGGCTGGCAAAAGCAGTATCAGTTGACTGGCGGCAAGGTCACTATCGAGTGGGACAGCCTCATAGGCAAATACCACTCCAAGGAAGCAATGGCTGCCAGCAGTTAAAGCATCTTCATCAACAACAAAAAAGCCCCATCCGGGGCTTTTTTGCTATCTCCGCTTCCCTATCAAGATGCTGCAGACTGGATGCGCTTGACCTTGCCTGCATTATCTTCTGCAGAAATTGATGCAATATCACCAGACAGCTCTCCGCCCTCTTCAATTAGTATCTTGCCATAACGTATCTTGCCACTGACACGCCCGGTCGAGTGAATGATCAGCTGGCTGCGTGCAGTCAATTCACCCTCAAAATGCCCGCGCACTTCAGCTACATCAATCCCTACCTTGCCGGAGAATGCGCCATTCTCGGCAATCTGGATCACACGACTATCCATGGTGGCTTCAACTCGGCCTTCGACTACAAGAATGTCACAGTCCTGGATTTCAGCGCCTTTCAATTTGACATCAGGCCCCACAATCAGGCGACTTCCTGTTTGGGTATCCAGTTGTGTACCAGCTGCTTCCGTCTTCACTGGAGTAGCAACACTACTTGCAGTGGCAACATGATGTGTCGGGCTTACTTCAGGCTTGCTGTTCAAAGATGCGGAAGTAGCGGGATTGACACTGCTGCTGCCTTGAGGAGTGGGAGTACGACTGAATAGACCTTGCTTGTTCAACATGAATGAAACCTCTCGTTTGGCTATGACAAATAGACTCACCCTTTACAGGATAAATCGAGACCATACATAGATAGCAAAGTATGTGCCGTAAAAATATATTCATTAATAATCAATGCAATAATGAATACAATTCACTTTTCACAAGAGATTTTCCAGAAAAACGTCGTTAATCTACGACGATCCCTGTCCCCAGCAGGCATTTCCTCTCCCCGCTCCAACCGTGAATCAGCAATCCATATCCGACGCAAACACCGTTATATGGTCGGATAGCCAACATGGTAGCGTTCGACATCATGACCATATCACTCTGTCGTTCATGAGCAACAAAAAGAAAGGCCGGAAAATATTCCGGCCTGGTCAGTATTTAAATGCTGGGAGATTAACTTTCTGGCCGCATGTGCGGGAACAGAATCACATCCCGTATGCTTGGACTATCAGTCAACAACATCACCAAACGGTCTATACCAATACCGCATCCACCCGTGGGAGGCATGCCATATTCCAGCGCGCGGATGAAATCAGCATCGTAATACATGGCCTCATCATCTCCGGCCTCCTTGGCGGCTACCTGGGCCTGGAAACGCGCAGCCTGGTCTTCCGCATCATTTAACTCAGAGAAACCATTAGCAATCTCGCGTCCTGTAATGAACAACTCATAACGCTCAGTGATTGCCGGATTGCTATCTGAAGCCCGTGCCAATGGAGAAACCTCTACCGGGTAATCGATAATGTACGTCGGGTTCCATAGCTGGCTCTCGGCAGTTTCCTCGAATAATGCCAGTTGCAACGCGCCCAGTCCGGCATGCGCAAACGCCTCTACGCCAAACTTCTTGAGCTCGGCGCGCAGGAAGACCGCATCATCCAACTGCTCCAGCGTGTATTGCGGCGCATATTTCTGGATGGCGCCCACAATGGTCAGGCGCTCGAATGGCTTGCCCAGGTCAAGCTCACGACCCTGATACTGCACAACGGCAGAACCACATGCGGCAATGGCTGCAGCACGGATACAGTGCTCTGTGAAATCCATCAGCCACTTGTAATCCGTGTACGCCGCATAGAATTCCATCATGGTGAACTCAGGATTGTGACGTACACTCAGCCCTTCGTTACGGAAATTACGATTGATCTCGAACACGCGCTCGAACCCGCCCACGATCAGGCGCTTGAGGTAAAGTTCCGGCGCAATACGCATATACATCTGCATATCCAGCGCGTTGTGGTGCGTGATGAATGGCTTGGCTGAAGCGCCGCCCGGGATCGGGTGCAACATTGGCGTTTCCACTTCCAGGAACTCGTGGCTGAGCATGAAGGCACGGATAGCTGCCACAATCTTGCTGCGCGCAATAAAAGTAGCGCGGGTTTCCTCAGAAACAATCAAGTCGACATAACGTTGACGGTACTTGGTTTCCTGGTCAGCCAGGCCGTGGAATTTTTCCGGCAGGGGACGCAGCGATTTGGTCAACAGGCGCAGTTCGCTCACCTTGATCGACAGCTCACCAGTCTTGGTCTTGAACAACACGCCTCGCGCGGCGATGATGTCACCCAGATCCCATTTCTTGAAGGCATCGTAGGTTTCTTCGCCGATATTTTCCCTGGTGATAAACACCTGGATGCGACCACTCTTGTCCTGCACTGTGGCAAAACTGGCCTTGCCCATGACGCGCTTCAACATCATGCGGCCGGCAATCGCCACATGCAGCGCCTGCGCATCCAATGCCTCACCTTCCAAAGCGTCATAGCTGTCATGCAGGCTTTGCGCTGCATGCTCCGGCTTGAAGTCATTGGGGAAGGCCACACCTTTTTCACGAATCGCCTTGAGCTTCTCGCGGCGCTCGGCAATTACGTGGTTTTCATCCTGCTGCCCATTAGCTGCTTCATCAGCCGTCTTGGAATTTTGTGCGTCACTCACCCTTACACTCCCTGCTTCAAACTTTCAGAAATAAATGGATCCAGGTCGCCGTCCAGCACGCTCTGGGTATTGCCGATTTCCACGTTGGTGCGCAAATCCTTGATGCGCGAATTATCGAGTACGTAAGAACGGATCTGGTGACCCCAGCCGATATCGGTCTTGGCGTCTTCCATCGCCTGTTTTTCCTCGTTGCGCTTACGCAGTTCCAACGCATACAACTGCGCCTTCAGCATGTTCATCGCTTCATCTTTGTTACGATGCTGCGAGCGGTCATTCTGGCACTGTACGACGGTATTGGTCGGCAAGTGGGTGATACGCACGGCAGAATCAGTTTTATTGATGTGCTGACCACCCGCGCCCGAAGCACGATAGGTATCGATACGCAAATCGGCAGGATTGATCTCGACCACAATGGAATCATCTACCTCTGGATAGACAAATACGCTGGCGAACGAAGTATGGCGACGGTTGCCGGAATCGAACGGCGACTTGCGCACCAGACGGTGTACGCCACTCTCAGTGCGCAGGAAGCCATAAGCATAGTCACCGGAAATCTTCAGCGAGGCACTCTTGATACCCGCCACATCCCCTTCGGACTCTTCCAGCACTTCCACCTTGAAATTCTTGTTCTCACAGTAGCGCAGATACATACGCAACAGCATGGAAGCCCAATCCTGGGCTTCTGTACCGCCTGATCCAGCCTGGATGTCGAGGAAGCAGTTATTCGGGTCCATCGGGTGGGCGAACATGCGACGGAATTCCATTTCCCCCACCACCTTCTCCAGCGCCTGCGTATCATTATCTATACTCAACAGGGTGTCATCGTCATTCTCTTCCCGCGCCATTTCGAACAATTCGCGACTGTCGCGTACGCCATTATCGACTTCTGTCAGCGAATTGACGATGAATTCCAGTTCCCGGCGTTCCTTGCCTAGTTTTTGTGAACGTTCGTTATCGTTCCAGATATTCGGGTCTTCCAGCAGTTGAGAGACTTCTTCCAGGCGTTGTTGCTTGGTCTCGAAGTCAAAGATACCCCCGAAGAGCCAGATGACGCTCGGCCAGGTCATCCAGACGGTGGTCAATAAGGTTGAGTTGTTCTGCGTCCATACTAAATTTGTCCGAATGTACTGATTTCAAAACGCGTAATTATACATTAATGCCTGATTGCCCGTTGTCGGCAATATACAGTCTGCTGACATTATGGCTATCACCCATGTCCATCAATCTGGTATTTTGTCATTTGTCACAAATATGAAATATTCACGCTTTATATTTGCGCAGTTGCCAATGAAACGGGAAATCCCAGATTCCAGGTGACATGATGACTAACCCAATGGAGCCTCTATGCAATCCCAATTTGTTCCACACCAAATACTGAAGGCAGCAGGTGTTGCTGCTCTCGTTGCCACTGCTTTCTCCATTTCACATGCGGATGCTGCAGCAAACAAGAACGATATTATCCGTATTGATGGCTCCAGCACTGTATATCCGATCACGGAAGCAGTCGCTGAAGAGTTCCAGAAAGCCAAGCGTATCAAGGTTACTGTCGGCATTTCCGGTACCGGTGGCGGTTTCAAGAAATTCTGTCGCGGTGAAACAGATATCTCCGAAGCTTCCCGCCCGATTCTTGCCAAGGAAATGGAAGCCTGTAAGGCAGCTGGCATTGAATTTATTGAACTCCCCGTCGCCTATGATGCGCTGACCGTAGTCATCAATCCCAAGAATACCTTTATCAAGAGCTTCACAGTGGAAGAGCTGAAAAAGCTGTGGGAGCCAGAAGCACAGGGCACGATTAAAACCTGGAAGCAAGTCAATCCAAGCTGGCCCGATACCCCGGTCAAGTTGTTTGGCGCAGGTTCCGACTCTGGTACTTTCGATTACTTCACCGAAGCCATTGTAGGCAAGGCCAAATCCAGCCGCGGCGACTTTACTGCTTCTGAAGATGACAATGTACTGGTACAAGGTGTTGCCAGTGACATCGCTGCCACCGGCTATTTCGGCTACGCCTATTACGAAGAAAACAGCAGCCGCGTCAAGGCTGTGCCTATCGTCGCCAAGGCTGGTGCCCCTGGCGTACTGCCCTCTCGTGAAACTGTGATGAATGGCACATACCAGCCATTATCACGCCCACTGTTCATCTATGTCAGTGCCAATGCCGCCAAGAGCAATCCCAACGTCAAGGCATTCATTGATTTCTACCTGGCAAACAGCAAAGAACTGGTCGAAGAAGTGAAATATGTTGCCTTGCCAGCCAATGAATATGCAGCAGTGAATGATCATTGGAAATCCCAAAAAGTCGGGACTGGCTTCAACGGCGAGCCGGAAGTTGGTGTCAAAATTACCGATCTGCTGAAACGGATCAAATAACCTGCATGGCGGGAAACCTGATACTTCAGCTTTCCCGCCTTCGCTCACATCGCTTCATTCCGTTACAATGCACGAATCATTAATATGATCATGGCCTCCCAAGTGTTACAAAAACCTGCAGAACCTACCATCAGTGCCCGCCTGGCCAAGAATGTGCGTCGTCATGTTCTGGAACGCGTCATTGAATTCATCCTGATGCTGGCAGCACTTTCTGCTGTTGCCACTACTATTTCCATCGTTGTGATTCTGCTGTACGAATCCTTCACTTTTTTCGAGCATGTATCCCTATGGGATTTCCTGACCGATACACAGTGGACCCCCCTGTTTGAGAATGCACATTACGGCATTCTGCCTCTGGTTTCTGGTACTTTGACCACCTCGGCCATCGCACTGGCAGTCGCCATTCCACTCGGAACCATTGGTGCCATCTATCTTTCGGAGTTTGCCTCCCACCGCACTCGGGAAATTGTCAAACCGATCCTGGAACTTTTGATCGGCGTGCCTACTGTCGTCTTTGGCTACTTTGCCTTACTGTTCGTCACCCCGCTACTACAACGTATTTTTCCTGAACTGCCAGGCTTCAATATGTTGGGACCCGGTATTGTCATGGGCATCATGATCATCCCATACATCAGCTCCATGGCAGAAGATGCCATGCGCTCCGTGCCAATGAGCATGCGTGAAGGTTCTTATGCCATGGGCGCGACCCGCTTCCAGACAGCAATCCGGGTGGTCGCTCCAGCAGCCATTTCAGGCATCATCGCTGCCTATATTCTCGGTATTTCACGTGCTGTAGGTGAAACCATGGTGGTTGCACTGGCTGCTGGCCAACAACCCAACCTGACATTCAACCCCATGGAAAGCGCCGCCACCATTACCGCCTATATCGTACAAGTCGCCATGGGTGACTTGCCTCACGGCAGCGTTGGCTATCAAAGTATTTTTGCTGCCGGCCTGGTGCTGATGCTGATGACCCTGACATTCAATATCATCGGCCACATTACCCGCAAGAAATTCCGCGAGACATACTAAATCATGACGACACAAGCATCCGTATTGGCAAACCTCGCTGAAGTGAGGGCCATGATCCGCAAGCACAAGCGTAACGACTTTATCTTCTCGATTATCGGTCTGTTAGCCTTGATGCTGGGCCTGCTCACCCTGTTCACCCTGTTCATTGACCTGGTGGCAACGGGCTATCCCCGCTTCAGCCTCGACTTCCTGACCAACTATCCCTCACGCAAGGCAGCCCATGCCGGCCTGCTCTCAGCCTGGGTAGGCTCCCTGCTGGTGATGCTGGTCACATTCATCTCGGCAGTCCCCATGGGTGTCGCTGCCGGGGTATACCTGGAAGAATACGCCCCCAAGAACTGGTTTTCCGACCTCATCGAAATCAACGTCACCAACCTGGCAGGTGTCCCTTCCATTGTCTATGGTTTGTTGGCACTGGGCCTGTTCGTCTATGGCCTGGGTTTCGGGGAAAGTATCCTGACAGCGGGCCTCACGCTAGGCTTGTTGATCCTGCCTATCGTCATCGTGAACACCCGTGAATCCATCCGCGGCATTCCGATTGCCATCCGTGAAGCTGCCTATGCTGTCGGCGCGACCAAATGGCAAGTGGTATTCCATCACGTACTGCATTATGCCTCCGGCGGCATCCTTACCGGCGTCATCATCGGCATGGCCCGCGCAATCGGTGAAACAGCTCCCATCATTACCATAGGCGCGCTGACCTTCATTGCATTCCTGCCGCCGTCACCGGTCAGCGATGTCGCACCATTCATCAACGTTGAATGGTTAAGCTCCGGTTTCACCGTATTGCCAATCCAGATGTTCAACTGGTTATCGCGCCCGGATCATGCATTCCATATCAATGCCGCAGCCACAGGCGCCTTGATCATTGTCGTGACATTGCTCATGAATGCCACCGCAATCTGGCTGCGTTACCGCATCCGCAAGAACATCAAGTGGTAATCCAATCGCACACAAAATTATTCAGAATCAGGACATCAATATCATGGCAACCATCACCAGCCCGGTCAAAGCTGAATCGCGCGACCTGAATTTCTACTACAGCAGCGGCCACAAGGCGCTCAAAGGCATCTCCATGGCCTTGTACGAAAAACGCATCACCGCCCTGATCGGCCCATCAGGCTGTGGCAAATCCACATTCCTGCGCTGCTTCAACCGTATGCACGACCTCTACCCCGGCAACAAGTACGACGGCCAGATCGTCATGCACCCGGATAACACCAATATCCTGGATAGCGGCGTGGACCCGATCGAAGTCCGTATGCGCATCAGCATGGTGTTCCAGA
The DNA here is from genome assembly GCF_900187985.1 of Methylobacillus rhizosphaerae. Lineage (GTDB taxonomy): Bacteria > Pseudomonadota > Gammaproteobacteria > Burkholderiales > Methylophilaceae > Methylobacillus > Methylobacillus rhizosphaerae. The sequence goes on from NZ_FZOA01000003.1 coordinate 255,183, forward strand.
AGCCTAACCCATTCCCGAAATCCATTTATGAAAATGTGGCCTACGGCCTGCGCGTTCGCGGCGAACGCAACAAGCGCGTAGTGGATGACAAAGTGGAAGAAGCACTCAAGGGTGCGGCTTTGTGGGATGAAGTGAAAAACCGCCTGCACGACCTTGCATTCAATCTTTCCGGCGGTCAGCAACAACGTCTCTGTATTGCGCGCGCACTGGCAACTGATCCCGAAATCATGCTGTTCGACGAACCGACCTCCGCACTGGACCCGATTGCCACTGCCAGCATCGAGGAGCTGATGTCAGAACTGCGCAACAAACTCACCATCCTGGTGGTCACGCACAATATGCAACAAGCTGCCCGCGTTTCTGACTACACCGCCTATATGTATCTCGGTGAATTGATCGAATACGATGACACCGACAAGATATTCACCAATCCGGGACGCAAGGAAACGGAAGATTACATCACAGGTAAATTTGGCTAGATTTTTATAGCAATATCACCTCTCCAAGCCGGGTTTCCCGGCTTTTTTATTACACATGCATCCCCTTGCTGTATAGCGCTGCAACCCTAAATCATCATGCCGGATATCCGCTGCCCTGCCCGAGATAATATCGGCCAGCAATTTCCCTGAGCCGCAAGCCATGGTCCAACCGAGCGTACCGTGCCCGGTGTTCAGATAGAGATTGGGGATAGGCGTTGCGCCTACAATCGGCGTGCCATCAGGTGTCATGGGACGCAGCCCTGTCCAGAAACTTGTTTGGCTCAAATCGGCAGCGCCGGGGAACAGGTCGCTGACAATCATTTTCAAGGTAGATTCCCTTCTAGGGCTAAGGCGGCGGTCAAAGCCGACCAGCTCCGCCATACCACCAACGCGGATACGGTTGTCAAAGCGCGTCACGGCAGTTTTATAGGTTTCGTCCAGTATTGTGGAAACAGGCGCATTGGCAGGCTCGATGATGGGCACGGTGATCGAATAGCCTTTTACTGGATACACAGGCAGCTTCAATATGCCTTGCAGAAGTCCCTTTGAATACGCTGCCAAAGCGACAATATAAGCATCTGCCTGCAAGCGTTCGCCATTGGCGACGACGCTTTGCACATTGCCAGCCTCGATCTCAAGCTGACTGATATCCTGCCCATAACGGAACTGCACACCTTTAGCAGCCGCCATTTCTGCTAGCCGAACCGTGAACAGGTGGCAATCCCCAGTTTCATCATGCGGCAACCATAGGCCACCGGTTAATTTGTGCTTGACGTTTTCCAGCGCTGGCTCGGCTTTGGTCAGGAGTGATCGTGGCAATAACTCGAAAGGCACATGGGCAAAGCGCAGCACTTCGATATCCCGCACCGCGGCATCCAGTTGCTCCTGGGTGCGAAACAGTTGTAAGGTGCCGCCCTGCCTACCCTCGTACTCAATTTCAGTATCGGCGCGGAGTTGATCCAGGCAATCGCGACTGTATTCGGCAAGCCGTACCATACGTGCCTTGTTCTGCTCGTAACAGGCAGCTGTACAATGCTGCAATAGCTGCCACATCCAGCGCAATTGCTGCCAGCTACCATCCGGCTTGATGAATAATGGAGCGTGGCGACGCAGCATCCACTTGAGTGCCTTGAGGGGAACGCCGGGGGCAGCCCAGGGGCTGGCATAGCCGGGAGAAACCTGCCCTGCATTAGCATAACTGGTTTCAAGTGCCGGCCCGTTCTGTCTGTCCAACACCGTGACTTCATGGCCTGCTTCGGCAAGGTACCAGGCCGTTGCCACACCAATCACGCCACTGCCCATCACGATAATCCGCATGCCTGCTCCCCATCCCGGCTAACAGGCCTAGCTTATCATCAAAGTACCTGTTAGCTGCTCCTGGTTTTAAGGTCGACATTCAAGGCATGAAAGGCATCCCGGCTTTGCACACGCTGGTAGAACTGCAACATGCGCTCGGCCTGCAGGCGTGAAGTCCAGCGCTTCTGCGCATATTGCCGGGCTACCTGCCCCAGCTTGGCACGCTTGCCAGGATTGGCAAACAGGCCGAACACCTTTGAAGCGAAAATACGCTCGTCCTCAGGCGCAATCATCGCACCCTCGCCTTCAATCAGGATGGACTTGGTGCCCAGCTCAGCCAGCGCTACGACAGGCACTCCCTGTGCCATGGCTTCCAGCAACACCAGGCCCTGAGTTTCCGTCCTGGAAGCGAACACAAAGACATCCGCCGCCTTGTAGCAGGCATTCAATTCCGTATTGCGATCCAGGTAACCAATGAACTTGATGTTGTCATCCAGCGCCAGTTCAGCACTCAAGGTTTCCAGATGTTTTTGTGCCGGTCCTTCTCCGGCAACAACCAACAGCATGTCAGGCTGCTGACGCCTTAGTTCATTGGCCATACGCAACAGGAAGTCGATATTCTTCTCATGGGCGACGCGCCCCACGAACAAGGCTACGGGCCGCTGACGCGAGATGCCATAGCGGTCGCGGAAAGCCTCGCCATCCGCTTCTTCAAAGCTTTTTTCCTGCAAGCCGGTAGGAATCACTTCCGCGCTGGCATTGACGCCATAATGGCGCAATGCATCCAGCATGGGCTGCGAGGGTGCAACCACTGCATTGACCGCATTGCATTGCCGTCGCGAGGTATTGATCGCTATCCTGCGCGCCATGGATTTTGGCATCCATGGCAAGTAGTGATGCATATAATCCTCAAAGAAGGTGTGATAGGTTTCCAGGCAGGGTATGTCCAGTAAGCGCGCGAGCTTGATGCCGAGGTAATGCGCCACGAAGGGTGTGTGGATATGCACAATGTCATAATTCTCTTCCCGCAACTCGGGCAGCAGCTTGAGCGCAGCCCGGTAACGCATCAACCTGTCTTCCGGGTCAAAATAGATGCTACGCGCGGGGATGCGCTTGATCCACGCCTCATCTTCCGTCGCAACGCCATAATCCGGCGCGATCAGGTGTACTTCGTGACCGAGCGATTGCATCTGTGCCGCAAAAGTGCGGATTGAAGTCGAAACACCATTGACGCGAGGAAAATACACATCCGAGATGAATAATATTTTCACGAGATTCCATTCCAGTCTTGAGAATACATACTGGCAACGATACCTTGCGATTATGACGCTTCCATGAATTGCCACGTGCGCGTCACATTTTCCGGTTATGCTTGCGCCATGAGAAATTTTGCCATTTCCACGCTATTGGCTTTGCTGCTCCCTGTCACTGCCATGGCAGCACGTCCCATGATCACTGATGATGCCAGAGTGGTGGACCCAAACAGCTGCCAGCTGGAATCCTGGGTCAAGCGCAACCGGCACAGCACAGAATATTGGGCGTTGCCCGGATGCAGCCCGGCCGAGAACATGGAACTGACACTCGGGGGTGCAATCACGCGAGAAGACCACGCTGCCCACAATACAGACCTGATGATGCAAGCCAAACTGCTGCTCAAATCCCTGGAGACCGATAGTTATGGCTATGGAGTAGTGGTGGGCTACGCACAGCATCCCAGGCTGGACAACAACTCCAGCATGGTCGGCAATACCTATGCCTACCTGCCGGCAAGTGCCTCTTTTTTCAGTGACAGACTGATCCTGCACACCAACCTTGGCGCACTACATGACAAAGAGAAGAATAGAACCAATCTCACCTGGGGTATAGGCTCAGAAATGCCAGTCTCAAACACGGTGGACTTGATCGCAGAAGTATATGGCGATCACCGCTCACGCCCGTTTTATCAGGCAGGCCTACGTTACTGGCTGGTACATGACCGGATACAGATAGACACCACCTATGGCAACCGCATGAATCATCGTGGGGAGGAACAATGGCTGAGTTTTGGCCTACGCCTGCTATCCTCGCCGCTCTGGTGAGAAACTCAAGCGAAAATCAGCAGCCCCCAGCACACAGCCAAGTTGACCAGCGCCAGTAATACCGCCGCACTGCCGATATCCTTGGCGCGCTTGGCAAGCTGGTGATTCTCGAGTGAAATACGATCAACAGTCGCCTCAATCGCAGAATTGAGCAGCTCGACCACAATGACCAGCAGCACAGAAGCAATCATCAACGCCTTGCCCACCGCATCGTGTCCCAGGTAAAGCGCTAGCGGAATCAATATCACGGCCATCCATACTTCCTGGCGGAATGCATCCTCATTCAAATAGGCCGCCTTGATACCCTCGACCGAATAGCCAAAAGCATTGATCAGGCGGCGCATGCCAGTCTTACCCTTGTACGGACTTTCCATGAATTCCCCAGCACGATACTTTTACAATGAAGCGCCGCAGTATAACAAACTCCTCCGGGACGCTTCCATTGTCACAATAAAATCATCAATTTGCCACAAACCATTCATCACCAGCCAGCACATTACGCCGTATGAAAATCGGCAAACTCCTGACCTCCTTATTATGGTGTGCTCCGTTGGCAGGCTACAGCACGGATACATTGGCATGGGGACTGGTCACCCACGTATATTTTGCCCATTCCCTATTATGGGCCATGCCACTGCTGGACCCTCGCCTGCAGCGCGCAATACGCTCATTCCCGCGCCTGGTCATGGCGGGCGCCTGCCTGCCCGACCTTGCCGTAGTGTCGCGCCGCTTCAACCACAGCCACTATTGGGAAAACGCCCAGCAAATGCTCGCCAATGCCCGCAGCGACGAAGAAACCGCCATCGCCATCGGCTACGCCAGCCATTTATATATCGACGTCATCGCCCACAACCACTTCGTCCCGGCTTATGAAGCCATGTGGCTGGAAAACAGCATGATCACCCACATCAGCGCAGAATGGGCCATGGATGCCTACCTCGCCCCCCTGCTGGAACAATCCCCCACCCAACTACTCCTCAGCCAGCGGGAACACCTGGGCAAATTCATCGCGCCCTGCTTCAATTGCACCCCGGCAGATGCCATGCGTGCCATTACCAGGCTGGCACAGGCCGACCGACTATTGCGACTGTCACGATTGCCAGACATGCTGTATCGCGGCATGCACATCATGGACAAACGCCTGCTGCGCAATTTTGCCTTCTACATCGCCAGAACCCAGACCGCACTCAGCCATATCGGCGCCCTGGTGCAAGGCGAACGCCCACTCTGGGAACCGGAACTGAACCACATCAGCCACGAACAAATGAGCCGCTGGCGCAAACGCTGCCTGAACGGCCTGAAACGTAGACTACGCATGCCGATAGATTATTTTTCTTAAAATTTTATGGTAAATCTTGGAGGATTTAGTTATTTAATTAAGTGAAGTTGCAACATTGACGGGTACAAACACAAACTTCCAATCCGAATATCTTGCCTGTTGCTCAAGCATCCGATCCACAAATTTAAAATTTCCTGTCTTGATGACTCTCTTATCTGAGTGGCTGTATACCCCCATGATGCCACCCTCCGGCGCTGTCACAATTCCCCACTCTGCCTCACCAGTCATGGGGTCAGTGTAGACCTTCCTAAGATATCGTTGCAAAGTAACATAGCGATTGAATCGCCCCCACTTTCCTAGACAGCTCAAGAGCCTCAAACTATGCAAGTTGAGGAGACATCATGAGCAAGCAACAACGTTACACCGAAGAATTCAAACAGGCCGCCGTCAAGCAAGTCACTGAGCGTCAGTTTTCTGTGGCAGAGGTCGCTGAGCGGTTGGGCGTTTCAAGTCATAGCATTTATGCTTGGATCAAGCGATGCGGCACCCCTAAAGACGAACGACAGCACTCCTCTAATCAGCAAGCAGAAATCCGTCGCCTTCAGGCTGAGCTGCGTCGCGTCACGGATGAGCGAGATATCCTAAAAAAGGCCGCCGCGTACTTTGCCAAGCTGTCCGGGTAAAGTACGCATTTAT